>NZ_KB891931.1 GCF_000373585.1 Streptomyces sp. MspMP-M5
CGACGCGGCGCCCGATGCGGGTGAGGCGCCCGTCGCGGTCCATGTAGGGGCTGGTGCCGAGGGCCGGGTCGAGGTGGTCGCTCTCGACGATCCAGCCGGTGTCGGTGCGCTCCCCGGACCCGGTGGCGACGGCCTGGCGGACGACCAGCCACCGGTTGGGGACGAGCGGGAAGACGGGGACGCCGTCGCCGTCGGTGTCGGTGCCGTGCGTGAGGGCCTCGGGCAACTGCCAGTGCAGGTAGACGCCTTCGCGTGCGGGGTCGGAGTTGAAGGCGGTGTCCGTGTTGGAGAACGCGGGCGGTTCGGGCGACAGGTTGAGCCGGGTGAGGGCGTAGTTGGCCTGCCACCGCTGGAAGACCTCGGCCAGGCGGACCCGTTCGTTGACGGCCAGGGCCTCGATCGGCATGGGGACGACGAGCGGCTGCTGTGCGGCGGCCGCTCCCGGGGTATCCGTCACTGCGTCTGCCTGCCTTTTCTGTGGACGGTGTGCGGTCATCGGGCCGGCTCGCGGGTGATGAGCTGGCGGAGGGGCGCGTTGACGAGCTGGGTGGCGAGTCCGGCGGGGCCGAAGTCCCGGGCGGCCTGCTGGCCGAGGGCGGTCAGCCGGGCGCCGAGCGCGCGCAGCAGGCCGGTGTCGGCGGTGGGGCGGAGGTCGAGGACGGCGGGGCGGCCGGCCGGGTCGGGGCGCAGGTGGGCGTCGAGCCCGTCGGGGCCCGGGGGGTTCGGGAACGCCTCGTTGGTGATCTCTTGGGCGACCGGGGCGTCGACCCTCCGGAGATTGATCGACCGGCGGCCTTCCAGGTCGGTGTCGATGCCGAAGGAGAGTCCCTCCGGCGGTTCGGCCAGCTCGATCTCGTCGGGCACCTGCGCGAAGAGCACGAGGAGCACGTCGGGGCCGAGGGCGTCCTGGCGCAGCACGGCGATGGGCTTGCGGGTGTCCCCGTGTCCCTCGTAGGGGCGGACGAGCAGGCCGGGGCACTCCCGGACGAGCGCGGAGCGGATGAGGACGCCCGCGCGGGGGGTGACGGTTTCGTCGTCGCGTGCCCAGGGTGCGGCGATGCGGGCCACGGCGGCGTCGAGTTCGCCGGTGAGGGCGATACCGGCGGCGCCGGAGACCAGGGCGGTGAGCCAGCCGGGGTCGACGTAGAACACGCGCAGGGACTCGGCGGGCAGGGCGCTCTCGTCGGGGACGAGGGCGGGGAAGGGGACGTTGTGCAGGAGGCGCAGCTTGCGGAGCCAGGCGGTGACGGGTGCGGCGTCGTCGGCGAGATGGGCGGCGAGGGCGGTGCGCAGCGCGGTGGGCGGGTCGGCGAGGAGTGCGGCGGTGCGGGCGGCCCGGCCCGCGCCCCGGTGTCCGGCCATGGGGGCGTGCCGGAGGGGGTCCGGTGGTGGGGGAACGGGCCGGACGGCGGCGGGGTGGGTGGCCGCGCGCAGGAGACGGGCGGCGGTGCCGTCGGCCACGAGTTCCTCCAGCAGGCCGCCGAAGGGGCGCGGACCCATGGCCCGGGCGTGGCAGGCGGCGGCGTCGCGTGCCGAGGCCGGTGCGCCGAGTCCGGGCGCGGTGAGCCGCTGGGCCATGGCGGCCGCGCGGGCGCGGGCCTTGGCGTGCCAGGCGGACAGGGTCGCGGCGAAGTCGGCGTCGGCGAGCGCGAGGGCCCGGCCGAGCGTCCAGGCCGCGCCCCAGCCCGTGTCGAAGAGGCCCCAGGCCCGCTCGTAGACCATGAGTTGGGCGGCGCTGGTCCAGCCGGGCTTCGGGGTGTCGGGGAGCTTCTGGGCGGGTTCGGCAGTGAGCGGCCCCCGGTACCACGCGTAGGTGTCCTCGCCGGTCTCCAGCCGGTAGGGCAGCGGCACCCGGCCGGACTCCAGGCGGGCGAGGGCGGTCGCGCGGGCCTCGGAGCCGTCTCCGGGCGGCGGTGGGGGCAGGCGCAGCAGCAGGTCGCGCTGCCGGCCGGTGGTGTCGAAGAGGAAGTGGCGCACCCGGCCGGCGAAGCCGCCGCCGGGGGCCGGGTCGCTGGTGAAGGACCAGCTGTGCAGCGCGGCCAGCCGGACGGTCACCTCGTGGGTGAGCCGGCCCGCGTCGGCGTCGGCGAGGATCGACCGGCAGCCCTCCAGGGCGACGAGGTGCGCGGCGTACCGCGCCTGGACGGTCCGGTCGGGCAGCCGGGAGGAGAGGACGACGGCGTACGCGCCCTCGGCGAGCTGTTCGCCGCGCAGGCCGGTGTCGGTGGTGACGTCGCGGACGTGCAGGAGGTGCCGGAGCTCCTCGGTGCGGGGCACGACGGTGGCGAAGACGTCGCCGGGGATGTCGACCGTGCGGCATGGTGCGGTGCGGTCGCCCTCGATCTGGCCGGGGTCGATGCTGGGGTGCCGTACGCCGTCGGCGTCGGTGAGCAGTTCCTCGGCGGTGCGGGTCACGGTCACGGCGTCGGCCCGGGGGTCGGCGGGGAGCTCGCCCTCAGCGAACACCAGCAGGGCGAGCCAGGGTTCGGCCGGCGCGGCGTCGGCGCGGCCGGGTTCGTCCAGGCGTCGCATCCAGGGCAGCAGCGGGTTGGCCAGGGTGAGGTGGGCGAGGGTCGTGGAGTGGTCGGCGTGGGTGCCGGGTGCGGGGTTGACGGCATGCACCTGGTCGTCGGCGAGCGCGAACTGCGGGGCGCGTACCTCGAAGGTCTCCTCGACGGGCACGAGGTAGTCGCCGGTGTCCACGCCGGGCAGGGTCTGCTCGGCGTGGATGTGGTACAGCCCGGCGTCGATGGCGGGTTCGCGGTTGTCGCGGAAGTGCAGGACGAAGCCGGGGTCGGTGACCGGCACGGGGGCGTCGAGCTGGTCCGTCATCGTGCGGCCCCTTCCGAGGCGGTCGCGGAGAAGGTGGTGAACAGCGCGGCGGAGGCGACGGTGCCGGGCGGCAGCTGCCAGCGCCCGGTGACGGCCGGTCCGTCGGCGCCGAGGTCGACGACGGCGACGGTCGCGTCGTCGCAGGCGATGAACGCCCGGCCGGCGTCGGGGGTGAAGGTGAGGGACAACGGCGCGGCGCCGAGCGGGAGTTCGGCGAGCAGCTCGCCGCCGGCCACGACGGACACCGCGGCCGCGTGCCGCACCCAGGCCCGGTCGCGGGGGTCCAGCGCGAGGGCGAGCGGGGCGGCGCCCACGGCGACCTCGGACTCCTTGACCGTGACGGGCGGGGAGGAGTGCGGCTGTTCGTAGAAGGTGACGACGTGGCCGGTGTCGCCCGTCCTGCGCAGGACGACGGCCCGCCGGGCCGAGGTGGTCAGCATGGCCAGCGCCGTGCCGGGGACGGTGAAGTCGTACGGCCGGTACGTGGCACCGCTGGTCGGCACCGGCATCACTTGCACCTGGCCGTTGCTGCCGGCGGCGGCCCCGTAGACGTACACCCGGCCCGTCTCCCCCGGGGTGACGAACGTGGGGGTGGCGGGCCCCCAGACCTTGCCCCGGAGTTCGCCGGCCGAGGTGTCGTAGGTGACGGTGCTGCTGGCGTCGTTGGCGTTGACGTACAGGCGCCCGGCCTCGACGTCGACGGCGATGCCGCCGAAGTTGCGTACGTCCTGGTGGTCGACGCGGGTGTGCACCGGCGGGGTGTCCCCGGTGAGGTCGACGCAGGCGGCCGCCCAGGGCGCGGGGCAGGCGACGACCGCGCGGGTGGCGTCGCGCCTGACCGCGAGGACGGTGGGCCGGCCACCGAGGGTGAGGCCGGTGCGCGGCGGCCTGGCCCGCTGGGCGACGGTGTCGATGACGGCGATCTCCTGCCCGTCGGGCCCGATCGCGTACAGGCTCGCGCCGTCCACGGAGGTGACGGCGAGGTACGGGCCGGGCCGGCCGACCGGGATCCGGCCGATGACGGCCGTGGTGAGCGGGTCGACGGTGAGGATCTGCCCGGTGGTGTCGTCGAGGACGAGCAGGACCGGGTCGGGGTGCGGCGGTGCCGGGTCCTCGGTGAGCAGCAGCGGGTCGGCGTCGAGGCCGAGGGTGCGGGCCCCGTCGGCGTATGCGCTCACGGTGCCGTTGGGGAGCGGGCTGCCGGGCAGCAGACCGGCGAGGGCGCTGTGCATCCGGGTGCGGGCGGTGCCGGCGGAGAGCGTGGTGAGCTCGTCGGCGAGGATGCCGACGCCTGCCCCGTCCGGCTCTGCCAGGTGCACCGGGGAGCCACCGGGCAGGGCGCCGGGGTCGAGGGGCAGCAGGGCGTCGGGGTTGAGCTTCTCCTGGGCGAGGTCGCGTTCGGCGATGGGGCCGAGGTCCTGGCCGACGGTCTTCGGGCCGGGCACGGTGACGCGCAGTCCGGTGATGTGGTCGAGCAGGGGGTCCTGGCCGAGCGTTTTGTCCTGGGGGACGTCCGGGTCGCCCCAGAGGGCGAACGGCACGTTCCCGTGTTGGGGCTCGACGCGCCAGAGCTCCTCGCCGGGGACGGCGCGCCAGTTCGCGGTCTGTCCGCGGCGGGTGTCGCTGAACGCGACGGTGACGTGCAGGAGGCCGTCGATGTCCTTCTTGCCCATGGGACGGATGTCGACGGTGTCCGCGCCGACCGGATCGCGCTGGTTGAACTGCGTCCGAGCGGTGGGCACCACGCCGGAGACGGCGAAGGAGAAGCCAGCGGGGTCGGCGAGCCAGGGTTCCGTACCGGCTTCGACACGTGCGGCGCGCAGCTCGGGGTCGGCGTCGGAGTCGGTCAGCAGGCCGGTGAGGGGGTGGGCGGTGAGCGGCTTCGCGGGCGGCAGGAGCTGGCTGCGGAACTCGTTCCAGTCCAGGTGCGCCGGGTCGGTGAGGGAGGCGCCGAACCGCACGGTGACGGTGATGAAGGCGAACTTCGCGGTGACCGTGCCGCCGGTGGGCGGGCCCCAGAGGTCGAGCGAGGCGCCC
This sequence comes from Streptomyces sp. MspMP-M5, assembly GCF_000373585.1. Lineage (GTDB taxonomy): Bacteria > Actinomycetota > Actinomycetes > Streptomycetales > Streptomycetaceae > Streptomyces. The sequence goes on from NZ_KB891931.1 coordinate 4,870, forward strand.
AGTTCTCCGCTGACCGTGAACAGCAGCCTGACTTTGGCGCCGACGCGGACCGAGATCCCGGCCCGGAAGTGCAGGGGCGCCCACTGGATGAGGATGTCGGCCTTGGCGGTCAGCCATGCCTCGACGATGCCCGCGTTGTAGCGCACGTCGAGCAGCCCGCCGGCCATGACGGCGTTGGGGGTCAGAGCGAAGTAGGCGGCGCCGGTGAGGGAGACGGCGGAGCCGACGGACCAGGTGAAGCCGAGGCGCGGGACGGCCGGGAAGTGGCGGGGCGGCCGATAGTCGGGGTGGTAGCCGCCGACGGTGAGCACGAAGCCGCCGGCGTGGTCGCTCGGGGCGAACCACGAGGAGAAGGCGAAGCCGCCGGTGAGGACGCACGACGGGTCGATGACGTAGGAGTCGACGAGCTGGGCGGAGGCGGCGAGTTCGCCGCGCGCCGACTGGAAGACGACCCGCAGGTCGACGCCGATACGGGCGTACGCCTTGCCCTTCTTGGGGAAGCTCGCCACGGCGTGCCCGAGGAGGGCGACGGTCAGGTCGTGGCCCGCCTCCAGCAGGAGCAGCACGCGGGCGCGGAGGAACTCGAAGGAGGTGAAGTCCAGCCCGCCGGCCAGCCAGATCTGCCCCTCGCGGGCCGTGACCCAGGGCGGTGAGCCGTCGGTGAGCCGGGCGAGCGCCTGCATCGGGTCGTCGGGCAGGTCGCCGTCGAGCCCGGCCACGAAGGGGAAGGTGCTGACCTCGTCCTGGCGGGGGACGCGTACCGAGCTGTTGTAGCCGAAGCCCAGCGCCACGCCGGTCACCCGGAACGGGGGCGGGCCGCCGAACGCGGCGGTGGCCCGGCCGAAGACGAACATCGAGGTCGCGCCGCCCGTCTTGCGCTGGTAGGCGCCGACCGCGGTGACGCCGAAGGTCGGCATCTCGATGGCGAGTTGACCCTGCACCATCAGGTCGTAGCCCGGTTGCCGGCGGGTGATCAGTCCCCCGCCGACGCGCAGCGGCGGCCGCTCGAAGGAGACCAGCAGCCCGTCGAGCCGGGGCTCGGGCAACAGGGGGTCGCCGTCGAGGTCGAAGCCGAGGCCGAGCCCCTGGACGGCGATGTCGAGTCCGACGGCGCCCAGGGAGCCGTCGAACATGAACCACAGCATGCCGCGCTCATAGGCGAGCCCGATGCGCTGGATCTGTACGGGCCCGAAGGCACGGCCCACATCCACCCACAGTCCGCCTCGGTCGGCGGGCGGTGCGGCGGAGAGCGCGGCGGGCAGGCCGCCGTCGGTGCCGGCGGCGGGGAGCGCAGGGGAGGACGGTGTCGTCGGCGACATCGGGGCGGACATACCGGCGGACAGCTCCAGGATGGCCGGCCCCAGGCGCAGATCGGCACGGGCGGCCGGCCCCGCCTTGAGTCCGACCGCGGGCAGCGGCCCCACCCCTGCCGTGGCCAGCAGGCGGTTGACGGTGGCCGTGGTCGTGGCGTCGAAGTCGCCGGAACTGTAGACGACTTGCAGATTGTCGATTCCCAGGTCACCCGCGGCGGGCAGGTACTCGCCGACGAGCGGCAGGGCGGAAAGGTCCAGCCGGGCGGAGAGATCGAGCCCGAGGCAGAAGCGGGGGGTTCCGCCTGGGGGTTTTACGCGGACCAGTTTGGCGTCGGAGAGCCCGAGCGTGAGGTCGGCGGGGATGGCCGCGGCGGCGTCGGGGAGGACTGTGGCGATCCAGTCGCGCAGGGAGATCCGCAGGGGCTCGCCGTCGGCGTTCCGGAAGGTCGCGACGATCACGTCGGTGCCGGCGCCCGCCGTGTCCAGCAGGACGTCGAAGGCGAAAGCCTCGATGGCGAGAGTCCCGCCGTACCGTACCCCTCCGGCGTCCCGTGTGATCGTCACGGTGAGGGCGGCGGTGACGTCCTCGGTGACCGAGAACTCGCCGGTGCAGCGGAACTCGGTCTTCGGGGTTCCGGTGGTGTGGGTGAGCCAGAGGCCGGTGAGACCGAGGCTCGCGACGGCCTCCGGCACATCGGTGAGGCCCAGCGCCGCGACGACCTGCGGCATGCCGAAGGCGTCGCCGGACGTGACGCCGCCACGGAAGGTCCAGCCCCGGCCGCCGGCGCGCCGGGCGGCGGCGAGGTCGACGGTGATGTCCGGGCCGATCGCCACCGTTCCGCCGAACCGGGCGACGAACTTCTCGGTGCTGTTGTACGAGAGGTTCAGGGACAGGCTCTCGAGGGTGAAGGGGCCGAGCTGCCAGTCTCCGGTGAGCTTCAGCCGGAGGGCGTAGGCGTCGCCGAGATCGGCGGCGAAGCGCAGTTCGGCCGTCCCGAGCGTGTCGGGGACGTCGTCCACCGGCAGGCCGAACGAGGTCAGGATCGCGTGGACGTCGGCGGGTTCGCCTTCCTTGAGCCCACCGGTGATCCGGAGGTCGGGGAACCAGAGGGCGACGTCGAGTGCGGGCGCGGGGCCGCTGGGCGCCGGAAGCGCGAGCGTGGCGACGACGGCCATCGACGTGGCCTCGTACGCCCCGTCCTGCGAGGTGAGGCGGTAGTCGAAGCCGGCGACGTCGTCGGGCGAGAAGCCGAAGTCCGCGAGACCGCGCGCGGCGCTCTCCCACACGGCGTCCCCGGCGAAGGACCGGGCGAGCTCCTCCAGGGCGCCGGCGAACACGCCGGGCTGTTCGGGCCGTACTGCCGCGGCGATCCGGCCGGGCCCGTCAGCGGTCAGCGTGGCGGTCACGTTGTTCTTCGCGAACGTCGCACCGAGGAGGAGGGTGGTGACGCCCTCGGCGGTGACGGTCACCGTCACCTCGGTCACCGCGACGGTCATGGCGGTTGCCGCGGGCCAGTTCTGCACGGCGCAGGTGAGGGGGAGGGTGAGCCGGGTGCGGCCCGCGTCCACCTCCGGAGTGCCGGAGCCGGCCGCGCCCTGGAGGACTCCGCCGGGAAACACGGCGAGCATGTCCCGTAAGGAGTCGGGCAGTCGCGCGTCGGCGGCGGTGAGGGTCGGAGGTGACCCCAGGCTCAGAAGGTGGTCCCGCAGTGCCTCCAGATCCACCGCGGTCCGTTCGTGGGGGCGCGACGTCTTCATACCGGTCTCCGCTCTGTCGCGAGGAAGTTCCGCCCATGGGGACGAGGGGAATCACGTGCCGGGTGTGCAGGGTCCGGTGCGGCGGGTCTCAGCCCGCCCGCCACCGGGCGCCGTCGGCGAGTATCGCCTTGGCCTCGGCCGTGACCATGAGCTTGCCGCCAAGCCGGAAGTCGGTCCGCAGACCCGACTCGGTCTTGGTCACGGCTTCCCACTCGGGAAAGGCGACCTTGAGTTGCGGCGTCGTGTAGTCCTTCTTGCCACCGGCCCCGTAGTCGACCTTGAGAGTGACCGTGTGCTCCTGGCCGATCCCCATCTCCCAATTGGTGACGAGTTCCGTGGCGAACAGACCGAACCGGGCCATCTCGGCCGTCATCCTCGCGATCACATGCAGCGCGGTCGTGGCCTTCTTCGGATCGACGCTCTTCCCCGCGGAGACGTCCGTGAGATGCGTGTGCAGGGTGGTCAGCTTTTGAGCCATCGTCTCGCTCGACAGCCAGTCCTGACCAGCCGTCGAACCGTATTCTGACGGCAGGAAATGCTTCTTCATATGGCTCAGGCCCGTAGGGACGAGCTTGTCCTTCTCCTCGTCCTTCAGCTTGGCCTCGTCCTTGAGCCAGGCCGCCATGTACTTCTTGCCGTTGTCGACCGTGTAGCCCCGCCCGTAAAGGTTCCGCTTCAGGAAGTAGAATTGCACCGACCGCTTGTCGTCCAGCACCACATCGATCATGAAGAAGCGCCGGTCACCGGTCTGTTGGGGCGTGTAGGCGGCATAGCGCCTACGCAGAAAATCGATCACGTTCTTGAACTTCTGTGGTCCCGACGCGCTTTCGTCACTGAAGTCCAGCGCCCTCAGGAGAATGTCGTCACGTTCCAGGGCCATACACAAACCCCTCCCACCCCACGTGCGGCCGATGCGCAGGCCGCTCATCAAGTCACATCCGGGGTATGCCCGACAAGTATGCACCTGGAGCCGACGACACCTTCCGGACATAGGTGAATCCGGAACCACATCGACGGGCAACACTCAACTCGCCGCGAAACCAGCCACTTCCCTCATCGCCGCCAGCCAATCTGGTTCGATTGCCAATCGATTCCAGAACAAGATCAGAGAGCGGCGATCATCGATCAGCGATTGGATCGACACCGGAGCACCGACGAAAACGGCGTCAAAAAGTCAGCATGCCCAAGAACTTGGGCCCGCCTTTCGCCATTTCCTGCGGCGGCGGCCGGTCTACGGAAGCGGGGCATCGGGTTCCCCTGACCGCCCACACCGGGCACGGATCGAGCCGTTACTCCCGACCGGACACCGAACTCGCCCTCTACTCCCCCAGGAACGGCCGCAGCGCCATCTCGGTGGCCTGCTGCATCCGCCGCTGGAGTCGCCGCGGATGGGCCAAGGCGTCCGGTTCGGCGAGCAGCACTTGCAGTGCGCCGGTGACCGCGCCGATGAAGGCCCCGACCATGGCGGCCGCCTGCACCGCGTCCAACTCGTCGGGGAACGCCGCCTGCAGGTGCCGGGCGATCTCCAGTTGGGCGTCCGACTGTTCCTGCAGCGCCCTTCCGCGCACAACGGGAACGGACTGTGCCAGCCGCATCCGGAGACGGGCCATCGAGCCGGCCATCTCCGTATTGCTCTCGTTGACGTTTCGGAGCGCACGCAGCAGCAGGTCGGCAGGGCGATCCCCGGGCTCGCGCCCCTCGATCACGGCGACGGCAGCGGCGACGCGGGCATCACTTTCCGGGAAGAGCAGCTCTTCCTTGCTCGCGAAGTAGCTGAAGAACGTCCGCGTGCCGATCTCGGCCGCGGCGGCGATGTCGGCGATCGTCGTCCCCTCGTAGCCGTGGCGTTCGAAGAGGTCGGCGGCGGCGTCGACGATCGCTTGCCGGGTGCGTTCTCGTTTGCGCTCACGATGCGAGGTCACACCGGACAGGATACTGCACCCAGTGCGTAATTGCACTCATTGCATATCGGCACTGAGTGCAATTACGCTTCGTCCATGACGCCCCGGGCCGTTCTGATCTCCGGAGCCGGCATCGCCGGCCCCACCCTCGCGTACTGGCTGGCTCGCCACGGGTTCCGGCCGACCGTCGTTGAGCACGCGCAGGGCCTGCGCTCCAGCGGCAGCCCCGTCGACGTCCGCGGCCCAGCCGTCTCGGCCGCCGAGCAGATGGGGATCATGCCCCAACTGCGCGCCGCGGGCACCGAGGTGACCGAGCTGTGCTTCGTCGACGACTCCGGCCGCCGAGTCGGCCGCATCCCGATGCAGACCATGGGGGACTCGGTCGAGCTTCCTCGATTCGACCTCGCGACGATCCTCTTCGAGGCGGCACGCGAGGAGGCCGAGTTCCTCTTCGGCGACTCCATCGCCACGCTGCACCAGGACGCGGGCGGCGTCGACGTCACCTTCGAGCACGCCCCACCGCGCCGGTTCGACCTGGTCATCGGCGCCGACGGGCTGCACTCGCGGACCCGGCGACTCACCTTCGGTCCGGAAAGCGCTTACGTGCAGCACCTGGGGGTCTGGGTCGCCACCATGCCCGTGGACGACCTGGGCCTCGACCGCCACAAGGTCCTCCTGCACAATGCGCCCGGCCGGGCCGTCGCCCTGCACCCCGGTCGCGGAAAGGCCATGGCCGCGTTCATGTACCGCGGGCCCGGTGACGAAGGCTTCGACCACCGGAACACCGCGGACCACAAGCGCCGTCTCATCGCCGCCTACATCGGCGCCGGGTGGCACGTCCCCGAACTCCTTCAGCGGGTGGGCGACGTCGACGATCTCTACTTCGACTCGGTGAGCCAGGTCAGGCTGGATCGGTGGTCCATCGGCCGGGTGGCGCTGCTCGGCGACGCCGCCTCGTGCGTATCGCTCTTCGGAGCGGGCTCGACCCTGGCGATGGCCGGGGCATCGACGCTGGCCGAGGCGCTGGCCGCGACCCCGGCGGACCACGAGGGGGCGTTCCGCCGCTACGAAAGGGAACACCGACGGCTGGTAGCGCCCAAGCAGCGAGCCGTCAGGCAGGCGACCGCACTGCTCATCCCGACGAGTCGGTTCAGCATCGCGGCCCGGAACGCGGCGACACGGCTCTGGCCCCTCGCATCAGGCGTGCAGCCGATACGCCGGGCGCTACGCCGTCGTCGCGCAACCTCACCTGATCAGGAAGTGCCGAAATGATCATCGCTGTTCAGGGCTGAAGCGCCACCTGCGCGGCCATGGACTCGACGTTCACGCGCACCCACCAGCATGGCGTGGGTGCCCGCATAAAGGGGATCTGCAAGTCGATCCACCGTGGCCTGGAAGCCAGAAGCCGGACACCGGAAGCTGAACCATCGCAAAGCGGAATATCTCTCCTCGAAGCGATGAATTAGGGCCGGCGCAAGCCGTGGAAGTGCGGGTCCAGTCAGACCGCCAGCGCCATTGAGGAGTTCCGTGAGCTGCGATTTCGAGAGAAACGAAGTAATTAGTTTCCCCATCGTTTACCTTACGGACACCATAGTTGGGCCTACTGAGGCGCAGCTTGTTCAGCTCAACGTCGGACAGGTGCTCACCCCCCACGTGCATCCCCTGTGTGGCCCCGCATGAACCCCCTCAAACCTCTGTGCGTACCCCTGGAGAGTCCGTGACCGTCCCCCTTCCGAGAACCGCCGTCCTCACCGGCGTCCTCACCACCGCCGCCGCCCTCACCCTCAGTGCCTGTGGCGCGGACTCCGACACGTCGGCCACATCCGGCGGGAAGAGCGCGGCCTCCGCCACCACGGCCCAGGCATTCGGCGGCATGGACGCCCTGGTCAAGGAGGCCAAGAAGGAGGGCACGCTGCATGCGATCGCGCTGCCCCGCGACTGGGCCAGCTACGGCGCCCTGATCGACGGTTTCGAGAAGAAGTACGGCATCAAGGTCGAGGACGAGAACCCCAGCGGCGCCAGCCAGGACGAGATCAGCGCGGTCACCTCGCGCCAGGGCAAGGACAACGCACCCGACGTCCTCGACCTCGGCAGTTCCTTCGCGCAGAGCGCCGCCCAGCAGGGGCTGCTCGCGCCGTACATGGCCACCGGTGTCAATGGCATCTCCGATGACCAGAAGGACTCGATCGGCCGCTGGGCGAACGACTACGGCGGCTATATCTCCTTCGGCTGCGATGCCAAGCGTGTGCACACCTGCCCGACCAGTTTCAAGGATCTGCTCAAGCCGCAGTACAAGGGGGAGATCGCGCTCAACGGCAACCCGACCAAGTCGGGTTCGGCCTTCGGCGCCGTGTACGCGGCCTCCCTCGCCAACGGCGGCTCCTTCGACGACATCCAGCCCGGCATAGACTTCTTCACCAAGCTGAAGAAGAGCGGCAACTTCACAACCGTCGCATCCACCTCGGACACCATCAAAGCGGGCAAGACGCCGATCAGCATCGACTGGGACTACCTCAACGCCGGGTACACCGACGAGTTCAAGTCCAAGGGCCTCGACTGGACGGTCACGGTCCCCTCGGACGGCCAGTTCTCCCAGTACTACTCGCAGGCCATCAACAAGTACGCTCCGCACCCCGCGGCCGCGCGCCTGTGGCAGGAGTACCTCTACAGCCCCGAGGGCCAGAACCTCAGGCTCAAGGGATACGCCCGCCCGGCTCTGATGAACGTGATGGAGAAGGCCGGCACGCTCGACAAGGCCGCGGCGGCGAAGCTGCCCAAGGTCTCCGGCACGCCGACCTTCCCGACCGAGGCCCAGCAGAGCAGCGCCAAGTTCGTCCTCTCCCAGAGCTGGAGCGAAGCCGCCTCGGGATGACCGCGACGCGGCACGATCCGCCGCCCACCCGCCACAGCGCGACGACTTCGCCCGAACCTCGGCGGAACCGCTCATGACGTGCGCCGGCGCTCACCTCGTTGCCTCTCGTTGCCCCGAGGTGAGCGCCGTTTCCGTGCCGGCATTCCGGCCATCTGGCGCCCGGCCACTGACCTGACCGCAACCCGGAACCCGGAACCCGGCGAGCCTGCCGCCCGGGGCCGGCAGACACTCAGCAGATGCGGTCGTCACGCCGTCTTGACGCCATCCTGACGCTGTTCTGATGCCGGGTGGCGGCCGTAGAGGCGACTTTCGTCGTCGGCCATCGCGACCAATGGCGAGTGCGGTGCCGGGCCGTGGCCGCCTAACGTTGCCCTGTGACGCGTGTGGAACGTACGGACGGTTGGGCCTCGGCCCGCCGGGTATTGACAGCGGGGCTGCGCTCGGCACCCCGACGGCTGGCCGACCCCGTCAGGGCGCTCTTCGCCCCGGGGATGTGGACTCCCTGGCGCATCGTGGGCGAAACGCTGCTGAGCCTGGTACTCGGGCTGCTGGCGGCGGCCTCCGAGATCCCCGCCGGGCTGGCGTTCGGCGCCGGCGTCGGACCGGCCGTGGCCGTGGGGCTGGCCGCTGCGGTGTTGTCACCCCTGCGTCGTGTCCTGCCCGCGACCGTGCTTCTGCTCCCCGCCATCGGCCTGCCCCAGTTCAGTGGTCTCGGCCCGCTGCTCCTGGTCGCCGCCTGGTCGGCCGGGCGGCGGATCGACGGAGTCGGCAAGGCGGCCGGTACCTTCGCCGCCGCATACGTGCTCAGCCTCGGCCTGAGCCTCCTGAGGGCTTCGCCCCCGGTATTGCTGACCCTGGCCTTCGCCGGCCCGCTGTTGCTGGTCGCGATCGTCGTCCCCGGCCTCATCAGCCGCTACTGGTCGCAGCGCCGCACGCTGACGGACACGCTGCGGGAGTACAACGCCCAGCTGCTGCGCGAACGCGCCATGGTCGCCGGCCAGGCCCGGATGCGGGAACGCCAGCGCATCGCGCAGGACATGCACGACAGCCTCGGCCATCACCTCACGCTCATCTCGGTCCACACCGGGGCGCTGGAGGTGGACCGGGAACTGACCGGACGGCAGCGGGAAGCCGTCGGTGTACTGCGCGAGGCATCGGTGGCCGCGATGCACGAGCTGCGCGAGGTGGTGGGACTGCTCCGGGACGGCACCGAGAGCCCCGGCAGGAGCGCTTCCTCCCCTGCCGGTCAGACCACGGGAGAAGAGGACGCCGCGGCGCCGTCGCGCGGGGTGGCCGGGATCGAGAGCCTGGTGGGGGCGTCCCGGAGCGCGGGGACGGCCGTTGCGCTGCGGCGCTGCGGCGAACCGCGCCCGCTCCTCCCGACCGCCGACCACGCGGCGTACCGCATCGCGCAGGAGGGGCTGACCAACGCCCATAAGCATGCTCCGGGTGCTGCGATCACCGTTGAGCTGCGGTACGAGCCCGATGCGCTGGTCGTGGAGGTCGCGAACGGCCCCGTCCCGGAGACGGCGGCCAGCGGCCGGAGCGTGGTGAGCGGCGGTCAGGGACTGACCGGGCTCGGCGAACGGACCCGGCTCATCGGAGGCATGGTGCACGCGGGCCCGACGGCGGACGGCGGCTTCCGACTGGCGGGCGTGCTGCCCTACGCCTCGCCGGAAGTCAGTTCCACGAGCCTCTCCCCCCACCACGCGGAGACCACGTTCGTCGATCCCACCAGCGACTTTCGGGAGCAGATCCCGGCCGGCTCCCTGGGCGAAGGTGTTCCGGTCATCGACGGGAACGGTCTTCCGAAGGAGCTGGCCAGAGCAATGAGCAGGAACACGAGAAGCAGCGGCATCGGCATCGGCTGTGGGATCGCGGCACTGGCCCTCCTGCTGCTGGTGGTGGTCCTCGGGGTCGTCGCCGCGCTCTTCCTGGTGGGTTCACCGGCGAGGCCGTGAGCGAGCCGAAGCAGTACGGCGCGGTGCGGGTGAGGACCGGGTCCCTGGCCCACTGAAGGGCCGGGTCCCTGTCCCGCTGTCGGGTCGCGAGTCCGGTCCGGGGATGATGTCGGGGATGATGCCATGGTGGCCGCGCGGGCCGCTCGGACTCGGAACAGCGCAGGAGTGTCGTGATCAGGGTTCTCGTCACGGATGACGAGCCGCTCATTCGGGCCGGCATCAGGATGATCCTCACCTCGGCCGACGACATCGAGGTCGTCGCGGAGGCCGGCGACGGCCGCGAGGCAGTCGAGCTGGCGCGTGCCCAGCGGGTGGATGTGGCACTGCTCGACATCCAGATGCCGGTCATGGACGGGCTGACGGCCCTGGCCGAACTCCGCCGGACCGTCCCCGACACCCGCGTACTGATCCTCACCACTTTCGGCGCCCAGCAGAACGTGCTGCACGCCCTCACCGAAGGCAGCGCGGGCTTCCTGCTCAAGGATTCGGCACCGGCCGAACTCATCCGCGCGGTGCGCGCCGCGGCGGCCGGCGAGGCATACCTGTCACCGGGCGCCACCCGTCATGTCGTGGACTCGCTGGCGTCCGGCCGGACCGCCCAGGCCGAGCAGGCCCGTCGCCGACTGGAGTCGTTGACCGAGCGCGAGTTGGAGGTCCTGGCCCTCCTGGGCGAGGGCCTGTCCAACGCGAACGCCGGCCAACGACTCCACATGAGCGAGGCCACGGTCAAAACGTACGTCAGCCGGATCCTGACCAAGCTGGACTGCGAGAACCGCGTACAGGCGGCTCTCCTGGCACGCGACGCGGGCCTGGAAGCCTGACGCCCACCGCCCCGGGGGCCGGGCCCGGCGACTGAGACTGGCTGGGACTGGGACTGGGACTGGGACTGGGACTGGGACGAGAACCTACCGGCGCTGCGGGCCCCATTCGAAGAGCAGAATGGTCGCGTCGTCCCGCAGTTGGTTGCGCTGGTGCTCGAGGATGGCGTGGATGAGCAGCCGCAGCACCTCGGCCGGGCGTTCGCCCGCGGCGGAGGAGCGGATGATGAAGTCGGTGAACCGGTCGAGGCCGAACTCCACTCCCTCCGCGTCGCGTGCCTCCACCACACCGTCGGTGTAGAGCAGGACGTGGTCGCCCGGTTTCAGTGTCGTCTCGTGTACCTGCCGGGTTACCGGGGCGAGTTGGCTCGCCAGACCAATGGGGAATTGAGGGGGACTGTCCAGCGCCCCGGCGAGCACCCGCTCGGCACGGATCAGCAGCGGCGGCGGGTGACCGCAGTTGACCCAACGCAGCACCCCGGTCTCCGCGTCGAGCCGGCACAGCACGCCGGTGCAGAAATGGTCGGGCAACCACTGGACAAGCGCCTGGTCGACGGAGCCCACAATGTCCGCAACGTCTCCACCGCCGCGGCGGGTGTTCCGCGCCGCAGCCATGGCGACCGACGCGGTCAGGCCGGAGTTCAGATCGTGCCCCATGGAGTCGAGGATCATGGTGTGCAGCACGTTCTTGACCACCGAGTGGTCGAAGGCGTCGCCGGCGACGTCGTACGCGGGTTCCAGGACCGCGCTCGACACGCACCTGCTGCTGCCGACCGTGTGGGGTGGCAGGAAGGCCCGCAACATCTCGGCGGGCAACCCCATGGTCACGGTGCGGGCACGGGCAGCAAGCCAGTCACTGTAGGCGCGCTTGGAAGTGATCAGCATGGCGAACAGGTGGGCCAGTATCCGGCCCCGGCGCATCCGCACCCCGTCGAGCGAGGCGGTCCTCAGCGCCAATGCCCCCAGCCGCTCCGCACCGTCGACCAGAGGCATCCAGACGATCACGCCGTCGTCGACGTCGGCCACCCTCGGGGAGACGGTGCGGTAGGCCCAGCCCGCCAGCGAGTCGGCCACCGGCAGCGGGTCCATTGCCTCATTGAGTGGGATGAGCAGCCGTTCTTGCAGGTCAGCGAGGTAGATCAGCGCGGCGTCCAGGTCGAGGGCGCGGGCGCACCGGTTCGCCAGGGCAGGCAGTTCGACCGGAAGGGCCGTCTGCGCCTCGACGATCAGCTCTTCCAGCCGACTCTCGTCGACGGCTACGGGACCGACGGACGCGTGCGGCGGATCCGGCACGGGGATCACCCCTTCCGCGCCCAGTCTCACACCAATCCCGGCCCCTCTCACGTCAGGCATGATCGCGCCGAGCGCGGACAGCGGCAGGGACTGTCGTGGTCGCCGTGACCGCGCCGAAAGCCGCCGAAGCCCGGCAGACCGCACTGCCCGGCGATGATCTCGCTGCGCAGATCCTCGCCGGCCTGGCAGCGCAGATCCTCGCCCTGGATGACCGGCGCAAGCGCGTCGACGGGCCGATCGTCGAGACGTTCCGCAGCCCCCCTCAGGCCAGCCCGCGGGATCACCGAGTGCGTCCGGCCGGCTGCGTGGAGCGTAGGGCGCGGTGTCAGGGCCTTTGACGGCAGAGGGTCGCGGCGGCGCCGGCGGCGGTGAGGGTGACGAGGGCGGAGAAGACCACACCGGTCGGAATCAGGCCGAAGGTCTGGACGGCCAGTCCCACCGCGATGACGGGGAACGAGATGGCGATGTAGAGGACGAGGAAGAAGGTCGAGGTGACCTCGCCGCGACGCTCGGCGGGGCTGACGGTGGTCACGGTGGCCAAGCCGGCTCGGAAGCTCATGCCCTGCCCCATGCCGGCCACCACGGCACCCGTCACGAGCAGTGCGAGGCTGCGTAGTTCGAAGCTCAGGCCGACGAGCGCCGCCCCGGCAGCCAGTGCCACACAGCCCGTCAGCAGGGCCGTGCGCTCGGCCAGAGCGGTCGACGCCACCTGGCCGACGGCCGAGGTTCCCAGGAAGGCGAACACGATCAGGCCGGTGAGCAGGTGGTCGGTGATGCGGAGTTCCTGCGCGAGGAAGGAGGGTGCGACGGCGTTGAACAGTCCGAGGACCGCGAATCCGGCGAAGCCCGCGATCGTGGCGCGGACGAACGTGCCCCGAACCTCGGCAGGAATGCTGACGCGCTGCACCCGCAGGCGGACCGGGCCCGCCCCGCGTCGCACCGGATCCGGTACAAAACACAGCGCGATCGCGGCCAGGAGGGCGAGGGTGATGTGGACGGCGTAGGGGAACTGGAGCGGGTGGGGCGCGTATTGCGCGAGGGCGCCCGCGAACACCGGGCCCAGCCCCAGGCCCAGCATGTTGGACGCCGCGGCGGCCAGTCCGTAGCGGCGTTGGGACCGGGCCGGTGCGAGGTCGATCAGCATCGCCGTGGCCGTTCCGGTGAACACCCCGGTCGACAGTCCCGACAGCATGCGTCCTACGAGCAGGGCAGGCAGGCTGTCCGGGATCAGGAAGACCAGTCCGCTCAGGCACGCCAGCAGCAGTCCGGGGATCAGTACCGTACGCCGCCCGACCTGGTCGGACAGTGGGCCGAACAGCACCAGCGCCGCGGCCACGCCCACCGCATAGATGGCGAACACGACCGTCACCATGAGGCCGCCGAAACCAAGTCGCTGTTCGTAGAGCGGATAGAGCGGTGTCGGAATGGTCGCGCCGAGCATGGTGATCAGAAAGGCCACGGCGACCACCGCCGCGGCGGCCGGCCCTCGGAGGGGCCGCCGGCCGCTGCCTGAGGTACGCCGGTCGATGCCTGCTCCGGCCGTTCCGGTCGTCGCCATGCTCAAGAGTCCTCCTCGATCGAGGCTGCCCAGGGGGGATGGGGCCCGCCTCGCCGCGGAAAGGGCGTCGCGGCGAGGCGGGCTTGAGAGCCAGGGGTGGCGGCTATCGCCTATTGCTGTTCGGCCAGTGACTTCGACTTCGAGGACGGCAGAGCCGCTACGGCGGCCCGGGCAGCCTGGTCGGCATTGCGCATGATGGTTTCCATGGAATTCGTGTAGAAGTGCACTCCCGACGTCTGAGGGCCGACGAGGAACAGGTGGGGCCAGACATGACCGTCCCGCGAGTACACGCGTGCCGTGTCGAATTCGACGCGCAGGCCGCCGTCAGGGTGGGCGACGGCCGTCCCGGAAGCCAGTAGCTGTTGTACGAGCGGTGGGCCGCCGCGTACCGAATCCCCGGACACACCACGGGCGTTGACGACATAGTCGACGTACAACTCGGCCTGGTGCGTGGTGATGCGGAAGTCCCCTGCTTCGCCCTGGGTCACCTCCCGCATCCCGGTCGAGACCGTGAGGTGTTGTTGCTCCATCATGTCGAGGAGCGTTCGCGCCGTCGGCAAGGGCATGCAATGGCGGTACGTCATCCAATACGGGCGCCATTGCTCGAAGAGCTGCCGCGACGCCGCGTCCAGATGATGCCAGTAGTCGAGGATCACGTCGCCGGTGGCATCCAGGACGCAGTACCAGTAGGCGTTGCCCGATTCGGCTGCGCGGATGTCCTCTGCCAGCCTCCGCGCGTGGTCCTCCCGGTGGATTTCGGCGAGCACCCCGTTCTCCCAGTCCACCGTTTCGCCGAGTGCGTCCTGCAATTCCAGCCGGAAGAGCACGGACACATCGGAAAGGGTGAGGGGGCGGGTGTGGTCGCAGGTCAGCAGGCGGAGGTGGTGTCGTGTCAGGTACTTCAGCTCATGCCGGTGATATGCGCCCTGGACTTTCGGCAGCGGTCGCACGCGGGAGACGGCGTGCAGGGGGCCTTTGTGCCCTTGTGCACGGAGCAGCAGTACGACGTCGATCGCGCTGAGGCTCGTTCCGATGATGCCTACGGAGGCGTCCGCTGGAATCTCCTCGATGCTCTGGTAGTCCCAGGACGAAGCGATATAGCGCGGGTGCCCGGCCAGAGAGTGGTGCGGTGGGTGGTGCGACTCCCCCGGGCAGAGGATTACCTGGTCGAATCGGGCGACGCCGTCGGAACTGGTGAGATATACACCGTCGTTCCGTGGTGAGACGTCGGTGACTTGGGACGGGACGACGCGGACTGATCCGCCGTGTTCCTCGGCCGCCTTCACGGCCTCCGCGAACTGATCGGCCAGGTAATGCCGGTACGCCGAGCGCGGGACGTAGGCGTCCTCGTGAACGGGGTGGTGCTGCGTGACGCCGGGACGGGATCGTAACCATTCGACGAACGAGTCGGGCCGATCGCTGTGGATGCTCATGGTCGAGGCCCGCATGTTCAGCACATGGACGTCGTGCGGGGTGCCGTATGCGATGCCGCCGGGAAAAGGGCCGTTGGGTTCGAAGACGGTGATCTGAAAGGGGGACCCGGGCTGCCGGGAGTTGCGCCGGATCAGTTCCCGGATGAGCGAGATCGTGGTGACCACGCCGCTCGCGCCGAGACCGACCACGCCGAACTGGGAGTCATTCTCCACACGTGCCTCCCCGTGTTGTGGTGAAGGATGAAGTCCGTTACCCGAGAGCGGTGTTTCCCGTGTCGTTGCCGTTGCCGTGACCGGATCAGACACTTCGTGGCCAATCGCCGGTGATCTCGACCACGGCGCAGGTCAGTGCCGTACCGCCGCCGTGGCTCATGACGAGTACGTGGTCGCCTGGACCGACCTGACCGCTCTCGACCAAGTGATTCAGGCCGACGATCTGGTCGTTGACGGTCAGGTGACCGAGTTCCTGGCCGAATTTCCGCATACCGCGCTGGGCATCGATGCCGATCGGAGCGAGCATCTGCTCGATATAACGCTCCTGAGCGGTCAACTGGTGGGCGACCCGGGTCACTTGGTCCGCACCGATATCGGCCTCGTCCAGGGTGCGCAGGGCCAGTTCGGTACGGACGTCGCCCTGCCGCTGTACGAGTTCGGCGAGTGCCTCCGCGGCATCACCGCCCACGGATGCGAGACGGTCCCGGATGTTCTTCGCGGCGCTCGGCGGGAACAGCTCCTCGCTTCCCCGGTAATAGATTTCGGCGTCGGAGAGCGAGGTGGTGTTGATGGCGAGCAGCCGGGCGAAGCCGGTCCGTCGGGACAGCACCAGCGCGCTGCCGGCGTCGCCGAGCACCCCGTTCTGCAGGCCATAGCTCCAGCGGTTGAAATCCGGCCTGCCGATATTGTCCGCGCCGGTGACGAGTGCGGCGGTGCGGCCGGGGACCGCCATCAGGTACGAGGCGGCCAGTTCGGCGCTGCCGATGAGGGCATTGCACGCCTGCCACACCCGGTAGGAGGGAACGTCCCGGCCGATGGCATTGAGCAGGATGTAGTGCTGTGCCGACCAGCCGTCCGGTCCCTGGTCATAGGTGCCGACGTGAATGTGCAGATCGATGTCCGAGCTGGTGTGTCCCGATCTTTCCATGGCCTGCCGCGCGGCCCGGATGGCCAGGTCGGGTGGGGGCATTTCACCGGCGACGGCCGCACCGGTCCAGCCGTACAGCTCGTATTCGTCCGGATCGTACAGTCCTTGCTCCACGGCCTCGCGGGCGGAGAACGACTCGGGAACGTATGCGCCGATTCCGGCGAGCCAGATGTCTGGTGTCTGCATGGGTGGTCCTCACTTCTTCCCGGCGGCGAGTTCGTCTCGCACCCAATCGGCGAGCGATTCGAGGCTGTCGCCCGAGAGGATCTTCACGATCGGTATCTGGACGCCGAGTTCACGGGATACGCGGTTGCGGAATTCGACCATCATGAGCGAGTCGATGCCGAGCTTCGTCAGGGGACGGTGGCGGTTCACCCGCTCGACGCCCATGCCCAGGACGGAGGCCACCTGGCCGGCCAGAGCGTCCGTGAGGTCGTCCGGCGTCGCCTGGCCCGGTGCCTGGCTCCGTTCCGCTGTGCTTGTGCGGGGCGCGGGGACGGCCGGGGTCTCGGGCACCGAAGGGGTGGGCGGGGCCTGTCGTACCGGAGCGGTGGAGCGAAGGTCCGGTGCGGAGGGGGTGGGCTTGGGAGCGTCGGCTCGGGACTCGTCCGTCCGGGAGCCGTCAGGCTTCGGAACGGGCAGGTCGGAAAGGCGAGTCCGTGGAGCGTCCGGCACGGTCCGGAGCACCTCGCGCAGCTGTGGCGAGGTACCTGCCTGCGGATAGGCGGCCTGCCACTCCGTCCAGTCGGTGCGCATCACGACGGTTTGCCTGGCGTCTTCCGCCAGGAGGTGTTCGAGGACCGCAAGGGCCTCGTCCGGCTCCATACCGTAGGAGCCGCGCGGCCGCAGCGAACGTCCCTGGACGGATTCGGCGTCCGCGATCATGCCGACGGTGTTCCAGAAGCCCCAGTTCACCGCGGTCGCCGTGGCACCGCGCCCGCGCCGGAAGGAGGTCAGTGCGTCGAGAAAGGCGTTTCCCGCCGCGTAGCCGCCCAGCAGGGGCGAGCCGAGAAGGGCGGAGGCCGAAGAGAACAGCAGGAAGAAGTCGAGCGGTTGGTCGGCGAAGACCCGGTGCAGGGCCCAGCCGCCGAGCACCTTCGGCTGCAGCAGCGACGCCAGCCGCGCGGTGTCGGTGTCGTTCAGGGCTTGGTATTCGATGACCCCGGCGGCGTGCGCCACCCCGGCGACCGGCGGCCTGCCCTCGGCGGCCCGCTCCGCCAGCAGCGTGCGCAACGCGGTTTCGTCCGCGACGTCGACGGCCGCGTAGGCCACGTCGGCGCCGGATGCGCGCAACTGCTTGAGCCCGACTTCCTGTTCCTGGTCGGGTGTTGACCGGCGCCCGATGAGCAGGAGGTGCTGGGCGCCCCGGGCCGTCAGCCGTTCGGCCAGGCGCAGGCCGATTCCGCCGAGCCCACCGGTGATGAGGTAGGTGGCGTTGTCGCGGATCACCAGGGGCTGTTGTTCGCGGGGGAAGGTGCTGATACCGGACGGAGCCGCGTCCTCCGCGACCGGTGTTGAGGTGTCGCCGAACCTGACGAGCAGTCGGCCCACCCGGTCCCCGTGGTCCTCGGCGCCGCCGGCGGGATACGTGCCGTCGGCCGGGCTCTCCTGGAGCGGTGTCCCGTCGTGTGGGATCTCCTCGTACGGCAGTGCCTGGAGCACACCCTTTTCGGCCATGGCAGCCACGGTGCGCACGATCGTGCCGGCACGGTCCGGCTCGTGCGCGACCAGATAGGCGACATCCACCGGGCAGTACATCTGGCCCGGAAGCGGCAGCTCCGGCCTGGAGGTGCCCCGGCCCCCGGTCAGGTCGACATAGCGGCCGTAGGGTCCCGCCTGCGACAGGCCGGCCGGGCCCTCCTTCCGGGCGACGGTGCTGAGCACCACGTCGTAGGAGGTGTCTTCTTCGGGCCGGTGGACGCCGTACAGGTCCAGCGCGGTCCGTTGGTGTTCGCCGTCGGCCGTGCCGTGGATGCGCGCGCCCTTCAGGCGTGCGAGCTGTGTCGCGGCCATTCCCGGGCCGGAGGCGGCGTCGTTGATGAGGACGCGTTCCTGCCCCAGGAGGCGGGTGCGCTCTTCCAGTGCGTGATAGGCGGCGGCGAAGGCGAGTGGCAGGGTGGCGGCTTCCGCGTGCGACAGCCGTTGGGGCTTGGCGGCGGTCAACACCCGCTTGGCGCAGGTGTATTGGGCGGGCCGGGTCGCGACGAGGGCGATGACCTCGTCCCCTTCGGTGAGGTCCGAGACGCCGGATCCGACCGCCTCGACGGTGCCGGAGCACTCCCAGACGGTGACCGGGCGGCGGCCGCTTCTCTCCGGCGCGCCCGAGACCGGCTCGGCGCCGGCGTGCGACACACGGATCAGGATCTCGTCGGTGGCCGGTTCGGGTCGGCGTGCCACCGCACCCGTCGATCGGGCGGCTGCGTCGTGCGTCGTCGAGCGCCGCGTCAGACGGGCGACGTAGCGGTTGTCACCCCGGAGAAGGATCTCGGACTCCACATCGTCGGCGAGGAGTTCGGCCGCCAGGGACTCCGCGCTGGAGTCGTCGCGGCCGATGTCCGCGCAGCTCAGGCGGAGTTCCGGGTGTTCCACCGCCGCGGCGCGTCCAAGACCCCACAGCGGTGCCTGGAACGGTGCGGTGACCGGGTCCGCGGCCCCGGCGGACTGGGCGTGCCGGCTGACGAGCCAGACCCTGGGTGCGTCGGACAGCTCGGCTGCCTGTACGGCCTTGAGGAGGTGGAGCACACTGCTGCCGGCCAGTTGCTCATAGCGCCGCAGCTGCGTCCTCGTCGGGGTCTCGACGTCGACTGCCGCCAGGGCCCACAGGTGGACGATGCCGCGGATGGGTCCCAGTGCGGAGACTTCCCGGACCAGGGCGGCCAGGTCGTCGGCGCTGCCGGGGGCGACCCGGAACCGGTCGGTGGTCAGGCGCTCGAAGGCCGCCGCCGGGGTGGCGATGCACACGGTGGTGCCGGCGTCGCGCAGACCGGCGGCGACGATCCGGCCCGCCTTGTCGCTGTCGGCCAGCACCAGCCAGGTGCCCGGCGTCCTGTCGCCGTCGTCGTGGGCGCGACGTGCGGGTGGTGCGGACGCCTGCCAACGCAGCTCGTAGAGCATGTCGTGGACGTCGTCGGGCAGTGCGGGGGGCGTCACGGGCGCGGTCCCTTCGTTCGGCAAGGTCTCCTGCGGTACGGGATTCCTCTGTGGGGGGTCGTTCGGCGCGGCCGGACGTGGTGCGGGTGTCCGTGCGGGCGTCGGTGTGAAGGCGGCTGCCTGGGCCGCGGCTGTGCCGTTTCCGATCAGGTACTGCAGTCGTATGCCGATGATCTCGGCGATCGGTTCGCCGTCGGGGTCGAGGATGCGGATGTCGCCGCAGAAGGATCCCTGCGGTGCCTGTGGGAGCAGGCGTGCGTGGGTGCGGAGATCCGCGGTGACCGGCCGGTACAGGCGCACCTCGTCGATGCCGCCGAGCACGAACACGTCGTCGGGCGACGGTTCGTGGGAGGCCGGCGGTGCTGCGGCGAGGGTGTGCGCGCAGGCGTCGAGGAGCGCCGGGTGGAAGCGGTGGCTGCCGATCGTCGGGCGGATCGCGGTGGGGCTCTGCAACTCGGCCCAGACCTCGCCGTCGGTGCGCCGCAGCTCCGTGATTCCCTGGAAGGACCCTTCCCACTGGTTTCCGCGCTGGGCGTGGTGCGCGTAGAACTCCGACCCGCTCATGTACACGCTGTCCGGGCGGTGCTTCGGGACGGCAGGGTCGCCCGCCGGCACGGGCCGGGAGATCCTCTTGAGTCCGGCGGTGACGTGGGCGGTCCACGCGTCGTCCGCGGACGGTCTGGTCTCGATGCGGCACCGCGCATGTTCCGAGCCGTCGTCGTCTACGGTGATCCGCAGGGTCCGTTCCCAGCCGTCGGTCAGAAACAGCGGGGTGTGGTAGGTGACATCGGCGACGGCCAGCGGCACCTCCCCGTACAGCTCGCTGCCCGCTGCCAGCAGCAGTTCGACGTAGGCCGTGCCCGGCAGGATCGGCGTGTGCTGGACCCGGTGGTCCTCCAGGTACCGATTGGCCGCACGGTCGAGCTTGCCCTCCCAGACACCGTCGCCGGTACGGGCGGGCAACAGGGGGTGTGCGGCCGACGCGGGGGCCGGGGTGGCGGCAGGTTCGTGAGGCCGGTCGGAGGCCCTTGCGGGCAGCCAGTGACTGTCCCGCTGCCACGGGTAGGCGGGGACGCGCACGAAGGAGCCGCCGGCGTTGACGGCGCCGAAGTCGATGTCGACGCCGGCCGCGTACAGGTTCCCCAAGGCGCCGAGCAGGGTGGGGAGTTCGGGGTGGTCCCGGCGTAGCGAGCCGACCGCCAGGGTCGCCTTGCCACGGTCCTCCGCGGTCTCCGAGATGGAGTTGAGCAGGAGGGCGTGTGGGCTCATCTCGATGAACACGGTGCGCTGCCCGGTGTCGAGTTCGGCGGCCACCGCTTCCGAGAAGCGCACAGGCTGGCGGAGGTTGCGGGCCCAGTAGTCGGCGTCGCAGTCGCTGCCGTCGATCAGGCGGTTGTCCACCGTCGAGCGCAACGGGGTCGTGCCGGCCTTGGGACGCAGACCCCGCAGGCTCTCCACGAGGTCGTCCCGCAACTCGTCCATCTGGGGCGAGTGCGAGGCGAAGTCGACCTTCACCAGCCTGGTGAAGACGTCGCGCCGGTCCAGTGACGCGAGGATCGCGTCGAGTGCCTGGGGCTCGCCGGACAGCAGCGTGGCGCGGGGGCTGTTGCTCGCGGCGACCGACACGGCATGCTCGTAGCCGGCCAGGGCCTCCTGGGCGTGCTCAGCCGACAGCTCCACCCAGGCCATCGCGCCCCGGCCGCTGCGCCGCTTCGCCAGCGCGCTGCGACGGCAGATCACGGCGGCGGCGTCCTCCAGGGAGAGTGCCCCGGACACGGCCACGGCGGCGGCCTCGCCCATGCTGTGTCCGATGACGACGTCGGGCTCCACGCCCCAGGACCGCCAGGTGGCGGCGAGCGCCACCTCCATGGCCCACAACGCCGGCTGGACGATGTCGAGTTGGCCGAGTCGCTCCTCCGTCCCGTCCCGCAGCAGGTCGAGTACGGACCAGCCGGCCTCGGCCTGAACGGCCTTGTCGCACGCCTGCATGGCCGTGCGGAATGCCTGGCTGGCGGTGAGCAGTTCCCGGCCCATCCCGAGCCATTGCGACCCCTGGCCCGGGAAGACGAAGGCGATCCGCGGCCGCTGTGTCCCCGGGACCTCTCCCGCGCTCAGGCCCGGTGCGGGGTCGCGGTCCGCGTAGGCCCGCAGGGCTTCGAGTGCCTGGGCGTGGGAGGCGGCGGCGATCGCCAGCCGGTGGTCGTGGTGGGACCGCCGGACCGACGAGCTGAAACAGATGTCGCGGAATGCCTGTCCGGCGCCGGTGTTCGCGTCGGCGAGGAAGGAGCGGTAGGAACCTGCCAGGGCGTCCAGCGCGGCCGGCGTCACCGCGGACAGCGTCAGCAGTCCGGCTCCGGTGGCCTCGGCCGGGTCGTCGACGGCGCTCCGGGTGGTGGGATCGGCTTCCTCGGCGGTGGCGGCGCGCAGGACGATATGGGCGTTGGTGCCGGAGAACCCGAAGCTGCTGACCCCGGCGATGTGCGGCCGGTCGCCGGCCGGCAGTTCGGTGCGACGATCGGCGATCCGTACCGGCCAAGTGCCCCAGGGAATAGCGGGGTTGGGAGTGTGGAAGTGCAGGCTGGGTGGGATCTCGCGGTGTTCCAGGCACAGCACCGTCTTGAGGAGTCCGGCGACACCGGCCGCGGCCTCGGTGTGCCCGAGGTTCGTCTTGACCGAGCCGAGCAGCAGCGGGTGGTCCGCGGGCCGTCCGGCGCCCAGCACTGTGGCCAGTGCCTCCAGTTCGACGGGGTCGCCGACCGCCGTTCCCGTGCCGTGCGCCTCGACGTAGTCCACCGTCGCGGGATCGACTCCGGCGTCCTGGTAGGCCCGTTCCAGTACGCGCCGCTGGCCCTCCACCCCGGGCGTCACCATGAAGCCGCTGCTGCGGCCGTCGTTGTTCACGGCGCTGCCCAGGATGACCGCCCGAACACGGTCCCGGTCGGCCAGGGCTCGGGACAGGGGCTTGAGGACGAGGATGCCGACGCCGTCGCTGCGGACGAATCCGTCCGCGCCGGCGTCACCGAACTTGCACTGCCCCTCGGCGGACAGCATGCCGGCGCTGGAGTAGCCGATGCTCTCCTCCGGTAGCAGCACCAGGTTGGTGCCGCCCGCCAGGGCCAGTGACGATTCGCCGGAGCGCAGGCTCTGACATGCGACGTGCACCGCGACGAGCGACGACGAACAGGCGGTGTCCAGGGACATGCTGGGGCCGCGCAGGTCGTAGGTGTACGAGATGCGGCCGGACATCACCGCGCGGGCCGCGGCGCCCGTCAGGGAATACAGGTTCAGCTCGTCGCGGGCGGAGTTCTGCAGGGACCAGTAGTCCCCGTTGTGTTCACCGATGAAGGTTCCGGCGGAGCTTCCGGCGAGGTCGCCGAAGGTGAGACCGGCGTCCTCCAGAGCCTCGTGCGAGACCTCCAGCAGCAGGCGCTGCTGCGGGTCCATCTGCGCCGCCTCGCGCGGCGAAATGCCGAAGAATTCCGCGTCGAATTCGTCGACGCGGTCGATGAGGCCGCCCCAGCGGCTGACGGTCTTTCCTGCTGATCGAGGCTCAGGGGCGTAGATCTCGGTGGTGTCGAAGCGGTTCGGGGGGATTTCAGCAACCGCGCTGCGGCCGGCCCGGAGCAGGCGCCATAACGCGTCGACTCCATCGGCTCCCGCGAAACGCCCGGCTATTCCCACAATGGCGATGGGCTCGCCCGTCATAAGTCCTCCACGATGTTGATCGCCGGTCGTGACCGGGATGTCTGCTCGCCGCTGGATGCGGTCGAGACGCGGTTGGGACGGTG
>NZ_KB891932.1 GCF_000373585.1 Streptomyces sp. MspMP-M5
GGAAGCTCCGCAAGGGGATGTTCGTCGTCGCCCGCATCGTGCCCGTCCATCCCGCCACCGACGACTGGCTGGTCAGCGGCAACCTCACCACCTACCCATCCGTTGACGGCCCAGAGCTGGCTCGGGCTGCCGTCCAAACTCTCACCCCCAATCCGCAGCTGCTGCTCCGTAATCCCGAAATGCTGCGAAGGGCTTGGGAGATGGAGACCGAGGCTCGCGCCGACTTCATCGAACTGTTCGGCACCGACCTGCTCGTCCTGGAACCACGCCAGGCACAAGAGCGACTGCGGGAGTACTACCGTCACCGCCAGGAGAAGGTCCGTACCGAACTCGACCGCGAGACATCCGAGCAGACAAAGGACATCAGCGGGCCCTCGCTCGACGAACTCAGTAGCCTGCCGCAGGACCTCCTCGACGCGGAAAGCATCGCCGTGATCTACGACGACATCGAAGGACTCTGCCACTACGCCGACTTCGGCCGCCTCGACGCGCTGTTCGCTGATCCGACCCTGGCCCGCGACCGCACGCACTTGACACGCCTGCGGGAGTACCTGAACGACAATTCGGTCTCCCCCATGGTCATCCGCCGCCTCGTCCAGCGGCACCCCGGCGGAGCCGATGCCGTCTTCCGCACGCTCCTGCGCAAACCCGCCTTCACCTGGGAACGGGACGGCGAAGCACTGCTGCGCCGCCGCAAGAAGAGCCACTACGCGCGTGAGCCCCTGCCCAGCATCACCCCGGTCGGTACCCGCCTCGCCGAACTCCTCCGCAAGGGAAGGCTGAGTACGTCATGAGGAAGCTCACCACGGCCGAACTCGATGCCATGGTCGCCGAGGCGACCGTGGATGCCTATGACGAGTACGAACAGCTCGACGCCTTCCACGCGGTCATCGACGACCGCCTATCCCTGCCCTTCGACACCACCGTCCTGGGTGTCACGGTCACCGTCACCGCCGTCCGACTGCGGCCCGGCAGCGGCATCGTCGCTCTCTGCAAACGCGGCAGGCACCGCCAGGCGATCGGCATCCTCGACCTGCCGCTACCCGAACCAGCTCCTCAAGGATGGGCGTGGGTGGAGGCCTACCGACACTGGACGCCCTGAGCCCCGCACACGAAGCCAACCCCCTCTTCCGGCTACTGCCAGGCACGGACCAGGTCCTCAGGCCCCCAGTGCGCCGCAAGAGGCAGGCCGCCGGCCACACCGCACCGCGAGACGGCCACGAGCGCGGTGCCCTCTTCGGCACCGGGCACCGCAAGCATGTCCCGGGCCAGGGCATCGTATTCACGCCGGCCGAACGGCTGGGACTCCAGCCACTTGACCGAACCGATGAAGTGCACCACACCCGCCACGGGGATTGGGGTCTCCCCTGCTCGAACGGAGTTGAGAGCTTGGGGAAGGTCGGCACCGATCAGGTCGATCTCGGGGTTGTTCTGCCGGTTCCACCAGCCGCCGACCGCCTCCGTTTGCGGCCACCGCTCATCGGGCAGCAGGCGCAGCAACGACTCGCGGATGACCGGCTCGACGGCGCGCCCGCGCCAGGTGGTCCAGGACCGCTCGATGCGCTCCAGGGCCAGATCACCGCGGCCACGCTCGATGAGCGGGATCCCCCGGTGCAGGAAGGCCAGCCAGAACCGAAGATAGGGGTCGGCGATGCGGTAGCGCTTGTTCTTGGTGTCGGCCTTGATGGACAGCGGCAGGTCGGCGGTCAGGATCCGCTTGGCCTGCAACGTGTTCAGCAGCGGGGACAGTGTGCCCGAGGGCAGCGCGCCCGAGCCCCCGGCCTGTGCGGCGATGGCGGAGAAGGTCCGCTCGCCGCTGCCGACCGACTCCAGCACCGCACGCGAGTGCGACGCCTCGGGGAACTCCCCCAGCAGTGACAGCTCGCCGGCCACCAGCAGCGGCGACAGGGGGTTGGCCACGGCCTCGCGCAGGAAGTCCGTACGGCTCATGCCCGGCCGCCATGACTGGACGATCTCCGGGAAACCCCCGGTGATCAGCAGCGCATCCACCGCGTCCGCCGCAGCCAGCCCGGTCATCGCCTGCACATCGGCGACATGCAACGGCTGCACGGTCATCTTCGCGGCCCGGCCGAAGAACGGGCGACCGTAGGACTGCAGCGCCTCCATCACCGACATGTCACTCCCGACCAAGATCAGCAGGACCGGCTTGGCGGACAGGTGGCGATCCCAGACCGTCTGCAAAGCCCCCTCGAACTCCGCGTCCTGCTCGACCAGCCACGGCACTTCGTCGATCACCGCGATACTCGGGGCATCGTCCGGAATCGCGAGGGCCAGGGATCGTAGCGCCTGGTTCCAGTCCGCGGACTGCAGCCCGGCCACCAGCTCTCCCCCAGCCAGAGTGGACTGCGCGAGCGTCGCGGTGAAGTCTGCCCGCTCGGCCACGGCGTTTCGTCCCCGGGTCGCCTGGAAGACCACGTACGGAAGCCCGGACCGGTCACAGAACTCCTGGACCAGGCGAGACTTCCCCACCCGGCGCCGCCCCGTCATGATCACAGCCCGCCCACGGGTGGCTCCCGCGCCATCGACCACCAGGCCCAGCTGCCTGGCCAGCAGGCCAAGATCGGCAGCCCTTCCCTTGAACTCCATCGCGACGCACTCCCAGCAATACATCAAACGCAGTTTCGATATTACGTAGATTGAATCTTACTTAGACGCTGGCTCGCTTTTCCTCTGGTGGCATGGACAATCGGAAAGATCGAGAGACGCGCCGCTCCTCACCTCTGACGAGTCTTTGCCAGATGCATCGACACGTTGACGATCAGCGAATCTCCGCAGGCCACAGCGGGTGCGTCACGACCAGCCCTGATCTGTGGCTCCTGCCGGGGGCGCAACCGCGTATTGCGCGAAGTCCTGAGGGAGCGGCCGCCGCGGCTTCCTCTTCTTCCTGCGGTGGCGGCGGCCGGGCCTTCGGTCGGCAGGAGTGCCATCAGCCGGCAGCGCCGGTCGGCGGCGAAGTGGATCTTGCTGGTCAGCCCGCCGCGCGACCGGCCGAGCAAGGCGGCCTTCAGCCGGGCCCGCCGCCGGCGTCGGATGCGTCGCCGCTCGGCCCGGCCCGGGGCACTTTCACTGTCCTGCCCGTCGTGTTCCCGCGACGAACCCCCTTTTGCGGGGCTGCCTCCTCACGCGCGGCCACGGTCTCCTGGCTGACGCGTATGCCGGCCGCGTCGTGATGGGCCCGTACCGTGATGGAGTCCATGCTGACCAGGAGCATGTCGATGTCGTCCTGCGGGCGGCCTCGGCGATCGCCCATTCCAGCGGAGTGGGTACCGCCCCCGAGCCGTCACCACCGCGGCACGCTCAGTGGCCGAGCAGCTCACTCAGGGCGCTCTCCGTCGCCTCGTCCGACGGTAGAAAGGCGTTGGTCCGGATCCCGGGTACGACGCCATCATGGAGGACCACCGGCACCAACGTCAGCTCGCCCGCCTCCGGATGGATCGCGTGCACGGTGTCCTGGCACGTGTACTGGACGGTGCGCTCCGACCAGAGGCGGGCGAACAGCGCGCTGCTGCGGGACAGTTCGTCACACATCTCCACCGTGGCCGGGTCGTCGAAGTGCGTACGGGAGCGGCCGCGGAAGGTCCTGACGACCTCGCGCGCGTAGCCCTCGTGATCGACGACGTGTGCCGCGAAGTCCGGGCAGGTGAAGGTCAGCCAGAGCAGGTTGCGGCGCCCCGGCGGCCACGTTCCGAAGTCGCCGAAGACCGCGGCGGCGAGAGAGTTCCAGGCGATGACATCGGTCCGGGCGTTGGTGCTGTAGGCGGGCACGGTCAGCGACCGTACGAGCTGCCGGAGCAGCGGGCGCCGACCGGTCTCCTCGGTGTCGGCGGGTGACGGAGCCGCGTAGTCGGCCAACGTGAACAGATAGGCCTGCTCGGAATGGGACAGCTGCAGGGCGCCGGCGATCCCGGCCAGGACGGCGGGCGAGGGGCGGATGTCGCGAGCCTGTTCCAGGTACGTGTACCAGGCGGCGCTCACGCCGGCGAGTTGGGCCACCTCTTCCCTGCGCAGCCCTGGTGTTCGGCGGCGGCCGTGTTCGGCGAGGCCGACATCAGCTGGCTGCAAGTTCGCGCGACGCACCCGCAGGAACTCCGCGAGCTCACGTCGCTGCTGCTCAACGGCCATGTCTGCGCCTTCCCTTGAGTCGGTCCGGCCTCACTGTACTGGGCGGACTGGTACTTGGCCTGGTACCGTGAATCCTAGGACTCTCGCTGACTGGTACTGGGAGCTGTCGGCTCCGCAGACTTGGTGAATGTCCCTCAACGCCTCCTCGACTGGGAAGCCCCAGCATCCCGTCGCTCCGCCGCCCGATCGTGCCGGCTCCGCTGCATGGTTGGGTCTGGCCGCGGTCAGCGCCGGCTTCTTCTTAGTGGTCCTCGATGCGACCATCGTCAGTCTCGCCTTGCCTACGCTCGGGCGCGATCTCCATGCCGCGCTGTCCGGTCTGCAGTGGATCGTGTCCAGTTACACCGTCGCCCTCGCGGCCCTCCTCCTCGTCGCCGGCGCGGCCACAGACCGGTTCGGCGCCCGTCGGCTGTTCCTGATCGGCCTGGTCGTGTTCGCCCTGGCAAGCCTGGGCTGCGCCGTGGCACAGGACCTGTCGCAGATCATTTCGTCCCGGGTCGCGCAGGCCATTGGCGCGGCGGGGATGCTGCCGGCGTCGCTGGCCCTGGTGGGCGAGCTCTTTCCCGACGCCGCCCAACGCGGGCGGGCCCTGGGGATCTGGGGTGGCATCAGTGGTGCGGCGCTGGGTGTCGGCCCCTTGCTGGGCGGGATGTTCGTCCAGACTGTCGGCTGGCGCTACGTGTTCGCCATCAACGTTCCGGTCTGTGCGGTAGCGGCTCTGGTGACCTGGTGGAAGGTACCGCCCGGCAAGGTCGTGTTCCGCCGCTTGGACGTGCCGGGAGCGCTCGCCACCGCTGTCTTCTGCGGGGCTCTGACCTACGCGGTCATCGACGGCCACCGCGGCCTGACGTCCGTGCCCGTCCTCACTGCCGTCCTGCTGGCCGTGGCGGGATTGGTCGCGGTGGTGGCCGTGGAGCGGATGGCGGCCGCCCCGATGCTCACCGGGGAGCTGCTCCGCCGCCCGGCGGTGACCTTCGGCAGCCTGGCCGGGATGTCGTACAACTTCGGCCTCTACGGCCTGATCTTCGTGCTGTCGCTGTACCTCCAGGGCACCGAGCACCTCGACCCGATCGCGATCGGGCTGTCCCTGCTGTTGCTCGCGGCGGCGGGCATGGCGGTGTCGCTGTACAACGGGGCGATTCTGCGTCGGCTGGGCCCGCGCCTGTGCACCACGACCGGCATGGTCTGTGCCGGCCTCGGTGTGCTGTGCATGCTGGCCCATCCCGGCCACCCCGGTCTCGCCTGGATCTTCCTGCCCGGGCTCGTCGTGGGCGTCGGTGGTGGGTTGTTCACCGCTCCACTGACCAGTGCTGTACTCGGTACCGCCCCACCCGGTCAACGAGGACTGGCCTCCGCCCTCCTCAACGCCAGTCGGCAGTTCGGCGGCGCGCTGGGGGCCGCTGTTCTGGGCACCGTCCTCGGCGCTTCACCGCGTGCCACGGACTTCCATCACGCGCTGTTCGTGACCGGTGGGGCCTATTTCCTGGGAGCGCTGATGTGCGTCACGCTCCCACGCCGACAGCCGACATAGCCGTCATGGCACACAACGGCGGCGGAGCGGGCATCGTAGTGGCCGCTCCGCCGCCCTGGTTTCCGCCGCGCCGGTCAGCGGTCCTGGGCCCACCGCTCGATGAGCTCCTCGGCTTGTGCCGGGTTCAGCCGCGGATCACACAGCGTGGTGTAGGTCCCGGCGACCTGGTCCGCACCGGTGACCGGGCCGCCCACACATTCGGTGACCTCGGCCGCGGCAACCTCCAGATGCAGTCCGGCAGGGTGTTCGCCCTGCCGGCTCAGAAGCCGGCGGCAGGCGTCGGCCTCGTCGCCGATCCGCGACAGGTGACGGGTCTTCAGGCCGTCGGCGGTGCGGACGGTGTTGCCGTGCATCGGGTCGCAGAGCCAGATCACCGGGTGCCCCGCGTTGCGGACGGCACGTACCAACTCCGGGAGAACCTCCGCAACCTCCGCGTGGCCCATCCGGACGATCAGAGTGAGGCGTCCGGGAGCACGGTCCGGGTCGAGGATCCGACACAGCTGCACCAGAGTGCGCGGATCAGTGGTCGGACCGACCTTGCAGGCGACCGGGTTGTGCACTGATGCCAGCATTTGTACATGCGCGAAGCCAGGCTGGCGGGTGCGGTCGCCGATCCACGGGAGATGGGTGGAGGTCAGGTAGGCCGCACCTGTGACTCCCTCGCGGCGGACCAGCGAGGACTCGTAGTCGAGTACCAGGGCTTCATGGCTGGCCCACGGTCCGAATCCATCTGCCGCCGGTCCCGGCTCGCCACTTGCCCTCTCGCGCGCCGAGCGCGCCACGTCCAGGACGCGGCTGCTGGCCTGGTATGCCCAGAGCAGCCGCAGCGGGTCGGGCTGACGGGCTGCGGTGACCGGCATCTCCGAATTCACCATGTGACCGCGGAATACCGGGATTTCGGCGCCGGCGTGCTGCTCCGTCGGGTTCGAACGCGGCTTGGCGAACTGCCCGCCGAAGCGGCCGATACTGACGACGTGCTGGCCGCTCACCCGGCGTAGCCTGTTCGTCAGGCGTTCCAGCGTCTCGACCTTCTCCACGCTGGCTGGCAGCGAGCACTCATAGAAGCTCTCCGCGCAGTCTCCGGCCTGGAGAAGCAGGGCATCGCCGACGGCGACGCGAGCGAGGGCGCGCCGTAGAGCGTCGGCCTCTTCTGCCCGGACCAAGGGTGGCGACTCGGCTAACCAACGGCGTACTTGGGGTAGTTCGGGGTGCTCCTCCCACGCCGGCTGTTGCTCGGCCCGGAGCCCGCGCCACGGATGGTCCAGGTGGGGGAAGGGGAGGCTTGGTGTCTCCAGGAGGTTCGTCAGAGGCATCAACGGCATCCTTTGGTTGAGGCAGCGGACGGGCTCGCGCCTCCCCGGGATATCCTCGGGGAGGCGATCACGGCTGGTGGCCCAGGGCCTGGAGCTGCATATCGGTCAGGGCCGCGATAAGTGCTCGATAGGTGCGTTCGGCGATGTTCGGGTCCATCCCGTGGGAGTCGGCCAGCGAGCGCACTCTCGCGACGACCCGCTCAACCCGCTGGGGCGATCTGACCTCTTCCTCACTTCGCCGCTGGGCTCCCTTGAGCGCCCCGATGCGTCTGACCACGGCGGTCCGGGCAGCCAGCAGCTCCACGATCTGCTCGTCGAGTACGTCGACCCGGGCACGCAGAGCATCCCAGTCGGCTTGGCCGGCAGCCCCGTTGGGGTGCGGATTCTCGTCGTTGCTCACATCGACTCCTTGACACTGTTCGGTTCTCGCCCCATGGGCACGGCGACAGGCAGGGAGCGCGCCTGTGGACGCACATGGGTGGTGATGAAGTCCGCAATCATCGCCGACCCTTGGTGGGTGGTGATGCTCTCCGGGTGGAACTGGAGAGACTCGACGGCGTGCCAACGGTGGCGCAGGCCCATGATGTGCCCGTCGTCCTGGGACCGGGCGGTGACGATGAGCTCCGAAGGCAGCCCCGAATCGGCGACCACAAGCGAGTGGTAGCGGGTGACCTGGGTGTCCGGGCGGCATCTTGTGAAGCACCCGGCGCCGTCGTGCGTGATCTGACTCGACTTGCCGTGCCGGGGCGCGTCGGCGCGGACCACGGTGGCGCCGTAGGCGAGCCCTATCGCCTGGTGCCCCAGACAGACACCCAAGATGGGCAGCTGACCCGCGAAGTGATGGATCAACGGAACGTACCCGGCGTCCTTCGGGTGCCCGGGCCCAGGGCCGAGGAGCAGGAAGTCCGGCCTCTCCCGTTGGACGGCGTCGACCGACGCGACGTCGTTGCGCAGGACCGTTGTGGCCGCGCCGAGATCCCGCAGGTACTGGTCGAGGATGTAGACGAAACTGTCGTAGGCATCAATGAGCAGTGCTCGCATCGTTCACCTCCCGGCCGGTGAGCGTCCAGTGCATGGCTCCGAGTTTGTGCAACGTCTCCGCCCACTCCCGAGCGGGATCGGAGTCGGCCACCACTCCGGCAGACGCGCGCATCACATAGGTCCCGGCCCGGTGGACCGCGCCCCGAATGCACAGAGCGATGTTCAGGTCGCCACTGAAGTCGATCAGCCCCAGCGCACCGGCGTAGATGCCGCGGCGGGTCTTCTCCAGCCGCTCGATGATCTCCATCGCCCGGATTTTCGGCGCGCCCGTCATGGTTCCGGCCGGGAAACACGCTGTGATGATGTCGAACTCGTCGTGCTCCGGATCGAGTTGGCCACTCACCGTGGACACCAGATGGTGGACGTGGGAGTACGGCTCGACCTCCAGCAGGTCGGCCGCGTCCAGCGTTCCGGAGCGGCAGATCCGGCCGATGTCGTTTCGGCACAGATCGACGAGCATCACATGCTCGGCCTGCTCTTTCTCGTCCTCGCGGAGCTGCCGGCGGGCGGCCAGGTCCTCGTCGAGTGCCGGCGACCGGGAGATGGTTCCCGCGATCGGCTTCATCGTCACGATGTCGCCCTCGCGGCGGACGAACAACTCCGGGCTCGCGCCGAGCGCGGTCCACTCGCCGAACGGGGCCAGGTAGCCGTAGGGCGAGGGGTTGCGGGAGCGCAGCCTGCGGTACGCGGCGATCGGCTCCAGTTCGGTGCGCACCCGGATGTCATGGCCGAGCTGTACCTGATAGATATCACCGGCCGCGATGTGCTCCAACGCGGTCTTCGCCCAGAGAAGGTACTCGTCCTGGTCAACCGAGTCCGTCACACAGGACGGCTCGGTCGCCTCGGGGACGTCTGTGGTGTGCCCCGTCTCCGGCGTCTCGGCGGCATCCGTGAGGAGGCGGCGAAGTGCGTCGATATCAGGGGTGTGCCAACGCCCGGACTCGTTGACCACCAGCGTGGTCGTGCGCTGGGCCAGGTCGTACTCCACACACCCCTGATAGATGGTCAGGTCCAGATCGGGCAGGTCACTGTCGGGCTCGGTGGCCCTGGGCAGCCGCTCGACTGCCCAGGCCATGTCGTAGCCGAGGTAGCCGAAGAAGCCGAACCGGAAGTGCGGTGCGCCGGTATCGCGCTCCACCTGGAACTGGTCTCGGATGGCGCGCAGGAGAGACCAGACGCCGGAGGGCTGGGCCAGGACATCGACGACGTCGGCTGTGGAGCGGTCTTCCCAGAGCCGGAGGCCGGCCGTGGCGTCACGCAGCCATCGAACGAGGTCCTCCCTGCCGTGCCAGGTGACGTGACGGTCGCGCACGCGGATGCCGACCAGCGGCCCAAAGCCGACCGTGGCGCGGCGCGCTACCGCCTCCGGACCGGACAACGACTCCAGCAGGAACACTGATCGGTCACCCAGGCGCTCGCGCATTGCCAGGTAGGCGCCGAAAGGGTGGCCGTAAGGAAGGGCCCACGTCCGGCTCTTGACGCGGACGGGGGTGCTGACCTGACGTCGGTTCACGGAGCCACCGCCCATGCCCGACCGACCGCTGGGAGACCTGCTCGCGGCTGCCTTTCATTGGTGTCGTCGCAGGGCAGGGGCAGTTGGCCGCTGGACCGTTCGCTGCTGCGGAGCAGCAGCACCATGTCGGCAAGACGCTGCACCATGCGGTCCAGGGCGTCCATGCCCTCCGTGTCGTCGGCGACTCCGCCGCGGCCGGCGCGGAGCAGCGCGGGGAATCCGCTACCGACCACGATCATGCGGTTCAACAGCATGTTGAGCACCAGCTGTTGGTGCACCTGGGTGTCGCTGTAACGGCGGCTGACGACCAGTGCCCCACCCACCTTGTTCGCCAGGGGGCGCTGGAAACGCAGATAGCCGACCCCGGCCCGCTCGATGAAGGTCTGCATCAGATGAGCCAAGCCGAATCCGTGCACGGGGGCCGCATAGATGATGGCGTCGGCGTCCACCATTCGCCGAATGATGGACGGCATGTCGTCGTCGGCTTCGCAAGGCTGCTCTCGGAAATTGCAGTCGCCACACCGGCCGCAGGGTGAAATATTCTGCTCACGCAGATGGATAGCAGAGAACTGGAAATCGCGACGCTGAAGCATGCCCGCCACATACGTCAGCGCCTGTTCCGTGTTGCCGCCTGCTCGCTCGGATCCTGAAATAGCCAGCACATGTGGCGCTTCGGGAGACATCGATTCACCTCGATCGCTATGCGGAAAGTCCAGGAGCGCGGTTCGATAAATCGAAGATAATCCCCCTGAAGCAGGCCGGACAATGACCACTCGGCCGGCAAGCCATACGACCACTTTCCGGCACGCTGTTCGTCTGCACAGGTCAGCCCCCGGCAACGACTAAACCCCTATGCGACGTATGCCACGAGCAATCCAGGTCAGCAATCACCATCAACTCCGACATACACCCCAGGGTGACCCAACACCCCCTTTCTCGCCAATTCTTACCAGGGGGAAAGCGGTTGCCTCGTGATCTCGCTCCGTTACTATCGGGAGGCTGCGCCCATGAAGCTAATGAGGAGGTTGGGCCCCTCTGTACGACGCCTGACCTCCACACCTGTGAGTGCCACCTATGCAGACCGATAAAAAATTAACGGTCAGGCGCTTCACAGGAAGCAGACCGCGGACGATGAGACTATCCGGACGGGCGGCGGGAAACTCAGACCGCCAAAGCCCGCTAGATACCACTGAGTCACCGGAGGTACGCATGACGAGATCGCCTGAACTTCTCATCCGGATCGATCGAGACGCCGACACACCGCTGACCCAGCAACTGTTCGAATCACTGAGGTCCGCCATCGAAGCCGGGCGACTCATACCCGGCGATCCGCTGCCAGCATCCCGCCGATTAGCCAAACTCCTCAGCGTTTCCCGCACCGTGGTCCTCAACGCGTACGAAGCGCTCCGCCAGGACGGCTACTTAGACGCCCAGCACGGCTCGGGCACGTTCGTCAGCCGCCGGGCATCACCCGGAGCCGACCGCCCAGCGCGGCACATCGCGCGAGAGCCGACCTGCCCGAGGCGCTCCATTCCCCAAGTGGTGCAGGCCATGCGGAGCGAACACGACTACCCCGGCTGGTCGCACCACGCCGGGCCATCCAGCGCCATCGACTTCGCGCCCGCTATGCCGGCCATCGACGAGTTCCCCCTGCGCCAGTGGCGCTCCATCGTCAACACGATGTACACACGGTCCAACGAACTGGCACTGGGATACGGGACCGTCACCGGCACGCCCAACCTACGGGCGGAGGTGGCCAGGCGCCTCCGGCTGACCCGCGCCGTGCCCGCCAGCTCGGACCAGGTCATCATCACGACCGGCGTCTGCGGCACGCTGGCCGTGCTCGCTCGGCAGCTGTTGGGCCCGGGCGACATAGTCGCCGTGGAGGATCCCTGCCACCCGGCCATGCCGGAGATATTCCGCAGCCTGGGCGCCAGAGTGTTGCCCATCCAGGTCGATGGGGACGGAATTCGGACCGACCTCCTCGAAGGCTGCGCGGAGGAAAGCCGCATCCGCGCGGTGTACGTCACTCCGGCGCATCATTTCCCCACCGGGGCCCGGATGAGCCAGGCCCGACGGCATCAGCTGCTGGCCTGGGCACGCGCCCACGGCAAGGTCATCATCGAGTACGACTACGACAACGAGTTCCTCCCCAGCCCGCGGGTTCCCGCGCTGGCGTCACTCGCCCCCGATTGCGTCATACATGTCTCCTGCTTCGGCAAGACGATGTTCCCCTCCCTGCGGATGGGACACGTCGTGATGCCCCCACACCTGACCGGCGACTTCCTGCGGGCCAAGCGGGTCATGGACGCGATGGCCCCGAGTGTCGAGCAGAACGCCCTTGCAGAGTTCATCAGTTGTGGGGCGTACGCCCGCCATCTCAAGGCCATGCGCGCCTTGTACCTCCGTCGACGCACCGCCTTGCGCAGCGCGTTGGCACGGCATGGTGGGGAGCTCTTCCAGCCGGCTGCGGAGCCAGCCGGCATCCAGCTGTGGGTACGGGTCAATACCGATCTCCCCGAATCGGAACTGCTCCGCGCCGCTCGCGACAACGGCGTACGGGTGTACTCGGGAACCGACTGCCACGTCGGGCCGCCATCGCGCGCTCCCCATCTACTGATGGGGTACGGCTCGGTGCCGGAGGAACGCATCGACGAGGGTGCCTTCCGACTTGCTCGCCTGCTGACGGGTGGCTCCTGCGGCGCCCGCGTCATGGCTGGCCATCGGTGAGTCCATGAGCCGTACCAGCCCTCCTCAGTCGAACGTGATCCCCACCTTCACCACCCCGTCGTCACGATCGCGCGCGATGGCCAATGCCTCTGCGATCTCCTCGAACTCAAACAGATGTGTCACGTGCTCCCGGGCCGTGATGTGCCCGTCCTGGATGAGCCGTAGCGCCTCCGCAAACGGTCCCAGACTGGGCTCCCGGCGAGCCTCGTCCACTCCGATCGCCGTGACCCGACCTTGATGGAACGGACCGCGGAGGACGGCTGCTGCGTCGTCCTTCGAGGCTCCGTAGAGGCCGACCTGTCCGTCCCGCGAGGCCGCCGCCAGCGCTATGCGACGTCCCCAGCCGGTACCGGAGGCGTCAACAGCGAGGTCCGTGTTCTCGCCATCCGTGAGGGCACGGACTGCCTCGCCCCTTGCGTCCGCGGTCACCAGTGCCGTCGCGTCCGCCCCGAAGTTGGTGGCCAGCGCAAGCCGATCGGGCTCCCGGTCGACCGCCACGACCCGGGTGAAACCCAGATACTTGAGCATCCGGACGAAAAGGAGCCCGGCCGAGCAGGTACCCACCACCACGGCGGTTCGGCCGCCCTCTTCCCACGGCCAAAAGCGTCGGAGCGCGTGGACGACAGACCCGAGCTGCTGCGCCATGAGCACGTGTACCGGCACCTGCTCCGGATCCACCGGCAGCGCGCAGCGCCCGGGGAGGACCTGGTAGTCCGCGAACATCCGGTCGTAGGTGCCATCGGAGACAGTGAGCACGAGCTGCCCGGCCTCGAAGGCAGGCGACCGGCTGACCATGATTTCCGCCACGCCCTCGTGGCCGGGATAGCCGGCGAGACACGGGTAGGGGTGGGCACCGAAGCCGAGGCTGGGCCAGCGCCATTCGAAGATGCGGCAGACATCGCCGTGGCAGATCGAGGCCGCCAGATTGCGGGTCAGAATCTCCCCGTCAGCTGGTTCGGGTACCGCTACCTCCTGTACCGCGACGCTGCCCGGCGCCACCAGGACGGCTGCTCTTCCGGTGATCTTCCGCACCACTTCCACCCATTCCTTTGCTGCAGGGTCTTTTCACCGGGAACATTCTTCGACGACTTGCTCGGAGCAACCAGAGAGCGTTCATCCTGGGGCTCTGAGCACCACCTACCAGAGCCGCACCCGCCTCCGTAGTATTTTCTATTACGCGCTGCAGAATTAAGCGCACGACGGGTCCGGCAAGGAGAGCTAGTGCATCCTTCTGGCCATGTAAAGAACCACTTGACCTTGATTGCGTGATGCCACTTCATCCCGTCGCGTTCGACTGTTTCAGAAATAACGGTAACGGGGTTGACACGCGGTGAACGTGCCCGGCTAGTCTCTTCCTGCCCAAGCGGCATCCCATCCGCGCCAGGAAGGCCCAGGGAGGAGATCCATCATGGCATTCGTGACGATTGTTCAGTCACCCCGTGATCCGGATACCAACAGGAAACTCGTTGCCGCGATCACCGACAGTTTCGTCGACATCTGTGGCGTTAGTGCGGACCGAGTCTCGATTCATCTGGTGGACACGGACGCTATGCACTACGCCCAGGCCGGTGAACTCATCGCTGACCGAGCGAAAACTGCCACCGACTCTCACAAGTGACCAGCACCTCAATGACACAACTTACATCCGGAGGGATCACCATGGTGGAGACCTTTACCGACATCAAGGCGATGCGGCAGGTCAACGCTCGATTCGGCCTCAAGAACACGCCAGTTATACGCGTCGGCGACCTCTACTTCTGCAGCGGCTTGACCGCCCTCGACCTGGAAACCGGAGAGGCGATCGAAGGGGGCACCGTACAGAACCACGCGCGGGTGACACTGGGGAACTTGAGCATAATCCTGGGCGAAGTCGGCCTCGACCTCGACCATGTCGTCAAGCTCAATGCCTATCTCGCCGACCCGGTCAACGACTTCGCAGCCTGGAACGAGGTCTACCTGGAGACCTTCCAGGCGCCCTATCCGGCCCGTACCACCGTGGGTGCTGGGATGCACGTCGGAATCCTGGAAATCGACGTCATTGCCGCACACCAGCCGCGCCGGTAACCTTCCGCCCCTATTGGCCTCCCGGCCATCGGAGAATTCAGCATGTATGCCATACACCTCACGTACCACGTTCCTCTCGACGAGATCGACGCACTGCGCGCCGAACACCTGAAACACGTCGACCGCAATATCGAAGAAGGCGTCTACCTTTTCGGTGGCCCATTTGTCCCCAGGACAGGTGGTTTCATCGTGGCGGGAGACGTCGAACGGAGCCGCATAGTCGACGCGCTGGACGTAGATCCGTTCGTCCGGAGTGGGGCAGCGACCTACGAGATCCACGAGTTCAAGATCAGCCGGGCGAATGAGGAAATCCAGCCGGCGTTAGGTGTGTCGCTTTCCTGACGAGAGGACGTACTTGACGATGAGCCCCCGTGTCCCCGCCCCCCGCGCCGCGCTGCACGACATCCCTGTCTATGTGCCAAGGCCGCCACGGCAGGCCGCCGTGGGCCCCCACTACCGGCTCTTCATGAATGAGAACCCCTATCCGCCGCTTCCTTCGGTCCGTCAGCGGATCGCCGAGGCCGCGGAGCGGACCCAGCTCTATCCCGGTGTCTTTCCCGAACGACTGGTTGACGCCCTGGCCCGGGAGCTCGAAGTGCCGCATGCCCATGTGGTCACCGGCCCCGGCTCAGTCGGCATTTACCAGCAGATCGGGCAGGCCATGCTTTCCCCCGGCGACGAGGTGATCTACGCAAGGCCGTCTTTCGAGGCATTTCCCATCACCGTGCGAACGGCGGGGGCTGTACCAATCGAGGTCCCATTGGTTGCGGGGACCCACGACCTGGAGACTATGGCCGCCGCCGTCACTCCACGGACGAAGGCCATCTTCGTCTGCGAGCCGAACAACCCGACCGGGACCGCGGTGGGAGTGGGCCGGCTGAAGTGGTTCCTGGACCGAGTGCCCGAGGACGTCCTCGTGGTACTGGACGAGGCTTATCACGAGTTCTTCCGCTCCCCGGACGCTCCGGATGGTGTGGCCCTGTACCGCGACCATCCCAATGTCCTGGTCCTGCGAACGTTCTCGAAGGCATACGGACTCGCAGGGCTCCGCGTGGGGTATGGAGTCACGCACCCCCCGATAGCCGACGCCCTGCGCAAGTGCGCGATTCCGTGCGGGATCGGCAATATCGCGG
Organism: Streptomyces sp. MspMP-M5; assembly: GCF_000373585.1. GTDB lineage: Bacteria > Actinomycetota > Actinomycetes > Streptomycetales > Streptomycetaceae > Streptomyces. Next base: position 15,469 of record NZ_KB891932.1, read on the forward strand.
AGGAAGCGGCCCTGGCATCGCTGGCAGCGAAGAACGAGTTGCTCCAGCGGGTGAAGCACATTGCTGAGGAACGCGATCGCCTCCGCGACGCGCTTCTCGCCCACGGCTTCGACGTGCCCGTGAGCCACGCTAATTTCCTGTGGCTACCACTGCGCGACGAGGCGGACGCGTTTGCCGCGCGGTGGGAAGAGCGTGGCCTGCTGACCCGCTGCTTTCCTGGGCAAGGCGTGCGGATCACGGTCGGCGACCGCGCAGTGAACGACTTGCTCATCACGACTGCAGCCCAGGGCTGAGCTGCCAGGAGCGGCCGCCGCTGACCCCAGCGATGGCCGCTCTGCCACACGCTCAGTGGCCGAGCAGCTTCCCGCTCTTGATGCCGAAACGGACGACGACCACCCGACCACCGGGAATACCGGCGCCGGCCCCGTATGGATCCTTGCGATGCCGATACGAACGTGACGCCGAGCAGGACGCGCGGCCGGCAGGACACGGCTTCCAGTGCCCCGGGAAAGACGCGGGCACTGGCAAATCGCCTCCTATGCCGTGCCGGTCGGCCTCGTCTGTCCCCAGTACCCGTCCCGGCGGAGCTTCGCGTGCGCCGGGAGCAGGCTCAGTGGTGCGGCCGCGATGAGCACCTCGGTTTTCGTAGTGTGGCTGGTTGGGGACGCAATCGGGCATTGCGCGAAATCCCGACGTCGATGGGGACCTGTTTGGGGTCCCTCCGGTCCAGCGACCTGCAGCGACAAGTCTCCGACGCACACCACCTGCTGGACCTGGCCGGGGCGAATGGCGAGACCCCAGCAGCCCCGTCGAGGACTGCCTTGCCACACCCGCGCTGGTCCTGGCGATCGTCAAACGCAGCGACGACGTCAAGGGGTTCGTGGTGTTGTCCCAAGGTGGATCGTCGAGAGGTCACCCGCCTGGATCGTGCACGCCCGCCTGCATGCTCGTGAAAGCGGCTCGCCCACCACTCGGAGTGCGTCATCACCTGGGCCGCGACAACCCTGGTGCCTCGCCGCCTCACCCCAAGGCCGACACGGCCAAGCCCCATCCGCCCCGGTCTCAATGGAGGCCGCCTGACCTGGGCCTTGATCACGGTGACGACCATAGGGACCAGCGCGGCTTCGCCTTCCGCCTCGTGCACCGGACCGTCCTGCGGATCGGCCACGACCTGCTCGGCCACGACACATCCTGGGACACCGGGGCAGCGACCCTGCCGGCCCTGTTCTTCGCGGCGGCCACCGTGCTCATTGCCGGAGCGATCCACCGCTGGTGGTAAATGCCCGCGATGCGCCTGCTGACCACGCGGCGACCCCACCCGCAGCCCGTTCCGGTGCCGGTCCGGACCGAGTCCGAACAGCCGGTGGTGCCACAGACCGCGAAGGCAGAAAGTTAGGTTAGCCTTACTTTGGGGTGTTGATACGTTCTTTTCGGAGGTGAGCCATGCGTGCTGTGCCACGGTCGGCGCTGGTCGAAGGCACCATTGAACGACTGAAGTCCCAGATCGTCAGCGGAAAGTGGCCGATCGGCAGCAAGATCCCCATCGAGGACACGCTCGTCGAGGAACTTCAGGTCAGTCGCAGCACGCTACGGCAGGCCGTTCAGGCCCTGGTCCACGTGGGCCTGCTCGAAACCGCCCAGGGCCGGGGGACGTTCGTCCGCGGCACCCACGAGGTCGACGCCGTACTGACCCGCTACCTGGCCGACGCCGAGCTGCTGTCCGTACTGGAGACCCGCCGCGGCCTGGAGGTGGAGGCGGCCGGACTCGCCGCCGAACGCCGCACCGACGCCGACCTGACCCGGCTGTCGGCCGTCTACGAGCGCCAGACGGCCGCCCACCGGGACGGCAGGAGCCATACCTTCAACCAGACGGCAGTGGAGTTCCACCTGGCCGTCGTCGAGGCCGCGGGCAACCCCGTCCTGGCCCGGCTCTACGGAAGCATGCTCGGCTCCGTCCGCGAGTCCGTCCGGCTCGGCGGCGTGCGCCGCCCCGACGAGCACTACGAGGACGACGGGCACGCCCGCATCCTGGAGGCGATCGGCGACGGCGACTCGCAGGGCGCCCGGAACGCGGCCGCGGAGCACGTCACCACCTTCCTCACGGCGCTCACCCCGGGCGACAGGGAGGCGCTGTGACGGACCTGCATTTATCGCCCTCCTCCCACTCCCACGACGGAGCGGAGCCGCTCTTCACCCGAGGTGCCGTAGCGGCGTCTTGTCTTGGCATGGTGGTCATCGGCGCGCTGCTGGCCCTCTACGGGCCGGTGGTCCCCGCGTTACGCGACAGCTTCGGCCTGTCGGAGCCGACGGCCGGGCTGGCCCTCGCCGCCCAGTCGCTCGGCGCGGTGGTGGGTGTCGTCGGCTTCCACTCCGTCCATCACCGGATCGGCAACCGGGCGCTGCTCGCCTCGTCCTACCTGACGATGCTCGCCGGCACCCTCGTCTTCGGCCTCGTCGGGGTGTGGCCGCTGATGCTGGCGGGGGCGGCCGTCACGGGACTCGGCCTCGGCGGCGTCGACTTCGCCATCAGCCGCCTGTTCCTGATCGGGCTCGGGTCACGTGGACCGGCCCTGGTGAACGTGGCCCACGGCTGCTTCGGCCTCGGCACCGTCCTGGCGCCCGCCGTGATCGCCGCGGCCGGCCCCGCCCACTACGGCCCGGTGTTCGTCGCCCTCGGCCTGCTGAGCCTGATCCCCCTGGCCTGCATGCGCGGCATCCGCGCCCGGCCGACCCCCGCCGAGCTGTCCCCGGCCGCCCCCGCAGGCGACCGGCGCACCGGCGAACGCAGGCTGCCCGTGGTACTCGCCGGATTCGTGGCCGTCTACCTGCTGCACTTCGCGGTACAGAGCGGCATCGGCAACTGGGAGCCCACCCATCTGCACGCCCTCGGCCACAGCGTGACCAGCGCGACTGCGGCGACGTCGGCCTACTGGCTGGCCATGACCGTCGGCCGCTTCCTGGTCGCACCGCTCGCCCGCCGCTGGTCGCCCGCCACGATCGTCACCGCCTCCTGCGCCCTGATGACCGTCAGCGTCCTGCTCGTCATGGTGCCGGGCATGACCCCATGGGCATACGCCGCCGCCGGGCTGTGCATCGGCCCCATTTTCCCCAACGGCCTGAACTGGCTGAACCGTTCCGCACCGGCATCGGGCAGCGCCATGGCCTACGTCATCGCCGCGGCCATGCTCGGCTCCGTCGCCTTCCCACCCGCACTGGGCGCGGCCATCGAGGAATACGGCGTCGGGTCCTTGCCCGTGATGCTTTCCGGCCTCTGCCTGACCACCGTGGTCATCAGCGCGGCCCTCGCCGGACGGCTCCGCGGCACCCGGCAGCAGACGGCCGCGCACCCGGCCACGCCGTCCCCACAGGCAACTCGCACAACAACGACCGTAGGCACAACAGCAACACAAGAGAAAGGCGCGTCATGACCCAGCAGTGGGTGGCGGGCTTCCGCACCGCAGTCATCAGCCCGTACGAGAAGATCCAGCTCAACGAACCGCACGGCTTCAACGGCCAGACGGTGCGTCAGGTCCTGCGTATGGCGGGCGGCGGCGAGCAGCTCCGGGTGCGTCTTTCCAACCACTATGGCCGCTCTCCCCTGACCGTTGCCGAGGCCCGGGTTGCCGAGGGCAAGACCGCCGACGAGATCGTCACCGAGACCGACATCGCGCTGCGCTTCGACGGCTCGGGGCACGTGACGATACCGGCGGGCGGCGAAGTGGTCAGCGACGCCGTCCACCTGCCCGTCCAGGCGGGCACCGACCTCGTCCTCAGCCTCTACCTGCCGCAGGAGACCGGCCCGGCCACCTTCTCCCACATGCCCGTCGAAACCTCCTACATCGCCGACGGGAACCAGACCGGGGCGGCGAGTCTCCCCGGCGCCGAGCAGGTCCAGTACAGGTTCTACGTCACCGGGATCGACGTACTCGCCCCTGAAGGCACCACAGTCGCCGTCGCGTTCGGAGACTCCTGGTTCGAGGGCGTCGGCACCACCCTCGGCACCAACCGGCGCTCCGTCGACGCCCTCAACCGTCGACTGGAGCGCGGCTGGACCGTCAACCAGGGCATCGCCGGAAACCGCCTGCTGACCGATGAGATCGGCGAGCACGCCCTGGCTCGCTTCGAGCGGGACGTCCTGTCCGTGCCCGGCGCCGCCCACGTTCTCCTCAACTTCGGCATCAACGACCTGGGACTGCCCGGAATGGTCGGCCTGCCTCCCGCCACGGCCGACGACCTGATCTCCGGCTTCACCGAGCTGGCCCGCCGCGCGCACGCCGCCGGCCTGACGATCCACACTGCGACCATCGGCCCGTTCGCCGGCGCGATCTACCCCGGCCACACGCCCCCTGAAGGACTTGCTGCACGACGCGAGGTGAACGACTGGATCCGCACCAGCGACACCTTCGACTCGGTCTTCGACGTTGCGCAGGCCGTGGCGGACCCCGCCAGGCCGGACCACATCCACCCCGAGTTCGACTGCGGCGACGGCATGCACCTCAACGACGCCGGCGCCCACGCCATGGCCACCACCGTCGACCTGGACGCACTCGGGCTCTGAACTTGCCGGTGCCTCGTCGGGTGACTTGCCAGGTCTCCTGCCGGCACAGCACGAGCATCAGGCCCGCTGGCCGCCGACAGCCCGGAAGAGCGCACGACAGCCAGCCACCACCTGCCCGGATGCCGAAGCGGCGGCCGGAATACCCCCGCCCCGAGGCGATATCGCCCGGACACGTCATCCATATGCGGACGGAGCCGGACTGGCCGCCCACGAGCTGGATGACGCCTCGTGCCGGATGGTGCTGAACTGAGAGGACAGCACCATCCGGCCACAAGCCGACACCTCCCGCCCAGAACAAGCACCCATTGAGTCGCTCAGGAGAGGTCGTACGTGCCCTCGACGACCACCATGGATCCAGAAAACCGCACGTCACGCCCATTCCCATGTGTATCGCGCCTCGCCGCAGGTTCGAGCCTTACGTGGGAGCACCGCGGACGGGAAACGCGCTTCCTTATAGCGTCTCTGGGCATGTTGAGAACCGCGTCAGGTTCATCGGTCGCTCTCCGGGACGAGTGAACCGTCGGATGTGTCGGGCAGGGACTGGCTGCGCAGGGTTCGACCGGTGGCTGCGGGGGATTCATTGAGGTCCACGTGGATCTTGTGGGCGAGGTTCTCGATCACCCCTACGCCGGCGGGCATGCTGGCATGGTCTGAGGTCAGGACCACGAGCCCGTAGTCATGGCCGCGTTCGGTGAACGCGCCAACGCTGTGTACCCGCCAGCCGCCGCCGGTGCGCTGAAGCCAGCCGTTCTTTACGTGGACCCTTGCCCCGCTCGGTGCGCCGGCAGGTACGCCCCAGCGCTGAGTGGGGATCACCTGGTTCAACAGGTCCAGTGCATACGCCCGGGAGCTGTTGTCGAGGACGGAGTTGGTGGCGGTGAACAGTGCTATCAGTGTGAGCTGGTCGGAGGCGTTGATCTGGGTCAGTCCCCAGTAGCCGTCCGGGTCGGGAACGGTGTGCTTCATTCCTGCGAGGCGGAGGAACTCCTTGATGCGGGGGAGACCGAGCCGTTTCCACAAGGTAGTGGTGGCGTCGTTGTCCGACGCAGTGATCATTTTTGTGGCGAGGGTGCGCTCGGCCCTAGTCAGCTCGCGGTGTTCGTCTTGGACCTGGCGCAGTAGCGCGCCCAGCACGATGACTTTGACGAGGCTGGCCGAGTCGTGTTGTCGGTCGGCGTCGTACGTGCAACTGGTCTTGGAGGTGCGGTCGTACAGGGCGATCGAGGTGTGGCCCTGTGTGTTCGGGGAGTTCACCACGGTCCTGATGTCCTTGGTGAGCTGCTCGGCGAGACCGGACTTGGTGGAGGTGCATACGACCTGAGGGGCCGTCCGGCCGTTTGCCGAGACTTGGGCTGCGGTCGCCGGGACGGCAGCCACGAGGATCGAAGAGAACGCCGCGGTCAGCGCTGTCACGGCCGATGCGCGCCGCAAGCCGCCGGCACGGGTACATATTCGGTGGGTCAAGAGTGACGTTCCTTTCGGTTCATGGTCGCGAGGGACCCTGTCACGGCGGCAGTTGGCAGGGCCCCTCGTAGCGGCAATTCATGCTCAGCGAGTATGCCTTCGCCCTGTTTGGCGCAGGAAAGGGCTTGGTCTCCGCGTGCGGATGTCCCGGGATCCAGTGCCCGGGACATGCGCTGCTTTGCGAGCCCTTGCTACTGTCCGGGGCTCTGGGTAACTGGGGTCAGCAACTGGCAACCGGGGTCTGGAACGTGCTCTGGCCGTTTACCTTCAACATTCCAACGGTGGGAGCGCACCGGAAGCTGGAATCGTAGGAGGTCCACGTGCTGGTCTTGGTGGTTCCCGCGGACTGAGTGAAGGTGCTGCCCCAGTGGTTGGTGCCGCGGTTGCTGTAGCCCAGCTGGCCGGTGATCTTGCCGCCGCTGACCTTCTTGTAGCTCGTTTCGATCCTCACGTTGGCGCCGAGTATCTTGCTGTGGAAGACGGCGCCGCTGCTCAGAGAGGTGCATGCGTTGCCGCCTCCGGGCCTGCCGTCGCCGGGGCAGCCCGCGGCGTACAGGGTCGGCGAGCCGGTCGACGGTGTGGTGGCCGCGTGAGCGGCCGTGGTGGTACCCATAGCGGTCACGGCAAGCGCGACAACGACTGCGGAGCGAGCGGCCTTGGTTGCCGAATTACGCATATTGAAACTCCTGTTGCCCAAGCGTTCCTTTTCAGGACGCGAGGATTCGTTGTGTATCGGTGAGTCTTCGCTACATCTCTGTCGCGAAGGTCTCTATGAGTTGGCCTAGTTGACGGTCGTTTCCACTCCGCCGTCCTCTTCTGAGTCCGGGGGGTCGATCTTTTGCTTTCTGCTCGCCCGGGGATCGACCTTTCCGGAGTTGGCGTCGACGTAGACCGGTTCCAGAATGACGCTCTTGTCGTCGGCCTCGAAGGCGGTCATCCACTGCGCTCGCCACTCACCGCCGCGCTGGACGGCGAGCAATTCGCTCTCAGTGGCGCGTACGTTGTGAGCTCCCTTGGGAAGTTCCATCGAGTCGAGGGCGGCGCGCTGGGCGGACTCCTTGTCGACCTTCACAGGGGGCAGGTCCCCTGGGGTCGTCCGCGCTGCGGACCAGGAGCTGGGAGACTCGTCCAGCGGTGTTGGTCTGGACGTCCAGGCGCATCGGCATCAGTACACCGTTGCTCTTACGGCGTCGCCAGCTGACGATCCATCCGAGTTCCGCCCGTTCACCGATGGGGTAGACCTGCGGCTCGGCATCCCGAAGCTCGTTCGGATAGTGCTCTTCGGCATAGCGGCGGGCAATGGGCAGGGCGTCCTTCCCGCCCGCCGGGGCGTGGGCTACACCAGGAACGGCGAAGCTGGCGGAGGTCGTCTGACTGGAACTCTCCAAGCTGACGTTGAGCTGGGACGCGTCGGGCCACGTCAGCTCGGCGGAACCGTTGTCCAGGGCGATGAGCAGGTTGTCCGGAGCGTCGTCGACTCCCGGCCGGAGTTGGACCTTGCTGATGGCGTAGCGGTCGCCGAACGCCTGTTGGATGGCCTTCTGGGCTACCTGCCGTTCCTTGTTCCCAGTGAGTTGGAGACTGGTGGCGTCGACTGCCGTCGGAGTGATCCACAGAGCCCAGGCGACGCCGGCGACCCCGAGGAGCACCGCGGACGTGAGTGCGGTGGCGCGAGCATGACGCTCCAGGGGCATCACCGGGCGGCGCCTGAGCCGTAGCAGGGCCCAGGCGAGCAGAGCGCCGGCGATGCCGCCCAGCGAGTTCATTTCCAGGTCGCTGCTGTCGCACCCACGGTGGACCCACGGGAGCAGGGTCTGCAACAGCTCAGTGGCCAACGACAGCAGGATGCTTCCGGCCAGGACCGGGAGGAGCGACCTCAGCGCCATCAGCCCGAAGAACCCGATGGGCAGGAAGAGGAGCAGGTTCAGCAGCCCTTGCTCAGTGGCGAACGGCTCGGCGAAATTGCGGTTGATCACGCAGGTGTGCGTGCCGTCCGCTGTCGCGGCCCCGCTGGGCAGGAAGAGGGTGAGGGCCAGTTCGGCCGTGACCGAGGCGCCGAGCGCCGCGTGGGCCCAAGGTCGTCTGCCGGCACGGTGAGTGGGCCAGAAACAGGCCGCGGCCACCACGAGGACGGCCAAGGGCGCTGCGATGAGGAAGCCCACTTGGTCTTTGAAGATGGCGGAGAACACGGAACGGTGTCCTAATCCAGGGGAGCAGGGAAAAGGTCCGTTCCCGGCGTCCGGAGACCGGCCGGGAGCGGATCGAGAGGCGGTCGGCTATCAGCTGGTGCAGCTGGCCAGCGGTGTCTGGAAGGTCTGCTGACCCTTGACTTCCAGCAGTCCGACGGTGCTGGAGCAGTAGGTGACACCGCTCCAGCTGTAGCTCTTGGTCGTACCGCTGCCCTGGCTGAACCAGCCACTCCACTTCGTGGTACCGGCCCGGTTGAAGCCAAGGCGCGCCGAAATGCTTGAGCCGCCGGTCTTCTTGTACGAGGTCGACGCCTTGTCGTTGGTGAACTTCTGGTGGAAGAGGGCGCCGCTGCTCAGCGACGAACAGCTGTGGTTACGAGCGATCCGCCCGTCTCCCGGACATCCAGCGGCATAGGCAACCGCCTTGCCCGTACTAGAGGGGCTTTCCGCGTGGGCCAGGTGCGTCGTCCCCATCGCCACCAGCATCACTCCCGTCATGACGGTCGCACGTACCAGCTTCTTCACGTTCATCGCAGATCTTCAGACGCCACAGTCGCGCTGTGGATGGGCAGTTCAGCGGAGGAAGCACGCGTTACAGCGCAGCGAAAGGCATACGCGTAGGCGTGGCCCGTCCCCCTGCGGGCGCCACCGAAGCGGGATCGAGTGCCCGTTCGATGCGGCACGCATGAAATTACGAGGGGGTTTGCGTGATGTACAGCCAAGTTGCCGCGTTTAGGTAAACTTGAAGTCGTTTGGGACAGATCCGTGACGACAAGGCTCGGGCACCTACTGGCAAGACTGGGGATGCCGGAACGACCGCACCCACCACCCCCCGGACGCTCTCGGGTGGCCGGATTCTTTCGGTCAATGGATCGCAAAGAACACTTGGCTACTTCTTGACCTACACTCTGCACACTTCGCTCGGCGAGTACACCCGTGCGCCTCAAACCGGAAGTCGGCCGAGTCGCCCAGTGCCGTACCGAGTACGCGTCCCAGGCATAGCGATCCCTTTCATGGAACGCGTCGTGTGGATCTCGGGCGAACCGCACTCCGAACCACTCGCTCGGCCTCCCTTCGACTGAGGCCGCGCTACTCGTGCTCCACCGTTGCGACTCCCGCTGATCTCTCGTTGCGAAGATTGAGCGTTGTCGTCGAAGATTGGTGACCGCTAGGTTTACTCACCGAAGGTTGAGTGATCATCTAGGGCTGGCTGCCTGGGGAGACGGCGGGGGAACCGGTACGCGCGTACGGGCGATCCCGTGCTCAGCGCCATTGAACTGGACTTCTTTGACAGCGGGCAGCGTCTCCGCTCGGCATTTAGGCGCCGGGTGGGGTGTTCGATTCGAGGACGTGCCTCCGATACGAGGGTCCGCCCGAACAAGGGCGACCGCAGCTATCGGGGCTGGTACTGAAGATCGCCGTGGGTCGCCGCTCGCACGAGCTGATGCGCCCTCAGCTTACGGCGTGATGGGAGACTCTCATGGGCTCGTTCGATGTGCCGTTGGATGACGAACGCACCCAGCTCGATGCGTTCGTCAACGAGTATCGGAGCGCCCTCGAGATAACCCTCGACGGCCTCACCGAGGAGCAGACCCGACGCCGACTCGTCTCGTCGGCGACAACGTTGCTCGGGCTTCTCAAGCACGTCACGTGGATGCAGCGGGTGTGGTTCGAGGAGTGCGTCGGCGGCACATCCCGTCAGGAGCTCGGTCTGGTCCAGACCCCCGACGAGTCCTTCCAGCTCGCCGACGACGACACCATCGCCTCCGTCACCGCGGCCCACCGGGAGACCTGCGCGACGGCCCGGGCGGTGGTAGCCGACCTTCCACTGGACACCGTCGTGACCGGCCACCGGGCCGGGCCACGCACGCTGCGCTGGGTGTACTTGCAAGTCCTGCGCGAGCTGGCCCACCACTGCGGACACGCCGACATCCTGCGCGAGCAGCTACTTGCCGCCGACGAACGCTGATGCCCAGGCGCGGTCGCTCAACCTTCGATGAGAATCGCTTAACCTTCGTTGCAACAGGTCACCCGCCCAGGACTGCCCCCATTCGACGGCTACGAGAGGTCGTACGTGCCCTCGACGGTGACCATGGGTCCGGAGAACCACACGTCACGCCCATTCCCATCTGCATCGCGCCCTGCCGGGGCGCCCAAAACATGGCTGGTCGCTCGCCTCGCCCTCTCGGTTTCCGGTGAGGGGAGCGATCACTTTTCGCGTGAGGTCGCCCAGCTCTTCTGCCGTGGCGGCGGGCACGGTCACCTGGAGCTGGATCTCGCGACGGGGGCGGGGTTGCGGTTGTTGCCACGTTTCTTGCGGGTGTTGCGGTTCCGGAGCTGGTAGCCGGTGTCTGGGGGATTTTGGTGACGACCGGGCGGCCGCTTGCGTACCACTCGGCCGCCGTCTGCTTGACGTAACGGTGCCGGGCGGGCCCGGCAGGCGGCTGTCGGGGAGGTCGGGTGAACGCGGGGTGGGGCCGTTCGTGTCTTGAAGGGAAGGGGCCGGGCCCCATGGCCTCGGTGGCCGGGCAGGGGGATGGCCGAACGACCAACGCGGCGCACCGGCGGGGATATTCGGGGGGGGACGTCCGGCAGGGGCGTTCCTGGGTCGCCCGGCTCGCGTGGCTGCCCTCCTCGGCCGAAGTCGTAGGCGTCGACGAGTCGGCTTCGTGAGTCCGGCGGAGACAGGAGCGCGACGGCAAGCAAAGCGCGCAGACGCGGAGAACAGGGCAAGAACGGGACAGCGGAGGACAGGCCGAAGAAGTGGGACAGAGTGCTTCCTCCACGGTGATCTCCCTGGTCGAGAGGCTGGTGGCGCGGAGCGGCGATCTCAAGAGCGAGCTGGTGGACTTCGCGCAGAGTCCGCGGTTCGCCAGGCGGCTGGATGCCCGGCTTGACGAGGCCGCCGATCGGCTCGGCTTTCTCGATGAGGCAACGGCCGTCCAGACGATCGATCAGTTCGCCTTACAGCATCGGCTGGCAGACGGCTCCACCGTCGTCGAACGGTTCGTGGCCCGGCGGCGGCCGCTGCCGGAGGACGAACGGGCGATGCTGCTCGGTTGGCATGATGTGGTCGAGGGGATCTTCGAGGTGCGGCGCCTCGACCGCGGTGCCGTCGTCCTGCACAACCTGCTCGACGACCTCGCCTACCGGACCCACTCCAACATGGGGTGCCGTGCGCTCAGGAAGCTCCGCAAGGGGATGTTCGTCGTCGCCCGCATCGTGCCCGTCCATCCCGCCACCGACGACTGGCTGGTCAGCGGCAA
>NZ_KB891933.1 GCF_000373585.1 Streptomyces sp. MspMP-M5
TCCTCGCCGCCTTCAACGAGTCGACCGGCCCCCTGCGGGCCAAGGACGTCTGCCAGGCCCTCGACCACGCACTGCTGCCGAAGAACATCGAAGGCACCCGGGCCAAGCTGAAGCGCCTGGTCAAACTCGGCATCCTCACCGAAGCCGACACCGGCTGCTTTGCCCGGCAGCAGTAGCCCGCACCGTGGCCAGCACCCCTGCCCCAAGCCTCACTTCGAAACGGACATCAACTCGCGAACCGCCCACTAAACGCCGCTCATCGACATGTAGCCGTCCGTGAGGCCCAGGCCAACCCTTGAAGGGGCATTCTCCGGCAATCCAGAGGAGTCCAGTTCTCACAACTGGCCGTGCGTCCGAGCTAGATCATCCGTCCGCGCGAGGCCGGTGCGTTTGACCGAGGCGGCACAGCAGACCGCACCACGTCGCCGTGGGAGCCCCTCCCGGAAGGGGCTCCCACGACCCAACACATGACAGGCAACCCATGCCGCACCGGTCCTCGCTGCCTACGCCGCGAGTAACGAGCAGTCTCGCGGCCTGCCACTGTCAAGGCCCCTTGCCTCATACGAGGGAACACGACTCCCGATCTTGCTATCCGTCCATGACAGTGAAGTCATGTCGCCAACCACCAGCTGCTGGAGGTGCCATGGCGTCGAACGACTGCTGTCCTCCGCCGACCGGCAACACGGTGTCGTGCGCATCCAACCAGCTCCCGGGGCTGGACCAATGGGTTCAGGAACACACCAACGTATCTACTAAGGCGCCTGCATCGCCGGGGCTGCGGTTCGCTTTCTACGGCTGCGTCTCTACCGAGGACCACCAGGACCCCGCCACCTCCCGCGGCTGGCAGCTCCTGCGCGCCCAAGCCCTCACCTCCGGCTACGGCCACATCACCACCGAGTACTTCGTCATTGGCCGCAGCCGCAGCACCCCCTGGCCGCGCCGCCCCGAAGCAGCCGCCCTCCTGGTCGCACTCGCCGACCCCGACCGCTGCTTCGACGCCATCGTCATCGGCTCCAGCGAACGCGCCTTCCACGGCAACCAGTTCACCGTCCTGGCGCCACTCTTCGACCACTACAAGATCCCCGTGTGGATCCCCGAGCTGGGCGGCACCGCTGATCCGCAGACCGCCGGCCACGAGGAACTCATGGTGCTGCTCGGCATCCTGGCCAAGCGCGAGGTCGCCCGCGCCCGCATGCGCGCCCTCACCTCGATGACCATCCAAGCCCGCGACCAGGGCCGCTACCTCGGCGGCCGCCCACCCTACGGCTACCGGCTCGCAGATGCCGGCCCACACCCCAACCGAGGCCTGGCCCGACGCGGCGTACGCGCTCACCACCTCATCCCAGACCCCACCACCGGCCCGGTCATCACCTGGATCTTCACCCAACGTCTCGCCGGCCACAGCATGGCCCGCATCGCACGCGCCCTGAACGACTCAGACATTCCATGCCCCTCGGCCGCCGATCCAGCACGCAACCCCCACCGCAACAAGACAGCATGGAACGACACCGTCGTGCGAGCAATCCTCGCCAACCCTCGCTACACCGGCCGCCAGGTCTGGAACCGCCAACGCACCGACCACATCCTCCTCGACCCGGCCAACACCACCCGCGACGTCAGGCGCTGGAACACCCCCGACAACTAGAGCATCTCCACTGGCCCAGCCAATCCGGCACTGGTCAGCGAGGCAGACTTCGTCGCCGTCCAGAACACCCGCACCCCACGGGAAACCGCCCCCGGCCGCGAATACCTTCTCGCCGGCCTACTGCACTGCGCCCTCTGCCAACGCCAGATGGACTCCTGCTGGTCCCACCAACGCCCCGCCTACCGCTGCCGCCACGGCCGCACCACCGCCACCAGCACCGACCGGCCCCGCAACACCTACGTACGCGAAGGCCACATCCTGCCCCACCTGCCCGCCCTCGCGATCAGACTCAGCCTGGCGGCCGCCAGTGCAACCAGCACCTCGCCAGCCGACATCGTCACCCGCCTCCGGACAGAAAAGATCACACTGACATACGACCCGAAAGGAAAGACCCTCACCGCCAGCACCCCCACCGCAGAAAGGATCTTCATCGGCTGACAGCCACCGACCGGCGCCTCACCCCTTCCACCCCAAACAATAGGAGGCCAGGCACGACAAACGCCCGCTCCCGGCCGGAGGCCAAGAACGGGCGCCGATGGCCACTTCCTGAAAACCAAGCAGCGCGTGCCAAGAGTGTGTCCGAGAACCATACGCACATGCCGGTGATGCGGGGAGATCTGCAGCTGCTGCCCTAACGCGCATCAAGACCCGTGATTGGGGTTGGCCTCGGGATTTGCTTCCTCTCGCACGGGGAACGCGCGCCACTAGCGTAGTTGCGAGTCAGCAGGGTGACGACGATTCACCTCCGCTCGGGCGGAGATGAGCCAGCCGTACCAGGACGCCACTGCTGCTGGATCACCGGGGATGCGGGTCTGTCGTGAGTGGGAGCGGAGGTGGCAGCATCGAGCCCAGAACAGGCTGACGGTGTGGGGGTGCGGTGCAAGGCAGCAGCGGATTAACGAGCGAAGACCAGCGGCGGACCCAGACCGCGGTACTGGGGGCAGTGGACTCCCAAGAGGCCTTGGTGCTGCCGCTGGAAGCGATCGAACTGAACACGTTCCGGCGGCAGTATGCGGGCCAGACGTTCTGGTGCGGGAGCTGGCTGGGAGGCTGCGGCCGCCAACTGACGACGAAGCTGTACGTGGATCGTGTGTGCCACTTCGCTCATCATGCCGACGCGGACACGGCGCGGCGGCCGTGTGCGCGCCGGGCCCGTGACGTGACCAGTGCGGATCATCTGTATGTGAAGGCCGCTGCCGAAGGGCTATTAGAAGCCCAGCATCTGGTCGGCGAGGTGGTCTGCTCGGAGCCGGGTCCGGCCGCGGCCGGCTCCTTGGTACAGCTGCAACTCGGAGATGGCGGCAGACTGACCATCCACATGAACGCAGCCGTACCGCCCGACTGGAAGAGCCCGCAGACCGCGGGCCGCATCGTGGTCGAAGCCAGCGTGCCGGTTGACCGCCGGACTCTGCAGCGCCTTCCGTATGTGCATCGCATCCGCTGCGACAGCCATGGCACCAGCCGCCGCGTCCTGATCGGCACCCAGACCGCCCGCGGTACCCAGTGGTTCCGCCCCGAGCAGTGCACCCTGGACCCCGCCGGCTGGTTACCCCCGCGCTGAATGACCTGCCCGACCAGCCCGTGGCCCGGCCACCGGCCCGCCCGCACGAGAGGCATGATCAGCCGGCCCGGGCAAGCGAAGAAGTCCGCCGCCTCCTGCTGCGCCTGGCCACCGCACGCCGGGGCCGCGACATCGCCACCACCCGGGCCCTGATCAAGGAATGCGACGGCATTCTCCACCGCAGGACCCCCGCGCCGCCCGTGCTGAAGCAGGCCCGTGACTCAGCCGAGCAATGGCTTTTGGAGCGCGACAAGGAGGTCATCAAGCAGGGACGCGGCGGCAAGCTCGTTGTCCTGACCGGAAAAGCGGCCGTGCGCGAGCAGGAAGAGCGTGAACGCAAGGCACAGGAGGCCGCGACGCAGCGGAAGGAATATCTGGCGGAGCTCAAACCCGCCCTGGACCAAGAGCGTTCGGCGATGTCCGGGCACTGCTTCGCGCGATCTCCCGGCTACCGGAGAGCGTGCCACTGACCCGGGCGGAGATCGACCTGCTGCGGGGGCCAGGGCCCGTGTCTACAACGGCCACAAACTCGGTGTGCTCCAGGACCAGGTCGCCCGCAAGAAATGGATCCAACGGCACTGCCCAACCTGTAAGGCCGGCCCCGGCCAGGACTGCTTCGACAACATCTCCGACGCCGACCAGCCGCTGCGACGCCCCGTTGGCCACGACGAACGGCTCCGCCTGGTCGTCCAGTCCCGGGAAAAGACAGCGGCCCGGGGACGGACAGAAGGCGGCGGGAAGAAACCGTCGAGCAGCCGGGGAACCAGGACGGAAGGCCTGGCCCGGAGCGCCTCACGCGTACCGTGCCCCATCTGCAAATCATCAGTGGGCCGACCCTGCACCGTGCCGGGCTGCCATCACAGCCGTTCATGATCGCGGATTCGGTGACCCTCCGTGGCTCCAACACACAAAGTGATCCAGAGCCACTTTTCACCCGACGTCGAGAGCACATGTCCCAGGCGCGGTTTCGTCATCGCGACAAAGATTCCCTGAAGGACTGTGTGCCAAGCGTGGCTGTAGCGACAGATGTCGGGTCATGGCTGTCGGTGTGAGGTCTCAGGAGATGCTTGACGGTTTGTGCTCTGGACATGGTTGACACGTTCGGCTGAACGTCTGTGATCTCCCGCCCCTCGGTAGGGCAGGAGTGCTTCGGTAAGTGGTCGTGGATGTACAGCAGTTGGCCGAGTACCGCTACCGAGCTGTCCGCGAGGTGCTTGGTGGATCTCCGATCGGTGAGGTCGCGGTCCGGTACGGCACCTCGCGTCAGACGCTGCACGGCTGGCGACGGCGGTTCGAGCAGGAGGGCATGCAGGGCCTGCTGGACCGCTCCCGGCGCCCGAGGAACAGTCCCACGCGCTTGTCCGCCGAGGTGGAGGCCGAGATCTGCGAGTTGCGTCGCCGGCATCCCCGGTGGGGTGCCCGCCGGATCGCACACGAACTGGCCGGCCGCGGGCAGGAGTCGGCCCCGTCGCGAGCCACGGTCCACCGGGTGCTGTCCCGCAACGGCCTGGTCCGCGCCCAGGAACAGCAGCATCCGCGCAAGTACCGTCGGTGGCAGCGCGAGGCGCCGATGCACCTGTGGCAGATGGACCTGGTCGGCGGGGTTCCGCTGGCCGATGAGCGAGAGTGCAAGATGGTGACCGGCATCGACGACCATTCCCGGTTCGTCGTGATCGCCACGGCCGTGGCCGTGCCCAGTGCCCGCGCGGTGTGCTCTGTCTTCTCCGCTGCGATGCGCCGCTACGGGGTGCCGTTCGAGGTCCTGACGGACAACGGGAAGCAGTTCACTGGTCGGCATCAGCGGCCGCAGCCAGTGGAGGTGCTGTTCGAGCGCATCTGCAGGGAGAACGGCATCAACCAGCGGCTGACCAAGCCCCGTTCACCCACCACCACGGGCAAGATCGAGCGTTTCCATCGCACCCTGCGCGAGGAGTTTCTCGATCACGTGGTGCCGTTCGAGTCACTGGCCTCGGCACAGGAAGCGATCGATGGCTGGGTACACGCCTACAACCATCAGCGCCCGCACCAGGCCCTCCATATGGCCACTCCCATCAGCCTCTTCCGGCCGCACGCGGCCCCTGTCCGCGATGACGAGCATCCTGAACAGGTAAACACAGAACCGAAGTTGGCCATCGAGGTCGTCGAACCGCCCGCTCTGCCGCCGCAAGGGACCGCGGTCGAGTTCGAAGTGCGGGTGCCGCCCAGCGGCGAGATCGCCTTGGTGACGGGCAGGCAGCGAGTCAGCATCCATCAGGCGCTGGCCGGCAGGACGCTGACGGTCTGGGCGAACCACCGCAGCGTCCACGTCCTCCTCGACGGGCACTTGGTCACCACGACCCCGTCCCGGCTGCGACCGGAGGACATCGCCTACCTGACCATGCGCTACGGCGCCCGTCCAGCCGGACCCGAGCCCGCACCCGCTGCCTTGCCCAGGGCCCGCAGCGGCACGGCCATCCTCGCCGCCGGCGAACCGATCGAGGTCGAGCGCAAGGTCCATCGCGACGGCATCGTCTGTCTGGCCGGCGGCCGCCACCAGGTCGGATTCGCCCTTGCCAACCGCACGATCACACTCCGACTCGACGGGCACCTCATGCACGCCATCGCCGACAACGCGCTGATGGGAACGTGGCCCTGCCCCGTTCCGGCCGACCGTCTGGGGCAGCTCCACGGGGCGCGGACAGCGGCTTCCCCGCTGCCGCCTCCGCCCCTGCCGACCGGTGCCATCCGGGCCCAGCGGAAGGTACATTCAAGCGGCCGTTTCCAGATCAACGGGCAGTTCATCAAGCTCGGTCCCCGGCATGCGGGAAAGATCGTTACCGTCGTCATCGAGGACACCCACTACCGGATCCTGCACGGGGAGAACGAACTCGCTGTCAGGCCCCGCAAGAAGCTCGGGCCGATCACCAGGCTCTACGTCAAAGGCATGGGCACCCAGAGGGACCGTCAAGGATCTCCTGACGACAAACCGTCAAAGAAGTCCTGAGACCTCACATCGAGAATGGCCAACAATCGCGCCGCATGGTCAGTTTTCCGCCAACGTCGACAATCAGGTAGCACTCACTGGTGAGGACATGCCTACGGTGACGCCCACGAAACGTACAACCGGGGGAGCTAGGTGTGTGGGCTGATGAAGGAGTTACGCGCAGACTGAAAGCATTGGCCTGTACGGCACCCTTGCACGACCTCGAGGTACGCAAGGCGAAGCAGCCGTGGCTCGACGGCGCTCACTACCAGATGGCCGAGGTCGCCCTGCAGATCATCGACCACGTGGCCATCGCCATGGACTACGACACCGGGGCGAATCACGAGGAAGTCCTTCTCAGGGCCCAGGAATTCGTCGGCTGGCAGGCTCCTGGCCGGCCGGTCGAGGAGCATTCCCGGGTTGCCGGCTGGGTGCTCGACTCCTTGATTAATGTTCGGGACACGGAGCGGGGGTTTCGCCGCAACTATGGAGAGGTGGATTCCACTGGTGCGTACGCTCTGAGGCAGTGGGACTTCAAACTTATCGAAGAGCGCACCGACAGTAACGGAGATCTCTATTTGCGCGCCTCCAACGAGGCATTGAACGTGCTGGTTGGTGCTTTGGACACGGATGTCGAATCTGCGCAGATCGCCGCTGAGGTGAGATTGCGGAACCTCATTGACCGGGGCCGTCTCGCCGATGCGAAGGCTGTTGCCGAGCAAGCCCGCATACGCACGATTCAGTACGCGGAGATCATCCGCGCCCACCTGGATGCGACCAGCCGCAACGTCACGACGGTCGACTGGAGGGATGAGGTGCCGGACCTACTCAACGAGGCTCTCGACCATGTCGACCACCGGCTCCAGGAGGAGGGTGCGATCGCCCGGTCCGTCACCGTTGATCGGGACCAGGCCCAGGACCCCGCCCGCAAGCGTCAGGCCGCCGAGCTGGTCGACATCGTAGAGGACTGCATCCGTCGGCACACTCGGCTGCAGACCCGCTTGCGTGGCGCGCGCACGCTCTTTTTGGACGAGCAGGACCGTCAGCAGTTCTCCGGCACTGTGCGCAGGGCTCCGGTGGACGTGTATGGGGATCTTCTCCAGCCTGTGCTCGGCCTTACGCTGGGGGATGCGGCGGATCCCGTGAGGTCTTTCTACAAGCACTCCTCCGGGCCGACGCTCGACGACCAGTTCTGCCTGGCCACCTTTGTCCCCACGCTGCTGGCCCCACCAGTCGACCGTGCTCGGCTCACCGGGGAGGAAGAGGAACCGGAACTGCTCCCGGTGGTGGAGGTCCGCGGGTTCAGCGACGACCAGCAGACCATGGCCGAGACCCTGCTCGACCTGCCAGATGAAGCACGCCCGTTGTCGGAGTTGCTAGCAGAGGCCGCCGTCATCGATCCGCAACTCCCTGAACTGGTAACACTGTTGGCGCTCCGTGCTTTCAGTCCGCAGCTCGGCTCGGCGTTGCGCGAGGGAGCGGACCGAGTTCTGCTCGCCGTATCGGCAGGAGTACCGCTCGACAGCGAGAGCTTCGAGGGTGACGATCTCCTGCTGACGTCCGCAGCGTTCGACCGAGTGGCATTGGACGCCGATGGCCCGGCGAGGGGTGGCGGACGGTGACCATCGAGACGATGGCCGACGACGCCGAGGAGGCGGGCCGGTTGATCGGCTACGGGTTCAGGCCCAAGCTCCGCCCCGCACGCGACAGCACGTACGCGGCGCTCGTGAAGCGCTATGCGGAGGACCCTGATTTCGAGACTCTCGTCACGCGGTACGCGGCCGGAATGGGGCTGCGAATCATCGGGGTCACCTCGCGCGCGGGAATGGTGCACACGGCACTTCCGGGCTCGATGTTCGAGACGCGTATGGACCAATACGCGCGGCAGGTGAAGATGCGGGAGAATCGGGAGGCGGAGCGCGTTCTGTACGGCATCGCGCACCTGGCCGCGGCGGCTCTGGCTTATCCCCGGCCAGAGGATCTGGCCGATGACGGATACCAGGGCAAGGTGCGGGTGTCGGACGTCGACCGGCTGGTGCGATCGGTGTGCCGAGTATTGGCGGAACGCGCCGCGGAGAGCGAGGGGCCGCAGGACCCACCCGTTGGTGCCCCAGGCCTGGAGACAGCTTGGCGAGCATACGAGCGGCGGCCTGAAGTCGCCCCCACTAAGGGAGGCCGGCCTGGGAAGGCGGCCACGCGTACGCTCGTCCAGCGAGCTCTCAGGCATCTCGTCGACCGCGGCATGTTCATCCAGAGCAGACGCGACCCCGATGACGGGGAGCAGATCTACGCCGCCACGAACCGCTACCAGCTCCACGTACGTGAACTGGCCACCACCCGTGCCTACGAGGAACTGACGCAGCTCGGTGTGCTGCCTCCCATCGCTGGGAGAGGGGCGCTCCGGATGACCGGGACCGAGACGCTGTACGACTAGGAGAACCGCGCTATGTACGAACTGTCCCGCGTCCGGTTGCGTACCGTGGGGCCGCCCGGCGCCCGCTTCCACGACGTTACCTTGGACCTCAGCGGCGCTGGGCGCCCGGTGGGCGCCGAGCAGGGCGCTCTCTTCGAGTCCACGGCCGCGACCTCCCGCCCCTCACCTGCCAGCCTCTTTCTCCTAGAGAACGGAGGCGGCAAGTCCGTCCTTCTCAAACTGATCTTCTCCGTGGTCCTTCCCGGACGCCGCCACACCGTGGGCACTACCAACACGCGTGTGCTCGACAAGTTCGTCATGCCCAAGGACGTGTCTCACATCGTCCTGGAGTGGATGAACCCGGCCACCGGCAACCTCCTCCTCACTGGCAAAGTGCTCGCCTGGCGGAACCAGGTGGCCTCGGAATCCGCCGACAACCTCCGCGAACGCTGGTACTGCCTGCGTCCCGGCGACGAGACACACCTCGGAACACTCCCGATGTCCGTCGGCACCAAGTCGTGCACCCTGGACACCTATCGAGACGAACTCCAGGAGGCGTACGCGGAGAACCAGCGCCTCGAGCTGTACTGGACCCGGCACCACGGCGACTGGACGAAGCGGCTGCAACTGCTCGGCATCGACCCTGAACTCTTCCGGTACCAGAGGGAGATGAACGTCGATGAAGGAGAGGCGGCGAGCTGGCTCAAGCTCGACTCGGACGTGAAGTTCGCCGACTTCCTGCTACGGGCGGTCGTCAGGTCTGAGGAGATGGACGCCCTGGAGACATTGGTCGCCGAACACGTCGAGCACCTCGCGGGCCGTGGAATCCGCTTGACAGAGCGGGAGTTCGTCATCGGTGCACTCGACCTTCTGGGGCCGATCGTCGAACTAGCGCGCGCAGCCGATCAGTCGCGTCGCCTGGCAGAGCAGTCGAGCCTCGACGTGACAGAACAGGCAGGACGGATTCAGATACGTGCGGAGGGCGAGCGGGATGCCGTGGGTCGACTGCGGACGGAGTTCGAGCAATCGGAGAAGGAGCTCGACGGGCTCGGAGATGCCGCGCGCCAGCGCGAGGAAATCGTAGCTGAACTCCGGCGTGTGCTTGCGGAACTGAGGTATCAGAAAGCCTTGCGGGAGCTGACTGCGAGCGAGGAGGGACGGAGCGAGGCGGAGGCACTCGTCGGCGCATGGCGGGCGACCGAGGCTGTGCACGAGCACAGCGAGAGTATCGCGAAAGTGACGTCGCTGACCGAGCTCATAGGCGCTGAGGAAGAGAAGGCGCGCCCGGCGAAGGAAGAACGTGACACCGCGGCGCGCCGCTTGGCGCGCGCTCTGTGGGCGACGGCCGACGAAGCCGCCGGAGCCGCGGAAGAAGAACGGAAGCTGGCCCGCGAACGAGAGCAGGAGCAGACCGCGGCTCAGCGGGCCGCCCGCGAGGCGCACCGAGACGCCACCCGGGCGGAACATGAGGCCGACGGGTTTGACCAGCAGATCACACGGTTGCGCGTTGACATCGAGGCCGCCATTACCGAGGGGCTGCTGCACGATGGTGCCGCGCTGCCGAGGACTGTAGAGACCGTTCAGCACGAGCGTGACGCTGCGGCTGACAGCGTTACTGCCCGGGAACAGGAGTGGGCGCAACTCGCTGATCAGGAAGCCGCCGCTCAGGATGAGCTGCGGCAGGCGGAGACGGCGGCCGCGGACGTGCGTCGACGCCGCGACCGGCTCACCAGCCGCCTCGACGAGGCCCGCACACAGACGGCACGGCTGGAGACGAACTCCCGACTTGCGGCGCTGCTCGACGTACCGGACATCGACCTAGAGCGCGACGTCACCGCGCTCCTGGACGCCCTGACCACCGCACGCGGTGACGCGGAAAGAGAACGAACCGAACTCAAGGTCGCCGATTCCGTCGACGAACAGGCCCGCCTTGCTCTGGGAGCCGGTGACCTGCTGCCGCCTCCCCAGGTGGTGTCCGACGCATGTAAGGCTCTCGTCGAAGCCGATGTCATCGCTGTCCCCGGCTGGCGCTACCTCGCCGACATCTCAGACGCCCAGCGACGCCTCGACATCGTGGATCGGCTGCCGCATCTCGCGTCGGGCATCCTCCTGAACGACCCGGCCGACATCGAGCGGGCCCGAGTCATACTTACCGCACTTCGCCCCCAGCCGACCGTCTTCGTTCCCGTGTCGACGACAGGTGCGTTCATCGACCCCGATGCCCAACTCGCCGGTGGTGTACAGGTGGTGATCCCTCCGCATCCCGCGCTGTACGACGCCGACGCGGCGGCCGCGGAGTACGAGGAGATCGACGCGCGGCACGCCGTCCGCACCGACCGGATGCGGGAGCTGGCCACGCGCATCGAGGAGGACAGCGGCCTGACGTATGCACTCACCGACTGGCGCACGCGCTATCCGGAAGGGAGCATCGCGACTCTGGCCGATGAGCTCGCGAAGGTGGTTGAGGAGCACACCGCAGCCGAGGAAGTGGTAGCAGGGCGTAAGGAAGCCCTCCAACGGTTCCCAGAAAGGCGGAAGCAGATTCAGAAGGAACTTCCGTTGCTGCGCGACGCCCGTGACACGCTCACGAAGCGGCTGCAACGCCTCACGGAACTCGCAGACCGCCACGCACACCTCCCCGAATGGACAGAACATGCACAGTCCGCGAAGGAGAGGATGCAGGAGCGTCAACACGCTGCCGGCGAAGCAGAGGAACAGGCCACCGAACTGCAGAAGCTGGTTTCGGAACATCAGCGCAGAGCGGACGACCACCAGCGCACCATACGTGCGCTCAATGACGAGCGGGCCAAACTTCCCGGAAGTGAGAACGTCCTCCAGTCCGACCCAGTCCCCACGCTTGCGACGGCCCTGCTTCGTAGCGCCTACGAGCAGGCGAAGGAGACCTACCGGCAGGTGCAGGTGGGCAGCGACTTGTTGGAAGAGCTCGGTCGGGCTGAGGTACAGGCAGCCAACGCGAAGAAGCGATACCTGGCTCTCGACAAGGGGGTGCGCGACAAGGCGACTCTTCTGCTCCGACGACCAGAGGCTTCCGAAGAGGCGGCACGCGCCGCGGCCCTGGACAGCGCAATTCGCGCTCTGCGGATCACGGAGGGCGCACGGGAGCGAGCCGCTGTGGCGGCGGCCCGCTGTTCGGACGAACTGGAGCGGGCCGCAAGCCTTGTGACCTTCCCAGTTGAACTATCGGAACGGCCCAGCGACATCGAGACCTGTACCGCGGCTGTCGACAAGGCTGTCGCACAACAGCAGGCCTGCGCTCGGAAGATGACAGAACACAAGGGAGAGCACGCCCGCCTCGGGCAAGGACTGGCGGATGCCGAGGCTTCGGCAGAGGCATTCCAGTTCATCGTCGACGGGATCACCGCGGACCTGCCCGAGCGTGACGCCGATACCCCCGCGCCTCCGCCATACGAAGGCGACGCGGCCTCCGCGCGGGATCTCGTCGCTCGCCTGACCAAGGAGCGTACGGCTCGCAAGGAGCGAGCCCGCACCGACGAACTGGCCCTGCGCGCGGCCACCGAGAGGCTCACGCACCATGCCACGTCTGAGGAGTTCAAGGACCTGCACGTCCGGGTCCAGACCCAGATCAGGATCGCGGGTTGGGACACCATGGCGGCCCGGGCAGTGGAATGGTCCGATGCCCTCAGGCCCCGATTGCGCGCGCTGAACGAGGAGATCGACCAGACGGAGCGGCATCGCACACTGATCGTGCGGAACCTGAAGGGGAAGGTCGACAAAGCGCTGGCCACGCTGCGCCAGGCTCAGCGGGTGTCGCGTCTTCCGGCGAGCCTGGACGACTGGGCAGGCCAGGAGTTCCTCCGCTTCCGATTCACCGCGACGCAGGAAGACAACGCGCACCGGCGCATCGGGGAGGTCATCGACGAGGCGGCGGCGGGCCGTACGGCGGACGGACGGACCGTCCGCAGAGACGGGATGTCTCTGCTGCTCGCGGGCGTACGAGCGGCTGTTCCCAACGGGTTTCGAATCGACATGCTGAAGCCCGACGCGGTGCTGCGCACCGAGCGGATCAGGGTCTCCGAGATCAAGGACGTGTTCTCCGGTGGCCAGCAGCTCACCGCAGCCATCCTCCTGTACTGCACCATGGCCGCGTTGCGGGCGAGCAATCGGGGCAGAGAGCGTGACCCGCACTCCGGTGTCCTGTTTCTTGACAACCCGATCGGCCGGGCCAACGCCGACTATCTTCTCGCCCTCCAGCGCAAGGTCGCGGAGGCGCTGGGCGTGCAACTCATCTATACGACGGGCCTCTCCGACGACCGGACGTTCAGGCGCTTCCCGCTCGTCCTGCGCCTGCGCAACGACGCCGATCTGCGCGCCGGCCGCAAGTACCTCACCGTGACCGAGCGGGTCCAGTCGGCGCTTGACGCGCTGGAGGAGCCTGACGGGACGGGCAACATCACCACGACCAGAGTCTTCAAGCGGGAGACGGAGGACGGGGCCACGGGTGAAGCACAGGCAGAGTGAGTTCATCCGGCACCTCAGGTCCGGGGCTACGGAGGCGGGCTGGAACGGTGCGCGCCGGACACGTGTCCCACTGGTCGACATCTGGGCGGCTTTCCGCAAGGTGAACAACCGCAATCCCGATGGTGAGTACGAACCCCTGCTGCTCTCAGAGCAGTTGGATGATCTGGAAGGCCAGGGCCTGATCGAGCAGTTCAGAGAACGCACCAGGGATAAGGTGCCCTTGCCGGTCAAAATCTGGCTGTGCCCGACTGCGCCTCCGCGCCCGGCTGTACCGCCCATGCCGAACTGGCACCCCGACATCTACCAGCTCGCCGGGGAATGGCCGAGCGCCACCGCGAAACAGCGCGCCGCATACGTGGCTGTGAACAAGTGGCTGATGAGCGCTCCGGACCTATTTCCCGTTCCCTTGCGCGAGCGCGCCTTGGAGATCTTCGGGACGTACGGCAGTGAAGGGGACTTCCCCATGCCCGAGAAGACCTTCGACACCTTGCGGTCCGGTCCGCTCTTCGGTGACACGGACCGCCTCCACGCGACGCTACGCACGTTCACGACCCACCCGCCGTTGCTCACGGAGACGTTCCTCACGGAGATCGGCGACGGTTACTACCAGCGGGTTGGCGCCGGGGACATCCTGCTCGTCGTGGAGAACTCGGCCACCTGGTGGTCCCTTGTGCACAGCCTCCCCGATGACCACCGACTCGGTTATGTCGCCTGGGGGCTGGGTGGGACGTTCCGGGCGTCGGTCCACACCCTGGCGGCCAAGCACCGCATCGCGGAGATCCGCTACTTCGGCGACCTCGATCTCAGCGGCATCCGCATCCCGCACGCGGCATCGAGGGCGGCGCGGGAACGGGGCTTCCCGACGGTCCAGCCCACCGAACACCTCTACGGCGCCCTGCTGGAACTCGGGCGTGCCCGGGGAGCGAAGGAACGGGCAGCCAGTGCGGGGGAAGCCGCCGCCCTGGCTGACTGGCTGCCCTGGCAGCACCGAGCCAAGGCGGTTGGCGTTCTCACCGCGGGCCAGCGGCTGGCGCAGGAATGGGTTGGCTACCGGTACCTCAAGCGGGACAAGGCCTGGCATGCCGACCTCGTCTGATGCGAGCGGGGCCGTCTGGACAAGGTACATCGCCCATAACAGCGGTGGGATGTGGCAGGCGGGCTGCCGCGAAGCCGCCGGTTCCAGAAGGAGGTTGTACCAGTTAACGAGCGCTGTCGGTGGAGGCACACTCGGGCGGAAGAAGCCGAAACCGGCTGCAAGCGCTGAGAGGAGCGCCCCATAATCGAACGTGTTCACTGCTGCAGATGGCCTCGCCCAACCGGTCGTGCCGGGCAGGTCCCTCATCCTGCGCCGGTTCCTCGACGCCGCGTCGAGGGGAGGGTGAAACACACGGGCTGCCCCTGGTTCGGACGCGGGAACTGCCCGTGCATACGAGGGTGTGGGGCCTGAGGCCGCGGTCATTGGCAGCCGCTGCCTGCGGACAGGGAATCCGGGCTAGGCGATCTACTTGCACGACAGTGAACGAGAAGGGTGGCTGATGAGTGGGCTGCAGCGAGTGGCCGCCTGCGCGACAGGGGTGGCGGTGGCTGTACTTGCAGGGGTGTTCTGCTTCCTCAGCTGGGATCGGGCCAACCAAGTGGCGGGGATCGTTTCGGCGCTGGTCAGCGTTCTGGCTCTAGGACCTGTCTGACAAATGATCGTGTTGGGGTTCGCGGAGCCAGAGGATGAGTGCTGCGAGGTGGAGTCCGGCTCGGTAGCGGACGGCGAGTTTGTCGAAGCGTGTCGCGATGGCTCGGAACTACTTGAGCCGGTTGAAACAGCGTTCGACGACGTTGCGGGCCTTGTAGAGGCCGCGGTCGAAGGCCGGCGGTCTGCCGCCGGCCCGGCCGCGCCGCACCCGGTTGGCCTTCTGGTCGGCCCTCTCCGGGATCACCACCCGGATGCCCCGGCGCCGCAGCGTCTGACGGATTGCCCGTGACGAATACGCCTTGTCGGCGATGACCGCGTCGGGTCTGCGACGCGGCCGCCCGGCACCGGTCCGGGGCACTTTCACCGCGTCCAGGACTGCGTCGAAGGCGGTGGAGTCGTTGAGGTTGCCCGACGTGACGAGGAGGGCAAAGGGCAGGCCCCAGCCGTCACAGGCGAGGTGGACCTTGGTGGTCAGTCCGCCGCGGGACCGGCCGAGTGCCCGGATCTTCCAGTTCGTCCCCCGCCGGCGCCCCTTTTTGTGGGCGCTGGCGGCGTGCTGGTGGGCCCGGTTGATCGTGGAGTCGACCGAGACCGTCCACTCGACGGCTCCGACGGAGTCGTCGCGGACCTGGACCTTCTCGAGCAGGCGGGCCCAGGTCCCGTCCGCCTCCCAGCGGGCGAACCGTTCGTAGACCGTCTGCCACGGTCCGAAGCGTTCCGGCAGATCACGCCATGGAGCCCCCGTCCGCAACCGCCACAACACCCCGTTGATCACCTGCCGGTGACCCCGCCACGGACGGCCCCGCCCGTCCACACATGGCAGCAGCGGGGCTATCCGCTCCCACGCCGCATCCGTCAGCTCTCCACGACCCACCACAAGGCCGTGATCATCTATGGTCAGTCGCCCATGAACCACAGGTAGCTGCCCGGCGTCGCCGCACACGCTTGAAGAAGGTCAGCGAGATCAAGTAGGGCTGCCTTCTGTTCTTCGTCCGTGCACCCCTGGAGCAGGGCAGCAACTTCCTGCTGGGCGACACGGGCTTCCTGTTCGTTGAACAGCGTGTCGCCATGCGGATCGATCCAGCCGAGCTTGCCCGAGCTGTGCCGGTCGAGGGAGCTCAGTGCACGTGCCAGCGCAGCACCGTGCTGATAGGACCCTCGCAGCACGGTGTCACGAGACGCTCTCTTTCGCGCGGGCCACCCCGAGTGCAGTTCCAGTTCGACCCCCATGCCCCTCCTTCAACGACGGTCATTGAAGTTTGGCAGAGATCATTTGTCAGACAGGTCCTAGTGGTACTGGTTGAGGTACATAGCGATCTTCTAGGAGCCGAAGTGGTAGTTCTGCCGCAGGTGATGATGATCGTCAGACCTGGATTGACACACCTTCCCCTCATCGATCTCCACGCGGATATGAGGCTCCGTGCACCTGTGCGCCCGTGATGCTCCCTCTGCTCGCCGGGTATGACACCCCGGTAGGTGGGATGCCTCAGCAGCTCCGGTACGGAACGGCTGAAGCTGCCTCCTGCCGCCGGCCACCCACAGGTGGACCGGGTGGTGCACCGCCCAGGGAGGTGCCGCGCATGACGTTGAAGACACCAGGTACTGATCCCGTGCTCGACGCCGCGACTACGCAGAGCACACTGACAGGTTGGGTGCGCGAGCAGGGACGGGCACGAAACGCGGCAAAAACGCAGCCGACCGCGGGGCTGCGTTTCGCGTTCTACGGCCGGGTCTCCACCGAGGACCACCAAGACCCTGCTACCTCGCGGGCCTGGCAGCTGTTGCAGGCACAGGCGGTCACGTCAGGGTACGGGCGGGTGGTGACGGAGTTCTTCGATGTCGGGCGCAGCAGGTTCCTGCCATGGGCACGCCGCCCGGAGGCGGCTGCGCTGCTCACTGCCGTGGCTGATCCCGGCCGGAATTTCGATGCGATCGTCATCGGCTCCTGTGAGCGAGCCTTCTACGGCAACCAGTTCGCGGCCATGGCACCACTCTTCCAGCACTACGGCGTAGCGCTGTGGGTGCCGGAGCTGGGCGGAGCCATCGACCCGGCCCTCGTTGGCCACGAGGAGCTGATGATCCTGCTAGGGATCCTGTCCAAGCGGGAGATCGCCCGCGCCCAGATTCGGGTACGCAGCGCGATAACCGTGCAGGCCCGCGATCAAGGCCGATATCTTGGCGGGCGCCCACCCTACGGCTACCGGATCGTCGGCGCCGGCCCCCACCCCAACCAGGCCCTGGCACGCCGCGGTGTCCGGCTCCATCGCCTGGACATCGATCCGGAGTGCGGCCGCATCGTCAAGTGGATCTATGCTCAGCGACTCGCCCTGCACAGCGTCGCCCGCATCACCCGAGCCCTTAACGACGCGAGCATCCCCTGCCCCTCCGCTACCGATCCCGAGCGCAACCCGCATCGCTCTGGCCGGAAGTGGTCCCTGACCTCGGTGCGCGCCATCCTGGCCAACCCCCGCTACACCGGCCATGAGGTGTGGAACCGGCAACGCACCGACCACGAACTACTCGATCCAGACAACACCAGCCTGGGACATCGCGATGTCACGCGCTGGAACGATCCCGAGGACTGGATCATCTCCACCAAACCCGCGCATCCAGCGCTGGTCAGCGAGGCGGACTTCATCGCCGTGCAACGCATCCGAGCGCCAAGACAACCGACCCAAGGTCGCACCTATCAGCTAGCCGGGCTCCTGCGCTGCGGCCTCTGCAGCCGCCGGATGGATTCTTGCTGGGCAGGGCGTGCCGCGTATCGCTGCCGACACGGGCACTCCAGCTCCACCCCGCCCGACCCGATCCGGCCACCAAATGCATACGTGCGCGAGGACCACATCCTGCCGCATCTACCGGCCCTTCTCATCCGGTTCACCGCCACCGAACCAGACGACATCATCCTGGAGCTCAGCCACGCTGAACCGCCCACCAAGGCCGACGCCGTCGAGCACCTCCGGACAAAGGGCATCACTCTGACCTTCGATCCCACGACCAGGACCTTGACCACCGACACCCCGCGAGGAGAAAGGATCACCATCGGCCGACCGTGATCAACCTGCACGATGAGTGAAGGGAGACGAGTCAAGGAGGCACCGAAACAACAAGCGCCCGCTCCCGGGTGGGAGCCCGAGGCGGGTGCCAGTTACGCATGCCCGCAAAGCAGGCGCTTTGTGCGAAGAGCGTGTCCGAGGACTTGGACCATAAGTACACGCCGGTGATGCGGGGCGAATTCGTCTTGCCGTGACTGTCGTGCCATACCTGCTGTGGGCGATGGGCGGCGCAGTCACCGGCGTTGCGTGGGCGGCTCCGCCGACTTCCGCAACAGATGGTCAGTGTTGGTAAGTGCCCACCAGCGTTCAGCTCGCCAGCTCGCTGCCTCTTACCGCGCGATGCACTGCGTCGACTGTTGGTTTGCCGTGCAGGGGAAGCGATTCCGACACGGCCACAGGCGGAAGAAGTGGCGGTCCGCCCCGTGCCCGGACGGAGGCATGGGGCCGCCCCAGCCCAGCCGGCCGAATCCGTTGGGCCACTCCCGGCCGCCGGGAGGCGGCTCCCCCTCCGCCGTGCCAGGACTCCGCGGATCGATACCCGTGACCAGCCAGTGCAGGAACGACCCGCCCGGGGCATCAGGGTCCTCGCAGAGCAGGACCCAGTGGTGCAGGGTCAGCGGGTTCTGCGCCCGCGAGATGGTGGGGGTAGACGGGTGGGCGGCCCCCGCGCTACTTGGCGCTGCACTGCCGGGTGCAGGCCACCTGCGGCGGAGGACAGGCCCTGCTCGCCGACGCGCACGACTTCCTGGCCACCCTGGACGAAGACCTGCACCACCTCGCGCACAGCCGCACCGTGTACTGGCCCTCCTATCACGAGGACTCCGACGCCGTGGGAGTCCGCAAGCCCGTCGTGGACCGCACCGCCGTCGGCACCGTGATCCGCATGAGCTCCACCCTGCTGCTCCGGCGGTCTGGCCCTGGCCAAGCAGGCCGTGGACTTCGTGCACACCCACGGCACGTCCGTCCTCATCCCCGAGGACGCCCTGCTCATCTGGGACAACCACCGGATGTTCCACGCCCGCACCGGCTTCTCCGACACCCGACGGCGCCTCACGCACTACTGGATCGCCGACCACACCAGCCCGTACCCGGGAGCACCCGCGCACAGGCCCTGTGAGGCTGACGGCGCCCGCTGCTGATCAAGCGCCGCGCAGGCCGGTGCCTGCGCAGTGCGGCAGGCTCAAGCGGGGGCTGCCTCTACGCGCCCGCCGGTGCCGGCGCGGGTCGCCTTCCATGCGACCACCGTGTTCCTCGGGCGGCGAGCATCTCCGAGTAAGTCAGGAAGTGAGCTATGCGTACTCAGCTGATCGCCACCATCAATCTCGACCGCAGGAGGCTGGTGCAGGACCTGGAGCGGTGTTCGACCATCAACTTCGCAGAGCCGTATGACGAGTTCGTGTGCGGGCGTCCGTGGAAGGGCGTCATGCTGATGACGCCAGGCGGCGGTGACGGCAATGTGCTGGAGCCGTTCGACCGGTCGGTCCCGGCCGAATTCACCGCTCACGCCGCGCGCCTGCCATACGTCCAGGAGCTGATCCGCAAGAACTTCGTCACCGAGCACATCACCTTCGCCCGCCTGGTGGCGCTGACCAACGGCATGCTCGTCCCACACCGTGACAACGTCGACGGGGCCGCGCACCGCGTCCACGTCGTGCTCGCCACCGGTGAAGACGCCCTGTTCGCCGAATCCGACACCGTCTACCGGATGAAGGAGGGCGAGATCTGGTCCATCGACGTCACCAAACCGCACAGCGCCGGTGTCCTCGGTAGCACCCGCCGCGTCCACCTCCTGATCGACATGGCCGACGCGACCGACATCAACGACCTCTTCCGCTGCGACGTCGAAATGTCGGGCGCCATCCCGGTGGCCAGCCTCTGCCGCCGCCCCGCACTGACTGCCCCCGAACGCGCCGGTCTGCTCGGCCTGGCCCAGGTGATCGACGAGGAAAACCTCACGGAGGTACTCGGCCTCGTCATCAAGAAGCACTACCGCAAGGACGGTGGCCCCGATTTCGTCTGGAGCACCATGACCGAGATCGCCCGGCGCAGCAACGACGAACGGGTCGTCCAGCGGGTGACGGGCATCCACCGCCGCATCAACATCGAGCACAGCATGCTGGCGGACACCGAGCAAGCGTGACCGACCGCGGCGCTTGGGTCCGCCGTGCGGGCGAGCACTGCGCGCAGCCCGGGGCGTCACCTGGAGGTATCGGTCATGCCGCCTGCGTCGTGCAGATCGCAGTCCGGATTTCCCACCGGAGGAACGCCACCCGCGCAGGTGGCGTTCCTCGTGGTTCGACGGGCCAGGTACCGAAGGTGATCAGGGGTCAGCTCACCAGGGTGATCCTGACGTAGCCGTGCCCTCCCGCGGTGCCAGGTTTGCCGTCAGCACCCTGGTGGCCGTTGCCACCCGGTGAGGCGGTCACCGACCAGCTCCCCGATCCGCCGCCGCCAACGCCGTGTGCACCGCCCGCGCCTCCGTGTCCGCCGGTTCCGCCAGTTCCGATGCCTGGGACGGGCGGAGCGACGCCGGGCTGGGCCTGGCCGGAGGCTGGGACCCCGCCGGCG
The DNA here is from genome assembly GCF_000373585.1 of Streptomyces sp. MspMP-M5. GTDB lineage: Bacteria > Actinomycetota > Actinomycetes > Streptomycetales > Streptomycetaceae > Streptomyces. Next base: position 20,393 of record NZ_KB891933.1, read on the forward strand.
TACGGACCGCTCGGGCCATACGGGCCGGTATGGCCGTCGCCACCGGCGGAACCGGCCGGCCCGGGCACGTTCTTGGCACCCGATTCAGCAGGGTCGGAGTCGGGGCAGGCGCCCTTGAGACCGATGCGCTGAGAGGCTTGGCCGGCTCCGCCGGCGCCGCCGTGCCCGTACTCCCCCTTCGCACCGTTGTGGTTGTCGGTCTGGCCGCCGCGGCCCGGCCCGCCGGGCTTGCCGGACTGTGCCGGATGCCCCTCGGTGCCGCCCTGGACGGACGCCAGCGAGAAGGTCCTTGGGGCACGGCTGTCCGGGTTGTCGGTGCCGACCCCCAGCCGGAGATAGACCCTGGAGATGTCGCCGCTGCTTGCGCGCGGTTTCGGCCCGGCCTGGCCGGCCTGGCCGTCGCCTCCGCCTGAGCTGCCGATGCCAATGAGTCCGTTGGTACCCCTGGCGCCTCCGGCTCCACCGGAGCCTCCCTGGGTGGGGGCTTCCGGTTTGCTTGCCGCCGCCACATGAACCCGGCCGATCAGCGGGTGCTCGGCGATCACCGGCACCACGCAACGGGTGTATCCCCCAGCGCCGCCACCGGCACCGGCACCCCCGCCACCACCGGCGCCACCCCTGCCACCTTCGCCCCCCTCGGCGCCGCCGATGTTCAGGCTGTTGGCCCCGGCACCGCCGCCGCCTCCTCCCCCGCCACCACCGCCGGCGCCCGATGCTCCCGCGGCCCCACCACCCCACGCCTCAATGATCACGCGCTTGGTCTCAGGCGGGATGGTGAACCGGTAATCCGTGTCAGAGGGCTTGTCGAACACCAAGACACGCTCCCGCCCGGGCCCGGCAACGCCGGCTGTGGCGCGCTGCGGCTGAGCGGCACTCGTGTTCCAGCCTCGCGCCTGAGCCGTGCCTGCGCCTGACGCGACCACCGCCACCACACCCAGGGCGGCCAGGGCAGCTATTCCCTGCTTCACCTTCGTCATCGGTACAGCAACTCCTCATAAAGGGACGACAGTTGACCGCCCTGTATCTGTCCAGAAGACCCGTCGCCATGTGCACAGTCGCCCCTGTGAGTGAATAGAACTCTCGGTTAGCGTGCGGCAGCGCGAGCGGCTACGCCTGGTCTTCCACGCCCGCCCGCACGCCGATACCCGCACCAGACAGACGGCAGCATGACGGACCCCGCCATAGCCCTGGCGCGGCACCGTGCGGCCGACCGCCTGTCCCCGCTCGTCTGCGGGCACCGTGACCCGCTGGTCTGCCCGGCCGCCCCGTCCGGCCCGAGCACCTACAGCCTCACGCCTACCCAGCTCGCTGCCGAGGTGGCCCGGTGCCGGGGTCGGAGTGGAGCGAGGCCGACCTCGCCGCTCGGTTCGACACGCAGCGAGCCGCCCCGCGAGCGCCGCACGGACCGCGCAGCGCCCGGCCGCGCCGCCCAGTGCCCGCCTCGCCCCGGCCCCGCCTGAGAGGACCGCGCACGATCCGGTAGCCCTGTGGGCATCGGCACAAGTGACCACACTCAACGTCCGGAATGCTCCCGAGTACGGCAGTCCGGCATGGTGCGCGTTGCGCGCGAGCGACCCGCGCCGTTCGGTCGCGATCCTCACCGCCGCCGAGCAGTGGCGTCGCCACACCGCCCGCGAGGCATGGCTCGACCACCTGCTGACCCACGATCAACAAAGAGCCCGGTCGGTGTCCTGCGGTGAAAATCGCCACAGGCCGTCAGCCTGGCCGGTTACTGAGTGTTTGGTCCTGGGAATAGTGCCTGGCTCCAGGACCAAGCAGCCCGCCGTGTCGGGGCCGCTGGATTCCTGGAACCTTCGGGAATCCGTACCGAGTGACGGCCCGTCTGCACTCCTCGCCAGCCGACGCGGACGACATCGAGCGCCATCCCTGCCCGCGGTGCGCGGTCAAATCCGGCTCGCCGTGCCGCTCGGGCGGCGGCTACCACACCGGCCGCTTCACCAGGGCGCCCCGGCTCGCCAAGCTCCTGCACGTGGCAATCCCGACACCCCGGGTCGGCACGGGCACAGAGGGTCGTTCGGTGATCTCAGTGGCCCCGTTCAAGATCAGCGCACTGAGCTGCCGACCCGTCCACATCCGGTTGCCGCCTGCGCGACGACGACGCCGAGGTTGTGGTCCGCCACCGTCCTCTCCTCGTACGGGTGATGTTCCCGGTGAAGGACCCTGTGGGCTGGTAGAGGTGTGCGTCACTCGCGACCTACTTCGAGGAGGCAGGGATGCCCACCAGTGCGTGGACGGACGAGGTGCTGGACCGGATGCGGGAGACCGGTGATGCGGCGGGCGACGCCGCGATCACCGAAACCTACGAGCTGGGCCGGCAGGAAGAGGTACGGCAGGCGCTGCGCGGGTTCGGCAAGAACAGTGAAGCGCTGCCCACCGGCCTGCCGCCCCGGCTCCGGTCCTACTTCGAGCTGACCTCGGTACTGCCCGAGTGGGCCGATCCGGAGCTGATCGAGCGGGGGCGCGCGCTGCTGGGCCGCTACGAGGCGCTGGTCGTCTCGACGCTGCTGTGCGGTTCCCTCCCCCTGTGCTATGGCTGCGGTAACGGGGCCGAAGTGCTCGCACGTTCGCAGCGGCTGACCTCGGGGGTGTACCGGAGGCTGATGGAGACCTCGCAGTTCGTGGTCGACGTCCTCGACGACGGGGGGTTGGGGCCGCGGGGACGCGGGCTGCGCTCGGCGCAGAAGATCCGTCTGCTGCATGCCACAATGCGCTACCACGTCGGCCGTCAGGACGACTGGAACAGGGCGTGGGGGCTGCCGGTCAACCAGGAGGACCTGGCCGGGACCCTGATGAGCTTCTCGGTCGTCATCCCCCGGGGTCTGGCGCGGCTGGGCGTCGAGCTGCCGCGCGAGGACCGCGACGCCTTCTTCCACGTATGGCGGGTCGTCGGGCACGTCCTGGGCGTCGACAACCAGCTCAACCCGCCCTCTTTCGACGACGGCGAGGAACTGTGCGACACCATCCTCCGACGCCAGCAGAGGTCCTCGGAAGCCGGCATCAACCTGACCAAGGCGATCCTCGACTTCATCCGCGAGGTGCTGCCCGGACCGGCCTTCGCCGGTGCCGGGCCGACCCTGATCCGGCACCTGATCGGAGACCCGGCGGCCGACCTGGTCAAAGTCCCGGCGGCAGACTTCACCAAGACCGCGCTCCAAGCAGGATCCGTCATGAACTTCGGCTACGGGAAGACCGGTGACACCGTCCCCCTCGTCGCGAAAGCGGCGAGCGAGCTGGGGCTGGCCGTGTTCAAGAACGGCCTGCGGCTGACCAACAAGGGCCGGCGCTACGAGTGGCAGGTCCCCACCGGACTGACCGAGACGACCTGACCCGAAGCGGGCCTACTGCTTGTTTCAGAGCGCTTCAGTTGGCGAGTCCTGCCAGATGGAGCGCTCAGTGTGCGACACGAAAGTCGCTCCAGGTAAGTAAGGACAGCCACGTGAAGGAGGTATCGATCGGCTGAACTTCGGGCCAGTGTCCAGGGTCCGTCCCCGCGCTCCCATGCGTCGCTGGTAACGGCGGGGTGTGAAGCGGAGCGTTCAAGCCCAAGAGCGTCCCGGCCATCGGGGTGCAACAGGTGAGGGGAAGGCTGGACGGGCGAACGCAAGTGAACCCTCGATGATGCCTCGTGACTTTAAGACCGCGTCGATGGCGTGATGGCGGCGGTCACAGGACCCGGTGCTGAAAGGCGCCAAGCGACCTCCGGGTAACTGAGCCCGGAGGGAGGACACCGCTGGTCCCGGGGTAGAGGGGGCGCCCACCCCAGCCGCGTCTTACTGGTGCGGAACGTGGAAACCCCGACGGGGTCCAAGCCTCGGCTTGGTAGGCCGACCGCAAGGAAGGCTGAAGTCCCCGGCGGGAGAAGGAAGATCCAAGAAGCGAAGGCCAGCGGGCCGAAAGGCCAGAGGAAACCGGGAGATCGGGACCTTCACCCACTCTCGCATAACTCGCCGGATACGGGCCCGAGTTGGCCTGGCCCGAAAGGGCGCCCACGTGGATCAGGTGAGCCTTTGAAGTCACCACTGCAAGGAAGCCGGAACCGAGGGACAAGTTAGACACCGGAGGCGAACATGGAGATCACGGCACCTGTCGTGATGCCCAAGCCTGCGGTGAACGGACCCGAGGACGACTTACTCGACTGGCACGGCATCGACTGGGCCATCTGCGAGGAGAACGTACGGCGGCTGAGGCAGAGGATCTTCAAGGCAACGCAGGACGGGGACCTCAAGAAGGTCCGCAACTTGCAGAAGCTCATGCTACGAAGCCGCAGCAACACGCTCGTCAGCGTGAAGCGGGTGACGCAACAGAGCAGTGGTCGCATGACCGCTGGCATCGACGGGGAACGGGCCCTCACGCCGAAGGCGAGAGGTGCCTTGGCGGCCGAGATCCATCGGTCGTCGACGCCCTGGAAGGCCAGGCCGGTCAAGCGAGTGTTCATCCCCAAGAGCAACGGGAAACAGCGACCTCTTGGCATCCCGGTCATCCGTGACCGGGTTCTCCAGGCCCGCGTGAAGAACGCGCTGGAGCCCGAGTGGGAAGCGCGGTTCGAGCCGAGGTCGTATGGCTTCCGGCCCGGCCGCAGCTGCCAGGACGCGATCCAAGCGATCTTCTGGACGGTGAAGGGCAAGAACCCGAAGCGTCTGTGGGTCCTGGACGCGGACCTGTCGGCGGCATTCGACCGTATCGACCACAACCACCTCATGACCATGCTCGGCCAGTTCCCCGCCAGGGACCTGATCGCGGGATGGCTGAAGGCGGGCGTGATCGACCGCGGCCGGTTCGCACCGACCGAGGAGGGAACTCCTCAAGGCGGTGTGATCAGCCCTTTGTTGCTCAATGTTGCTCTGCACGGACTAGAACAGGCCGCAGGGTGTCAATACACGGTGCGGGCCGGGCGTGAGCCTGGCGCGATGCCGGGCACTCCGGTGCTGGTGAGGTATGCCGATGACTTCGTCGTGCTCTGTCACGACGAGGAACAGGTACACCAGGTCAGCGCCCGTCTGGAGGACTGGCTAGCGCCGAGGGGCCTTCGCTTCAACGAGGAGAAGACCAAGGTCGTCCACCTCGATGAGGGGTTCGACTTCCTCGGCTTTACCGTCCGCCGGAAGGGCCAGAAGAAACTGATCATCACTCCGAGCACAGCGGCCTGCAAGAGGCTCCGGGCGCGACTGCGGACCGAGGTGAGAGCCCTGCATGGGGCTAATGCCGAGGCCGTGTTGCGCAGACTGATCCCGATCGTTCGCGGTTGGGCGGCTTACTACCGGGCGGTGGCGTCCACGACGACGTTCTCGTCGCTGGATCACTACATGTGGCGGCTGACCTTCAAATGGGCCAGGCGTCGTCACCGCAACAAGTCGAGGTACTGGGTCGTGGACCGGTACTTCGGCAGGTTCCACCCGTCCCGGCGCGACCGGTGGGTGTTCGGCGACCGCGACAGCGGCGCCTTCCTCATCAAGTTCGCCTGGACCGGCATTGTCCGCCACCAGCTCGTCAAGGGGGGAGCGTCTCCGGACGATCCTGCGCTGGCCGAGTACTGGCGGAATCGCCGCCGCAGGAAAGCGCCGCCGCCGATGGACAAGACGAGTCTTCTCCTGGCGGTCAGGCAGCAAGGGCTCTGTCCTCTCTGCAAGCAGGCGCTGATCGTCGGAGCCGAGTACGAGCCGGACAGCCCACGTGAGTGGATCAACTGGTTCGCGGCCTCGAAGAAGATGCTCCACAAGCATCACTTCATCTACCGACGGGACGGCGGCACGGACGAGCGGAACAATCTTCGCCTCGTGCACTCCGAATGCCACCGCCAGCATCATGCTGGCGACGGCGAACGGGCCACATGACCCTGCTGACCTGCGAAGCCCCTCGGGGCTTGCTTGAGCCGGATGCGCTGAAAGGTGCACGTCCGGTTCTGAGGGGGCCGGGGATCAGCAATGGTCTCCGGCTACCCGACCACA
>NZ_KB891934.1 GCF_000373585.1 Streptomyces sp. MspMP-M5
CCCGGTCAGCGAGACCCGGGCCGTCCTACTGGCCGCTGCCAGGTCTCCATCGAGCAAAGCGGACATCGCCTCACCGGACAGCTCGGCAAAGCGGACGCGTTTCGGACTCCGGGTGAACGGTCTCCTGCGATCGGCTTCATCCACCTGCAGATGCTCGCCGACCAGCCCGAAGGGCGTCCATCGATTTACGAAGCAGCCCGCGCCATCGAACCCATCCCGGTGAACGTTCCCGGCCAGAGCAGTACATAGCCATCTGCGTCTGGCCATCTACGATCCGCACCGCGCGGAGTGCCACATCGCCACCGCAGGCCACCTGCCCCCCCATCCTGGTCCGCGGAGTGTGCGACATCCCGCGAGTTCTTCTGAGCCCTTACGTGGTTTCGTCTGACCAGTGCGTTCAGTTGCTTGTCACCGAGCAGTTGGCCAGCACCGGCGCCACCGTCGTCCTCGGCAGCCGGGACCCGACGAAGGCACCGGCCTTGGCGGCCTCGATCCGCTCTTGGCGAGGCGACGACGACCTCGGAAGCGCCCAACCAGGCAGTTCAGTCCTGAGCGATCGAGCCTCGCCCGCCGACCGCGTTCAGACCCTGACCGGTGCCGCCGCTGGTGTAGGAACCGATGCGCTCCCCGCTCATGCCCCACCAGTCGATGTTCGGCGCCGCCAAGGCGATGTTCGCCTCGAAGCGGAGTGCCGGCCGACGAGCTCGTCGAGCGGGTAGCCGAATCCCCTTCGCGCTCAGCACTCCGCCGACTGCAGGCGTGGGCGTCACCGGCTCGCCAGGCTCGGCCAGTTCCCCGAAGGGCGGTGTTCACGGAGCGGAAGCCGAATCGGGCGTAGGTCCGCGCGATGTCGCCGTTGCCCGCAGGCAGGTACGTCGCCCCCTCCCTCCCCCTCCCGTGGGTGGACCGCATATAGTGTTTATGAAAATGATTCCCATATCCGAATATGGAAGATCACCTGTGCACGTCATCAAGACCTCGCGGCGGACAGTCCCTGCCCCCCGCCACGCCACCCTGCCCCGCATCCCGACAGGGGCATGGTGATGGCCGGCGTGTCACCCACCTCGGCAGCCGCCGAGCGCCTTCAGGGCACCCCACTGTGGTCGAAGCGGCTCGCATGGGAACCGGTCGCCCTTACGGCGGGCGTGGGACTGGTCGCTGTCGCCGGTCGGCGCGGCGGAGTGCGCGTTCTGGATCTCGACGGGGGCGAGGAGCGTGGCCACCTCGCTTTGCCCGGCGGCATCACGGATCTCGCTTTCTCGCCCGATGGACATCACCTGGCGCTGGTAGGCCCCCGCGGATATGGCCTGTGGCGAGCTCTGGACGGCAGGCTGATCACGCGGACCACTGCCGCACCGTGCATCCGGGCGTGCTGGATGCGGCCGGGCGTCGTGGCGATCGCGACAGGGTGCCAGGTCATCGCGTACGACACCGACGGCGTGGCGCAGTGGTCCACCGCACCGCTCGCGAAGACGGTCACCGACATGGCCTCCGCACAAGGCGGACGCCTGTTGGCGGTGTCACTGGCCGGCCAGGTCCGCTGCTTCATGCCCATGCGTCGCGAACCGGTCGCCGTCCATGAATACGGCGACGCGGCGGATGGTCTCAGTCTGTCCGTCGACAGCCGTTGGACGGTCTGCTCGACGTACCAGCGGAAGACGCTGCTGTGGGAGACGCATCGCCCGGCGACTCGGCCGGTCGAGTGCGCGGACAGCTCGGGCCGGCATGCCCCGGTCTTCAGTGAGAGCGGGCGCAAGCTGGCCGTACCAGCCGAGTACCATCTCTCGCTCTGGTCCATCGGCCCCAGGACACCGGCGAGACGGGCCGTCCTGCCCGTCTGCACCTCGGCGCTGGCCTGGCAGCCCGGCGCGGGAGACATGCTCGCGACCGCGGGGTCCGACTACACCGTCCGGCTGTGGCGCGCCGGACCCGACAGCCGGTGGGGCAGCTGCACCTCACTCGCCGCAGGGCATCTGACCAGCCCCGCCACATCCCTTGCATGGATAGGGCGACGCATGCTCGCGGTGGCGGAACGGGGAGGCCGCATCACGCTCCTGGACGTCAGCGGTGACACCCCACCGCGGCCCGGAGGGTGACGGAGGAACGGGCGGTGGCAGGACAGGGGACCGAGGTGCTTGCGCGGCCCGGCAGCCGCTCACGCACCCGCCAGTTTGAAAATGGCAGCCATTTTCACTTAGGCTCTTGCCCGTCACCTAGTCGTGCAGGAGGTCGGCCATGGCCGTACCCAAGCGGAAGATGTCCCGCAGCAACACCCGTCACCGCCGCGCTCAGTGGAAGGCGACCACCCCGCAGCTCGTGCCCGTCACCGTCGACGGCACCCCCTACCTCGTCCCGCAGCGGCTGGCCAAGGCGTACGAACGCGGGCTGCTGCGCCCGGAGAGCTGAGACCACGCATGACGCACAACCGACTGCCCGTCACGGTCTTGTCCGGCTTCCTCGGAGCGGGCAAGACCACCCTGCTCAACCACGTCCTGGGCAACCGGGAGGGCCTGCGCGTCGCGGTCATCGTCAATGACATGAGCGAGGTCAACATCGACGCGAGCCTGGTGCGTGGCGGCGAGGCTGCTCTCTCGCGTACCGAGGAACGGCTGGTCGAGATGACCAACGGCTGTATCTGCTGCACGCTGCGCGATGACCTGCTCGAAGAGGTCGACCGGCTGGCCCGCGAGGGCCGCTTCGACTACCTCCTCATCGAGTCCAGCGGCATCTCGGAACCGATGCCCGTCGCGGCCACCTTCGCCTTCCCGCGCGACGACGGAGCGACCCTGGGCGACCTGGCCAGGCTCGACACCATGGTCACCGTCGTCGACGCCGCCAACTTCCTGCCGGAGCTGGCCGGAGGTGACGGGCTGGCCGAACGGGGGCTGGACCAGTACGAGGACGACGAACGCACCGTCAGCGACCTGCTGATGGACCAGATCGAGTTCGCCGACGTCATCATCCTCAACAAGATCGACCTGGTCGATGCGGAGAGCGCCGAACGGCTCGAGGCCACCCTCGCCCGCCTCAACCCGGCCGCCCGCATCGTGCCCGCACTGCACGGCCGGGTGAGCCCCGGCGAGATCCTGGGCACCGGGCTGTTCGACCTGGAGCGGGCACAACAGGCCCCCGGCTGGGTGCGGGAGATCAACGGCGACCACGTCCCGGAGACCGAGGAGTACGGCATCTCCAGCACGGTCTTCCGTGCCGATGCGCCGTTCCACCCGGGCCGGCTGTGGACCTTCGTCACAGAGGGGCTGGACAGCGGCGCCTACGGTCAGATCCTGCGTTCCAAGGGCTTCTTCTGGCTGGCCAGCCGCCCGAACGTCACGGGCTTGTGGTCGCAGGCCGGAGCGGTCGCCCGTTTCGAGCCTTCCGGTGCCCGCGCTGCCGACGACAGCCAGGGCCAGGAACTGGTCTTCATCGGCACCGGGTTGCGCGCCGAGCCACTTCAAGGGGCCTTGGCCGACTGCCTCCTGGCCGACGGGGAACAGCTCTCCGACGACCCGTTCCCCACCTGGGACACCTACGGAATCGACGACGCCTGCGAGCACGAGCACCCGGAGCTGGTGCCGCAGGCATGACAGGCTCCGGGTTGGGCGGTGGTCGCAGCCACGGCACCGCCCAACCCGGCAACTCACAAGGTGCGCGCACCGGTGCCCCTGTGCTCATGCCGAGCACAGGGGCACCGGTGCGTCCGAGCTGCTGCACTGCGCCCTGCGCCGGCGGACACCAGGCAGCCACCGTGGACGGGGTTCAGGGAGGTCTCCCCCACCTGCGCAGCTGCTCGTGGGCTCGCGGTATCCGCCCGACCGATCCGCCGTACGCCAGTCCGCTGAGAGATTCGGCAGAGCCCGGGAGTGGCTCGGCTCAGCGCGGGGCGTCGCCGAGCAGGGGATCGGGGAAGGCCGCCCAGCCGTCCCAGCCCAGCGACAGCTCCCTGTCGTTCAGCAGGGCCGCGTCGAGGGCGGAGCAGAGCCGGTCCCGGTCGAGGTCGGCACCGGTGAACGTGAGCGCGTTACGACGTTCGCCGTAGTAGTCGTGCCAGAACCACGACGCGAGGGTGCGCCGTTGCGGGGATGCGCCCCGCCAGGCGCTCTCGTCTCCGGACTCCAGCCAGCGATCTGCTTCGTGCAGTTCCATGTGCGGTCCGGCCGACCGCCAGGTCACCACGGCTGCGGGCCTGCTGGACAGCCACAGGTGGCCTCGGCCGCGCACCACGCCGGCCATGACGGTGGGCAGTGCGTCCGCGAGCCGCTCCGGGTGCAGCGGTCGCCGGGCTCGCCACACCACCGACGTCACACCCAGGTCGGTACCGGGGCGTGCGGGCGCCACGGTCACCGGTTCCAGCCGGGCCCGCCACTCTTCAAGAGCGTCCGGTACGGGCCGTAGGAGTGGCGGCGGCAACTCCGCAGTTTGCGGCTGTTGTGCGATCTGGATGAGCGTGGCGGAGGGATTGAGGTGGTGCGCCAGGGCGGCCACCCCGTCCGTTCGACGGTCGGTGGGGCTCGGTGGGGTCGGCACGATCACGCCATGGGCGGCTTCCACCCTGCGGGCGGCTCTCTCGGCCGGTGTCAGGGGGCTGGTGTGATCGGTACCGTCCCACAGACGGGCGGCCCGGTGGACGCATCCGAGCTCGGCCAGGAAAGCCGCTGGGTCAAGCCCGGCCACGATAGGGGCCGGGACGTAGTGGTCGCTCAGGGCACTGGCGCCGGTCCGCGGTCGCCACAACTCCACCAGGAACGGGAGGAGATCCAGCTCGTCGGAGAGGGCGAGGACCACGTGAGGGGGCATCACGGTGCGCCGGATGGCCAGCAGGTCCTGCCGGAGGATCACCACCGGGTCGCCGGTGGCCACCCGCGACATGGACTGCGAGACGGACTGCGATACTCCGGGACCGGTGACGAAGCGTTGCACGACGGGATAACCCGTGTCCCGGCAGTGGATGGATGCAGCCAGCACCACGGCGCGGGGAGCGGCGCCCACCAGCTGGTCCACCGCGAGCCCGCGGGCAGCCGGGGTGTTCCCGATCACGATGCTCAACAGCCCTTTGGGCACTGGGCTTCCCGTCAGTTGAGGTGGGCGATGTGGTGGGGCGCGGGTACCGCGCGCAGCCGGTGCGGAAGCGTGCCGTCGTCCGGCATGCCGGCCAGGAGCCATGCGCCGACCAGTTCCGCGTCGGCTTCGGTGACAATGGGGCCCAGGCGGGTGACTGGGCCGGTGGGAGTGCGGTCCGTCGCGCACGGCTGCACTGCGGCGCGCAGGCCCACAGCTGGGGTGCAACGCAACAGGCCACCCAGGCATCCGGTGGCGACGAGGATGCCGTGCGGGCAGGCACGGACGGCCTCGCCCAGCCGGCCCCTCACCGCTTCGCCCACGGCGGTTGGGCAGTTGGTGCAGGTGACCAGTGTGAAGGGGCGACTCGGGCCGCCCGGTGTTGCGCGGTTCATCGGTACGCCCTTCCGGAGGGTTTGGCCGGGCCGGCGCCGCAGCCCGGGCAACGGCCCGGGCCGCGGCGCCGGCCGCCGTGACGGTCGCCGGATATCACCAGGACGACTTGGTGACTCCGGGGAGGAATCCGGCGTGCGCCTGCTCGCGCATCCGCACCCGGGACATGCCGAACTTGCGCAGATGGCCGCGGGGGCGGCCGTCCACGCTGTCCCGGTTCCGTACCCGGGTCGCGCTGGCGTCGCGCGGCTGACGCCGCAACTCCGCCTGAGCGGCGGCCCGTTCGTCGTCGGTGGAGGAAGGCCGCCGGATGATCTCCTTCAGCTCGGCGCGCCGGGCGGCGTACCGCTCGACGATCACCTTGCGCTGCTCGTTCTTCGCGATCTTGCTCTGCTTGGCCATCAGACCTTCACCCCTCGTGCGCGGATACGTGCCACCGCGGCCTCGACACCGATCGAATCAACCGTCTTGATCCCCTTGGCGCTGAGCGTGAGCCGGACATGCCGGCCCTCGCTCGCCAGCCAGTAGCGCTTGCGCTGGATGTTCGGGTCGAAACGGCGGGACGTACGGCGGTGCGAGTGGGAGATGGTCTTGCCGAAGCCCGGCTTGGCGCCGGTCAGCTGGCAGTGGGCGGACATGGAGTGGGTCACCTCTCGTCGGAGACGTTATCGGCAATGGAAACCATTCCCATATAGTAGCGCCCATGGCACGCAACGAACTCCGCCCAGTCATCAAGCTCCGCTCCACCGCGGGCACCGGCTACACCTACGTCACCCGCAAGAACCGGCGGAACGACCCCGACCGCTTGGTCCTGCGCAAGTACGACCCGATCGTTGGCCGACACGTCGACTTCCGCGAAGAACGCTGACTCACAAGCCGACTTAGCAGACAGGAACACCGTCATGAAGCCTGGGATCCACCCCGCCTACGGCCCCGTCGTCTTCCGCGACCGGGCTGCCGACTTCGCCTTCCTCACCCGGTCGACCGCGACCAGCGACAAGACGATCGAGTGGGAGGACGGCAACACCTACCCCGTCGTAGACGTGGAGATCTCGTCTCAGAGCCACCCCTTCTACACCGGCACGGCCCGGGTCCTCGACACGGCCGGCCGCGTCGAGCGCTTCGAGCGGCGCTACGGCCGGCGCGGGGCGCGGTGATGACGGCGAAGAGCAGGCTCCCCGTCGTCCTCGTCGGCGGGCTGCATTCCGAAGCCCGCGAGCAGGTCGTGCTGCGGCTACTGCACACCGTGCGCGGCAGTGTCGCGCTCCACCACAACCTCTCCACGGCAGCAGCCGGAACGGTACGCCGCACGGTGCGGGACGCCTCGGGCGAGCTGTCCTCCGGCGAGGCCCCCCTCGTCAACGACTGTGCGTGCTGCGCCTTGCGCGAGGACCTGGTGCCCGAGCTCCGGCGACTGGCCGAGAGCGGTCTGCACCGGCTGGCGGTGGTCGAGCTCTGGGACTCCGTCGAGCCTCGGGCGATGGCCGAGGTCATCGCCGCGCACGGCGGCGAGTCGCTGACGCTCTCCAATGTGATGACCGCGGTCGACCCCGCGCTCGTACTGCCGTACCTCGCCAACGGTGACGACCTGGCGGAAGCCGGGCTCGCGGCGGCCGCAACCGATCAGCGGACCATCGGGGACACCTGGGCGCGACAGCTGGAGTACGCCCCCGTCCTCGTGCTCGCTGACGGAGCGGAGGCGGACGACGAGGACCGTGCGGTCCTCGCCCAACTGCACCCGACGGCATGCCATGTGCCCGTGGCCTCCCGTCAGCTCGCGGAGGCCGCGTTCGCCGGATTCGATGTCGAGGCGGCGGCCGCCGCCCAGCACCCGGCCTGCGCGCTGCTGCCGCAGGAAGCGGAGGAGTCGGGAGTCGCCACCCTCGTGTGGCACCGGCGGCGTCCCTTCCACCCGGAGCGGCTCTATCAGGCGCTGGAAGACCTGGCCTGCGCGGCCGTTCGCAGCCGCGGCCGGTTCTGGCTCGCCGACCGCCCCGACACCCTGCTGTCCTGGGACGCCGCGGGCGGCGCGCTGTGCGTGGAGAACGCCGGCCCGTGGCTCGCCTCGCTCCCGGACGCCGCCTGGGAAATGCTTCCGCCGGTGCGCCGAGCGGCCGCCGCCCTCGACTGGCACCCCGAACACGGCGATTGCTGCCAGCACCTGGTCTTCACCGCACCCGGCCTGGACCGCGAAGGGCTGGAGCGGCTGCTCGACTCCTGCCTGCTGACAAAGGACGAGTTCGCCGCCGGTCGTGAGGCGTGGAAGCGCCTCCCGGCGTCCTTCGACGCACTCCTCGACCCCGTCTCCTGAGCATCCGACCGCCCTACGAATCTTCACCCGCACCGACCCGACCGAGAGAAGGAAGTGCAATGGCCCGCCGCCACGACCCCCGCAGGCCCCTCAAGTCCCGCCCCAACCCGTTGGACCAGGCCGGGATCACCTACATCGACTACAAGGACACCGATCTGCTGCGGAAGTTCATCTCGGACCGCGGCAAGATCCGCAGCCGCCGGGTCACCCGGGTCACCGCCCAGCAGCAGCGGCAGCTGGCCCGCGCGATCAAGAACGCCCGGGAGATGGCACTGCTCCCCTACGACTCCAAGTAGCGCGGTCCCCGCTGCCGTACGGATCTACCCCGGAGAGCGTCCGTCGCGCCCAGCGGCGGCGCTCCCGGGGTCGCGTCATGCCCGGGGTCGCGTCATTGCCCGGGGTCGCGTCAGTAGCGGGGAGAACTCCCCGCCGAGGGACTGCAGTCGGGGCAGATGCCCGTGAGTTCGACGGCGTGCCGGACGGCGGTGAAGCCGCTCGTCCGGGCCACTCCGGCGGCCCAGTTCTCCGCCATCACGGAATCCAGCGTCACGCTGACACCGCATTTGGCGCAGTTCAGGTAGTGCCGAAGAGGACGCTGACGCCGGCAGACAGCCGGCGAAGGCGTACGAGGTCACGAAGAAGCCCAAGGGGTAAGGCCGGTAGGAGGCGGTGGTCAGGCCGAGCCAGGTGGCGGCGACGGCCAGGACTACGGAGAGGGCAATGCCGGTACTGGGGCGGCCGGTCGCCGGCGACCATGCCCAGCGGGCGCAGCAAGCGCAGTTGGTGGGAGACGGCGGAGGGTTCCATGCCGATGGTGGCGGCGAGGTCAGCGACGGGATGCGGTTGCTGGCGCAGGGTGGCGAGGATCATCAGCCGGGACGGGGTGACCAGGGCCTGGAGGGTGGCAGCGACCGCGGCAGCCGTGGCGCTGTCGGACGGGCGGCCCTGACCTGTACGGACGGGCCACTCGTCCGCTCACCGGCGTGCACGGCGTCCGCGAGCGCGGGTGCGGGAACGCGCCTGGGCCTCGCCCGGCGTGGGAACGAACTGCCTCTCCAGGGTGGGCGGAGGATCGGCGACGCCCGGGCCCGCCGGCCGTCGCCCAGGTGAGGACGTCGTCCGTGCTGTCGTCGCATCCATGCCTATATGAACCTGCATTCATGCGAGTGGTTCGGCAGCCACAACCGCGGCCGCGCTGGGTGCACCGCCGGACGGATGGCCGCCACCGGGGACCCGCCAGTCCCGTGCCGCCGATTGGGCGGCCCACATGCGGGCGTAGCGGCCGTCGGGCTCGGCGAGGAGTTCGGTGTGGGTGCCGCTCTGGGTGATGCGGCCGTCGTCGAGTACGAGGATCTGGTCGGCACCGGCGACGGTGGTCAGGCGGTGGGCGATGACGATGACGGTCTTGTCGGCGATCAGGCGGTCGATGGCCTTCTGGACGACGGCTTCGGACTCGGTGTCCAGGGCGGCGGTGGGTTCGTCGAGGACGATGACCGGGGCGTCCTTGAGGAAGGCGCGGGCGATCGAGATGCGCTGGCGTTCGCCACCGGAGAGGGCGGAGCCGAGCTCGCCGACACGGGTGGCATAGCCGTCGGGCAGCCGGGTGACGAAGTCGTGGATGCCGGCGGCGCGGGCCGCGGCCTCGATCTCGGGGTCGCCGGCGTCGGGCCGGGCGAGGGCGATGTTGGCGCGGATGGTGTCGTCGAAGAGGTGGACGTCCTGGAAGACGACGGCGATATGGCGCAGGACGTCGTCCGGGGCGAGGGTGGTCAGGTCGGTGCCGCCGATGCGTACGGTGCCGTGCTGGGGGTCCGCGTAGCGGCACAGGAGGCGGGTGAGGGTCGTCTTGCCGGAGCCCGAGGTGCCGACGAGGGCGGTCAGGCTGCGTTCGGGGACGGTGAAGTCGAGGTCCTGGAGGGTCGGCTGATCCTGGCCGTCGTAGGTGAACGTGACGCGGTCGAAGTGGAGGTCGAAGGTGCGGGGCGGGTGTCCTCCGGAGGCCACGGGCAGGGGGCGGACGGTCAGCACGTCGTCGATGCGGGCCAGGGCCGCTTCGGAGAGTTCGAAGAGCTTGGTCATGACGGCGGCGAGGCTGAGGGGCTCGGCGAAGCGGGCGGCGGCGACCGTGACGGCGAGGAGGGTGGCGGGGGTCAGTCGGGCGTCGAGGGTGAGGGCGGCGCCGAGGGCGACCAAGCCCACCAGGGCGAGCTGGACGAGGAGTTGGGCACCGGCGACGGGCAGTGCTGCGGAGCGGTTGGCGGTGGTCTGGGCGTGGTGCTGGTGGGCGAATGTGGGCGCCAGGATGGGCGAGTCGGCGCCTGCGCGGCCGGTGGCCTTGAGGACCGGGAGGCCCTGGACGTACTCGACGATCCGGGCGGCGCTCTCGCCGTCGGCCTCGTCGACCGCTCGGAAGCCGGTGCCGGAGCGGCGCTGCACCTGCCGTACGAGGGGCAG
This sequence comes from Streptomyces sp. MspMP-M5, assembly GCF_000373585.1. Taxonomy (GTDB): domain Bacteria; phylum Actinomycetota; class Actinomycetes; order Streptomycetales; family Streptomycetaceae; genus Streptomyces. The sequence goes on from NZ_KB891934.1 coordinate 10,214, forward strand.
TGCGGCCAGGGTCCCGACCAGGAGGACCAGGCCCAGGCGCCAGTCGAGGGCGAGGACGACCACGCCGAGCACCGCGGGGACGGTGACGAGCTGGACGAAGAGCGCGGCGAGGGAGGAGACGGCGGTGGCGGCTGTCGTGGCGTTGTTGCCGACGACCTGGGTCAGATCGCCGGTGTCCCGCCGGGCCAGTTCCTGCTGGGGCATGGCGCGCAGGGCGGCACCGAGGCGGAGTCTGGTGGAGCGGGTCACCAGGTGCCAGTGGTCGTAGGTGAAGGTCATCTCCCGTACGCGCAGGGCTCCTTCGCCCGCGATGAGGAGGGCGAGCGCGGCGATCCAGAGCCAGACGCGGCCGGTGCGGACGGGGTCGTGGGAGAGTTCCGCGAGCAGGGGGACGAAGCAGGCGTAGGCCGCGGCCTGCAGAACGGTCGCGGCGAGCGAGATGCGCAGGGTGGCGCGGAACTGCCGGGCGTAGGGGCCGGCGGCGGTGAGCATCAGGCGCAGGATGCGCTTCACGGGGTGATCTCCTCCTTGGCCGGGTGGTCCTTGGCCGGGTGGGCGGCGGTGCGGCTGCCGGTCAGGTCCCAGTCGGCGGCCTGCTGGTGCAGCGACCAGAGGTGGGCGTAGCGGCCGCCGGCGGCGATGAGGTCGGCGTGCCGGCCGCGTTCGGCGATCCGGCCGGCCTCCAGGACCACGATCTGGTCGGCGTCGGCGATGGTGGCCAGCCGGTGGGCGATGATGACGACGGTCCGGCCACGGGTGAGGCGGGCCAGGGCCTGCTGGATCGCCGCTTCGGTCTCGGGGTCGGTGAAGGCGGTGGCCTCGTCCAGGATGACGACAGGGGCGTCGGAGAGGATCGCGCGGGCGATGGTGATGCGCTGTCGCTGTCCCCCCGAGAGGCGTCCGCCCCGCTCCCCCACCTGGGTGTCGTAACCGTCCGGGAGTTCCTTGACGATGAAGTCGTGGGCGGCAGCGGCCTCGGCTGCGGCGTGGACTTCGTCCTCGGTGGCATCGGGCCGGGAGAGCCGGATGTTCTCGGCGATGGTGCCGCTGACGAGGAACGGATCCTGGAAGACCAGGGAGACGTGGCGGAGCAGGACGTCGGTGCGGATGTCGCGTACGTCGGTGCCGCCGATGCGTACGGCGCCTGAGGTGACGTCGTGGAAGCGGGGTATCAGCCGGGCGAGGGTGGATTTGCCGGCGCCGGAGGCGCCCACCAGCCCGCAGACCGTGCCTTCGGGGATCTCCAGGTCGATGCCGTCGAGGGCTGGTCGGTCGGTGCGGCCGGGGTAGTGGAAGCTGACGTTCTCGAAGGTGAGGGACGCGCCCGCCGGTTCGCGCGGCTCCTCGGGCTCGGGGAGCGGGGGTGCGTCGAGCAGCTCCTGGACGCGGACGGCACCGGCCTTGGAGTCGTTGATGTGGTTCGTCAGATGCATGAGGGGGGAGATCGCCTCGATCGGCAGGGTGCCGATCAGCAGGGCCAGCAGGAGGTCGGTGCGGGAGATCCAGCCGGCGGTGAGCATGGGGACGCCGGTGGCTGCGACCAGGAGCAGGGTGGGCAGCGGCACGATGAACAGCCGGTGCAGGCGGCCGGAGGCGCGGGTGGTGGCCATCCAGTCCGCGACGGCTTCGGTGAACTCCTCGACGGCGGTGGCGAACCGGCCCAAGGACGCCTGCCCGTCGTCGAAGGCGCGCACGACCGGCATGCCCTGGACGAATTCCACGACGGCCGCGTTCACCTTCTCGTTCGCGGAGTTGTAGCGCTCGCGCTGAGTGCCGTAGTCGCGGGCCAGGAGGGAAAAACAGACGAAGGCGATGGGGACGATGAGGAGGACGGCGAGCAGCAGGCGCCACTGCACGACGCCCAGCGCGAGCAGGGCGGCGAGCGGCTGGGCGACGCCGGAGCCGACGAACGGCAGCGCGTCGGCGACGACGTTGTGCAGTGCCTTGACATCGTCCTGGACGATCTTCTTGATCCGGCCGGCGCCGAGCCGCTGCACTTCGCCGAGCGGCATGTGGGCCAGCGCGTCGGCGAGACGGCGGCGCAGAACGACTTCCAGTGCGTAGCTGGCCTCGTGGGCGAGGTGCTCGGCCAGCCAGCGGGCGGCGAATCCGCAGAGCAGGCCGGCCAGCGCGCCGAGCGTCCAGCGGGTCACGACCATCCCGGACGGGTGGTCGGCGAGCAGTTCCCCGACGGCGTACGCCACGCAGAGCAGACCGGCCACCGAGCTCACTCCGCTGAGGACGCTGAGGGCCGCGGCCCGTCGGAGTCTGCCGCCGGCCTCGGGGGCGAGCGCCACCAGATTCCGTACGGTTCCCAGTCCGCTGCTCATGAGGTCACCTCCCGGATGAGGGCACCCTTGTCGACCTTGCCGAGGGCGGTGCGGGGGAAGGAAGTCAACACCCTGACGTCGTCGGGGAGTTTGTAAGCCGCGAGCCCGCGTTGGGTGAGATGGGCGGTCAGGTCGGCACGCGACGGTGGGGTGCCGCGGGCGATGACACAGGCGCAGCTGCGCTCCCCCAGCTGCGCGTCGGGGAGGCCGATGACGGCCACGTCGTGGAGGGCGGGGTGGGCGAGCAGGTGGTTTTCGACTTCCTGGACGGGGACTTTCTCGCCGGCCCGGTTGATGACGTCCTTGAGGCGCCCGGCCACGACGAGGTGTCCGCTGGGCAGCTGGCGTACGAGATCGCCGCTGCGGTAGTAGCCGTCCTCGGTGAACGCCTTGGCGTTGTGCTCAGGGGCCCGGTAGTAGCCGCGCAGTGTGTAGGGGCCGCGGACGAGCAGTTCACCGGTCTCGCCGTCGGGCACCTCGCGGTCCTGGGCGTCGACGATCCGTAGTTCGTCGTCCTCGGCGAGCGGTCGGCCTTGGGTGTGCAGGATCAGCTCCTCGGGGTCGTCGAGCCGGGTGTAGTTGAGCAGCCCCTCGGCCATGCCGAAGACCTGCTGGAGCCGGCAGCCGAGGGCCGGGGTGATGCGCCGGGCGGTCTCGGGCTGGAGCCGGGAGCCGCCCACCTGGAGGAGCTGGAGGCTGCCGAGGTCGTCGGCGGCCCATTCCGTGGCCTCCAGCCACAGCAGCGCAAGGGAGGGGACGAGGGCGGTGACGGTGATCCGTTCGCGGGCGATGAGCGGGAAGGCGATGTCCGGGCTCGGGGTCGGGCACATCACCACGGTGCCGCCGGCGTACAGCGTCCCGAGCACTCCCGGGCAGGCCAGCGGGAAGTTGTGCGCCACCGGGAGCGCCACCAGATAGCGAGTAGCGGCGTCCAGGCCGGTCACGGCCGCGCTGGCGGTGGCGTTGTAGAGGTAGTCGTCGTGCGTCCGGGGGATGAGTTTGGGGGCGCCGGTGGTGCCGCCGGAGAGCAGCAGCAGCGCCGCGGCGGAGTGGTCGGGTTCGGGCAGCGGGCCCGGCTTCCCTTCCAGCCCCGCCAGGCCGGTGAACTCCTGGGCGTCGCCGACCACGAGCACATGGCGCAGGCCCGGCACCCGTTCGCGTACGGAACGGGCCAGCGGGCGGTAATCGAAGCCGAGGTGGGTGTCGGGGATGACATACGCCACGGCGTCGGACAGGGTCGCCAGGTGCGCGATCTCCGCCTCACGGTGCGCGGGCAGCGTCATCACCGGCACGGCGCCGATGCGGAAGAGGGCGAAGGCCAGTTGCAGGAACTCCGCGCAGTTGGGGAGCTGGACCACGACCCGGTCGCCGGGCTCCAGGCCGAGCTCGCGCAGGCCGGAGGCCAGTCGGTCGGCGCGTTCGTCCAGTTCGCGGTACGTCCAGCGGCGGGGGCCGTCGACGACGGCGAGGGCTTCGGGTGTGGTGGTGGCGCGTTGGCGGAGCAGCGCGCCGAGCGTACGGCCGCGCCAGTAGCCGCGCCGGCGGTAGCGGTCGGCGAACTCCTGCGGCCAGCCGGTGAATCCGTCGAGTGTCGCGTCGTGCATCCCGTCGAGCATCAGTGGCCCGCCTCGGGAACGACGTAGGGGGCGACGCTGCGGAGTTTCTCGCAGGTCTCCTCGTACTCGCGGTCCGGCGAGGAGGCCCCGACCACGCCCGCGCCCGCGCGCAGCCAGGCCCGGCCGTCGCGCTGGTAGACGGCGCGCAGCACGAGCGCGGCATCCAGAGAGCCGTCGGCGGCGGCCCGCAGGACGGCGCCCGCGTACATCCCGCGCGGCTCGTCCTCCAGCTCGTCGATCAACCGGTAGGCGGCGGCCTTCGGGATGCCGGAGGGGTGACCGGCGGGAAGACGGCGCCGAGCGCGTCCCATGCGGTGCGGCCTTCGGCGAGCTGGGTGGCGACGCGGGACGCGAGGTGCTGGACGCTGCCGCGCGGTTTGACGGTGAGGAACTCCGAGACCCGGGTGGTGTCCGAGGCGCCGACCGTGGACAGCTCTTCGACGGCGAGCTTGACGGAGGTGGCGTGCTCGTAGACCTCCTTGGGGTCGCGGAACAGTTCGGCACGGAGCGCCCGGTCCGTGGTCGGGTCGCCGTGCAGGGCCCGGGTGCCGGCCAGCGGCTGGGTGACGGCGGAGCCGTCCGCCGTCACCTCGATGACGGTTTCGGGGCTGAAGCCGGCGGCCTGCAGCCCGTCGAGGTCGAGGAGGAACGAGCGGGCGGGGGTGTTGGCGGCGCGTCCGCGCACATAGGTGGCGGTCATGTCGACGGTGTACGGGACGGGGACCGTACGGGAGAGGATGACCTTGTCGAGGCGGCCGCGGCCGATCTCCGCCACAGCGTGCGCCACCTGATCGTGGTAGGAGCGGTCCGTGGCGTGTTCGTCGACCGGTACGGGGGCGGGGGGCTCCGCGTGCGGCGGGGCCTCGGCGATCACCTTGCGGAGACGGTCGGTGAGGGACGGGTCCAGGGTGCGTATCCGTGTCCGCTCCCGGCTCACCGTCAACTCCACGCCGGGGACGATGAGATGCCCGAGCAGCTCGTCACCGCCGCTGCCGTTGCCGCTCGCCAGCTCGAAGGAGAGCCAGCCGTAGGCGTGCCAGTCCTCGACCGGGGTGCGGGCGAGCGCCGCGCGGAGGGGCTCCCAGGGGGTGGTGCGGACGTCGCCGGCGCGGAGGCGGATGTCCTCGACGGGGTTGCCGGCGATGTGCCAGTGCTCATCCTGCTCGTAGACGACATAGTCGGTCAGCAGGCCGGACGCGGTGAGCTGTGCGACGACGGCGAGGGTGTCGAAGGGGCCGTCGAGACAGAGCTGTTGATAGTGCCGGGGTGCAGGCGTCACGGGGGCCATAGGTGTCACGGGTGTCATGCGTTGTCTCCTGCGGAGGAAAGGGCGGGTCAGCTCTGGTGCGCGTCACGCAGCGGGGCGGCGACGAGGTCGGCGACCCGATCCACGTTCGGCTCCTCGATGCAGCTGAAGTGGTTGCCGTCGATGTCGGTGACGGGGAGGTCGCCGATGCACACGTCGCGCCAGAAGCCGAGCGTGGTCTCGTCCATGCCGGGTGCGAAGCCGGAGGCGCCGCGCGGCCGGAGGAAGCGGATGTCGCCGGCGTAGGGCGGGGGCGTGAAGTGCGCGGAACGGAAGCTCTGCCGGAAGACCCGGAACATCGCGGCAACCATCTCCGGCGGCATGGTCTCGCCCCCGGCCTCGGACGCCGTGCGAGCGTAGACGGCGAACCGCTCCTCGCGGGTGAAGGAGTTCAGGTGCCGGAAGAAGGCCCCGGCCCGGTCCAGTTCGGGGTCCCCGCCCACCTCGGCCAGGGCGCCGGCCGGCACCTTGCCGCCGTGGCGCTCGATGGCCTCCATGAAGCCGCGGACGACGGTGTCGCCGTCCAGGTCGCCGAGCCCCGTCTGCGTCATCGAGATGTGCAGGTTGGGCACGAAGAGGATCTCGATCAGCAGGTCGTCCTCGACGTCGATGACGACGGGGTGGCTGCTGATCAGGACGAGGTCCTCGACGCTCACTCCGCGCTCTTCGAGGCGCCTAGCCACTTCGGTGGCGTAGAGCCCGCCGAGGCAGTAGCCGATGAGCTGGACGCGGTCGTGGCCCTCGGCGAGCAGCCGTTCGACGTAGTCGTCGGCGGCGCGCTCGACGACTGTGGCCGGGTCCAGGGAGCAGTAGCGGTCGGTGTCGTCGATGACGATGCCGAGGACCGGGCCGAGGTCCTGTGCGACGAGCCGGCTCGCGAGCGGCCGGTAGCAGTCCATGGTGCCGAGGCCGGCGTGGAACATGACGCGCAGTGGTCCCTCGCCGGTGGTGCTGAACGACATCAGGCCGGCGTTGCCCGTCGCGGCGCGGCGGGGCGCGGGCTGGGCTGCTCCGGCGTCGCCGGTGGTGCGCAGGAAGGCGGCGAGTTCGGCGAGGGTGGGGTGGTTGAGGAGCTGGCGGAGCATGGCGTCGAAGGGGACGAGGGCCGCTTCGGGGATCTCCTCGCGGAGCTTGCCGGCCATCCGGGCCATGATCAGGGAGTCGGCGCCGTGCACATAGAAGTCGTCGGTGCGGCCGATGCGGCCGCTGGGCAGGGCGGCGGCCCACAGTTCGGCGAGTCGGGCCTCGAAGGCGTCGGCGGGTGCCTGGGCGGCTGTCTGTTCTCCGGTGTCGGGGAGGGTGGGCCGCCAGCTCTGGAGGGTGCGGCGGTCCACCTTGCCGTTGCCGGTGAGCGGGAGGGAGTCGGCGACCTGGAGGTGCGAGGGGATCATGTGGGTGGGCAGTCGGTCGCGCAGGAACGCGGTCAGTTCGGTGTCCGTGACGTGGGCCCGGTCGGTCTTCAGCCGCGCCGCGAAGAGCCGCAGATGCTGCGGGGCAAGCGGGTGCCCGTCCTCCGGCAGGCTCAGCACCTGGTCGGCGCCGGCCTCGGCGAGCAGTGTCCGCCACTGGTCAGGGCCCAGGTAGGAGGATCCGCCCAGCGCCCGGTCGTCCTCGGGCTCGGTCATCATGAATGCCTGGGAGGCGAGGATCCAGGGGTGTTCACGGGTCGGTTCGGTCAGCAGCAGCCAGCCGCCGGGGGCCACCAGCTCGGTGAGCCGCTTGAGGGCGGCGGGGATGTCCCGGGCGTTTTCCAGGACGCCGGCGGCCAGCACGATGTCGTACGCGTTCGGGGCCAGGCCCTGAGCGCGGTGGCCGCTGTCGACGTCGAAGATCCCGAAGCGCAGCCAGGGGCGGTCGCCGAAGCGGCGCCTGGCCTCCGGTAGGAAGAACGGCGCGATGTCCGTGAAGAGGTAGTCGGTGGGCCGGCCGTCGAGCGTGGGGAGCACGTTCTCGGTGGTGCCGCCGGTGCCGGCGCCCGCTTCGAGGACGCGCAGCGGGCGGTCCGCGGGATGGTCGGTGGCGATCCGCTCGACGAGGGTGGCCACGGCGGTGTTGAGGTAGCGGGCCATGGTGTGGTGCCGGTAGAGCGCCTGCGCGGTGCTGAAGTCGCCAGCCGGGAGGAGGAGTTCGACCGGATCCTGGCGGCCGGTCAGCAGCTGGGGAAGACGGTCGGTGTTGCTGCGTACGTAGGCGAGGAAGTCGCGGCAGCCGAGGTCCGCCGACCAGGCGGCTTCGGCCGCGGCCCAGCGGCGGACCACCTCGTGCTCGTCGGCCTCGGTGATGCCGTGGTCCGCCAGCAGCGCGTACCAGCGGCGCACCAGCCAGTGGTGGCGCGACGCGATGCCGGCCACGTGCAGCGCCTCCTCCGTGGGCGTCGCACCCGTCGGCAGCCCCAGGCCGCGCAGGGCGTGCGCCATGGACGCCAGCACCGCGGCGTCGAGGGTCTCGCTGTGGGCGGTGACCTGCTCATGCGTCACAGCGGGGACGGCGGCGTCGGCGGCCGCGGACACCAACGGCTTGAGGGCCTCGGTGCCCTCGGCGGGCTCGGTCGCGGGGGCGGGCTCGACCACGCCGAGCAGTCCGCGCTCCTCCCCCGTGCCGTCGACGACGACTCCCGCCGCCGCCACCGCCGGGTGCTCCAGCAGCGCGGCCTCTATCTCCCCCAGCTCGATGCGGTGGCCGCGCACCTTCACCTGACTGTCTTCGCGACCGAGGAACTCGATCTCGCCGCCGGGCAGGTAGCGGCCGAAGTCGCCCGTGCGGTAGAGGCGTTGGCCGTCGCGAGGGTGGGTACGGAAGCGGTGCGCGGTGGTCCGGGGGTCGAACAGATAGCCCTTGGCGAGGCCCTCACCGGTGATGTACAGCTCGCCCGCGGTCCAGACGGGGCAGTCGCGCAGGGCGGTGTCCAGTACCCGGAAGCCCTGGTTGGCGAGCGGCGTGCCGTACGGGATGGAGCGGCGTCCCGCGTCGGAGGCGTCGCACGGGTGGTGGATGGACCAGATCGCGGCCTCGGTGGCGCCGCCCAGGGCGATGACCCGCAGTCCGGGTATCCGGCCGGTGATGTCGCCGGGCAGGGCCGGCGGCACCCAGTCGCCCGACAGGAGTGCCAGCCGCAGGGCCGAGAGGTCCAGGCCCGGCTCGGAATCCAGGTAGATGGCGAGCATCTGCATCAGCGCGGGCACGGAGTTCCATACGGTGACGCGGTGTTCAGCCGCCAGCTGCGCCCAGTGGGAGGGGTCGGTGCGGCGTTCGGGGTCCGGGAGGACGAGGGCGCCGCCCACGGACAGCGGGCCGAAGATGTCCCAGACGGACAGGTCGAAGCCGAGATGGGCCAGGCCCAGCACCCGGTCGTCGGCGTCGATGCCGTAGCGGCGTCCGATGTCGGCGAGGGTGTTGAGCGCGGCGCGGTGGCTGATCACCACGCCCTTGGGCCGGCCGGTGGAGCCAGAGGTGTAGATGACGTACGCGGGTGCGTCGGGGTTGCCCTCGTCCGGGTCGGGTGCGGCGGCGGGTACCGCATCGAGGGCGTCGACGGCAAGGGCCGTGCTGCCGTGCGGACAGTCGGTGGTGACCCAGGACTGGGTGAGGATGTGTTCCACCCCGGCGTCCTGGAGCATGCCGGCGCGGCGCAGCGGCGGCTGCACGGTGTCGACCGGGAGATAGACAGCGCCGGCGAGCAGCGTGCCGAGGACGGCGATGATCTGCTCGGGGCCCTTGTCCATGACGACGGCGACCCGGCTGCCCGGAGTGCAGCCCGCATTGCGCAGTGCCTGGGCGACGGCGGTGGCTCGGTCGGCGAGTTCGCGGTAGCTGAGGGTGGTGTGCGGGGTGATGACGGCGGGGCGGTCGGGGGTGCGGGTCACCTGGGTGAGGACCCCGTGGTGGAGCAGACCGTCAGGCAGTTCGGTCGAGGTGTCGTTGACCTTGCGGCGCTCCTCGGCCTGCCAGTCCGACAGGGCCACCGCGTCGCCGGACTCCCAGGGCTCTTCGCCGTCCGCGAGAGCACGGATCAGGGCTTCGAAGGTGTCGAACATGTCGTCCACCAGGCCGTCGGGGAACACCCCTTCGCGGACGTCCCAGTTGACCTGGAGGCCCTCGGCGTCGTCCATGGCCTGGCAGTCGATGAAGACCTGCGGGGTCTGGGTGATGCCGAAGCCGTCGAGACGGCCCTCGGCGCGGCCGTTCGCCTCGGTGTCACCGAGGCCGATGGCGCTGGTGAACACGATCGGCATCAGCGCGGCGTCGCGGCCCCGGCGACGGGCCAGCTCGCGCAGCACCTGCACACCGGAGTAGAGGCGGTGGTCGAGGTCGTCGAAGAGCTGTCCGGCCAGGGCACGCGCCCGGTCGGCCAGGCACACACCGGCGGTGCCTTCGACGGCGAGCAGGTTGACGGTGGTGAAGTCGCCGACGACGCGGTCGATGTGGGGGTGGAGTGGCAGCCGGCTGAGCACGGTGAGGTTGAGGCAGAAGCGCGGGGTGCGGCTCCAGCGCTCGATCACGGCGGCGTATGCGGCGAGCACGACGGAGGAAGGGGTCAGCCCGCGGCGCTGGGCACGCTCCTTGAGGCGTTCCCAGCCGACGGTGTCGAGCTTGAGGAAGCGGCGGCGGAAACGGGCCGGCTGCGGAGCGGTGCCGGTGTCGAGGACGGGCAGGTCGGGGGCGGGCGGCAGGGTGTCGAGGCGGGCGTGCCAGTAGTCCTTGTCCCGCTGATGGCGCGGGGATTCGGCGAGGGCCCGCTCGGCGAGGAGGTAGTCGCGGAACTCCACGCCAAGCTCTGGCAGTTGGGCCTCGGGGTCGGCGTGCAGGGCCTCGAACTCAGCGAGCAGCTGCCAGATGCCGGCCCAGTCCGCGATGAGGAAGTCCATGGAGAGGTGCAGCACGGCACGGCTGTCGGTGCGGGTGAGGCGCAGCTCGAACAGCGGCCAGGCGGTGGTGTCGTAGACCCGGTGGCCCATCTCCTCCCGCGCCGCTTCGAGGGCAGCCTGGACCCGGTCGGTGCCGGCGCCGCGGACGTCGGTGACGGGGAGGGTGAGGGCGGGCGCGGTGGGCATGATGCTCTGGTGGCCGGCGGGGTCAATGGCGGCGCGCAGCATGCCGTGCCGCTCGACGAGCCGGTTCCAGGCGTGCTCGGCCCGGCCCGGGTCCAGGTCGGGGTAGTTCACCTCCAGGTAGACGTGGCAGGCGACGCCGCCGTAGCCGAACGCCTCGTTGCGGCCGAGGAGGTAGGCGGCCTGGACGTCGGTCAGCGGGAACGGCTCATGGCGAGCCGCCGGGTCCGGCACCAGGGACGCGGGGTGGTCCTCGGCGCGCAGCCACTCCAGCACGTCCGCCTTGTGCTCCTTGAGCGCCGTCAGCTCGGCCGCGCCCAGCGTGCCCTTCGGGGCGCGGTAGCGCAGCACGCCGTCCTCCTCCCACAGCTGGGCTCCTTCCTGCCGCAGCTGTGCGATCAGTTCGCCCGGGGTGGATGCGGTGGTCATCGGTCGGTCTCCTTGGCCGCACGAGGCGGAATATCGGCGGGCGGAATGTTGGCGTTGAAGCGGAAGAGGTTGTCCGGGTCCCAGGTCTGCTTGAGGCGCGCCAGCCGGGCGTAGGTGTCGTCGCCGTACGCGGCGCGCACCCACTGGGGTCCGGGGTCGGGCAGCAGATTGAGGTACGGCCCCTCGGTCACGTCCTGGAGTGCCTGCCAGCCGGTGCGGGCGGGCTCCAGGTGGGTGGGGCTGTCGGCCTCGCCGTACCACTGGGCGCAGATCTCGATGAACCACTGGGCGCGGCGGTGGGCGAACGCGGTCGGCCCGGCGGGGGCGCGGGTGATGGCTCCGCCGAGTGCGCCGAGGACGACGGAGTAGTTCGGCCCGGATGCCTCCCAGTGGCCGAGGATCCGCTCGATCGTGACATCGGTGAGCTCGGCGAGGAGTTCGCCGCGGTTGTAGACGTGCTGGCGGGCGACGTCGGGCGGGGACGGCAGCAGTCGCTGGTAGGCGGTGTACGGCCGGTCGGTGACGGTGTCGTGGACGGGGCGGGGGTGGCCGTGGCGGAGCGGCGCGAGGATCGCGTCGGCGCGTTCGGGCGGGCCGAACCAGGTCGGGATGAGGACGGCGCAGCGCTCGAAGTGCAGGTGGTCGGGGACGAAGGGCAGGGGTGGCGCGGTCCAGACGAGTGCGATCAGGGACGCCTGGTCGGGTGCGGTGGCGAGCCAGTCGCGGGCCGTGCGCAGGGCGGCGCGGGCCTGCTGCGGCGGGTGGACGAGGGCGCCGGCGGTCACCCGCTCGATGGGGTGCAGCCGGAAGCCGAAGCGGGTCACCACGCCGAAGTTCCCGCCACCACCGCGCAGTGCCCAGAACAGCTCGGAGTGCTGGTCGGCATCGACCCGCAGATGCCGCCCGTCGGCCGTCACCACCTCGAAGAAGGTGACGTTGTCGCTGGTCAGCCCGTACTGCCGGGAGAGGTCGCCGACCCCGCCGCCGAGGGTGTGGCCGGCGATCCCGACGTCGGTGTTGCGTGCGCCGGGCAGCGCGAGGCCATGCTGTTGGGTGGCGGCGTCGAACTCGCCCCAGGTCAGGCCGGGTTCAGCGACGGCGGTACGGGACTGGCCGTCGACCTCGATGTGTTTCATGCCGCCGAGGTCCAGCAGCAATCCGTCGTCGCAAGTGCCCCAGCCCGCCACATTGGCCCCGCCGCCGCGGACGGCGACGGGCAGTCCCCGGCCGCGGGCGTAGGCGAGGGCGGCGATGATGTCGTCGGGGTCGGTGCAGCGGGCGATCAGGGCCGGGCGGCGGTCGATGCGCGCATTGCGGACGCGGCGGGCACGCTCGTAGCCGGGGGCACCGGGGGCGACGATCCGGCCGCGGAAGCCGGGGAGGGACGGTTGATTCATCTGCCGCTCCGTTCGGCCGGGGCGGTCACGAAGGTCGCGCCGTGCAGCTTGCCGTGGTCCAACTGGCCTCCCACTCCAGCCAGTTCGACGTCAAGGACACCGGTGTGCGGGGCCGGCTCGATCCGCAGCGGGCCGGCCTCGGCGAGATGTCCGGCAAGCGCGTCGTAGGCGGCCCGGTCGTGGTCCGCGATCCCCAGACGTACGACGCTGATGTGGGTGGCGCCATTGGGGTGGCGCACTTCGGAGGGTCGCTGCGGCGGGTCGTATGCGGAGACCACGAACGGGAGCCGAGCGGGCCGGGTGGCCAGGAACCGGTAGTGCACACGGTCGCCGTCCGGCCGGGTGCGGCGTCCCTTCATGACGCGGGACACCGCGCTACCCCCTGCGCGCAGCGCGCCATGCACGCCGCGCAACTCGGTGGTGTCGGTCTCCAGGGCGAGGTCGCGCCAGCCTTCCCCGGGGCGGGCCCAGCGCGCGAGCCGGTCACCGGCCGCGACACCGTTGATGAGGCTCATCGGCCACTTCAGCAGGCGGAACGCGGGTGGCAGTTGGAAGAATTCGATGAACGGTCCCTGCTCGAACCACAGCAGGGCGTTGTGGGCACGCTCGGGTGCGCTGCCCCACTCGACGGTGAAGCCGAGCTCTCGGTAATCCTCCACGGTCGCGCGGATGTCGTCGACCTTGCACAGGACATGGCTGCAACTCAGCACGATGTAGCTCCACTTGACGCTATGGGGCGGCCGACGCGGGCGGCGAACAGCCGCTGCCCCAGGGGCGCCAGCGGGTGGTCCTCGTCCGGTGCGGTGGCGATCCGGTCGAACCCGGCTCCCGTGAGGGCGTCCAGCCACTGCCGACGGGAGAGGAACGTGGTGTCAGAGTCCTGCCGGGTGTCGTCGGCGGCGGTCATCATGAAGGACTGCGAGGCCAGGATTTCCAGGTGTTCTCGGGTCGGTTCGGTGAGGAACAGCCAGCCGCCCGGAGCCAGCAGACCGGCGATCGCCCGCACTGTGGTGTCGGTGTTACGGGCGTTGTTGAGCACTCCCGCCGCGATCACGACATCGGCGCAGCCGGGAGCCAGTCCCTGGGCGGCGGGGTCCTGGTCGATGTCGTAGTGGCCGTACCGGATCCACCGCTGGTCGGAGAAGCGCTCCTGTGCCGCGCCTACGAAGAAGTGCGAGACATCGGTGAAGAGGTAGTCGACGGGCGGGGTCCGCTCCGGGCCCTCGGTGAGGGCTGCCACCACGGCGTCGGTCGTCGCGCCCGTGCCGGCGCCGACCTCGACGATCCGCAGCGGGCGGGAGGCGTCGCGGCCGGTGGCAAGCGCGCTCACGGCGCGGCCCACCGCGGTGTTGAGGTAGCGGGCAGTGACGGTGTCACGGTAGACGGCGTCCGCGAGGTGACTCCTGCCCTCGGGAAACAGCAGCAGGGCAGCCTGCTGCTCGCCGGTCATCAGCTCGGGCAGGCGCCGTGCGTTCTCACGGAGGTAGTCGATGAACTCGGCCGAGCCCAAGCCCCGTTGCCAGGTGGCCGCGGCGCGGTCCCAGGCGCGATCCAGGGCATGCGGGTCCAGCGGTGGCACACCTCGGAATCCGGCACCGTCCCGTTCGATCACCTCCCGGTCGGCGAGCACCCGCAGCCAGCGCCGGATCAGGACATGGTGCTGGGGCGCGACCCGCACAGCGGTGATGACCTGCTCCGGCGACTCGACACACCCGGGGTCGGTGAGCACGCCGGCACCTTGCAGCGCTCCGAGCATGGAGCCGAGCACCGCCTCGTCCAGCTGCCGTACGAAGTCGCCCACCTGCCGGGGGTCGACTGCGCCCACCCTGCGGTCGGCGGCAGCGGTGGCGTACCGAACCAGCTCCTCGGGATCGTCGGAGGCCGCAGGATCCGTCAAATCCTCGGCGGAGAGCGGCTCGTGGCGCTGCCCGGCCGCAGGACCGGATAGCCGAGCTCCTTCGTGAGGTCCTGCCACATGCGGCTGAGGGTCAGGTGGTACTGCTCGGGCCGTTCGGCGTCCGGCGCGCCCAGTACCGCGGCGCGCAGGGCGCTCAGGTCCTGGGCGATGGCGTCCGGCCACTGCTCCTTGAGGAGGTGCCGGTAGTCCGGTGGAGCGGCCGGGCCGAGCGCTACGCTGCTCGGCTCGCTCAGATGCTCGGTCCCGGGAGCGGTGAAGTCGAAGCGGTTCTTGACGGCTGCGGAGATGTGCAGCCGGGGGCTCCACAGCACGGGGCCGTGGGTGTCCGTCAGGGTCAGTGCTCCGCCGTCCGTTCCGAGGGTGATCCGGTGCAGCAGGTGCAGGTGGTTGTCGGGGTCGTCCGGGTCGACCTGGTTGTGGATCCGCAGGGTGAGCGGCGCGCCGCCGATCCGGCCGGTGAGCACGGCGAACGGTGCGTCCTCGGCCGTGGCCGCCGCACTGACCTGCCATGGCCGTACGGTGCCGAGCGCGTCGCCGAGGATGTGCAGCAGCGGGAACGCGACCTGCGAGGCACAGGCGGCATCCACGTAGGCCACCGGCTGCCGAGCCTGCACCTTGCGCGCAGCGGCGGCGAACCGCCGTACCGCGGGCAGCCGTACGTACAGGTCGCCCAGCCGGTGGCGGACGCCGCCGCGGCGGGCCTCGCGCAGGCAGGCGACCAGGTCGTCGTGGTGCACGGGCTGTTCCTGCACGACGTGGATGCCGCGGCGCAGCAGCTCCAGCGCCAGTTCGGTGCCGGTCCCGCCCAGCACGCCGGAGCGCACGACGACGCAGGCCAGGTCCACGTCGTCGGGCAGCTCCGGCACTGTCGTGTACAGCGGTACGCCATGGCGGGCGGCGCACTCCGCCGACCGCTCGCTGCCGCTCGCCAGCACTCCGGCGATCTCGAACTCCTCCGGGCGTGCGGCGAGCGCGGCCAGATAGAACTGGCCGAACGTCGTTCCGCACACCACGGTCTTGAGCCTGCGCCCGGTGCTCACAGGGCTCCCTCCTCGGCCACGGCGAGCGCATCGATCGCCGCGTCGTACATGGTCAGTTCGCAGATGTCGGGTTCGGCCCGGAGCCGTTCCACCGCGGCCACCGGGTCCAGCGCGGCGTCGGCGCACCGGGCGCCGCTGGGCACCTCGCCGCAGAGCACCGCCAGCGCGGCGACCGCGGTCACCGCCCCGGTGAGCGGGGCGATGCCCGGCGCCCGCAGCACCGCGGTGCGGGTCGCTGGCTGCCCGTCTGCCATGCCGTCGAGCTGCGCGAGCAGGGTGACGTAGGGGGTGCGGCCCGCGACGTCCAGGGCGGTGGCCCGGCACAGGCCCGCGACGGCGCAGTCCCGGTCGAGGCCGCGGGCCGCGTCGAGCACGGCGGGCAGCTGTACGCCGTCCACGGCCGTGTACCAGCTGCCATGGGTGAGCGAAAGGTCGCGGGCCAGCCGCTCCCC
>NZ_KB891935.1 GCF_000373585.1 Streptomyces sp. MspMP-M5
TTGCTGCTGCTGGCGCGCAGTGAGAACAAGATCGTGGACCGGCGGCCGGTGGATCTGTCGGAGGTGGCGTCGCAGGCGGTGGATCAGACGCGGGAGGAGGCGCAGGGCAAGGGGGTTGCGCTGCGGGGGGTGCGGCAGCAGGTGTTCGTGCAGGGCAATGGGGTGTTGTTGGAGCGGATCGCGTTGAATCTGGTGCAGAACGCGGTGCGGTACAACGTTGCGGAGGGGGGTTGGGTGGAGGTGAGCACCGAGCCGCAGCCGGGGTGTGCGGTGCTGGTGGTCTCCAATACGGGGCCGGTGGTGCCGGCGTATGAGGTGGAGAACCTCTTCGAGCCGTTCCGTCGGTTGCGTACGGAGCGGACCGGCAGCGACAAGGGGGTGGGCCTGGGGCTGTCCATCGTCCGCTCGGTGGTCCGGGCCCACGACGGCACCATCACCGCCGAACCCCGCGAAGGCGGCGGCCTCGACATGCGCGTCGTCCTCCCGCTCTGACACCGACGACGACGGCCGTGCCCGACGGTGCTGCCCGACGCCCCGCCCCGCGTCTCCGGCCCGGAGGCGGGCGCCGGGCCCCTCTCACCCCTCGGCGGCCGGCCGGTAGGTGCACACCTGGACGCCCGTACCACCCCTGACCGTGGACACCAGTTCCCACGCGCGCAGGGCCCCGTCGTCCGGGAAGATCCGCTTGCCACCGCCGAGGAGCACCGGCATGAGGACCAGCCGCAGTTCGTCCACCAGGCCCTCGCCCACCAGGGTGCGGACGAGCGTGGGGCTGCCCATGACCAGCAGGTCGCCGCCGTCGGCCGCGCGAAGCTCGCGGATCCGGGCGACGGCCTCGTCACCGGGGATGCGCGTGGTGTTGTCCCACGTCAGCTGGGCGTCGTCCAGCGTCGTGGACACCACGTACTTGGGGAGGGCGTTCATCCGGTCGGCGAAGGGGTCGCCGCCGCGCTCGGGCCAGGCCGCCGCCATCGTCTGCCAGGTGCGGCGCCCGAACAGCAGCGCCTCGGCCTTCTCCAGCCCCTCCGCGAAGGCCCCGCCCACCACCTCCGGGTCGAAGAACCGGTGCGACCAACCGCCGTGGGCGAAGCCCCCGTCGCGGTCCTCCTCCGGTCCTCCGGGCGCCTGCACCACGCCGTCCAGGCTCATGAACTCACTGACCGCGATGCGCATGGCACTCGCTCCTGTTCCACCGTCAGGTCTCGGCAACACAACGGTTGGAGGTTACGGCACGGCACCCGCGCCTGGGGGCCGCGGCGACGCTGCTCATGGCCGACGTGGTCGTCCACACGACCGGTGGGCCGTGGCCCGCCGCGGCGGGCTTCGAGGTGTCCTTCGCCCTCGGGCCGGGGCTGCTCCGTGTCGGAGCCCGGGCGCCAGGCAGGTCGCGGGTAGTTTTCGGGGCGGCGGTCACACGTTCCCCACGCGTCAGGCGTCGAGGCTGGAAGGAGCGTTCCACGATGCGTCCGCGCTTCTCCCCCGGACTGCGGGGGCAACGGTGAACGGTGACAGGCCGGCGCTCAGCCGACGGCACCTGGTGACGGGCGTGGCCGCACTCGCCGCCACCAGTGCCTGTGCCGGCTCCGGCACCGCTCCCCACCCCGGCGCCAGTCGCACGGCACCGGGCTATCCCCAGGCACAGTGGGTCCCCGCCGACATCACCAATTACACCCCCGCCGACCGGCCGGCCAGTCATCCCGTCCGGATGGTGATCGTGCACGTCACCCAGGAGACGTTCCCCGACACCCTGATGCTCTTCGGCCGCCCCGGCTACCGCGCCTCCGCCCACTACACCGTGCGCTCCGACGACGGCTACCTCGCGCAGTGCGTACGGGAGCAGGACGTTGCCTGGCACGCCGGGAACGTCAGCTACAACTGGGGCAGCATCGGCGTGGAGCACGAGGGGCGGGTCGACGAACCGCGGTGGTTCACCGCCGCGCTCTACGAACGGTCGGCGGCCCTGACCGCCGCCATCTGCCACCGCTACGGCATCCCGGTCGACCGCCGCCACATCATCGGCCACAACGAGGTGCCTGGCGCCGACCACATCGACCCCGGCCCGCTCTGGGACTGGCCCCGCTATATGCGCCTGGTGGCCGCGGCGTTCTGATCGGCGGCGGGAAGCGGCCGGCGGGCCCGGGCGGCCGGCGGACCCGGGGGCGCCGGAGGCCAACGCCCCCGGGCGCCCGGCCCACCGCCGGTCAGCGGTCGCCGTTGAAGTAGACGATGTCCCAGTGGGTGCCGCGCCGGCTGACTTCGCGCGCGTAGACGTTGCCCGCCGGCGACTTGTACGTCTTCGCCTGATCACCCGGCCGCGGGCCCGCGTAGCGGAAGTGGCCGGCGATGTACCGGTCCACGCACGGGGTCACATGGACGTCGACCTTGTAGCCGTTCCAGTGGCTGTACCGGCCGGACTGGTGGCCCTTCTCCGTACCGGCGGTGACGGTCACCGCGCATCCGCTCGCCCGCTTGAACGCGATCACGCCCGCGACGGTGGACCTGTTGATCTGGTCGAAGGACGTACAGGTGCGGTTGTTGCGCTCGCTGCACCGGCCGGACGAGGTCCAGGCGACCCCGGCCTTCCGGAACTGCTGCGCCGCGGCGGCGTGCGTGTACTTCGCCGGCGCGGCGGTCACGGTGGGCGCGACACCGACGAGCAGTCCGGCCGCCGCCAGCAAGGAGGCGCCCACGGTGAGCTTGCGCAAGGTCATGCCGCATCCTTTCGGAGCCGATCCCGTACCTCTGCACCCTGCCCCGTGCCGACGACGACTCCAACGGCGCGGCCGGGGCGCACGACAGCACCGGACGCGCCACCCACCGCTCACGCGCCACCGGTTCGCCCCCGCGGCGCGGGTTTCGCCCCGCTACTCGGAGGAGGGTGGAGACGCTTCCGCACCCTCCCCGGGCGCGCTCTCGGACGCGTCCTCGAACGCCGCCAGCATCTCCGGCGACCAGGTCAGGCTGCCGTCCCGCAGGTCGCCGAGCACCCCGCGGAGCCAGCGTTCCTCGGCGTCGAGGACGGCGAGCAGATACTCGTTCTCGATCAGCGTGATGCGCGGGAGCCCGGGCGGGACTTCGGCGTTCTGGCGCTCCAGTCCGGCGCGCTGCGCCGAGATCCGTTCCAGTCGCCGCGCCAGGATCGGCGCCACCTCGTCCGGGGTGAGCATCAGCATGTTCGACAGCGCCGCCGGGAAGACCGGGAACTCCGCCTTGGGCACCGCCAGCATCTGCTCCAGCCACTCCCGCGTGACCGCCCGCCCCTCGTCGGTGACTTCGTAGACGGTCCGCTCGGGGTACTGCTGGTCGCGCTCGGTCTGCCGGACGGTGATCAGCCCGCCGGCCTGGAGCCGCTCGATGGTGCGGTAGAGCCCGGCCCGCTGGCCGACGTTGACGACCTGCTCCTTTCCCCACTGCTTGAGCAGCTGCTGGATGCCGTACGGGTGCAGCGGCCGGTGGTGCAGCAGCACCAGAACGGTCAGGCCGAGCGGCGAGCTCTTCACGGGGGCGTTCATGCAGGTCATCGTAATCGTCGAGGGAACTAGTTGCACTGAGACTAGTTTATTTGCAACTATGTGTGCGGTGACGGCGGCGCTCGCAAGGCATCAGCGCCGCGAAGCCAACAGGCGATCCAGCCGATGGAGCTGATCGAGCCGATCCAGGCAACTCAGCCAATTCAGCTGATTCAGGCAACTCATGTGTTCTCCCTGGAGGGGTTATGGACGACAACGGGGGCTCCGGCATGCCCGGTGAGCTCGATAGGCGCGCCGGACTCGGCGGGCACGGCGCCGGGGCGCGGACGGCGCTCGTCATCGGGGGCGGGGTTGCGGGGCCGGTCGCGGCGCTCGCGCTGCGCAAGGCGGGCATCGCGGCGACGGTCTACGAGGCGTATCCGACCGCCGCGGACGGGGTCGGCGCCTGGCTGGGCCTGGCGCCGAACGGACTGGCGGCGCTGGCGACGGTCGACGCCGACGCGACGGTGCGGGCGGCGGGACAGCCGGTACCCGGTGTGGTGATGGCGGACGGCGCCGGGAACCACCTCACCCGCTTCGACGGCTTTCCCGAACTCCCGGCCACGATGACGATGCCGCGCGACCGCCTGTTCCGGGCGCTGACCGATCACGCGGTGGCGAAGGGCATTCCGTTCGCGTACGGAAAACGGCTGGTCGGTGCCGAGGAGACACCCGACGGCGTCACCGCCCACTTCGCGGACGGTACCTCCGCCACCGCCGACCTCCTGATCGGCGCCGACGGCATCCGCTCCACCGTCCGCACGGTGATCGATCCCCAGGCACCCGCGCCCGAGTACGGCGGAGTGCTGAGCTTCGGCGGCTACGCGGTCGCAGACAGCGGCATCGAGGCCGAGGTCGGGGTCGAGTGCGAACCAGGCACGATGTACTTCGCGTTCGGCCGGGCCTTCATGGGCTACTGGCGGGGTACGGACGGGCGGCTGATCTGGTTCGGCGGACTACCCGCGGACACCCCACCGAGCCAGCAGGAACTGGCGCGGGTGTCCGGCGCCGAGTGGCTGGACAAGCTGCACGCCCTGTACGCCGGCCACGTCCCGGGCGAGCGGATACTCCGGCACACCGACCCGGACTCGCTGATGGTGGTCGGCCAGATGGAGCGGATGCCGTCCGTACCGCACTGGCACCGCGGACGGATGGTGCTGGTGGGCGACGCCGTGCACGCACCCTCGTCCAGTTCCGGGCAGGGCGCCTCACTCGCCATGGAAAGCGCCGTCGAACTGGCCCGCTGTCTGCGCGATCTCCCCACGCACGGCGAGGCGTTCGCCGCCTACGAGGCACTGCGGCGCCCGCGCGTGGAGGCGATCGGCCTGAACGCGGCGGCCGTCAACAAGGTCAAGGCGGGCAAGAGCGAGGCACCCACGGCCGCGTTCCCGGCGCCCGAGGAGATGTTCCGGGCGCTGCACTTCCACCGGATTCCTTGGGAGGAGAAGGTGATCTGGGAGGCGTGACCGGTGAGCGGTGACGAGTGACGGGCGCCGGGTGGCTGGCGTCGGGTGGCTGGCGTCGGGTGACCGGTGGCCTGCCGGGGCCGAGATCGGTGGGGTCGGCCGAGGCCAGTCACCCGGCGCTGTCGGCGTCGCCGTCATGCAACGTCCCGGGCACGACGGCGGTGATGGCGCTCAGGCATGCGCGGACCGGTGGGCTCTGCGCTCGGGTGGGCCAGGCGGCGCGGATGTCGCGGCGGAGGACCGGGCGGGTGGGCAGGAATCGCACGCCGGGCGGGGCGGGGCGACGGGACATGGCGGGCGTGAGGCAGGCCGCTAAGTTGCGGGATACCAGGGCGAGTTGGGTGAGGTGATCAGTGACGAGGTAGCGGATGTCGGGCTCGATGCCGTGGGCGCGGAGCGTCTGGACGAGGGCCTCGTATGCCTCCGTGCCGGGTGGGCAGCAGGCCCAGGCGGTGCCGGTGAGGGCGACGAGATCGGCGTGGGAGGTGAGGTCGATGGCGGTGTGGCCGGCGAGCGGATGGTCCGCGGCGAGGGCGATGCAGACCTCTTCGCTGATGACGGTGCGGAGGGTGACGCCTTCGGGGACGGCGAGGGGGCGGGTGGTCCAGCTCTCGACGAGGAGGAGGTCCAGTTCGCCGTGGACGAGGCGGGGCAGGAGGTGGATCGCCTCGCCGTCGACGACGGTGGGGGCGAGCCGGGAGTGCTCGGCGGTGAGGGCGGCGAGCGCGTCGGGCAGCAGGGTGCGTACCGCACTGCCGACGCCGCCGATCCGGAGGGGGCCCAGGACCTCGTTCCCGAGGTCGGCCAAGTCTGCTTGTGCGGCGGCGAGTTGGGAGATCAGGAGGTCGGCGTGACCGGCCAGGACCCGGCCGGCGTGGGTCAGGCGGACGCTGCGGCCGTGCGGTTGGAGGAGGGGGTGGCCGGCTTCGCGTTCCAGTTTGGCCAGTTGCTGGGAGACCGCGGAGGGCGTCATGTGCAGGGTGCGGGCTGCCCGGGCGATCGATCCGTGGGCAGCGACGGCGGCGAGCGCGCGGAGCCGGTCGATGCTGAACACGTTAGGGATGCTACCGATTACCCGGCTTGAATCATTGCTTTTTGTTTATGGTCCGCCCAGGCACAGTGAGTTGCATGCGTCTTGTGATGGGTTTTGTGATGCGCGGAGGCAAATCGATTACACCGGGGGAGAACGCGACGGGCGTGGGCGCGGGGGCGGTGGATGCGGAGCCGGGTCCGCGCCGGCGTCCCGGCCCGCTCCCCGCCCGGGCGGGGCGTCCGGTCGTACTGGCCCTCGCGGGATCGGCGTGCATCTCCGCCTCGGCCGTCTTCATGAAGCTGTCCGGGACGAACGCCGGGACGGGAGCCTTCCTACGCTGCGCATTGGCGCTGTTCCTGCTGGTCCCGCTTGCCTGGCGGGAGTTGCGGCGGGTCGGTGCGCGACCGTTGCGCTACGTGCTGATGGACATCGGGGCCGGGGTGCTGCTCGGCGTGGACATGGTGTTCTGGGCGGCCGCCGTCCTCAACGTCGGTGCGTCGGTGACCACAGTGCTGCTCAACGTCCAGGTGGTGGTCTTCCCGTTACTCGCCCGACTGGTCTCGGGGACGCGGCTGACGGGACGGTTCCTGTTGATGGCGCCGCTGATGCTGGCGGGGGTGGCACTGGCGAGCGGGGCGCTCGGGCATCCGCGGTCCGGCAGCGATCCGGTCGCCGGGGTGACGTTCGGAACGGCGTCGGGGGTGGCGTACGCGGGATACCTGTTTCTGATGCGACTGGGCGGCGGACGGGAGCACACCACCACTCCGGTGTGCGTCTCGACCGCGGCAGCCGCGGCTGCGGCCGCCGTGATGGGCGGCCTGTGGACCGGAATCGATCTGGATCCGGGCTGGCCGGCCTGGGGTTGGCTGATCGCCCTCGCCTTCGTCGGGCAGGTGCTCGCCTGGCTCCTGATCACGGCCGCGCTGCCGCGCCTGGCACCGAACGTCGGGGCGGCGCTGCTGCTGCTCCAGCCGGTGATGGCCTTCGGGCTGGGTGTGGCGATCGGTGAACGCCCGACCCTGACCCAGGCCGTGGGCTGCGCCGTGGTGGTCACGGCGGTCTGGTACACCGGCCGGACGCCACGGGGGCGCCGGCGGGTGTCCGACTGAGGCGGCGCAGGACGGCCGCCGCACCCTTGGCCACCCCGGGGCCGCCCCGGGCCGCCGCCGTGATCGTCTTCCCTGGGGCCGTCTCCGGGCCCGTCCTCCACCGGACCCTCGTCACGATACGGTCGCGGCATGGCTGATTCCCGCGGGACCGATCCCCGCCTGACGACGTCGTCCCGCCTGACCACGTCGTCCTTCCTCGTGCTCGGCTTCATCGACCAGTTGGGCGAGGCAAGTCCGTACGACGTCAAGGTGGAGGCCGGTCGCACGGTGGCACCGTTCTGGTCGATGCCGCATGCGCAGGTCTACGCACAGTGCGACCGGCTCGTCGCGGCGGGCCTGTTGTCGGAATCCCGCCAGGCAGGCGGACGCAACCGGCGCCTGCTGAAACTCACCGCCACGGGCAAGGCGGTCTTGGAGGAGTGGCTCGCCGACTCGACCTTCCTCCCCGTCGAGGCGCGGGAGCGCAACATCCTCAAGCTGTGGTTCGGCGGGCGACCGGAGGTCCACTCCCCCGTGCAGCTGGACGAACACCGTCGCACGCTCGCCGAGTACGAGCAACTCGCCGAGAGTGTAGGCGAGTTGCTGACACGGGGACAGCGCGAGGCGCTGGAGTTCGGCATCCGCTACGAGCGCATGATGATCGATTTCTGGCAGTGGGTGGAGCAGCAGGGGGAGTAGACCACTCGACGACCCGATCCCCCACTCTCCCAACTCCCCTCCACTCATGGCCACTTCGGCCTCTTCCACCCAACTCCCCTTGCACGTCTACCGATGCATGCCGGAGACGGCGCACGAACCATTGACCCGCGGCCCGGATCACCCCTACCTTCTCGACAGTCCAGTTAGGACCATCCATTTAGGACTATCGCGGCCTGGAGCCGGATCCGCAACCGCAACCAGAATCGGGACCAGGCGAACGAGCGGGAGCCTGACGGAGGACCTCGTGCCGGCAATGTCGCCACCCGTCGAGCAGCCAGTCACAACCCCTGCTGCTTCGCAGGTGGATGACCTGTTTGGCCAGGGGTGCCAGGGCTGGTTCCTGGCGGGTGGCGGCGCGGGCCAGGCAGGTGCCGAACTCGGGGTCCGGGACGATCCATTCGAGGTCGATGTCGCCGTAGTCGTCCGCGGTGCCGGCCGCCAGTGAGCCGAGCAGCGTGTGCGGGAGCCGGGGCAGCCGCGATCCAGGGCGGCCCGTACCGCGTCGGCGAGTGCCTGGCGCTCGAGGGGTTCAGCACGGCGGCCGCGCAGGCGCCGTCGCGAGTTAGTCCCAGGGCACGGTCGCTGGTCGCTATCTGCGCAGCGCCCCGTATACCGACCACGCCACCGACACCAGCGGCACCGCGACCACCGCGCCGAGCACTCCGGCCGTGACGCCGCCGCAGACCACCGCCAGCGCCACCACCATCGGGTGCAGGCGCACCGCGCGGCTCATTACCAGGGGGTGCAGTACGTGCCCTTCCAGCTGACCGATGACCACGATGAGCAGGACGACGAGCAGCGCCACCACGGGCCCCTTGGCGGCCAGGGCCACCACCGCGGCCACCGCCAGGGCCACCGGCGAACCGACGAGCGGGACGAAGGCGGCGAAGAACTCCAGTACCGCCAGGGGCAGCACCAACGGGACGCCCAGCCCGAAGAGGGCCAGGCCGACCAGGACGGCGTTGGTCGCGGCGATCACCACGATGCCGCGGGTGTAGCCGGTGAACGTCACCCATGCCGCGCGTCCGGCGGCGCCCACCCAGCGGCGTCCGCGCTCGGGGAGCTGGCCGCCGAACCAGAGCCACATCCCGCCGCCGGAGTGCAAGAAGAAGACCGAGCAGAACACGGCCAGTGCCACCACTGTCAGGACCTCCGCGAGCCGGCCCACACCGCTCACCGCGGTGTTGATGAGGTTGGCGCGGTTGCTGGAGACGAAGTGGGAGATCCAGGTCTGGAGGTGGGCGAGGGAGCCGTGCTGAAGGTGGAACGGCGGGCCTTCGAGCCATCGCTCGATCCTCGCGATGCCGCCGGTGAACACCTGGCGCAGGCCGGGCCACTCGCTGGCCACGTTGGCCCCGATGAGGCTCAGGACGCCCAGCAGGAGCACGATCCCGAGCAGCAGGCCGGTGGTGACCGCGGCGGAGCGCGGCAGCCACCGGTCCAGCAGGTTCGTCAGCGGTTCCAGGAGGGCGGTGAGCACCAGGGCCAGGAACACCGCCAGGGTGACCAGGTGGAACCGCCCGAGCGCGATGAACACCACGTACACGGCGGTGCCCACGACCAGCAGCCGCCACCCGTACGCGGCGGCCAGCCGCAGGGGTCGGGGCACGGCGACGGCCTCGCGCGGCCGTGGGCGCGGTGGCCCGCCGGGCGACCGCCCGGCGGGCCACCGCCTCCGACGCGGGACGACCCACGGCGCCGCGGAACCGGTGTCCCGCGGTCGGCGGACGGGACGGTCCCGGCGGGCTCGGTTCGGCACCTTGCGCCGCCACCTCCTCCCGCCCGCGGGCCTCCCTGGGCCCTCCTGCCAAGGGCCCTGCAAAGACCGGTATCACCGCCGGGCGGGCACCGAACGCGACCGGCCGGTATTCCCCCGAAGGCACCCGGGCACGCAGCCGGTCACCCGCGGCCGACGGGCCGTTCCCGGACCACCTCGGCCGCCCCCATCAGCCCTTCTTGCGTGGCCCGCCGGTCTCCTCGGCGGCCACCTGGCGCAGGGTGCGGCCGCTGACCACGGAGCGGGCCCGGCGGGCGTCGGGGGTGCCGCGGTGCTCGGCCCGGTCGTCGTTCTCCTTCACCAGCAGCCAGGACTCCCGTTCACCGGAGTCCCCGCCGCCGCGGAACCGGGTGAGGGCATAGCCGCCGTGCAGTTTGCTCCCGTCGAGCCAGAAGGCGACATGGCCCTCCTCCAGGGACTCCGCGAAGGACCGGGGGCGTCCCTTCCGCTTGTGGGCCAGCGGGTGGTAGCTGCCCTCGTCCCAGACGATCACGGTGCCCGCGCCGTACTCCCCTTCCGGGATGACGCCTTCGAACTCGCGGTACTCCAGCGGATGGTCCTCGGTGGGCATGGCCAGCCGCTTGTCGTGCGGGTCGGCGGACGGGCCCTTCGGCACGGACCAGGACTTCAGCACGCCGCCGACCTCCAGCCGGAAGTCGAAGTGCAGGGTGCTGGCATCGTGGATCTGCACGACGAAGTGCGGCTCGGGCGGCGCGCCGCGGGTCTCCCCGGGGCCGGCCCGCGATCGCCGGCCCTCCGCCGGTCGGCCTTCCGGTCGGCCTGCCCGTTGGCTGCCCTCCGGCTCCCGGGTTCGGTCGAAGTGCCGTTTGGTGCGGTAGGTGCCCAGGCTGTCGTTGTCCTTGCGACGTCCGCCGTCTTTCTCCTTCTCCTTGTCCTTGTTTCGTCCGTCGTCCTTCTCCGTGTTGCGTTCGCCGTCGCCCACGTCAACCGCCACCTTCCGCGGTCGTCAGCCCTGAGTCTGCTGGCCGCCTTTCCACTGTGGCGCGCCCCAACCACGGCCGCATGTGCGGTCGCGGCTGTGCGGTCGCGGCGCCGAGATGACGGGGGTTCGGTTGGTAAGGCCGGGGCGCGCAGGGGAAACCCGGCCGTGCGGCCACCCAGCCCCCCGGACGTCCGCCGTGCACCCCGTGTCCGGGTCGGACGTGTACCGGGCGTGCCGACGGGCACCCGAAGGCCACGGGCGCGAGGTGGGAGAGCCCGGGCGTGCTCGGACCGAGCGCCCGTACCTGAACGTCCTCGACCGTAGGAGTGCACGTGAACCGCCGTCGTCCTCGGATCGTGATCGTCGGAGCCGGTTTCGCCGGATACAGCTGTGCCCGCACCCTCGCCAAACGGGCCAGGGGTGCCGCCGAGATCGTCCTGGTCAATCCGCACGACTACTTTCTGTATGTGCCGCTGCTCCCGGAAGTGGCCGCCGGGGTGCTGGAGCCGCGCCGGATCTCCGTCTCGCTGACCGCGACCCTGCCGGGCGTCCGGCTGGTCCTCGGCCAGGCCCATGACGTGGACCTCGACGCGCACCGGCTGGACTACACCGACCCCGAGGACCGGGAGGGTTCGCTGGCCTACGACCGGCTGGTGCTGACCGTCGGCAGCGTCAACAAGCTGCTGCCGGTCCCCGGCGTCGCCGAACACGCCCACGGCTTCCGGGGGATGCCCGAGGCGCTGTACCTGCGCGATCACATGACCCGTCAGATCGAGTTGGCGGGGGCCACCGACGACCCGGCCGAGCGGGCCGCGCGGACCACGTTCGTCGTGGTGGGCGCCGGCTACACCGGCACCGAGGTGACCGCCCAGGGCGTGCGGTACACCCAGGCGCTGGCCCGCCAGAACGCCGGGCTGCGGGAGGGCCCGCGGCCGCGCTGGCTGCTGCTGGACATCGCCGACCGGCTGCTGCCGGAGCTGGACCAGCGGCTGTCGCGCACCGCCGAGCGGGTGCTGCGCGGCCGCGGTGTGGAGGTGCGCACCGGTACCTCCGTCAAGGAGGCGAGCCCGGACGGCGTCCTGCTCGACGACGGCGAGTTCGTCGCCAACCGGTCACTCATCTGGTGCGTGGGCGTGCGGCCCGATCCGTTCGTCGCCTCACTGGGGCTGCCCACGGAGAAGGGGCGGCTGCGCGTCGACGCGTCGCTCCGGGTGCCGGGTCGGCCGGAGGTCTTCGCCTGCGGGGACGCCGCCGCGGTACCGGACCTGCCCCGACCCGGCGCGCTGACGCCGATGACCGCGCAGCACGCGCAGCGGCAGGGCAGGGTCGCGGCGCACAACGTGGCGGCGTCGTTCGGGCGGGGCACTGCGCAGGCGTACGAGCACCACGACCTGGGCTTCATGGTGGACCTGGGCGGCGTCCAGGCCGCCGCGAACCCGTTCCACGTGCCGCTCTCCGGCCCGTTCGCCGGTGCGGTCACCCGCGGTTACCACCTGGTGGCGATGCCGGGGAACCGGACCCGGGTGGCGGCCGACTGGCTGCTGGACGCCGTCCTGCCCCGCCAGGGTGTGCAGTTGGGACTGGTCCGCTCCTGGTCGGTGCCGCTGGACACCGCCTCGCCCGAGGTCGCCCGCGTACCACGCGGTCCCCACGAAGTCCCGCGGTGACCGGCCGGAGGCGCCCGCCCGACCCACCCCTCCAGGGCCGGTGACCTGGCCTTTTGTTCCTTGCCGGCCCCCTTCCGGCACGAGTTGCCATTGCTCCGACCGGGGCACACAGTAAAAGAGAACACTCGAACGAGATCGGAGCACGTCGTGATCGTTCTCGGCATCATCCTGCTCATCATCGGTTTTCTCACCGGCATCGCCATCCTGTGGACGATCGGCATCATCCTCCTCGTCATCGGAGCGGTTCTGTGGCTGCTCGGCGCGGTGGGGCACGCGGTCGGCGGACGGCGTCACTACTGGTAGCGCCTGACGACGGGCCAACAGCTAGGAGACCGTATGAGCGCGGAAGCGGGCCACGGCCAGCCGCACTACACCATCGAGCCCGCCGGCGGAATCGGACAGCACGCCGGACACCACAAGACCTTCTCCCACCGACTGAAGGCCCGGATCGTGGACGACCAGGACCACAGGCCGGTGGCGGACCTCCCGGTGACCTTCGCCTGGGACTCGATGAGCCAGCAGGCACTGTTCGAAGGCCGGCGGCAGGCCGTCACCGTCCTCACCGATCCCCAGGGTTACGCGGAGAGCCCTCCCCTCACGGCAGGCGACGCGGCCGGCACCGCAACCTTCACGGTCACGGCGGCGGGGGCACCCCCGGCCCACTTCGAGATCATGGTCGATGCCTGAACGGGGTGGCAGCCTGCGGTAGAAAGGCCGGAATCTGTGCAGCGCCGCCGCGGCCCATCGATGAAGCGGCAATGGACCGCATTCTCAACGGACTTGAGGTCGGGCTCGCCGACCCCGCCGTGGTGGCCGCACAGCGCGCCCGCGACGTTTCGGCCGAGGCCCATCGGCGGGCCTTCACCACCTGGTTCGGTGGGCGACCACCCAGTGAAGGACGGCGGGGCGGCCGGCGCCGGGCTGCGTTCCTAAGCGATTGTTCCTGCTACAGCTACAGCTACAGTGTCGATACGTAACAGTGCTTATGTAAGTGCTGTTATGTTGTGGGGATGGGTGAAGGGAAGAAGGAGCGGGAGCGGGAAGCGGGCCAGCGGGGTGGGCGGCGCGACAGGGCTCAGGACGATCCCAGTCGGGAGAGTCTGTGGCGGCCGTTGCGGGTGCTTCAAGAGGGCATGGACGCCGATATCGCGCGGCTCTACGCGGAGCGGCGGATCGAGGGGCTCAAGCCGAGCTTTGTGCTGGAGTTGCTGCGGCTGCACGCCTGCGGGCCGATGACGATCAAGGCGCTGGCCGAGTCGGTCGGCCGTACGCATTCCGCGCTCAGTCAGAAGGTGGCGGCGATGCGGGCGGCCGGCTGGGTCGAGACCGTGGCCGGTGCGGACGCGCGCAGCAAGCAGGTGACGCTGACGGAGCAGGCCCGGAAGGTCGTCGGGCGGCTGGCGGCGGAGTGGCGGGCCACCGAGGCCGCGCTCGCCGAGATCGAGGCCGAAGTGCCGTATCCGCTCAGCCGGGTCGTGGCCGACATCGAGCGGGCGTTGGAGCGCAAGAGCTTCCACGACCGGATCGCGGAGAAGCTCGCGGCGGATCCCGCATGGGAATGACGGGGATGAGGCGTGCGCTGATCGACGTCGCGCCACTGCGTTCCTCGCCCGCCTTCCGGCGGTTGTGGGGTGGGCAGACGCTGTCCGCGTTCGGCAGTCAGATGACGGTCGTCGCCGTGATGTTCCAGGTGTGGCGGATGACGCACAGCACCGTCTGGACCGGTGCGGTCGCCCTGGCCCAGGCCGTGCCGCTGCTCGTGCTCGGGCTGTTCGCGGGGACGGTCGTCGACCGGGTGGAGCGGCGGAGGTTCTATGCGGCGATGACGGCCGGGCAGGCCGTGTGTGCGGGGTTGCTCGCGGTGCAGGGGTTCGTCGGCGGCGTACCGGTGGTGGGGGTGGTGCTGCTGGTGGCCCTGCAGTCCTGCTGTGTGGCGGGCGGCGGCCCGGCGTCGAAGGCTTTTCTTCCGGCGCTGCTGCCCCGGGAGCAGTTGGCGGCCGGGCTGGCGCTGCGGCGGATCTCCTTCCAGGGCGCGATGTTGATCGGGCCGGCGCTGGCCGGTGTGGTGCTGGGCGGCCTGGGGATCGGTGCCTGTTACGCGATCGACGCGGTGAGCTTCGGCGGAGCGTTGTACGGAGCACTCGGGCTGCCGTCGATGGCCACGAAGGGGGCGGTGGCGGCGCATTCCGGGCTGCGCGGCGTCCGGGACGGGCTGGTCTTCCTCGTCCGTACGCCGGTCGTTCGCGGGGCGCTGCTGACGGACCTGGCGACCACCGTGCTGTCGATGCCGATCAGCCTGTTTCCGCTGCTCAACGCCGAGCGGTTCGGGGGCAGTCCGGGCACGCTCGGCCTGTTTCTGTCCGCGCTCGCGGTCGGCGGGGTCGGGGCGTCCCTGTTCTCCGGGACGTTCACCCGGCTCCCACGGCCCGGCCTGGTGATGCTCGGCGGATCGGCCGCCTGGGGACTGGCGTTGGCGCTCTGCGGGCTCGCGCCCGAGCGGTGGCTGGGGCTGGCCTGTTTGGTCGTGGCGGGCGCGGCCGACACCGTCTCCGTGGTGTCCCGCAGCACCCTCGTCCAGTCGCACACCCCGAACGAGCTGCTGGGACGCGTCGGTGCGGCCGAACAGATCGTCGGGCAGGCCGGACCGGACGTCGGCAACATGCGGGGCGGGGTGGTGGCGGATGCGACGTCGGGGGTGGTGGCGTTGGTGAGCGGCGGGGTGTTGTGTGTGCTGGCCGTTGTGGTGGTGGGGGTCGTCACGCCGGGGTTGCGGCGTGACGACGAGGTCGCCCGCGCCGGCGAGCCGGACGACATGGGCGGCCTGGCGGCTTCGGGGTAGGCCGGTGGCGGGGGCGGCGTGGGGCGGGTCCGGGGTTGACGAGGAGACCGACGGGTTCGTCCACGCCCTGGCGTTCTGTGTGAACGTGACGATCGGTCTGAGCGCGGAACAGGCCGGTGCGCTCACCGTGGACGATGTCGCGCAGTGCGCGATCCGGCTCAACGCGATTGCGGTACGGCAGCCGGTGGCCGCGGCGGTGTGAGGGTGAGGGGGGGGGTGGGGAGTGGTCCGGCCGGCTCCCCACCACCCACGCTCCTGTTCCCCTCAAGTCCCTTTCCCTGTGGTGGAGTTCAGATCTCCAAGGCGAGGTGGATGCCTTCGTAGGCGAGCCACTGGGCGTAGGTGTGGAGCCCGTAGTGGAGGTCCGTGACGGGTTTCCAGCCGGGCGGGGGTGCGGGCCAGGCAGCGGGCTGCGGAGTGCGGCGGGAGCGGTTCCGCCGGGCCCTCGCCGCCGGCTCCAGCAGCAGCCCGCCGCACGCCACCGCGCCCTCCGCGTACGCCGCCATCAGCGCGGCGTGCTCCGGGATCACCTCGGGCCGCCGCTCGGGCGGCAGCCCGGCCGGGCCGACCGTCGACAGCGCGGCGGCCCGGACCCGGGCCCCGGCCTCCCCCGCCGGCCCGGCCGCCGCCCGCTGTGCCGCGTGGCGGCGCGCGGCGTCCTCGGCCTGCCGCCCCAACAGCAGGCAGTGGACCCACAGTTCGTCCGCGAACGCGGCACCGAACAACCGCCCCACCGCCGCCGCGGCCTCCTCGGACCGGTGCCGCCGCACCACGTCCCACACCTGACCTTCCGTCAGGCCGGTGTCCGGCAGCGCCTCGGTCCACCGCAGATGCCGCCGGGGATCGGCGTCGTGCTCGTGGCCCACCGGCCGCAGATACCCCTCGCCGTACCGCATGTACGGCAGCCAGTCCAGCTCCTCCAGCACCCAGCCGCGCTCCAGCAGCGGACGCGCCTCCGCCGCTCCCACGGGGCACACCGCAAGCCTGATGCCCTGCTCGGCATGCCCGTTGATGCTGCTGGTCCCGATGTGCTCGACCACGCTCGGCACCGCCAGCAGCCCCGACCGGCCCTCGGCGCGCAGGAACGCCGCCATCACCTCGTCGTCATGCCGCTCGGCGGTCTCCGCGGCGAACGTCCGGAACGCGTCCGCCGTGCGCACCGGCAGGCAGATGGCCAGGGTCGGCGCGAACTCCTCCGGCACCGCGCGCACCCACCCCGCCCCCGCCAGCGCCGCGAGCCGGGCGGCGGCACCGTTGCGGGCATGCCAGTTGGTGTAGAAGATCAACGCCTCGTCCGGGAACCGCGCCACCGATCCGGCCACCAACTCCAGCAGCTCCGGCGGCGCGGCCACATCGTCCTGGACGACGAGGTGGTGCCCGGCACCCTCCGCCCGCGCCGCCCAGGCCACCAGCGCGGTCCGCAGCGCGGACGGCGGCCCGTCCGGGTCCGGATCGAGTGCCAGTCCCCCGAGCCCCAGCCGGGCGGCGAGCGCCGCGGCCTGTTCCTCGCGCACCGGGTGGGTCATCACGGCCGAACTGAGAAAGGCTGTGCTCACCGGGCCACTCCTCTCACCATCGCGATCGGGCCGCCTCATGGTGGCAGATCACGGCACGCCGTCCGCCGCGCCGGGGGAGAGTGGCCAGATCCGGTCCTGTGTGCTGGACGAGTGACGGTGCGCGCGAGAGCCGCGGACCGGACACGCAACGGCAACCACCGTGTACCGACCGGCAATTGCCCCATGCGTGGCGCCAACATGCCGACAGGCCGACGTTCAACCGAGGATGAGCGGGAGTCGGGCAGCCGGTCCGTCCGCTTCGGCCAGCTCGGCCTGCTCCACGTCGGTCGGGGCACGCCGTCCGGTGCCGACCAGCAGGGCGTCCCTGTCTGACCACGACGCGGGGAACGTCGCCTCGGCGATCTTCTCCAGCATGGCGCGTGACTGGGCCAGGCACTCGGCGGGTGGTTCCGCCGCGCCGGGGAGGTGCGCGATCAGGTCGAGGTGGTGCAGCGTCCACTCCAGGACGTACGCGGAGAGGTAGTCGCCCGTCGTGAGGACCACGTCCTGGGTGCTGACCCTGAGGCCGGGGTCGGCGAGTTCGGCGGCGCGCCCGGCGGCGGAGCCGACATCGTCGAGGTGGAACTTCAGCAGCCGCGGTTCCTCGTACGCGGCGGCCAGCCGGACGATCAGCGCGTCGAGGGGGTCATCGCCGGTCGGCGGCGTTTCGGCGAGGTTCCAGTACGTGACCGCGTTGCGCGTCGGTGCGCTCTCGGCCGGTGTCACGAGGGTGATCAGGACGTCCTGGGCGTCGATGATCAGGTGGCACACCAGGTCCCGCACCAGCCAGCCGGCACAACCCGACGGCCGCGCGAAGTCCTCGTCCGGCAGTTCGGCGACCGCCGTGCGCAACGCCGCCCATGAGCGCGAGAAGAGATCCACGGACGCAAACTAACAGCGGGAGCCCGGACGTTCAGCCGATTTCCGGCCTTGAAAACGCGTTGCCGGAGTGCGGCGCGCGAGCCGAGACTGGCGGCATGCTCGGATTCGCCAGGGCCGACGACGCGGCCCTCGTCTCATTCCTGGGCGACCCACAGCGCACCGTCGCGGCGTACCGTTCGCTGCTACGACGCGGGCGGCCCGCGCTGAGCGCCATCCGCGCCGGACTCCGGGATGCCGACCCGGCCGTCCGCGAGGGCTGCTGCCGCCTCCTCGACCACCTGGTCGACACCGAGTCCATGGGTGAGCTGATCGCCATGGCCGCCGAGCTCGTCGGCAAGTTCACCCACTCCGACGCCCGCGCGACGGCCGCCTTGCAGACGTCGCACGCCGGCGACCCGAGCCCGGCCGTACGGAAGAAGGCGGGGTGGTTCGTTCCGGGCGGGGCCATCTACGAACGGGCGGCACGGAGGGTCTGACGGGGACGCGGTCGCACCGTCCATAGCCCCAGGGGGTATGGTCGGGCAGCAGGGCCACGCGTGCGGTGGCCCGCGCGTGAGGTGATCCCGCTGTCTGAGGCGAAGGGAGGGAACGACAGTGCCGCACCCTGCTGTACGGGGCGTCCGCCGGCCGGTGGCGCTGCTCGCCTTCCTCTGGCTGATCCTTTCGGTGGTCGGTCACCACGGCCTGCCCGGTGACGCCGTGCCGACGTCTATGCCGGTGTCTATGTCGATGCCGATGCCGATCTCCTCGATGCCGCCGACAGTGGCCGTCCATGCGGCTGCGGACCAGGCCAACGCCCAGCCCGATGCGGCCCGCACCGGCCACACCCCGGCCGGCCACACCCAGTCCGGGCACGCGCACGACGGCGGGGCCGCTTGCTGCTCGTCGTACGACGTGCGGTCCGAGCAGTTGGTCCCGCCGCCGGCACTGCTGGGGCACCTCCGCGCGCCTCACCGCACGGCGCCGTCCGTGCCTGGCCCCGCCCCGGCCCCCGGACCCGCCCCACCCGATCCGGCGTCCCTCTCCGTCCTTCGCATTTAGGCCGACCACCCAAGCCCCCAACTCGGCCTTTCTTACGGCGCAAGAGCGCTGCGCACCGCCTTGCCGCACGCGCACGCCACGCCGGACACTCCTGCGTAAGGACACAACTCCATGAACACGATCCACCGACGCTCCGTCCTGCTGGCGGGTCTGGGCGCGGCCGGCGCCGGCCTGCTCTCGGCCTGTTCCGGCGACACCCCGGGCTCCCCGGGAGCCAAGCCCCACCAGACCACCGGGTCCGCCCTGCTCGGCCCGTCCGACCCGGCCGTGGCAGCCGCCGAGCAGCAGCGGCACCGCTCCGGCCGGGAGCGCCGGGTCAAACTCACCGCGACCGCGGGCCCCATCGACCTGGGAGCCGGCAAGACGGTGCGGACCTGGAGCTTCGACGGTCGGCTGCCGGGCAAGGAGATCCGCCTCACCGCGGGCGACACGCTCGTCGCCGACCTCGCCAACCACCTGCCGCAGAGCACCTCCGTCCACTGGCACGGGCTGGCCCTGCGCAACGACATGGACGGCGTACCGCCCGTCACCCAGCGGGCGGTGGCGGCCGGCGGGTCCTTCGGATACCGCTTCGTCGCCGAGACTCCCGGGACCTACTGGTTCCATCCGCACGTCGGCGTCCAGCTGGACCGCGGCCTGTACGGCCCGCTGATCGTCGAGGACCCGCATGAGCCGCTGCGGTACGACGACGAATGGGTCGTCGTGCTCGATGACTGGCTCGACGGCGTCACCGGCACCCCGGACCAGGCACTCGCCGCCCTGCAACGAGGCATGGACCACGACTCCCCGTCCCACGGCGGGAAGGGGAACGCACAGGGCGGCCAGGACGGTACGCAGGGCATGGACGGTATGCAGGGCATGCAGGGGATGTCGGGCATGGACGGGACGGCGGAAACGGACGGGACGCCAGGCATGGACATGGGCATGGACGGCCCGTTCATGTTGATGGGGGCGTCCAGTCGGCTCCTGGGCGGTGACGCGGGTGATGTGAAGTACCCGCACTTCCTCGTCAACGGCCGTGTCCCGGACGCGCCGGAGACCTACCAGGGCAAGCCCGGCCGGAGACTGCGGCTGCGGATCATCAACGCCGGCGGGGACACCGCCTTCCGGGTCGCCCTCGGCGGCCACCAGATGACCGTCACCCACACCGACGGCTACCCCGTCGCCCACGAGCCGGCCGACGCCCTGCTGATCGGCCCCGGCGAGCGGTACGACGCCCTGGTCACGCTGGGCGACGGCGTCTTCCCGCTGGTCGCGCTGGCCGAGGGCAAGGGGGCGGCCGGCCTGGCGCTGGTGCGCACCGGTTCCGGCAGTGCCCCGTCCGCCACGGTCCGTCCCGAGGAACTCAACGGCCGGATTCCGACCGCGACCGCCCTGCGGCCCGCCGATGACGTCCGGCTGACGGCCCGTCGGCCCGACGTCACCCACCGCATCGCGCTGACCGGCGGTATGGCCAAGTACGACTGGGGGCTCGACGGCAGGCGGTTCGACATG
The DNA here is from genome assembly GCF_000373585.1 of Streptomyces sp. MspMP-M5. Taxonomy (GTDB): domain Bacteria; phylum Actinomycetota; class Actinomycetes; order Streptomycetales; family Streptomycetaceae; genus Streptomyces. Next base: position 20,016 of record NZ_KB891935.1, read on the forward strand.
AACGACGCGGACGCCCATCCCTACACCATGCGCAGTGGCCAGCGGGTGCGCCTGGAGTTCCGCAACACCACCGCTATGTGGCACCCCATGCATCTCCACGGGCACACCTTCCAACTCGGCAGGAGCGGCCCCCGCAAGGACACCGTGCTCGTCCTGCCTGGCGCGACGGTCGCCTGTGACTTCGACGCGGACAACCCGGGTCAGTGGCTGATGCACTGTCACAACGCCTATCACGGCGAGAGCGGCATGATGGGGCTGCTCGGCTACCGCGCCTGACGTGCGGGGGCGGCGGCTACCTCCACCCGCACAGCGCGGCCCGGAGGGAATCCTCCGTGGTGCCGCGCCAGGCCACGAACCCGTCGGGTCGTACCAGTACGGCGTCGTCGCCCATGGCGAGTTCGGCCGCCTGCGGTGCGTCGAGTTCGTGGACGGCGTGGCAGGTCGTGCCGAGGGAGGAGGCGGCCGCCGCCCGCCAGCGCGGTAGGTCCCCGGCCGTGAACAGCGTCCAGTGTGACCCGATCAGGTCCAGGGTCGACATCCGGTCGCTGGGAGGGGAGTCGACCCAGCGGTGGGGGAAGCGGTGGCCGAGGTGGACGGCGTCGTCCAGCGGGTCGGGCCAGGCCGCTTCGGCTCCGACGGCCTCGCCGGTGACATCGACGGCCGCACCGACGTCACCGGCGCCCTCGGCGCCGTGCGGCGGATAGCCGTAGAACATCATGCCCCGCAGATAGTCGACGGCGAGCTTCTCGTAGAGGGCGTTGGGGTCGCCGTCCAGTGACTGGTAGCCCTGGAGCAGATTGCGGGAGAGGGCCAGGGATGCCCGGGCGGCGGCTCGGCGTTCGGGTTCGTAGCTGTCCAGGAGGGTTGGCGCGCACCGGCCGCGCAGCACGGCGGCGAGTTTCCAGGCGAGGTTGTGGCCGTCCTGGATGCCGGTGTTCATACCGAGGCCGCCGGCCGAACTCTGCACATGGGCGGCGTCACCGGCCAGAAAGACCCGGCCGCGGCGGAAGGCGGACGCCATACCGACGGCGGCCTCCCAGGCGTTGACGGCATGGAGCTCGATGGGGATCGTGGCGTCGCCGATGGCGGCCCGCAGCAGTGCCAGCGTCGCGTCCTCGGACAGCTCGGACGGGCCGTCCTGCGGCTTGCCCGGATGGTCCAGGATGTGCGAGGCCCACTGGTCACGCCCGTTCTTCGACATCAGGGTGGCGTACACCGCGTCGTTGCGGACGAAGCAGACGTGCGTCCCCCAGTCATCCTGCACACGGCCGAGGTCGGCCCGGTAGAAGGCGGTGTGGAGGTGCCCGATGGCGGTGCGGTCGGGCATGGTGATGCCCAGTCGTCCCCGGACCTCGCTGTTCGCCCCGTCCGCGCCGATGAGACAGCGGGCCGTGACCTCCCGCTCGTCGCCGGTGTCGACGTCCACGAGCCGCGCGCGCACCTGATCGTCGTCTGCCGTGAGCCCCACCAGCCTTACGCCGAACCGGACTTCACCGCCCTGTCGGCGCAGCTCCGCCCAGGCCACCCGCTGCACCTGATCATGCGTCAGAACGCGTCGCGGAGGCACCGGGCTGCAGTTCTCCACCAGCGCGGCGTACCGCGACGGCAGGCCCCCGTGGTGCAGCGTCGCGCCCAGTCCGCTCTCCTTGAACACGGTGCGCATCGGCAGACCGCCCTCCCAGCCCTCCCGTTCCAGTACGGGCTCCAGGCCCACCGACCGGAACAGCTCCAGGGTGCGCAGACTGGTACTCGCCCGTGGCACCGCCTCCATCGCGTCCGGCCGCTTGTCGACGACCAGCGGGCGGACACCCCAGTGCGCGAGGAACATCCCCGTCGACAGCCCCACGGGCCCGGCCCCCACCACCAACACCGGTACGTCCACCGGCCCCACGTCCCGCTTCGCACTCATGGCACGCTCCTTTCACGACGCGATCGGTGCTCCCCACCCTCCCCGCTCAAGCCGACTTGAGCGCAAGATGAAGACATGGGAGAGGAAGACATGGGAGACGAAGACGTGGGAGATGGAGACGTGGGAGATGGAGACACCGAAAGCATGAGGGACGCAGACAGGGGAGACGACGCTCGTTACTCGATCAGTCAGGCCGCCCGCGGCTTCAATCTGCCGGTGTCGACGCTGCGTTACTACGACGACCTGGGGCTGCTCCCGGCGGCCGGGCGCCGTGGGAACGTGCGCTGTTACGGCCACGCCGAGCTGCGCCGGCTCGCCCTCATCCAACGGCTGCACCACCGCGGCCTGGTCAGCCTGGCCGACACCGCCACGCTGATCGGTGCCGGCCCGGCCGACGACCGCCGCTCCGGCCGCGAGGTGCTGACCGCCTCCCTCGCGGCGATCAGGAACCGGACCGCCGATTTGCAGGCCGCCCGGCGCCTCCTCGAACACCTGCTGACCTGCCCGAAGGCCGATCCGGTCCGCCAGTGCACCCCGCTGCGCGCGGAACTCGACGAGGCGGTCGAGGAAGCATTGGCGGAGACCCCGGGCGGGCTCCGCACCACGCGGAGGAAGAGCATGCACGACAACCCCACCGCCCCCGACA
>NZ_KB891936.1 GCF_000373585.1 Streptomyces sp. MspMP-M5
GCCGGGGGCCGCGCCGGGGGCCGCGCCGGGGGCCGCGCCGGGGGCCGCGCCGGGGGCCGCGCCGGGGGCCGCGCCGGGGGCCGCGCCGGGGGCCGACACACACAGACCACCTGGGAAACGGTCGTCCACTCCGTGAACCACGACGCCTTGCATCGCCCGTTTCGAAATTCACCTGAATTCTCGTCGTGAATTCGCGAGAAGTCCAGCATTATCAAGCCGAATCCGGCTTCAGCCGAAATGCGGACCGAGCTATATTTGAATTGTTCCCGGGAAACGGGAGCGAGAAATCCCGCTAATTCTCTCGCGGAAGATATCCGCGCACGGGATCAGTGCGGCCAAAAACAAGCCCGGCGCACCAACGCCTAAAGGCCGCCGAACACCGCCCCACCCATCCCTCGAAACGGAGAGACCCATGTGGCACGCCTCGGACGACAACGCCCCTGTGATCCCCCGCATCCCCCGACCCAGACGCCCCGTGGAGTCCCTGCCCCGCCCGCCTCAGCCGCCCCGACGGCCCGACGTGCCGCGCCAGGCACCGCCCGCCGACAAGTAGCCGACCCCACCTTCCGGCGACCAAGAACGGAGTCACCTGTGACCACGCCGTCCCAGCCCCAGCCTCACCCCCAGGCTCAGCCGCAACCCGCATCCGCCGCCCCCACCTCCTTCGCCGCACCGTCGAAAGCACGGCCGGGTGAGTTGCGGGCGAGGGTGGCGAAGATCCTGGCGGATCACGCCGGTTCACAGTTCAGCGTCACCGAGCTGGCGAAGATGCTGGGGCATTCGGGAGGAGCGGTCGGCAACGCCTGCGACACCCTGATGTCCCGGGGCGAGGCGGAGCGGGTGGGTTCCAACCCCCGCATGTACCGGGCCACTTCCTACACCGCTGCCGCCGCGCAAGCCGCACCGGCCAACCCGCCCGCCCCGAGCGCCACAGTGCCCCACCCCAGCCCGACCGCCCAGCCCGCCACGGCCGTTCCACCGCCGGTCGCTAGGCCGCTGCCCATCATGCGCCCGAACGGGCAGCGCTATCACCCCAGGGCCCTGGCCCAACTCCCGGACGTCGAAGCGCTGCGCAGGCTGCGCAACGCCGGCGTTGCGGTACTGCTATACGGCCCGCCAGGCACAGGAAAGACGTCGCTGATCGAAGCGGCCTTCCCGGACCTGATCACGGTCGCCGGAGACGGCGACACCACCGTCGGCGACCTTGTCGGCGAATACACCCAGGACGCAAGCGGCGGCTACGAGTTCATCTACGGCCCCCTGGTCACCGCCATGCAGGAAGGCCGCGCCCTCCTCCTGGACGACGCGACCCTGATCTCCCCGAAGGTGCTGGCCGCCCTCTACCCGGCGATGGACGGGCGGCGCCAGATCCAGGTCAAGGCGCACAAGGGCGAGACGATCACCGCCGCCGACGGCTTCTACGTGATCGCCGGTCACAACCCGGGCGTCCACGGCGCAGTGCTGACCGAGGCGCTGGCCTCACGGTTCAGCGTGCAGATCCAAGTCGGCTCCGACTACGACCTGGCCGCCTCCTTGAAGATCAACCGCACGGCGGTCCGCATCGCCCGCCACCTCGCCACCAGCCAACAGGCAGGCGAAGTCGGCTGGGCACCGCAACTGCGCGAGTTGATCGCCTTCCAGAAGATCGCCGATGTCCTGGGCACCGAGGCCGCCTTCGCCAACCTGGTCGGCATCGCACCCCTGGAAGACCGCGACGTAGTCACCGAGATCGTCACCAAGGCCCTCGGCCGACCCGTCACCGCCCTCGCCCTGGGCCGCCAGCTCTAACCCGTCACCGGGGCCCGGCCACGGCCGGGCCCCCGCAGGCCCGCCCCTCTCCGGGCCCCCGACGCCACCCACGCATACCCCACTCCGAAGGGAACGCCCAGCCATGGCTGCCCAGTTGCACAACCACCTCCCACCGGCCCCACCCGCCCTGTCCGAGACGGAATGGGCTACCGCCCGCTGGGAGGACGACGGCGGCAACCTCTCCGAACCCCGCCCCACCGCGCAGCGTGCCCACTGGCTGCGCATCGCCGCAGCCCTCAGCGCCCGCCTGCCGGAACTGACCGAGCGCGAGGACATCCTCGTCACCTGCGAACACGGCACCCGATCCGGCGCCCCCGCCGCCTTCTACCCCACCCTCGCCCAACTGGAGATCGACGCCGCGCTCTTTGCGCCCCTGCCTCCAGCCACCATCCGGCCCGCCCGACCCGGCGATGAAGACCGTTACCCCGCTGCCTGGGGCGCCTTCGTCCACGAGGCCGCCCACGCCGCCCACAGCCACTGGCACACCCCACCGGCACTGCGCGGCACAGCCCTCGATGAGGCCGGACAAATCCTGGAGGAGTCCCGCGCCGAACGTGCGCACCTGGGCCGCCGCCCCGGCGACCGCCGCTACCTCCGCAGTGCTGTACACGCCTTGATTCTGAACGACTTCACCAGTCAAACCCCCAGTGACCGGTGGCAAGCAGCCCTGGCGGCCGGGCTGCTCCTCGCCCGCCGGGATGCCGGGATCCTCGACCCGGACGAAACCCAAATCCTGGAAACCACCCTCACCGGCATCCTCGGCCCCGACCTCCTGCAGACCCTCACCGGCATCTGGACGGCAGCCCACGCCACCGCCGACGAGGACGGGGCGGCAATGATGGAGCATGCGCGCGCCTGGTGCGCGGCGCTGGGTGCCGAATCTGTCTCACCGCCACCGGCGCCGGACTCCTCCTGCGGCCGCAGGGGTGAGCTGGCCGAAGTCATCGGCAAGACGGTCGCCCAAGTCCAGGCGAACGAGGCCGCCCAAGCCGCAGTAGAGGCCAAGGTCGCTGCCGCCCGAGCCACCCGCGCACAGGCCAAGGCGAACCAGGCCGCCCAGCGGCGGCAGGCAGCGAAGACCGCCGAGAAGGTGTTCTCCTCCAACGGGCGGCCCTTCACTCCGGGCAAGCCCACCAAGGGCGGACGCCATCGCTCGCCGGTGACCGGCACCCGGCCACCAGAGGCAGACGAGAAGACCGCCGCCGGACGGCTGGCCCGGGCCCTGCGAGCCGCTGCCTACCGCGAACGCACCACCACCGTCACCGCCTCCGCCGCACCACCCGGACGCCTCAACATGCGCCAAGCCCTGGCACGCGATGCCCAACGCGCCGCAGGTGCCACCCCCACAGCAGCCCCCTGGACACGCACCCTCCACCGCCCCACCCCCACCCCGCCCCTCCGGGTCGGAATCGCCGTCGACGTCTCCGGCTCCATGCACCGCGCCACCGCACCCATCGCCTCCGCCGCCTGGATCCTCGCCAAAGCCACCGCCCTGACCGACCCCGACTCCCGCACCGCCACCGTCGCCTACCACCGCTCGATCACGGCCATCACCGCCCCCGGACGCACCCCCACCCGCGTCACCCAGTTCAACGCCAAGGGAGGCGGCCACCTCCTCGCCGAAGCCACCGACGCACTCACCGCCGCACTCGACCTCGACCGACCCGGAACCGGCCGCCTCCTCGTCATCGCCTCCGACGGCTACTACAACCCCACCGAAACCGCCCTCGCTGCCACGCGCATCACCGCACTACGCAAGACAGGCTGCGCGATCCTCTGGCTCGCCTTCGCCCCCGGTCCCCGCCCCCTCCCCGGCACCACCCTCCTGGAACTGACCGACCCGGCCCAAGCCACCACCGCCATCGGCAAGGCCGCCACCGCCGCCCTCGCCGCCGCCAACACCTGACCTCCGGTTGCTGCCCCGGACCGCCCGGGGCAGCAACCCGAGCCCGGTCCAACTGCCCCAAGCGCCGGAGCAAGCCGTCGTCGTCAGCGGCCCCGGCGGGCCGGATCACGATGGCGGAAGCTCGCCGAGCCACTGACAACACCGCCCTGTGGTTCGCCACGGCCAGCTCATCGCACCCCACCCGCCTCATGCATGATTGACAGCAAGCCCGGTCTGATGTTTCAGACCGGGCTTGCGTAAGTACCGTGGGAATGCTGCCCGTTCAGGCTGTGCGCGCGAGGGGATCGAGTGCCGGACGGTTCCTCCATAGGACGAGCGCGCAGCCGACGATGAACAGGAAGGCGACTTCGGCGACGCCGAGGTGGGAGGTGGGTTCCTGGATGGGCCATGCCCATGGTTGGGCGGAGCCTCCTGGTCGGCGGCCGGCGGCGGCGCAGGCCAGGGGAAGTGCGGCGACGCAGATCGCGGCAATACCGGGGCCCAGCACGGTCCGGACGATGAGAGCGCTGCCGAGGAAGCCGACGCAGTTGCGGGCGAGCGACAAGGCTTCGGGCCGGTCCCACAGGAGGTGGACGACGGCAGCCAGCAGTATGGCCAGCAGCGCGAACGCTCCGCACAGCGCCACGTTGCGCCGGCCTGCGTGGCGTAGCGCGACAGCCTCGATGATGGTGTCGCCGCGGTCGATGCCGTGGAGGAGCAGGGCGACGGGGACGACTCCCAGGATCTGGGTGACCAGGAGTTGTCCCGTGGCACCGACGACCGCCGGAACAGGGATGGCTTCCTGCCGTACCAAGATGGCGAGCAGATATGCCGCGAGCGTGGCTGCGAGCACTGCGGGAGCGCCCTTGGCCTTGAGCCACCAGATCATCGCGAGGTCTCCTGGACGCGGGGCGCGGGAACTGCGGCGGGGTGGGTCGTACAGTCGCGCAGTGCCTTGCTGTTGTGCTTGAACCACGTCAGTTGCTGGCTGCGGGGCAGCCGCAGGACGCTGGTGGCGGCCGCGTTCTCCGTCTCCCCGTAACGTCCGGCTGCCTCCTGGGGGTCGGCGCCTGCGGTCCGGGCGAGCCACGCGGCGGTCGGTCCGTAGGCATCGGCGCCGGGGAACGGTCCGCGCTCGGCACAGGCTGGCGGTCCGGAGGGCAGCAGTGCGGTGCCGACCCCGGAGCGGACCTGCGACGGAGTGGGCTTGGGCCAGGCCCCGATGAACAAGGCCCCTGGGCCGCCCTGCTTGTCCATGGTGAGTTCGGTGGGAACGGTGAGGCCGGCCTGCTGCAGGCGGTTGCGTGCGTCGGCGGCGTTCTGGCGGATCATGTCGGCTTGTTGGGAGAGCTCCGGCCAGAGGCACACGCGTGGATTGTCTCCGGCGCATTGCAGTTGATCGGCGGGCCGGGCGTTCACAGGGTCGGCGGGAAGTCCGTAGGCGAGCCATCCGCTGCCGGCCAGGCCGGCCACCAGCGCGACGGTGACCAGGCCGGTTCGTACGCGCCGGGACAGCACGGTCAGGACCACCACGGCAGCTGCGATGACGCCGAGAGCCAGAACGAGTGCGCTTGCCGCCGCGCGCCAGTCGGGTGTCTGGGACAGGGAGCAGCATGAGGACATGCCGCCGGTGACCATGTGGCGCAGCCACAGTGGCTCCATGGCGGCCGGGTACGCGGTCAGTACGAAGCTCAGGATCAGCGCCAAGGGCGCGGCCACCACCAGCGGCAGACGCCTGCCGAGCAGGAAACCCGCGAAGGAGTGGGCCGCAAGGACGATCAGCCAGACGAGGACCATGCCCAGGGGCGGGGTGCCGGTGTCAGGCTGGCCCGTGGAGATGGTCAGTGCCGCCGCTACCGCCATGCCAACTGCGCCCAGTACGAAGACCGGTGCCAGCAGTGGCAGGGCGATGCCGAGGCCGGAGCGGGTGGGGGCCCAGTGGGTCACGTTGCCGCGCGTGATGCGTGAGCCTTCCCAGGCACCGGCGGTGGCGCAGGCCGGTGCCACGAAGTGCAGCGCGAAGTTGGCGTGCCCCAGTGCGCTGGGCCAGTATCCGGGAGTGACCCCGGCGGTGAGGTCCTTGGACAGCAGCAGCGCGACGAAGGCGGCAAGCAGAGGGGCCAGCCACGTGGCGGAGGAGGAACGTACGACGGTACGCCACAGCATGGCTCACACCTCCCTGGCGATCAGCTGGGTGTAGGCGGCTTCGGCGCGCCGGCCCTCGGGCGTGCCCGGCGCGGCGAGGGCGAGGAAGCCGTCGGTGTCGCCTTCGAAGCGAACCTGGCCCTTGTCGAGGATGACGACGTGGTCGTACATGGCGTCGAGGTCCTCGGTCTGATGGGTCGAGACCACAACCTGGATGTCGGCCAGCAACTGCGTCACCAGGTCACGGAAGATCTGGCGCTGGGAGGGGTCGAGACCTGCCGTCGGTTCGTCGAGCAGCACAAGTTCGCTGCTGTGGACGAGCGTTCCGGCTATCCCCATCCGCCGCAGCTGCCCGCCGGAGAGCTGGTGGCTCTTCCGCTCCGCCAGGCTTCCGAGCTTTACGCGCTCCAGGGCGTCCCGTGATGCGTCCCAGGCATCGGAGCGGGACATCCCTTTTAACCAGCCGATGTAGGCGACGTTTTCCCGCACCGTGAGCCCGGGCATCGGCTTGACGTTCTGCGGAAGCCAGCCCACCGCTTTACGGTACGACGCACGGGACGCCGCCTTGGCCGGATCAATTCCCCGCCATCTGACCGACCCCTCGGTGGGGTTGATCCACGAGGCGGCGATACCCATAAGCGTTGACTTCCCCGCGCCGTTCGGACCGAGAAGGACCGTGGCCCGGTGTCCGATGGACAGGTCGAGCCGATCGAGTACGGGAACCTTCCGGCCGTACTGGAAGGAACACCGAGTGAATTGCAGAGACATGCCATCCTTGCCTATCGCGAGCCGAACGAAGGGATGGCCGGGAGCATCTTCACGCTCCCGGCCGACACTTCATCACCGTCGAGTTACCAGGTCATCGTGACCGGCTTGGCGTCGAGATGAAAAGTCCCCGGTCCCGACGCCCCATTGATGTTGTCGAGGCTGAAGTAATAGTCACCCTCCGCAAGAACCCCCCACGACTTCGTTGCGCTGCAAACATCGCCCTTGGAGCCCTTATTCTCGTCAGGGCCGAAGACATCCTTCCACACCGAGACCGCGGCGCTGGCCCGAGTACCCGGCGAACTGGCTATCTTGCAGTTCTGGAATCTGACCGTCGTGCTCGTGTTGTCGTTGTCGCCGTCGTGCCACCGGCTGGACTCCCCGCCCGTGGCCCAGTACGAGATGTACGTCGTCTTGCTGCCCTCGGCATGGGCTGGGACGACTCCGAAGGTAACCGTGGCCAGTACGCCGGACACCAGAGCGCCGGACACACGCGAGACTCGCATCGTTTCCCCTTGGTTGCTCTTCCCCCACCACGCACCGGGAGGTGCGGCCGCTACCGGCTGGGGCGTGGCTCGGAATCATGTGATTGCGACCGATGAGCCAGCAACCGGGATTCGAACTTTTGAGCCAAAGTCGAGTGTTGTGTGCCTGTGACCCGACTTGCGTAGTTCCAGAGATCCCGGCGTCAGTACGTAGGCCCTGCCCTTGAAGCGCCGCCACATCACTGAGGCAGGATGACTTAAAACCGCTCCTTGCTGGTCGGAATGTCGGCGGCGCAGTGTAGGAAGCCGGCGAGCAAAACGGAATGTATCCGTCCCAAAACAGCGGTCACATGCCTTACCGTCGGCAGGATTTAGCCATCTCTCGCACAGGCTTGGTGGAGGTGATGTCGTCAAGCTGAGGCCGCAAACCCCCAGCGAGACAAGGGCTAGTTCGGATCGTGCAGCCAACCGCTTGGCCAACTTGCAAGCACAGGGGAAGAGTGGGATTCCGGCCACTGAACAGAAACCGTCTTGCTGGACAAGAAGGGGCATTGCTAATTTCCGCAACGAACCACAACAGTCACTGCCTGAAGAACAAGGCATTCCATGTTCTTCGGCTACTTTCAACGAACCCAAACCGTGTAATGCGGGGGAAGCGAGTTAACGATGCAGGTGGGTCGCCGAGCAGTCGGAATCGTCACGGCATCCATAGCCCTGGGATTCATAGGCGCCATCCCGGCTCATGCAGAAGGCAGCAGAACCACATACATCTCAGGCTGGCACATCAACAACGAATCAAGCCGCTGGACTGACAACGACATCGACGGCGCCAACACGTCGGTACAGTTCAGCGGATGCTCGACGGACAGCGACAATGGATTCAACGACGCTGGCATCACCCTTTACAAGGACGTGTTCGGCCCGGACGAGGACCACGGCACCCGTTCCAACCGCTGCAACACGAGCACGTGGGGTTCCCAATCCTCGGGTGACTACTACTTCACGCTGAGCTCCCTGACCTACGGCGGCACCCTGTACGTCAAGAAGGTCGTAATTCGGTACTGAGGCCAACGGTAGGCCGTGGATGCCCCTGCGGCGCTGTTTCTGCGCCCCCGTCTCCATTGATGATCTTGGAGACGGGGGTGCGTCGCGTCGGTGCAGCAACAGCGACGAGGGACACCTGAGGCCAGCTACGTCCCGACAAGAGGTCGTTGCAGCCATTACCGACGCAGGCGGGTACTGACCGCCGGTCACCTGGCACGGGACCTGGACGCAGGAGGGCGTACCCCGGGTGGTCCGCGGGGTACGCCGGCCTGGCCTGAGCGGGTGGCTAGCTGATGTTGGGTGTCCTGGCGGTTTGGGTCAGCCGGTAGGTGCGTGGCTGGTCGGTGATCTGTTCGGCGATTCCCGATCCGACCAGTTTGACGAGGGCGTTGGCGATGGCGCCGGAGGACCTCTCGATGACGCGGCTGATGCGGGTGGCGGTGAATGCCTCGGCGGGGTGTGCGTGGAGGTGGTCGATGACCATCTGCCGGAGTGCTCCGGGAGCGAGTCGTCCGTCCTTGGCCGGTGTCGGTTGCGCCGGTGCCGTCTGGGCCTCGGTACCTTCGCTCGGCGTGGGTGCGTCGTCTTCCTCGCTTTGTGGGCTGTCTTCCTTGCTGTTGTCGCCGTTGGAGTGCTCGGTGTCCCCGGGTGCGTCTCCGTGAAGGGTGTCGGATTCCAGCTCGGTGTGGGCTTCGGTTTCGCCGGCGGCTGGCGCATCGGGGGCGTCGAGCGAGGTATCCGCGGGCAGGTGAGCGTCGACCGTGATGGTGGGGTTGGGGCTGGTGGGGGCAGGTGCTGCAGAGGCGCTGGATACTGCCCTGTCCTCGGACGTTTCCTCACCGCGTTCTGAGTCGTTGTTGACGGGCCCTGCGGAGCCGGTGGGAGTGCTCTCCGGTTGCGCGTCGCTGGGCTGCTCGGTGTGTTCTGGCGTGTTGGTGGTCTCGGGGTTGGGTGTGGGGGTTACGGGGTGCCAGAGGTCGGGCATGCGGCGGGGGCCGTCGTGGCCACCTCGGGTGCGGGCGGCGAGGCCACGCTTCTCCAGGGTGGTCACAGCTCGTCCGGCGGTGGAGTGGCCGATGCCTGCGGCGTGGGCGAGTTCGGCGACTGTGGCCGGTTCGGTCATACCCATCAGCTGGGTGTAGACGGCGGCGGCTGCGCCGGTCAGGCCCGTCAGTGGTGCCGGTGGAGTTTCACTGCGCGTGGTTGTGGCGTCAAGGTTGGTGTCGGACATGTGGGGTCCTCGTTTCCGTGGTGATGCGGGTGTTGAGGGCCCCGGCCGGGGTGCGGGCAGCGTTTGCGGTCCGCGGAGTTCGCCGGGCGCGTGCGCATCGCGGTTGTCCGGGCGAACGTGGCCGTAGCGAGAGCGAGTTCGGGTTTCCACAAGCGCGGCACGCCGTCGTCGGCCACGACCATGGACGCTCGCCCCGGGCGGGAAGTCAAGCGGCACATTCCACGGGGTTGTTCCTGGTCACTGCGGGGAGCGCGGCTTCCGGGCGGATACGGGGCTTGCGTCGTGGACTGGTCCGGGCCAGTGTCGGGCGGTGGGTTTGGGGAGCGGTCGGTCGGGTGGTCGGTGCCTGGTCGGTGTGGTCGGTCGGAGGGGGCGGAGCGGGGTTCATTCGATCGGGGGTGGGCGGTCGGTGTTGTGGTGGTGGAGTTGGTGATGGATGCGGCGGGCGCGTTTGGGACCGAGGTGCAGTTCGTTTCGGAGTCGCCAGATGCTTGCGGGCCGGCCGGTGGCAGCCCGGACGGTCTTGTCTAGGGCGAGGGCGTGCGGCCATAGGTCGGCGTCTGCCGCTCGGATCCCGGGTGGCGGGCGGTCGGGTTCGGTGCATGGGCTGCGGGGTGCGACGTCGGCCGCGTTGGGCCTGGTGAGGGCCGGGTCGGCCGCACCGGGGCGGTCGGCCTGGCCACAGGGCGGGGTGGGACCGGATGCGTTCTGCGGTGAGGAGCAGGCGGGCAGCGTTGCACCGATGGTCAGTTCCCGGTCGGCCCGATCGGTGGCCGATCGGGAGGCGGGGGCTGTGCCGGGGTGTGCTGGGGCGGTCGGTTCCGTGCGATCGGCCGGTTCGGTCGGTCTGGTCGGGTTGGTGGGGTCGGTGGGGGTGGTCTGGTCGAGGAGGTTGGTGATGGTGCGGCGGTAGGCGGCGATGGTCTCGGTCAGGGCGATCAGGAGAAGGGCTGGAATCAGGTGGAGGAGAACTGCTGCCGGATCGGCGTGGCCGGGCCACCCGATCTGCCCGTCCGGCCAGAGGCTCTCCCACGTGTTCATCAGGGCGGCGGTGGAGCCGGCGCTCCAGCGCAGGGTGGTGGACCAGGCGGGTGGGGTGATGCCCCATGCGGCCAGGCGTGCGTCGACGTAGAGAACGCCGGCGAGTGCGGTGCCGATTATGGGGTCGAGGAGGACGGCGATGGGGAGGGGGACGTCGCGGCTGGTGGCGAATCGGGTGACGTTGACCGTGGTGAAGGCCAGGGCCAGGATGCCGACGACGCATAGGACCCTTGTCATGGAGCGCAGGAGGCTGACGGCTTCTCGGGCTTCGACCTGCTTCACCCGTTGCCTCCGTGGGCCGTGGGCCTTGTCGCGCCCTGGAAGGACGAGGCGCTGATGCGCGCGGGCCCCTGGCGGACGACGGCTCCGGGGTGCGGTGCGTCGATCGCCCGTCCTGCGCCGACGTAGAGCGCCACGTGGGTGATGCGGTGTGGACTGGGCCCGAAGAACAGCAAGTCGCCTGGGGCCAGTTGGGTGCCCTTGGGGAGTTGGGGGCCGGTGTCGTATTGGGATTGTGCGACACGGGGGAGGCGGATGCCTGCGGCATGGTAGGCGGCTTGGGTGAGGCCGGAGCAGTCGAAGCCGCCGTCGGACGGCCCGTCACCGCCCCACACGTAAGGGACACCGAGCTGGGCGCGGGCAAAGGCAACCACCTTGGCGGCGGAGCCGGTTGGGGGTGGTGCGATGGTTGTGTACCTGCCGGCGGTGGTGAGGACTTGGCTCACGTAGGTGTGGGAGTGGTTGTACGAGTAGAGGGCTGCCTGGAGGTTTTTGCCGTTGCGGGCTCCGTTGGCGCACAGCAGTCTTGCCGCGGCGTATACCGCGTCGACCGGGTCCCAGGGGGTCGGTGGCCGCTTGCCTCCAGGAGGTACGGGGCGGGCGTATGCCTGGAAGGTGGACGGCAAGAACTGCATCGGCCCGACGGCGGCTGCGCTGGAGACCATGGTGGGGTGACGGGCGTGGTCGGTCTCAACCTTGCCGATGGCGGCCAGGACGGTCCAGGACAGCCCCGTGCAGGTGAGGGCGGCGCGTTGGTAGAGGGTGAGCATGCGGGGCGGGATGTCGTTGATCGCTTGCCTGCTCGCAGTGGCCGCCGTGCTGCTGTCTGAGGTCATGCCGCCGAACGCCGCGGCGACGGTGACGGCGGCGAGCAGCGGCAGGCACAGCACTGCGCAGCCGATGCCGGCGACCGCCTTTCCCAGAAGGGAGCTCACGCCTGGACCTCGGGTCGGGCGACGGGTGGGAGTGGGGGGACGGGGAGGGTGAGGGTGGTGTCGGCGTCGGTCGGTTCCAAGCCGGAGGCGGGGCTGAGGTCGGGCCACTGGGCGGCGAGGTCGGTGAGGGTGACGCGACGGGCGCCGGGCTGGAGGGGCGCCCACCACGGTCCCCACGGGCTGGTTGTGGTGAAGTCCGCAGAGGAGGTTGCCACGTTCAGGCCCAGTTCGCGGACGGTGTCGGCCAGGCGGTGGCGGAGGGCTTGGTCGCGGGACTGGGTGCGGGTGTGGATGAGGAGGGCGGGGCGTGTACTGGTGGCGGTGGTGAAGGCGGCGTAGCCGGAGAGTTTGGCTTCGACGCGGGCGAGGGCTTGGCTGCCGGTGTCGTATTCGAGGAAGAACGGCAGCAGGCGCTCGCCGTCATGCCAGTGGGCGTAGGCGTCGGGGCGGATCAGGTCGCCCCAGCGGCGGGCCGCGGAGCGTTCGGACAGCCACAGGCGAAGTCCAGTGGTGGGGGTGGTGTAGGTGCGGGCGGCGAGGTACGTGAGGAGGTCGTTGACGCCCAGATCGTGGCCGAGGGATGGGGAGTAGGCGATGCGGCCGGTGTGGGTGGGGCGCCAGCCGAGGACTGCCGTGTCCAGGCCGGCGTGGGCGGCGAGCAGGGCGGCTCCGAGGGGGCCGAGGGTGTAGTGCTCGGGGGCGGAGCCGGTCTGGGTCAGGGGACGGAAGGAGTCGAGGACGGCGTGCTGGTGGAGAGTGCGCAGGCGCCGCTGGGCGGAGCGCAGTGAGGTGTGGGCGAGGCGGGCGATCTGGGGTGTGGTCAAGACGCGGTGCTCGTGGAGCATGCGTACCAGCCAGAGGTCGCGGGTGGTGAGGCGGTGGGCGAGCGTAGCGATGTCGGTGTGTGGGTTCGGGCGGTGTCGCGTGGTGGCGGCGCGGGCCGTGTAGCGGGAGCCGGGGCCGGAGGCAGGGCGAGGGAGGGAAGGCATGGCAAATCACCACCGGGTAGGTGATCGAGTTGGACTGTTCAGGGGCGGGTGGCCGGGCGGGGGCCGTTGCGTCCTGCGGCAGCCGCGCGGAGGTCAGTTGCGCGGCCAGGTACTGGGGGTGGGAGGGGGTGCGTGGTGAGGGTGAAGGCGGTGGATTCCGCTCTGCTGGTGAGCAGGTGGGCGGCGGCTTGGTAGGGGCCCAGGTGGGCCAGATCGTGCGCGGCCAGTGCGGGGAGGGTGTGGCGTTCCAGGGTGTGGGCGTCTTCGGGTGAGGCGTTGAAGAAGATCTTGTTGCGGGCGTTGGCGGAGATGCCTTCGCGCAGGTCGCGGGGGAGCTGGGCGAGGTGCTGGTGCGACAGGAGCATGGACAGGCGATAGCCGCGGGCCTCGGCGAGCATGTCCTCCAGCGGATAAGGCAAGGTGAGGAAGTTGTGTGCCTCGTCGATGTTCAAGGTGGCGTCGATGCGCTGGTGTTCGGGGGTGCGGGCGCGGGCGGCGGCGGCCTGCCAGGCACCGGCAACGATGAAGGACCCCAGCAATCGGGAGGTCTCCTCGCCGAGAGCGCCTTTGGGGAGGCGGGCAAGAAGGATGCCGCCGTCGAGGACTTCGGTGAGGTCGAAGGTGGAGGGGCCGCCGGCGATCGTGCGGCGGGCGAAGTCGCGCAGGAGGAAGGCGCGGAGTTTGTTCATGACGGGGCCGACGACGGCGGCGCGGGAGGGTTCGGACATCGACTCGTACCAGGCCCAGAACCCGCGCAGGACCGGGTCTTTGAGGGTGGGGACGATCCGCAGTCGGTAGGCGGACTCGCCGAGCAGGCGGGGGATGTCGGCGAGGGTGACCAGCTGACCGGTGCGGTGGCGGTGTTTGAGGAGGGTCAGGCAGGCGGCGCGCATGACGTCGTCGGTGCGCGGTCCCCAGAAGGCGGTGAAGATCCGGCGGAAGATGCCGGTGATGTTGTCGACCACGACGTCGATGTCCGTGCCGTCGAGCACGTTCAGGCAAGGGGGCGTGTGCGGGTCGTCGGGGTCGATGAGGACGAGACGGTCGGCGCAGGTGTCGGGGAGGCGGTCCAGCAGGTCGGTGACCAGGTCGCCTTTGGGGTCGATGACGATGACGCCGCGGTGATGGCGGACATCGTCCAGGACGAGGTTGGCGATGAGGGTGGACTTGCCCGATCCGGTCGCGCCCATGACATGGAGGTGGTGGCGGGCGTCCGCAACGGCGAGACCTACGCCTCGGCGGGCTCCGGTGTCGGAGTGCCCCAGGGGTTTGACGTCGTTGGCGGGTGTGGGTTGTGGGATCTGGGGTGGTGGGAGGACGGAGCGGGCGCCGGCTCGGCGTAGGCCGGGAGCGTCGGGTTCGGAGGGGAGGTGGGCCAGAGCTGCGAGTTCCGGGACGGACAGCAGTGTGGTGCGGGAGGTGAAGCGCCTTGTGTTCAGGGCCGGTTCGGGGCGGATGAGTCGGGTTCGGGTGAGGTAGTTGCGGTCGGCGAACAGTCCGAACGCGGACGCCAGCGCGTGGGCTCGGCCCCTTGCAACATCATCGGCGTGTTCCTGCTTGATGGAGCAGCTGGCGGCGTAGGTGAGGGCGCATTGCCACTGGGAGCCGGAGAGCTTGGCCGCGGACTGCCTTACGGCGGTGCCGTGTTCGGGGTCCAGTTTGCCGGTGACGGAGGGCTGAGCGCGGTGCAGGAGGAGCGCGGTCAGGGCGGGGAGGCGTGCGGGGGTATGGCCGGCTTTGAGGCGGCGGGCCTGGCGGCGGGCGCGGCGCAGCGCGCTGCCGGTGGCAGGCCGGGCCAGGATCTGCATACAGGCGGACTCCGCCTCGCCCATACCGGTGGCGGCTTGGAGCAGTGCGCGCAACGGATCGGTGGGGTGGTCGGTGCGCAGCGGCAGGACCTCAGGACGGGCCGCCCACAGGCGTCCCGCGGTGACGGTATGACCGGGCGGAAGCAGAGGTGACGGTTCGGTGAGGCGGGTGTGGGCGCCGGGCCAGGCTGCCTCCACCGCACGCCGTACGAGGCCCAGGGGTACGGTGCCGGGGACCCACAGGCTGATGCGCAGTCCGGTGTGTGACCAGGTGTATTCGAAGGCCAGGTGGGGTTGGCCAGTGGTGAGGCGCCGCCACCACGGGCGCAGGAGACCGGAGAGCTGAGCCCACAGCACCTCGCCGCCCTTGGGGGCGACGTGGGGTGGGGCGAGGATCTCCACGCAGCGGGCGTTGTGGGCAAGGTGGCGCTGGCGCCACCAGTGCAGTCGGCGGCGCACCACGTAGCCACCGGTCACCATGACAACGGCGCACGGGAGGAGAAGGGGCGCATATGTTTCGAGCCAGTCGGCGGCTCCGCGGCTGAGGTGTGTCCAGAAGCTGGTCGGGTTGGTGAGGAAGTCCACCAGCGGACCATCCGGACGGCTCACGGCGAGGAAGTGGTACACCGCCACAGCGCCGCTTCCCCACGGTCGATATCGAGCTCTCGTTGCTGGTCGGCGAGTTCGCTCGGGTCCGTGGTGATGGCGTTGTGTTCGCCGGGAGCGGCGACGCTTGTGAGGGCGACTTTGTGGCGGCGGTCCCCGGTGAGCAGCAGGGCCTCGCCGCGCGAGGCCGAGAGCAGGAACTCCCGCTCGCCGTAGCAGAGGTGGAAGTTGTCGCTGATGGTGTCGATGGCTTGCGGGGCTTGGCGGAGGAGGATTTGGGTGGCGGCGTTGGAGACGATGGCGCGGCCCAGGGGGGAGGCGAGGACGTCGTCGGCGTCCTGGGTGACCACTGCCAGGCCGGTCCAGTACTTGCGGGCGGCTTTGGCCATGCGCAACAGGAAGTGGGCTCCGGCTCCGTCGCGCATCAGCAGCCATGCCTCGTCCACCACGACCAGGTGACGTCCGGCGTCCGGGCGGGAGGTGACTTGCCGCCAGATGGCGTCGAGCGCGAGCAGCATCGCGGGGGCCTTGACCTCCTCCGGCAGACGGCGCAGCGCGAAGACGACCAGGTGCCCGGAGGTGGTGGCGGTGCTGGGGCCGTTGAACAGGTGGGCGTGTGATCCGGTGGTGTAGGGGGCCAGCCGGTCGGCGAGGTCCGCGGCAACTTCGCTGCCGTCCTCGTTCAGGACGAGGGCCAGGTCGGCGAGGGCGGGCGGGGTGCGCTGCCAGGTACGGGGGTCTGCGGTGATCCCCACGCGGGTGTACGCGGCGAGGATTGCCCGGTCCAGCACCGCTTTCTCGGCCGCGGTCAGGTCCGTGCCGAGCAGGACCGCGAGGAAGGTGTGCAGGAACAACACACGCCGCGTCAGGACGTCCTCGCCCTCAGAGCCACAGGTGGGAAGGTCGAAGGGGTTGATGCATACGCCGTCGGAACCGAGTCCGACCACGTGACCGCCGACCGTTTCGGCGAGGCGGACGTACTCGTCCTCCGGGTCGATGACCGAGGCCGTGACGCCGGTGAACAACAGCCGCAGCAGCTCCAGTTTGGCGAGGTAGGACTTGCCGGCTCCGGAACGGGCCAGGGTGATGGAGTTGTAGTTGTCCTGAGCGAAGCGATCCCACAGCACCGGCGCGCCGGAGACCGCGTTCAGGCCATACAGGACACCTGAGGTCTCGCCGTCCGTGGTGGTGGGTGTGGGGAGGTCGGGGCTGGTGAAGGGGAAGCACGTGGCGAGGGCGGCGGTGTCGAAGGTCCGGCGGATCTTAAGGGTGTCGAGGCCGAGCGGGAGGGTCGCCAGCCAGCCGGGCAGGGCCCGGTAGGTGGTCGGTGCCACCGTCATCAGCAGAGACTCGGCCACCGCCCGGACCGCGGCGGCCTGATCCGCGAGGGTGTCCTCGTCCGGTGCATGGGCGGTGAGGTAGAGGGCGACGTGGAAGAGCTTCCCCTCGCCGCGGGCGATCCGGTAGGCCAACTCCGCGGCATCCGCTGCCGCGGCCTCCACCTCGGGGTCGTCGAGGTGTCCCTTGGTGAAGCCGGTGCGGCGGCCGGATTCGAGGCGGGCCCGCTGCTTCTTCAATCCGGCGGCGGCTACCGGGTTGGGGACGGGTTCGATGTGCAGGGCGATGTCGAGATGGCCGGGGAAGTTCAACAGCGGGGTGAGCCAGCCGGGGGTGACCTCGGCCGGGTAGCCGGTGACCACCATCGTGGTAGCGACATGGGCGCCGACGGCGAGGGTGCGGGCATGGACCTCGACGGATTCGGGGCCGGCCACGTCGAGCAACTTTTTGACAGTGGCTACCTGCGGCGTGCGCGGCTGGGGGCGGAGGCGGCCTTGGAGAAGTCGGGGCATCACAGGTCGCCTTCCGGTCGGTCGTCGATCTGGGAGGTGGTATCGGGGTTGCAGGTTGCGCTCAACAGCTCGGCGCTCCGCGGGCCGTCCAAGGGCGTGACGTTGATCTCGGCCGGAGCGAGCCCTCGGACCGCCTCCTCAAGCCGCTGCAGTGCTCGTCCCTCGCCCGTACCGCGCGGTACGTCGCGTCCCGCGGCCTCTTCACGGGCCACCAGCAGGGTCTGCCGACCCAGAAGGTCTCGGCTCAACGCCAACTCGGAGAGAAAGTCGGCATGGTCGCGGGCGGCGCGCTCCAGCGCGGCGTGGGGCAGGGCTGCAGCGTGATGGTGGAGGTGGTCGACGAGCGGTGTGAGGTCGATGCGGTGGCAGCGCACCAGCAGCTGGGTCGGGCCGGTCAGGGAATTGAGCCAGCGGGCGAATGCCGCGCTCAGGCCCTGTTGTTCGGCTGCCGATCGCAACTCGAAGTTGACTGTCGAACACTCCGCCACGGCCGCCTTACCGTCGCTGCCGAGATCGAGGACTCCGCCTGGGGTGATGCCGTCGTAGGGCATACGCATCGCGGCGACAGGCGGCCCGGCGCTGTTCGCCCAGCGGGCGGGGACGATGCCCGGCAGCGGCGGAACGCCTTCGGGGGCGTGCACGCGGCGCTTGGGGGTACGGGCGTGTCGGAGGGCGGTGACCAGGAAACGATCGAGGCCGATGCCCTCCCGTCGGCTGAGGGCGAGCGCCGCCACCGCCCCTGCGATCGGGATCACAAGGGCTGCGTAGGCGAGCGGCGCCATGAAGGGACGGGTGGCCCACCAACCGCCGTACAAGACCACGGCCGCGGCGGCGAGGATTGCTGACTGGCGGGCGGTGAACGGTCCCAGAATCCGGTCGGGACGAGAGATGTCGGCAGGGATACGTGTGGCGTATGGAGCGTCCGTCGATTCGTCGGGTCCTGCCATGTGCTACCTCCTGGGTGGTTCGAGAGGGAGTCGCAGTTGCATGGGGCGCGAAAGCCGTGGGCGAACGGGTTCGGCGGGGATGGGGCGGACCAGATGCCGGACGGGCGGGGGCGGCGTTGCGGTGGAGCCGGAGCGTGGGGGTAGGGGTGTTTGGCCTGTCCGGGGCTGGGGGGACGTCGGGGCGCCTGCGGTGCGGACGGGAAACGACGTCTGGGTGGAGTGGGACGGTTGGGCCGCGGTGCGCTCGGTGGGAAGAGGCAAGGTCAGCTGCTGCTGTCGGCGGGCCTGGGCGGGGTGGAGCATGGTTCGAGGGCCATTTGATGCGCGGGCGAAGGGAGCGGCACGCGGACCAGGACGCCGAGGCACGTGGCCAAGAGGGGCGCGTCGGGGCGCTGGGCCAGGAGCCGTAGTGCCGGCAGGCGTTCTGCTCCTCGTACCGGAGGAGTCCGTACGAGGGGCTCCGCCTGTAGCGGGGGAACCGGCTGCTCGCTGGCTGTCGGTGGGTCCGGGCAGGGCAGTCGGCCGCCGCCCGGCACGGCTTCGAGGGCCTCCACCCCTTCCCGGTCCGGGAAGGGGTGGCCGAGTGCCGCCGCTTCCCCCACCATCGGGCCCGCGTCTGCCTCCCGGCCCACCACGTCCCCGCCCAAACCCGCCTCCTCCGCTGCCACCTGTGCCGCCGTTGTGGCGGCGCAGCAGACGGGTTGCGGGCAGGTAGTGGCCCATGAGCCGGTACAGCGCCAGATGCTTGAGCACCCGTACGGCCGCCGGTGCGTGCGGTTGGTGAACCGGCGTTCCCCGCAGGACAACCTGCAGCGCCCAGCCGGGAATCTTGAACAGCACCCAGAACAACCCGAGACCGGCCAGCAGCGTGCCGAGCTGATCGGCCTTCGGGATACCCAACGTCGACGCGCCAGGAGCGAAGAACAGCTTGAGGGCCAGCACGAACGTCACCGACTGAGCGACCTGGATGATCAGGCAGCCGGCCAGCCCTCGCCACCACAGCCGGGCAACAGGATCGGTCACGGGATGGGCATGGCACGCCAGGGCCAGGGGTGCACAAACGGCCAGCAGCGCCATCACCGCGACCCGCACCATGAAGCCGATCATCACCGCCAGGACCAGCGCGATCACCGCGATCGCCAGCAGGATCAGATAGAGCTTCAGCCCGGCGACCCGGAAGAGGGCGAAGGGCAGGACACGTTCGACCATGCCCTGCCCGGCATCCGAAAGATCGGTCGCCATGATCGCGTGGGCAAGAGCGTTGGCCAGGCCGATCGCCTTGCCCATCACTGTCAAGGACGTAGCCGCCGCGACCATTCCCACCAGCAGGCGGGGCAGGATCTGTTTGAGGGCGTAGCGGGACTGGATGGTCTCGTAGCCCATGACCGTGATGCCGCCCGCCGTGACGAACAGGACGTAGATTCCGGCGGTGATCCCCAGCATGGCCTTCCACAGCCGTTTGACGTCGGCGTGCTGGGTGACGTCGGGGGTTGCCAGCAGGCTGTCGGCGAGGAACTCGCGCAGCGGCTTCATGATCTGCTCGATCAGCGTGCCGAGGAACGAGGTGACCGCGCCCGCGACCAGGCCAGGGATGTCGGTGAGGACGTCCCACCCCGAGGAGGTGTCCTTGACGCACTCCTTGCCCATCGCCTCACACGCCGCAGGCGTAGGCCCGGGAGCCGGCTCCGCAGAGGGTGACCGTGACGGTTGTGGTGAGGGGCGGCCTGGAGTGGGCGTCGGCGCGGGGACCGGAACGGGCCGCGGTGATGCAGATGGCTTGGGTTGGGAGGAGGAGGTGGGGGCTGGTGCGGGCTGAGGTTCAGGCCGCGGCGGCTCCGGGGCCGCCGGCGCCTGCACCCCTGCATGTACCGCCTGCGCGGAGGCAGGCAGGGCAGAGAGCGGCCCCAGGACGAGGGCGGCCATGCCGGCGAGCATGAGCACGGCGCGCAGGAAGTGTCTGGCGGGAATCACTGCCCGCCTCCGCTACCTGCACCGACGATGCCCTGGAGCACCGTGACCAGGGCCGGAGCCAGGACCGCCAGTCCGTAGCCGATCGCGGCGGCCTTCAACGCCCGCTTCGCGGCCTCGACTTCCCCTGGATCACCGCCGGCCATCAGATAGCGCAGCCCGCCGAAGGTGAGGAACAGCGTGGCGAGCCCGGCGAGGATGCCGATGATCCAGTTCCGCAGATTCGAGATCACCGTCGGGATGGTCGCAACCGCCCACCCCTGCGACACGTCCGCCAGCAGCACCAGCGACGCGAGCACGGTGATGAAACCGAACCGGGCCGTCCAACGGCCCACCCGGCAGATCAGCCGTCGGCGCGGCCGGCGGATCGTTGCGAACATCACGGACGCCTCCAACGGCAGCGGGGAAACGGGAAAACTCGCAACAGTTCGGCGGCGCAGGGCAGGCCGCCGTGTACGGTGCCGCGCGGTGGGGTGAACACGGATCCCTCTGTCCGGGGCCGTCCTCCTTCAAGGAGCGGCGGAACAGGGCTCGGGTGTCAGCACGAGACGGACGTGCTCACCCCACCGGCGGCAACAGACCCCGTCAGCACAACCGTGACGGTGCCTGGCTGAGTGTCACCGCCGCATCCAGGGCGCGGATCCGATGGTGACGCTCACTTGTAAAAGAGACTCAAGGAAGCGAAATCGACATCCGCCGCCGGAAAAGTCTCCGAACGGCCGACAGTCACCCCGCGCGCAACTGGTGGCGCAGATACGCGGCCAGATGCTGCTCGGCAGCAGCGCGGTGCCGGTAGAGCTGACGGCAACTCACCCCGCGCTCCTCTGCGAGGGGTTGCATCGGCTCCCCCTCCAGTCGCGTACGAGCAATGAGCCGCGCCTCGGCGATGGTCACCACACGGGCCCTGACCGCAAGGGCAAGCACCGTGTACTCGTCCTTCGCCTCACCGCTTCCAGCTTCCAGCGCCAGGTCTGGTGATGCGGCCGGGTCACCACCTTGGCCAAGGCCGCTCGCGCTCGTCTCCTCCAGCCCGGTCTCGCGCAGGGCGCGGCGGCGGGCGGCGTACGCCAGGCGATGCACCGCCCGGTCAGCCGCAGCGAACAACTCCCACCCCACACCCGATCCCTCGGCGTCCACGGAATACAGGGCTGCGGTCAGCGCAGCGAGTGCCTCCTGCTCCAGCTCCGCACGCTCCAGGTGGTCACAGCGCCCCAGGCGGGCCAGCATCCGGTGCAGCACCGGCACGGTCATCCCCAGGGCCACGGTGTCCCACGGCGTACCGAGCTGCCGGGCGCGGCGGACCACTTCACGCCAGACCCGCTCATGCAGCACCGTCGACGTGCCGGCGTGGGCAAGGCGGGTGCGGACCTGGTCGACGGGCAGTACGGACTGCTCCGGCTCCTCGCAGACCAGGTGCGCGGGCAGCGTCAGCGGCTCGGCCGCCGTGGCGAGGGCAAGGAAGGACTCCTCCAGTCTCTGAAGCGGCGAAGGGCCGCCGGGACGCGGGCAAGCGGAGTGGCGACGCGAGGGACAGGAGGGGCGGGAGAGGTGGTGCATCTGAGCTCCTGGTGGAGTGGCGGACAACATCTGCCGCAACCCCTGTCACCGCCCCGTGCCACCAACGGACCACCCGCGGACCACCCCCGTGCGACAGCCGAGCCACTGGCCCGGACTGTGCGATACCCCGCCGCCGGCCCGCCCCGATGACCAGCGCCGCGGCTGCACCTGCCCACCCGGAATCGAACAAAAGAAAGTTCCCGCCGGACCGGTTGAACCCCTGCGCCACCTGCGTTGTGGCTCGGCACTGGCTCACCACTGGCTCGCTGAGCCACATGCCTCGGCATACGTATGAACGGGCCGGGGCCAAACCGCATGGGCTACTCGAGAGGGAGCCGGGAATCCCGCCACGCACGTTGGTCTGATGCGCTTACAGCAGCTGTCCAGTGACGTCGAAGTCTGCGGATTGAAGCTTCACTTTGCGGGGGATCTTGCGCACTGAAGAGTTACCTTGCGGTGAGGGGCGGGGTGGCTTCTATTCTGCGCTCGGGACGGGCGGCTGGCCCCATGG
>NZ_KB891937.1 GCF_000373585.1 Streptomyces sp. MspMP-M5
ACCGGGCCCCCCAGGCCCCCGCCCGCACCGCCGCGCCCGCCCCCACCGCCCCCCAAGAGCGCGGCCCCGCCCTCAACCTCCGCAGCCCCGCCCGCATGGTCGAGCGCGAACTCCTCAAGCTGGCCCTCCAGCGCCCCGACCTGGTCGCCCCCACCTTCGACGCCTACGGTGCCGACGAGTTCACCGCGCCCCCGTATGCCGTGGTCCGCCAGTGCATCCAGGAGGCCGGCGGAGTCTCCGCCGCGGACGCCGACTACACCGCCCGCGTCATGGACGCCGCCCCCGACAACACCATCCGCTCCCTGATCACCGAGCTGTCCGTCGAGCGGCTGCTCACCCGCCGCGAGCCCGATCCGGCCTACGCCGGCGAGCAGTTGGTGCGCGTCCGCGTCGCCGCCGTCGACGCCCGGATCGCCAGCCTGGAGGGCGCCGCCCGCCGCTGCGAGTTCCAGGGCGACCACGAGGGCGCCGCCGCCGTCCACAAGGAAGTCTGGGTCCTCCAGCAGTACGGCCAGTCCCTCCGCGAGCGCGGCGCCGCCGCCCTCTGACCCCACCCTCACCCCCGCCCCCGGCCGCCGCCTGGTCCGGACCGCACCACCCACCCCAGGAACCCCGCCGCCCTCCACCGGCACCTCCGGGTAGCCATTCGGTCACGGACCGGACTCAAAAAGTGCTCGCACGCCCCTCGTGGCGGACATGTGTCGTACTCCACACTGAGGAGCGGTGCCGTAAGTCCCCCGGAGCGCGGCACATCCGCCCCTGCGCGCCGCCGTACGGGACGTGAGCCCCCGCGCAGCCGGCTCGTGCCGTGGGGCGGACCCGGCGGCCCGGCCGCCGCCGCCCCGGTCCTCGTGCCGCCCAGCCGCGATCATCTGGAGGTCGCCCCCGTGCAGACCCGGACCCTCCCCGCCGCACCTCCCGGCGGCGCACCGGCCGCCCCACCCGATGCCGGCCTGCCGGCCGTTCCGGTCACGGTCCCGCAGCAGGCCGACCCCCCGGCCGCCGAACTCCTCGCCGCGGAACACCCCCCGGAGCCCCCGGACACCATCGACACCGCGGACACCACCGACACCACCGACGCTGCGGACGCCCCGGACACCACCGACGCCCCCGACCCCGCACCTCGCGCCGACACCGGCGGCCCCTCCTCCGACCTCTTCCGCCAGTACCTCCGCGAGATCGGCCGGATACCGCTGCTCACCGCCGCCGAGGAGGTCGACCTGGCCCGCCGCGTCGAGGCCGGCCTCTTCGCCGAGGAGAAACTCACCCGCACCCCCGACCTCGACTCCCAACTCGCCCACGACCTCGACACGTTGGTCGTCCGGGGCCGGATCGCCAAACGCCGCCTGATCGAGTCCAACCTCCGCCTGGTCGTCTCCGTCGCCAAGCGCTACGTCGGCCGCGGCCTGACCATGCTCGACCTCGTTCAGGAGGGCAACCTCGGCCTGATCCGCGCCGTCGAGAAGTTCGACTACGCCCGCGGCTACAAGTTCTCCACCTACGCGACCTGGTGGATCCGCCAGGCCATGTCCCGCGCCCTCGCCGACCAGGCCCGCACCATCCGCGTCCCCGTCCACGTCGTCGAACTCATCAACCGCGTCGTCCGCGTCCAGCGCCGCATGCTCCAGGAACGCGGCCACGAACCCACCCCCGAGGACGTCGCCGCCCAGCTCGGCCTCACCCCCGAACGCGTCACCGAGGTCCTGCGCCTGGCCCAGGAACCGGTCTCCCTGCACGCCCCCGTAGGCGAGGAGGACGACGTGGCCCTCGGCGACCTCATCGAGGACGGCGACGCCGCCTCACCCGTCGAATCCGCCGCGTTCCTGCTGCTCCGCGAACACCTCGACGCGGTCCTCTCCACCCTCGGCGAACGCGAACGCAAGGTCGTCCAGCTCCGCTACGGCCTCGCCGACGGCCGCCCCCGCACCCTGGAGGAGATCGGCCGGATCTTCGGCGTCACCCGCGAACGCATCCGCCAGATCGAGTCCAAGACCCTCGGCAAACTCCGCGACCACGCCTTCGCCGACCAGCTCCGCGGCTACCTCGACTGACCCGCGGGCGGCGCCGCCCGCCGCTCACCCCTCCCGCTGGAACGCCCCCGGATGGGCCTCGTCCCGCACCGCCGTGTACTGCTGCCGCACCGCCTGCCACACCGGCAGCTCCTCGCCCGGCTCGAAGACCTGGCTCGCCGCGGCCGGCCACCGCGGCGGCTCCGGATACCCCGCACCGCCCTCGCTGCCGGCGTGCGCCACCTGCCACGCCCACGCCGCCTGCCGGGCCGCGCCCAGCGCCGCGTACGCGGCCGGCTGCGGCACCACGACCTGCGCCCCGAACAGCCCCGGCGCGGCCGCCTGCACCGCGCCCAGCTCCGCCGCCGCACCCAGCAGGAACACCCGGCGCACCGCCACCCCGCGGCCCCGCAGCACATCCAGCGCGTCCGCGAGCCCGCACAGCATGCCCTCCACGGCCGCCCGCGCCAGATGCTCCGGCTTCATGCTCTCCCGCCGCATCCCGTGCAACGACCCGGCGGTGTGCGGCAGATACGGCGTCCGCTCGCCCTCCAGATACGGCAGCAGCACCATCCCGTACGCACCCGGCGACGAGGCGAGCGCCAGCTCGGACAGCCCCGCCAGATCCGTCCCCAGCATCTCCGCCGTACCGCGCAGCACCCGCACCGCGTTGGTGGTGTGCACCACCGGCAGATGCCGCCCGGTCGCGTCCGCGAACGACGTGATCGTCCCCGTGGGGTCCGCCAGCGCCTCCTCGTGGATGGCGAACACCGACCCCGAGGCGCCCAGCGACACCACCGCGTCGCCCACCCCGACCCCCAGCCCGAAGGCGGCGGCCATCGTCTCGCCCGTCCCCGCCGAGATCAGCAGCCCCTCCGGCGTGAAACCCGCCGTCCCCGCCGGGCCCAGCACCTCCGGCAGCCGCACCTGGTGCCCCAGCGCCAGCTCCACCAGATCCGGCCGGTACGCGCCGGTCGCCGTCGACCAGTAGCCGGTCGCCGACGCCCCGCCCCGGTCCGTGGTCCGCCGCGCCGGCCGGCCCAGCAGCTGCCAGGCCAGCCAGTCGTGCGGCGTCATTACCTCCGCGATCCGGGCCGCGTTCGCCGGCTCCGTACGCGCCAGCCACCGCATCTTGGTCACCGGGTGCTGCGCCTGCGGCACCGCGCCGATCGCCTGCGCCCAGGCCGCCCGCCCGCCCAGCGCGTCCACCAGGTCCGCCGCCGCGCTCTGCGCCCGCCGGTCGTTGCCGACCAGCGCCGGCCGCACCGGATTCCCCTCGGCGTCCAGCGCCACCAGCCCGTGCTGCTGCGCGGCCACCCCGATGGCCTGGACGCCCTCCAGGAGCCCGTTCCCCGCGGCCTCGCCCAGTGACATCAACCACGCCTGCGGATCGGCCTCGGGCCCCTTCTCCACAGGGTGCGGCGCATACCCCTGCCTGATGACGGCACCCGTGTCCGCATCGCAGACGACGATCCGTGTGCTCTCGGACGAACTGTCCAACCCGGCGACTATCCCCATGGCCCCAGATGATGCCCCATGGGACCCATGGGGAAAGAGTCAGGGTTTGCCCACCGCGCCCCGGACCCGGGTCCCGCCTCAGGTGTTGCTGGTGCCCCAGTCGTCCTCGTCGGCCGCCCGCTGCTCCCGCAGCGACCGCACCCGCTCCGCCACCGGGCCCGGCAACCGGTCCCCGACCTTGTCCGACACCGCCGCGAACGCCTTCGACGCGGCCTGCCGCCCGCCCAGCGCGGCCGCCTCCGCACTGTTGCGGACCGCCGGGTTCTGCGCGATCCGCTGCGCACCCTTGCGGAGCTGCTCGTACCGCTCCCGCCCGGCCCGGCTGCCGAGCACGTATCCCACCGCCAGTCCCGCGACGAACGTGAGCCGGTAGCGCATCGCTCCACCTTTCCCTTGCCGCTCGATCCCGTCCGGTGCCGGCCGGCACCGGACGCCGGGCTGGGCACCTGCCCGCCGGTACCGGGGCCACCCGCGGTGGCCTCCCGGGATACCGATTGGCGGAGCACCCCCCTGCTTGCGCTAATGTATGTGTCGCAGCGAGCGCACGCCGTCCGGAGCCCCGGACAGCGATGCATTCGAGGCAAGCAGAGCAATCCCCTGTAGCTCAATTGGCAGAGCAGCCGGCTGTTAACCGGCAGGTTACTGGTTCGAGTCCAGTCGGGGGAGCTCAATCCCCTGTAGCTCAATTGGCAGAGCATTCGGCTGTTAACCGGAGGGTTACTGGTTCGAGTCCAGTCGGGGGAGCAGAAGGAACGAGGACCCCGGAAGGGGTCCTTTTTCTTGTGTCCGGGAACCGAATCCCCGGTGATCGAAGTCCTCTTGGGCGTGCAAGGTCGCCCGACGGCAGCCCGCACGGGCAGCAGATCGTATGAGCGGCTATGCTGCGGCAGACGGCGCGCACAAATGTGCGCGACGCGCCGTGAGGGGCGGTAGCTCAGCCGGTTAGAGCAGCGGACTCATAATCCGTCGGCCGTGGGTTCGAGTCCCACCCGCCCCACCACGGCAGGTCAGCGCACAAACGATCTGACCAGCCGAAACACGGCAGCAGGGCCGCCACCTACGGGTGGCGGCCCTCGTCGTTTCGGCCCCCGAAAAGGGGCCATGGGCGGGACGAGGCCAGGCAGGGCCATATGGGGGTCGCGACGGGTCCGGAAGCGGCGTTGGTGGTGTCGTCCCGTGAGGAGCCGCCGGCGCGGTGCGGGAACTGGTCGCCGGGGGAACGGAGTTGCGCGGCCCGTTCGCCTCCTGCGCGGGAAGTGAGGCGCAGGGGCGGGGCGACGGCCGCCCCGGACCGGCCCGCGGGGCGGGTGGGAATCAGTTCCAGAGGCGGTCGAGGGTGAGTTGCAGGGTGTGCAGGCCGTCGGGGCCGCTGAGGGTCAGGCGGCCGGTGGGGGAGAGCGTCAGCGCGTTGCAGCGGTACAGCAGCGGCAGGGTGCGGACGGTCCCGCTGGTGAGGTGCCAGAGGTGCAGCTCGGCGTCGTTCCAGGCGGCGGCCAGGAGCGGGCCGGTGGGGGTGTCGGCGGCGGCGAGGGCCGTGACGAGGGCCGGGCGCTGCTCCATGGGGCCCGCCATCGGTTCCCCGGACGTCTCCCACAGGCGGATCGAGCCGTCGAGGGCGGCGCTGAAGACGAGGGTGAGGTCGTCGTCGGGCAGCCGCAGGCAGGTGACGGCGGTGACGGGGGCGTGGTGCAGGCGGTGGGAGTGCGGCAGGGGCTGGTAGGCGGTCAGGGACCACACGTGGACGGCTCCGCCGGCGTCGCCGACGACGGCCGTCGGAGAGCGGCCGTCGGCGCCGAGCGCGGTGGGCCGGGAGGGCGCGGCGTCGAGCGCCGCGGCGCCGTGGTGGGCCGCGATGTGCCCCAGTACGGCGCTCGCCGGGCCTTCCTCGTCGGGGGTGAGGGGGAAGAGCGGCCCGCTGCCGTCGAACAGCAGCACCGTCTCCGGATCGGCGGCGGCGAGGCCGAAGGGGCGCAGCCCCGCGGGGGCGGGCACGACGCCGGTGCGTTCGCCGGTGCCCGCGTCGTGGCGGTGCAGCCGGCCCAGGGCGTCCGCGACGAGCAGGGTGCCGTCCTGCCGCGGGAGGTGGCAGTGGGCGGCCGCCGGGACGTCGTGGTGCGCCCAGACCGCGGTCCACAGGTGCCGTTCGGCCAGCGGGCGCACGTATTCGGTGAGGGTGGGGCTGGTGGCCAGGGCGGCCGCGTGCAGGACGGCGGCGCGGGCGAGGTCGTCGTCCGCGGAACCGGACAGGTGGGGCGCGGCGCGGTCCCAGATGGCGCGCAGGCCCGCGGGGGCGACGGTGGCCGGATCGTGGAGTGCCGCGGTGATGGCCGTGGCGGGTCCGTAGAGGAGGAAGCCGGGGTCGGCGAGCAGGGAGCCGGCCGCGGTGCCGCCGTCCTCGGTGGCGAGGGTGGCGTCGAGGATGTGCTCGCGGGCGGCCGGCGGCGCCTCGTCCCACCGCGCCCGGCCGTCGGCGGTGCGCGGGACGGCGGCGAACAGGGACGCGGCGTCCGCGTCCGGGGCCTTTGCGGACGCGGCGGGCGGCGGCGCGGCGTCGGGCCAGGGGGCCTCGCCGAGGTCGATGACGTGGGGGTCCGCGTCGTCGAGGAGGGCGGTGGTGCCGGTCTCCGCGACGGCGCGCACGTGCGGGAGACCCAGGAGCGGGACGAGGAGCTCGTCGACGAGCGTGCCGGGGTCCGCCGGGGCGTGGCCGGCCGGGCCGCGGCCGGCCAGATGCAGGTCGGGCAGGAGGAGCAGCAGCGGCCGGGCGTCGGCGGCGACACGGTCCAGGAGGCGGTGCGGGGGCAGCGGGCCGTAGCCGAGCTGGCGGCCCAGCTCCCAGGCGACGGAGTCGGCGATGAGCCCGGCGGCGGGGACCGTGGCGTGGACGGTGGTCCGCTGGTCGGCGCCCGCCCCGGCGAGGAACCAGGCGAGCAGATGGCTCTTGCCGCCGGCCCGGCCGCCGCGGACCACACAGAGCCGCGGCAGCTCGCCGTCGGCCGCGGCGGCCCAGTCGAGCAGGGCCCGGCCGGCCGCCGCGTGGCGGTCGTCCAGCGCCGGCCAGGCCGCCGTCTCGGGCGCCGGCTCGGGGTGTGCGGTGGTCGTCATCGGCGGTTCTCCCCCTGCCGCTGTCACTGCTGGGCGGCCGCCTCGCGGAGGAGGCGGATCCCCTCTGCCCGGGACTCGGCGCTCTCGCCGTAGGGGAAGTTGTGGGTCAGCTCGGCGTCCGGGAACATCCGGGCCAGCCACAGCGAGCAGTAGTGGCCGGGCAGGAAGCACGCCTCCAGCTCCGTGTGGATCCGCGTCACCTGGGACGGCTCGACGCCCGCCCCGCGCAGCGCGGACCACAGGCCCTCCTCGGGGTGCAGCGCGATGCCCCCGGAACGCGTCACCACCTGCTTCTCGCCGTCGTCGCCGACGTACTCGAAGGCCGCGTACCACTCCGTGCCCGCGGTGTCCCGGATGTCGTCGAGGACCAGCGGCCACCAGCTCTCCCGGTCGGCGAAGGCCGCCGGGTCCGTGGCGCGCAACTGCCGCTCCGCCGCGGCGAACGCCTCCGCGGCGGTCTCCGGCCGGTCGGTGCCGAGGATGACGCGCAGCGCCCGGTCCAGTTCGAGCAGGGACTGGGCGAACTGCTCGGGCGAGGAGTTCACGAACCTGGGCGGCTCCTGGTAGCCGAGCAGTACCGCCCGCACCTCGCCCCCGGGGGCGGCGCAGAGCTCGTAGCCGCTGTCGCTGCCCAGGCGCGCCCACTGCCGCTGCTCCTCGCGCGCCACCGCCGTCCCGAAGGACTCCGCATAGGCGCCCAGCAAGACGGGATCGTCGGGGGAGGTGGAGAAATAGGGGCCGACCGTCCAGGGGACGGCGACCTGCATCAGCCGGCGGACGCTCTCCGGGGCCGTGAACGGATCGCCGGCCGCCTCCGGTCCGAACTTCCGCAGTTCACCCTCGGGCACTGTCATGGACGACTCCGCCTAACCCACCGTCTCGTACACGTCTGAGAGGACACCGTCCCACGTCGGAACGGGCGCGGCGTCCTCGGCCTCCCAGTCGGCCTCCTCCGACCAGACGGGCTCCACCCCTTCGAACGGCAGCGGATCGGCGTTCCGCATGCGCTCCCGGAGGGACTCCGCCAGCGCCTCGGGGTCGGGAAGGTCCTCCGACACCGTGGCGTCGTAGCCGGGGCGTTCGAGTTCGAGGAGATAGAGGAAATAGAGGAAGGAGTCCAGGCTCTGATTCAGCGGACGGGACGTGAACTCCCCGTCCGGCAGGGCGTGGACGGCACCGGAGACCGGGTCCAGCACCACCACGTCGTAGTGGATCTCGCCCAGCACCAGCCACTCCGACCAGCCCTCAGGCATGTCGTGGTACTCGGAGAAATGGCTGAGTTGCGCGCACCGGCGGAATCGGTCGGGGGTTTCCCCGGCGAAGAGGCCGCCGTCGAGCACGAAAAAGGAACTCCGGTCGTCCGGCAGGCCCGTGGCGGTCAGCAGTGCACGCGTCGCCGCATCGATTTCCGCCGGCAGCTTCTCTTCCGCCAGCGTGACGAGCTTTTCCGCAGGGAATACCGACTCCATCAATGACCGGTCGGTGAGCTGGGGCATGTTCTGTCCTGTAGGTAAGGTGCGGGAATCCGGTGATCTTATCGGAGGCGACTTATCCGCGTCAATCGCTACTTCTTGCGCCGGTTAATGCCGTTGAGATACTTTTCCATTTCGTCGTTGCCCTTCTTCTTGGACTCCGCGGTGTCGCCGTACTCGACGGTGTGCGAAACCTTGACGTCGTCCGGGAGATGGTGCGACATCCAGGCACTGCAGTCTCTGGTGCCGGGCCCGGTGGTACAGGGCTCCCGCTCGGTATAAAGCTCCGACATGCCATGCGACTTCCCGGAGTCCAGAAACGGTATGCCGACCTGGCGTTCCGAGTGCATTCCCGGCCATTTACTGCGGCCGACGAGTATGAATTCATCGTCGGCGCCGCGTTCGCCGTACCGCGCCGCGGCGTAGTTCCGGCTGGAGAATTTTCCCTTGCTGACCCGCCCGTAATCTCCCTGTTTACTGCCCGCGCCGGTGTTGGCGTGCCGCGCCAGCTGGGTGGCCTGCGACAGGTCCGTACTGCCGAACGCGACCTGCTGGGAAGGTTTCCGCTTGCGCTCCTCCGCCGGCGGCAGCGGATATTTGCCGGCCTCCCGCCGCGGGACATGGTCGTCGCTCAGAAGTCCTATCGGAGTGAGCCGCTTCCGGTCCTCGGCGGTGAGGTCCTTGTGCCCTTCCGTGGTGAGGCGGGTGACCTTCCCCTTGTCGCCGACGTTGTACATCGGCGCATTGCCGTGCGAATTCTTGCCGATGTTCTTGAGGTCGGCCGCGATACCGTCGTCGTTCTCACGGTGGTTGAGCTTCATCTTCTTGACGCCGTTGACCATCTTGTCGTCGAGATGGTCGGCCGTCCGCTTGACGCCGTTCTCCAGCCCCTCCAGCGTCTTGTCGATCATCGGGGCGGCGGCGTTGGCAATGGCGTCCTTGCCGCGGGTCCGGCCGTGATGGCTCCTGGCCCGCCCGAGCTTGCCGCCGGCCCCGCTGCGGAAGGTGCCGCCGGCGCTCTGCAGGCCGGTGACCACACTGTCGTGGGCGTCCGGATCGAAGGTGAAGCTGCCGCTCCCGCCGCCGCCCCCGCCTTCACCACCGGCGCTGAGCAGCTGCATCGAACTGGCCGCGGACTTCCCGGCCTCCTTGCCGGCCTGGGCCGCGTGACCGACGTCGATGCCCTTCTGCATGCCGAGGGCGTTGGCCCCCACCTGGACCACCAGGTCGCCGACCATCGCCCCGAGCGCCTCCTCGATCGGCGACAGCGCCATGCTGACGACCTGCTCGACGACCTGCTCGCAGACCTCCTTGATGATCTTTTTCACGGCGATCCGGGTCGCCTGCGTACCTGCCAGCGCGCCCACTTCCGAGAGGCCGAACGTGAACGGCGCCGCAGCCTGGGCCGCGATCACCTCCGCGGCCAGGATGGCGAGTTGCGCGATGGCCGCGATCTTGGCGCCCTCGACGAGGGCGGCGACGGCGTCCATGGCGGTCCCCGCCATACGCCCGCACTCCGCGAGCCCCTTCAGATGCTTGCCGTTGACCTTGCCCCAGTGGGCGTTGAGGGCCGCCACCCCCAGCGAACCCCCCGCCGTGCCCACCAGGCTCTCGATCACCTGATGCGCTTGGTTGGCGCCGTGTTCGATGTCGTCCGCGAACCCCCGCAAGGAGTCCGCCATCGCGCGATAGTCGTCCTCGTCCACATTCGGCCACGAGACACCGATGATGTCGAGTATCTCGTCGGCCCAACCCGGAAGTACCACGCCCACGCGAACACGCCCCTAACTGCCGTTCCCACTCGCCGGATCGAGCAGTTCCCCACCGGTTCGTAACGTTGGTAAAGCTCGTATGGGGAGACGCTCTCAGGAAGTTGACGGTTCCTCAAAGAGAGTGGCAAAGGCGGTGGAGATCGTTCCGCTTCCGTGGTGAACGGGGCACCGGGCGGGCCCTGGCCGGGGGGTCCCCGGCCCCCGCCCAGGGCGTTCCGATGGGGCGGGTCGGGGTCGGACAGCCCTATCAGGACCTATCAGCCCTTATCGGGACCTAGATGACCGGCGGGCGCCCCAGTCGCGTCATCCGCCACACCGTGCTCCAGCGCATCGGCCGACGCCGCCCGCACGGCGTCCGCACCCCCTCCGCGAAACCCGCCGCCCAGGCCCGCAGGCCCGCTGCCGAGCGACTGCGGGCCGCCGTCAGCGCCGCCCACACACCCAGATAGACCGGCACCAGCACCGCCGGCAGATGGCGCTTGGCCAGCCAGACGCGGTTCCGGGCGACCATCCGGTGGTACACCGCGTGCCGGGTCGGCGAGGTGTACGGGT
Source organism: Streptomyces sp. MspMP-M5 (assembly GCF_000373585.1). Taxonomy (GTDB): domain Bacteria; phylum Actinomycetota; class Actinomycetes; order Streptomycetales; family Streptomycetaceae; genus Streptomyces. The sequence goes on from NZ_KB891937.1 coordinate 10,429, forward strand.
GCTGCAGCACCAGCTCCGGCGCATAACGGATGTGCCAGCCGTCGTCCAGCGCCCGCCACGCCAGATCGGTCTCCTCATGGGCGTAGAAGAACTCGTCCGGCCAGCCGCCGACCCGGTCCAGCATCGGCACCGACAGCGCGTGCCCGCCCCCCAGGAACGTGGTGACCAGCCCGCCCCGCTGCGGATCGCCGACCCGCAGCCGCGGGACGTGGCGGCGCTGGGTACGGCCCCGCTCGTCGGCGATGCGAAAGCTGACGATGCCCAGCTTCGGGTCGGCGGCGTACAGCTCCGCGAGCCGGCTGAAGACGTCCGTGCTGATCAGCAGCCCGTCGTCGTCCAGATCGACCACCACGTCCAGATCACCGAGCTTGCGCAGCTCGTCCAGGGCGACGTTCCGGCCACCGGAGACCCCCAGGTTCTCGCTCAGCGACACACCCGTGACGCCGTCGGGCAGCGGAGGCAGCGGCGAGCCGTTGCCGACGACCACGATGTGCGTCGCGGGGAGATCCTGCTTCGCCACCGAATCCAGCAGCTCCTGGAGCTCGGCGGGGCGGTTTCCCATGGTCAAGATGGCGACGCCTACGCGCAGCTGACGCACAGATGAACACTCCGTTCTTGGCGGTCTCTTCAGCGATGCTAGCCGCCGCCACAGACCACCGTGCGCCACGACGCAGACGCTGCGACATCCCGACGGAACCTGATGGGGGCCATCGGTGAACGGGACTTGGACCCCCGGGGCTTGGGTGACATCGGCGGGCCGCCGTCACCCCGGCCCGGCCGCCGCGGTCAGCCCTGCGGGGCGTCGGCGCCGGCCAGGACGCTCGGCCGGGCGGCGAAGACCCGTTCCGGACTGAACCGCTCCTGATAGCCGTCGGCCAGCGCGCGCAGCGCCGCCGCCCCGTCGCCGTGGTACGACGACCCGTGCATCACCGCCAGCGTCCTGGGCGAGAGCCGGGCCAGCGACCGCAGGGTCTCCACCGCCGCCGTCAGACACGACGTCTGGCGGAACATCTCCTCCGCCTCCAGTGCCGGACCGACCAGATCGCGGTCGGTCACCGGAGGCCCGTTGCCCAGGTGGGTGAAGAGATCCCCGCACAGCAGCGTGCCGGTCGTTTCCTCGAACAGTACCCGCGCCTCCCAATTGTGCGGCACGTGTGGGGTGTTGAGGTGCATCACCCGGCGCCGCAGCAGCGCCTTGCCACCCAGGTCGAGCGTCTCACCGTGCGCCAACGGGCGCGGCGGCCGGTCGGCGAGATCGTTGAGCGAGACCAGGCACCCCTGGAGCCCGTGGGCCACCTCGGCGCGCGGGGCCGCGGCCAGGAACGCGTTCATCGCCCCGCACTCGTCGGCCTCCACATGCCCGAACGCCAGCCAGCGCAACTCCGTCACCGGCACCACCCGGCCCACCGCCTCCGAGACCGCGGGGAACAGATGCCGCATGCCCGTATGGAAGAGCAGCGGCTCCTCCGCATCGATGAGGAACTGGTTGAACGTGAAGCCGGCCGGCGCGGCAACTTCGGGAACGTAGGTGGAGATCCGGTAGATCCCGTCGGCGATCTCATCGACGCGCGTCTCCATGGGGCCGACGCCTCCTTCGGCCTGTTGGATGGGCTCCCTGTCCATCCCTGTTCATGCCTTTTTGTCCCTGCTCGTCCCTGTCCATCGTAGGGCGGGTGGGGAGGTGGGGCGCGGTAGTTGGGGCTGCCGGTCTCGCTCGGTCGCTCCTAGTTGCTCCCGGGAGTGGCCTCGGCATCCGGGAGCCTGTATCCCGGAGTGACCTCTGTATCCCGGAGTGATCTGCGCCACGGCATGTCTAGGACGGCGGGGTGTGGGCAGGGGAGCCCGACGGCTCGGTCCGCTCGGCCTGCTCGGTTCGCTCGGTCCGCGGAATTGCGGAATACCGTGCGGTTTGATCCTGTTACGGAAGCTGTGAGGGCGCAGTACGTCGGGACCGGCCGAACCCCACCGCACAGCAGAAGCCGCCGGGCGGAAACCCGTCGGGCGGAAACCAACTACACACCACACACGACAGTCGCCCCGCAGGCCGAAGCGTCAACACGGCGCGGCCTCGATGACCCGGAAGCAGGGAAGCGCGTATGAGCACCGTGGAGCTCACCAAGGACAACTTCGACGAGATCGTCTCCGGCAACGATTTCGTCCTGATCGACTTCTGGGCCGAATGGTGCGGCCCCTGCAAGCAGTTCGGGCCGGTCTTCGAGCGGTCGGCCGAGAAGCACGGCGACCTGGTGTTCGCCAAGGTCAACACCGAGAAGGAGCCCGAACTCGCCGCCGCCTTCGACATCAGCTCCATCCCCACCCTGATGATCGTCCGGCAGAACATCGCGGTGTTCGCCCAGCCCGGCGCGCTCCCCGAGGCCGCCCTGGAGGACGTCATCGGCCAGGCCCGCGCCCTGGACATGGACGAGGTCCGCGCCTCGGTCGCCGAGGCCCAGGCCCAGGAGGCGCAGGGCGGCAGCGGAGAGCGGGCGCAGGGCGAGTGAACGGGTGGCACGAGCAGAGCGCGCGGCACGGGCTGGCTGAGCGGCACGAGCGGGGCGGGCGAAGCGAGTTCTGTGCGCTCCCGGGGCTCACGGGGCTCGTGGAGTTCCCGGAGCGCGCGGTATGAGTGAGCTGCTGCTGGTCCGGCACGGCGAGACCGAGTGGAGCCGCGACGGCCGGCACACCAGCTGGACCGACCTCCCCCTCACCGACAACGGCGAGGAACAGGCCCGCGCACTCCGGCCGCTGCTGTCGGCGCGGAAGATCGCGCGGGTCTACGCCAGCCCGATGACGCGCGCCCTGCGCACCGCCGGACTCGCCGGGCTCCCCTCCCCGCACATCCTCGATGACCTGCGGGAATGGGACTACGGCGGGGACGAGGGCATCACCACCGCCGAGATCCACCGCAGCAGACCCGGCTGGTACCTCTTCGACGACGGTGTGGCACCGGGGCCGGCCGACCACCCCGGGGAGTCGCCCGAGGAGGTCGGGGCGCGCGCCGACCGCGTACTCGCGCTGATCGCGCCCCACCTGGAGGTCGACGAGGGCGACGTGGTGCTGGTGGCGCACGCGCACTTCCTGCGTGTCCTGACCGCCCGCCGCCTGGGTCTCCCGCCTGCCGCGGGCGGCCTGTTCACCTTCGGCACCGGCACCGTCGGCGTGCTGGGGACGGAGCACGAGCGGCCGGCGGTGGTGGCCTGGAACACGCGGAGTCTGTAGGCGGGTTCTGCCGGAGGGCGGGGGCGTTCCGACGTCGTCGTCCCGGGCGTCGTAGTTGCGGACGTCGTCGTCCCGGCCGTTCCGATGTCGGGCTACGGGTCCGCCGGTCTGCGGGTCCGCCGGTCTACGGGGCCATCGGGTCCAGGTGCAGGGGCTGCACCTTGCCCTCGATCATGGCGCCCAGCCCCTGCACCGCGCAGGTGCTGGGCTGGTCCGCGATGTGCACCGGCATCGACGTGGCCTCGTGGATCATCGGCTCCAGGCCCGGGATCAGCGCGCTGCCGCCCGCCAGCATGACGCCCCGTTCACCGAGGTCCGCCACGAGGTCCGGCGGGCAGCGGCGCAGCACCGCACTGATGCCGTCGAGAATCGCCGTCAGCGGGGTGATGATGGCCCGCCGCACCCGCTCGGTGTCCACATGTACCGACCGCGCGAGCCCGCTGACCACATCCCGGCCGTGTACTTCCGTGGAGCCGGGCGTCAGCTCGCCGTCCCCGGACAGCATCAGGTGCAGCGGCCGGACGGACTGGTTCGGCAGCATCAGCTCGTGGTGCAGCCGAAGGTGCTGGATCACCGCGTGGTCGATGGCGTTGCCACCCACCGGGACGGTCTCGGCGGCCACGATCGAGCCGAGCGAGAGCACCGCGACCTGCGTGGTGCCCGCGCCGCACACCACGATCATGGTCGCCTCCGGCTGCTCCACCGGCAGCCCGCACCCGACGGCCGCGGCGACCAGTGTGTCCACCAGCTCGACCCGCCGGGCGCCCAGCCCGGTCAGCGTCTCCACGGCGGCCCGCTGCGCCAGCGGCTCACTCCCGTACGGGAGGCACACCGCGGCCCGCATCGAGGGGCGCCGTCGCCACGTCTTGCGCAACTTGTCGCCGACCAGGTGGCGCAGCAGGCGCTGGGCCAGGTCGATGTCCACGACCGTCCCGTTGGAGACCGGCCGGACCACGCGGATGTAGTCCGGCGTGCGGCCGTCCATCACCTCGGCCTGAGCCCCCACGGCCAGCATCGACCCGGTGCGGGTGTTGACCGCGGCGACGGTCGGTTCGTCGACGACCAGCCCCTGGTTCTTGACGTAGACCCTGGTCCGGGCCGCGCCGAGGTCGACGGCGGCCGAGCAGCGTCGCAGTTGGGCGAGGCTGATGGTCATGGCGGATTCCTCCCCGATGGGCCGGTGCGAACGTCGCCGGCGGGCCGGTACTGGGCACGAGCACCCGCACGTGAGCGCTCGTGCGCCATCCTCCGGGCCCGCACCGGGCCCCGCCCGCTGAGCGCGTCCGCCCGGGGGACGGGGGCGGGAGAGGCGCGCCGTTGGGGTGAGGGGAGGGGCGGTGGCAGATGTCGGTGTGAGGGGCGAGGGGGAGGGGCGAGGAGGGAGGGAGGACGCCTGGCTGAGGTTACGTCCGTCCAACCCAGTGGGGTGTGTGGCAGGCCAAGGGGCAAGGGGCGGGGGGAGTGGAGCTGACTGGGCGACATAGGACGCTGGACGGCTGCGGGCTGACGTCTGGTCAGCACTGCGGTCCGGGCGGGGGGTGGGGCTCGTCGAGACGCCGGCCCATCGGGGCAGGTTCGGACTGTCCGGCCGGTTCGGGCTGGGGTGGCGATTCGTCCTCCGCTTACTCCACCCTCCCCGCTCCCTCTACTCCTTCCGTCCCCTCCGCCCGTCGCTGGTAGAGGCCCCAGGTGAACTCCGCGACGACGTCCTGTCGTGCACCGTCCGGTCCCGGGGCGGTGATGGCCAGGCGCCAGCGGGTGGGGGCGCTGCCCTCCATCGGGCGGGCCGGCGGGAAGGCGCGGGCGACCTCGTCGACCGTGCAGGACCACGGGACGAGATCGGCGGTCGTACGGAGTTCCGGGGCGGGGGCGCCGGGGGCCCGTACGAGCCAGGCGTTCCAGACGCCGCCACCGGGTGCGGTGAGCGCCTCGAACCGCAGATCCGGCCAGAGCGGGACCGGCCAGGTCAGCGCCTCGCAGGTCAGGTCGCCGATGCGGCGGGTGGTGACGGACTCGGGCGTGCCGAGCAGCGCGCGGTACGGCTGGAGGCCGGTGCGTGCCCGAGGGCTGTGCATCCGGGCCTGCCAGCGGCGGTTGGCCTCGCGCATCTGCGCGCGGGTGACGCCTAGTCGGCGGAGCGCGTCCTCGACACGAGCCGGTTCGTGGTCGGCCATCCGGCGCAGCAGCATGAGTTGGAACGCGAGGGGCCCTGGCAGGTCGGAGGGGGTGCCGGAGCCGGCGGGCGGGGGATTGTCAGTGGCGGGGTTCATGATGGACATGGTCGTTGATGGCGGCCGTGGAGCGCGCGGAGGCGGCGGCGGGTGCGGCGTGTGCGGGTCCCGGGCGGACGCCGTCGGGAAGGAAGAGCACAGAGTTGACGTAACGGCGGTGCGGGGCGAGGGAGCGGCGTAACAGACCCTGTTCGGCGACGAAGGAGGTACGGGACTGATGGGCGGGCAGATCGAAGTCGGCCAGCGGCAGCCAGCGGTCGCGTGGCAGGACCCAACCGCGATATCCGCGGGCGGCCGTCCACTCCAGGACGGGCCCGAGCGGCTGGATGCGTGCCTCCAACTCCACGAAGAGGGCGGGGCGTTCGCGCTCGATGGTGCGTGCCGCGCCGCGTAGCACCGGCAGTTCGGCGCCGTCTACGTCGATCTTGATGAGGGTGACGGCGCTGAGACGCAGCGCGTCCAGGGGGAGACAGGGGACGTCCAGGGTGGCGGCATGCACATCACGGCGTACGAGTGAGGAGACCCCGCGGTCGCCGCGGCCGCCCGCGGGCAGCCAGAGCGTGGCGCAGCCGGTGTGGTCGGTGGCCGCGACGGAGACGACATCGACGTGGGCCGGGGTGACCGAGTCGAGCAGTCGGGCCAGGTGGGGGACGGGCTCGATCGTGACGACGTGGTCCGCGCGGCGCGCCAGGCGCCGGGTCCACGGGCCGTACCACCCTCCGACATCGACGGCCGTACCGCCCGCCGGGCAGAAGTCGTGCAGCCGCCCCAGCTCCGGTTCGAACCGCGGATAGAGCCCGGCCGCCAACGCCGACACCAGCCGCCCCGGCAGCCACCGCCCCACCCGCGCCGCCAACGTCACGACCCCGCCCCCGGTTCCACCACCGGTTCCTTCTCTCCCCCCTCCGCCCCCACCCTCTCCCTGACGTCCGTACTCTTGCTGATATCCCTGCTGTCGCCGCTGTCGCCGATCTCCCTGCTCTCGCGCACCGCTCGCTCGTGCTCGGCTTCCGAGACCTGCTCCCCGGAAGACGGCAGCAACTGCGGAATCCCGTCGAGGATCGGATAACGCCGACGCAGCCGCGGGTTGTAGAGGGCTTCCTCAGACGCCAGCAGCACCAACGGCCCCTTGTCGATCGGGCACGCGAGAATCCTCAACAGCGCATCATCAGCCTTCACGACCCACTCCCTCCACTCCCTCCGCACGCTCCACGCGCGATTCCACCCCGCTGCGCGACTCCACCGCGGTCAATTCCAAGCTCAACGTCACCTTCGAATCCCACTTCGACCGCCTCTTCTTCAACCGCCTCATCGCCAACTCAACCTCTCCATCTGCCTCCATCTGCCTGTTCGCCTCACCGTGCTCGTCATCGTTCGACCTCGCCATTGATCAATCCCTTCGTTGTCGGTCTCACATCCGGCCTCATGTGGCCTGCGCGGACGGGTGGTTGGCGGCTGTGGCTTTTCGGGTTCGGTTGACGGGTGCTGCGATCGGCCACGGGGACCCCGGACGGCGGGCCGTGATCCTGACGGGGCGGGTGCGCCGATGTGGGTGCGGGCGGGGCCTCGTGGCGCGGCAGGGCCAGGAGGACCGTCAGGGCCACGGCCGTGCCGCCCAGGCGCAGGGCCAGCCGCAACGGGTCGCCGGGCAGTGGTTCGCCGAACGCGACGGTGCCGCAGGCCACGGTGAAGACGCAGGTCACCGTGGTGCAGACAGGAACGATCACCGAGGCTCGGCAGCGCTGCAGGGCGGTCTGGGACAGGACCAGGCCGGCGGCCCCGGTGAAGAGGAGCAGATAGGGGTAGGGCGAGCGGAGCAGCGCCGCCGCGGCGGCCGGGACGTCGTGGAAGTCCAGCAGGCCGGAGACGCCCTTGATGGCCAGTGAGCTGACGCCGTAGAGGAGCCCGACGGCCACTCCGTAGGAGACGCCGGCGGTCGGCAGGCGGTGGCGGCGCCGGGCGCGCAGCTCGGCCGAGCGGTAGAGCAGCATGCCCGCGGCCAAGGACGGCACGGCGAGCGCGAGAAGTGTCGCGGGTGGCGCGGTGCGGGCGATGGCCCGGGCGTCCTCGTGCCGGAGGGAGGCGACGACCAGCGCGAGCGCCAACAGGATCGCGGCGATGCTCTGCCGCTCCCGGCCGCTGGTTCGCTCGCCCAGCACCACCGAGGACATGAGGAGGAGCAGGACCAGGCCCGAGATGAAGATGCCCTGGGCGGCGGCTATGGGAAGTGTGCGATAGACGGCGAGTTGGGCGGCGAAGCCCGCGGCCAGAGCGAGTGAGCCGCCGAGCCACAGGGGGCTGCGCAGGAGATGGCGTATGAGCCGGGCGGGGTGGCGGGTGCTGAGGGTGGGGAGGGCGGCGAGGGCGCGCTTCTCCAGGACGAAGCCGGTGCTGTACAGGACGTTGGCGAGCAGTGCGGACGCCACGCCCCACCAGAGCATCGGCCTGCCTCCTCTCGGGCTTGCCTCGGTCTCGGGCTTGTCTCGGTCTTGGTCTCGCTTGGTCTCGGTCTCGGTCGGTGGTTGGGGTTCGTCGGGCTGCGATTCTCGGCTCTACGCGCCTGGTTGGGCTGTGCGGGCCGTGCACTCGTGGGGCGTTTGGGCGTGTGGGGCTGGGGTGGGCCGGGGGCGGGGAGCCTTGCGGGGGCCTCCTTCCTTGCTGTTTCGGCAACGATTACGGAGGGTGGTTTTGTTCCCGACTCCGTTACGGAGTGTGGTTGTTGGGGCGGGGGCGGGCGTGGGCGAGGAGGATGGAGGACAGGGACGGGGCGTGGCAGGCGGCGCGGTCCAGGGGGCGTAGGGGGCGGGGGACGTCGTGGTACGGGGCGCCGGTGATGCGGATGACGTCGAAGCCGGACGCGGTGAGGAAGGCGCGGAGCGCGCGGGCGGTGTAGAGGCGTAGGTGACCGACGACCTGGGTGCCGGGGCGGCCGTGGATGCCGCGGAGGCTGACCTCCGAGAAGACGGGCTGGATCCCGGCGAGCAGGAGGCCGCGGTTGTACCAGGCGGCGAGGTTCGGGGTGGAGAGCAGCAGGTGGCCGTCCGGGCGGAGGACGCGGCGGAGTTCGTCGAGGGCGGCGTCGGGGTCGACGAGGTGCTCGATGACCTCGCTGAAGAGGATGGCGTCGGCCGCGCCGGTCGCGAACGGGAGGCCGCCGTCGGTGAGTTCGCCGCGGACGACGTGTCCGATGTGGGCGGCGGCGCGGCGGAGGGCGTCCTGGGACCAGTCGACGCCGATGACGCGGTGGCCCGTGAGGAAGTTCGCGGCGGTGGCTGCGGCGGTGCCGTCGCCGCAGCCGATGTCCAGGATGGTGGCGGGTGGGGCGTCCGCGTGTACGGGGCCGAGGGCGCGGGCCAGGAGCCGGGCCTGTCGTCGGCTGCGGCCGTCGCCGGATGCGACGGGCACGGTGGGGTTCTCGTAGAAGTTTCGG
>NZ_KB891938.1 GCF_000373585.1 Streptomyces sp. MspMP-M5
GAGGGTGTCGTCGATGTCCCAGAGGACGGCGCGGGCCCGGAAGCCGTCACGGCTTCCGGGCCCGGGGTCCCGTGGGGTTGCGGTCGGGTCAGGCGGTGAGCCGGGCCAGGGCCGCGTCGATGCGCTGGAGGGTGCGGTCCTTGCCGAGGATCTCCAGGGACTCGAAGAGGGGGAGGCCGACCGTGCGGCCGGTGACGGCGACCCGGACCGGGGCCTGGGCCTTGCCGAGCTTGAGGCCGTGCTCCTCGCCGGCGGCGAGGACGGCCTGCTTGAGGGGCTCGGGGCCGGCGGTCCAGTCGGCGGCGTCGAGGTTGGCGCGGGCGGTGGTGAGCAGGGCCACCGGGTCGCCCTTCATGGCCTTGGCCCAGGACGCCTCGTCGTCGACCGGCTGCTCACGGAAGAGGAAGTCGACGTTGGCGGTGATCTCGGAGAGGACCGTGAGGCGGGTCTGGGCGTGCGGGGCGATGGCCTCCCACGCGGCCTGGTCGAAGTCCTCGGCGTCCCAGCTGGCGAACGGGGCCCGCAGCCAGGGCTCACAGGCCGCGGCGAAGTCCTTGGGGTCCAGGCGGCGGATGTGCTCGGCGTTGATCGCCTCGGCCTTCTTGAGGTCGAAGCGGGCCGGGTTGGCGTTGACGTCCGCGATGTCGAACTTCTCGATCATCTCGGGGATGGTGAAGATGTCCTGGTCGGCGGAGAACGACCAGCCCAGCAGGGAGAGGTAGTTCAGCAGGCCCTCGGGGAGGAAGCCGCGGTCGCGGTAGAGGTTGAGGCTGGCCTGGGGGTCGCGCTTGGAGAGCTTCTTGTTGCCCTCGCCCATGACGTAGGGGAGGTGGCCGAACTGCGGGATCGCGGTGGCCACGCCCAGCTCGATCAGGGCGCGGTAGAGGGCGATCTGGCGGGGGGTGGAGGAGAGCAGGTCCTCGCCGCGCAGGACGTGGGTGATGCCCATCAGGGCGTCGTCGACCGGGTTGACCAGGGTGTAGAGCGGGGCGCCGTTGGCGCGGACGATGCCGTAGTCCGGGACGTTCTCCGGGGTGAAGGTCAGTTCGCCGCGGACCAGGTCGGTGAAGGTGATCGGCTCGTCGGGCATCCGGAAGCGGATGATGGCGGAGCGGCCCTCGGCCTCGTAGGCGGCCTTCTGCTCGGCGGTCAGCTCGCGGCAGGCGCCGTCGTAGCCGGAGGGCCGGCCGGCCTTGCGGGCGGCCTCGCGGCGGGTGTCGAGCTCCTCGGTGGTGCAGTAGCAGGCGTAGGCGTGGCCGGCGGCGAGCAGCTTCTCGGCGATGTCCTTGTAGCGGTCCATCCGCTGGGACTGGCGGTAGGGGGCGTGCGGGCCGCCGACCTCGGGGCCCTCGTCCCAGTCGAAGCCGAGCCAGTGGAACGCGTCCAGCAGCTGCTGGTAGGACTCCTCGGAGTCGCGGGCCGCGTCGGTGTCCTCGATGCGGAAGACCAGCTTGCCGCCGGTGTGCCGGGCGTAGGCCCAGTTGAACAGGGCGGTACGGACCAGGCCGACGTGCGGGTTGCCGGTCGGGGAGGGACAGAAACGTACGCGGACGGGGGTTCCGGGGGTCGCGTTAGCCACGCTTGATCACCTTGTTGGTGAGAGTGCCGATGCCTTCGATGGTGACGGAGACGGTGTCGCCGTCGTGGAGCGGGCCGACCCCGGCCGGGGTGCCCGTGAGGACGACGTCGCCGGGGAGCAGCGTCATCGCCTCGGTGATGTGGACGATCAGGTCCTCGATCGGGCGGACCATCTCGCTGGTGCGGCCGAGCTGGCGCTGTTCGCCGTTGACCGTGCACTGGATGGTGAGGTCGCTCGGGTCCAGGTCGGTCTCGATCCAGGGGCCCAGGGGGCAGGAGCCGTCGAAGCCCTTGGCGCGGGCCCACTGCTTCTCGCGGCGCTGGACGTCGCGCGCGGTGACGTCGTTGGCGCAGGTGTAGCCGAGGATGACGTCCTTGACCCGCTCGCGGGGCACCTCGCGGCACATCCGGCCGATGACCACGGCCAGTTCCGCCTCGTGGTGCACTTCCTCGGAGAAGGCGGGGTAGGCGAGCGGGTCGCCGTGGCCGATCACCGAGGTGGAGGGCTTGAAGAAGGTGACCGGCGTCTCGGGGACGTCGTTGCCCAGCTCGGCGGCGTGCTCGGCGTAGTTGCGGCCGATGCCGACGACCTTGTTGGGGAGCACGGGCGGCAGCAGCCGCACCTTGTCGAGGGGGACCTTGCGGCCCGAGCGCTCGAATTCCGCGAACGGATGCCCCTTGATGACGTCGAGTTCGTCTCCTTCGAGGACGCCGAAGCCGACGGTGCCGTCGATGGAGAATCTGGCGATGCGCACGGGTTGCCGCTGCCCCTCATGATCATTGGCCGGAGTTGACACTCCAGGCTATCGCGGGGGCATCGGGGCATCGCCGCCCATTTAGGCGGTGACGTCCTGCTTCGGGAGGTCCATGAGGACGGTGCGGCGGGGATTGGCGGTGCTGCGGGGCAGTTCGACGGTGTGCTCCGGGACCTCCGGGGTGCCGAGTTCGTCGGCGTCCTTCAGGTGGGCCAGGGTGGTGCGCCGCGGGTTGGCTATGTTGCGGAACATCATCGTCGTCTTCACTGCGGTATGCCTCGCGTCTGGTCGGGAAAGAGCTGCCGGACGTTGCGTTTTCGGCGGTTGTCGTTTTACGCAACTGTGTAAAGCGTCAGGCTAAGCGGGCTATTCCCTGCGGATCCTCGGGAAAGTCGGCGATCTTCTTGTGAGTTTCCTCACGAGGGGTGTGACATATGCCGCATTTCCCATGATCAACATCCGTGGTCGAAACGGACATTGATGGATTGAACCGCATGTTCCGCTCCTGATCACCGCACCTGGGACAGGGGGCGAGGGCGGTCGACTCGCGGGTAAAAGTCCGAAATCAGGGGGCCGGTCTTCTACCGGTCGTAACGCTTTCCGCACATTGCGTCATCCCGGTCACAGCGGCCGGCTCCGCTCTTGTTGGAGATCCGGCACTGTGCTGGAATTCCACGGACCGCCGCACGATTTCGCCGGCGCGCAGGGGGCGCGAAGGAGCGCCGCGCGGTGGTGCCGCTCTCTCGGCCAGAGAGGGCAGCCCGCCGGTCACTCACGACCGCCATGGGGGACTTCGCGGTTCCCTTCGACTCGACACCGTCCCGCCGTTGACGCGGTGGGACGCCTGGTCCAGAGGTTGCGACGCTAGTGCAGGGACGTTTCAAGAGGGATGGCAACGCTGCGGCGGACCCGGAGCTGCGCGGCGGCACAGACCGCGACCGGACTCCGGGTGAGGACGCCGCGGACGGCGGCAAGCCCAAGAAAAGCCCCAGCGGGCCCGGCAGTCGAATAGCGCTGCGCAACTGGCGCATCAGCACCCGCCTGGTCTCCCTGCTCGCGCTGCCCGTCGTCGCCGCGACGACCCTGGGCGCGCTGCGCGTCAACACCGAGCTGGAGAACATCGACCAGCTCGACAAGATGCAGCTGCTCACCGAGATGACCCGGCAGGCCACCGAGCTGGCCGACGCCCTCCAGGTCGAGCGGGACAAGTCGGCCGGTCCGCTGGCCGGCAGCGGCAACGTCAAGGACGACCAGGGCGTGGTCGCCCCGCGCGAGGCCACCGACCGCGCCAAGGTCTCCTTCAACCAGGCCACCGGCGACATCAAGCCGGACGACGCCACCATGGCCGGCGTGCGCGCCACCGTCCTGGAGATCGGCCGCCAGCTCAACACCCTCAACGAGATCCGCGCCAACGCCTACAAGGACGACGAGAACGTCACGCGGACCGTCACCGCCTACAACCAGCTGATCACCTCCCTGCTGGACCTCTCGCAGGACATGGCGCAGGCCACCAGCAACCCCGAGATGATCCGCAGCACCCGTGCGCTGGCCGCGTTCTCGTCGGCCAAGGAGTACGCGTCGATGCAGCGCGCCCTGGTCAGCGCCGGCCTGGCGCACCCGGGCGGCCCGGAGCTCTCGGCCAACGACCGGCAGGCCGGGCGCACCGCCGAGGACGACGAGAAGGCGGCCCGGGACCGCTTCTCGCAGATCTACAACGGCAACGCCGGCTCGCTCACCCGCGGTCTGGACGGCAACAACGACGAGATCAAGGCCGCCTACGCCTTCGCGCACCGCGCCTTCGCCAGCCCGAACGGCATCCGCAGCCAGGAGTACAAGTACCTGGACTGGTACGACTCCGACACCGTCAAGATCGACGAGATGTCGCGGGTCGAGACCTCGCTGCTCTCCGAGATGGAGCAGAAGTCCCGCGAGCTGCGCAACGCCGCGACCCAGGACGCGATCCTCAACGGTGCGGTGATCCTGCTGGTCCTCGGCATCTCCCTGGTCGGCGCGTTCGTCGTCTCCCGCTCCATGGTCCGTTCGCTGCGCCGGCTGCAGGACACCGCGCAGCGGGTCTCCCAGGACCGGCTGCCCGAGCTGGTCAAGCAGCTGTCCGAGTCCGACCCGCAGGACGTGGACACCTCCGTCGAGTCGGTCGGTGTGCACAGCCGGGACGAGATCGGCCGGGTGGCCGCGGCGTTCGACGAGGTGCACCGCGAGGCGGTCCGGCTCGCCTCCGAGCAGGCGCTGCTGCGGGGCAACGTCAACGCGATGTTCACCAACCTCTCGCGCCGCTCGCAGGGTCTGATCCAGCGTCAGCTCTCGCTGATCTCCGAACTGGAGTCCCGTGAGGCCGACCCGGACCAGCTCTCCTCGCTCTTCAAGCTGGACCACCTCGCCACCCGTATGCGCCGTAACGGCGAGAACCTCCTCGTCCTCGCCGGTGAGGAGCCCGGCCGCCGCTGGACCCGCCCGGTCCCGCTGGTCGACGTGCTCCGCGCCGCCGCGTCCGAGGTGGAGCAGTACGAGCGGATCGAGCTGAGCGCCGTTCCGCAGACCGAGGTCGCCGGCCGGGTCGTCAACGACCTGGTGCACCTGCTGGCCGAGCTGCTGGAGAACGCCACGTCGTTCTCCTCGCCGCAGACCAAGGTCAAGGTGACCGGCCACGCGCTGCCCGACGGCCGCGTCCTGGTCGAGATCCACGACACCGGCATCGGCCTCTCCCCCGAGGACCTGTCGGCGATCAACGAGCGGCTGGCCAGCCCGCCGACCGTGGACGTCTCGGTCTCCCGGCGGATGGGTCTGTTCGTGGTCGGCCGGCTGTCCCTGCGGCACGGCATCCGCATCCAGCTGCGGCCGTCCGACTCCGGCGGCACCACCGCGCTCGTCATGCTGCCGGTCGACGTCGCCCAGGGCGGCAAGAAGCCGGCGCCGAGCACCGCCAAGGGCGGCGGCAAGCCCGAGGGCGGCACGGCCACCAGCCGGCTGGCCGGGCTCCAGCCGCGCGGCCAGGTCGGCTCCGGCTCCGCCGGGCGGCCCGCGCTGCCCGGCCGCGGCGGTGCCCCCGGCGGCGCTCCGAACGCCTTCGGCGCGCCGGCCCCCGGCGGCCGTACCGCACCGTCCGCACCGGGCCGCGGTGCCGACGGGCGGCCCGCGCTGCCGGTGCGCGGCGCGGACGCGGACCGCGGTGCCGACGACGGCCGCACCCCGACCGTGGCGCCGCCCGCCGGCCTGCCCGGCCGCGAGGAGCGGCCGCAGCTGCCGACGCGCGCCGACGGGCCGGCCGAGCTGCCGGGCGGCGGGGCCGGCCGCGGCGCCGCGGACACCGGGCAGCCGGGCGAGGCGCCGCTGGGCGTGCGCCGGGACCGCGGCGGCGACGACGACTGGCCGCTGGCGCCCCGCGAGGCGCAGGACCGGCCACGGGGCCACGAGGAGCCGGAGACCACCGGCGCCTTCGAGCGGCCCGCACCGGCCGCCGGCCCCGGCGACACCGCGGCGTTCCCGCGGCCCGACTTCTTCGGCGGGCAGCGGCCCGGCACGGACGACGCCCCGGCTGCCGGCCGCGAGCCGGCCCGGGCGGCCGAAGGGCCCGGCGAGACGGGGCAGTTCCCGCGGCCCGACGCCGACACGGGACGGTTCCCGCGGCCGGACGCCGACGGCAGGCAGTTCGACACCGGGCAGTTCCCGCAGCCCGACAGCGGACCGTTCTCCCGGCCCGACGCCGGGCAGTTCGACGCCGCGCCGTCGGAGACCACCGGGCAGTTCGAGACCAACGGGCGCTTCGAGACGGGGCAGTTCGAGACCACCGGGCAGTTCCCGCGGCCCGAGGACGAGCGGACGGAGCCGGGCCGGCAGGACCGCCGGCCGGGTGCCGGCCGGGCCCCGGCGGGCCGGGACCCGCTCGGCGACCCGCTGGACACCTCGGACGCCGGACCCGTCGACGACCGCACGCCGATCTTCGACACCATCGAGTCCAACTGGTTCAACACCCCGGCCTCGGCGGCCGCCGGTGTGCCGCCGCTGCCGCGGCGCGGCGCCGGTCAGGAGGGCCAGGACGGCCAGGACCGCACGGGGCAGAACCGCGCGCCCCAGGAGCGCGCCACCCAGGAGCGCGCGCCCCAGGCCGGTGCCGGCCGGGGCGAGACGCCCGCCGGCGGCATACCGGCCGCCGGGGCCCGCACAGGTGCCCCGGCCGACGCCTCCGCGCAGTGGCGCACCTCGCCGAACGACGAGGCGTGGCGGCAGGCGGAGCAGATCCGCCAGCCGGCCTCGGGCGGGGTCACCACGTCCGGGCTGCCCCGCCGGGTGCCGCGCGCCAACCTCGTCGCCGGCACGGCGCAGCAGCAGGCCCCGCAGAACGGTCCGCAGGTCTCCCGCGCGCCCAGCGACGTGCGCGGCCGGCTGACCAATCTCCGCCGGGGCATCCAGCAGGGCCGGCAGGCCGGGACGTCGTCCACCGGCAACCACGGCATTGTCGATCCCACTCACCAGCAGGAGCGTTAGTTGAGTCCGATGAGCCAGGCGGCGCAGAACCTGAACTGGTTGATCACCAACTTCGTGGACAACACCCCCGGGGTGTCCCACACGGTCGTGGTCTCCGCGGACGGTCTGCTCCTCGCCATGTCCGAGGGCTTCCCCCGGGACCGTGCCGACCAGTTGGCGGCGGTGGCCTCCGGTCTGACGTCGCTGACCTCCGGCGCGTCCCGCATCTTCGAGGGCGGGAGCGTCAACCAGACGGTGGTGGAGATGGAGCGCGGCTTCCTCTTCATCATGTCGGTCTCCGACGGGTCGTCGCTGGCCGTACTGGCGCACCCGGAGTGCGACATCGGCCTCGTCGGCTACGAGATGGCCCTGCTGGTCGACCGTGCGGGCACCGTCCTTACGCCCGATCTGCGTGCGGAACTCCAGGGCAGTCTGCTGAACTGAGTGCCGGCGGCGTCCGCAGCGCCGCCGCGCCGGTAACCCCTCATCCATCCACGCCGTACCCCCCACCGGCCCAACCCGACGACACGTCAGTTGTCCCGTCCGGAGGACCCATGACCCCGCCACCCGCCACTTCCGGCCCGTACGGCGCCTACAGCCCCGCGCCGTACGGGAGCGAAGGTGACCAGCCGCTGGTGCGCCCCTACGCCATGACCGGAGGCCGGACCCGGCCGCGCTACCAGCTCGCCATAGAGGCGCTGGTCAGCACCACGGCCGACCCCTCCCAGCTGCCCGGGCTGCTGCCCGAGCACCAGCGGATCTGCCACCTGTGCCGCGAGGTGAAGTCGGTGGCGGAGGTCTCCGCGCTGCTGCACATCCCGCTCGGCGTGGCCCGGATTCTCGTGGCGGACCTGGCGGAGGCCGGGATGGTGGCGATCCACCAGCCGGGCGGCAGCGGCGAGGCGGGCGGCACGCCGGACGTGACGCTGCTGGAGAGGGTGCTCAGTGGACTTCGCAAGCTCTGACCCCGGCCAGAGCCCGGCCCGCGCCACGACCTCGGCGAAGATCGTGGTGGCGGGCGGCTTCGGCGTGGGCAAGACCACGTTCGTCGGGGCCGTCTCGGAGATCAACCCGCTGCGCACGGAGGCCGTGATGACCTCCGCGTCGGCGGGCATCGACGATCTCAGCCACGTCCAGGACAAGACGACCACCACCGTGGCGATGGACTTCGGCCGGATCACCCTGGACGAGGACCTGATCCTCTACCTCTTCGGTACGCCGGGCCAGGACCGCTTCTGGTTCATGTGGGACGACCTGGTGCGCGGCGCCATCGGCGCGGTGGTCCTGGTCGACACCCGCCGCCTGGCCGACTGCTTCCCGGCCGTGGACTACTTCGAGAACAGCGGCCTGCCCTTCGTCATCGCCCTCAACGGCTTTGAAGGACACCAGCCCCACACCCCGGACGAGGTCCGCGAGGCCCTCCAGATCGGGCCGGGGACGCCCATCGTCACCACCGACGCGCGGCACCGCGCGGAGGCCAAGAGCACGCTCATCACGCTCGTCGAGCACGCGCTGATGGCCCGCCTCCGGTAGTGCCGGCCGGACGGCCCGCCCCGCCATCGGGTGTGGGCCGTACGGCAGTTGTTCCCGGGGGTCCCTCACCCCTGCCCGGACGCGGTTCCGGCCGCCGGGCCCGGTGATCTGTGTCCTTCGACACGCCCGTAAAGGGCTTCATAACGTTTCGACAGTGAATCGGCTCGCTTTCGACACCGCACGCGCATGTCCGGCTTCGCTGCGCTCACATTTCTCCCGCCTTTTGCCGCGCCTCGCCCTTAACGCCCCTTTTATCTGGCGCTTTTCAAGGGCCTCTCCGGCCGTTCCCAGTGTTTGGAACGCACCGCCCTGACGTGCTGAAATTCGCTGAACTCCGGAGTAGTAACGCCCAGAAGAAACGGCACTGCATACCCGTGCCGTCGCCGAGAGGTTGTTGGTCGAGTGAGGCGAGGCACGACGAGCCCCGAGCCGCAGGAACCGCGGCGGGGCAACTTCACGCCGCCCCCCCGTGAGGGCGGCGCACCGGCTTCCGACGCGCCCGATAACCCGGTCGCGAAGCCTCCCGTCAGCGGCGGCAAGTACTCTCCGCGCAACTGGCGGGTGGCCACCCGCCTGAACGCCATTCTGCTGATCCCCGTCCTGGTGGGCCTGGTCTTCGGCGGACTGCGCGTCAACAACTCCTTCGGCACCTGGCAGGACGCCCAGGACGCGGAGAACACCGCGAAGCTCGTGCGCGCCGCGCTTTCCTACAGCAACGCCCTCATCGACGAGCGGGACCGCACCGCCGCCCCGCTGCTGAAGGGCCGCACGGACGACCCGGTCGTCCAGGAGGCCCGGGACACCACCGACCAGGCCGCCCAGGCGTTCCACGAGGCGGCCAAGAGCATGCCGGACAAGCCGGGCCTGAAGCGCCGGCTCGCGCTGTTCCAGAAGACCGAGCCCAAGCTGGCACCGCTGCGCCAGGCCGCCTTCACCGCCAAGCTGCACGCCGTGCAGACCGAAGAGGGTTATGTCGAGATCCAGCACCCGCTGATGGAGTTCGCCAACGAACTCGGCCTCGGCACCGGCAACATCACCTCCTACGGGCGCACCGTCTACGCCGTCGCACTGGCGAAGGCCGCCGAGTCGCTGACCCGCTCGATCGGCACCCACCTGCTCGTCGACCCGGCGTCCCCGCAGGGCGGCAAGGAGCACAAGCAACAGCTGACCGCGTTCGCGTCGTACCGCTACCTGGAGGGCATCGCCATCGGCGAGTACACCTCCGGCGGCACGCCCGACGACGTGACGCGGCTGAAGGACGATGCGGCCAGGCTCCAGCAGGCGGCGCAGCAACAGACCGCCCGCGCGAAGTCGCAGGCGGAGGCGGCCGGCCGGACCTTCCGCACACCGCCGTCGCTGGACCAGATGACCACCCTGATCGCCTCCGGCGCGGCGCCGGACCAGCTGGCCGCCAAGGGCGTCACCCCGGAGGCGTACTTCCAGGCGTCCACCGGCAAGTTCGACATGTACCGGGGCATCGAGAAGGACCTGGCCGACAAGGCCGTGAACGAGGCCGGGCAGATCTCCTCGGACGCCAAGTGGTCCACCTTCCAGGACTCCGGCATCGTGCTGGCCGCGCTGATCGTCGCGTTCGTCGTGGCCGGGCTGATGGCCCGCCGGATGAGCCGCAACATGCGGGCCCTGCGCAACGCGGCCTTCGGCGTCGCCGAGCAGCGGCTGCCGATGCTGGTCGACCAGCTCTCCCGCACCGACCCGGGCCGGGTCGACACCCGCGTGGCGCCGATCCCGATCGCCACCACCGACGAGATCGGCGAGGTCGCCCGCGCCTTCGACCAGGTGCACCGGGAGGCGGTCCGGCTCGCCGCCGAGCAGGCGCTGCTGCGCGGCAACGTCAACGCGATCTTCACCAACCTCTCCAGCCGCAACCAGGGCCTGATCGAGCGCCAGTTGGAGCTGATCACCCACCTGGAGAACAACGAGGCCGACCCGGACCAGCTGGAGAACCTCTTCCGGCTCGACCACCTCGCCACGCGCATGCGCCGCAACGGCGAGAACCTCCTGATCCTCGCCGGCGAGGAGCCGGGCCGCCGGTGGAACCAGCCGGTCCCGCTGATCGACGTGCTGCGGGCGGCCACCTCCGAGGTCGAGTCGTACGAGCGAATAGAGCTCAGCGGCGTCCCGGAGAGCGACATCCACGGCACCGCGGTCACCGACCTGATCCACCTGCTGTCCGAGCTGCTGGAGAACGCCACCACGTTCTCCTCGCCGCAGACCAAGGTGAAGGTGGCCGCGACCCGGCTGCCGGACGGCCGGATCATGATCGAGATCCACGACAAGGGCATCGGGCTGACCCCCGAGGACTTCTCGGACATCAACCACAAACTGGCCAACCCGCCGAGCGTGGACGCCGCGATCTCCCAGCGGATGGGCCTGTTCGTGGTCGGCCGGCTGGCCGACCGGCACGGCATCCGCGTCCAGCTGCGCCCCTCGGGCGAGCAGGCCGGCACCACGTCGCTGGTCATGCTGCCGGAGGCGATCACCCACGGCGGTGGCGGCGACGAGCAGTTCGACGACACCTTCACGGTCTCCCGGATCGTCCCCGAGCACCAGCAGCAGGGGGCGTACGAGGCGGGCCAGCGCACCGCGGCCGAGCTGGGCTTCGACGACGGCTTCGACGCGCACGGCGGTCCCGCCGCCGGGCTGGACCCGGTGGGCCGCTCCCTGCTGCGCGAGGAGCGCCGGGCGGCCCTGGAGGCCCAGACGGCCGTCGGCCAGCCCGCGCCGGGACCGGTGGACGAGCGGCCGCTGTTCCGCGACGAGCCGTCCGCCGGCGGCCACGACCACCGCGCGGTGTACGAGGACCACCGCGCGGTGTACGAGGACCACGGCGCGGCGTACGAGGGCAACCACGCGCCCTATGCGGAGCCCGTTGCGCCGTATGCGGAGCCCGGCGCGCCGCTCTACGACGATCGCTCCTCCGGTGTCGACGCGTTCGGTACGCCCGCGCCCGCGGAGACCACCGGGCAGTTCTACGCCCCGCAGGACACCGGCGCGCCCGGCGGCTGGGCCGAACCACCTGCGCACGAGGGGCACTTCGGAACCGAAGCGGAATCTGACCGGAATCCGCCTCCCGCTCCCGCTGATGCGTCCGAGCGCGTAACATTCGAGCGTCCCGGCCCGACCGCGAGCGTGATCCACTCGCTGACCGACGCTGGCCTTCCGCGCCGCGGAGCCGGCTCGCCGCACGGTCAGCAGGAGCCCGCAGCGGAGCCCGGCCAGGACGACGGCTCCGCCTGGCGCAGCGAGAACGACGATCGCTGGCAGCGGGCGGGCCGACTGCGCCAGCCGTCGGCCGGCGGGGTCACCGCTTCCGGCCTCCCCCGGCGGGTGCCCAAGGCCAACCTGGTCGAGGGCACCGCGGAGCAGAGTGCGCAGGGCGGCCCCCAGGTCTCCCGCGCTCCGGAGGACGTCCGCGGAAGGCTGAGCAATCTGCGCCGCGGTGTCCAGCAGGGGCGCAGCGCCGGCACCGGCACGGACCCCTCCTCGGGGGTCCCCCAGAATGACCAACAGGGCTTCGGCCCCGGCAGCACCTACGATCAGGAGCGTTAGTGTGAGCCCGATGAGCCAGGCGGCGCAGAATCTGAACTGGTTGATCACCAACTTCGTGGAGAACACCCCCGGGGTGTCCCACACGGTCGTGGTCTCCGCGGACGGTCTCCTTCTCGCGATGTCCGAGGGCTTCCCCCGGGACAGAGCCGATCAGCTGGCGGCGGTGGCCTCCGGCCTGACGTCGCTGACCTCCGGCGCGTCCCGCATCTTCGAGGGCGGCAGCGTCAACCAGACGGTGGTGGAGATGGAGCGCGGCTTCCTCTTCATCATGTCGGTCTCCGACGGGTCGTCGCTGGCCGTACTGGCGCACCCGGAGTGCGACATCGGCCTCGTCGGCTACGAGATGGCCCTGCTGGTCGATCGCGCGGGCACCGTCCTGACGCCCGATCTGCGTGCGGAACTGCAGGGCAGCCTTCTCAACTAGCAGACAGGCAGTGCGTTTCCCGCCACCGCGCCATAGGGTTCGGTGGCGCGACCGGCGTCAGACAGGCAAGTTGGAGGAGGAGACGTGGCAACGCCCCCGAGCGGCTACCCGTATGGATCCGGACAGCAGTCCGGCCCCCAGGGCGATACCCATCACAACCGCTTCAACTTCCCGTCTGCGCCCAGCCGCAGGCCGCAGCGGCCCCAGCCGCCGCAGCAGCCGCAGCGCCCCGCTCAGCAGCAGGGCCCGTACGGTCCGCCCTACGGGCCGTCCGAGCCGTCGCCGTACGACCAGCCGCAGGCACCGCGCATCCAGCCGGTGCAGCCGCCGCGGCCGGCGCCCGAGCCCACCGCCCCCACGGGGGGTGCGCACAACCCGCTCGTGCGGCCGTACGCGATGACCGGAGGCCGGACCCGGCCGCGCTACCAGCTCGCCATCGAGGCGCTGGTCAGCACGACCGCCGATCCCGCGAAGCTGCAGGGCCAGCTGCCGGAGCACCAGCGCATCTGCCACCTCTGCCGCGAGATCAAATCAGTGGCCGAGATCTCGGCCCTCCTCTCCATCCCCCTCGGCGTCGCCCGGATCCTCGTCGCCGACCTGGCAGAGGCCGGACTCGTCGCCATCCATCAGCCCGGCGGGGACGAGACCGCCGGTGGACAGCCAGATGTGACACTGCTCGAAAGGGTGCTCAGTGGACTTCGCAAGCTCTAGCGGTGCAGCCCGCTCCACCACCTCGGCGAAGATCGTGGTGGCGGGCGGCTTCGGCGTGGGCAAGACCACGTTCGTCGGGGCCGTCTCAGAGATCAATCCGCTGCGTACCGAAGCCGTGATGACCTCCGCGTCGGCGGGGATCGACGACCTCACGCACGCGCCGGACAAGACCACCACGACCGTGGCCATGGACTTCGGCCGGATCACCCTGGACCAGGACCTGATCCTGTACCTCTTCGGTACGCCGGGCCAGGACCGCTTCTGGTTCATGTGGGACGACCTGGTGCGCGGCGCCATCGGCGCGGTGGTGCTCGTGGACACCCGCCGCCTGGCCGACTGCTTCCCGGCCGTGGACTACTTCGAGAACAGCGGCCTGCCCTTCGTCATCGCCCTCAACGGCTTCGACGGGCACCAGCCCTACACCCCGGACGAGGTCCGTGAGGCCCTCCAGATCGGTCCGGACGCCCCGATCATCACCACCGACGCCCGGCACCGCAGCGAGGCCAAGAGCGCGCTCATCACGCTCGTGGAGCACGCGCTGATGGCCCGCCTCCGGTAGCGCCGGCCGGCGCGGCTCTCCGGCGCGCCCAGCCGTACGACGAAAGGCCCCCGCACACCTGCCAGGTGCGGGGGCCTTCGGCTTGGCCGTCATGGGCTGCGCGAAGGGCCCGTGGGGAGCGCCGAAACGCTCCCCACGGGCCCTACCGTCGTGCGGGTGTCAGCGCTGCCAGCTGGTGGCGCCGTGGAAGCCCTGCTGACGCTCCAGGCGGCGCCAGCGGGCGGCCGAGGCACGCGGGCCGGGGACGGCCGACGGGCGGTGCGCGGCGCGGGCCAGGAGGACGGCGGTCAGCGCGGCCAGCTCCTCCTCGCTGGCCTGGCCCTTCTCGACGCGGATGGGAGCGTCGGTGACGGCACTGCTGGGGGCAGTATTCACTGCGGTCTCGATTCTCCGAATGGGTCCGATGTAAGGGGTGGCGGTGGATTACTGCGGCGGGTTGCCGTGCTTGCGGGCCGGCAGGTCCGCGTGCTTGGTGCGCAGCATCTCCAGGGCGCGGATGAGGGTGTGGCGGGTCTCGGCGGGGTCGATGACGTCGTCGACCAGGCCGCGCTCGGCCGCGTAGTACGGGTGCATCAGCTCGGACTTGTACTCCTTGACCATGCGGGTGCGCATGGCCTCGGAGTCGTCGGCCTCGGCGATCTGCTTGCGGAAGATGACGTTGGCGGCGCCCTCCGCGCCCATCACCGCGATCTCGTTGGTGGGCCAGGCGTAGGTCAGGTCGGCGCCGATGGACTGCGAGTCCATGACGATGTAGGCGCCGCCGTACGCCTTGCGCAGCACGATGGAGATCCGCGGGACGGTGGCGTTGCAGTACGCGTAGAGCAGCTTGGCGCCGTGCCGGATGATGCCGCCGTGCTCCTGGTCGACGCCGGGCAGGAAGCCGGGAACGTCCAGCAGCGTGACGAGCGGGATGTTGAAGGCGTCGCACATCTGGACGAAGCGGGCGGCCTTCTCGGACGCCTCGATGTCCAGGACGCCGGCCAGCGACTGCGGCTGGTTGGCGATGATGCCCACCACCCGGCCGTCGAAGCGGGACAGCGCGCAGATGATGTTGGTGGCCCAGCGCTCGTGGACTTCGAGGTACTCGCCGTCGTCGACGATCTCCTCGATGACCTTGCGCATGTCGTAGGGGCGGTTGCCGTCGGCCGGGACCAGGTCCAGCAGCGCGTCGCCGGAGCGGTCGGCGGGGTCCTCGCAGGCCACCACCGGCGGGTTCTCCCGGTTGTTGGCCGGGAGGAGGGAGAGCAGGTAGCGGACCTCCTCCAGGCAGGTCACCTCGTCGTCGTAGGCGAAGTGGCACACCCCGGAGGTCTCGGCGTGCACGTCGGCCCCGCCCAGGCCGTTCTGGGTGATCTCCTCACCGGTCACCGCACGTACCACGTCCGGCCCGGTGATGAACATCTGCGAGGTGTCGCGGACCATGAAGACGAAGTCCGTCAGGGCCGGCGAGTACGCGGCGCCGCCGGCGCACGGGCCGAGCATCACGCTTATCTGCGGGATGACGCCGGACGCCTTGGTGTTGCGCTGGAAGATGCCGCCGTAGCCGGCGAGCGCGGAGACGCCCTCCTGGATGCGGGCGCCGGCGCCGTCGTTGAGGGAGACCAGCGGGGCACCGGCCTGGATGGCCATGTCCATGATCTTGTGGATCTTGGTGGCGTGCGCCTCGCCCAGCGCGCCGCCGAAGATCCGGAAGTCGTGTGCGTAGACGAAGACGGTCCGGCCGTGGACCGTGCCCCAGCCCGTGATCACGCCGTCCGTGTACGGCTTCTTGGCCTCCAGCCCGAAACCGGTGGCCCGGTGCCGGCGCAGCGGCTCGACCTCGTTGAAGGAACCCTCGTCCAGCAGCAGGTCGATCCGCTCGCGCGCCGTCAGCTTGCCCTTGGCACGCTGCGCTTCGGTGGCTCGCTCGCTGGGGCCTCGCCGCACCTGCTCACGGATCGCGTGCAGTTCGGCGACGCGCCCGCGGGCGTCGGTGGCACCGGCGGGCACATCTTCGACAGTGGTCATGTATCGACGGTACGTGGGCGAGGGCCCACACACCGATGTCGGTTTCGTACAACGTCGGGCGCGATTTCGTGGGCAGGCGGTACAGAACCACGCTGCCCGAGGCCCGACTGCCGGGCGCTGACGGGGTGGACACGGTGTCCAGCGTCTGTACGGTGCCGACAAACCCCGGCCGGGTGACGTTGTGCCGGTCGGAGGCCGGCCGAGGTGCCGGTGATCAGCGCAGCAGCACGGTGCAGCGGTGGGTGGCACAGGCCGTGCCGGGGGCCAGCCGCAGCCGGAGCCCGGCGCCGGCGGTCAGCACCTCGACCGCCGGGTCGTGGCCCAGGACCGCGCGGACCGGCCGGGACCAGGTGATCTCCAGGGCCTCGCCGGTACGGGTGGGGGCCGCGGCGCACACCGTCGCGGTACGGCCCCGGCGGCCGGGGGCGCGCCGTTCGCGGACCAGCACACTGGCGGGGCCGTCCACGGCGAGCGGGCCCGCGGCGCCGGCCCGCCAGAAGTTGGCGGCGGTTACGCCGAGCGGGTCCACGGCGATCGCCTGGCGGCCGGCGTCGTTGGCGAGGACGGTGAGCCAGTGCCGGTCGGCGGCCCGGGCGGCGACGGTGCCGCGCGTGGCGCCGGGCATCAGCAGGTAGGCGTAGCCGGCATCGGTGGGGTCGGTGCCGTGGTCGTGCCAGAGGGTGAGGTAGCGGCGGGTGTACGGGTCGCAGGTGGACGTGGTGTTGATGTCGGACCAGCGGCCGGTGCGGTCCTCGCGCAGGACGTGCAGGGCGGCTCCGCCGGGGGGTCCGGGAAAGACCCAGCCGCCGTGGCCGTCGAGGTGGGCCCAGCGGGCGCGCCGGAAGACGGTGGTGCGGCCGGGGGCGGCGGGCCGGCGGGTGCCGTCGACGGTGAGGGCGGCGGTGCCCCGCTCCCCCAGGTTGCGGTTGTCGACGACGGTCTCGGCGGGGACGCCGTCGCGGGAGGTGATGCCGGCGCCGAGGCAGACCACGCAGTCGTCGAGGGCGAACCAGGACTTCCGGGCGGTGAGGGTGGAGGCCAGGCCGCGCAGGTGCTGGCCGAGGGCGGCGTAGCTGCCGTCGGTGGTGCCGCCGACCCAGCGGACGTCGGGTTTGGGCTCGCCCCAGCCGCCGCCCTCGTTGTCGGCGAGGCGCTTGGTGGAGACGGTGGTGCCGGGCAGCCGGTAGGGGTCGACGGTGGGCCAGAAGGCGTCGGTGTACTGGTCGCCGGCCCGGCCCGCGGGCCACCAGTAGAGCATTCCGGAGCCGGTGTGCCAGCCGTGGCGGTTCTCGCCGTTGCCGTTCTCGTAGTGGGTGATGCGGTTCGAGGCCATGGCGAGCCCGGCGGTCCAGCCCGGGCGGCGGTGCACGGCGCGGTCCATGGCGGGGAAGAGCCGGTGGCCGACGGGTTCGGGGGCGGCGGGTGCGGGGCCGGCGTCGATGGCGGCGAGTCGGGCGAGGTCGGCGACGGTGTACTGGCGGTCGGTGAGGACCGGCAGGGTGCGGTCACGGACGATCCACCCCTTGATCATGGCGTGCCAGCGGTCCCGTTCCGCGGTGCTCGCACCCTCGGCGAGCAGCGCGATGGCGGCGATGACGGCGTGGCCGTGGCGGTGGTCGCTGTGCAGCAGCCGGCGTTCGTCGGCACGCAGGTAACCACGGCTGACGGCACGGCCGTTGACGCTGTCCATCATCAGGCCGTCGTGGAGCAGCGGGGCGTAGGCGTGCTCGACGCTGTCGAGGACGATCTGCCGGCCGGGGTCGGTGACCTCCCAGGCGGAGCCGCGCAGCAGGGTGAACAGGCGGCCCAGGCCGTCGAGGAGGACCGCGCCGTAGGTGCCGGAGTAGGCGACCCAGCTGTGCTGGACGAACGAGCCGTCGGCGTAGAGGCCGTCGCCGTGGGTGACGTAGGGGAAGACCGGGGAGAGGGCGTCGCGGGCGAGCGCGAGCTTGGCGGGCGCGCGCCCGAGGACGCCGCGGACGGCGACGACCCGGCAGAGGTCGACGCGGTTGGCGCCGGTACTGGTGCCGGTGTAGGCGCCGAGGGCGCTCTCCGGGACGAAGTGGTCGACGGCGGCCAGACAGCGGGCGCGGAGGTCGTCACCGGTGCCGCCGGGGAGGTACTCGTCGAGGACCGCGAGGGTGTCGAGGAGGAGCCTGGGACTGCCGATCTGCCATTCCCACCAGTTGCCGTAAGGCGTGGTGGCGGGGTGGTAGACGGTGCGGTCGAGATGGTCCAAACCGGCGGTGACGGCGGCGGCGAGGTCCCGGTCACCGGTACGGCCGGTGCCGGGCTGGGCCCAGGCCAGCGCCATGGTGGCGAGGCGGCCGTAGCTGCGGGTGATGCCGGCGGGCGGATCGTACGGACAGTCCGCCCACAGCGAGTGGGGCTCCGGGCGCATACCGGCCGCGTGGCGGCCGGCGAGTTCGCCCGTCTCGCGGAGGACGGCGGCGTACGGGGCGGCGGCCGGGTCGAACCCGGCGCCGAGGGTCAGCCCGCACCAGCGGGCCCGTAGGGCCCGGAAAGGGTCCGGGGGCTCCCCGGCTACGGCCGACGCCGTGGCGGCCTGCCCCGCGCCGATGGCGGCGGTCGCCGCGAGGAACTCCCGCCGTGACCACATCTGTTGGCCCTCCCACGTTGTCGGCCTTCCCGCCGCGCGGGTTCGCTTTGTTGCGCCTTCGGCGCATCGGGTCCGCTGCGCGGGGCTTTCGGGTGCGGTGACGGTCCTCCGGGGCCGGTGTGCAGGACTGCTGCGCTTTACGCTCCGCTGCGCTCCGCCTTTGCTCTTATTCGAGCCTTCGGAAGCAAAGCCCTGCACACCGGCCCCTCCGGCCCGTCCCCTCCCGTTGTGGTGGGTGAAAACGGCCGGTGGGGGTGAACGTAGACCCTCGACCGCGCGCAGTCGACCACCCGCGTCCGCCCCCACCCACCGGATTCATGACCACCCACGGGAGGGGACGGGTCGGAGGGGCAGGGGGTGTGTCCGGACGTAAAGCGAAGCAGTCCGGACACACCCCCTGCCCCGGAGGCCCGGCACCGCGGCCGAAAAGCCCCGCGCAGCGGACAACGATCCCGCCGTCGGGCGGGCAACGCGCCGCAGGCGCAACGGCGGGCTACCCCTCCGGGGTAACGCCCGCGCGCAGCAACCCATACGCGTACGCGTCATCCAGC
>NZ_KB891939.1 GCF_000373585.1 Streptomyces sp. MspMP-M5
CGTCACGCCGGGACAGCGAGCGGACTGCACCCAGTTCACCGCGGTACTGGAGAAGATCCGCGTCCCGCGCATCGGGCCGGGCAGGCCCCGCACGAAGCCCGACAGCCTGGCCGCGGACAAGGCGTACAGCAACAGACCATGCCGCACCTACCTGCGACAGAGAGGCATCCGGCACACCATCCCGGAGAAGTCCGACACCCAGGCCATCCGCCTGCGCAAAGGATCAGGAGACGGACGACCACCCGCCTTCGACGAGGAACGGTACAAGAAACGCAACACCGTCGAGCGAGCGATCAACAGGCTGAAGCAGTCCCGGGCCGTGGCCACCCGCTACGACAAACGCGGCTACGTCTACCTCGGCACCGCCACCGCAGCAGCCCAAATCATCTGGCTCCGCACATGATCGCCCGGACAACTCCTAGTGCCGCATCAGGCAACGTTCGCCTTGCAGTCCGCCACCTCTACGGGCATGGGTGGGCAGGTCTCGTGATACGGCTACGGTGGCGGGTATGGGCAACGATGCCGATGCTGCAGTGCGGGAGCAGATCGCCTACTACCGGGCCCGTGCGTCCGAGTACGACCGGGTCTACGCCGAGCGCGAGGACCTGCGGGTGCTGCGGCCACTGATCGACATGCTTCCAGTCATGGGTGACGTGCTGGAACTGGCGTGCGGAACGGGCCAGTGGACGGGCCTCCTCGCTGCCCGGGCTCGCTCGGTGATGGCTGTCGATGCTGCGCCCGAGGCGCTGGCCATCGCGCAGGAGCGCGTGAGGTCCACGACGATCCAGTTCGCACGTGCCGACGTGTTCGCGTGGCACCCACCCCGCCGCTATGACACCGTCTTCTCCGCCTTCTGGCTCTCCCATGTGCCGCCAGCCCGTCTGCCTGCCTTCTGGAACACCGTCGCAGACGCCCTCACTCCTGCAGGGAGGGCCATCTTCATCGACAACGGCCGGGGAGAGGCCGCGAGCGAGGACGTCCTGGCCGGACAGCCCGTTCCTGCGGTGCGTCGCCGACCCGACAAGGGCAGTGAATACCGCATCGTCAAGGTCTTCCACGATCCTGACCGACTCGTCCGGGACCTGGCTACTTGGGAGTGGTCGGCCCGAGTCTGGCCGGTCGGCACCCGCTTCATCGCGGGAACAGCTGATCCGCTGAGCGTGGCCGGCTGACACACCGTCCCAGCAGCGGCTCCCAGCAGCCGAGCCACCATGTTGCAGCCCCCGGTCCTTGGGCCCGGCAGGCTGTCCGCGTGGCGGAACGGGTGCGGGTGCGTGAGATCGATGACGACGAGGGGCGGCGGCTGCTGCGGATCGTCCGCAGGGGCACCGGGTCGGCGGTGACCTGGCGGCGGGCCCAAAAGTTGCTGCTGCCCGCGTAGGGCACGCCGGTGGGGAAGATCGCCGAGGTGACGTTCACCAGCGAGGACCGGGTCCGGGACGTGGTCCATAACTCTCCGCGTCAGCACCGGCCCCGGCCCCGCTCGACGCAGGTTGCCGTTGGCCGCGCGCCCCTGTCGCCATCGGCGTCGAGCAGGGGCCCGCTTTCGGACGGCGGTGCGCCGGCCGTGGCCAGGGCCGAACCTGCGCAGCAGCTCGACCGATTCGCACCGGCCGTAGCCGCAAAGCCGCGTCGTGGCGCGCCGGTCAGTTGGTGCGGTGGTAGTGCCGCACAGTCCTCACCGCGGTGCCGGCGAAGGCCGCTGACTTCCCGCCAGTCCCCTCATCAGCGCTTGCGTGCTCCCGCACGGTCGGGGGCGGCGACCTCGCGTACGGCCGCGGCGACGGCGCGGAAGTCCTTCTTCAGGATCGAGCCGTGGTTGCTGGCGACCTTCGCGTGAATTTTGATGTTCGGGTTGCGGGCGGCCACCGCAGGCAAGGTGGCGCGGTGCTGTTCGTGCTCGTCACCCTTGCTTCCGAAGGACTTCCCCGAGCCGATCACGTACCGGGTCGGGACGCTGATGTTGTCCAGCACGGGGCCCAGATTGCGCGCACGGGCCAGCACGCCGACCTCGATGTTGCTGTTCGCGATCTGTGCAGCGGACATCCGCGGGGTCAGGCCCGTCGGGCGCAGCAGCAGCATGAGCGGGCTCAGCCGTCGAAACAGCTTGCGGATCCGCTGCTCCATGGCCTCATCCAGCCAGTCGTCCGGTTGCGCGCCCTCGACCAGGACCGCGCCCACAGTGCGGCCGGGATTCCGGCTGGCCCAGTGCGCCGCGAGGAAAGCGCCGTAGGACCAGCCCACC
The DNA here is from genome assembly GCF_000373585.1 of Streptomyces sp. MspMP-M5. GTDB lineage: Bacteria > Actinomycetota > Actinomycetes > Streptomycetales > Streptomycetaceae > Streptomyces. Next base: position 2,246 of record NZ_KB891939.1, read on the forward strand.
ACCAGCGCCCGGTCCACCCCCCTGGCCGCGAGAACGGCATCGACATCCCGCAGGTGCGTCTCGAAGGAATTGGAGTCCGCCGAACGCTTCGACTTGCCGCGGGCCCGCATGTCGTAGGTGATGTGCCGCCACTGCGGCCCGAGTTCGGGGAGGACCCGCCGCCAGTACCCTTGCGTGGCGACGTGGCCGTTGAGGTAGAGCACAGGAATACCGGGACCACCGGAGTCGGTGACGGCCAGCGCCGTATCGTCCACCGGCACCATGCCGGTCCACGGTGAACGGGTCGAGGAAGTGCCGTTCTTCGTCATGTGTTTCCCCTGGTTGCGTGAGGTGTCTTGTGCGACGTCTTCAAGTTCTGTACGTGTTTCAACGGCTCCTGGATCCGATCGGCGGTCAACCGGAGGTCTGTTCATGTGCGAGAGGTCGCGATCTGGATCCTTCTCAGCGCCAACCACGGTTCGAGTGATCTCCGAGACCGTCTGCCCCCGCTGTCGAGGGGCGCGGCGCTCAGCGGCCCCGAGCCCCATCGAGAGTGGCGTCAGCGACTGTCCTGAGCCGGTCGTGCAGCGGATCGCGGAAGGTGGCGGCGCCGAAGTCCGGAGCCTGGTCGAGGTCTTCCATCGGACCGACCTCGACCAGGCAGGCAGATCAGTCGTCAGGCGGGTCAGTCGTCGATTGCCTGGTAGAGCGTGGTCCAGAAGTCGTTGATGGCTCGCGCCGAATCCGGGGTAGACATCCCGACCTGGGTGAGCAGGATGCCGACGAGTTGGTTGTGCGGGTCGGCGTAGGTCGTGGTGCCGGATCCGCCGTCCCAGCCGAACTGGCCGATGGGCGCGTAGTCGCCGCGGTAGGTGCGCACCGCCATCCCGAAGCCCCAGCCGCCGTGCTGCCCTTGGCCGTACGACAGATGGACGAGGTTGCGGGCCAAGGTTTCTCGGGCGGCCAGCTGCTCAGCAGGGAGACGGTTGGTGGTCATCAGCTCGACGGCGGCACGGGACAGGATCCGTTGGCTGCCGTGCATTCCGCCGTTGAGCAGCATCCGGAAGTAGGCGTGGTAGTCGTCGACGGTGGAATCGAGTCCGCCGCCGCCGGACTGGAACGCAGGAGGGCTGCTGTGGTGTCCGCCTTCGGCCGGGTCCTCCACGGTGAACTGCCCGGTCTGCGGATCGGGGGCGTACAGGGGCGGCAGCCGGTCGATCTTGTCGGCGGGCACGTGGAAGGCGGTGTCCTTCATGCCCAGCGGATCGAAGATGCGCTCGCGCAGGAACGCCTCGAAGGACTGGCCGGTGACCCTGGCCACCAGCACGCCGAGCACGTCGTTGCTGATGTTGTACTGCCACCGCTCCCCGGGCTGGTACATCAGCGGGAGCGTGCCCAGGCGGCGCATCCACTCATCGGGTTCCACCGCCGGCAGCAGCCATCCGTTCTCGCCGTAGATCTTCCGCTCGAAGAGCGCGCCCATCATCGGTGAGCCCATCGCCGTCATATCCAGTCCGAGCCCGAACGTGGAGGTGAGCAGGTCCCGGACGGTGATCGGACGGCGCGCCGGCACGGTGTCGTCCAGCGGGCCGTCGGGCCGCTTGAGCACCTGCCGGTCGGCGAGTTCGGGCAGCCACGGGTCTATCGGGTCATCCAGCCGCAGCCGGCACTCGTCCACCAGGACCATCGCCGCCGCCACCGCGACCGGCTTCGTCGTCGAGGCCATCCGGAAGATCGTGTCCCGGCGCATCGGCGTACCGCCGTCATGGCGCATCGTCCCGATCGCCTCGACGTGCGTCTGCCCGCCCCGGCTGACCAGGGCGACGAGCCCGGGAATCTTTCCGGACTCTACATACCGCGTCAGGCCCTCGCGCAGTCGGCGCAGCCCTGCCTCGGAGAAGCCGCCATTGCCTTGTCCCATCATGAATCCCCCTGCATAAGAGTGTTGGATACACGCAGTGTTCGAACTGCGAGACCCGTCCCGGCGTGGTACTTCGTGCACGGCCGGTGCACGGGCTCGCTCGATATGTCCGGTTCGCAGCCCTCAGGGCCGCGCAATGAATGAAGCGTTCATGACATGCACCATCGTCAAACGTGCCCTGATGTCGACTGCCGCCGCCCTGGCGCCGCCGCTGACAGGCGGCGAGAGGTGGCCGGCGGCTGACCTTGTAACCGAGTCGCGTCGTCGTCTCGGCGCGTAGCGCAGACAGCCGATGACAGTGCGGCCCGATGCCGGGCGCGATGCGCTGGGCCGCTTTCAGGCCGTCTTGCCTGCTTTTCCGGCGCCTCAGCCGGCGGCGCGCTCGATGGCCTCGGTCAGCTGCTTCCGCGCGCGGGCGGGGACGTAGCCGCCCTCCGAGTAGTTCTCGGCGAACTCCTTGATGAACTCCGTCGGGTCCTCGCCGACGATCTCGCGGATCGACGTTCCGTCCGCCGCAGCCCGTTCAAACAGGTCCGCGAGGTCTTCGAACATCGACTCGGCGCTGTCATTGTCGGCCGGCACGAAGTGCATCAGGTACCGCTCGATCCCCTCGACCGCCGTGCGGTAGTTCTCGGGAAGCTCCTTGACGCGCGCCTTGTACGCCCGCCAGCGCTTCTTGGGCCCGATCACCTTCGAGATGATGCCGCTCTTTTCGACCTCGGACATGGCTACTTTCCCCCTTCGCGGAGCTGTTCCAGTCGTTCCGTGAGGAAGCTCCAGGTCCTCCAGAACTCTTCGAGGTACTCCCGCCCTTGAGCGTTGAGGGAGTGCACCTTGCGTGGCGGCCCCTTCTCGGAGGGGACCTTCTCCACGTCGACGAGACCGCGCTTCTCCATCCTGATGAGCAGCGCGTAGATGGTCCCTTCGGCGATGTCGGAGAAACCCTGCTCCCGCAGCCGTGCCGTGATCTCGTAGCCGTAGGCGGGCCGGCCGGACAGGGACGCGAGAATCACGCCTTCCAGCGTGCCCTTGAGCATCTCCGTCAGCAGCTTGGCCATGGAACACCTCCTTCCTGAACTATTCGGTGTCGTTGAGTACCGGTAGAACGTAACACTGACTACTGGTACTTAGCAAGACGGAATAGTGGAGCTTCAGGCCGGCACCGCAAGCGCTCAGTTCAGTGGATGGCGTCGGAGGCGCGGACGATGCCGATCACCGGCCTACGTACGGGGTATCACCTGCGACGAACTCGTCGCCGTCGGACAATCGGTCCCATGGTCTTCTCACGTCCCGTCCGGCTTTGGCTGCTGCCCAATGCCGCGTTGCTTGCCGCGCTGCTCCTCTGGGGCGTCCTCCGCTACCCGCACCTGCCGAGCCGGATACCCCGGCACATCGGCAGCGACGGAGTGGACGCCTGGACAGAGCGGTCGATCGGCAGCGCGTTTGCCCTGGTGTTCGTGTACGTCGGAGTGACGGTGCTGCTGACCGCCTGCGCCGAGCTGACGCTGCGGGTGACTCCACAGGCCGAGCTGCCGAAGGAAACGGCGTCATTCGGCGAGGGGTTGGTCAGATCCTCGCTCAACCGGCCCCGCACGCGCGCCTCCGCACTGCGCACCGCCCGGGCGTTGCTGGTGCTCAACGCCTGCACGGGAGTCTCGCTCCTGATCGGTTGCGGGGTGCTGTGGCGCTCGACGGCCGATAAGGAGGTACCCGGCTGGCTGTTCGCGGCGATGCTTGTGCCGCTCCTCGCCGGCACCGCTGTGACGGTCGCGGCCGCGATGCGCGACCGGCGCACGCCGGCGAACTGAGGACACCGGCGGGGTAGGGAGGTGCGCCAGTGGATCGGGCCCATCGGATTCATCAGGGGTGCGTCAAAAGCGGTGCGGCTCTCTTGAAGGCGGGTGCGGGGCGCAATTTGATGAAGGGGTGAACAGCGCCTGGCTCCTGCTCGACCGTCCCCCTCATCCGGGGGTCCTGTGTCGTGCGCCGCGCTGCCCGGAGACCTCCGCCTCCCGCTGAGTCCTCTCCCGCATTCGGACGGGGCGCCTTGATCTGAGCAGGCGCCCCGCTCTTGTGCGCCCGTGCTCCGCTGCCCCGAGCGGCGGCCAGTACGGCGCACTCGGCCCCCTTTCCCCTTCTTCCCGTGAATGGATCATGTCCGTCTTCGACCTTTCCTCCCGTACCGTCCTGGTGACCGGCGCCACCTCCGGCATCGGCTACGAGACCGCCCGCCAGCTCGCCGAACGCGGCGCCACCGTCCTCGTACACGGCCGCACCGCCGAGGACGCCCAGGCAGCCACCGACGCACTCGTCGCCAACGAGGGCATCGACGCCGCCCAACTGTGCGCGTTCGCCGCGGACTTCACACAGCTGGAGCAGGTCGAGACGATGGCGCGCCGGGTCATCGCCGAACACCCCCGCCTGGACGTCCTGGTCAACAACGCCGCCATCGCCGCGCCCGAACGCCACACCCTCACCGCCGACGGCAACGAGATCGCCCTCCAGGTCAACTTCCTCGCCCACTACCTGCTGACCTGTCTCCTCGAACCGGCACTCACCAGCGGGGCCGGCGGCCGGGTCGTCAACGTCTCCTCGTCGCTGCACCGCACCGCCTCCATCCAGTGGAACGACCCGCAGCGCGCCCGCCGCTACTCCCGGCTCGCCGCCTACGCCCAGTCCCAGCTCGCGCTCACCGTCTTCGCAGCCGACCCCCGGGTCACGGCGGTCTCCGTCCACCCGGGCGTCTGCGAGACGGACCTGCTGTCCCTCTACGGCGTCGAGGGCGACCCGGCGGCCGCCGGCGCGGCCCATGTGGTCCGGCTCTGCGACCCGGCCACCGAGCTGGTCAACGGCGCCTACTACGACCACGACCAGCGCGTCGACCCGGCACCCGCCGCCACCGAGGACCGCACCATCAAGCGCCTCACCAAGCTCGCGGACCAGCTCGTCGGCCAGCACGCCTGATCCAACACACCACCGGCCAAGGCCACATCAGGCGGCCTCCTACGAAACGAAGGGCCCGTACACCCATGTCCAAGCGTGCCCGCAAGAAGAGAACCCGACGCAAGAAGAAGGCCAACCACGGCAGCAAGGCCGGCCAGAGCTGAACCACCGGGCGGGGCGGCGCCCAGACGCCCCGCCCGGTGCACCCCGCGAGCATCGCAAGGAGCCACCGTGATCAAGCTCTCCCCCGAACAAGCCACCGCAGTGCGCCACTGGTTCGCCGCCGGGCCCCCTGGAGCGACGGCGCTGGCCGAACACGCGCTGGCCCCTGGAGTCGGACACTGGTGGGCCGACCGCCCCGTCAGTCCCCGAGCCGTCGCGGTGGCCTGCGCCGACCACCTGCTGCTCCGCGGCGAACCAACCGCCCTGGCCCCGCTCGACCTCGCCCCATTCACCGCTCACCACGTCCAGGCACCGGCTCGCTTCCTCCCCCTGCTGGGCAGCGCGTTCGACGACCTCGTACCGTGGGAGCGCATGGGCTACGTCCACCGGGTTCCCGTGTTGCCGTCGCGCCCGCCCCGTGGGGTGACAGTGCGCCGACTGACGCCCGCGGACGCCTCTGCGGTTGCCGCACTGGGCCCGGACGCCGCCTGGATTCATGCCAGTTGGGGCGGACCGGCGGGTCTCGCCGCCTCCGGGCACGGCTGGGCGGCCTTCGAGAAGGACCGTGTGCTCGCCATGGCCTGCACGTACTTCCGCGGCAGCGCATACGAGGACGTCGCCTGCCTCACCGTTCCCGAACACCGCCGCCAACGCCTGGCACTGGCCTGTGTCACCGCCCTGTGCCAGGACATCGCCGACCGTGGTCACACCCCCAGCTGGACCTGTTCGCGTGACAACCGGCCCAGCCGGCTCCTCGCCTGGAACGCCGGCTTCCGCCTGGAGCACGAGTACGTGCACCACCTCACCGGGCAGCCCGCACGCCGCGTCGCGGGGCTCGCCGCCTGAACACCACCGACACCGAGCATCTCCGCACAGCCCGCCCTCGCGCCCAAGGCATGTTGACGGTGGACAACCGAAATCCGCCAGTCGTGGACAGCGGTCGTGGTCATGTCTGTTCCCCGCCCGCGGAAGGATGTTGCTGTGCGTGAACTCGGCCTATGGCGATGCGTGTGGGCTGGGGAATTGACCCCCGACGGGGTCAGCGGCAGCGCCTGAGAGCCGACGCAGAGGCAAGATGGCCGCCCCATGGGCCGGGCGATGACGTAGCCGAGTGCCCGAAGCTTGGCGAAGCCCGCCGCACAGCGTGCTCGGTTACCGCGAGTTGGCCGCCAACTGGCTCGGTCCATGGCGACCGGGAGGCCAATCGCAACAGGTTGTGACGGGCGCGGACGCGACTCGTTCAGGGCAGTGCAGGGGGCGGGTGTCAGTGTGCGGTGAACTGCGCCACGGGCTCCACGGCGTCGTCGGAGCTGGCGGAGTCGGTGGTCCGGTCCCGCGTCACGGTCTGTACCTTGGGAAAGGCGTGCTTACGGGCCAGGATGACCACGAGCGTGGCGGCCGCCGCCAGCACTGCTGCGACCACGGGCAGCCAGTCGATGCCCAGGTGGGACAGAATCTGGCCGCCGCCGCCCGAGCCGGCGAAGATGCCGAGGTTAAACGCCAGGATGAACAGCGCGGAGGCGGCGGTCTGGGCGGCCGGGGCGGCCTTGAGGGCCGCGGATTGCAGGAGGGTCGGCAGCGCCGCGTAGGCCAGGCCCAGCACGATGGACAGGGTCACCGTGCCGACGGGTGCGCCGTTGACCGTCCCCAACCCCACCATCGACAGCGTCACCAGCCCGGCCGACATCAGCATGGCGTCGCGCGGCCGCTTGTCGACCAGGATCCCGGCCGCCCATACGCCCACGATGCCCGCGACGCCGAAGGCGAACAGCACTCCGCTCACCCTGCCTTCCGGGATGCCGCGGTCCTCCAGGTAGGGCGCGATGTAGGTGTAGAAGGTGAAGTGCGCCAGCATGATCAGCGCGGTGGCCAGCACGATCGCCTTGATGCCGGGAGCGCGGAAAGCCGTACCGACCCCGATCTTCCCGGACTTGACGCCCTCGACCTGTGGCAGCAGCGTGGCACCCGCCACGACCACCAGGATCGAGATGACGCCCATGGCAAGGAACGACACCCGCCAGCCGAGGGCGTTGCCGATCGCGGTGCCCAGCGGAACGCCGAGAGTGAGCGCGGCGGAGTTGCCCGCGAAGACGGTGGCCACCGCGCGGCCGGCCTTCTGCTGGGGCACCAGACGCGTGGCATACGAGGCCATCATCGACCACAGCACGCCATGTACCGCAGCAGCGATCAACCGAGCCACCACCGCCACGGCGTAGTGCGGTGAGAAGGCGAGCAGCAGATTGCTCGCCGCGAACACCAGCATGATCGAGACGAACAGCCGGCGGCGCGGCCAGTGCGACGTCCAGGCGGTGAGCGGCAGCGTCACGAGCAAGGTGACAAGCGCATAGAACGAGACCAGTTGGCCGATCATCGACTGCGAGACGCCCATGCTCTGGCTCATCTGCGGCAGCAGTCCCATCGGCAGTGTCTCGGTGGTGATGGTCAGGAAGGCCCCGACGAACAGCGTGATCAAACTGATCACCGCCATCTTGGCCGACGACGGTGCGGTATTGCCTGTTTCCTTCATGTTCGGGACGCTAAACTTTCCAATCAATGTCAAGGTCAAGTCATCGGACCGTGAGAGGGCACGTGAAGATAGGAGAGCTCTCGCGTCGCACCGGGGTCAGTACTCGCCTGCTGCGCTACTACGAGCAGCAGGACTTGCTCCACCCGCGCCGCGAAACCAATGGCTATCGCAGCTACTCCGAAGGCTCCGTCGAACGCGTTGAGCAGATCCGCGACCTGCTCAAGGCCGGTCTGTCGACACAGGCCATCCGCGATTTCGTGCCCTGCTTCGTCGGCACGGGCGCGGCGATGCGCCCGATGGCCCACCCCGCGCTGGCCGCCAACCTTGCCCGCGAACTCGCCGGAATCCAGCAGCGCATCGACGCGCTGGTCCGCAACCGCGATGCGATTCGCGCCTATGCCGAGGCGGCTGGACTGACCGAAATCCCCGCAGAACCCGCGGCGGAGTGGATCCCCTGCAACGCCGTGCCTCAGCCCTCCAACGGCAGCACCGAGCGCGCCGGGCACACCGAGACTGCGTCCACGCACCCCACGCACTACGGCGTGTCCGGCCGTTCATGAGTGGAGCCAGAGTCGGCGGAAGGCTCGGGATCAGGTAGATCCGTTCGATGGTGAGCTTTCCGGTGGTGAAGTCCTTGCGCCGAGCACACGTCTTGGAGGGCGTGCTTCACTGCCCGAGCACGCGGCATCGGTAACACACCGTGAACGGTGGCGGATCGACTCTCGAACGCTGCGGATGTCCACGAGTGGGGAATTTCAGCAGTCCGCCTACAGCATGTGAGATCCGCGTACGGCTCACCTTCCTCCGCGACGGCGAAGAGTACCCCTGTCATCTGATGCTGCGCACCTCGGCCACAACGGCCTGAAGCCGCGCCCGCCGCGGTCCGGCCCGGCCCACGGCCGCCTCCCGGCTTCCCCCACCGGCGGAACCCGTGGCGTCGCGACGGCTGTTCAGGGGACAGCTGCCGCCGTATCGACGAACACCTTGGCGGCATGACCATGCCTGCGTACCCTGACCTGGCCGTCGCGTCGATGGCTGGATCTGCTCGCTGTACGACAGGAGCTCACGATGGCCGACTCCGCCCCTGCCGGTTCCGCTTCCGGGTCCGTGCGGCATCGCCTGCGGGCATGGATGCTGGAGGGGCTGACCGATATGGCCAAGCGCCATCCCGGTCCACACGCCGGCCCCCAGAGCGCCCATCAGGGGCAGCGGTGGTGGCGCGTGATGTGCCTGACCGGTGTGGACTACTTCTCCACACTCGGCTACCAGCCTGGCATCGCGGCCCTGGCCGCCGGACTGCTGTCACCGGTCGCCACCGTCGTCCTGGTCGTCGTGACGCTCGCCGGCGCGCTCCCGGTCTACCGGCGGGTCGCCGAAGAAAGCCCCCACGGCCAGGGCTCGATCGCGATGCTGGAGCGACTGCTGTCCTTCTGGAAGGGCAAGCTGTTCGTGCTGGCCCTGCTCGGCTTCGCCGCGACCGACTTCCTGATCACCATCACCCTCTCCGCCGCCGACGCCGCCACCCACCTCGTGGAGAACCCCCACGTCAGTGGCGTCCTGCACAACCAGCAGATGGTCATCACCCTGATCCTGGTCGCACTCCTCGGGGCCGTCTTCCTCAAAGGCTTCCTGGAGGCGATCGGGGTGGCGGTCGCCCTGGTGGGCCTCTACCTCGCCCTCAACGTCGTCGTGGTCGTCACCGCGTTGGGGCACGTCCTGACCGCGCCGCACGTGGTCACCGACTGGTCCCGGGCGCTGACCACCGCACACGGCAGCCCCCTGGCGATGGTGGGCGTGGCCCTGCTGGTCTTTCCGAAACTCGCCCTGGGGCTGTCCGGCTTCGAGACCGGCGTGGCGGTCATGCCCCACGTCGAAGGCGACCCCACCGACACCGAGGAGCGCCCCACCGGGCGGATCCGCGGCGCGAAGAAGCTGCTCACCACCGCCGCCGTGATCATGAGCGTCTTCCTGATCATCACCAGCCTGGTGACCACCCTGCTGATCCCCGAAGCAGCCTTCAAACCCGGCGGGCCGGCGAACGGCCGCGCGCTCGCCTACCTCGCGCACGAGTACCTGGGCTCCCCATTCGGAACCATCTACGACCTCTCCACCATCGCCATCCTCTGGTTCGCCGGCGCCTCTGCCATGGCCGGGCTGCTCAACCTCATGCCCCAGTACCTGCCGCGCTACGGCATGGCGCCCCACTGGGCCCGGGCGGTACGTCCGATGGTGCTGGTCTTCACCGCCATCGCCTTCCTGGTGACCTGGATCTTCAACGCCGACGTGGACGCCCAGGGCGGCGCCTACGCCACCGGTGTGCTGGTCCTGATCAGCTCCGCGGCGATCGCCGTGACGATCGCCGCCCGGCGGGCCGGGGAACGCGGTTGGACGATCGGCTTCGCGGTGGTGTCCGTGGTGTTCCTCTACACGACCGTGGCCAACGTCATCGAGCGGCCGGACGGTGTGAAGATCGGCGCCTGCTTCATCGCCGGCATCGTCCTGCTGTCGTTCCTCTCCCGTCTCGCCCGTGCCTTCGAGCTGCGCGTGACGAGCGTCGCGCTCGACGCGATGGCCGAGCGGTTCATCCGCGACGCGGCCCACCGCAAGATCCGCTTCATCGCCAACGAACCCGACCAGCGCGATGTCGCCGAGTACCGCGACAAGCTCCAGCAGATCCACGCGGACAACGACATTCCGCCGGCCGACGACCTCATTTTCGTCGAGGTGACCGTAGCCGATCCCTCGGAGTTCGAAAGCGAGCTGCGGGTACGGGGCGAGGTGCTGCACGGCCGCTATCGCGTGCTGTGCCTGGAAAGCTCCGCCATCTCCAACGCGCTGGCCGCGCTGCTGCTGCACGTGCGCGACGAAACCGGCGAGCGACCGCACATCTACTTCGAATGGACCGAAGGCAACCCCTTCGCCCAGTTCCTCCGCTACTTCCTGTTCGGCCAGGGCGAAGTCGCCCCCGTCACCCGTGAAGTCCTCCGCGAGGCCGAACCCGACCGCGAGCGCCGCCCCCGCGTCCATGTCGGCTGAACCGCGATCAGCGCATCCGCGGAATCTGCGTCAAGCACTCGACAAAGACGAGCGACACGGCATCAAAAAGCCGTCAGCGCCCGTGACTTCCTGAGCCTGCTCCCTAGTGTCAGCAGAATGGAACGGCGATCCGCTCCCGCCGCGACGGTCCATGCCGAACGGCCGGAAACAGCCGTCGATCGCCACTGGCGTGCGCATGCGCGGCACGCCCTTCACCACTCCCTGACGTTCGTCGGTCTCCTCATCCTGCTCGACTGGGGCTCGGGCGCGCTCACACCGGCCCGCGCCGGACTCTGGGCCCTCCTCGGCGCCATCGCCTTCGCCGTGCTCCTGCCGGCACGCGTCAGCGCGGGTGACGGCTGGCTGGCCGTCCGAGGCATCGTCGTACGACGACGAGTGCGTACCGACCTGCTGGTCGCGGTGCGACGGTACGACGGCGCCACCGCACACCTGACCCTGCGCGACACCCACGGCCGGCGGCTGGCGTTGGACCCCCGCATCCTGGAAGCCAACCCGCTCATCTGGCACCTGCTCGACGCCGGCGCCCGCCGCTCCCTCACCCTCGGAACGCTTCGCCAAGGGACACACGCGCTCCAGGAGTTGGCAAACCGGATCGACGGACAGGAAGCGCGCGCCGTCCTCAAGGCATCCGGGCTACTGTGAGCACTGCGTACGCGGGGAACGATGCCGAGGCCGGTGGTGTCGTCGGTCTCGCCGCGCCGCTGGGCGGCTCGAAAGCCCGCTACTGGTAGGGGAGTTAGACTCCCGAGCCGCGCTCGATGAACCTCAGCTCCACCCGTCCGGCCAGAACACCGGCATCGTGCTCGACGACAGGCGGCCGGCGTCCTTCTTCGGCATGCGTCGTGGCGCCGTGCGGTCCGGCCGTCGGAGCAGCCAAGGTCCTGCCCGGGCCTCCGCTGCGGCCGAATCGCTACGTTGGTGTGGCGCAGAGAGTCAGACTGCGGGATCTCGAACGGGACGGCTGGTCGGAAAGCGTCGCTGAGCTGCCGGTCACCGTCAGCGATTGACCCGCGTCGGCGCTCTCACGGAGTTGGGTGGTCGCTTCCCTGGTTGCCTCTCGGGTGTTAGGGATGCGTCAAGGTCGCCCCCATGGCCGTAAGGACTCCGTCAACGACGGGCGAGATCGAGCCACGGCGCGGTTCTCTCTCCTGGTCCGTTCGCCCGAACCTCTCCTCAGGAGTTCACGATGGTCGATGTGGCCTTCGTGGTCACCATAATCGCGGTCTTCGCGCTGGTGGCCCTCGTCGCCAAGGGGGTGGCGAAGCTGTGACCGCTGAAAACCTCATCGGTCTGATCGTGGCCGTCGCCCTGCTGGGCTATCTCGTCCTGGCCCTTGTGTTCCCGGAGAGGTTCTGATCCGCAGACATGAGCCCCGTTCTTGCTGACGTGCTCCAAGTCACCGCGCTCGTCGGCGCCCTCGCCCTGGTGCACCGCCCGCTCGGCGACTACATGGCCGCCGTCTACTCCTCGAAGAAGCACCTGCGAATAGAGAAGTGGATCTACCGCAGCGTGGGAGCCGATCCCGACGCGGAGATGCGCTGGCCTGCCTACCTGCGCGGCGTTCTCATCTTCTCCGCGGTCGGCGTGCTGTTCCTGTATCTGTTGCAGCGCGTGCAGGACAAGCTGCCGCTGTCGCTGGGGTTCAAGGCGATCACTCCGGACCAGGCGTTCAACACGGCCACGTCCTTCGTCTCCAACACCAACTGGCAGTCGTACGCGGGCGAAGCGGCCATGGGGCATGTCACCCAGACCGCCGGTCTGGCCGTGCAGAACTTCCTCTCCGCCGCCGTCGGCATGGCCGTCGCCGTGGCGCTGGTGCGCGGCTTCGCCCGGTCGCGTACCGGGGACCTGGGCAACTTCTGGTCCGACCTGGTGCGCGGCACCGTCCGCATCCTGGTCCCGCTCGCGCTGATTGCGGCCGTCGTCCTGGTGGCGTGCGGTGCGATCCAGAACTTCGGCGACATCCACCACCTCACCACCCTCACCGGTGACAGGCAGTCCCTCAGCCCCGGTGCGGTGGCCTCCCAGGAGGCCATCAAGGACCTGGGCACCAACGGTGGTGGATTCTTCAACGCCAATTCCGCACACCCCTTCGAGAATCCCAACGGTCTGTCGAACCTGTTGGAGATCTTCCTGCTGCTGGTGATCCCGTTCTCGATGCCGAGGGCCTTCGGCAGGATGGTGGGCTCGCTCAAGCAGGGCTACGCGATCGTGGCGGCCATGGGCGTCATCTGGTTCTGCGCCGTCGTCGTGGTGACGTGGCTGGAGTACGCCCACCCGGGCACCGCCGCGCAGCTCGCCGGCGGTGCGATGGAAGGCAAGGAGCAGCGGTTCGGCGAGGGCTCCTCGTCGCTCTTCGCGGTCTCCACGACGATGACGTCCACGGGGTCGGTCAACTCCTTCCACGATTCGTTCGGCGGCCTGTCCGGGGGTGTCCTGCTACTCGGGATGATGCTCGGGGAGATCACTCCCGGCGGTGTCGGATCCGGCCTGTACGGCATGCTGGTCATGGCGGTCATCGCGGTGTTCATCGCCGGCCTGATGGTCGGCCGCACGCCCGAGTACCTCGGCAAGAAGATCGGCACCCGCGAGATCAAGCTGGCTGCCTGCTACATCCTGATCACCCCGGCGCTGGTGCTGATCGGCACGGCCGTGGCCATCGCCCTGCCGGACGGCAAGGAAGCCATGACGAACATCGGCGCGCACGGCTTCTCCGAGGTGCTGTACGCCTATACGTCGGCGTCGAACAACAACGGGTCCGCCTTCGCCGGATTCGGTGCCAACACGCCGTTCTTCAACACCACGCTGGGCCTGTGCATGCTGCTCGGCCGGTTCCTGCCGATGGTGTTCGTCCTGGCGCTGGCCGGCTCGCTCGCCGAGCAGAAGCCGGTCCCGGAGACCGCGGGCACCCTGCGTACCGAGAAGCCGCTCTTCACCGGGCTGTTGGTCGGCACGCTCCTGATCGTCACCGGTCTGACCTTCTTCCCGGCGCTCGCGCTGGGACCGCTCGCCGAGGGGCTGACGTCATGACCAGCAGGACACGGACACAGAGGCAACACGAGGACGAGATGGCTGCCAGCTCAACGGGGTCCCCTACCCGGGCACCGCACGGCGACGTCCCCACCGGGCACAAGGAAGGCGGGCGCGTCGGCGCCGGCCTGTTCGACCCGAGGCAGCTGCTGACGTCGCTGCCCGACGCCTTCCGCAAGCTCGACCCCCGGGTGATGGCCAAGTCCCCGGTCATGTTCGTGGTCCTGGTCGGCTCGGTGGTCACCACCGTCCTGGCGCTGAGGAACCCCGGCGCGTGGTTCGGCTGGGTCATCGCGGCCTGGCTGTGGCTGACCGTGATCTTCGCCAACCTGGCCGAGGCGGTCGCCGAGGGCCGCGGCAAGGCGCAGGCCGACACCCTGCGCAAGGCCAAGACCGACACCGTGGCGCGCCGGCTGAACGGCGACGTGGAGGAACAGGTCCCGGGCACCGAGCTGCGCATCGACGACCTGGTCGTCTGCGAGGCCGGCGACATCATCCCCGGTGACGGCGACGTCGTCGAGGGCGTCGCCTCGGTGGACGAGTCGGCGATCACCGGCGAATCGGCGCCGGTGATCCGCGAGTCCGGCGGCGACCGCTCGGCCGTCACCGGTGGCACGAAGGTGCTCTCCGACCGCATCGTCATCAAGATCACGACGAAGCCCGGCGAGACCTTCATCGACCGGATGATCAACCTCGTCGAGGGTGCCGCGCGGCAGAAGACGCCCAACGAGATCGCGCTGAACATCCTGCTCGCCTCCCTCACCATCGTCTTCCTGCTCGCGGTCGTCTCGCTCAAGCCGTTCGCCCTCTATGCGGGCGCGGACAAGCAGACGTCCCTGATCGTGCTGACGGCTCTGCTGGTCTGCCTGATCCCGACGACGATCGGCGCGCTGCTCTCGGCGATCGGCATCGCCGGCATGGACCGTCTGGTGCAGCGCAACGTTCTGGCGATGTCGGGACGGGCGGTCGAGGCCGCCGGCGACGTGTCGACGCTGCTGCTCGACAAGACCGGCACCATCACCCTCGGCAACCGCCAGGCCGCGGAGTTCGTGCCGGTGCGCGGGACGACGGAGGCCGAGGTGGCGGACGCCGCCCAGCTCTCCTCGCTCGCCGACGAGACGCCGGAGGGCCGTTCGATCGTCGTCCTCGCCAAGGAGAGGTACGGCCTGCGCGAACGCCACCAGGGTGAGCTGGTGGACGCCGAGTGGATCGCCTTCACCGCCCAGACCCGGATGTCGGGCGTGGACGTCGACGGCCGCAAGGTCCGCAAGGGCGCGTCCGGTTCCGTCGTCGCCTGGGTCCGGGAACGCGGGGGCTCGGTGACCGAGGACGCCGACACGCTGAGCAACGCCATCTCGCAGGCCGGCGGGACTCCGCTGCTGGTGGCCGTAGAGGACGACCAGGGCGCTCGGGTCCTGGGCGTCATCCACCTCAAGGACGTCGTGAAGGAGGGTATGCGCGAGCGCTTCGACGAGTTGCGTCGCATGGGCATCAAGACCGTCATGATCACGGGCGACAACCCGCTGACGGCCAGGGCCATCGCCGAGGAGGCGGGCGTCGACGACTTCCTCGCCGAGGCCACGCCCGAGGACAAGATGGCGCTGATCAAGCGCGAGCAGGCCGGCGGCAAGCTCGTCGCCATGACCGGCGACGGCACCAACGACGCCCCCGCACTGGCCCAGGCCGACGTGGGCGTGGCGATGAACACCGGCACGTCGGCCGCCAAGGAGGCCGGCAACATGGTCGACCT
>NZ_KB891940.1 GCF_000373585.1 Streptomyces sp. MspMP-M5
CGCGCCGGAGCTGCCCGAGCACCCGGACTACCCGCGCATCCTCGCCGCCTTCAACGAGTCGACCGGCCCCCTGCGGGCCAAGGACGTCTGCCAGGCCCTCGACCACGCACTGCTGCCGAAGAACATCGAAGGCACCCGGGCCAAGCTGAAGCGCCTGGTCAAACTCGGCATCCTCACCGAAGCCGACACCGGCTGCTTTGCCCGGCAGCAGTAGCCCGCACCGTGGCCAGCACCCCTGCCCCAAGCCTCACTTCGAAACGGACATCAACTCGCGAACCGCCCACTCAGAGGTCGGTGGAGTGGGTTTGGCCAGTGGCCTGCCCGGTCTTCAGGGGGCCGTACGCTAGTTGGCAACTCGGGCAGGCTTTGGACCTGCCCGCGATATGCAAGATCCAGATCATCATGACTGCCACGCTACGGCGGGTGTGTCCGCCGCCGACCGATCTGGGTTCAATCCGATGGGTCGTGTGAAGGCCCCAGGATTCACCTCGTTCCGGCCGGTGTGAGGCTCGTGGTGCCAGAAGGCTGCACCCCAGAACGGTGTTACAGAAACGTGCCGTCATCACGAGCCACGCCCGTTCTGCATACGTTTCGCCGGTTCATGGCAGGCGCATCGTGCGCCCTGGTTCGCGCTCTGTCTGCTCATGACCCCTGGTGTCACTCTGGCGTCGACTTGGGCAGGTAGCCAGACGTACGACCGCTACTGGGCGGTTGTCCCCTGCCTGGGATGAGGGGCAGGCACCGTGTCGGAACAGGTCAGAAACGTTACCGGAACGCCTTACAGGCAACTTGTCACTCAAGGGCGGGAACTGATCGCGCAGTTCACGAGGGCCCGGTGCGCATGTATATCGAAAGGCGTATGCCGGGCAGTGGCCAGGCCAGGTGACCGGCGCCAGGCGCTGGAGCTGTCTGGCCAGGGCTTCAGGTCCGGGCCAGGCCGCGTCGGGAGGCCGCAAGCAGGGCGGCGGTGCGTGGCAGCCATGGCGGTCGGGGTACTGGCAGGTGGCTTTGTGCTGGTTCCCGCCTCACCGGCCTGGGCCGCGAGCAGTAGCTGCACGGTGAACGGCGTGCTGGTCACGGGGACCACCATCAACGGCACGCCTGGCAATGACGTCATCACCTGCCGGGCCGGGGTCGGCGGAGAGACCGCGGTCAACGCCGGGACAACGGTCAATGGCCTGGGCGGTGATGACACCATCACCGTCATCGGGCAGAACGGCGCGGCCGGAGCCAACGGCGGGACGGGCAACGCCGGGACCATCAACGGCGGGGACGGAAATGACGCCATCGTGGTGACTGGCGGGATCGGCGGCGCCAACCCCGGCGGTCCCAGTGGACTGGCCGGCAAGGGCGGTGTCGGCAACAGCGGCACCATCTCCGGCGGGGGCGGTGACGACAAGGTCATCTCCACCGGCGGTGTGGGCGGCGGTGGCGGGACCAGCGGCGGCAGTCCTGGCGGTGGCGGCACGGGCAACAGCGGCACCATCACCGACGGCACTGGGACAAACACCCTTACCGCCATCGGTGGCGCAGGCGGAGTCTCTACCACCACCGGCGGGATCGGTGGGATCGGCAACAGCGGGACCGTCAGCGGCGGCACGGGCATTGACACCATCACCACAGACGGCGGAGCCGGGGGCGCCACCACCAGCCCTACCGTTGCGAGCGGCGGCAGCGGCGGGCTCGGCAACGGCGGCACCGTCCACGGAAACGCCGGCAACGACATCATCAAGGTGAACGGTGGTGACGCCAGCTCTCCCTTCGCCAGCAGCGGTGCGGGCGGTGTCGGTGGGCGGGCCAACGCCGGTTCCATCTTCGGTGACGCTGACAACAACACCATCACGGTGTTGGGCGGCGATGGCGGCAATTCCACCGTCTCCGGAGGGGCCGGCGGGGACGGCAATGACGCCGGCCAGATCACCGCCGGAGCCGGCATCGACACCATCACCGTCGGGGGAGGCAATGGTGGTGGCGCCGCCGGCGGGGGCGCTGGAGGGGTCGGCAACACACCAAACGGCACGATCAACAGTGGTAACGGTGCCGACACCATCAAGGTCAGTGGAGGAAACGGCGGTCAGGCGACGAACGGAGGCGGTGGCGGCGGGGACGCCAACAAGGGCTCCATCACCGGCGACGGCAACGCCGATCTCCTCATTGCGGTGACCGGCGGCAAGGGTGGCGACAGCCGCAGTCGGGTCCTGGGCGGCTTTGGCGGCGACGCCAACGCCGGCACCACCAGCGTCGCCGCCATGATCAACGGCGGCCGAGGAAACGACCAGATCACCACCACCGGCGGAGCTGGGGGAACCAGCGCTAACGGCAGCGTCGCGGGCGGCGGCAGCGGCAACGGCGACAGGCTCCAAGGGGAATCCGGCGTCATCAGCGGTGGGCCCGGCGACGACAAGATCAGCGTCAACGGCGGTCCCGGCCATGACGCGAACCGCGGTCACGGCAACGACACCAACGGCACCATCGACGGCGGCACCGGCGGCGAAACCCTTGGTGACACCTGCACGACCACCCCCGACAACCACGGCACCATCATCAACTGTGAACTGCCCTAACCTCAAAGTCAGATACACGTCCTGATCTGCGTGCCAGATCCGTGCCCGGCAGGGCGGCAAAACGCGGTCAAGTTCGGTCGGCCACGGATGCACCGCGATCAAAGAAGAAAACGACCCCCGACCGGGAAATCCCTGGTCAGGGGCCGTTTCGCTGTGCTGAGCTGCGGAGGCTGTGGGATTTGAACCCACGGTGGCGTTGCCGCCACGACAGTTTTCAAGACTGTTCCCTTAGGCCGCTCGGGCAAGCCTCCCCGCGGCGCCGGAGTGCGGTGCCGCGGGGATCAGATTAGCGCGTCACTTGTCGCCCGTGCGCTGCCCCAGGGTGACCTGGGTGGTGTGCTCCTTGCCACCGCGCTTGTAGGTGAGCGTGATGTGGTCGCCGGGCTTGTGCTGCCAGATCTCGCTGATGAGGGTCGGGCCGCTGTCGATCACCGTGCTGTCGAGCTTGGTGATGGTGTCGCCGGGCTTCAGGCCCGCCTTGGCGGCCGGGCCGCCCGGGGTGACCGCGTCGGAGCCGTTGTTGCCGGTCTGGGCGATGGTCGCGCCGTCGCCGCTCTCCCGCATGCCGACCTGGACGCCTATCTGCGGATAGACCGGCTGGCCCGTCTTGATCAGGTCCTGCGCCACCCGCTTCGCCTGGTCGATGGGGATCGCGAAGCCCAGGCCGATGCTGCCGGACTGGCCGGATTCGCCGCCCATCCCGCCGCCGTTGCCGGCCGACTGGATCGCGGAGTTGATGCCGATGACGTTGCCGCCGGCGTCCAGCAGCGGGCCGCCGGAGTTGCCGGGGTTTATCGACGCGTCCGTCTGCAGGGCGCTCATGTACGAGGCGCTGCTGCCGCCGCCGTCGCTGGAGGCCACCGGGCGGTCCTTGGCGCTGATGATGCCGGTCGTGACCGTGCCGGACAGGCCGAAGGGCGCGCCGATGGCGATCGTGGCGTCGCCGACCTGGACGTTGGCGGACTTGCCGAGCGGGAGCGGGTTGAGCGTGGCGCCGGCGGCGTTCTTGAGCTTGATGACGGCGACGTCGTAGCCCTGGGCGTGGCCGATGACCTCGGCGTCGTACTTCTTGCCGTTGGAGAACGTCGCGGTGAGCCGGCCGCCGTCGGCCGCGCTGGCGACGACGTGGTTGTTGGTGAGGATGTGGCCCTGCTTGTCGTAGACGAAGCCGGTGCCGGTGCCGCCGTCGCCCGACGCGCCCTGGGCCTCGATCGTGACGACGCTGGGCAGCGCGCGCTGCGCTATCCCGGAGACGGAGGTGGGCTTGCGGTTCAGCGCACCGGGGTCGCCGGAGGCGGAGACCGTCGTGGAGGTGCTGTCGTTGCGGCCCGCGGCCCAGTAGCCGATACCGCCGCCGACGCCGCCCGCGATCAGAGCGGCGACCAGCACCGCGGCGATCAGGCCGCCGTTGCGCTTCTGGGGGGCGGGGTGGTGGCCGGGCGCGGCCCACGGGTCGCCGCCGGCGCCGGGCGGGGGAGCGCCCCAGCCGCCGGCCGCAGCGTGCCCGGGCGCACCATGTCCGGCCGCGGCATACGGGGCGGCGGGGGCGGCGGGCTGCTCCGGGTGCGCGGCCGGAGTCGGGGGGAGCGGCTGCGTGCGGTCATGGGCGGCCGGGCCGGGGTCGCCGGGGGCCGCGGCCTGCGGGGCGTAGTCCGGCGGCGGGGGCGCCGCGGGCGGCACGGCCGGGGCGGCCGGGGCGGCCGGGGTGTTCTGAGGTCGGTCGCCGGAGGCGGGCGCGGGGGCGCTGTCCGGCTGCGGTCCGGTCGGCGGCTCGGCCTCCGACGGGACTCCGGCTCCCTCGTTCTCGGTGCTCACAGCTCTCTCCTCAGTCAGCGTGCTTCACGGCGGTGCCGGTCCGGGGACCGGGCCCCGGCATTCCGGCGTCCGGGTTTCCGCGGTACTCCAGCATCCGCGATCCCGCCGCTCGGGGCGAGTCCCGGCCGTCCCGTCGGTCCTCCGGCGGCCCGCTCAGGGGACCGGTCACGGTGCGCCGCGCCCGGCCCGGACCCCTCCACCCAGCCTCCCAAGCCTCCCCCATGGCCCGTCAGAGCACCGTAAGCCGAACCTGTGACTTATTCGCCGCACTACGGGACGTACCGGATTAAAACGGTTCTGCCCCTCCCTCTACGTCATACGCGGCATGCACGATATGCACGGTGTGTGGGGCGATCGGGCGACATGGCGACGGGGTGCGCACGGGTGCCGGTGCGGGGGCCGGGGCGGTAGATCTTCCCGCAGGGCGGGCCGCCGGTGACGGATGACACGATGACGCGGTGACCTCTCCACGCCCTACCGAGGACGCCCGTCCGGGCCGGCCCGCCATCGTGGCCCACCGGGGCGCGTCCGAAGACGCGCCGGAACACACCCTGGCCGCCTACCGGCAGGCGATCGAGGACGGCGCGGACGCCCTGGAGTGCGATGTCCGCATGACCGCCGACGGGCATCTGGTCTGCGTCCACGACCGGCGGGTGAACCGCACGTCCAACGGGCGCGGCGCAGTCTCGGCACTGGAGCTGGCCGACCTCGCGGCGCTGGACTTCGGGTCCTGGAAGGACGTCCTGGCGGAGCGGGGCGTGCTGGCGGACGCGGCGCGGGCCGGCGGCCGGCCGGTGGACGCGGGCGAGGAACCGGACCGGCAGCACGAGAACGCCGAGCGGACGTCCGTACTGACCCTGGAGCGGCTGCTGGAGCTGGTCGCGGACGCGGACCGGCGGGTCGAGCTGGCCATCGAGACCAAGCACCCCACGCGCTGGGCCGGGCAGGTCGAGCAGCGCCTGGTCGAGCTCCTCGCCCGCTTCGGCCACACGAAACCGGCCACCCGCGACTGGACGCCACCGGTCCGCGTGATGAGCTTCTCCGCGCGCTCCCTGCACCGCGTACGCGCCGCCGCGCCGGACATCCCCGGTGTCTATCTGATGCAGTTCCTCACCCCCCGCCACCGGGACGGCCGGCTGCCGCCCGGCGTGCGCATCGCCGGCCCCGGCGTGCGGATCCTCCGCGCGCACCCGGAGTACGTCGCCAGGGCGCACCGGGCGGGCCACCGGGTCCACGTCTGGACCGTCAACGACCCGGCGGACGTGGAGATGTGCCGCGCACTGGGCGTCGACGCGATCATCACCAACCGCCCCAAACAGGTACGCCGCCAACTCGGCGCCGGCGACGGCCCGTCGGGCACTCCCTAGCCCCTTACGGGGTGTGCCCCGGCGCATTCGGTCCGTAGGCGGCCGTGTCGAGTGCGTCACTGCGTGCCGGTTGGCCGGTTTCCGGTCCAGTCCATTGGGGCATCCATCCCCTGGCGTGGGGCAAAGGAGGTCTCGGGGGTGGCGTTGGTGGTGGCACAAGAGGTGCCGACGTCGTCGATCATGGCCGTACCCCATGGTCCAGCGGGTGTGGGCATGGCCAGGCGACGCATGCGAGAAGAGCTGTCGGCAAGGGGAGTTCAGGACACAGTCGTCGACGACGCGATCCTGGTCCTTTCGGAACTACTGAGCAACGCGTGTCGCCATGCGCGTCCGGTACACGAGGACCGCACACCGGATCCCGACGGCACGTCGGACGACCCCGTCGGCTCCGTCCGCGCCTCCTGGCGCATCGACGGCCAGGGGCGGCTGACCATCGCGGTCACCGACGGCGGCGGTCCGACCCGCCCGATTCCGGCCACCCCGTCCATCACCGCCCGCGGCGGCCGCGGGCTGGCCATCATCCGCTCGCTCGCCAAGGACTGGGGCGTCCGCGACAGCGCCCTCGGCGAGGTGACGGTCTGGGCCGCACTCTCCCTTCAAGGCGCTTTCGCTACGCGCGTGGATCTGACCGCCGACCTGGCGGCCGGTCTGACGACGGAGCTGTCGTCCGACCTCACATCCGAGTTGGCGACCGACCGCACGCCCGAGCTGACCGGGCTCCCGCTCTCCCTGCGGAAGACCCGCACCGGCGGCCCGGTCCGCCCGCACCGGAACGGCCGCGGCCCGGCGGGCCTGACCTTCGCCGAGCTCGACGAACTGCCGTAGCAGGCAGCACCCGGCGCCCGCGACGCGCCTGCCCGGAGCGCCCACCCCGGCGTACTCACGGCGCTTACGGCGCTGTTGGTGGGGCCCCGGGCGCAGGTCTCCTCTAGGCTCGCGCCGGAACGCGTCCGTACGACCAGGAACCACCAGGAGACACCGTCGCCATGGCCAAGAAGCGCCGTCCCCAGCCCCGGGCCGCAGCAGTACAGATCAAGGACGGCGCCCGTGGCGCAGCCACCGAGGGTTCCTACCCGGTGGTCGGCGCCCGCGAGCCCTGCCCGTGCGGTTCCGGCCGCCGCTACAAGGCGTGCCACGGCCGGCAGGCGGCGCACGCCGTCACCGAGCTGGTGCGGCGCCCCTTCGAGGGGCTGTCCGGCGAGTGCGACTGGGTGGCGCTGCGCGAGCTGGTGCCCGCCGCCACCGCGCCGCTGACGCTCAAGGGCGGCCTGCCCGAGGGCGTCCCGTCGGTGACGCTGGCGACCGTGCTCCCGATGGCCTGGCCCGCGCTGCGCCGCGACAACGGCGCGGTGCTGCTCGGCCTGCAGAACGACACCCCCTCCGGCGACATCAGCCGGGACCTCGCCGACACCCTCCAGCGGGCGCTGGCCACCGAGCCCGGCCACCCGGTCGCGGCCGGCCGGGCCCCCCTCGACGGCCCGCGGCTGCAGGACCTGCTGGATCCGGACGCACCTTTTGAGCCGACCGTCCACACCGGCTTCGAGTTCTGGGTGGAGAACGCCGAGAACGCCACCGCCGAGGTCGCCGCCTCCCTGGAGCGGGCCAACGCCGCGGCCATCCCGACCGCCCGGATTCCCGGCCTGGAGGGCGCGTACTGGTGCGAGGCCCCGGAGAAGAACCACCTGCGCTGGGTCACCGCGCTCCCCGAGGAGCAGCTGCTCGACGCGCTCGCCCGGCTGCACGCCGCCGGCACCTCCTCGCTGGGCGAAGGGACCCGGCTGGTGGGCTCCTTCCGGGCGCACGGCCTGGTCGTCCCGGTGTGGGACCTGCCGTCCTCGATGGGCGCCGACGAGGTCGCCGGCCCGGCCGCCGCCTTCCAGGAGCGGCTGGCCAAGGCGCTCGCCACGGACACCCCGCTGACCGCCGAGGAGCGCCGGGCCCGCGGCGGTCTCACCAACCGTCAGGTGACCCTGAGCTGACCCGCCGGACCGAGTCGATCTTGGACGTGACGCCCGTCACAGAGTCCGGCGCAACTCCGCGTACGCAACGCTGAATCCGCGTCCGGAATTCCACGATCGAATTTGCGAACCGCCGATCTCTTGTTACGGTTCTAAAAGCCCGGTCGCTGGTGCATCCCCCGTCGCCAGCGACCGGGCGCTTCCATGTCCGGATGCCGCCGCCGGCACCGGCCCGCCCGCCCCGTCGCGGCCCGGCCCTCAGTGCCCCGAACTCCCGCCGTCCGGCGCCCAGTTGCCGCTGGAGCGCAGCAGCAGCCGCTCCCCCGCCGCATCCGAGAACTCCGCCACCGCGCCGTACGGCAGCCGCGCCCCGCGCAGCGTCGGGCCGCCCGGCGTCTCGCACACCCCCGGCGCCCCGCCCGCCGGTACGACGCAGTCCGCCTGGACGCTCCGGCCGTCCGGGCGCAGCAGCGTCAACGCGGCGCGCAGCGGGTCACCCGAGGAGTTCCGGAAGAAGGTGCGCGCCCAGGTGCGGCCGCCCTCGGTGAGGACGCAGGTCTGGGCCGTGATCCGTTCCCGGGCGGTGAGTTCGGGGCCGCAGTGGGTGGTGCGGGCGGGGCCGGGGAGGAGCGGGAGGCCGAGGTCGGTGAGCGGGCCGGCGGCCGCGCGGGCGCCCGGGGAGCCGGTGGGTTCCGGGGCGCCGGGCGGCAGGAGGGAGTCCGCCGGACCCGCCGTCGCGGCGGCCAGGGGGACGGCGAGGGCGAGCACGGCGGTGCCGGCGAGCCCGGTCAGGCGGAGAATCCGCGCACGCTGCATGGGACCCACTTGCGAGTGACGAGGTATGCGGGGGAGCTGAGAAATGCGAAGGATGTACCGTCCGCGGCATGGCGGGCGATATGTCGAACCTATCGGGCGGCACGGGTGGCACCCGGTGCCCGTACACGCGATTCCCGTAGGAACGGGGCAGCTCGCACCCTTACGGGTGAACCGGAGAGGTGCGTTTTCCGGCCACCCGTGGAACCTCCGCGGGGCGGCGGCTCAGTACGCGAGCCGGCTGCCGCCGTCGGGGCTGCCGGCGCTCGCCGTCACCAGCGCGTCGACGATCGTGGCCACCTTGGGCAGCCAGGGCACGGCACGGCTGGAAGCCGGCGGGCGCTCCCAGCGGACCTTGCCGGCGCCGGTCGGGGACGGCGGCAGCACGAGGTAGCCGCCCTCGCCGTGGAACCGCAGCGAGCTGGGCACCCACTCCCGCGAGCTGAGCAGCTCCCCCAACTCCGGTAGGCCGTACGGCGATACGAGCAGCGACCAGCGGGTGGGGGTGGCCACCACGGGGCCGGTGCGGACGCCGAAGTGGTCCAGCGCGGCCAGCGCGCGGGCCCCGGCGACGGCCGGCAGGCTCACCGCGCACGGCGCCCGGCCGCCGGTCGCCAGGACGACCGGGGCGTCCGGGCGGTTGCTCCACCACCAGCGCACCATCCGGGCGTCGGTGGTCGCCGCCAGCAGCCCGGGGTCGAAGGGGTGCGCGCCCGGAACCACGCAGTCCGGGTCGGGGCAGTTGCAGCGGCGGGGCACCCGCTCGCCGAGGCCGAGTCGCCCGGCGGCCTGCTGCCGGCCGGCGGGCCGCAGTCCGACGCCCGGGAGGACCGGCCACTGCCACTCGGTGGCGCAGTGGAGCGCCGCACCGAGCAGCGCCGACCTCCCGCTGCGCCGGAACAGGGGCTTGCGTCGCCTTCCGAGGATCTCGCGCATGAGCGCTCGTTCCTTTCCGTTACGCCGAGGGCTGGTCCTTCGCGTACTTCGCACTGCATGCCGATGAACTGTCGGTGCATGTCGTTCGCACCTGCGGTGGTGCTGCTCCGGGCCGGTACGGGGTGGTGCTGCTGCCCGGTCGTGCGGTTGTGGCCGGCCGGCCCGGTCGTGCAACCCGGAGGCCGTTCGCGCTCGATCACCACACACGGCGCTCTGGTCACTGCGTGTACGAGGCAGCGCATCACGCCGTACACCGGGCGTGGAACGTGGCGGAGGGTGGCGCGCGCATGGCGCTTGCGCTTCCGGTGGTGCCATCCCGCCACTGGGGAGTGCGTCGCGGTGGTCGCCGTATAGGACGCCGGTGCCGGCCGGAGAGTTCCGGTGCGGCCCCAACTGCCCCCGCACCTATCCGAGTACGTACCCGCCACGGTGGATATGACGCGCTGCTGATCGCCGCCAGGAGACCTCAAATTGACGCTCGGGGGGCTCTTTTCAGGCCAATCTACAGACCTCGCTGACACCACAAACCCCAAAGGGACAGTGCTGGACATCACATCGCTGGTGCGTGTACATGTGGAGGCATTGATAGCGGAGCAGCATGACATGGGGGTTTGCGATGCTATTGAGGAAATTGAGCGGACAGCCGTACCGCACAACATCACTCAACAAAAAGCCGCACTCCCTGCCACATCGCGGCCTGACCTGGGAATTTGCCGGGCGCGACGTGGGTCGCCGGCCATGAGCGCCCCCCACGTACCGAAAGTGGCTGGAATCGGACCAGCTCTTCCCTCTCCCGCGCACACTACCGACCCTCACGGGACGCCCGCGTCCGGCGACCCCGCCTCCGGCACCTCCACTGACGACCCGTCCGGCGCCGCCGACGCTCCCGAGGACGGCTCCGACCCCACCGCACCGCACGCCGCCGACCTCTCCCCCGTGGACCGGATCGCCGCCGTCCAGGACCGGCTGGCCGGCTGGATCTCCGATCTCAGCACCCTGCACGACCTCACCGAACAGCTCGCCCGCACCCGCACCTTGGAGGACGCCCTCCGCGAACTCCTGCGGGCCGGCGCCTTCCTCGTCGGCGCCCGCCGCGGACTGGTCGCCCTGACACCGCAGGACGGACTCGGCCCGGAGACCACCGTCGGCCTGGGCCTGGGCCGCGCCGAGATCGGCCACATCGAGACCGTGCCGCGCAGCGCGCTGTCGTACGCGCGGATACTGGACGGCCTGCCGGAGCCCGGCGCCGGCGACGACGCCGAGGCCCGTACCGAGATCGCCGAGCCGGACATCCCCGGGGAGAAGGGCCTCGATCCCCGCCTGCGCGAGGTCGCCGCCCGCCTCGGCTACGCCGCCAGTTATGCCGTACCGCTCACCGCCGGCCCGGTCGGCCGGCTCGGCGCCGCGGTCTGGCTCTACGACGAGCCCGCCGAGCCCGGCGACCGCCGGCGCCATCTCGTCGGCCTCTACCGCGCCCACGCCGCCGAGCACCTCGCCCGGCTCCTCGAACTCCACCGCAGCCGGCACGACGCCCGGACGCTGCGCGACGAACTCCTGCCCCGCAGGCTGGCGCGGATCCCCGGCGTCCGGCTCGCCGTGCGGCACGCCACCGGGCCGCGCGGCGGCGGCGACTGGTACGACGCGCTGCCGCTGCCGGACGGCGCGCTGGGCCTGGCGGTCGGGTCGGTCACCGGCTCCGGTCCGAGCGCGGTGGCCGCCATGGGACGGCTGCGGGCCTCGCTGCGCGCCTACGCCGTCATGGAGGGCGAGGACCCGGTCGCGGTCCTCTCCGACCTCGAACTGCTGATGCGGCTGACCGAGCCGGCCCGCAGCGCCACCGCGCTGTTCGCCTTCACCGAGCCGCCGCCGGGCGCGGCCGGGGCGCCCGCGCCGCCGGTGCCGGCCGGGATCGGCGGCCCGGCGCCGCGCAAGATGGTGCTGGCCGGGGCCGGCCACTGCCCGCCGCTGATCCTCGGCGACCTGCGGGCGGAGTTCGTGGAGACCTCGCTCTCCGCGCCGCTGGGCATGCTGGCCTGCTGGGAGGCGCCCAGCGTGGAGATCCAGCCGGCCCGCGGCGAGACCGTGCTCCTGTACAGCGACGGGCTGCTGCACCGCACCGGTGAGCCGATGGACCGGGCCTTCGCCCGTCTGCACTCCGCGGCCGCGGGCGTCCCCCGGGCCGGCCGGAGCGACCCGGAGGCGGTGGTGGACCACATCGTGCGGGCCATGCTGCCGCAGGGCCTGGACGACCCCGCCTCGGAGGAGGACGTGGTCCTGCTCGCCGCGTACTTCGAGGAGTAGGGCCGCTCCGGACGGCATCGTCGCAGGTCGCAGGGGGTGGGCGCAGGGCGTCCCCCCCTGCGGCGGGGGATGCCGCACAGGTCACGGCTTCCGGCCCCTGGACCGTTTCCCGCTCGCACTTACGATGGAATGCGGTTCAGTCAGAAAAGCCTTAAAAGGAGGCACGGTGACCGACGAGCTCACTCCGGAGACCCCGGACGAGGAAGAGCAGCCGATCAAGCAGCGCAAGAACGGCCTGTACCCGGGCGTTTCGGACGAGCTCGCCGAGAACATGAAGAGCGGCTGGGCCGACACCGAGCTGCGCGGCCTGGAGCCGACCGAGCAGGCGCCGTACGCCGCGCGCCGCCGCGCCGCGCTCTCCGCGCGCTTCCCCGGCGAGCGCCTGGTGATCCCCGCGGGCGTGCTGAAGACCCGCTCCAACGACACCGAGTACCCCTTCCGGGCCGCCACCGAGTACGTCCACCTCACCGGCGACCAGACCGACGGCAGCGTGCTCGTCCTGGAGCCCCGCGCCGACGGGGCCGAGGGCCACGACGAGACGCTCTACCGCCTGCCCCGCTCGAACCGCGAGAACGGCGAGTTCTGGCTGAACGGCATGGGCGAGCTGTGGGTCGGCCGCCGCAACAGCCTCGACGAGTCCGCGGCGCTGCTCGGCATCGCCTGCAAGGACGTCCGCGAGCTGGCCGGCCTGCTCAAGGAGGCCACCGGCCCGGTCCGGGTCGTCCGGGGTCACGACGCCGCCATCGAGGAGGCGCTGCACGACAAGGTCACCGCGGAGCGCGACGAAGAGCTGCGGGTGTACCTCTCCGAGGCCCGGCTGGTGAAGGACGACTTCGAGGTCGGCGAGCTGCAGAAGGCCGTCGACTCGACGGTGCGCGGCTTCGCCGACGTGGTCAAGGTCCTGGACAAGGCCGAGGCGACCAGCGAGCGCTACATCGAGGGCACGTTCTTCCTGCGCGCCCGCGTCGAGGGCAACGACGTCGGCTACGGCTCCATCTGCGCCGCCGGTCCGCACGCCACCACCCTGCACTGGGTCCGCAACGACGGCGCGGTCCGCTCCGGCGAGCTGCTGCTGCTGGACGCGGGCGTGGAGACCACCAGCCTCTACACCGCGGACGTCACCCGCACCCTGCCGATCAACGGCCGCTACAACGACCTCCAGCGCAAGATCTACGACGCGGTCTACGAGGCCCAGGAGGCCGGTATCGCGGCGGTGAAGCCTGGCGCCTCGTTCCGCGACTTCCACGACGCGTCCCAGCGGGTGCTCGCGGCGAAGCTGGTGGAGTGGGGCCTGGTCGAGGGCCCGGTGGAGCGCGTCCTGGAGCTGGGCCTGCAGCGCCGCTGGACCCTGCACGGCACCGGTCACATGCTCGGCCTGGACGTCCACGACTGCGCCGCGGCCCGTACCGAGAGCTATGTCAACGGCACGCTGGAGCCCGGCATGGTGCTGACCGTCGAGCCCGGCCTGTACTTCCAGGCGGACGACCTGACGGTGCCCGAGGAGTACCGCGGCATCGGCGTCCGGATCGAGGACGACATCGTGGTGACGGAGAGCGGCAACCGCAATCTGTCGGCCGCCCTGCCGCGCCGCTCCGACGAGGTCGAGGCGTGGATGGCGGAGCTGCTCGGCAAGTAGCCCCCGCGCGAAACGGCGCGCCGGGGCGGGTGGTTCAGTCCGCCCGCCCCGGCGCGCCGTCGTGTTCCGGGCCGTCGTGTTCCGCGCCGCCGTGACAGCGGCCGCCGCCCCCGAGGGCGTACGCGCCGGCGCGGGCCGCGGCCCACACGGCGGTGGCGGCGGACGCGCCGAGGCCCGGCTCCACGGGGCGGCGGGTGATGAGGATGCGGTGGTAGAAGGGCGCGCCGAGCGCCGCCACCACGGCCTCGGGGTCGGTGTCCGCGGGCAGCTCGCCGCGGGCGACGGCGCGCCGCACCATCGCCCCGGCCAGCGTCAGCCGCTCGTCGAAGAAGGTCCGCAGCGCGGTGGCCGCCTGGGGGTCGCGGGCCGCGGCGGCGACCACCGCCTCCAGCACGCGGCGGGGCCCGGCGGAGCCGTAGAAGCGCTCTATGGCGTCCGCGAGCGCCCGCAGATCGCCGGGCAGGCTGCCGGTGTCCGGCAGCGGGATGTCGCTGCTCATCTCCGTCAGCAGCTCGCAGACGAGCTTGTCGACGCTGCGCCAGCGGCGGTAGAGCGTCGCGAGGTGCACCCCGGAGCGCTGGGCCACCCGCTCCATGGTCAGTGCGGCGAAGCCGCCGTCGGCCAGTTCCTCGGAGACGGCGGTCAGCACGGCGCGGCGGGTACGCGCCGTACGTCCCCCGGGTCGGGTCTCGCCCGGGGCCTGGTGCGCGGTCGTCACGGCGGCTCCGTTACGGGGGTCGTTTACGGATGGCAGCGCGGATTGCAGTGCGGGTTCTGGCCAAGTATTGTCCAGGAGCAGATTAACGCGAGCAACCTCGCGTTAGTCCTGGTGCCGCGCGGGTCTCGCCGGAAAGGGGACGCCGCGGGGGAGGTCCTCCTCCTGCGAGACCGCGCAGCCCCACTTCTTCAAGGGCGAATTTCCGCCATTTTCCCGGGCGTTCGGGATGATCCGAGTTGCCCGATGCCCGCCGGACCGTCGGTACCGGCTCAGCGCAGCCCGTGTTTGCGCGCCACCATCCGCTCCACCGCCGTGCCGGGCAGCAGCCGCCGCAGCAGGAAGACGGCGGGGGCGTTGCTGCCGACCGCGTAGTGCGGGCGCGGCCGGGGCGCCTCGATCGCCTTCAGGACGGTGGCGGCGACCTTCTCCGGCGGGATGCCGTGCGCCTCGTTGGCGTCCAGGGCGGCCAGCATCGTCCGGTACGCGTCGGCGTACGGCGAGCCGTCGGCCAGGTAGTGGGTGCGCCGGGCGCTGATGCCGGTGGCGATGGAGCCCGGTTCGACGGTGGTGAGCGCCACGCCGTAGGGCGCGACCTCCCGCCGGGCGGCGTCCGCGAAGCCCTTGAGCGCGGCCTTGGCGGCGACGTACGACGAGCGGTGGGCGAGCGGGAAGCTGGCCAGTATGGAGCCGATCATCACCACCCGGCCGTGGCCGCGCTCCCGCATGCCGGGCAGAAGGAGCTGGGTGAGGCGGACGGCGCCGAAGACGTTGAGCTGGAAGAGGCGGCGGACCGCGGCCATCGGAAGCTCTTCGAAGGGGCCGCTCTGGCTCTCCCCGGCGTTGTTGACCAGCACGTCGACGGGGCCCGCGGCGGCGGCGCAGTCCTCGATGGCCGCGTCGTCCGCCAGGTCGAGCGGGAGGTAGCGCACGCCGGGCAGCGGTGCGGCGAGCGCCGCGGGGTCGCGGCTGGTCCCCAGGACGCGGTAGCCGCGGGCGACCAGCGCGGCGGCCACCGCGGCGCCGATCCCGGAGGAGGCACCGGTCACCAGCGCGGTGCGGCCGCGCCCGCTGCCGGTGCCGCCGCTGCCGTACGGGCTCCCGGCATCCGGTGCCGGGCCGCTCACGCCAGGCTCCGGGCCAGCGCCCGCCCGGCCGCGCGGCCGGAGAAGATGCAGCCGCCCAGGAAGGTGCCCTCCAGCGCGTTGTAGCCGTGCACCCCGCCGCCGCCGAACCCGGCGACCTCGCCGGCGGCGTAGAGCCCGTCGAAGGGCGTGCCGTCCGGCCGGACCACCTGCGAGTCCAGGGTGGTCTCCAGTCCGCCCAGCGTCTTACGGGTCAGCAGGTGCAGCCGGACCGCGATCAGCGGGCCGTGCGCCGGGTCGAGCAGCCGGTGCGGCCGGGCGACCCGCGTCAGCTTGTCGGGCAGGTACCGCCGCGCGTTGCGCACCGCCATCAGCTGGAGGTCCTTGGAGTAGGGGTGCGCCACCGCCCGGTCCCGGGCCAGCACCTCCCGCTCGACCGTCGCGTGGTCGAGCGGGGCCGACGGCTCCAGGGCGTTCATCCCGGCGACCAGCTCGCGCAGGGTGCGGCGGACGACGAAGTCCTCGCCGCGGTCCAGGAACGCCTGGACCGGACCGGGCGCGCCCTTCTTCACCCGCGCCAGCGCGAGCTTGAGGTCCTTGCCCGTGATGTCCGGGTTCTGCTCGGAACCGGAGAGCGCGAACTCCTTCTCCACGATGGAGCGGGTCAGGATGAACCAGGTGTGGTCGTGGCCGGTGCGGACGATGTGGCGCAGGGTGCCGAGGGTGTCGTGGCCGGGGAAGAGCGGCGCGGGCAGCCGGCGGCCGGTGGCGTCCAGCCACAGCGACGACGGGCCGGGGATGATCCGGATGGCGTGGTCGGGCCAGACCGGGTCCCAGTTCTTGATGCCCTCGGTGTAGTGCCACATCCGGTCGCGGTTGACCAGGGAGCCGCCGGCCCGTTCGGTGATCTCCAGCATCCGCCCGTCCACGTAGGCGGGCACCCCGGTGATCATCGACTTGGGGACCGGGCCGATCCGGTCCACCGGCCAGTTCTTGCGGACCAGTTCGTGGTTGCCCCCGATACCGCCGGAGGTCACCACCACCGCCTGCGCCCGGAACGCGAACTCGCCCTCCGCCGTCCGCTCGGACGCCACCCCGCGCGGCCGGTCCGACGGCACCAGCGTGGTGCCGCGCACCCCGACCGCGGCCCCGTCCTCCACGATCAGCTCGTCGACCCGGTGCCGGTGCCGGAAGACCACCAGCCCGCGTTCGGCCGCGGCCCGCACCGGCTCGGCGAAGACCCGGACGACCTCGGGGCCGGTGCCCCAGGTGAGGTGGAAACGGGGCACGGAGTTGCCGTGGCCGGTCGCCAGGCCCGCGCCGCGCTCGGCCCAGCCGACGGTGGGGGTCAGCCGCAGCCCGAGGCCGTACAGGTAGCGGCGCTTCTCGCCCGCGGCGAAGTCCACGTACGCCTGCGCCCACTGCCGGGGCCAGTGGTCCTCGCGGTCCCGGTCGAAGGCCGCCGAGTCCAGCCAGTCGGACAGCGCGAGTTCCGGCGAGTCCTTGATGCCGGCCCGCCGCTGCTCGGGGCTGTCCACCAGGAACAGCCCGCCCAGCGACCAGAACGCCTGGCCGCCGAGGTTGGCCGCGCTCTCCTGGTCGACGACGAGCACCCGCCGCCCGGCGCGGGTGAGTTCGTAGGTGGCGACC
Organism: Streptomyces sp. MspMP-M5; assembly: GCF_000373585.1. Lineage (GTDB taxonomy): Bacteria > Actinomycetota > Actinomycetes > Streptomycetales > Streptomycetaceae > Streptomyces. The sequence continues at coordinate 16,841 of NZ_KB891940.1, forward strand.
AGTCCGGCCAGCCCGGCTCCTACGACGATGACGTCGGCGTCCTCGCTCATCCGGCCACCTCGCTGCGCTCGTTCATGGGAGCTCCTCCACGGTTCCGCGGCGGCCGCACCCGCCCCGGCCGACCGCCTTGTCGCGTCCATGTCCGTAACAACCGATACAGGAACGTATCCGATGCGTCGGGCGGCAACAAGGACCGCGGGTCCGGACGAGGTCCGCACCACCGCACCCGGGCCCCAGGTACGGCTTCTACTATGACGTGGACATCTGAGCGGACGGATTTCCGTGCCCGTCACCGCCGGCAGCGGCCCGGCCGGGCGGCCGGAGCGAACTGGGGGGACCTGGCGTGGGCTTCATGGACCGCGTACGCGGCGAATTCATCGACATCATCGAGTGGACGGACGACAGCCGGGACACGCTCGTCTGGCGCTTCCCGCGCTACGAGAACGAGATCAAGATGGGCGCCAAGCTCATCGTGCGCGAGTCGCAGGCCGCCGTCTTCGTCAACCAGGGCCGGATCGCGGACGTCTTCGCGCCGGGCATGTACGAGCTCCAGACGGGCAACCTGCCGATCCTGGCGACGCTCCAGGGCTGGAAGTACGGCTTCCACTCGCCGTTCAAGGCGGAGGTCTACTTCGTCACCACCCGGCAGTTCACGGACCTGAAGTGGGGCACCCAGAACCCGGTCACGGTGCGGGACCCGGAGTTCGGCATGGTGCGGCTGCGGGCCTTCGGCGGCTACGCGACGCGGGTGACGGACCCGGCCCGGCTGATCACCGAACTCGCCGGCACCGACCCGCAGTTCCGCACCGAAGAGGTCGAGGAGTACCTGCGGCAGCTGATCGTGGGGCGGCTCGGCACGTTGCTGGCCGGCGCCGGCATCCCGATGCTCGACCTCGCCGCGCGCCAGGCCGAGCTCGGCGACCGGCTGGCCAAGGCGCTGACCGACGAGCTGGCGCCGTCGCACGGCCTGTCCATCCCCAAGTTCGTCATCGAGAACATCTCGCTGCCGCCCGAGGTCGAGCAGGCCATCGACGCCCGCAGCCGGATGGGCATCCTCGGGAACGTCGACAACTACGCACGCCTCCAGGCGGCGGACGCGATCCGGGACGCGGCGAACAACCCGGGCGGCGCCGGGGAGGGCATCGGCCTGGGGCTGGGCATGGCCGCCGGGCAGCAGATGGCCCAGGCGTTCGCGCCCCAGCAGCCCCAGCAGCCGCAGCAGCCCGCCGCTCCGGCGCCCGGCGGCGCGGCCGCTCCGCCGCCGCTGCCCGGCCAGCAGCAGCACCAGTGGCATGTGGCCGTGAACGGGCAGCAGCAGGGCCCGTACGACCACGCCACGTTCACCGGGCACATCGGGTCGGGCGCGATCCGGCCCGGCATGCTCGTCTGGCGCGAGGGAATGGCGGCGTGGCAGCCGGTGGAGAACGTGCCCGAGCTCGCCTCGTACTTCCACGCCACCCCGCCGCCGCTGCCGCCGCAGGTCTGACCCACGCCAGGAGGCCGTGTCCCCGTGAGCTACCAGCCGTATCAGCCGCAGCAGCCCTACCAGCCCCAGCAGCCGTACCAGCAGCCCCAGCAGTATCCGCAGCAGCAGCCCTATCCACAGCAGCCGCAGCCGCCGTACCAGCAGCAGCCGCCCCAGCAGCCGTATCCGCAACAGGCACCTCAGCAGCCGTACCCGCAGCAAGCTCCCCAGCAGCCGTACCCGCAACAGGCACCGCAGCCGCCGCAGCAGTCCTCCCCGCAGCCGCCCCCGCAGCCGTACCAGCAGCAGCCCGGCCAGGCTCCGCAGCAGCCCGAGCAGCCGCAGTCCTACGCGTGCCCGAGCTGCGGTTCCACCGCCGAGTACGCCCCGGGGACGAACTCCCTGCGCTGCCCGAACTGCCGCTTCGAGCAGCCCATCGCGCCCGTCAACCGTGAGGTGCGGGAGCACGCCTGGGAGGAGCTGGCGTCCCTGGCGCCCAAGCCGATGGCGGCCGGCGGCCAGGTGCTCAAGTGCCCCGGCTGCGGCGCGACCAACGAGACCAGCGCGCTCTCCGGCCGCTGCCAGTTCTGCGCCACGCCCATGGTCGCCTCGGCCGCCGCCGACCGGATCGTGCCCGAGGGCCTGGTGCCCTTCCGGGTCGACAAGCGCGCCGTGCACGACAACCTGGGCAAGTGGGCCAAATCCCGCTGGTTCGCGCCGAACAGCCTCAAGAAGGTGAACACGGCGGAGACCCTGCACGGGACGTACGTACCGCACTGGACGTACGACGCCCAGACCACGTCCTCCTACCGCGGCGAGCGCGGCGAGGAGTACACCGTCGGGAGCGGCGACGACAAGGAGACCAAGGTCCGCTGGTACCGGGTCGGCGGCACGGTCAACCGCTTCTTCGACGACGTCCTCGTCCCCGGCGTCGGGCACGTCCCGCAGGAACGGCTGGAGGCCCTGGAGCCCTGGCCGCTGAAGGAGGCGGTGGCCTACCAGGAGGCGTACCTGGCGGGCTTCCGGACCCTGCGGTACGAGGTGGAGCCGGAGGCCGGGTTCGAGAACGCCCGGCAGAAGATGGCCAAGGTCATCGACAAGGACGTCCGGAAGGACATCGGCGGCGACCGGCAGCGGGTGCACTCGGTCGACACCTCCTACCGGGAGGTGACGTACAAGCTCCTGCTGCTCCCGGTGTGGTTCGCGTCCTACGTCTACAACGGCAAGCAGTGGCAGGTGATGGTCAACGCCGAGACCGGCGAGGTCACCGGCGACCGCCCCTACAGCCCCGTGAAGATCGCCTTCGCCGTGCTGCTGCTGGCGGTGATCGTGACGGTCGCGGTCGTCTTCGGCCGCCACCACCACTGACGGACCGGCACTGCGACGGGCCCGGTGCCACGCCGGGCCCGTCGCCGCCGAAAACTGCGCTCGGCAAAAAAATCGGCCGGCGATGTCGAGAACGCGTGGCCGGCTCCGTCCTCGGTGTGCACGCGACCACAATGGCTCGCACCAGCACCGAGGAGAACCCCATGGCCAAGTACCTGCTGCTGAAGCACTACCGAGGCGCCCCGGCTCCGGTCAACGACGTGCCCATGGACCAGTGGACGCCGGAGGAGATCTCGGCCCACGTCCAGTACATGAACGACTTCGCGGCCCGGCTGGAGAAGACCGGCGAGTTCGTCGACGGCCAGGCGCTCGCCCCCGAGGGCGCGTGGGTCCGCTACGACGGCGAGGGTCGTCCGCCGGTCACCGACGGGCCGTTCGCGGAGACCAAGGACCTCATCGCCGGCTGGATGATCATCGACGTCGACAGCTACGAGCGCGCCGTCGAGCTGGCCGGGGAGCTGTCGGCCGCCCCCGGCGCGGGCGGCCGGCCGATCCACGAGTGGCTGGAGGTGCGCCCGTTCCTGGCCTGCCCGCCCACCATCACGGAGTGACCTCACCGATGGACGAGGCCCTGCTCAGGAGCCTCACGCCCAGCGTGCTCGCCCTCCTCGTCCGCCGCGGAGCCGACTTCGCGGCGGCCGAGGACGCCGTGCAGGACGCGCTGGTCGAGGCGGTCCGCGCCTGGCCGGCCCAACAGCCGCGAGACCCCAAGGGCTGGCTGGTCACCGTGGCCTGGCGCAAGTTCCTCGACGCGACCCGGGCGGACGCGGCCCGCCGCCGGCGCGAGGACCGCGTCGAGGAGGAGCCGGCGCCCGGGCCGGCGCCCTCCGTGGACGACACGCTCCAGCTCTACTTCCTGTGCGCCCACCCGTCGCTGACCCCGGCGTCCGCGGTCGCGCTCACGCTGCGCGCCGTCGGTGGCCTGACGACCCGTCAGATCGCGCAAGCCTATGTCGTACCCGAGTCGACCATGGCGCAGCGCATCAGCCGGGCCAAGCGCACCGTCTCCGCCGTACGTCTGGACCGGCCCGGCGACGTCGCCACCGTGCTGCGCGTCCTCTACCTGGTCTTCAACGAGGGCTACTCCGGCGACCTCGACCTCGCCGCCGAGGCCATCCGGCTCACCCGGCAGCTCGCGGCCGCCGTCGACCACCCCGAGGTGGCCGGGCTGCTCGCCCTCATGCTGCTCCACCACGCCCGGCGCGCCGCCCGGACCGCGCCGGACGGCAGCCTGGTGCCGCTCGCCGAGCAGGACCGCGGCCGCTGGGACACGCGGCTGATCGCCGAGGGCGTCGAGATCCTCCAGGCCGCCCTCGCCCGCGACCGGCTGGGCGAGTTCCAGGCCCAGGCCGCCATCGCCGCCCTGCACGCCGACGCACCCACCGCCGAGGAGACCGACTGGGTCCAGATCGTCGAGTGGTACGACGAGCTCACGCGCCTGACCGACAGCCCCATCGTCCGGCTCAACCGCGCGGTGGCCGTCGGGGAGGCCGACGGACCGCGCGCCGGCCTGGCGGCGCTCGCGGCGCTGGACGACTCACTGCCCCGTTATGCCGCGGTGGCGGCGTACCTCCACGAACGCGACGGCGACCTCGCGACGGCGGCCCGGCTCTACGCCGAGGCGGCCCACAAGGCACCCAACCTCGCCGAGCGCGACCACCTGACGCGCCAGGCCGCCCGGCTCAACACCCGCCGGTGAACAGCTCAGGACGCCTTCAACAGCGCGCCCTCGCGCCACTTGAGGATCTTGTCGAAGCTGACCACCGCGCCGCGTCGGCCCGTGCGGTTGCGGTACTGGACGTGGTCGGTGAGTGCCTCGATCAGAAAGAGCCCCCGGCCGTCCTCGGCGTAACCGGGGGCCTGCGCGGGGGCTGGGACGGTGACCTGCGGCAGTGCGCGGTCCGCGGTGGTATGGGGTGGGGCGCTGTGGAAACCGGGTCCGGCGTCGGTGACCTCGATGCGGCAGGTGTCGCCGTCGATGTAGGCGGTGACGCGGTAGTCGTCGTCGGCGGCGTCGCCGCCGTGCTCGACGGCGTTGGCACACGCCTCGGAAAGGGCTACCGAGAGGTCGTAACAGATGTCCGGGTCGACGCCGGCGGTCTCCATCGCGCCCAGCAGCAACCGCCGGGCGAGCGGCACACTCGCGGGCTCACGCCGCAGATGGAGGGTCCACCAGATGCTCATCGCTCCTGCCTCCTGGCCACGGCTCGACATACCGATACGTATTGCCGGGCCGCAAGGTCGGTAAGCATCTCCGGGACGTGATGCCGCTCATTCGGCGGATGCGAAAAGTGAGCGCACCGGTGTAGGCGAGGTGCCGGGTGCACGCCTCCGCGCGCCCGCCCCGGGACTCCGGACGCCCCTGGTGGGCGCCCCGGTGACCCGGCCGCGCCGTAGCCGGTGAAACCCTGCCGTACGCGGCGAAGAGGGGCAGTGGGATGATGGCGGCCGCCATGACTGCCCCCTCCGTCCCCACAGCGCGGGCGGCCGCCGATCTGCGGCTGCTCCGGGCCGCGGTGTTCACCGCGGCCTGCGTCATGCTGTCCGCGGCCGGGCACATGGCCGCGTCGTGGGCCGCGGTCCCGCTGTGGACGCTGGGGCTGGCCGCGGTCGCGGTGTTCGCGGTGGCGGTCCCGCTGGCCGGCCGGGAGCGCTCGCTGCCCGGTATCGCGGCCGGTCTGGCGGTCGGCCAACTGGCGCTGCACACGCTGTTCTCGATGGGCCAGCACCCGATGCCGGTGCTCTCCGCGCCGGCGTCCGGCCTCTCGGACCAGGCGGCGGTCGCGCTGGCCCGGCACATGACGTGCGGGCTGGACGGCGTCCGGCTCGACGGCGGCACCGCACGGCAGTTGCTCGGCCCCGGCGGGACGGACCTGGCGGGGAACGCCGGGCTGGCCGGCGCCGGCGGGCACCCCATGAGCGGTGCCGGCGCCCCGATGATGGCGCACTGCCTGGCGCCGTCGCTGCCCATGCTGCTCGGGCACCTGCTCGCCGCGGTCGGCCTCGGCTGGCTGCTGCGGCGCGGTGAGGCGGCCCTGTGGCGGCTGGTGCGGCTGTCCGCCCCGGCGGCGCACGAACTCGCGGCGCGGGCGCTGGTCGGCGCGGTGCGCCGGTCGCTCGCGCTGGTGCGGGTCCTGCTCACGGCGCTCGGCGCGGCACAGGAGGAGGGGCGGCGCGCCCCCTCGGCACACGGGGACGGGCCCGGCCCCCGGGATCCGGCGCTGCACCACAGCGTCGTACGGCGCGGCCCGCCGGTCGCCGGCCGGCTCGGCCTCCTGGCCACCGCGGTCTGACCCCACGCGCAGCACGCTCCCGGAGAAGAACGGGACGGACGGCGGCGCGCGGCGGCAGCGTGCGCGGGCCCGGCCAGGGCCAGAACGCCACCCCACCCCGCAGTCGTTCCCCTTCCTCTTCTCCCTTTCTTCTTCCAGTGGAGCGTTTCACCATGGACAAGAAGTCCGGTATGTCTGAGATTTCGGTCGGCGCACCGTCGCCCTCGTCGTCGCCCTCGCCGTCGTCCGCGTCCTCGACGCGGCGGCTGGTCCGCCGGCTCCCCGTCGTCGGCGGGATCGCGGCCGGCAGCGTGCTGCTGCTGGCCGGTCCGGCCTTCGCGCACGTCACCGTGCAGCCGGGCACCGCCCCCAAGGGCGGCTTCGCCACCGTCGACATCAAGGTGCCCAACGAGCGCGACAACGCCTCGACGGTGAAGGTCGAGGTCTCCCTGCCGACCGACCACCCGCTCGCCTCCGTCATGCCGCAGCCGGTGCCCGGCTGGAAGGTGGACGTGACCAAGTCCAAGCTCGCCAAGCCCCTGGAGAGGGAGGGCGAGAAGATCAACGAGGCTCCCTCGAAGATCACTTGGACCGCGGAGGACAAGGGCATCGAGCCCGGCCAGTTCCAGCAGTTCCCGCTCTCCGTCGGTCAGCTGCCCAGCAACACCGACCAGCTGGTCTTCAAGGCCCTCCAGACGTACTCCGACAACCAGGTCGTGCGCTGGATCGAGCCGGCCAAGCCCGGTGGCCCGGAGCCGGAGAACCCGGCGCCGGTGCTCAAGCTGACCGCGGCCGAGGCCCAGGGCGCCGGCGGCGCGTCCGACGACGGCAAGAACGGCACCCGGGGCGACACCGCGGCCGCCGCGCCGGCCACCAGCGACACCACCGCACGGGTGCTGGGCGTGGCCGGGATCGTCGTCGGCATCGCCGGCGTCGCCTTCGGCGTACTGGCCGGCCGGCGCCGCAGCGCCTGACCCCGTCCCCGGAGGCGGCCGGACCGGCGCACCCCACGCGCCGGTCCGGCACCCCCGGTACGACCTTCCCGACCGCCGCTCACACCTTCCCGACCGACGCCCGCCACGGGCGTCCCGACGAGCCCCCCGAACCCCGTACACCCAGCGGCCACGCGCCACGGAAAGACCGGGACACACCCATGCACCGAAGGAAACTGCTGCTGTCCGCCCTGGGGGCGGCAGCCGCTCTCGGCCTCACCCTGACCGCCTGCGACAGCGGCGGCGGCGACCAGCCCGCCGCCGTGGTCTCCGGTGGGACGGCGGCCAAGCCGATCGTCGCCCTCGACACCCCGATGGAGAAGCCGGACCTCACGCTGACCGACGCGGACGGCAAGTCCTACGACCTGCTGGAGAAGACCAAGGGCCACCCGACCCTGATCTACTTCGGCTACACCAACTGCCCGGACGTCTGCCCGACCACGATGGCCAACATCGCGGTGGCGGTGAAGCAGCTCCCGGCCGCCGAACGCAGCGATCTGCGGGTGGTCTTCGTGACCTCCGACCCCGAGCGCGACACCCCGGCCCAGCTCAAGAAGTGGCTCGGCGGCATCAACCAGGACTTCATCGGGCTCACCGGCCCGTTCAAGAAGATCCAGCAGGCCGCCCGCAGCGTCAACATCGGCATCGAGGCGCCGGTCAAGAAGAAGAACGGCGACGTGGTCTCCACTCACGGCGCCCAGGTCCTGCTCAGCTCCCCCAAGGACGACAAGATCCACTGGATGGGGCTGCAGGAAGCCACCGCCGACAACTACACCTCCGCACTTCCGAAGATCATCAAGGGACAGAACCCGTGAACCGCCGCACCACCCCCCGCGCCCCCCTCGCCACCCTCACCCCCGCAAGCCGCCGAATAGCCCTCGGCTCCGCGCTCGCCCTCGCCGCCGGCCTCACCCTGGCGGGCTGCGGCGGCGGGGACGGCAAGCCCCAGCTCTCGGTCAGCGGCGCCTACATGCCGCAGCCGATCACCGACGGCATGGCCGGCGCCTACTTCGTGGTCAAGAACAGCGGCGGCACCGCCGACAAGCTGACCTCGGTCACCAGCGACCTGTCCAAGGACATCTCCCTCCACAAGACCACCGGCAACAAGATGGAGCAGGTCGACTCCCTGCCGGTGCCCGCCAACGGCCAGCTCAAGCTCAGCGCCGGCGGCAACCACCTGATGTTCATGGGCCTGAGCCACAAGCCCACCGCGGGCCAGAAGGTCACCGTCGAACTGCACTTCGCCACCGCCGACCCCGTGAAGGTCGACGTCCCGGTGAAGCCGGCCGACTACCGGCCGGGGAAGTGACGGCCGCCGCACCACCGCGGACGCCATGACGTGACGGGCCCCGGCGGGCCCAGTGGAGGAAACGGACACCTCATGCCAACGGGAAGGGGAGCGCACACCATGGCCCTCACCGGCACCCGGCCGCGACGGCTGCTGGTCGTCCTGGCCGTACTGTTCGGCGCGCTGACCGCGGGCATCGCCCCGGCGAGTGCGCACGCCGCACTGACCGGCAGCGATCCCGCGCCGGGCGCGGTCGTGGCGCACGCGCCCGAACAGGTCGCGCTCACCTTCTCCGAGGGCGTGGCCATGGGCGACGACTCGCTGCGCGTCCTGGACCCGCACGGCAAGCGGGTGGACCGCGGCAAGCTGCGCGACCTGTGCAGCGGCACCGTCGTCAAGTACGCGGCGGGGCTGCCGCCGGGGCTCGCCGACGGGACGTACACCGTCGCCTGGCAGGCGGTCTCGGCGGACAGCCACCCGGTGTCCGGTGCCTTCACCTTCTCCATCGGGGCGCCGTCGAAGACGACCGCCGCCGTCCCCCAGCAGCAGGCCGGCGGCGGCCTGGTGGGCGCGCTCTACGAGAGCGCCCGCTACCTCGCCTACGCCGGGTTCGTGCTGCTGGCGGGCGGTGCGGCGTTCGTGCTGACGAGCCGGCCGGCCGCCGCCCGGGTGCGGTCGGTCCAGCGGCTGGTGGTCCGCGGCTGGGCGCTGCTGACCGGCGCCACGCTGGCGATGCTGCTGCTGCGCACCCCGTACACCGGCTCCGGGAAGCTCGCCGACGTCCTCGACCTCGGCGGGCTCCAGCAGGTGCTGCTGACCAAGCCGGGCGCGGCGCTGCTCTGCCGACTGCTGCTGCTCGCGGCGGCGGCGCTGTTCGTGGCGGTGCTCTTCGGTGCGTACGCCCGGGCGCACGCACCGGACGCCACGGCGTCCGAGGCGTCCGCGTCCGCCGACGCCGTCAAGCGGCGCCGGGACCTCACGCTCGGGCTCGCCGTCGGCGGGGTGCTGGTCGCCGCCGGGCTCGCCACCACCTGGGCGGTCGCCGAGCACGCCTCGACCGGGTTGCAGCCGGCCGTCGCCATGCCCGTCGACGTCCTGCACCTGCTCGCGGTCGCCGCCTGGCTCGGCGGGCTCGCGGCGCTGCTGGTGTCCCTGTACTGGGGCCCGGCGGTCGAACGGACCGCCGTCCGCCGCTTCTCCCGGATCGCCTTCGGCTCCGTCCTGGTCCTGGTCGCCACCGGTACGTACCAGTCCTGGCGGCAGGTCGGCTCCTGGCACGCGCTGACCGGCACCACGTACGGACGGCTGCTGCTGCTCAAGGTGGGGCTGGTGCTGGTCATGGTGGCCGTCGCGGGCCTCTCCCGCCGGTGGACGGGCCGGCTGACGGCCACCACGGCCACCGACGAAACGGCGGCGCGTACGGAGCGGCAGCAGACGGAACCCGCCGCCGCCCTCGCCTCCGGCGCCGAGCCCACCCCCCGTTCCGCCCCCACCGCCCCCGCCACCTCAGCACCCCCCGCCGACCCCGCCCGGGCCGCCCAACTCGCCCGTCAGCAGGCCGCGTTGACCACCGCCCGCAAGAAGCGGGTCCGGGACGCCGACCCAGTGCGGCTGGGGCTGCGGCGGTCCGTCCTGACCGAGGCCGGTATCGCGGCGGTGCTGCTCGCGGTGACCACCGCGCTGACCACCACCGAGCCGGCCCGTACCGAGGAGGCCGTCAAGGCCACCACCGCCGGCCGGGCCACCGACGCCAACCAGCCCCAGGTGCTGACCGTCCCGTTCGACACCGGCAGCCCGGGCGGCAAGGGCACCGCCCGCCTCGACCTCGACCCGGGGCACAGCGGCGGCGGCAACGAACTGCGGCTGCGGATCGCCGACCCGTCGGGCAAGGCCCGCGACATCCCCGAGGTGAAGGTCTCCTTCACGCTCGGCGCGAAGAAGCTGGGGCCGCTCCCGGTCGCGCTGCGCCACAGCGGGACCGGCCACTGGACCGCGAGCGGCGTCCAACTCCCGGTCCCCGGGCGGTGGCAGCTCGCACTGCTCGTCCGGACCTCCGACTTCGACCAGGTGACCGAGACCAGGAACGTGACAATCAACTGATGAGCAAGCAGCTGGACACCACGGCCGCGGCCCCGCACAAGCTCCCCGCCGCGGACGGCACCCCCCTGGAACTCTCCCGCCGCCGGCTCCTCGGGACCGTCGGCGCGGCCGGCGCCGCCGGGCTGGTCCTCGGCGGCGCCGGCGGCGCCCTCGGCACCGCGGCCGCGCAGGACGACGCCCCGGAGGCACTGACCACGATCGGATCGACCGAGGTGGCGTTCCGGACGGCGGGCGCCAAGCAGCAGGCGGGCATCACCACGCCGTTGCAGGCCAGCGGCCACCTCGTCGCCTTCGACCTGGCGCCCGGCGCCGGCCGCAAGGAAGCCGCCGCCCTGCTGCGCCGCTGGTCGCGGACGGCCCAGGAGCTGATGGCCGGACGCACCCCGGACGCCGACACCGGCGTGGCGCTGGACGCCGGACCGTCCTCGCTGACCGTCACCTTCGGCCTCGGCCACAGCTTCTTCGACCGGACCGGCCTGACCGCCCGCCGCCCGGTCCAGCTCGATCCGCTGCCGGACTTCTCCGCCGACGCCCTGGACCCCAAGCGCTCCGACGGCGACCTGTGGATCCAGATCGGCGCCGACGACGCGCTGGTCGCCTTCCACGCGCTGCGCACGCTCCAGAAGGAGGCGGCGGACACCGCCCGGCTGCGCTGGCAGATGAACGGCTTCAACCGCACCCCGGGCGCCACCGCGCACCCGATGACCGCCCGCAACCTCATGGGCCAGGTCGACGGCACCAACAACCCCAAGCCGTCCGAGCCGGACTTCGACCGCCGCATCTTCGTCGGGGCGGAGACCCAGCAGGAGTGGATGCGCGGCGGCTCCTACGCGGTGGTGCGCCGGATCCGGATGCTGCTGGACGACTGGGAGAAGCGCTCCCGGACCGAGCAGGAGCGGGTGATAGGCCGGCGCAAGAACAACGGCGCCCCGCTGACCGGCGGCACCGAGACCACCCCGATGAAGCTGGACGCCACCGGCCCCGACGGCCTCCCGGTGATCCCCGTCAACGCGCACGCCCGGATCGCCGCCCCGGAGGCCAACCAGGGCGCGGCGATGCTGCGCCGCCCGTTCTCCTACCACGACGGCTTCCGCGAGGACGGCGCCCCGGACGCCGGGCTGCTCTTCGTCTGCTGGCAGGCCGACCCTCTGCGCGCCTTCACCCAGATCCAGCGGAAGCTGGACCGCGGCGACGCGCTCTCGCCGTTCCTGCGCCACGAGGCCAGCGGCCTGTACGCGGTGCCGCCGGCCCCGTCGTCCGGCGACTACGTGGCCCAGCCGCTGCTGGAGGGCTGACGGTCCGGCGGCAGGCGACCACTCCGCGGAACGCGTCCGCCCGCCGCCGGACCGCTCGGTATCGTGACAAGGGCAGGGCGGAAGACGGCGGGGCGCTCCCGCAGGCAGGTGAGGGAGTCCACGGATGTCGGTCAGTCGCTATACCTATCTCGGTCCCGCGGGCACGTTCACGGAGGCCGCGCTGCGCACCCTCCCCGAGGCGGCGACCCGCGAGCTGGTCCCGATGGTCTCGGTGCCCGCCGCCCTGGACGCCGTACGGGCCGGGGAGGCCGCGGCCGCGCTGGTGCCGATCGAGAACTCCGTCGAGGGCGGGGTGACCACCACCCTCGACGAACTGGCCTCCGGCGAACCGCTGATGATCTACCGCGAGGTGCTGCTGCCGATCTCCTTCGCGCTCCTGGTGCGCCCGGGGACGGCGCTGGCCGACGTGAAGACGGTGACCGGCCACCCGGTCGCCCAGCCCCAGGTCCGCAAGTGGCTCTCGGCCCAACTCCCGGACGCCGTCTGGGAGTCGGCGGCCTCCAACGCCGACGGGGCGCGGCTGGTCCAGGAGGGCCGCTACGACGGCGCGTTCGCCGGCGAGTTCGCGGCCGCCACCTACGGCCTGGAGCCGCTGGTCACCGACATCCACGACGCACAGAACGCCACCACCCGCTTCGTCCTGGTCGGCCGCCCGGCCCGGCCCGCGGCGCCCACCGGTGCGGACAAGACCTCGGTGGTGCTGTGGCTGGCCGCCGACCACCCGGGCGCGCTGCTGGAGCTGCTCCAGGAGTACGCGGTCCGCGGGGTCAACATGATGCGGATCGAGTCCCGGCCGACGGGCGAGGGCATCGGCCGCTACTGCTTCTCGGTGGACTGCGAGGGCCATGTCACCGACCGCCGGGTCGGCGAGGTCCTGATGGGCCTCAAGCGGGTCTGCCGCGAGGTGCGGTTCCTCGGCTCGTACCCGCGGGCGGACGAGGTGACCGCGAGCGTGCGGCCGCAGGTGACCGACGCGGCGTTCACCGAGGCGTCGGACTGGCTGGCGCGCTGCCTGGACGGCCGGGGCTGAGCCCCGCCGACAGCCGCCTGCCGTTCGGATCACGGGCGGTGACCTGCGCCTTCGGCCGGGCCCGCGGTGCCGGTCCGGAGCGCCGTCCGGCCACCCCTCCGACTGTCCACAAAGTTATCCACAGGCCCGCTTCTCGACCTGTGGGTAAGTCGACATGCGAGCCGGACAGAGTCGACATATCCCTCTAGCGACCCCACACCCGTCCGCAGCCCCCCACAGTGGATCACCTCGGACCGCGTCAGCACAATTCCCGCGATCAATCCTTTAGGGCGAGGTAATCCCACACGAAAGAGTGCGTGAACGTGGTTTGGGCCGAGAATCCATAGGTGAGCATTTCGGACGCAGAATGATCAATTCCGGCTTCCACAGATCTCACGCACAGCCTGTGGATAAGAATCCGCCACCCCCTGCCCCCTGTGGACAACCCCCAGGGCGCGCCACCGAACCCCCGGAAACCCCCGCCGCGAATGCCCCCTTTCGCACCCCGTCCCAGAATTCGACAGGGCCTTACGATGCGTCACCGCGACCGCCTCGCGGCATCACCGAACCTGATTCCCGGCAACGGAATAAATAACCGCAAATCGGGCATGTGGCCGTAGCTGCGAATATCACGTCGAGTGCCGGCCGCCGCCCCCGGTAGCCTGGTGGGGTGATTGACCTTCGACTGCTCCGTGAGGACCCCGACCGTGTGCGCGCCTCCCAGCGCGCCCGTGGAGAGGACGTCGCGCTCGTCGACGCACTGCTCTCCGCCGACGAGCGGCGCAGGTCGTCCGGCGTCCGCTTCGACGAGCTGCGCGCCGAGCAGAAGGCGCTCGGCAAGCTGATCCCCAAGGCCGGCGCCGAGGAGAAGGCCGAACTGCTGAAGAAGGCCGGCGAGCTGGCCGCCGCGGTCAAGGCCGCCGACGCCGCGCAGGACGAGGCCAAGGAAGAGACCCAGGCGCTGCTGAGCAAGCTCGGCAACATCGTCCACCCCGACGTCCCGGTGGGCGGCGAGGAGGACTTCACCGTCCTGGAGACGCACGGCACCGTCCGCGACTTCGCCGCCGAGGGCTTCACGCCCAAGGACCACCTGGAGATCGGCGAACTGCTCGGCGCCATCGACGTCGAGCGCGGCGCCAAGGTCTCCGGCTCGCGCTTCTACTACCTCACCGGCGTCGGCGCCCTGCTGGAGCTGGCGCTGGTCAACGCCGCCATCGCGCAGGCCACCGAGGCCGGCTTCACGCCGATGCTGACCCCGACCCTGGTCCGCCCGCGCGCCATGGAGGGCACCGGCTTCCTCGGCCAGGCCGCCGAGAACGTCTACTACCTCGAGCGCGACGACTACTACCTCGTCGGCACCTCCGAGGTCCCGCTCGCCGCGTACCACATGGACGAGATCGTCGACGCCGAGCAGCTGCCGCTGCGCTACGCCGGCTTCTCGCCGTGCTACCGCCGCGAGGCCGGCACCTACGGCAAGGACACCCGGGGCATCTTCCGGGTCCACCAGTTCGACAAGGTGGAGATGTTCTCCTACGTCGCGCCGGAGGACGCCGAGGCCGAGCACCGGCGACTGCTGGAGTGGGAGAAGCAGTGGCTGACGGGCCTGGAGCTGCCGTTCCAGGTGATCGACGTCGCCACCGGCGATCTGGGCGCCTCCGCCTCCCGCAAGTTCGACTGCGAGGCGTGGATCCCGACCCAGGGCAAGTACCGCGAGCTGACCTCGGCGTCCAACTGCAACGAGTTCCAGGCCCGCCGGCTCTCGGTCCGGATGCGGGAGACCACCGACGGCAAGCCGAAGGTCCGCCCGCTGGCGACGCTCAACGGCACGCTCTGCGCCGTCCCGCGGACCATCGTGGCGATCCTGGAGAACCACCAGCTGCCGGACGGCTCGGTCCGCGTCCCCGAGGTGCTCCGCCCGTACCTGGGCGGCCGTGAGGTGCTGGAGCCCGTCGCCAAGTGAGTTCCCCAGCCCCGGCGGGTTCGCCGCTGCCGTACAAGCTCATCGCGACGGACCTCGACGGCACGCTGCTGCGCCACGACGAGTCCGTCTCCGCGCGCACCCGCCGGGCGCTCGCCGCGGCCACCGCGGCGGGCGCGGCGCACATCGTCGTCACCGGCCGCGCGGTGCCCTGGACCCGGCACATCCTCGACGCCCTGGACTACCAGGGCCTGGCGGTGTGCGGACAGGGCGCGCAGGTCTACCACGCCGGCGAGCGGCGGCTGCTGACGTCGGTGACGCTCGACCGGCAGCTGGCCGGCCTCGCGCTGTCCAAGATCGAGGCCGAGGTCGGCCCGCTCCACCTGGCGGCGAGCCGGGACGGCCTGGCCGGCGAGGTGCTGGTCGGCCCGGGCTACCAGGTCCAGGAGGGCCCGCTGCCCAGCCTGCCGATCGACGACCCCGACGAGCTGTGGTCCGCCCCGCTCAACAAGGTCTACCTCCAGCACCCGACGCTGGACGACGACGAGCTGGCCCGGGCCGCCCACCAGGTCGCCGGCGACCTCGTCGGCGTGGTGGTCGCCGGGCCGCGGATCGTCGAGCTGCTGCCGCTCGGCCTGACCAAGGCCACCGGGCTGTCGCTGGCCGCCCGCCGGCTGGGCATCACCGCCAAGGAGACCCTGGCGTTCGGCGACATGCCCAACGACCTACCGATGTTCGGCTGGGCCGCGCACGGTGTGGCGATGGCCAACGCGCACGAGGACCTCAAGGCCGTCGCCGACGAGATCACGACCTCCAACGAGGACGACGGCGTCGCGGTGGTACTGGAGCGGCTCTACTCCTGATGCCTCCCGGGCGGCGGCCCCGGCCGGTCCGCACCGCCGCCCGCGCCTGACGCGTCACCGTCCGCCTCGTTGTCGTCCGTCGCGTCGCCGTCCGGTGTCCCGTCCTCGTCCGGCCTCCCGTCCTCCCGTGTCCCGTCGTCCCGCTCGTCCTCGTCGTCCGCCCCCAGGCGCCCCGCCGGGGTCAGCGGCCAGGCCGCGAAACCCAGCGCCAGCGCTATGGCGTGGCCGAAGTCCGTGAAGGTCGCCCCGGTCGCCAGCGGCACACCGAAGAACGTCAGTAGACCGACGAGATAGCCGTAGCGCCAGGGCGGGCGCAGCCGGTAGGTCAGCACGCCGGCCGCGGCGGCCAGGCCGTAGGAGACGCCGATGTCCACGACATGGGTCATCGAGCGCGGCAGCCGGTGGCCCTCGATGGCCAGCAGCACCAGCTCCTGACTGGCCAGGGTGGCCGCGACATGCGCCGCGCCGACCGTCAGCAGCCAACGCCAACTGCCCATCCACCGCTCGACGTTGGCGTGCACCAGCTCGAACATCACCACGTAGAGCAGGAACGACCCCGGCTGCTCGATCCAGAATCCGCTGATCAGCAGCGAGGGCACCGGATGCTCGTTCAGCTCGTGGATGTTGCTGCTGGTGCGGTGCAGCAGGAACTGCTCCAGCCCCTCGGAGGCCGAGGCGATCACGAGGCTGGTGATGCCGATGATCAGCAGCCAGATGTGTGTCCCGGGTGTGGAACGCACCCAGTCCCAGACCCAGTTCCTCGCCCGGTCCGCCAGGACCCGGGGTGGCGGTGGCTTCATCGGCGGCTCCTCGTGACGGTCGGGCCGAGCGCGAGATACGGGCCAGGCCCCTTGAGTTGCCGGATCCGGGGCGAGCTCTCCATGGTCCGTACCCCAGGGAGCGCCGCGATCCGGGTCGTCAGGTAGGTGTAGAGCGCGGCGGTGTCCCGGCACAGTACCGACGCGAAGAGGTTGTGCGGTCCGGTGGTGGCACCGGCGAAGGCGACTTCCGGGTGCGCCGCCAACGCCTCGCCGGTGGCGGCGAGTTCGGCGGGAGCCACCGACAGCCACAGCCCGACCATCACCCCGAAGCCGAACAGCCGCAGGTCGTAGTCGACGTCGTAGTACAGGACGCCGTCCGCCCGCAGCGTCTCCAGCCGGCGGCGGACGGTGGTGGGCGACCAGCCGGTGGCCGCGGCGAGTTCGGCGAGCGGGGCCCGGCCGTCCCGGCCGAGCGCCTCGAACAGCCGCCGGTCACCGTCGGAGAGCTCCACCGGCCCGGAGGGCTGCCGGGGCGCCGGCGGGCTCAGCCGGGCGGACTCCTCGGCGGTCAGCGCCCCGGACTTGCTGATCATGCTCTGCGGGCCGCCGTAGAACTCGTGCAGCAGGCAGTGCGCGGCCACCCCGACCACGCTCGGGGTGCGCGGCAGCTTCTGGAGCAGCAGCGCGTCGCTGTGCTCGCTGCTCGCCGACCGGCAGATCGCGGTGATCTCGGTGCCGCCGGACATCAGGTTCACCCAGGAGGTGTCCGGGCGGCGGGCCATCGCCTCGGCGACGGTCAGCGCGGCGTCCGGCGCGCACTGCACCCGCACCAGCCACTCCACCTCGCCCAGCGCCCGCGGCTCGGCCAGGCCCAGCACCCGCAGCCCGCCGGAGCCGCGGTGCCGGGTGTAGCGCCGGGCGACGGTCTGGTCGGAGACGCCCAGGACGGCGGCAATCCGGCTGAAGGGGGCCCGGCCGTCGGTCTGGAGGGCGTGGATCAGCCGCCGGTCGAGTGCGTCGAAGGGCGCGGGCCGGCCCGCGGTTCCGTCGGTTTTCACCGTTGGAGGCTAACCGGTGTCGGATTGCGCCGCCGGGAACGCCATGGCTGGGGGATCGGGCGGCGTCCCGCCGAGAGTGGGTCCCGGCCGGGCGCCCTGCCCGGCACCGCGGCCGAGTGCACCACCCGAGCACCCCGCCCCACAGCTCACCGATCAAGCGCACCATCCGACGGAGGAAATGATCATGCGGTACGGACCCGGGGACGCTCCCGGCGGGAGCGGCGGCGGCCGTAGACCCGGCCGCGGGAAGTGGTGGCCCCTGGTCGCCATCACCCTCGGCAACTTCATGCTGCTCGTCGACGTGACCATCGTGAACACCGCGCTGCCCCGGATAGCCGACGGCCTGGGCGCCTCCTTCACCTCGCTGCAGTGGGTGATGGACGGCTATGCGCTGGCGCTGGCCGCGCTCCTGATGGTCGCCGGCTCCGCGGCCGACCTCTATGGCCGGCGCCGCCTCTACGTCGGCGGGCTGGCGCTCTTCGCGCTCGCCTCGCTGGCCTGCGGGCTGGCCCCCGACGCGCAGCTGCTGGTGGCCGCCCGGATCGTCCAGGGCGTCGGCGCGGCGGCGATGTTCGCCACCAACACCCCGCTGCTGATGGCCGCCTACCAGGGCCGGGACCGCGGGGTGGCGTTCGGTGTCTGGGGCGGCACCAGCGGCGCGGCGGCCGCCGTCGGCCCGGTGCTGGGCGGAGTGCTCACCGAGTGGACCGACTGGCGCGCGATCTTCCTGGTGAACCTGCCGCTGACCGCCGTCGCCGTCTGGCTGACCCTGCGGCACCTCGGCGAGTCCCGCGGCCACGTCGGCGCACGGATCGACTGGCCGGGCGGCGCGTCCTTCACGGTCTGCGCGGGCGCGCTGACGTACGGACTGATGCGCGGCGGCGAGCACGGCTGGACGGAGAACGGGACGCTGACCGCGCTGGCGCTCGCCGCACTGGCCCTGCTGGTGTTCGTGGTCGCCGAGCGGCGGACCGCGCACCCGCTGCTGGACCTCCGGCTGCTGCGCCGCCCGTCGTTCGCGGTGCTGATGCTCGCGGCCCTGCTGATGCAGGCGGCGGCCTTCCCGTATCTGACGTTCGTGGGCCTGTGGGCGCAGGACGTGCTCGGCCTCAGCCCGATCGGGGCGGGCCTGGCGGTGACCCCGATGGCCCTGATGTCGCTGCTGGTCGGGCTACTGGGCGGCCGGGCGCTCCAGCGGCTGGCACCCCGACTTCCGCTCGGCGTCGGGGTGTTGCTGATCGGCGCGGGTGATCTGCTGCATGTCGTACTGCTCGGCGACGGGGCGGGCTGGCCCGCGCTGGTGCCCGGCCTGGCGGTGGGCGGCCTCGGCGTCGGCGCGGCGATGCCGGTACTGGTGTCGGCAGCGCTCGGTGCGGCCCCGCCGCAGCGCGCCGGGATGGCCAGCGGCGCGGTGAACACCTTCCGGCAGCTCGGCTTCGCCTTCGGCATCGCGGTGCTCGGAACGGTCTTCGGCACCGCACTGCGGGACGCCGGGGCCACCGGCGGCCGGACCGCGCTCGCCGCCGGCTACCTCTCCGGGCTGCGGGACATCACGCTGATCTCCGGCTTGGTGGCGGTCGCCACCGGCCTGCTGGTCCTCGCGGTGGTCCGCCGCGCACCGCGCACGGACGGCGAACGGCCGAGCGGCGCGCCCGAGGTCCGCCGTGTGCGGACGGGGGCGCCGGCGGGGGCGTGACGCCGATGCCGGGCCGATCGGAGGCCGTACGGCTCCGGGGGGGGCGGCCGGCCGTACGACTCTGGCCGATCGGACGGCCGTACGGGCGGGTCGGCACCCGGAACCGTACGGCCGTCCACGGTTCCGGGTTGCCGCCCTGGGCCCTGCGACGATCGTCCCGGGACGGCACCCCCAAGTCAATCCTCGGGTTTCCTTCCAAATTCCTTAGCTCTGCCTTGGGTTACCGGCCGGGCCCGGACTACCGTGGCCCGGTGACACTCGACGATCTGCGCGCCTTCGTGGCCGTCTGCGAGGCGGGCAGCCTCAGTGCCGTCGCTCGCGACCTCGGCTGCACCCAGTCCGCCGTCAGCCAGCGCGTCCGGCGCCTCGAACGGGAGGCGGGAATCGGCCTGTTGGAGCGCCGGCCGCGCGGTGTGGCACCGACCGCCGCCGGCCGCATCCTGCACCGCGCCGCCGCCGACGGCCTGGGCGGACTGGATCTGGCGCTGCGCCGGCTGGCCGACATGCGGCGCGGCGACGGCGGGACGGTCCGGGTCACCACCGGCGCCACCACCGTCCGGCACTTCATGTCCGACGCGGTGGTCTCCTTCCGGGACCGCCATCCACACGTCAACCTGGAGTTCCACACGGAGAGTTCCAGCCGCCGCTGCTTCGAGGCGGTCGCGGACGGCGACTCCGAACTGGCCTGGATCACCATCGGCCCGCCCGTACGGGGCATCGAACAGCACCCGGTGATCGGCCTGCCGTGGGTGCTCGCGGTCCCTGCCGACGACCCGCTAGCCGCCCGCGACCGCGTCGAGCCGGACGAGCTGGCCGGCCTCCGCCTCGTCCGGCTGCCGGAGAACTCCACGTCCCGTATGCGGCTCGACGGACACCTCGGCCACCGGGACGGCGCCCCGGCACCCGATCCCGCGGTGCCCGGGCCCAGCACCACCAGCGTCGCCGACTGGGACACCGCGCTGCTCCTCGCCGAACTCGGCGTCGGCCCCGCCGTCGTCCCCCGCCTCCCCGGCCACCGGGCCACCACCGGCCACCCCGGCCTTCGGCTGGTGCCGATCCCGGCGCTGCCGCCGCTGACGACCGGCTGGGCGGTGCGGCAGTGGGCGGCACTCGGCCCGGCGGCGGTGGAGTTCGCCGAAACGGTGAACCGGTGCCTGGTGGGCGGGAGTTCGCCTGCCACGGGCGGGAGTTCGCCTGCCGTGGCCGGGCAGCGGATGCCGGGCGCGGTGGCGGGGAGGGACGCGGTGACGGGGGCGGGCGCGGCTGCCGGCGCCGTCCCCCGGCCGCGGTCTCAGGCCCGGACGACCGGTTCCTGAATCTCGGTGACCCACTTCTCCTGGTCGTCCGGGCACTCCAGATACAGCTCGCGGGCGTACCCGGCCGAGCGGTAGCCGTTGGCGTCCATCCAGTGCGCGAGGTGCTGCGCGGTCGGCAGGATCCGGCTCATCGGGCCGCGGTGGACGACGGTCGCAGCGAGGTCGAGGCCCGGCAGGGTGACGACGTCGAAGCTCTGCCCGGCCGACGCCCCCGAGGGCGCGGAACCTCCCCCGTCGCCCGTGTTCCGCCCCGCCTTCGCCAGCTCCTCCCGGGTGACCACCATCCCGGCGTGCACCACCACCGCGTCCCCCGTGCCCTCGCCTTCGAGGCCCGCGCCCTCCGGGGCCGCCTCGTAATAGTTCCCCAAGCTCTTAAGGAGCAGGGGAGACCCCATTGCCCCGGCCCCGTGGGCGTCACCCCCGCCAACCCCAGTCGGCGCACCAGCTCCCCGTAGAGCGGTGTCATGACCGGGCCGATGTCCTCGGGGCCGTAACCGGCGGCGATCCCGCGCAGTTCGGCGAGCAGGACCGGCTCCGTGCTCTTGAGCACCACATCGTCGAGCACCACATCGTCGTCGAGCACCTCATCGTCGGCGGACATCCGTCCCTCACTCTCGCTCGTCCGGGGCCTCGCCTCGGCCTGCGCCAACCGGGCCTCGGCGGCGGGCTGTTCGGCCGCGGGAGCCGCCTGACATGCGCCGGCCGAGCTGGGCCGCCGCGCAGAAGCGGTAGCCGGTGACGGGGTCGGTACGCGCGGGCCGCAGCGGTCCGACGGCGTCATGGTGACGCGGCATGCGGGCCGCGGCATGGCCGTACCGGGCGAAGTCTCCGATGGTGATCATGACGCCTTCCAGACGCCTTCAGACGTCGTCCGGACGTCGTCCAGACGCCTCCGTTTCCACAGTGTCAAGGTCGGGCGCGACCGCAACTCCCACGGGGGCGTGGCCCTCGGAGGTCACGGTCGGTTGACCGCCCGGGACCGCTGAGCGACCGGAATCGGCCGCTCAGCGGCGTATCCCGGCCACCTGCGGCAGCATCGCGTCAAGTCCCGGCCGGGAACCGTCAACGACGCGTAATGGAGCAGAGGGGCACCCCCCGCACCGGGCATAGCGTCTGTGCCGAGCCCCGGCGCACGCGCAGTCCAACCGGTCCGGGGCAGCCATCCCGTCGAGGAGCAACGCCGTGTCCCACCATCTCCGCGCGGAAGACCCCGAGCCTGCTGATCGTTTCCCGGCCGGGCCGCTCTTCGTTCCCGTCCGGCCGGGGCCCGCGGGCTGTACCGCCCGCCTGTTCCGCACCCCGCTCGGCGGCCGCACCGCCGTCGGTTTCACCTCGCCGCAGCGACTGGCCGAGGTGCTCGGCGGCGGCCAGCCCTGGGTGCGGCTCTCCGAGCCCGCGCTGCGTTCCCTGGCCGAACCCCTCGGTGCGGCCACCGTGACCGTCGACCCGCGCTTCACCCCCGACGCCGCCCGCGCCGCCCGCGACCCGCGGAGCGCCCTGGAGGTGGCGCGTGAGGTGACCCGGAACACGACGCGCGAGGTGGCCCGAGAGCCACGCCTCACCCCCGACGTTCCCCGTGAACCGCGGATCGCCCGCGATGCCCTCCGGGAACCACGCCTCGCCCCGGGAATGCCCCGCATGTCCCGCGGCAGCGGCAGTCACCTCCGCCGGGCCGTCTGAAGAGGAAGGGGCGCCCCCACCATGAGCCACACGACCCTGCCCCGGACCGGCCGAGCCGACCGAGCAGACCGGACCGACCAGGCCAACCGGGCCGACCGGGCCACTCGGCCTGCGGCAGCGCCCGCGCCCAGGACGACGGACTCCCGCCCGGCCGCGGCGCCGGCCCCGGCCCCTGTCCTGGCGCCGGACCCGGACCCGGCCCTGGCGCCGGCCTCCGATCCCGGCCAGCTCACCATCTGGCCCGCGTCCACCGTGCCGCTCCCCGAGGACGACCTCGCCCTCGGCGGCGTCCCGCTGACCGAGCTGGCCGACCGCTTCGGCACCCCCGCCTACATCCTGGACGAGGACGAGGTGCGCAACCGCTGCCGCGCCTACCTCCGTGCCTTCCCGGACGCCGACGTCTACTACGCGGCCAAGGCGTTCCTGTGCCGCGCCATGGCCCACTGGGTCGCGGACGAGGGGCTGGGCCTGGACGTCTGCTCCGCCGGCGAGCTGGAACTCGCGGTCACCACCGGCTTCCCGCCCGAGCGGATCGTGCTGCACGGCAACGCCAAGAGCCCGGCCGACCTGCGGGCCGCGCTCCGGCTCGGCGTCGGCCGGATCGTCATCGACAGCACCTCCGAGATCGCCCGGCTGGCCGCCGCGGTCCCGCCCGGCAGCCGGCAGAAGGTGCTGATCCGGGTCGTCCCGGGGATCGCCGCCGGCGGCCACGCCAAGATCCGCACCGGCACCGACGACCAGAAGTTCGGGCTGTCCCTCGCCGACGGCTCCGCCCAGCACGCCATCACCCGCGTCCTGGGTCAGCCGCGCCTCGAACTCGTCGGCCTGCACTGCCACTTGGGCTCCCAGATCACCGCCGTCAAGCCCTATCTGTCGGCCGTGCGGCGGCTGGTCGGCCTGCTGGCCCGCGTCCACGAGCAGCACGGCATCACCCTCCCCGAACTGGACCTGGGCGGCGGCCACGGCGTCGCCTACCGGCCGGGCGAGCCCGCCCTCGACATCGCCGGTCTCGCCACCAAGATCCGCGCCGAACTGGCCGGCGGCTGCGCGGCGGCCGGCCTCCCGGTGCCGCGGCTGGCCGTCGAGCCGGGCCGCGCCATCGCCGGCCCGTCGGGCGTCGTCCTCTACCGGGTGCTCGCCGTCAAGCGCACCGGCACGCACACCTTCGTGGCGGTCGACGGCGGGATGAGCGACAACCCGCGGCCCGCTCTCTACGGGGTCCGTTACGCTCCCCGGCTGGTCGGGCGCCGCTCGGCCGCGGCCACCGAGCCGGTCACCGTCGTCGGCCGGCACTGCGAGGCGGGCGACATACTCGCCTCCGACGTCCACCTGCCCGGCGACATCCGCCCCGGCGACCTGCTCGCCGTCCCGGTGGCCGGCGCGTACCACCTGTCCATGGCCTCCGGCTACAACCTCGTCGGCCGCCCCCCGGTCGTCGCGGTCACCTCGGGCCACGCCCGCCTCCTGGTCCGCCGGGAGTCCCTGGCCGACATCCAGGAGCGGGATATCGGGCTCTGAAGGGACGTTCATGAGGGGCTGGGTCGGGCCCCGGGTCGGCCTGGCCGGGTTGGCTGCGGGGTGGGCTGCGGGGTGGCCCCGGTCCCGGCCCGTCGACGGCCCGTCGACTGTTTCGGCTCCGCCGGCCCAGCTCGGCACGTCGACGGCCCTGTTATCGCCTCTGGCCCCGTTACCGCCGCCCCGCCCCGATACCGCCCCCGGTGGAAGCGTTCCCGTTCGCTCACGGCGCCTCCACCGGGGGCATCGGCTCCCCGCCCGGATTCCATGCCGCCAGGAAGGCCGGCTGACGGGCCAGGTCCACCAGCTCGACCCGGGCGCCGATGCTGCCCACCCGGTGGTACGCGAACGACCGCCCGTACGGACACCCGCTGAACTCCTCCGGGAACCCCTCCGCCGCCAGCCGCCGGGCCCCGTCCTCCAGGGACCGCGTCCAGAACCCGAGGTGGTCGAACCGCGCTCCCTCGGACACGTCCCACGGCCCTCCCGTCCCCGCGGGTTCGATCAGCTCTATGTAGGGCGGCTCGCCCCGCGTGAAGGCGATCCGGAAGTCCCACTCCCCGATCCGGTCCCGCCGCGGTGCACTGAACTCGACCCCGGCCGCGGCGCCCAAGTCCCGTATCGCCGCCGCCATATCCGGCACGACGAAACACACGTGATAAAAGCCGGCCATCGCAGCCCTCCCCAGCCCGGTCGGGCGAACCCGACTCCTGCCAATCTCCGACCTGCATCTTGCACCCGCCGCGCCTTCGCCCGGATTTTGTCCACAGGCTGACGATTTCCGGCGGAGCGCATCGGGCCGCGAGCCTCGGGGGCTCGGGGGCTCGGGGCGGGGAGGGCCTCCGGGCCCCTGGGGCCTGGGCGCTGGGCCCGCGTTGAACCGCACGAACCCCAAGAATCCATTTACCTGCCATGTGCAACAATCAATTGTAGGATGACTGGGCAACCGGGCAAACAAGCGCCCGGAAACGACAGAAACGGGCACGGAAGCGCGGCGATGGCACTCAAGGCAGCAGGACGGCAATCCCTCGTCGACACCGTCGTCGAGACCCTCCGCGCCCAACTGGCCAACGGCGAATGGCAGGTCGGCACCCGCATCCCCACCGAACACGCCCTCGCCGAACAGCTCCAGGTCGGCCGCAACACCGTCCGCGAAGCCGTGCGCGTCCTCGTACACGCCGGGATGCTGCGCTCGCGCCAGGGCGAAGGCACGTTCGTCGTCTCCACCGCGGACCCGGCCGAGGTCATGCGCGGCATCCAGCGCGCCGGTATCCGGGACGTCCTGGAGCTGCGCATCGCTCTGGAAGCCGAGGCCGCCCGGCTGGCCGCACTCCGCCACGACCCCGCCGACCTGGAACGTATGCGGGCCGCCCTGGACGCCCAGGCCGAACTGGAGGACTCCGAGGGCCGACCGCACTCCGGAAGCCTGGAGCTCTACGCCGACCACGACATCGCCTTCCACCGGGCCGTCGTCGAGGCCGCACACAACACGGCGCTGACGGCGACCTACGGCTGGTTCAGCAGCTCCGTACGAGAAGCGCTGGTCACCGCCCTCGACGACCAGGCGATGCCGAAGATCGTGCACGGCGACCACCGCGCCGTCCTGGACGCGATCGCCCATGGCGACCCGGACGCCGCCGAACGCGCCACCCGCGCCCTCCTGGAGAGGCCCAAACGAGCCGTAGAGGCCCTCCTCGCCGGCGACTGACGCCCACCCGGCCTCCGGCCTCTCCTCCTCCCCTCCTTTCTTTCCTTTCTTCCGTCTTCTTCCGTCTTCTTCCGTAGGAAGTCCACGATTGGCCAGGTACGCACGCATGTCAGGGACCGACGCGACCACCCAGGTCGACCTCATCGACGCCGAGGAAGACCTGATCCCGGCGCCCCCGGTGGCGGCCGCCCGGCGGCGGTTGCGGGCCCACCCCGCGCTCCTCCTCGCCGGCATCGTCCTCGCCGCGGTGAACATGCGCGCGGCGCTCGCCGGGGTCTCCCCGCTGCTCAACGAGATGGCGCACCACTTCCACCTGGCCGCCACCGCCAGCAGCCTGGTGACCACCATCCCGCTCGTCTTCATGGGCCTGGGCTCGCTGATCGCCCCGCGGGTGGCCCGCCGTTGGGGCACCGAGGCGGCGCTGTGCGGTGCGCTGGTCGCACTGTGCGGCGGCATCGTGCTGCGGATCGCGCCGCCGGTCGCCGCACTGTTCGCCGGCTGCGCGGTGGTGGGCGCGTCGATAGCCCTGCTCAACGTGTTGATGCCGGGCCTGATCAAGCGGGACTTCCCCGAGCGGGCGGCGGGCATGACGGCGCTCTACTCGACCGCGATGATCCTGGGCACGACCCTCTCGGCCGCCTCCGCCGTCCCCCTGGAAAACGCACTCGGCAGCTGGCAGGGCTCTCTCGTCTCCTGGTCGCTGCTCGCCGCCGTCGCCGCCCTCGTCTGGTTCCCGCAGGCCGTGATCGCCCGCCGGGGCACCCACCACAGCGCGGCCGCGGCGACGCCCGCCCAGGGCACCGGGCACGGCCCGAAGCTCACCCGCTCCCCGCTCGCCTGGCAGGTCACGCTCTTCATGGGCTCGCAGTCGCTGATCGCGTACGTGATCATCGCCTGGATGCCGACGATCTTCACCGACCACGGCATGGGCAAGAGCGAGGCGGGGCTGGTCTTCGCCTTCAGCACGCTGGTGCAGATGGTCGGTTCGTTCGTGGTGCCGACGCTGGCGGGCCGGATGCGCCGCCAGCGGCTGCTGGGTGTGGCGGTCTCCGCCCTGATGGCCTGCGGTGTCACCGGGCTGCTGGTCGCGCCGGTGGCGGGTGCCTGGCTGTGGGCGGCGGTCCTCGGCGTCGGCCAGGGCGGCGCTCTCGGGCTGGCCCTGACGATGATGGTGCTGCGGTCCGGCGACGCGCACACCGCGGCCCGGCTCTCCGGCATGTCCCAGACCGGCGGCTACCTCCTCGCCGCCGTCGGCCCGCTGGCCCTGGGCGCCGTCCACCAGGCCACCGCCGGCTGGACCGTGCCGCTCGTCCTGCTGCTCGTCGTCTGCGCCGGCCTCGCCGTGCTGGCCCTGGGCGCCGGCCGCGACCGCCGCATCGGGACGACAGCCGGACGCTGATGATCGCGACAGCGGCCGGGCGCGACGACCGCCGGACGCTGACGGCGGCCAGGGGCTGACAACGGCCGGGCGCTGACGACGGCCGGGGCGGATAACGGCCGGCGAGGGCTGACGCGACGCGGTGGGCGGGGCTGACGATGGCCTGCGAGGCTGACGCGAGGCCGGCGGGCGGGGGACCGGCGTCAGCTTCCCGTCCGCGCTCGTCCCACCCGCCCGTCCCGCCCCGCCATCGCCCCTCCAACGGTCCAGCGGAACACGCCGGGTGGTGTGCCGGCCCGCGCCGGGCCGAAAGCCTGCGCGGCGGACGGCCGGAGGTGCGCCCGGCGCCGCCGGCGTACGCGATCCGGTGCGGCGGCGCGCTCCCGCATCACAGCCGGCTGGCCTACCGTGCCCCCATGAGCGATGTTCAGCGCACCCGTCGCCGGCCCGGACCGCGGTTCTCCCGGGCCGGCTGGCTGATTCTCGTCGCCGTTGTGTGTGTCGTCGTCGCGCTCGCCGTGCTGCTCGTGCCGCGGCTGCTGCAGGAGCGGCAGTACGGCCGGCTCACGGTCCCGGAGGGGCAGCGGGCCTCCCAGATCTACGCGGCCGCCGACCAGGCCCTGAACGTGCCCGCGGGCACCACCGCGCAGGCCGCGAGAACCGCGCGCCTCGACCTGCCCGCCGAGGCGAAGGGCAACCCGGAGGGCTTCCTCTTCCCGGCGACGTACCCGCTGCGCAAGGACACCACCCCGACGTCACTGCTCACGTACATGGTCAAAACCGCGAACCAGCGGCTCACCGCCGACCGCATCACCTCCTACCGCACCGTGGTGATCGCCAGCATCGTGCAGGCCGAGGCGGACCGGACGGCCGACATGGGCAAGGTCGCCCGGGTCATCGACAACCGGCTGGCCAGGAACATGCCGCTCCAGATGGACTCGACGATCAACTACGCGCTCGGCCGCAGCACGCTGCGCACCAGCCACGCCGACACCCGCACCAAGAGTCCCTACAACACCTACACGTTCGCGGGCCTGCCGCCGACCCCGATCGACAATCCGGGACCCGATGCGCTGAAGGCGGCCGCCGCGCCCCCCGCGGGGGACTGGCTCTACTTCGTCACCGTCAAACCGGGCGACACCCGCTTCACCGCCGACTACCGGCAGCACCTGCGGAACGTGAAGGAGTTCAACGACGCGCAGAAGAACTCCGCCGCCGGCGGCTCCGCCGACACCGCCGACACCGGCGGATAGCCCCGCCGCCCCGGCCGGTCGACGCGACCCTCCGGCCGGTCGAGGTGCCCGTCCGGCCGGTCGCGCCGTCCCGGTCGTGCCCTCTACTCCTCCCCGGCCAGCGTCAGCGCCTTCAGCCGGCGCCCGGCGTACCAGGTCGCCGCGCCGGTGACGGCCACCAGCAGACAGACCGCGAGCGGCAGTTGGACCGCCGAGCTCAGCGCCCCCTCGGCACCGACCTTCTGCCCCACCGCGAGTGCCCACTGCTGAACGCTCAGGGTCCGCGCCCCGGGGACGACGCTCCCCACGAACGCCTCCCAGACCAGGGCGTAGACGAGGCCGAAGACCACGGCATGCCGGCTGAGGGTGCCGAACAGCAGGAACAGGGCGCTGTACGCGACCGAGGCGACGGCCGCGGCCACCGCGTAGGCGACGGCTATCTGCTGGCTGTTGCCGTTGAGGATGAATCCGGCCACCAGGACCGGTATCGCCGAGAACGCGGCAGTCACACCGATCGCGACCAGCAGTTTGGTGAACACGATCGTCGAGCGGCGGACCGGCTTGGCCAGGAGGTAGACCACCGAGCCGTCGTCGATCTCCGGGCCGATCGCGCCCGTCCCCGCGATCACGCCGATCAGCGGAACCATCGTGCCCAGCGCGAAACCGCCGAGGATGCCGCCGGCGGTGGCGTCGTCGGCGCCGGTCAGCGCCCGGACGATCACCGCGATCGCCACCAGGAGGGCGGGCAGCGCGAAGAGGATCAGGGCACGGCGCCGGCCGAGCAGCGACCGGTAGGTGAGCCGGGCGACGGTCGGGTGGAAGAGTGCGGCCTTGGGCGCGGCGGCGGGCGCCGGCGGGGCCGCGGGAGAGGTCGTGGACATACTGCCTCAGGGCTCCTTTCTGGCCTCAGGCCGCTACGAGGTACGAGAAGACGGATTCCAGCGACTCGTCGGAGGGCGAGACCGTCAGCAGGCGGATGCCGTGGTCGCGGGCGACCCGCGGCAGGAGTTCGGTGAACCGGCCGAAGTCGACGGCCTGGATGCGCAGGGCGCCCTCGACGACGTCCACCTCGATACCGGCCGTCGAGGGGTCGGCTATCAGTGCCCCGGCCAGTGCCCGGTCGTTGTCGGACCGGACGAGGTAGCGGTGCGGGCGGTCGGTCATCAGCCGGCGGATCTTGCGGAAGTCGCCGGAGGCGGCATGCCGGCCGGCCACCACCACCTCGATGTGCGAGGCCAGTTGCTCGACCTCTTCGAGGATGTGCGAGGAGAACAAGACCGTGCGGCCCTCGTCTCCCATCCGCCGCAGCAGCTCCATCAGCTGCATCCGCTGCCGTGGGTCCATGCCGTTGAACGGCTCGTCGAGCAGCAGCACCGACGGGTCGTGGACCAGCGCGGAGGCCATCTTCACCCGCTGCCGCATGCCCTTGCTGTAGGTGGAGATCTTGCGGTCCTGGGCGTGCTCCATCTCGACCGTGGCCAGCGCCCGGGCCGCCGCGGCCCGGCCGAGGCCGTGCAACTCGGCGTTGGCGAGGACGAATTCACGGCCGGTGAGGAAGTCGTACATCGCCTCGCGCTCGGGGACGAGGCCGATGTGGCGGTAGCTGGCCGCGTTGCGCCAGACCGTCGTGCCGTCGAGGGTGACGGTGCCGTTGGAGGGAGCGAGGAAGCCGCCCATCATGTTGATGAGGGTGGACTTTCCGGCGCCGTTGGGTCCGAGCAGGCCGGTGACGCCGGGGGCGATGGTCATGGTGATGTCGTTGACGGCGACGACATTCCCGAACCAGCGCGAGACATGGTCGATGTGGATCGTTGTCACAGTCCGGCCTTCCGGTAGCGGCGCATCAGCAGGCCGTAGGAGCCGGCGATGACGAGCAGGGAGACGAGGAGGTAGACGATTCCGGCGCCGGTGGACGGCGTCAGCCCGTCGGGGAAGGAACTGGTGCCGCCCAGGAACGTGGACTGCACCCCGTCGACGAGGGTGATGGGCGAGAACAGGCCCAGCCAGCCGACGGCGGATGCGTTGCCCTGAAGGGTGGCGATGCCCTGGATGGCGCTGACCGCGCCGTACGGAATGGTCAGCACGGCGATCACGGCGGCGACCCCGAAGCCGCGGCGCGGGGTGAGCGCCGAGACGAGCAGCCCTATCCCGGCGAACAGCAGCGAGAGCAGCGCGGCGCAGACCAGCCCCTGCCCGAACCCCTTGGTCTGGTCGAGGAAGTCCAGCTTCCCCAGCAGCGCCCCGGCATAGAGGACCACCAGGGGAGCGGCGGTCAGGACGAACAGCGCACTCGCCATCGCGGCGAACTTCGCCATGACGTAGTCGGCCCGCTCGATCGGCCGGGAGAAATACAGCGGGGTGGTCTTGAACCGCAGGTCGCGGGAGACCGACTGCGGTGCCTGGGCCGCCAGATACAGGCCGATGACGGCCTGGAGGTAGATGGGGTACCGGCTGTAGCCGACCGGGAGGGCGCCGGCCTTGGTGAACATCGTCACCGCGACCATGATCCCCGCGGGCAGGCACATCACCCCGAAGAGCAGCATCGGCAGCACCTTGCTCTTCGCCGACCGCCCCAGGCCGTACGCGCCGCGCAGGCTCTGCGAGAACAGCGACCGCCGGGCGTAGGCACGGCCCAGCCGGGCGCCGTCGTAGTGGCGGTAGCCGATGTTGTGGATGTAGGCGCCACCCGGCGTCGTTTCCGTGCTCATTCCGCGTTCCCTCCGCCCACGGTGGTGGGGCGACCGGTGTCCTGTCCCGCCGTCGCGTCCCGCTCCGCCGGTGCGCTGCCGGGCGGTGCCGGTGTCCCGGCCGCCGCCTGCGCGTCCGCGTCGCGGAAGACCTCGGCTATCTGGTGGCGCCGCTGCTCCATCCGCACCAGGCCCAGCCCCAGCCCGGCGACGGTGTCGCGGACCAGGTCGTATGTCTCGTCCCCGGACGCCTCGACGATGAGGACGTGGCCGGAGGAGGCGAGCCCCTCGGTGCCGGGCGCGCCGGCGGTCACCGCGGCGCCGGCCGCGACCAGGGCGGCGCGCAGCGCCCCGGTGCCGTCCGGGTGGACGTCGGTGTCCGTGACCTCCACCGCCAGCGAGGTGGTGACCTTGGTGAACTCCGTGGTGGAGGAGGAGCGCAGCAGCTTGCCGCCGTCGATCACGACGACGTGGTCGCAGGTGCGCTCCAGCTCCCCCAGGAGGTGCGAGGTGACCAGGACCGAGATCCCGAAGTCGGTGTGCACGCGCCGGATCAGGCCGAGCATCTCGTCCCGGCCGACCGGGTCGAGGCCGTTGGTGGGCTCGTCCAGGAACACCAGCTGCGGGTCGTGCACCAGCGCCTGGGCCAGCTTCACCCGCTGCTTCATGCCCGTGGAGTAGCCGCCGATGGGGCGGTACCGCTCCTCGTAGAGCCCGACGTGGCGCAGGGTGTCGGCGGTGCGCTCCCGGGCGGCGGTCGGCGGCAGCCCGGACATCCGGGCCATGTGCACCACGAACTCGGTGGCGGAGACGTCCGGCGGCAGGCAGTCGTGCTCGGGCATGTAGCCCACCCGCTCGCGGATGGCGCTGCCGTCCTTGGTCACGTCCAGTCCGAGGACGTGGGCGGTCCCCTCGGTGGCCGGGGCCAGGCCGAGAAGGATCTTGATAAGGGTCGACTTTCCGGCGCCGTTGGCACCCACCAGGCCCGTCACGCCGGGGGTGATGTCAACGGAGAGCCGGTCCAGGGCGGTCACCCTCGGGTACCGCTTGGTCAGGCTTTCGGTCACGATCACAGTCACGTATTCGACGGTAGTGGCGACCGCCACATCCGGCGTCAACCCCAGCGGTGGTCTTTGCGTAGACCTCCGGTACGAGATGCCCTTAGGGGTTCTCCTGCTTCAGCGGCACGGGAGGCCCGGCCGCCTCATGCCGTGGGCCCCGTCCCCCGCACACCCCTTGACGCAGCCGCCGACCATTGTCACATTCATCAGTGGCAAGTTACGGGCACGTACCGCGATGGACCGCTCACGGACGGACGGTTGGCGATGGCCTCAGTCACCTCAGCGACCCTGGCAGCACCGGGAGAACTCACCGCGGACCTCAAGGGATTCCGGGAGGTCCAACGGCTCGCGTACGCCTGCGCGGAGGCGGTGGCCGCCCAGCTCAGGCCCGGGGTCACCGAGCGGGCGGCGGCGCGGATGCAGCGCGAATGGCTGCGCGAACGCGGCGTACGGGACTGGTTCCACCTGCCGTTCGCGTGGTTCGGGGACCGCACCGCGTTCGCCGGCTTCCGCGTGCCGCTGCAGTTCTTTCCCACCAACCGCGCGCTGGAACCAGGCATGCCGTTCATCCTCGACATGGCCCCGGTCCACAACGGCTACACCGCCGACATCGGCTACTCCGGCTGCCTGGGCCTCAACCCCGTGCACGACCGGCTCCTCGCCGACCTCGAAGCCCACCGCGAGCTGATCCTGCGCGAGGTGCGCGAGCGCCGCCCGCTGCGCGAGATCTACGAGGACGTCGAGCGGCTGATGGTGCGGCAGGGGTACGCCAACCGCCACCGCGCCTATCCCTTCGGCGTCATCGCGCACAAGGTCGACCGGGTGCGGCAGCGCCGCTGGTCCCCCACCCTCTTCGGTTTCGGCACCCAGTCCCTCAAGGGCCTCGCCTCGGACGCGCTGCACGGCCACCGGGAGGGCTGGTCCCCGCTGTGGAGTCCGTACCGCTTCTCCGATCACCCGCCGCAGCCCGGGTTGTGGGCGGTCGAACCCCACCTCGGCTTCCGGGGCACGGGGGCGAAGTTCGAGGAGATCCTGGTCGTCACGGACTCCAAGGACCCGCAGGAAAGCGCTTTTTGGCTCGACGACGATCTGCCGCATGTGCGGCGCTGGCAGGAGGAGAAGGCCGCGTGAGGACCGGACGTGGACGGAACGGGCAACAGGGACCGGACGCCGGGCGGCCGGCGGCGACCTCGCTCCCGGAGGCCCGGGAGCGCTGGGTGCGCACCGGCGGGATCGAACTGTGCGTCGCCGAACTCGGTGATCCGGAGCGCCCGACGGTGGTGCTCGTGCACGGCTACCCGGACAGCAAGGAGGTCTGGTCCGAGGTCGCCCGGGGCCTGGCCGAACGCTTCCACGTGGTGCTCTACGACGTCCGGGGCTGCGGCCGCTCCACCGCGCCCCGGCCGCTGCGCGGCGGCTTCACCCTGGAGAAGCTGACCGACGACTTCCTGGCCGTCGCGGACGCGGCCAGCCCCGACCGGCCGGTCCACCTCGTGGGCCACGACTGGGGTTCGGTCCAGGCATGGGAGTTCGCCACCGTGCGGCGCACGGAGGGCCGGATCGCCTCCTTCACCTCCCTCTCCGGCCCGTCCCTCGACCACTTCGGCCACTGGATCAAGAACCGGCTGGCGCGCCCCACCCCCGGCCGGGCCGCCCAGTTGCTCAACCAGGGCGCCAAGTCCTGGTACGTCTACCTGCTGCACACCCCCGCCCTGCCGGAACTGGCCTGGAAGGGTCCGCTCGGCAAGCGGTGGCCGGGAATCCTCCGGCGCGTGGAGAAGGTGCCCGGCGGCGACTACCCCACCGCCTCGCTGCCCACCGACGCGGCCCACGGCGCCTGGCTCTACCGCGACAACGTCCGCGCCCGACTGCGCCGCCCCCGCGCCGACGCCTACGCCCACTGCCCGGTCCAGCTCATCACCCCCACCGGTGACGCGTTCCTCTCCCAGCGGCTCTACGACGACCTCGACCGCTGGGCGCCCCAACTCGTACGCCGCACACTCCCGGCCAAGCACTGGGTGCCGCGCACCCGCCCCGACCAACTCGTCTCCTGGATCGGCGAGTTCGTCACCGCCAAGGAGGAGGGCGACCCGGCGAAGGAGATGGTGGCCTCCGGCCCGTATGCCGACCGCTTCGGCGGCCAGCTGGTGCTGGTGACCGGTGCGGCCAGCGGGATCGGCCGGGCGACCGCGTTCGCGTTCGCGGAGGCCGGCGCGCGGATCATCGCCGTCGACCGGGACGCGGAGGGCGCGGCCCGCACCGCCGAGATGGCCCGGCTGATCGGTGCACCGGCGGCCTGGGGCGAGGCCGTCGACGTCTCGGACGAGGCGGCCATGGAGAAGCTCGCCGACAAGGTCGATGCCGAGTACGGCACCGTGGACGTGCTGGTCA
Organism: Streptomyces sp. MspMP-M5; assembly: GCF_000373585.1. Classification (GTDB taxonomy): domain Bacteria; phylum Actinomycetota; class Actinomycetes; order Streptomycetales; family Streptomycetaceae; genus Streptomyces. The sequence goes on from NZ_KB891940.1 coordinate 50,933, forward strand.
ACAACGCCGGCATCGGCCTGTCCGGCGCCTTCATGGACACCACTTCCGAGGACTGGAAGAGGGTCCTGGACGTCAACCTGTGGGGTGTCATCCACGGCTGCCGGATCTTCGGCAGCCGGATGGCCGACCGCGGCCAGGGCGGCCACATCGTCAACACCGCCTCGGCCGCCGCCTACCAGCCGTCCCGGATCCTGCCCGCCTACAGCACCTCCAAGGCGGCCGTCCTCATGCTCAGCGAGTGTCTGCGCGCGGAGCTGGCCGGGCAGGGCATCGGTGTCACCGCCATCTGCCCCGGCCTCGTCAACACCGGCATCACCGGCACCGCCCGCTTCACCGGCGTCTCCGCGGAGGAGGAGAAGCGCCGGCAGGCCAAGGCCGCGCGGATGTACGGGATGCGCAACTACCCGCCGGAGAAGGTCGCCGACGCCATCCTGCGCGCGGTGGTCCGCAACCAGGCGGTCGTCCCCGTCACCCCCGAGGCGCGCGGCGCCCATCTGCTCTCCCGCCTCGCCCCACGGACGCTGCGGGCCCTCGCCCGCCTCAAGCCGCCCGTGTGACCGGGCCGCGCCCTCACCCGCATCCCGCACGCGGTGAGCGGCCGGGCCCGACGCCCGGCCCGGCCGTCCGCCCCACCCGGATCAGGAGAACCACGCACGTCAGGAGCCGCCGATGAGCACCGCACGCCCCCAGGAGCACCACCCCATCGCGCCCCGCCGGGTCGCCTTCGACTGGCGCGAGACCCCGCTGCACTGGATACCGGACGAACCCACCGCCACCCATGTGATCAATGTGCTGCACCTGCTGCTCCCCGCCGGCGAGCGGTGGTTCGTCAAGGTCTTCAAGGAGGCCCTCCCGCTGGTCCGGGACGAGCAACTCCTCAAGGAAGTCAAGGGTTTCATGGGCCAGGAGGCCACCCACAGCGTCCAGCACGCCTATGTCCTGGACCACCTGGCCCACCAGGGCCTCGACACCACCCCCTACACCCGGCACGTGGACTTCCTCTTCGAATACCTCCTGGGGGAGCGGCCGCCTTTCCGCTTCCCGGTCCCCGAGCGGGAGTGGCTGCGTTTCCGGCTCGCCCTGATCGCCGCCATCGAGCAGTTCACCGCCGTCCTCGGCAACTGGGTCCTGAGCGCCGAGGGCCTGGACCGCGCCGACCCGGACCCGGTGATGCTCGACCTGCTCCGCTGGCACGGCGCAGAGGAGGTCGAACACCGCTCGGTCGCCTTCGACATGTACCAGCACACCGGTGGCGAGGAACCCGCCCGCTACGCTCGCCGGGTCCTGGCCATGGCCGTGACCGCCCCCGTTCTGCTCTACCTCTGGTCCTGGGGCGCCGGCTATCTCCTACGCCACGACCCCCAACTGGCCACCCCCTCCCGCTATTCGCTCCGCGAGCACAACCGCGCGGCCCGCAGGGGCCTGCTGCCCACCTGGCGGGAACTGGGCTCGGCCATCCCCCGCTACGTCCGGCGCTCCTACCACCCCTCCCAGGAAGGCTCGCTCCGCGCAGCCCTCACCTACCTCGCGTCCTCCCCGGCCGCCCGAGCCGCGGCCGGCGCGGTGGGGCGCGCCGCACTCCAGTGACGGCGGGCGACGGCAGAACGAGCCACGAGCCGCTCCGTGGCCGGCCCGACTCCGCGGGCCGGGCTCTGTCCGATATCCGTCCCCGGTGGCCGACCTCGGTCCAACGCCACGGGCCGGCCCTTGCCGGACGCCATGAGAGGGCACCTGTCCGATGCCGGGAGCCAGCCCGCCCGATGCCATGTAACGGGCCGGTAGCTCCCCGAAGCCCGCCCCGGTGGCTACCCGAAGCCGTGAGCCGAGAGCCCGCCCGAAGCCCCGAGCCAGGTCGCCGGCCCAAAGCCCTGAGCCGGGCGCTGGCTCGAAGCCCTGAGCCAGGTCGCTGGCTCGAAGCCGTGAGCCGGTTGCTGCCCGAGCCCGGGCCGATCGAGGCCCGCCCCCGCCCCCGCCCCCGGAGAGGCGGCCGCCCGCCCCGGTGCCGCGCGAGGCAGCCGTATCGTGGCACCGCCGCACCCGGCCCATGCCGAAGGGCGAACGGCGTCCGGCCACGGTCCGTGGCGTGCCCGGCCCTCGCCACGGCCCCGTGGGCAACCGCCTTGTAGGCAGCTATCCCACGATGGCTGACCGGCACCACGGCCTCCGCGACGAGGCGGCCGTCCCGTAAGGAGCACCGCAGTGACGACCGAGCAGCCACCGACGGCCGAGTACCGCATCGAGGACCTGGCCCACCTCAGTGGCGCCACGGTCCGCACCATCCGCGCCTACCAGGACCGGGGACTGCTGCCCCGCCCCGAGCGTCGCGGCCGCGCCAATGTGTACGGCGAGGCCCACCTTGCCAGGCTGCGCCAGATCGCCGACCTGCTCGACCGCGGGTACACCCTCGCCAGCATCAAGGAACTCCTCGAAGCCTGGGACGCCGGGCGTGACCTGGGCGGCGTCCTGGGCCTGGTCGCCGAGATCGACGGGCCGTGGACCGACGAGAAGCCGACCCGCATCACCCGCGCCGACCTGGACGCCGCCTTCGGCGGCAACTCCGACGAGCAGGCGGTGGCCGAGGCCGTCGAACTCGGCGTCCTGGAACGCGTTCCCGGCCGGGACGACGCGTTCCTGGTACCCAGTCCGCAGGAACTCGCGGTCGCCGCCGAACTGCACGCGGCGGGTGTCCCCCTGCTGGCGATCTCCGGACATCTGCGAGAGGTGCGCGGCCAGGTCGAGCACATCGCCTCCCGTTTTCTGGACTTCACCACCGAGCACGTCTTCCGGTCGTTCCTGGACCATCCGCCCACCGAGGCCGAGACGGCCGAGGCCACGGCCCTGGTCCGGCGTCTCCGCCCGCTGGCCCAGCAGACCATCGACGCCGAACTCGCCCGCGCCATGCGGACGCTGGCCTCCCGGTACATCCGTCACCACCTCACCGAGGCACTGGCGCCCGGACACCCGGAGCCTGACAGCGATGCGGAAACCGGGCCGCGGACCGGCCCCGTGTCGGCGTCAGCCCCGGCGCCGGGGGCCGCCGCGGGACGCCTGGTCGCCCCGGAACCGGGGCGCCGCCCCGAGCGGGCAGCGGTCCCCGGGCCCGTCGCGGACCCCCGTCCCGCGACCGGCTCGGAGGCCGTGCTGCTGCCCGTCGAGACCGTGCGGGCCGTCCGCGACCTGGTGGGCCCGGAGGGCACGGCCGCTTTCATCGCTGCCGCCGCACAGCGCGAGGTGCATGCCCGCGCCATGGACGCCCTGGCGACGGCGCACCACGGCCCCCGGACCGGTGAGGAGGACGGCCCCGGGCGCTGACCCCGCCCCCGACCGTCTCCGGGCGGCTCCCCGTGGCCCGGCCTTCCCCGGGCTCGTCCCGCTTGCTTCCCTCTCCAGTTGTCAAGGATCGAGCCGGACGCCCCCGACCGGCCACCCCTTCGGGTTGCGTCACATCACCGGATCCGGCAGCCAGTTGCCATGGAACCCGTACGGCACCCGCCGCGGCAGGGACACTGTGGCGACCGGGCCGGCGGTGATGTCCTCCGCGTCGAGGATCACGAGATCGCTGGTGCCGGTGGCCGCGTCGTGGACGTAGGTGATCAGCCAGCCCGGCCCGCCCGGACGGTCGTCGGCAGGGGCGAACGCCGCCTCGCCCGGGGTACGCCCGGGGCCGAAGTCATAGCGGGCCACCGCGCCGGTCCGCAGGTCGTAGCGGAGCAGGGCGCCGGGTATCGGGCCGGTGCCCGGTGCCTCGGCAGCCGTGACATGGCCGAATCGGGCGGGGAGCCCCGCGAGCCGGTCGTCTATGCGCGGGAACTCGCCTATCTGGTCGTCGATCTGCTCCTCCCGTACGGTGCCGGAGGCGAGATCGATGGTCCAGCGCCACAGGCAGGGCGGCGCATGCCCAGTGAGGGCGGCGTAGCGCGACACATGGAGGACAATCCGCTGGTCGCCGTCGTCATGGGCGTTCAGCGAGTGGAAGACATAGCAGGGGTCGATGGCCAGCCAGCGGACCTCGCCATGGGGATCGTCGCGCCGCAGCACCCCGAGCCGCGCCCCGTACTCCGGGTCCCAGCGGTACGGCATGCCGGGGCGGGTGCCGTCCAGGACCATCGGAAGGTCCATGAAGATGACATGGCGGGCCGTCAGATGGAAGTCGTGCATCATCGTCGCGGCGGGGACGTCGATGGGGCGGCTGACCTCCAACTCCCCTGCCGCATCGGCCCGGTGATAGGTCAGATAGGGCGGCTCGGAGCGGCCGTAGCCGAAGAAGTGCAGCTCTCCGGTGGTGGGACAGATTTTGGGATGGGCCGTCATGGCGGTGGTGAGCCGGCCGCGGAAGTCATGGGGGCCGACGGTCTCCAGCTCATGTCCGGGCCGGCAGTCGATCTCATAGGGGAAGGACGACTCGACCAGCGCCAGTGTGCGGCCGGCGTGCCGGACGACATGGGTGTTGGCGACGCCGGCGGTCAGATCGCGGCGGCCCGTCCCGCCCCCGATCCGGACACCGTCGGTGAAGGTCGAGGTGCGGACCCAGCGATTGCGGTAGGAGACGGCCCGGCCGCCCGCAAGGCGCACACCGTGGACCATGCCGTCGCCGAAGAACCAGTGCGCGCTGGCGGCGGCCTGGGGGTTGGGGCCGTTGCGCAGATACCAACCGGAGAGCTCCGGCGGGATGGTGCCGGTGACCGGCAGGTCGTGAGTGGTCAGTTCGTCGGTGACCGGGGCGAAGTTGCCGGCCAAGTGCGGCGGCGGAGCCGAGGACGCGGCTGCCGCGGTGGTCGGGGTGGTGGTCATGCGGCCATACCTCCCTGGACGTCGAGCCGGGCGCCGGCCTGCTGCAGGAAACGGGCGCGGGCTCGTTCCGGATATGTGGCGGTGAAACGGATGGCAAGAACGAATCCGACGATCTGGATGAGGATCGAGTAGACGATGGCCATGCCGTAGGCGGCCATGGCGGCCTGGGCGATCGCGACCAGAGTGAAGGACAGCGCCCAAGCGGCGGTGATGACGACATTGACGCGCCGGAACAGCGGTGTGTGCCAGACCTCGGGCGGGGCCATCCGACGGGCGATCGCCATGGTGAAAGGACGCCGGACGGCGATCGACACCCAGGCGATGAGCCCCAGCCAGCCCATCGACAGCGAGTTGCTGTACGTCGTGAAACCACTGCCAGGGTGGGCGAAGGCCCACACGGCGAGAACCGCGATTTTGAACGCGATCGTGCCGTACTCCAGCAGCCGGGACTCCAGCGAGAGCCCCGCGGCGCGGTCGGCTATCAGCAGCACCACGGCCACGACCAAACCGGCAAGCGCTCCCCACTGATAGCCGATCGCGGACACCGCCGCGAAGACCAACCACGGAGTGAAGCCCCGCAGATAGCTCATGATCCCCCCTCTTCACTCGCGTCCGATCACGGCGGACGGCGACTTGACGACATGCCGGGCCGATGACCGCGACCGCGGCATTGCGCCCGGTCTCAGGCGCTCCCGCCCCCAGCGACATTCCAACAGTGACATGTCGAAGTTGGAAAGTCCAGCGTTGACATGTCAGTTGTGGAAGGTAATGTGCGGGTCATGAGCCTGCGACATGCCGTACTGGGCCTGCTCTCCGAATCCCCGGCGAGCGGCTACGACCTGATGAAGCTGTTCAACGCCTCGCTCACGAGCGTCTGGCCGGCGACCCAGAGCCAGGTATACGGCGAGCTCAACAAGCTCACCAAGGCCGGCCTGGTCGAGGTATCCGCCCACGGCCCGCGCGGCCGCAAGGAATACGCGATCACCGACGACGGCCTGGCCGAGCTGCGCCACTGGCTCACCGAGGTCGCGCCCTCCGGCCCGCCGCGCCACGACGGCCTGCTGCGGGTGTTCTTCCTCGGCATCCTCACGCCCCTGGAAGCGCAGTCGTATCTCCTCACGCTGGCCGAGGGCGCCGCGCGCGCCCACGGCCAGTACGAACAGATCGACCAGCACACGGAGTGGGACGAGGAGATGGTCTCCGTCTACGGGCGGATCGCGCTGGAGTACGGTCTGCGGCTGTCCGCGACGATGGAGGACTGGGCCCGCTGGGCCGCGGACGAGGTCACCAGCGCCAAGGCCCGCAGAGCCAGTGAACTAGCGCGCGCGCGACACGGCGCGAAAGAGCCCGAGCAGGACGAACAACCGGCCGCGGAGCAGCCCGACGGCACGTGACGCCCGCCGTGCCTCGCACCACCCGGTGGCGGACCCGCCTCCTCCGCTGCGGCTCACCGGCCCCGCCTCGCCGGGCGTCCGCCCGATTGTTCAGGTGCCGCGGCCGCCGCGCCGCGGCATCCTGAAGGCATGAACCACCAGCGCTCCGTGCGCATTTCGAAGTACCTGGCGAGGCATCTGCGCCACGCACCGGAACGGATCGGCATCGCCCTGGACGCTCAGGGATGGGTGCCGGTGACCGAGCTGATCGACGCCGCCGCGCGGCACGGATTTGCTTTCTCCAGGGCCGAGTTGGAGTCCGTGGTCGCCGACAACGACAAGCAGCGCTACACCGTGGAGAACGACCGCATCCGCGCCAATCAGGGCCACTCCGTACACGTCGAACTCGGCCTGCCGCCGGCCGTGCCGCCCGGTTTCCTCTTCCACGGCACGGTGGCCCGTAGTGTCGCCGCCATCCGGGAGGAGGGGCTGCGGCCGATGTCCCGGCATGCCGTACATCTCTCGCCGGACCGCGAGACCGCGACCCGGGTGGGCGCACGGCGCGGCAAACCGGTGGTGCTGACGGTGGACGCGGGAGCGATGCACCGGGCGGGCCATGTCTTCCACCGCAGCGCCAACGGCGTCTGGCTGACCGCGCATGTACCGCCGGAGTTCCTCCGCTTCCCCGGCTGACCCGCATCGGCCGTACACCGGGAAAGCAAGGGAAAGCAGCAGGTCAGAGGCCGGGGGCTCCCCAGACCGGGAACCACCGGGAAAGATCCTTCTCGATCGTCAGATCGTCCCCGAGCATCGCCCGCACCTGGAGTTCGAGCGGGTTGTCGCGCTTCTCGGCATCGCCGGGCCGCGGCGCGAAGGGGTAGAACGTGCCGCGCTTGTAGAGGTAGACGAGCGCCAGCGACCGCTCGCGCTCATCGCGGAACCCGAGCAGCGAGCACAGCAGCTGCGGGCCGAAACCCGCCTCCTCCAGGGAGGTGTTGACCGCGTGCAGGTCGTTGACCAGGCCCGCGACGTCTTCCGGGGCGTGCCGCACCAGCAGCCATGAATAGCCGTACGCGTCCTGCGTGAACTCCACCGAGCCGTCCAGGAGCGCACGCGCCTCCTCCTGGATCCGCGCGAACGCGCCGCCCTCGACGCTTGCGAAGCACACCGACCCCAGCCCGGTGGGGGTGAAGCCGGCCGCGGCCTGCAGGGTGACCGCGGCGGACGGCAGCGCGAAGAGCTGGTCCAGATCGGGCCGCACCGGCTTGCTGCGGCCGAGGATGGCGTCCAGAAGTCCCATACGCGGCTTGCTCCTTGATCCCTTGCTCCGATGACGCGGTGGCATGTTTCACGGGAAACATGCCGTGCGTCGGTCACTGCCGTGCCGCCGGAGGCCGCCGTTCAGGGCCGCCCCAGCTGTGCCGCTATCCGCCCCAGCTGATCGAGCCGCTGTTCCAGCGTGGGGTGCGAGGACAGCAGCTGGTTGAAGCTCTCCTTGTTGAACGCCGGCGCGAAGTAGAACGCGTTGAAGGGCTGCGCCTTGCGGAGGTCCTCGGTCGGGATCCGCGCGATCTGTCCGGTGACCTTGGTCAGCGCGGAGGCCAGCGCCGAGGGGCGCCCGGTCAGCAGGGCGGCGGCCCGGTCCGCGGACAGCTCGCGGTAGCGGGAGAGCAGCCTGGTGAGCAGGAAGCTGATGGCGTAGACGACGACGCTGACGGCGGTGACGATCAGGACGGCGATGGCGGCGTTCTGATCGCGGTTGTTGCGTCCGACGCCGCTCCACAGGGCGGCGCGGGTGATGATGCCGGCCAGCACCCCGAGGAACGAGGCGATGGTCATCACCGCGACATCGCGGTGGGCGACATGCGAGAGCTCATGGGCCAGCACGCCCTCCAGCTCCTCCGGCTCCAGCCGCCTGAGCAGCCCGGTCGTGGCACAGACCATGGAGTTCTGCTGATTGCGGCCGGTGGCGAAGGCGTTCGGCACATCCGACTCGGCGATCGCGACCCTCGGCTTGGGCATGTCGGCCAGGGCGCAGAGCCGGTCCACGGCGCCGTGCAGCTCGGGTGCCTGCTCCGGTGTTACCTCGCGCGCGCCCATACTGAAGGCCGCGATCCGGTCGCTGAACCAGAACTGTGCGACGAACATCGCGCCCGAGATCAGCAGCACCACCACCCAGGCGCCCTTGAGCAGCACCACCAGCGCACCGACGACCACGACGTACAGCAGTCCGATGAAGAACATCGTCATGACCATGCGCGAGGTCAGCCCGCGGTCGGGGGCGAATCGGGTCTGTGCCATGGCTCCTCCGCAACACACCGCTTCTCGCGCAGTGCGACGGCCCGGTCGCGCGCCGGTCTCCACCCGCGCGCCGGGCCTGCACACTGCGCCGCTGTCCCAATTCTCCCCCTTGACGGCTATATACCGGGTAAAGCCCCGGCCGGGATACCAGGGCAAACCGGGCGCATGGCCTGACCTGGTGGTTGTACCGCTATGCGCCGAGCTGCGCCAGCCCCTCGGTGGCGATCCGCTCGAAGACCGCCGGGTCAGCCGCGAAGACCGAGTCCGCGATCGGCCAGTGGATGACCAGCTCCTCGATCCCCAGCTCGGCATGGCGGCCGGCGAAGTCGACAAAGGCGTCCAGCGAGTCCAGCGGCCGGTCCGGGGTGAATCCGGTCAGCATGATCTTCTGGAGCTCGTCGTAGTCCCGGCCCTGGTCGGCGCACGCCTTCGCCAGCCCCTCGGTCTGCCGGCGGACGGCCTCCCGCGACTCGGCCGGCGTCCCGCCCGCGTTCGACACCTTGGGGTCGCCGGTCGTCACCCATGCCTGGCCGTAGCGGGCGGCCAGCTTCAGTCCGCGCGGGCCGGTGGCCGCCACCGCGAACGGCAGTCGCGGCCGCTGCACACAGCCGGGGATGTTGCGCACCTCGTCCGCGGAGTAGTGGGTGCCGTCGCTGGAGACGACGTCCTCGGTCAGCAGCCGGTCCAGCAGCGCGGTGAACTCGGCGAAGCGGTCCGCCCGTTCGCGCGGCGACCAGGGCTCCTGGCCCAGTGCCGTGGCGTCGAAGCCGTTGCCGCCGGCGCCGATGCCCAGCGTGACGCGGCCGTCACTGATGTCGTCGAGCGAGATCAGTTCCTTGGCGAGGGTGACCGGATGCCGGAAGTTCGGCGAGGTGACGAGGGTGCCCAGGCGCATCCGGGAGGTCGCGGCGGCGGCCGCGGTCAGCGTCGGGAGAGCACCGAACCACGCCTGGTCGCGGAAGCTCCGCCACGAGAGGTGGTCATAGGTGTACGCGGCGTGGAAACCCAGCTCCTCGGCGCGTCGCCACACCTCCTTACCGCCTTCGGACCACCGGCGGACGGGCAGGATCACAGTGCTCAGTCGCATATCCCCGAGCGTACGGGCACTGCCGGGAAAGCCCGCGGGGCCGGTCTCCCCGCCGGGCTCATGTGCGCCACCCACCGCACGTCTGTACGTGCCGATACGCGAAGATGGCCCCGTGACTGATGCCCCCGCCATGCCGCGCCGGCCCACCCGGCTGATCGCCACCGACCTCGACGGCACGCTGCTGCACGACGACAAGACGGTCTCCGACCGGACGATCGCCGCACTCGCCGCCGCGGAGGACGCGGGCATCGAGGTGTTCTTCGTCACCGGCCGCCCGGCCCGCTGGATGGGTGTGGTCAGCGACCATGTGCACGGCCACGGCCTGGCGATCTGCGCGAACGGCGCGGCCGTCGTCGATCTGCACCGGGGCAACCGCATCGTCGAGGTCAGCCCGCTCGACCACATGGTGGCGCTCGACGTCGTCCATGCCCTGCGCGGCGCGGCCCCCGGCACCAGCTTCGCCGTCGAGCGCACCGGCGGCATCCACTACGAGCCGCAGTACCCGCCCTTCCTCCTCGACCCGGCCGCGGTGATCGCGCCGGCCGAGAAGCTGCTCGCCGACGGCTTCGCCCCTCAGGTGGCCCCCGAGCCGTCCGCCGGCGGCACCGACGGCCCGTACGCGGCCGGTTTCACCCCGACCGCCCCGGACGCCGCGGGCGCCACCCTCACCGGCAGCGACGCCCTCGCCCCCGACCAGCCCGTGCTCAAGCTGCTCGCGCACCACCCCGATCTCGACCCCGACGCCTTTCTCACGCTGGCCCGGGTGACCGCCGGCCACCTCGCGTCCTTCACCCGGTCCAGCCCCACCGCCCTCCTGGAGATCAGCGGCCTGGGCGTCAGCAAGGCCGGCACCCTCGCCCGCTGCTGCGCGGAGCGCGGAATCTCCCCGGAGGAGGTCGTCGCCTTCGGCGATATGCCGAACGACATCGAGATGCTCACCTGGGCCGGCACCGCGTACGCCATGGCCAATGCCCACCCCGACGTGCTGGCGGCCACCGGGCACCGTACGGAATCCAACAACGACGACGGTGTGGCGGTGGTGATCGAGCGGATTCTTCAGGGGCGTTGATACCGCGGTAGGCCCGCATGTTTCACGTGAAACACGTCAACTCACGGACGAGGAAGCCTGTTTCACGTGAAACATGCGGCCGCGCACTCCCCTAGGGTCGCCGGGGTGAGCGAGCCGTCCTACCTTGCCGCCGTCCGCGAGTCGTACGACACCGTCGCGGCCTCCTATGCCGAACGGGTCAAGAGCGCCGCGGAGTTGGACCCGATGTCCCGGGCGATACTGGCGACCTTCGCCGGCGATGTGCGGGCAGCCGCCCGCGGGCCGGTCGCGGATCTGGGATGCGGTCCCGGCAAGGTCACCGCGCATCTGGCCGACCTGGGAGTACCCGCATTCGGCCTCGATCTCTCCCCGAAGATGATCGGGCTCGCCCAACGGGCCTACCCGCGCCTCGACTTCGTCGTGGGCTCCATGACCGCGCTGGGCGTCCGGGCCGATGTGCTCGGCGGCATCCTGGCCTACTACTCCACCCACCACACGCCCCCGGAGGTGCTGCCCCGCGTCTTCGCCGAGTTCCATCGCACCCTCGCACCCGGCGGCCGGCTGATGGTGGCCGGCCACGTGGGCGACAACGTGCGGCTGCGTCCGGCGCGGGCCTACGGCGACCATCCGGTGTCCTACGAGTCCCACCTGATCCCGGCGGAACGGATCGCCGCGCTGCTGGGCCGGGCCGGGCTCGTCGTCACCGGCCGCCTGGCACAGGAGCCCGCCGAGGACGCGCACCGGTCGATCGCCACGGTGCTGGCGCGGAAGCCCGAAGGAGCGGCGTAGGGACGTGCCCACCGCCCGCTCCCCTCACAGCGGCGCCTCCCACGTCACCCTCGTCCCCGCGCCGCCCAGCCCCGGGCCGTAGGTGCTGGAGCCGCCCAGCGACTCCGCGCGCTTGGCGAGGTTCTTCAGCCCGCTGCGGCGACCGCCCCGGGCGATGCCCACCCCGTCGTCGGCGACGGTCAGCCGGACGCCCGGGGTGCCGTCCGGCAAAGTGACCGTCGCGTCCACCACGATCTCGATCCGGGACGCATCGGCGTGCCGGAAGGCGTTGGACAGCGCCTCGCGCAGCGCGGCGATCAGGTTCTTGCCGGCCAGCTCCCCGACCCGGGAGTCGACCTGACCGACGAACTGCGCCGACGGCTGGAAGCCCAGCGGCACGGCGGCGGTGCCGATCTCCCGCAGCACCCGGGTCCGGAGCCCCGAAGGCGCCTCGGCCGGGCTCTGCTGGAGCGCGAAGATCGCGGTCCGGATCTCCTGGATGGTGACGTCGAGTTCGTCGATGGCCTTGCCGACCCGCCGGCCCACCTCCGGCACCAGGGTCTTGCGCTGTGCGCTCTCCAGCACCATCCCCGTCGCGAACAGCCGCTGGATCACCAGGTCGTGCAGGTCACGGGCGATCCGGTCACGGTCCTCGTAGACCGCCAGCCGCTCCCGGTCGCGCTGCGCGTCGGCCAGCACCAGCGCCAGCGCGGCCTGCGCGGCGAACTGGGTGGCCAGGGTCCGCTCGGCGGCGCTGAACGGACGGCCGCCGCGCCCCCGCGGCGTGGCGAGGGTGCCGAGCACCCGGCCACCGCTCTTGAGCGGCAGCATCATGCTCGGCCCGTAACGCGGTGCGAGGTGGGTGACCATCCGCGGATCACTCGCCGAGTCACGGACGAACACCGGTTCGCCGGCGAGGAGTTGCTCGGCGACCGGGCTGTCGGGCGGAATCTGGGTCCCCAGGATGCCGGTCGGGTCGTCGGCCGACACCGCGACGATCTCCAGCCCGCCCTCCTCGTCCGGCAGCAGCACGATGCCGGCGGCCGAATCCGCGAGCTTCCTGGCCTGTTCCGCGACCACCGCGAGCGCGTCGTCGACGTCGCTGCCGGCGAGGAGTTCGGTGGTCACCGCCACCGACCCGTCGATCCAGCGCTCGCGCTGCCGGGTCGCCGCGTACAGCCGGGCGTTGCCGATCGCGATCCCGGCCTCGGTGGCCAGCACCCGCACCATGTGCAGGTCCTCCTGGCTGAACTCCCCGCCGCGCTTCTCGGTCAGATAGAGGTTGCCGAAGATCTCGCCCTGGACGCGGATCGGCACGCCCAGGAACGAGCGCATCGGCGGGTGCCCCGGCGGGAACCCCGCCGAGCGGGGGTCCTTGGTGAGGTCGGCCAGCCGCACCGGCTTCGGATCGTGGATCAGGGCGCCGAGCAGGCCCTTGTGCCCGTCGGGCAGCGCGCCGATGCGCTCGTGCTGCGCCCCGGTCACGCCGTAGGTCACGAAGTCCGACAGCCCTTCCCGGGCGTCGTCGATGATCCCGATCGCCGCATAGCGCGCGTCGGCGAGTTCGGCGGCGGTCTCCACGATCCGGTCCAGCGTGATGTGCAGGTCCAGCCCCGCGCCGACGGTGCGCATCGCCTCCAGCAGCTGCGGCACCCGGGCGGTCAGCTCGGACGACAGTCCCTGGAGGCTGCGGGTGGCCTCGGTGGCGGCGTCCATGGGGTCCGGGCGTCCGCCGGCGCTCCCGGTGTCCGCGGGGTCGGGGGACGGTCCTGCCGTGGCTGCCATGCCCCCGAGCCTAATAAGGGTGCATTTCCGGGAAAAGTTCAGTTGTCCGGCGCCGAGCCCCGGCAGGCTCGCTACGTCACGCTCCCGGCCCCGACGGGCGGGGCCGTCCGCAGGCAGGCGGCGTCCACCTCCCGTTCGCGCTCCAGCATCCGCCGGAACGGACCGTCGTCCGCGGCCAGCTCCGCGTAACCACCGCGCTGCACCACCCGGCCACGGTCCAGGACCAGCACCTCGTCGACCGCGTCCAGGCCGGCGAGCCGGTGGGTGATCAATACCGTCGTCCGGCCCTCGGTGGCGGCCAGCAGATCGGCGGTCAGCGGGTCCGCGGTGGCCAGGTCGAGGTGTTCGGCGGGCTCGTCCAGCACCAGTACCGGGAAGTCCGCGAGCAGCGCACGGGCAAGGGCCAGCCGCTGCCGCTGGCCGCCGGACAGCCGGGCGCCGTGCTCGCCGACCATGGTGTCCAGGCCGTCCGGCAGCCCGCGCACCCAGTCGGCCAGCCGCGCCCGGCCGAGCGCGTCCCAGAGGTCGCGGTCGTCGGCGCACCCCGGGCCGCCACGGTCCCGCCGGGCGAGCCGGAGGTTCTCCCGCAGCGAGCTGTCGAAGAGGTGCGCGTCCTGTGCGCACAGCCCGACCAGCCGCCGCACCGCGTCACCGGCCAGGTCCTGGGCGTCCGTCCCGGCCAGCGTGTACGTCCCCGACTCCCGGTCCAGGAAGCGCAGCAGCACCTGCGCGAGCGTGGTCTTGCCGGACCCCGACGGCCCGACGACGGCGAGCCGGCGGCCCGGTGCCAGGGTGAAGCCGACGCCGTCCAGCGCCGGCCGCTCCTGGCCCGGGTGACGCGCGGTCAACTCGCTTACGACGAGCGGGAACGGCCCGTCCGGCGCGTCCGCGGGGGCTTCCGGTTCGCGGACCGGCGCCGGGGCGTCCAGCACCTCGAAGACCCGCTCGGCGGCGTGCCGGGTGCGCCGCCGGTACTGCGCGGCCAGCGGCAGCCCGGCCACCGCCTCGAACGCGGCGAGCGGGGTGAGCACGATGACGGCCAGCTCCACACCCGCGAGCCGGCCGGTGTGCACCGCCTGGATGCCCACCACCGCTGCCGCCGCCACGGTCAGCCCGCACAGCAGCGCCGAGAGACCGGCCCCGGCACCGGCCGCCGCGGCCGAGCGGGAGGCGATCCGGGTCAGGTCCCGGTCCGCGCGGCGCACCGCCTCGGTCCGGGCACCGAGGGCCCCGGCGACCGTCAACTCGGCGGTGCCGGTGAGGAGATCGACGACACGGGTGGCGAGCACCCCGCGGGCCGGCGCCAGCCGGCGCTCCGCACGCCACGCCGCCGCGGCCGACAGCGCCGGCACCCCGGCCCCGGCGAGCAGCAACCCCACCACGAGGATCGCCCCGGCCTCCGGCAGCAGCCAGCCGGTGAACGCGACGGTGCCCGCGCCGACCAGCAGGGCCGCCCCGACGGGCAGCAGCCAGCGCAGGAAGTAGTCCTGCACCGCGTCGACGTCCGCCACCAGCCGCGACAGCAGATCGCCGCGGCGGCGCTCCTTGAGCCCGGCCGGGGCCAGCCGCTCCAGCCGCCGGAAGACGGCCACCCGGACGTCGGCGAGCATCCGGAAGACCGCGTCGTGCGCCACCAGCCGCTCGGCGTAGCGGAACACCGCGCGCCCGATGCCGAACGCCCGGGTCGCGGTCACCGCCACCATCAGATACAGCACCGGCGGCTCCTGCGAGGCCCGCGAGATCAGCCAGCCGGAGGTCGCCATCAGCCCCACCGCGCTGCCCAGCGCGAGGCTGCCGAGCAGCAGCGCGAGCCCCAGGCGCGCACGCCGGGCACGGGCCAGCCCGCGCAGCCGCCCCAGCGCGGAGCGCGGCCCGGGACCGGGAACGTCCTCGCCGCCTGGCACCGGCCCGGCGTCGGCCGCCCGGCCCGGCTCGGAGGCGGAGACCCGCCCGGCGACCGCCCCCGTCGGCACCGCGGCCGCACCGTCCGCCCCGTCCGCCGGTTCACCGGCCGCGGCACCGGCCTCCGGCCCCGCCAGTCGCACCGTCCGGTCGGCCACCGCCAGCAGCGCCGGACGGTGGACGACCAGCAGGACCGTGCGCCCGGCCGCGAGCCGGCCCACGGCCTCGACCAGCGCCTGCTCGGTCTCCCCGTCCAGATTGGCGGTGGGCTCGTCCAGCAGCACGATCGGCCGGTCGGCGAGGAACGCGCGGGCGAGCGCGATGCGCTGCCGCTGGCCGGCGGAGAGCCCGGCGCCGGACTCCCCGAGCCGGGTCGCCGCACCCTCCGGCAGCGCGTCGACGAAGTCCAGCGCCCCGGCTTCGCGCAGCGCGGCACGGACCGCCGCGTCATCGGCGTCCGGCCGCACCAGCCGGACGTTCTCGGCGATGGACCCGGCGAAGAGGTGCGGAT
The DNA here is from genome assembly GCF_000373585.1 of Streptomyces sp. MspMP-M5. Classification (GTDB taxonomy): domain Bacteria; phylum Actinomycetota; class Actinomycetes; order Streptomycetales; family Streptomycetaceae; genus Streptomyces. The sequence goes on from NZ_KB891940.1 coordinate 66,499, forward strand.
GCTGCGGCACCCACGCGATCCGGCTCCGCCAGCTGTCGGGGGAGAGGTCGTCGAGATCCCGCCCGTCGACGAGGACCCGCCCCTCGGAGGGTGCGGTGAAGCCGAGCACCACACTCAGCAGCGTGGACTTGCCGGCGCCGGACGGGCCGACCAGTGCGACGGTCTCGCCGGGCCGGACCTCGAACGAGGTGGCCGGCAGCGAGTCGGCGGTGCGCCCGGGGTGGCGGACGACCAGGCCGTCGACGGTCAGCCCGGTGCCGTCCGGCGCGGGCGCGGTGCCGGGCGTGCGCGGCCGGGTCTCCAGGACGGCGAAGACCTCCTCCGCGGCCGAGAGTCCCTCGGCCGCGGCGTGGTACTGCGCCCCCACCTGCCGCAGTGGCAGATACGCCTCGGGGGCCAGCACCAGCACCATCAGGCCGGTGTAGAGGTCGAGTTCGCCGTTCACCAGGCGCATGCCGATGCCGACCGCGACCAGCGCCACGGAGATGGTGGCGAGCAGTTCGAGCGCGAAGGAGGAGAGGAAGGCGATCCGCAGGGTGCGCAGGGTGGCCCGGCGGTACTCGCTGGTGATCGCGCGGATGGACGCGGCCTGGGCCTTGGCCCGGCCGAAGACCTTCAGCGTCGGCAGCCCCTCGACGACGTCGAGGAAGTGCCCGGACAGCCGGGCGAGCAGCCGCCACTGGCGGTCCATCCGCGCCTGGGTGGCCCAGCCGATGAGGACCATGAACAGCGGGATCAGCGGCAGGGTGACGACGATCGTCAGCGCGGAGATCCAGTCCCCGGTGACGATCCGCGCCAGCACCGCGACCGGCACCACGACCGCCAGCCCCAACTGCGGCAGATAGCGGGCGAAGTAGTCGTCCAGCGCGTCGATGCCGCGGGTGGCCAGGGTCGTCAGCTCCCCGGTCCGCAATTCCAGGGTGCCGGCGTCCCCGGCGCCCTCCGCGCGGCGGATCTCCGTCCCGGGCCCCAGCGCCGCCGCCCGTTCGATCAGCCGCATCCGCAGTTCGGACTTGACCGCCGCACCGGCACGGTGGGCGGCCAGTTCGGTGAGCCAGGAGACCAGTCCCCGGCCGGCTGAGACCGCGGCGAGCAGCACCACCGGGGTCGCCAACGCCCCGAGGGGGCGGCCGTGTTGGAAGGCGCCGACCACGATCTCCGCGATCAGCATGGCCTGGCCGACGACCAGGCCCGCTCCGGCAAGCCCGAGCACCACCACCGCGACGAGGAATCCGCGGGTGGCACGGGCGTATCGGAGCAGGCGCGGGTCGACCGGTTTCACGTGAAACCTTCCGTTCTCCCGAGCCCCGCCCTGGCGGGACGGGTCTCGGCTAGTGGCTTTCGGCGAGGTGCTGGGTGCCGATCCGCTTGCGGAACACCCAGTAGGTCCACCCTTGGTAGAGCATCACGATGGGCGCGGCGATCCCGGCGCACCACGTCATGATCTTCAGGGTGTAGGGGCTGGACGAGGCGTTGCTGACCGTGAGGCTCCAGCTCTCGTTCAGCGTGGACGGCATGACGTTCGGGAAGAGCGTCAGGAACAGCATGGCGACCGCCGCCACGATGGTGATCCCGGAGAAGGCGAAGGCCCAGCCCTCCCGCCCGAGTTTGTTGGCCCCGAGCGCGGCGACCAGCGCCAGCACCGCGACGATCATGGCGACCAGGCTGGTGCCGTCCCCCTTGTCGGCCTGGGTCCAGCCCAGGAACCCGACCGCGAGCACGGCGGTGATCAGCCCGAGGAAGCCCGCCGTCCGGCGCGCCCGTTCCCGGATGTCGCCCACGGTCTTCAGCGACGCGAACACCGCGCCATGGAAGGTGAAGAGCGACAGCGTGACCAGGCCGCCGAGGAGGGCGTACGGGTTGAACAGGTCGAGCAGGCCGCCGACGTACTCCTTGTGCGCATCGATCTGCACGCCGCGGACGATGTTGCCGAAGGCCACGCCCCACAGCACCGCGGGCAGCAGCGAGGTCCAGAAGATCGCGTGCTCCCAGTTGCGCTGCCAGCGCTCCTCGGGCCGCTTCACGCGGTACTCGAACGCGACACCGCGGACGATCAGGCAGACCAGGATCAGCAGCAGCGGCAGATAGAAGCCGGAGAAGAGGGTGGCGTACCACTCCGGGAAGGCGGCGAAGGTCGCGCCGCCCGCGCTGAGCAGCCAGACCTCGTTGCCGTCCCAGACCGGCCCGATGGTGTTGATCAGCACCCGCTTCTCGTTCCGGTCCCGGGCGAGCAGCTTGGTGAGCACGCCGATCCCGAAGTCGAAGCCTTCCAGGAAGAAGTACCCGGTCCACAGGAAGGCGATGATGACGAACCAGACGTCATGGAGTTGCATGGTCGCCTCCTAGTACGAGAAGGCCATCGGCCGGTCGGCGTCGGTGGAGTCGCCACCGATCTTGGTGGGTGGGTTGAGGTCGGAGTCGGAGAGTTCCTGGGGTCCGGCCTTGATGTACTTGGCCAGCAGCCTCACCTCGATGACGGCGAGGATCGCGTAGAGCATGGTGAAGACGACCAGCGACGTGATCACCTCGCCCTGCGAGACTCCCGGCGAGACCGCGTCCCGGGTGCGCAGCACGCCGTAGACGACCCAGGGCTGGCGGCCCATCTCGGTGAAGATCCAGCCCCACGAGTTGGCGATCAGCGGGAAGCCGAGGGTGACGAACGCCAGCCGCCAGTACCACTTGCTCAGCCGGTCGCTCAGCGTCCTGTTCTTGGTGAGCGCGAGGTGCGGCGCCTCGTCGTCACCGGTCCGCAGCCGGGGCGCCAGCCAGAACTTCTTGCGGGTGAGCCACAGTCCGGCCAGACCGATGACGAACGACGTCATCCCGAAGCCGATCATCCAGCGGAAGCCCCAGTAGGTGACCGGGATGTTCGGCCGGTAGTCGCCGGGCCCGAACTTCTGCTGCTCGGACTTGTTGACGTCGTTGATGCCGGGGACCGGCGAGGAGAAGTCGTTGTGCGCGAGGAAGGAGAGCAGACCCGGTATCTCGATGGCGACCTTGTTGTGCCCCTTGGCGACGTCGCCGTACGAGAAGACCGAGAACGGCGCCGGCGCGGCCTTGTCCCACAGCGCCTCGGCCGAGGCCATCTTCATCGGCTGCTGCTTGAACATGACCTTGCCGAGCGAGTCGCCGCTGACCGCGGTGAGCAGCCCCGCGACCACCAGCGTGACCAGCCCGAGCCGCAGCGACGTCCGCATGACCTTGATGTGCTTCTTGCGCATCAGGTGGTACGCGGAGACGCCGACCATGAACGCGGCACCGGTCAGGAAGGCCGCGGTGAGGGTGTGGAAGACGACGACCAGGGTGGTGTCCTGGGTCAACACCTTCCAGAAGTCGGTCAGTTCGGCCCGCCCGGTGGCGTGGTTGATCTTGTAGCCGACCGGGTGCTGCATCCAGGAGTTGGCCGCGAGGATGAAGTACGCGGAGAGCACGGTGCCGATCGAGACCATCCACATGCAGAAGCAGTGGAGCTTCTTCGGCAGCTTGTCCCAGCCGAAGATCCACAGCCCGATGAAGGTCGACTCGAAGAAGAACGCGATCAGGGCCTCGAAGGCGAGCGGCGCACCGAAGATGTCCCCGACGAACCGCGAGTAGTCCGACCAGTTCATACCGAACTGGAATTCCTGGACGATGCCGGTGACGACACCCATCGCGATATTGATCAGGAACAGCTTGCCCCAGAACTTGGTGGCCTTGAGATACCTGTGCTTACCCGTGCGCACCCATGCGGTCTCCAGTCCGGCCACCAGAGCGGCCAGGGAGATCGTCAAGGGAACGAACAGGAAGTGGTAGACGGTCGTGATGCCGAATTGCCATCGCGCCATAGTCTCCGGCGCCAACGCCAGTTCCACGTCGCGGCCTCCTTACGTCCTTGCGTCGCCGCTCACGGAGCCCACATGTCCCTTTTGTGCGACGCAAAACGGCACACACCAGGACGCGAGCTTGTGAACGCGTTCACATTCACAAGCATTATCTCCCATGGCCTCACGCCTTAGGGAAAGGGGGGTACGTGACTGCCGTCACGCTCGAATCCATGGCCCGCGCACCCTTTATGTCGAGGTTATGTGCGCACCCTTCCCAGTGACTTCAACATATTGTTGAAGTCGGCGCCATGAAGATCCGCATCTCCTGGCCCGCCGGGCACCTCACCGCCACACTGGACCCCCGACCGCCACCGCACTCCTCGCCGCCCTGCCGCTCCAGGCCACCGCCCACACCTGGGGCGAGGAGGTCTACTTCGACACCGGGCTCACCCCCGCCCTGGAGGCCGACGCCCGCCAGGACGTCGAACCGGGCACGGTCGCCTTCTGGACCGAGGGCAACGCCCTCGCACTCCCCTACGGCCCCACCCCGATATCCCGCGGCGCCGAGTCCCGGCTCGCCTCGCCCTGCAACGTCCTGGGCCGCATCGACGGCGACCCGCGGGCCCTGGCCACCGTCCGCGCCGGCGACGCCGTCCACGTACAGCCGGCCTGAGGCCGCGAACGGCCGAGGCCGCGGATCCGTGGGGACCCGCGGCCTCGGAGCACACCACCGCACGGGGACACCACATCCCCGGCGGACCGGAAACCGGCTACCGCGCCTTGCGGAACTCCTCCGCGGCCTGCAGGAACAGGTCCATCGCCGGCTTCTCCCCGATCGTCACCCGCACCCCCTCGCCCGCGAACGGCCGCACGACCACCCCGGCCCGCTCGCACGCCTCGGCGAACTCGGTGGTCCGGTCCCCCAGCCGCAGCCAGACGAAGTTCGCCTCCGACGCCGGGACGGTCCAGCCCTGCGCCACCAGCGCGTCGAACACCCGCGTCCGCTCGGCGACCAGCGCGTCCACCCGCTCCAGCAGCGCCGGCTCGCTGCGCAGCGACGCCACCGCGGCCTCCTGGGCGAGCTGGCTCACGCCGAACGGCACCGCCGTCTTGCGCAGCGCGGCGGCCACCTCCGGGTGCGCCACCGCGAAGCCGACCCGCAGCCCGGCCAGTCCGTACGCCTTGGAGAAGGTGCGCAGCACGCACACGTTGGGACGGTCGCGGTAGAGCTCGATCCCGTCCGGCACATCGGCGTCACGGATGAACTCGCGGTACGCCTCGTCCAGCACCACCAGCACATCGTCCGGCACCCGGTCCAAGAAGGACTCCAGCTCCGCACGGCGCACCACGGTGCCGGTGGGGTTGTTGGGGTTGCAGACGAAGATCAGCCGGGTCCGGTCGGTGATCGCGGCCAGCATCGCCTCAAGGTCGTGCACCTCACCGGAGGTGAGCGGCACCTGCACGGACGCCGCGCCGGAGACCTGGGTGACGATCGGGTACGCCTCGAACGACCGCCAGGCGTAGATCACTTCGTCCCCGGGGCCGGCCGTCGACTGGACCAGCTGCTGGGCCACCCCGACCGACCCGGTGCCGGTCGCCAGGTGCTCCACCGGCACCGAGAACCGGTCGGCCAGCTCCGCCATCAGTCCCGTACACGCCATGTCGGGGTAGCGGTTGAACGAGCCGGCGGCCGCCACCGCGCTCTCCAGGACGCCCGGCAGCGGCGGATAGGGGTTCTCGTTGGAGGACAGCTTGTAGGCGACCGGGCCGTCGGCCGCCGCCGGCCGGCCCGGCTTGTAGGTGGGGATGCCGTCCAGCGCAGCACGCAGCCTCGGGGTCTTCTCGCTCACCGCAGGTCCTCCTCAACCATCCCTCTCGACTCCAATACTGCACACCTTATGAGGATTGCCCCGCCCAGCGGCAGGCCCCGAGAGGACGCCTTCGCGCGGCATCCGCCGTCGCGGGCGCCGGGCGCGCATCCCGGGGGCGCGCTGTCCGACGCACCATGCGCCGGTGGCTCGCTCCGTGGCGCGCATCCCTCGTCAAGGTGACTTGAGACCTCTTCGAGACCTGGGCGGATCACCAGGCGAGGCACCACTCCCTCCCGCAGAATGATCAATAAAGCGGCGAAGTTCCTTACATTTCAAGGAAATTGAGGGGTCATCACCATGCAGAAACGTGTCTTCTTGCGCCCGTCGTCGCTCCCCCGCGAATGGCTGTACCGAGCCCTACTATCGGCTCGCCATGACAGCAGCAGGGAAGCACTAGGTGGGCCGGTCGACCGGTCGCCGACTGGGACGCGCGGGTATCCGGGACGTGGCCGCCGCAGCCGGTGTATCGATCACGACCGTCTCCGACGCGCTCAACGGCAAGGGCCGGCTTCCGGATGCCACCCGTAGCCACGTCCGCGAGGTGGCCGATCGGCTGGGCTACCGCCCGTCCGCCGCCGCCCGCACACTCCGTACCGGCAAGTCGGGCCTCATCGGTCTGACCGTGACCACCTACGGGGATGAACCTTTCACCTTCACCGAGTTCGCGTACTTCGGCGAGATGGCCAGAGCCGCCACCTCCGCCGCGCTCGCCCGCGGATACGCGCTGGTCATCCTGCCCGCGACCTCCCGCCACGACGTCTGGTCCAACGTCGCCCTCGACGGCACCGTGGTCATCGACCCGGCCGACGGCGACCCCGTCGTCACCGAGCTGGTCCGGCACGGCATCCCCGTCGTCTCCGACGGCCGCCCCGGCGGCTCCCTGCCCGTCACCGGCTGGGTCGACAACGACCACGAAGCGGCCGTCCTCGGGCTGCTCGACCACCTCGCCGAGGCCGGTGCCCGCCGCATCGGACTGCTCACCGGCACCACCACCGACACCTACACCCGGTTGTCGACCACCGCGTACCTCAACTGGTGCGAGCGGGTGGGCCAGACGCCGGTCTACGAGTCCTATCCCGCCTACGACCCGCGCGCCGGCGCGGTGGCCGCGGACCGACTGCTGGCCCGCCCGGACCGGCCCGACGCGGTCTACGGCCTCTTCGACCCCAACGGCACCGACCTGCTCGCCGCCGCCCGGCGCTACGGCCTGCGCGTGCCGGACGACCTGCTGCTGGTCTGCTGCAGCGAGTCCACCGTCTACGCCACCACCGATCCGCCGATCACCACGCTCTCGCTCAAGCCCCGGCGGATCGGCACCGCCGTGGTGCAGATCCTGATCGACGCGATCGAGGGGCTCGACGGCAGCTGCCCCGTCGAGCAGGTGATACCGACCGACCTGATCGTGCGCACCTCCTCCCAGCGCCGCTCCCCGCGGACGACCGTCAGCCCGCCGCGTGGCCCGGCCGGCGACTGACCGTGCCGCCGGCACGGCGGGCCGGGCGTACCCGCACGCTCCGGGCGCCCACTCCGCCGTGGAAAAAACAGGGCGATCCCGGGAGAAAACCATCGTGAACGCCGAGCTTCGCGGGATTGATCACCCCCGGGTGCGTCACAACCCGAGAGCGGCGTTCCTATGATGGGCGCACGACACCGCGGACCGCCGTCGACCAGGCAAAGGTCCGACAGGTGCACGGCGGCGCAACGGTGGAGGGGTCGATGACTCAGGGGGCCAGTCAGGGACCCATGGTGTGGACCATGGCGACACAACCTCCGGCGTCCGTTCCGCCGCCCGGAGCGCCCGCCGGCCCGCCGGTCGGGCAGCCGCTCGACGCGCCGGCCGCACCGCCGGTCCCGCCCCCGGCCGCACCCCCGGTGCAGCTGCCGGAGGAGTACACCCCGACCGCCCGCGACCTGCCGGTCATCGGCCGTACGGACACCCTCGTCGACCACCCGTCCGTGGTGCCGGTCCCGGAGCCGGGCCCCGCCCCCGACGGCCTGGGCCCGCTGTACGTCGTCGGCGACGTCCACGGCTACTACGACGAACTGCGCGCCGCGCTGGAGGCCGAGGGACTGATCGACGCCGACGGCACCTGGGCGGCGGGCAACGCCCGGCTCTGGTTCCTCGGCGACTTCACCGACCGCGGCCCGGACGGCATCGGCGTCATCGACCTGGTCATGCAGCTCTCCGCCGAGGCCGCGGCGGCCGGCGGCTACTGCAAGGCCCTGATGGGCAACCACGAGCTGCTGCTCCTGGGTGCCAAGCGGTTCGGCGACACCCCCGTACAGTCCGGCGCGGGCACCGCCTCCTTCCAGGCGGCCTGGCTCCTCAACGGCGGGCAGAAGACCGACATGGACCGGCTGCAGGACCACCACCTCCAGTGGATGGCCCGCCTGGACGCCGTCATGGAGGAGGACGGGCATCTGCTCGTGCACTCCGACACCACCGCCTACCTCGAATACGGCGACTCCATCGAGGCGGTCAACGACACCGTCCACGAGGTGCTGACGCGCAGCGAAGCCGACGAAGTCTGGGACCTCTTCCGGAAGTTCACCAAGCGGTTCGCCTTCCGTGACGAGACCGCCGGTGCGCAGGCGGTCCGCGAACTGCTCGACGCCTACGGCGGCCACCGCGTCGTACACGGCCACAGCCCGATCCCGTATCTGCTGGGCGAGGTCGGCGCGGAGGACGGCGAGGGCGAGGGGATCGCGGTGGACGGGCCGCACGTCTACGCGGACGGCCTGGCGATCGCGATGGACGGCGGTATCACGATGGCCGGAAAGCTGCTGGTCTGCCAACTCCCCCTCGTGGGGTGACACTTCGTCGGACGTACGGGATCCGCCCAGTCGGGTGATCTGACAGGACGGAATCCGGTCGCGGACTCTCGCAAATTCCGCAAACTCTCTGTCACCCCGCGCCGCAGGCGCTCTACCATCGGTCTATCCGTAGCAGGCTCTCCTCCGTTTCCGCCCGGCGCCCGGCTCTGGCCGGCCCGTACGGCCCTACGGAGCATCGGGGGATCCACATGAACAGCGCTCCGCACCTGCTGAACGAGGACCGCGCGGACTTCGCGCGCATCCTCGATGAGGCGCTGCGTACCGCCGCCCACGAACCGGACGACCTCTCTGCCGGCACCGAAAACCGGCTCAGCACCGAGCAGTTGCGCACGATGGCGCTCAGCGCGACCAGCGCGATCGCCGCCTGCGCGACGGCCGAATACCAGCGCTACATAGAGCTGCGCGCTGCCCTGCGCGCCCCGGCGCCCACCGGGACGGGCACCGGCAGGGGCGGTCCGTCAGCGGACCAGACCTCTGACGAGCGGCTCGGACCGGCCACCGTGGACGCCGACCCGGACGCCGGAGCGGCCGGCTTCGGCCTTGCCGCGATGGCCACCGTCCTCATCCCGGTGCTCGCCGGGATCGCGGCCATCCTCTTCCTCGTCATCGGCTATGTACTGCGCGCCGTCGACCCGGATCCGGCCGTCTCCCGGCCGCTGATCAGTGTCGGCTGGGTCTTCGCGGCGCTGGCCGCCGCGGGCGCGCTGGTCGGGATGGGCTGCGTGGTCGTCACCGCACTGCGCAACGGCGTCTCCCGGGACACCGCGCCCGAGGAACGGGCCGCCGCGCTGGCCACCGCCCACGAAGCCTGGCGGCAGGCACTCCTGGACCGCGGGCTGCTGCCCTTTCTCCGGGAGGCGCTGGCCGATCCGTCGGCCGACCCCGCGGACGATCCGGTGCGGTACGTCCCCCGCCCCGTGCCGGCGCCCGAGCGCCGCACCCCCACCCTCGGCTACACCCGCCCCCGGTTCTCCAGCCCCGACACCGGCACCTCCCCCTACCGTCCGCGCTACTCCAGCCCGGACTACGGGAGCTCGGAGGACCGGCCGGAGTAGGGGAGACCGGCCGGGGCAGGGACGCGGCACCCGGAGCCCGGAGGCGCGCCGACCGCGCGTCTCCGGGCTCCGGGAGTGCCATAAGGGTGACCACACCTGACGATCGATTAGTTAATCCGATGATCAGGGAATCTCTCTCCATTCATGGCACCCAGCGACCGACGGGCCAGTGAAGCCGGTCGGCGACAAGTTCCGCTAAGGAGAGGCACCCCGTGACGCGTCTGCGCCATATCGCGACCATCGCAGCAGCCAGCGCGCTGCTCACCCTTGGGTTCATCGTCCCCGCCGCCCCCGCCCGGGCAGACGACCACAACTACCAGCTCCCCAACCACCTCCCGCCCCTCCCCGTCGTCGGCGACGTCTTCCGCCTCGGGGCGGTCTAGATCCTTCAAGTCGACGTCCATGGCGCGCAGTTGTGCCACGTCACGGTGGTCGCCTACGCGCACGGCAAGCGCCGCTCCGGGGAGCGCATGCCCCGGGCGGCGCTTGTACGTCCTCGGCCGGCGTCAGGAGTCGGCGAGCGGCAGGTAGACCCTGTTCCCCGCGGCCGCGAACTCCTTGGACTTCTCCAGCATGCCGGCGCGAACCTCCTCGGGAGTCGCGCCCTCCGCGCCGCCGAACTGCTCGTTGATGCTTCGGCTGATCTTCATCGAGCAGAACTTCGGCCCGCACATCGAGCAGAAGTGGGCCGTCTTGGCCGGCTCGGCGGGCAGCGTCTCGTCGTGGAAAGCACGCGCGGTGTCCGGGTCGAGGGCCAGGTTGAACTGGTCCTCCCAGCGGAACTCGAAGCGGGCGTCGGAGAGCGCGTCGTCCCATTCCTGGGCGCCCGGGTGTCCCTTGGCGAGGTCCGCCGCATGGGCCGCGATCTTGTACGTGATGACGCCGGTCTTGACGTCGTCGCGGTCCGGGAGGCCCAGGTGCTCCTTGGGCGTGACGTAGCAGAGCATCGCGGTGCCCCACCAGGCGATCATCGCGGCGCCGATGCCGGAGGTGATGTGGTCGTAGGCGGGGGCGATATCCGTGGTGAGCGGGCCGAGCGTGTAGAACGGGGCCTCCTCGCAGATCTCCTGCTGGAGGTCGATGTTCTCCTTGATCTTGTGCATCGGGACATGCCCCGGGCCCTCGATCATGGTCTGCACACCGTGCCGCTTGGCGATGGTGTTCAGTTCGCCGAGGGTCCGCAACTCGGCGAACTGCGCCTCGTCGTTGGCATCCGCGATGGAGCCGGGACGCAGCCCGTCACCGAGCGAGAAGGTGACGTCGTAACTGGCGAGGATGTCGCAGAGTTCCTCGAAGTTCTCGTAGAGGAAGGACTCCTGATGGTGCGCCAGGCACCAGGCCGCCATGATCGAGCCGCCGCGGGAGACGATGCCGGTCTTGCGGTTGGCGGTGAGCGGGACGTAGCGGAGCAGCACGCCGGCGTGCACCGTCATGTAGTCGACGCCCTGTTCGGCCTGCTCGATGACGGTGTCCTTGTAGATCTCCCAGGTCAGCTCCTCGGCCTTGCCGTCGACCTTCTCCAGTGCCTGGTAGAGGGGGACGGTGCCGATCGGGACGGGGGAGTTGCGCAGCACCCACTCGCGGGTGGTGTGGATGTTGCGGCCGGTGGAGAGGTCCATGACCGTGTCGGCACCCCAGCGGGTCGCCCAGGTCATCTTCTCCACCTCCTCCTCGATCGAGGAAGTGACCGCGGAATTGCCGATGTTGGCGTTCACCTTCACCAGGAAGTTCTTGCCGATGATCATCGGCTCGATCTCCGGGTGGTTGATGTTGGCCGGCAGCACCGCACGGCCGGCTGCGATCTCGTCCCGCACGAACTCGGGGGAGACGTTCTCGCGGACGGCGACGTACTCCATCTCCGCGGTGATCTCGCCGCGCTGGGCGTAGGCGAGCTGGGTGACCGCGGCACCGCCCCGGCCGCGGCGCGGCTGGCGGGGGCGGCCGGGGAAGACCGCGTCGAGGTTCCGGAGGCCACCGCGCGGTGAGGTGTGCTTGATCCCGTCGTCCTCGGGGCGCATCGGGCGGCCCGCGTACTCCTCGGTGTCGCCCCGGGCGATGATCCAGTTCTCCCGCAGCGGTGCCAGACCGCGGCGGACGTCGGTTTCGATCTGAGGGTCGGTGTACGGCCCTGACGTGTCGTAGAGCGTCACGTCCTTGCCATTGGTGAGGTGCACCCGCCGGACCGGGACCCGGAGGTCCGGGCGCGATCCGGAGACATAGCCCTTGTGCCAGCCGACCTGCGGCCGTTCGCCGTCGGCCGAGCCGTTTTCAGGCGTGCGTGCATCCTGCAGAGTCATAAAGACTCAACTCCCTACGCCGGCATTACCCGGTAACAGGTTCGGCGGTCGACGCAGCGGCTTCCGTCGTGCGGTGTTTCACGTGAAACACCGCCGGGACGGAGGTCAGCGCCCTCTCAGCCCGGTGCTCCGAGCTCCCGCGATTGCAAAGGTGGCACCACGGTAGCGGCCGGGGTCGCGGTGTGAACAGGGGGCCCACCGCTTCTAGCGCTTCTTGCGATGATCGGGCGGTGAGCTCTCCCGACGCCGCGCCTTCTGCCGCTCCCACGCACTCGCATGCGCACAGCCATGGGCCGGCCGCGCCCGTCTCCCGGCATCTGCGCAAGGTCATCGCCGCCGTCCTGATCCCGTTCGCGGCCGCGGTGGCGGTCGGCCTGATCGTGCTGTGGCCCGGCGGCGCGCCACCGCACAAGCCGTCCGGTGTGGGCTTCGACCAGCCCACGGAGCAGGCCCGGATCGTCAAGGTCGAGGAGGTGGACTGCGCAGCGGTGCACGCCGAGAAGCAGCCGCAGCCCGCCGGGCCCGGAGGCGGGCCGCCGACCGGGGGAGCGGCCCGGGGCAAGCCCTGCCAGCAGGCGACGGTCGAGGTCACCACGGGGAAGAACGCGGGCCGCACCTTCCGGACGGTGGTGACGCCGGACTCCCTGCGGCAGTACACGACCGGGCAGAGCGTGGTCGTGTCCTACGCCCCCAAAGCGCCCAAGGACCTGCAGTACGCGGTCACGGACGTCGACCGCACGGTGCCGATGTGGGTGCTGGCTGCGATCTTCGCCTTTGCGGTGGTGATCGTCGGGCGGCTGCGCGGGGTGCTGGCGCTGGTGGCGCTGGTGGCCAGCTTCGGGGTGCTGACGCTGTTCATCCTTCCGGCGATCCTCCAGGGCTCCGATCCGCTGCTGGTCGCGGTGGTCGGCGGCAGCGCGATCATGCTGATCGCGCTCTACATGTGCCACGGGCTGACGGCCCGTACGTCCGTAGCCGTGCTCGGCACCCTCGCCTCGCTGCTGCTCATCGGGCTGCTGGGCTCGGTGTTCACCGGCTGGGCACTGCTGACCGGCAACACGGACGACACCACCGGTCTGGTGCACGGGCTGTACCCGGACATCGAGATCCGCGGGCTGCTGCTGGCGGGGATCATCATCGGCTCGCTGGGGGTGCTCGACGATGTGACGGTGACCCAGACAGCCGCGGTCTGGGAGCTGAAGGAGGCCGATCCGACGGCGGGTTGGCGGAAGCTGTACGGCGCGGCGATGCGGATCGGGCGGGACCACATCGCGTCCGTGGTGAACACCCTCGTCATGGCCTACGCGGGCGCCGCGCTGCCGCTGCTTCTGCTGTTCTCGATCGCGCAGAGCAGCGTCGCCACGGTGGCCGGCAGCGAGGTGGTCGCGGAAGAGATCGTCCGCACCCTCGTGGGCAGCATCGGGCTGGTCGCCTCGGTGCCGGTGACCACGCTGCTGGCTGCGCTGGTGGTCTCGGCGGACCGCCCGGTGCCGGGTGCGGCGGGGCGGGCGCCCGCCACCAGTGGACGAGGAGGTCGGCGCGCGGCGCACGGACGGCGCCGTAAGCGCTGAGCGCGCCCGCGGGCAGCGCGGAGGAACGGCGGACCGGGCCGGGGCGGGGAAACTGCGGGCGACTGAAGTGGCAGGTGGGCAGCGGGCGTTGGGGCAGCAGGACAGGGGCGGCCGGCGGCGCGGGTGGAGCGGGTGGGGGGTGAACTGGGCCGTCGTCCGGTGACCGGGGGTCGGTGGCCTGTGCTCGGTGGCCCGTGGGGTCAGCCGGCCGGGGCCTCCGTCAGGATCCGGTCCAGCGCGGCCTCCAGGGTGTCGCAGACCTCCTCCTTGCCGAGCGGAACGATCCGGTCGGTGCGGTCCAGGAAGGCGATCAGCGGTGGTGCACTGGCGCGGAACAGAGCCCGCTCGGCACCGACCTGGAGGCTGATGTAGACATCGCTGAGGTGGTCGGGGGAGGCCGGCTCGACCCGGACGTCGCCCTCGCCGGCCGGCCCGCTCAGCCCGTCCAGCAGCAGCTCACGGCCGAACACCCAGGTCACGGGCGCGTCGCCGGGAAGGTCGAAGGTGAGCCGGACGGCGTAGGGGTCGGCGCTGTCGAAGTCCAGCTCCACCGGAATCCGGAAGGCGAGCTCCTCCGAGACGAGGAAGCTCATGATCACTTCTGCCTGAACCGTGTCGTTCATCAACCACTGCCCCGCACTTGATCGGAGATGGCCGGGAATCATCCCCGGAAGCCCTGTTCACGCCATCGTCGGTCACAGGCAGGCAGATCACAAGGAGTGAGTTTTCAGATACTGATAGAGAAGGCGAGTGTCGTTAGTGCCGCCTCCGCCATTTTCCGTAGTCGAGCCGTAACTGCCTGCAATCGATGCACTTCCTCAGCGGGCAGAGACACCGCCAGCGTGGCGGCGGCCGACCCGACGCGGAGGGGGATCGCCGAGCAGACCGTGCCAAGGGCATATTCCTGACGATCGAAGGCGACCTGACCGCGACGCACCGTAGCCAGCCGATGGAGCAGGTCACCCTCGGAGCGCACCGAAAAAGGCGTCATGGACTGCACCGGATAACGGGCGAGATGTTCCTTGCGGGTGACCTCGTCGAGCTGCGCCAGAAGGCACTGGCCAATGGCGTGGGCATGCGCGGTGGAACGGAAGTCGGCCCACTCCTCGACGGGCGGCCGAGCCGGGTCGTCGGTCATCGCGACCACCTCCACCTCGCCCTCGCGGTAGACGGCGAAGTAGACGGCCGCGCCCACTTCGCGGCCCGCCACGGCCAGTACGTCGGCCAGCTGACGGCGCTGCCGCTGCCGGGCCCCGGCCCGGCCGATCGACTCGGCCCCCTCCCCGATCACGAAGACGCCGCTCTCCCGGCGCAGATAGCCCTCGTGGGTCAGCGTGCGCAGCAGGTGGTAGGTGGCGGGAAGCGGAAGCTGGGCTTCCCGGGCCAGTTGCTTGGCGGGCGCCCCGTCGATATGCGCGGCCACCGCCTCCAGGAGCCGCAGGGCCCGTTGTACGGAACCGATCAGGGTGGGGTGCGAGCCGGATTCGCCGTTGCCGATCGCCAACGCAACCCCCAGGTCCAAGCACCATGCTCCGGCGGCTCCGGCCACGGGCCCCGCTCCCGCGACCGCGCGCCTCCCAGAACGTCCCACCCGACGCCCGGCCCGATCACCGGTGTTTTCCGGAACGTCAACATCCGGAAGACGCCTGCGTCGGCACTGCAACCCGGGTGGCCCGGAACGGAGGCCCTAAGTCCGGGAGCCCATCGGCACTTTGGCGCTTACCCGCGCCCGATGACGCTACGGAGCAAGGTACACACTCGTGGTGAGCGAGCGGAACGCCCTGGCCGCCGGCGGGGCCAAAACCCCGGGCGGGGCCGCTTTCCGATCCCCGTTCGACTCCCCGCGACGGGAGTGTCGGCGGGGCGCGGAACGCCGGACGCCCTGCTCCCGGGTGGGGGCAGGGCGTCTTCGGACGGTGCGGATCGGACAGTGCCGGTCGGTCGGAGCTCGGCCTACCAGTCGCTCTTCGACGAGGACGAGGAGCCGGAACCGGTGAACCTCCGCACGAGATAGATGACACCGGCGATCAGGGCCGCCGCGATCAGCAGCTTGAAGAGCAGGCTGATCAGGAAGCCGACCGCGCTGGCGATCAGTCCGCCGAAGACGACGAGGAGGATGACGGGCACCACGACCCAGACGACCCACCACGGAAGCCCTGCGAGTATCCCCTTACCAGCCACTGCTCTGCCCTGCTTTCTGTCTGTCGCGCTCTTGTCGGTCTCTGCCGCTCCGGTGGCACCGTCCGCGTATCGCGTCCGTCGCGCCGCGTCTCCGGTCCCCCTGTACACCAACGATGCTAGGGCGCCGAAGGCCGCCGCGGGGGCCCGACAGCCCGGGCTCGCCCCTGAGCCGACCCCTACGGGTTCCGGGGGTCGGGGCTCAGCTCTCAGGCGGAGAGAACACCACCACGACCCGGAGGTCCTCGCTGATGTGGTGGAACTTGTGGGGCACACCGGCGGGCACGTAGACCACGCTGCCGCGGGCCACCGACTCCGTCTCCGTGCCCACCGTGATCGCCCCGCGGCCGCTCACCACCAGATACACCTCGTCCTGCTGGTGCGGCTGCTGCGGGTCGACGCTCCCGGCGTCCAGCCCGTACAGCCCCACCGACATGGTGCGTTCCCGGAGGAACTGCAGATACGCGCCGTCGTTCGCGACCCGTTCCGCTTCCAGATCATCCAGTCGGAAAGCCTTCATCCCGTTCGCACCTCTCACCGGTCACCAGTCGTCTGCGACGATCTCACCATGAAGCATTTCCTGGTCAAGACGCTCGCCAATGCCGCGGCCCTGGCCGTGGCCATCTGGCTCCTGAACGGCATCACGCTCACCGGTGAGAACACCGGCCGCAAGGTGCTCACCCTGATCCTGGTCGCGCTGATCTTCGGGCTGGTGAACTTCCTGGTCAAGCCCGTGGTCAAGGTGCTCTCCTTCCCCCTGTTCCTGCTCACCCTCGGCCTGATCACGCTGGTCGTGAACGCGCTGATGCTGCTGCTGACCTCCTGGCTCGCCGGCAAGGCCGACCTCGCCTTCCACGTGGACGGCTTCTGGACGGCAGTGGTCGGCGGCGTGATCATCTCCATCGTCTCGTGGGCGATGCACATCGTCCTTCCCGACAAGGACTGACGCTTGACCACCCGCTACCGCGTCTGCTTCGTCTGCACCGGCAACATATGCCGCTCGCCGATGGCCGAGTCCGTCTTCCGCGCCCGGATCACCGAGGACGGACTCGACGCCCTGGTCGAGATCGACAGCGCCGGCACCGGCGGCTGGCACGAGGGCGACGGAGCCGACCCCCGCACCGTCGCCGTCCTGCGCGCCGGCGGCTACCCGACCGCGCACACCGCCCGCCAGTTCCGCGCCTCATGGTTCGCCCGCCGCGACCTGGTCATCGCGCTGGACGCGGGCCATCTGCGCGAACTCCGCCGGCTGGCCCCGACGCCCGAGGACGCCGCCAAGGTCCGGCTGCTGCGCACGTACAACTGCGGCACCGGACCGGCCGCTGACCCCGCCGAGCTCGATGTGCCGGACCCGTACTACGGCGGCTTCGCCGGTTTCGAGGAGTGTCTGGAGATGATCGAGGCGGCCTGCGACGGCCTCCTGGAGGCGGTCCGCGCCGAGGTCACCTCCGACGCGCCCGGCCCCGCCGAGCCCCGGCCGGGCCTGCACCGCCCCCACCACAAGGAGAGCGCATGACCGGCGACGGCACCCGTGTGGTGCGGGCCGGGCTGCCGGAACCGGAAGCCCATGAACCGGCCCTCCCCGGACCGGTCTTCGCCGCCCACTACCACCTCCCCGGCGAGGCCACCGGCCCGTACACCTACGGCCGCGACACCAACCCCACCTGGAGCCGGCTGGAAGCCGCCATCAGCGAGCTGGAGTCACCGGACGAGCCCGCGCACACCGTCACCTTCGCCTCCGGAATGGCGGCCGTCACCGCCGTGCTCTTCTCCCAACTGCGCGCCGGCGACGCGGTGGTGCTGCCGGACGACGGCTATCAGCTCCTGCCCGCCGTCCGCACCCGGCTGGAGAGCTACGACATCGAGGTCCGCTCGGCGCCCACCGCCGGCGACGCCCAGCTGGGCGTCCTCGACGGCGCCCGGATGCTGTGGATCGAGACCCCCGCCAACCCGGGCCTCGACGTCTGCGACATCCGGCGGCTGGCCGACGCGGCACACGCCCGCGGTGCGCTGGTCGCCGTGGACAACACCCTCGCGACCCCGCTCGGCCAGCGCCCGCTGGACCTGGGCGCGGACTTCTCGGTCGCCAGCGGCACCAAGGCGCTGACCGGTCACGGCGATGTCCTGCTCGGCTACGCCGCCACCCGGGACGGGGCGCTGGCCGACGGCGTCCGCCTGTGGCGCAAGACGGTCGGCGCGATCCCCGGCCCCATGGAGAGCTGGCTCGCCCACCGTTCGCTGGCCACCCTGGCGCTGCGCGTCCGCCAGCAGGCGGAGGGGGCGCTGGCGCTGGCCACCGCGCTGGCCGAGCGCCCCGAGGTGACCGGGCTGCGCCACCCCGGCCTGCCGTCGGACCCGTCGCATCCGCTCGCCGTCCGGCAGATGCGCCCCGGCCGCTTCGGCTGTGTGGTGTCCTTCGTCCTCCCGGACAAGGCGTATGCGGAGCGGTTCCTGGCCGCGCTGACGCTGGTGGACGACGCGACCAGCTTCGGCGGCGTACGGTCCACGGCCGAGCGGCGCGCCCGCTGGGGCGGCGACGACGTGCCGGAGGGCTTCATCCGTTTCTCCGTCGGCGTCGAGGAGCCGGCGGATCTGATCGCCGATGTCCTGCGCGCACTGGACACGGCGAAGCCGTAGATCCTGGCCGCGCGCCGCACCTCCGCGGCGCGGAAACGGCCGGCAGGGTATCCCCCCTCGTCACCCTGCCGGCCGGCGGTTCCCGTGAGTCCGGTCCGGACGTTTCACAGACCGATGTTTCACGTGAAACGAACCGCTTCATCAAGGCTAGTTGACTCAGCGTCAGTGTCCAATCACGCTAGCGACACAGTCCTATCGACAAATTTATAGTTGGCCCGCGACCAGGCTTCCGAGGGGCCGCAGGAGGTACGCGATGGATCTGGCACTGCTGCGTACCTTCGTCACGGTCCACCGAGCCGGCTCCTTCACCCGGGCCGCGGCGCTGCTCGGGCTCTCCCAGCCCGCGGTGACCAGCCAAATACGCACGCTGGAACGCCGGTTGGGCCGCCCTCTCTTCGTCCGCTGCGCCCGCGGGGTCACCGCCACCACCTTCGGCGACGAGCTCGCCCACAAGGTCGCGCCCCATCTCGACGCCCTCACCGAGATCACCGAGGCCGGCCTGGACCAGGACTCCCCGACCCGCACGCTCCATCTCGGCGGCCCCCCGGAGTTCACCGCCGAACGCGCCTTACCCGCGCTGAGCCCGCTGATCACCCAGGGCCTGTCCATACGCACTGCCTTCGGCGACGCCGACGAGCTGCTGGACGGCCTGGCCGCCGGCCACCACGATCTGACCGTCACCACCACCCAGCCGCGCGGCGGACTGCTCACCGCCACCCCGCTCTGCGACGAGGAACACGTACTGGTCGCCGCGCCCCACTGGCTGGCCCGCCTGGGCGGTCCCGGCGCCCTCCAGGCCCGCGGCGTCCGGGTACTCGACCCGGTCCCGCTGGTCGAGGTCCACGAGAGCCTGCCGTTGATCGCCCGCTACTGGTCCGCCGTCTTCGACGCCAAGCCCACTGCCCCGGCCACGGTCGTCACCGGCGATCTGCGGGCCGTGCTGTCCTGCGTCACGGCCGGCGCGGGACTGGCCGTGCTGCCCCGCTACCTGTGCGCCGGGGCGCTGGAGTGCGGCACGGTGGTCGCCCTGCTCGACCCCCCGGTGCCCCCGCTGCGCACCTACTTCCTGGCCGTACGCACCGGGACGCTGGGGCTGCCGCACATCGCGCGGGCCCATGAGTGGCTGCTGCGCACCGCGGCGGGCTGGTGACGCAAGCCCTGGGCCAGGGGTTTCACCAGGCCGTGACCGCGGCATCTGTCCCCTATGACCGTACGGCCAGTCGTCAAACGCACCGCCCGCGCGATTCTGCTCGACGGAGCGGATCTCATCCTGATCAAGCGCACCAAGCCGGGCCGGGCCCCGTACTGGATCACTCCGGGCGGCGGCGTGGAGCCGGGGGACGCCACGGTCATCGAGGCCCTGCACCGCGAGTTGGACGAGGAGCTGGGCGCCAAGGTCACCGATGTGGTGCCGGTCTTCGTCGACACCGTCGAGCACATCACCGACGGCGGGGTGGACGGCGTCAAGGTGCAGCACTTCTTCGTCTGCCGGCTGGACTCGATGGATCCCTCCCGCCGGCACGGCCCCGAGGTCGAGGAGCCGTGCGGCGAGTACGAGATCGTGCGGGTGCCCTTCACCCGGGTCGGGATCGCCTCGGTCGAGGTCGTCCCGCTGTCCCTGCGGCACTACCTCGACGGCAACATCGAGGGCGTGCGCGCGATGCACGCCCCCGACCTGGGCTGAAGCCCCGGCGTCAGCCGTCGCGCCGATCGAACCAGCCGCGGAACTCCGGGGCGTCCTCGGCGGCGCGGCGCGGCCGGGCACGTGCCAGCACCTGCTCGACCCGGTCGAGGAACTCCCCGTTGAGCTCCGCCGCCACGGTGTCCCGCGCATGCCGCCGCGGACCGGGCACCTGCGCCGGTTCGGCCCCGTACCGGTGCTCCGGCGCGTCCTCGTGCAGCCCGCCGCGCAGATGCTCGTCGGTGTGCCGGGGGCGCCGGAAGGGCTGCCGCTGCGCCGCCTCGGCGGCCGCCCCGAAGAAGTCGCCGCCCTTGCGCTTGAAGTCGTCGCTGCCCCAGGCCCGGGCGCCGCGCTCGTCCGCCGGCACCTTCTGCAGATGCGGGATGTGCTTGGAGCAGTGGATGTACGCCTCCTCGACCTCGACCGCCACCCACAGCTGGGCCCGCCGCCCGGGCACCGGGTCCACCGGAAGGCCCGGGTAGTAGGCCCGCATCTCCTCGTCCAGCACCACCCGGGCCCGACCGTTGATGTGCAGCCCGATCCGGTCGCGGGTGAAGTCGATCATGAGGATGCCCAGCCGGGGGTTCTCGGAGAGGTTGCCGACGGACGCCATGACGCCGTTGCCGCGGTACTCCGGGTACGCCAGCAGCCGGTCGCCCAGCACCTGCACGAACCCGGTCGGCCCGGCGCGGAAGGTGGCGTCGCACTCGCCGTGCCGGTCCGCCGTGGCCAGGAAGAACATCTCCTGCCGGGCGACGAACTCCTGCATCCGCACATTGAGGTGGTCCAGGACCTGGTCCGCGTAGAAGCGGTCGGCGCGCCCGGTCGTCCCGAGTCTCTGCTGCACCAGGTGCTCACCGTCGCTCCCGGGCCGCTCCGCCGGCAGACGCAGGCCCCGTCCCTCCCTCGTCAGGCCGTATTCGCCTTCTGCTGCCAAGACTTCAGTCTCCCGTCGATACCAGCTCTTCGATGGAGTCGTGCCGTATCCGCTCGGCCGGGACACCGACTCCCATCAGGGCCTCCACACCGCTGCGGATCAGACCCGGCGGACCCGACAGATACGCGTCGTACTCGCGGTACGGGCCGTACTTCCGGACCGCGTCGGGGAGTTGACCGGTCACCGTGCCGGGCCCGCCCCGATCGCCCGGCCCGACGGCGACGACCGGGCGGACGGTGAGCCAGGGATGGGTCTGCTCCAGCCGCAGCATGGTGTCGATGTCGTACAGGTCGTGGTCGCTGCGGGCCCCGTAGAAGACGTCCACCGGACGCTGGGCGCCGTGGCCCGCGATGTCCTCGACCAGCGCCTTGATCGGCGCGATGCCGGTGCCGCCGCCGACGCACAGCAGGCCGTTGCCGGCGGAGTGGTCGACGGTCATCGACCCGGTCGGCGCGCCGAGCCGCAGCACGTCGCCGGGCCGGGCGCGGTGCACCAGCGCGTTGGAGACCCAGCCGGCCGGGACCGCCTTCACGTGGAAGGAGAGCAGGCCGTCGGAACGGGGGGCGGCAGCGAAGGAGTAGTGCCGCCAGACCCGCGGCCACCACGGGGTCTCCAGGCTGGTGTACTGGCCGGCGCGGAACGGGTACGGCTGGTCGGGGCGGACCGTCACCACCGCGGTGTCGGAGGTGCGCAGCTCGTGCGAGACGACCTCGGCCTGCCACCAGGCCGGGGCGACGGCCTCGTTCTCCGCCGCCGCGTCGATCATGATCTGCGAGATCCGGGTGTACGCGCGCACCCACGCGTCCTCGGTTTCCCGGCCCCAGCTGGACGTGGCATAACGGGCCAGCGCGCTCATCAGGCACTCGCCGACCGCCGGGTAGTGGTCGGGCTGGGTGCCGTACTTGCGGTGTCCGCGGCCGAGTTGGGAGAGGTACTGGCCGAGCACCTCGGAGTTGTCGACGTGCTGGGCGGCGGTGAGCAGCGCCTTGAAGAGCCGGTCGCGCTGGGCGTCCATCGAGGCGGGGAACAGCGCCCGCAGCTCGGGATGCTGGACGAACAGCAGCGCGTAGAAGTACGAGGTGACCCGGTCCGCCACCGGCTCGACCTCGGCCATGGTGCGGCGGATGAGCACCGCGTCGGGAGAGGCCGCCGCCTCGGGCGGGCCGGATGCTGCCAGTGCGGCGAGCGAGGCCGCCGGGGCGGGCGGGGCCGGCGTGGCTGTGGCTGTGGCTGCTGGAGGGGCGGGCGGTGCTGTGGCTGGCGGAGGGGCCGGCGGTGCGGACGGTGCGGCTTGTGCGGGCTGTGTACGTGGTGCGGGTGAGGCCGCGGGGACGAAGGGACGGGCCGGAGCCGACGCTCCCTCGTGGGCCGCTGGGCCAGAAGGAGCGGACGGGGCGGGGGGAGCGGACGGGGCGGAGTCGGCGGGCGGGGTGACCGGGCCGACGAGGCCGAAGGCGTCGAACGGGGTCCGCGCGGCCGGCTCGTGGACCGGTTCCGGCTCGGTGCCGGCCTGGGGGGCGGCGGCCTGCGGGGCGGCGGGCGCGGGCCGCTCGGCGGGGCCGGCGCCGGACCGGCCGAGTGCCTCCTGCCCCGGCTGCGGGCCCTGCCGCGGCACCCGTTGCGGCTCCTGCTCGCGCCCCCGTTCGGCGGCGGTGCCCACCGGGCGTATCGGGTTGACGGGGCGGCTGGGTATCCGGTCCGTTTCGGCGTGCCCGCCCGGTTCGTCATGGTCGCCCTGCGGCGCCCGCTGCCGGTCCTGGCCGTCCTGGCCGTCGTTCCGGTCCGGCTGGTCTCCGGAGGATTTCTTCGCGGACGGAGTGAACCAACCCCACTCGCCACTGCTGCCGCCAGAAGAGCCGCTATCGGCCGACGTGGTGGTCGGAGCGTCCATGGTCTGCCTCGCCTCGAACGTCTTTCGGTTGCCTTCGGCGTTCCGCTGACCGGAACTGCCCGGAATTCCCCCGCCCTGCCCGGGATTCTTAATCGACGCAAGCGATCCCGGCAACATCCCTTAAAGCGGACACATCTCACTTCCTTATGGCAGATGACGCAGATGCCGTTCCGTCAGCATGCCACCCGCCTCACCGCACCGGACAAAATGCCGGAAGTATGGGCGCCCGGGGCCGCTTCCCGCTAGGCTGCCGAGCTTTGCCCCAACCGTCCACGCGCCCGCGGAGACCCGCTCTCCGCCAAGCCGGAGTCGACCTTACCGGGAGTAGTTGAAACCACAAGCCCCGATCCCGGAACACTCGGCGCGCGCCCGCCAATAACCGTGATCCTTCCCACAGACCACGAATTCCGGGTGCACAGCGGACGAATCCACCGTGGAAAAACAGCTGGTCACCGAATTACTCGCCGGTACGCACCAGTTCGTATGCCTCGCGCAGATCACGCCCCGTATACGCGTATGTGGCCAGGCCGCTGACATGGTGATCCGCATTCACCGCCACCGACTCCGGTACCACCGCGAAGAGTTCGGAGTCCGACATCGAGTCGCCGTACGCCACGCAGTCGTCCCGGGTCAGCCCGTACCGCGCACAGAGCTCGTCCGTGATCCGCACCTTCGCCGACGACGAGAGGATGCCGGCCGGTTCCAGCGGCTCCCGGATGGGCACCGCGGGCCAGCGGGAGCCGTGCGCGGTGTCGACGCCCCACGCCAGCAGCCGTTCGACGAAGAATCCCGGCGAAAGGGAAATCACGGCGCACCGTTCGCCGCGGGCCCGTATATCGGCCCATACGTCCCGGATACCGGCCAGCCAGGGCGCGTCCTCGAAGGCCGCCGCCACCTGAACCTCGGTCAGCTCCGCGGCCCACAGCGCACAGGCCCGCTGTGCGAAGCCCGCCGGGGTCAGCGCCCCGGCCGCGAACGCCCGCTCCAGCTCCGCGATCTCCCGGTCCAGCCCCAGCTGCCGGGAGATCTCGACGGCGGCCGCGGAGCCGTGGAGCAGGGTTCCGTCCATGTCGAACAGATGCAGCTTGCTCATGGGGGGAGCCTAGGTCGTGCCCGGTGGACGGGTGGGCCGGATCGGTGGGCCGGATCGGTGGGCCGGGTCGGTGGGTCGTACTCGCCGTCGCGTACGCGCGAATACTCCCGTCGTCAGATAGCGCGCGGCGCTCCGCCCGCCACCGTGGAGAGATGCCGCTCAGCCGGCCCCTACGCCGGGCCCTCCTCGTCGTCCATGTCGCCGTGTCCGTCGGCTGGCTGAGGCTCAGTGCCGGGCTTCTCGCCCTGGGGATCACCGGCTCCACGGCCGGTTCGGCGGCGGCCGCCGCGGGCGTCTACCGGGCGATGCGGATCCTCACGGACTTCCTGGTGCTCCCGGTGGCGCTGGCCTCCCTGGCCGGCGGTGTCGTGCTCTCCCTCGGTACCCACTGGGGGCTGGCCCGTCACCGTTGGATCGTCACCAAGTTCCGGCTGACGCTCGCGGCCGTCGGGCTGACCGTGTGCGCGCTCCGTCCCGGCACCGCCGGACTCGCCGCGGCAGCCGTCGCCGGCCGCCCGGCATCCGATCCCGGCCTCCTCGCCACACCGGCGGTCTCCTCCGCGCGGTACCTCTTCCTCACCGCGATCTCGGTCCTCAAGCCCTGGGGACGGACCCGACGCGGCGGCCGACCGCGCGGGGCACGGCCGGCCGGAAATCGGGAACGGACGGGCATCCCGTCCTGAGGGGTCCCGTTGGCGGGCCGCCGACATGCGGCCCACCAGGGGCAGGCATCCGGAACGCTCAGCTCCGCGCCGCCGGAACGTGCGCTTCGGTCGCCACGGCAGGACCCCCCGCGGCCACCACCTGGCCACGGTCCGGCTGCCGGCGCTCCAGGAAGGAGGCCAGCACCGCAACTCCCAATGCCACCACGGTCATCAGCGCACCCACCCAGTTGGGGGCGGTCAGTCCCATCCCGGCCGAGATCACCAGGCCGCCGAGCCATGAGGCCAGCGCGTTGCCGAAATTGAAGGCCGCGATGTTGCCGGCCGAGGCCAGCGTGGGCGCGGCGGCCGCATGGTCGAGCACCCGCTTCTGCAGCGGCGGTACGGTCGCGAATCCGAAGAAGCCGATCAGCCCGATGGTGACGATCGCGGCGGTCTTGTGGTGCGCGGTGTAGGTGAAGGCCGCCAGCACCACCGCAAGCCCGGTGAGGGACGCGTACAGCATCGGCATCATGGCGCGGTCGGTGAACCGGCCGGAGAAGAAGTTCCCGCCGACCATCCCGAGGCCGAAGACCGCGGTCAGCCAGATGACGGAGGACGGCGCGAAGCCGGTGACCTCGGTCATCATCGAGGCGAGGTAGGTGACGGCCGCGAAGACCCCGCCGAAGCCGAGGACGGTCATCAGCATCGCCAGACCGACCTGCGGGTTGCGGAACACCGCCAGCTCGCTGCCGATCCGGGCGGCCGCCTTGGCCCGCTGCGCCGGGACGAGCTTGACGACGCCGAGCAGCCCCAGCACGCCGAGCGCGACGATCGCGTAGAAGGTGGTACGCCAGCCGAACTGCTGGCTGAGCAGGGTGCCGCCCGGTACGCCCAGGACGGTGGCCACGGTCAGGCCGCTGAACATCAGCGAGATCGCGCTGGCCCGCTTCTCCGGGGCGACGAGGTCGGCGGCCACCAGCGAGCCGATGCCGAAGAACGCGCCGTGTGTGAACGCCGCGACCACCCGGCCGGCGAGCACCAGCCCGAAGGTGGGCGCCAGAGCGGTGAGCAGGTTGCCCACGATGAACAGGCCCATCAGCAGCATCAGCATCTGCTTCCGGGTGAAGCGGGTGCCGAGCACGGTCATCAGGGGCGCGCCGACCACCACGCCGAGGGCGTAGACGGTGGTGGCGTAGCCGGCGAGCGGAATGGAGACGCCGAAGTCGGCCGCCATGTCGGGCAGCAGGCCCATGACCGCGAACTCGGTCGTCCCGATTCCGAAGGCCCCGATGGCGAGCGCCAGGAGAGCGAGAGGCATGGCGGATCCTTCCCATAGATTTCTTGCATCCGTCCTCAATCGGCGCCAACAATAATTGCAGACGCTCTTTACTTGCAAGCGCGGGCTATTTCGGATGTGCCCTATCCTGGTTCCACGACGCATGAGGAGGTCTGCGATGACGCAGCGCACGCGGGAGACGGCTACGACGCGGGAAGCGGCCCCCGGCGGCCTCGCCCAGGGCTGGTGCGCCCTCTCCGCGCTGCACGGCCGCATCGAGTCGCACATCGAGCGCGCCCTCCAGGCCCGGCACGGCCTCAGCGTCCGGGAGTTCTCCGTCATCAACGTGCTCAGCGAGCAGCACGACGGGCCGGGCGGCCACCTCCGGATGCACCAGGTCGCCGACTCGGTCGTGCTCAGCCAGAGCGCCACCACCCGTCTGGTGACCCGGCTGGAGGACCGCGGGCTGCTCGCCCGGTACCTGTGCCCCGACGACCGGCGCGGCATCTACACCAACGTCACGCCCGACGGCCTGCGCCTCCTCGAAGAGGCCCGGCCCACCCACGACTCCGCGCTGCGCGAGGCCCTCCAGGACGCCGCGCAGCGACCCGAGCTGGCGCCGCTGGTGACGGCGGTCGAGACGCTGGGCGCCTCCGCGTAACGGGGACGGACCGCGTAACGGGACGGACCGTCGCAATCCCCACGGGCGGCCGGGCCGACCGCCCGGTCCCCCTGGGCCGGCCAGGAAACCCGGCATAGGGTCCCGCCCATGAGCGATCTTGAGATACGGCGCGCCACCGAGACCGACCTTCCCGCCATCGTCGCGATGCTGGCCGACGACCCCCTGGGCGCCACCCGCGAGTCCCTCGACGACCTGACGCCCTATCGCGCCGCGTTCGCCGTCCTGGACGCCGACCCCCACCAGCACCTGACCGTCGCCGCACGGGACGGCCGCGTGGTCGGCACGCTCCAGCTCACCGTGATCCCCGGCCTCTCCCGGCGCGGCGCCACCCGCTCGCTCATCGAAGCGGTACGGGTCCATGCCGACGAGCGCGGCGCCGGCCTGGGCACCGAGCTGATCGAGTGGGCCATCGCCGAGTCCCGGCGGCTCGGCTGCCGGCTCGTCCAGCTCACCTCCGACGCCACCCGCGTCGAGGCACACCGCTTCTACGAGCGCCTCGGCTTCGAGGCGTCCCACCTGGGCTTCAAGCGCCAGCTCTGACGGGCCGGCCGCGGCGGCCGCGGCCGCCGCGACGGCCGCTGTGGCGCGGTCAGCGGCGGTCCGGGGGAGCGGTACTGCGCGCCCGGTGGGCCTTCTGCCGGCAGGCCCCGCCGCAGTACCGCGCGGGCCGCCCGGTGCGCGCCGCCGCGAGCGCCGCACCGCACACCCGGCACCGGGTTTCGTTACGAACCGGCGCCGCGACCGGCAGTTTCGTCACGGCCCGGTCGGCACGGAGCCCGTCGAGCATCAGCATCGTCATCCGGCCCACCGCTACCGCTCCGGGCCCGGCGTCCGCCGCTGCGGAACCCCGGCCTGCCGACCGCCGGCGCTCCATCGCCAGGCACCCGGTCAGCAGGGTGCGGACGTCGTCCAGATCGACGTCTTCCCTTACCGCGCCCGCCTGTTGGGCCCTGCCCAGCAGGACCCCGAGGGCCACCAGAAACTCCAGGTCAGGGCCTGCCTGCTCACCGTCCGCCGGTGCCCGGCCGCTCTCCCCGGCCGCCTCCAGCGCCTCGCACAGCCCCCGGTTCGGGGCGGCCAGCCGCACCACCGACGCCAGGAAGCGGAAGAACACCCCACCGGGATCCTCGACCTCGGCCAAGTCCCCTGCCGCATCGGCCAACAGCCGCAACCGCTCCCGAACCGCCTCCTTGAACAAGGCTTCCTTGGACGGGAAATGACGGTAGACGGTCCCCGCACCGACGCCTGCGCGCCGGGCGATCTCATCGAGCGAAGCCCCCAACCCCCGTTCCTCGAAGGCGGATCGGGCCGCCTGGAGCACCAGTGCACGATTCCGCCGCGCATCCGCGCGAGCGACCACCAACCGGCCGTCCGCCCTCCGCACGCTCCCTGAGACCACCTTGCTCCTCCGCGTTCCACACCCGGGAAAAAACCGGGTCGAGCGTTCCGATTCTACGAGGGCGTTCATACATGCGTACGGATCGCCACGCGGAGGCGGAGGCGGAAGCGGACGGGGCGAGGCGGACGAGGTGGAGCTGTTCATACGCGGCCTGGAGGCCGGGGCGAGAGGCGAGGGCGAGAGGCAGGCGGGGCGGCTCGCTCGGCGCGGGCCGCAGAAAGGCCGCGGGCCACAAAAAGGTGTGGTCCGTTTCACGTGAAACAGACCACACCTCTGGCCCTCGCGTCGAGGGGGCGTCCAAGAGCCGTGGAGGCGTCCGCCGGGTCAGCGGAGCCGCCTGATTCAGGCCGCGACAGCCTCGTCCCAGGCCGCACCGGCCGCCCCGGCAGCCGCGTCCTCGTCGACCTCCACGCCCAGCGCCCGCAGACCGGCCGCCAGCGCCACCAGCGAGGCCAGCACCACCGCACGGTCCGCGGCCCGCCCGTAGTGGTTCACCCGGATCATCTCCGCGGCCAGCGCACCGGCCGCGGCCTGCACCGGGACAGCCCCGTCCGCGGCGAGCGCGGCGGACACCACCTCACGGGCGTCCACCTCCGCCGGCGCACGCAGCGTGGTCGCGGCCGGCGCCGCATGCTCGTCCCGGACGACATACGGCACCGGCCCGCCGAGCGCCGCGACGCCCGCCCGGACCGACGCGGCGGCCGCCCGGTGGCGGGCGATGACGGCATCCAGCCCCTCCGCCTCGATCCGGTCCACGGCCTGCTCCAGCGCCAGCATCTCCAGCTGCGCCGGAGCGTGCGGCAGGGCGGTGCGCCCGGCGTCGATCCAGCGCTCCTTCCAGTCCAGCAACGAGAGGTACGAGCGGCGCGGCGCCTGCTCGTTGGCCGCGATCCGCTCCCAGGCGCGGGCGCTGACCGACACGGCGGAGACCCCGGCCGGGCCGGCCAGCGCCTTCTGGCCGCCGATGACGCACAGGTCCACACCCCACTCGTCGGTGAGCAGCGGCTCGGCGCCCACCGAGGCGACCGCGTCGAGCATCAGGAGCGCCCCATGCTCACGCACCACGGCGCCGATCTCGGCGACGGGGTTGGTGTTCCCGGTCGCCGCCTCGGCGTGCACCAGGCTCACGAAGTCGATCTCGGAGTGCTCACGCAGGGCGTCGGCCACCTGCTCGGGGGTGACGGCGCCGGTGAAGGGCGCGCTGATGGTGACCACCTCGGCGCCACAGGAGCGCAGCCAGCCGCCGAACGTCTCGCCGTAGGGGCCGGTGATGATGTTGAGGGCCGTGCTGCCGGGCCGCACGGCCGAGCGGATGCACGCCTCCAGCGGCAGCAGCGCCTCGCCCTGCATCGTCACGACATCGCAGCGGGTGCGCATCAGCGCCGCGACCTTGTCCTCGATCCGGGCGAAACGGGCGGCGTCGAGCGGAGGCAGATCGAGCAGAACCGGGGTGTCGGCGTTGGCAGTCACGGCAGTCACAGTGGCCTTCCAGCGGTAGCGAGCCGCGCACCGTGGCGGCTCCTGGCATCTCGCTCGACTGTACGTGCGCGCCGGAAACCCCTACCGGACGGGCCTCGGCCGCCCCCGCGACGCGGGAGCGGCTTCCGGCCCCGCGCCGCTCCCCCGGTCAGACTCCCCGCCAGCCCTCGGGGTCCACGCCGCCCGGCACCGGCCCGGAAGGCTCGTACGGCCCCCGGGTGAAGACGAAGGTTCCCAGGTCGAGGTGGGTGACGGTGCCGTCCGGTGCCCGCCCCACCCACAGTGTCTCGCCGGCGTAGTAGCCGTCCAGCCCGGTCCAGGTGCCGTCGGCCTCGGCCCGGAAGCGCGAGGTCCGCCCGCCACCGGACAGGGTGACCAGCTCCAGTCCGCGGGCTCCCGTCAGCCGCAGCGCGAACGGATTCGCGCCCCAGTACCAGGGGCCCGTCAGCGCCAGCAGTTCGTCGTCCACCGCGCCCGGCAGTGGTCGCCATGGCTCGGGGATCCGCGGTTCATGCGCGGCGACGATCTTCAGGAAGTCGGCGCCCACCGTGGCGATCGGGACGCCCGAGGTGCAGTTGGCCAGCGCGAGCGCCGCGGTGTCCTCCTGCGGATCGACCCACAGTACTGCCAGGAATCCCGGCATCGACCCGGTGTGCCCGGCCAGCCGGCGCCCGTTCCGCCAGAGGAGCTGCGTGCCCAGGCCGTAGCCCGCGTCCGAGCCGTCGCCCTCCGGTGGCACGGCGGGCGTCCGCATCTCGGCCAGGCTCTCCGCGCTGAGCACCCGCTCGTCACCCCGCAGCAGGAACACCGCCCACCGGCACAGGTCCTCCGTCGTGGACCACAGCTGCCCCGCCGGACCCATCAGCCCGGTGTCGTGCCCGGGCTCCGGCAGCACCACATCGGCCCAGGGATGGACCGCCCAGCCCTCCGCATGCGGCCTCTCCGGCCGGAGCGTCGTACGGTCCATCCCCAGCGGCTCCAGCACCTCGCGCCGCAGCACCTCGCCCCACGGCATCCCGTCCCGCAGCCGCTCGACCAGCGCCCCGAGCACCGCGAAGCCGGGGTTGGAGTAGTGGTGCCGCCGTCCCGCCGGATGCAGCCGCGGCCGCTCGCCGAACAGATCGGCCGGTTCGGGCCGCAGCGCGCCGTCGGTCCGCTCCCACCACGGCCCCCGGGACTCCGCCGCCAACCCGGCGCTGTGTGCCAGGAGTTGGTGCACCGTCGCCTCGGGCACCGGGACGTCCTTCAGATACTTCCCGATGGGATCGTCCAGCCGCAGAAGCCCCTCGTCCCGCAGTCGCAGCACCAGCACGGCCACGAAGTTCTTGGTCAGCGAGCCGATCCGGTACTGCACATCGCCGTGCGGCGCCTCGCCGTCCACCCCGCCCCGGGCACCCGTCCAGACCACCCGGCCACCACGGACCACCGCCCCCATCATCGACGGTGCCCGCCCGTCGGCCTGTGCGACCGCCAGCCGACGCAGCAGCGCCCGCCGCGTCTGCGGCATCAACTCCGCATACGCCTCCGCCGAATCGATCACCGTCCCGCCACGCGGGACCACCTCGTGCGCCCCGCCCTCATTTCCCCCGCCCTTGCTCGACTCGGGTTCCTGCGACTGTGCGGACTCCATCACCGTCATGACGCTCCTCAACGACCCTTCCCACCGGGCAGAACCGGCTCGGCCGGCCGAGCCTACGGCGAGCCACCGCCCACCGCGCCGCCATCCTGCCCCGCCCGCCACCACCGACGCCTCCACGTTTCACGTGAAACGTGCAACGACGACACCGCCACCGGCGCGACCGTTTCACGTGAAACCACGGCCCCCGGCCAACCGACCGCCCCGCCGTCCACCCACCGTTTCACGTGAAACAGCCGAAGCTCCGCGGCGTCACCTCACGGCCGCCGCCCCCAACGCCTTCTCCAGCAAGCTCTGTTCATCCGCGGAAAGCCAGCGCGCCGCATGCACCATGTGCAGCGCACTGCGCAGACGCAGCCGGTCCTCGTCAGTTCCCAGGTAGCCCAGATACGCCGGGAGCGTCAGCCCCAGCGCCTTGAGATCGCCTCGCTCGCACCACCGCGCGAACAGCTCCCGGACCGGTCGCTCCACGCCCTCGTCGACGCCCCCTCGGACGGCGGCTTGCCCGTGCCCTTCGGCAGCCGCCGCGGCCGCGGTGTCCCGCAGCCCCTCCGCGATCGCGAACCGGTTCCAGTCGCCGTACTGCCCCTCCGGCGCATCGGCCGCCCGCTCCGCCGCCAGCACGAAGTACCGGTGGGCGGAGGCGAGTTGACCCAGCTCTCGGTACGCGTTCCCCATGTTCACGTACAGCGAGGGATAGAAGTCCCGCACACGTTCGTCCCCGACGAGGTCGGCGCGGTCCAGGCACTCCTGGTTCCAGCGCAGCGTCTCCTCCGGCGAGTCCTGCTGCCGTGCGAGGTAGTGCGCGGCGATACACGCCTCGTAGTCGTCGCGGGCGCCGTCCCACGCCTCCTGGAAGAGTGCCCGTGCTTCATCGGCACGCCCCTCCGCCTCGGCCTGCATGCCCGCCACACACAGCCGCACCACCGGCAACTCCGGATCCATCCGACCGCTTCCTCCCTCGACTCCCGGCCGGGCCCGCCTTCCGGGCCCCGTGCCATCACCGTCTCTGTCCCCATCCCCGGCGCTCCACCGCCGTCCGCTCAGCAGCCCCGCACCGGCATCACCACCGTGGTGAAACTCCCCTGGTCCGCGGAGCGCACGACGACCGGCTGGTCCGGCGCCGCGATCTCCAGCAGCACATCGGGGCCCACTCCGGCCTCCAGCGCCGGCACCAGGACCGCCGGGTCGAAGGCGATCCGCAGTCCGGGCCCGGTACGGACCGCCCGCAGGCGGACCGGCCCGGCCTCCCCGCCCGACACTTCCAGCGCCGCGTCCGCGGCCTCCTCCGCTTCCGCCGGGATCACCAGGGACGCCACCGCCCCGCCCCGGTCCGTCACCACGTCCCGCAGCGCGGCCCGGTCCACGATCAACCGCTGCCGTGTGTCGCCAAGCCCGGTCAGCATCAGCCGGTAGTCCGGGAACTCCCCCGGCTCGGCCACCCCCGCAGCCACGTCGCCCGCGGCCCAGCATGCGCCCCCGCTCCGCAGCCATACCCCCGCGGCCTCCGAGGCGTCCGCTGCGGCAGCCCATTCGACCTCGACCTCCGGCCGGCGCACCGCCCACTCGGCCATCCGGCGCGCGGTGTCCACCGCGATCAGCGCCCGCCGCGGACCGCCCTCGAAGACCTCCGGCCGCAGCACCCGCACCGCCAGCCGATAGCGGTCGGTGGCCACCAACCGCACTTCGCCCTCGGCGAGTTCGAGCAGTACGCACCCCAGCACCGGGAACTCCCGAGCCGTGGCGCCGACCGCCGCCGCGGAGCCCACCTGCCGCACCGCACTGGCGAGTTCCGGCCCGCCCACCCGCGCCCGCGCCGCACCGCCGCGATCCGCCGGCCGCGCTGCCGCCTCCCCCAGCAAGCCCTCCGCCACGGCCCGCGCCTCGTCCGCCGCGCGCCGGGTCCGCTCCAGGTGGGCCCGGAGCACGTCCCGGGCCGCGCCCTCGGGTCCGTCGAGCACCGTCTCGACGTCCACCAACGGCAGCCCCGCCGACCGCAGTTGCCGCAGCCGAACCGCCCGCGCCACCTGCCCGACCCCGTAGCGCCGGTACCCCGTGGCGGCGTCCACCCGGTCCGGTCGCAGCACCCCGCAGTCGTCGTAGAAGCGCAGCGCGCTCGGCGTCAGTCCCACCCGCCGGGCGAACGCGCCGATGCCCAGGAGTTCCCCGTCGTCGTCCATGGCCGCGATTCTCGGGCTTCGACCAACCTGAAGGTCAAACCGCCTGCCGGCCGCGGCGCACGGTCAGCCGTGCCCCGTCGCACCGTCCGGTCGCGGCGCCGGCCGCGGCACCAGCCGGTCGAGCGCCCGCCGGGTGCGGTCGGCCGCCGAGGGGTCGGCGGCCAGCTGGACCGCCTGATTGAGCCCCAGATAGAGGCCGATCAGCTCGAAGCCGATCTGGTCGGGGTCGGTCTCCGCGGGGAGTTCGCCCCGGCCGACGGCGGTCCTGACCTCCTGGACCAGCCGGCGCCGCCAGAGCAGGAAGAGCCGGGCCACCGTGTCGCGCACCGGCCCGCCGCGCCCGTCGAACTCCACCGAGGCGGTGATGAAGAAGCAACCGCCCGGAAAGGCGCCGCGTTCGCGCTCCAGATAGGTGATCCAGGCTTCGCAGATGGCGCGCAGCCGGGCCACCCCCGGCTCCTCGTCCGCGGCCGGCTCCCACACCGCACGGGAGAAGATCGCCGACGCCTCTTCCAGGGCGGCGAGTTGAAGCGCCTGCTTGGTGCCGAAGTGGCCGAGCACCCCCGCCTTGCTCATCCCCAGATCGGTGGCCAGCCGCCCGATCGTCAGCCCCTCCAGCCCCTCCACCGAGGCGATCGCGACACCGCGCTCGACGATCCGCTCCCGCGTTCTGCGGGTCTCGGCGACGGACTTCCGTGGGCTCATGGCGTCATGGTAGCCGCCCACCCTGTTTTAGCTTCCGATCGTTCGGTTGCTATATTCCCCGGCCACAGCGGGTGTGCATCGCACCGCCACCGCGAACCGAGGAGATGAACCGTGCCGGGAACCCGTATCGCCGCCCTGGGCCACCACCAGCCGTCGCGCGTGCTCACCAACGACGACCTGGCAAGCATGGTCGACACCAGCGACGAGTGGATCCGCCGCCGCACCGGCATCGCCACCCGCCGCATCGCCGACGCCGAATCGGTGACCGACCTGGCCCACGCCGCCGCGGCCAAGGCACTCGCCGCGGCCGGCCTCGCCCCCGCCGACATCGACCTGATCACCGTCGCGACCTGCTCCGCCGTCGACCGCTGCCCCTCCATCGCGGCCCAGGTCGCCGGCCGCCTCGGCATCCCCTCGGCGGTGGCCTACGACCTCAACAACGGCTGCGCCGGCTTCTGCACCGCGCTCGCCTCCGCCGACCACTCCGTACGGGCCGGCGCCGCGCGGCACGCCCTGGTCATCGGGGCGGAGAAGATGTCCGACGTCACGGACTGGACCGACCGCAGCACCTGCGTGCTGCTCGGCGACGGCGCCGGCGCGGCGGTCCTCAGCGCCGCCGACTCCCACGGCATCGGCCCGGTGGTCTGGGGCTCCGACCCCACCCGGGCGAGCGCGGTCCGCCTGCTCGACGACTGGCACCCCCACTTCGCCCAGGACGGCCAGACGGTCTTCCGCTGGGTCACCTCCGAACTCCCGGACCTCATCCGGGAAGCCTGCCGCCGGGCCGGCCTCGCCCCCGCCGACCTCGCCGGCATCGTCACCCACCAGGCGAACCTGCGCATCATCGAGGCCGTGATCCGCCAACTCGACCTCCCCGCGAGCACGGTCGTCGCCCGGGACGTCGTCGACTCCGGCAACACCTCCGCGGCCTCCGTCCCGCTCGCCCTCGCCAAGCTCGTCGAACGCCGGGAGATCCGCTCCGGCGCGCCCGTCCTGCTGATGAGCTTCGGCGGCGGCCTCTCCTGGGCGGGCCAGGTCGTCGACTGCCCCTGACGACCGGCCGACCGGCGGCACCTTGCGGGCCGGGGCTGCCCGCCCCGCCCCCGCCTCAGAGCGTC
Organism: Streptomyces sp. MspMP-M5; assembly: GCF_000373585.1. Taxonomy (GTDB): domain Bacteria; phylum Actinomycetota; class Actinomycetes; order Streptomycetales; family Streptomycetaceae; genus Streptomyces. The sequence goes on from NZ_KB891940.1 coordinate 101,467, forward strand.
TTGACCGTGCCGCCGTCGATGACGTGGTCCGCGCCCGTGATGTTCCCGGCCACGTCGGAGAGCAGGAAGACGATCAGGGCCGCCACCTCCCGCGGCTCGGTGATCCGCCCGGTGGTGATGCCGAACGCCGCCGGGAGCTGCCGCAGGAACGCGCTGTGTTCCGCGCCGGCGTGCGCGGCCACCTTCCCGCCGAAGCCGTCCGGGTCCTCCCAGATGGCCGTGCGCACCACGCCCGGGGAGACGGTGTTGACACGTACGCCCTGCGGCCCGAACTCCTCGGCCAGCGACTTCCCGAGCGCGGCCAGCGCCGCCTTGGCCGCGCTGTAGGCGACCGGACCGGCGCCCGGCAGCCGGGAGTTGACGGAGGAGACGTTGACGACGGAGCCGCGACGCTCGATCAGGCTGGGCAGCGCGGCCCGGGTGGCGCGGACCGCGCTCATCAAGTTGAGGTCGAAGACGGCGCTCCACCGCGCGTCGTCGGTGTCCAGGAACCCGACGGGCTCCACGGCGTCCCCGGCGCCGACGTTGTTCACCAGCAGGTCGATGCCCCCCAGCTCCGCGAGGGCACTGTCCATCAGGGCGGCCACACCGTCCGCGGTGCTCAGGTCGGCGGAGACCGCGAACGCGCCGGTCGCCCGGAGCTCCGGGGTGAGCGTGCGGGCCGCTCCGACGACCCGCACCCCCTCCTCCCGCAGCGCCCGGACGGTGGCCAGCCCGATGCCACGGCTGGCACCGGTGACGACGGCGGTCTTGTCGGCGAGGTCGAGCTTCATGGGACTCCGATCCGTGACATCAATTCTTGAACTGTAGGTACAAAATCTGGGTAGCGAGCGACCCTGCCATCGACGGCCATCGGTGGAAGACCCGCAGGTCAGAGCACGTCGAGCGTCGCCTCGATCACCCGGGTCAGCCGCTCCGGCCCCTCGGCGACCCGGGCCAGCAGCCGGAGGCCCACAACAGTGGCGAGCAGCATGCTCCCGATCGCCCGGGCATCACGGTCCGGCGCGATCTCGCCCGCCCGCTGGCCCTCCTCGATGAGCGCCCGGAACGCCCCCTCGGTCCGGTCGAACATCCGCCGGACCAGCTCGGTGGCGGTCTCGTCCGCCCCCGAGAGCTCCGCCGCGACATTGACGGCCAGACAGCCGCGGCGGTCCGGGTCGCCGAGATCCATCACCACGAGCAGACGCAGCGCGTCGCGCAACCGCTCCTTCGCCGGGCCGGACTGCTCCAGCATGGCGATCAGGGCCTGCGCCTGATCGTCCCGGTAGCGCACCAGCGCCCGCTCGAACAGCGCGTGCTTGCTGCCGAAGGCGTGGTAGAGACTGCCCTTGCCGATGCCGAGCGCGTCGACGAGGTCCTGCGGCGTCGTGGCGGCATACCCCTTGCGCCAGAACACCTGCATGGCCTGCTCGACGGCGGCGTCCGGATCGAACTGCTTGGGCCTTCCCATGTCCGGCACAGTAGCACCATTCTTGACTCACAGGTCCAGAACAACGAAAAGGCCCACGCCCCACACGGACACACCCTGGATCCCGCAACCGGGGACCTGGACCATGGGGCCCAGAGCCCCGCTCAGGTCTGCGCCATGTCCACGAAGCGCGAGTAATGACCCTGGAACGCCACGGTGATTGTCGCCGTGGGACCGTTACGGTGCTTGGCCACGATCAGGTCGGCCTCGCCGGCCCGTGGCGACTCCTTTTCGTAGGCGTCCTCGCGGTGCAGCAGGATGACCATGTCGGCATCCTGCTCGATGGAACCGGATTCACGCAGGTCGGAGACCATCGGCTTCTTGTCCGTGCGCTGCTCGGGACCACGGTTCAGCTGCGAGAGCGCGATGACCGGGAGTTCCAGCTCCTTGGCGAGCAGCTTGAGGTTACGGGACATGTCCGAGACCTCCTGCTGCCGGCTTTCCGCGCGCTTGGAACCACCGGACTGCATCAGCTGCAGATAGTCGATGACGACCAGCTTGAGTTCGTTCCGCTGCTTCAGCCGGCGGCATTTGGCGCGGATCTCCATCATCGAGAGGTTCGGCGAATCGTCGATGTAGAGCGGGGCCGCCGAGACGTCCGGCATCCGGCGCGCCAGCCGCGTCCAGTCGTCGTCGGTCATGCTGCCGGAACGCATGTGGTGCAGCGCGACCCGGGCCTCGGCGGACAGCAGACGCATCGCGATTTCGTTGCGCCCCATTTCCAGCGAGAAGATCACGCTCGGCAGGTTGTTCTTGATCGAGCAGGCCCGCGCGAAGTCCAGCGCGAGCGTGGACTTACCCATGGCCGGACGGGCCGCGATCACGATCATCTGGCCCGGATGCAGGCCGTTGGTCAGCGCGTCGAGATCGGTGAATCCCGTCGGCACGCCCGTCATCTGGCCCTGCCGCGAGCCGATCGCCTCGATCTCGTCGAGCGCGCCCTCCATGATCTCGCTGAGCGGCAGATAGTCCTCGCTGGTCCGCTGCTCGGTGACGGCGTAGATCTCCGCCTGGGCCTTGTTGACGATCTCGTCGACGTCGCCGTCGGCGGCGTATCCCATCTGCGTGATCCGGGTGCCGGCCTCGACGAGGCGGCGGAGCACGGCCCGCTCGTGGACGATCTCGGCGTAGTACTCGGCGTTGGCGGCCGTCGGTACGGACTGGACCAGGGTGTGCAGGTACGAGGCGCCGCCGACCCGGCCGATCTCGCCGCGCTTGGTCAGCTCGGCCGCGATGGTGATCGGGTCGGCCGGCTCGCCCTTGGCGTACAGGTCGAGAATCGCCTGGAAGATCAACTCATGGGCGGGGCGGTAGAAATCCTCGCCCTTGAGGACCTCGACGACGTCCGCGATGGCGTCCTTGGACAGCAGCATGCCGCCGAGCACGGACTGCTCGGCGTCGAGGTCCTGCGGCGGGACCCGCTCGAAGCTGCCGGACCATGAACCACCGCCGCCGTCGTCGTCGCGGTCCTGGCGGTCGCCGCGGCCCCGGCCCTTGCCGTCGCCCCGGCGGGAGCGGGCGGCCGGCAGCAGGTCGCTGGGACCGGAGTCCGTCCAGGGGTCGTCCATGGGCTCGGGAATGCTCACCCCGGCACCTCCTCCCGTCCGCGACGCGGACCTTGCTGTGCGGGTTCCTTCTTACGGCACAGCCCTGACAATCGAGACGCCCGACTCCGGTTACGGCGCGTCGAGTTCGCGGGGAACTCTCGGCCGGAACAGGCGGCGGGCGCCGGACCACGGTAGGCCCGCGCGCACCGTCCGCCAATCTGGTTATCCACAGGCCGTGTGGATGACCGCCCCATAGCTGTGGAGAACTCCCCGTATCCTGTGCACGGGCTGGGGGAAACCTCTGTGGACAAGCACACAATCACGCCACCCCCACCCATCTGACCTGCACTTTTCTCATCCATAGGCTGTGGGGGAGAAAAACTTCGGCAAGCTGTTCATGATCGCCGCTTACGGCACACGGGCGACGCCCGCACAGAGCGGAAAGTAAGGATCACAACACAGTTGCATCTCTTACCTGTGGACGATTAGATTGCGCCTCATGACATCGGCCCCCGCGATACCTCGGCGCGCCCTCCGCCGCCATGACCGCGAGATCATCGCGCTGGCTCTGCCCGCCTTCGGGGCCCTCGTCGCGGAACCGCTCTTCGTCATGGTCGACAGCGCCGTCATCGGCCACCTCGGCACCCGCCAGCTGGCCGGCCTCGGCGTCGCCGCCGCCCTCCTCACAACCGCCGTCTCGGTCTTCGTCTTCCTCGCCTACGCCACCACCGCCGCGGTCGCCCGCCGGGTCGGCGCCGGCGACCTCCCGGCGGCGATACGCCAGGGCATGGACGGCATCTGGCTCGCCCTGCTGCTCGGCGCCGCGGTCGTCGCCGTCGTCCTGCCCACCGCCCCCTGGCTCGTCGAGGTCTTCGGCGCCTCGCCGTCCGCCGCCCCGTACGCCACGACGTATCTGCGCATCAGCGCACTCGGCATCCCCGCGATGCTGATCGTCCTCGCCGCCACTGGAGTGCTCCGCGGCCTCCAGGACACCAGAACCCCGCTGTACGTCGCCATCGGCGGCTTCACCGCCAACGCGGCCCTCAACGCCGCACTGGTCTACCTCGCCGGGCTCGGCATCGCCGGCTCCGCCTGGGGCACCGTCCTCGCCCAGTGCGGCATGGCCGCCGTCTATCTCACCGTGGTCGTGCGCGGCGCCCGCCGGCATGGTGCCTCGCTCCGCCCGGACGCCGCCGGAATCCGGGCCTGCGCCCAGGCCGGCGTCCCGCTGCTGATCCGGACGCTCTCGCTGCGCGCGGTGCTGATGATCGCCACCGCGATCGCCGCCCGGCTCGGGGACGCCGAGGTCGCCGCCCACCAGATCGTGCTCTCCCTGTGGTCCCTGCTGTCCTTCGCACTGGACGCGATCGCCATCGCCGGCCAGGCCATCATCGGGCGCTACCTCGGCGCCGGCGACCGGGACGGCGCCCGCGCCGCCTGCCGCCGGATGACCCAGTGGGGCATCGCGTCCGGCATCGTCCTCGGCGCGCTGGTGGTGCTCGCCCGGCCGCTGTTCATCCCCCTCTTCACCAGCGACCCCGCCGTCCAGCAGCCGCTGTTCACCACGCTCCTGGTCGTGGCGGTCACCCAGCCCGTCGCGGGCATCGTCTTCATCCTCGACGGGGTCCTCATGGGCGCGGGGGACGGGCCCTACCTCGCGGGCGCCATGGTGGTGACGCTGGCCGCGTTCGTCCCCGCGGCGCTGGCCGTACCGGCCCTCGGCGGCGGCCTCGTGGCGCTGTGGTGGGCCATGACCGTGATGATGACCGTGCGGATGCTGACATTGTGGCTGCGCACCCGCTCCGGACGGTGGATTGTGACCGGAGCCTCCCGCTGAAGCACCTACCCAAGCCGGCCGCCGTGCAGATAATGACCTTGTGCGCTCGCTTGCCAGGAAATCCATCCTGCCCCTGACGCTGATCATCGTCGGGGCAGCCGCAGTGGTGGGCTACGCGGCGGAGGAGTCGCACCCGAAGAGAATCGCCGGCGACCACACCGGCTACGGAAAGTCCGGCGAACCCGGCGAGGGCCCCCAGGACCAGGACCCCTCGGCCAGCGCCCCACCCGCGGTCGGCAACGCCTACACCCCGCGCCGCACCGAGGAGAACGCCCGGATCGGCGCGGTCTTCGAGAAGGACGACCGCGGCGCCCACTTCTGCACCGCCAGCGTGGTGCAGAGCCCGGGCCGGAACATGCTGATCACCGCGGCCCACTGCGCCTTCGACGCCGACTCCGGAAAGCCGGTGGACGACCTGGTCTTCGCCCCCGACTACCGCAACGGCGACGAGCCCACCGGCCTGTGGAAGGTCAACAAGGTCATGGTCGACGACCGCTGGGCCAAGTCGCAGGACGAGGACCTCGACGTCGCCTTCGTCACCCTCGACGCCAAGCAGGGCAAGGAGATCCAGGACGTCCTCGGCGGCAACACCCTCGGCATCGACCGCGGCTTCGACAACGAAGTCAAGATCACCGGCTACCCCACCAGCCGGGACACCCCGATCTCCTGCCAGAACCACACCACGAAGTTCAGCGACACCCAACTGCGCATCCAGTGCACCGGCTTCGAGGGCGGCACCAGCGGCAGCCCATGGCTGGCCGACTACGACCCCAAGAGCCACACCGGCACGGTCATCGGCGTCCTCGGCGGCCACGAAGGCGGCGGCGACGAGGACGACGTCTCCTACGCCGCGTACTTCGACGACGACATCGCCGCCCTCTACAAGCGCGCTCAGGACGAGGACTGACCTCCGCGCCGGACCGTCCGCGCACGGCGAAGGGCCGCACCCCACGAGGGGATGCGGCCCTTCAGCGCTGTGCGGACTGCGCTCAGGCGGCGATGACCTCGACGCCGAGCTTCGCGACGACCTCGGCGTGCAGACGCACCGAGATCTGGTGCGCGCCCAGGGTCTTGATCGGCGAACCGACCTCGACGCGGCGCTTGTCGACGTCCGGACCACCGGCGGCCTTGATCGCCGAGGCGATGTCGGCCTGGGTGACGGAGCCGAACAGGCGGCCCGCTTCGCCGGCACGCACGGCCAGCTTCACGTTGACGCCCTCGAGCCGAGCCTTGACCTCGTTGGCCTGCTCGATCGTGGCGATCTCGCGGATCTTGCGACCGCGGCGGATCTGCTCGACGTCCTTCTCGCCACCCTTGGTCCAGCGGATCGCGAAACCACGCGGAACCAGGTAGTTGCGGGCGTACCCGTCCTTGACGTCGACGACGTCGCCGGCGGTGCCGAGGCCGGAGACCTCGTGGGTGAGGATGATCTTCATTTGTCGGTCACCCTTCCCTTATCGCGCGGTGGACGTGTAGGGCAGCAGCGCCATCTCACGGCTGTTCTTCACGGCCGTGGCGACGTCACGCTGGTGCTGGGTGCAGTTGCCGGTGACTCGGCGGGCACGGATCTTGCCGCGGTCGGAGATGAACTTCCGCAGCAGGTTCGTGTCCTTGTAGTCGACGTAGGAGATCTTCTCCTTGCAGAACACGCAAACCTTCTTCTTAGGCTTGCGAGCAGGCGGCTTCGCCATTGTCTCTCTCCAGTGAGTTCAAGAAGTGTGTGCTGACGCCCTCAGGCACCAGGCCGTTCTCCGACCACGTTTCACGTGAAACACGCCGTTTCACGTGAAACACCGGCGGGAGAACGCATCCCCGGGCCTAGAAGGGCGGCTCGTCCGAGTAGCCACCGCCGGAGCCGCCGCCCCAGCCACCGCCGCCACCCTGCTGGCCGCCGCCAGAAGGTCCGCCGGTCGCCCACGGGTCGTCGGCCGGAGCGCCGCCGCCCTGCTGACCGCCGCCGGGGCCACCGCCCCAGCCGCCGCCACCCTGGCCACCGCCTTGGCCGCCGCCCTGACCGCCGCCGAAGCCGCCGCCCTGGCCGCCGCGACCGCTGGTCTTGGTGACCTTCGCCGTCGCGTTGCGCAGGCTCGCGCCCACTTCCTCGACGTCGAGCTCGTAGACCGTGCGCTTCACGCCTTCGCGATCCTCGTACGACCGCTGCTTGAGGCGGCCCTGGACGATCACGCGGGTGCCCCGCGTAAGGGACTCGGCGACGTTCTCCGCCGCCTGACGCCACACCGAGCAGGTCAGGAACAGGCTCTCGCCGTCCTTCCACTCGTTGGTCTGGCGGTCGAAGGTGCGGGGAGTGGACGCGACGCGGAACTTCGCGACCGCCGCACCGGACGGGGTGAAGCGCAGCTCGGGGTCGTCGACAAGATTGCCGACGACCGTGATGACGGTCTCGCCTGCCATTAGGGGAACCTCTCGGCGGGTGTGCTGCTGGCTGCTGGTGTTGCTGCTACTCGAACCCGGTTACCGCTGGACGCGTACGCGCTCAGTGGGTCTCGGGACGGAGGACCTTGGTCCGAAGAACCGACTCGTTCAGGTTCATCTGACGGTCGAGCTCCTTGACGACCGCAGGCTCGGCCTGCAGGTCGATGACCGAGTAGATGCCCTCGGGCTTCTTGTTGATCTCGTACGAGAGACGACGACGGCCCCAGGTGTCGACCTTCTCGACCTTTCCGTTGCCCTCGCGGACGACGGAGAGGAAGTTCTCGATCAGGGGGGCGACAGCGCGCTCCTCAAGATCGGGGTCGAGGATGACCATCACCTCGTAGTGACGCATGTGGAACCCACCTCCTTTGGACTCAGCGGCCACGGTCGTTCCGTGGCAGGAGGGTCGTAATGCGTTTCCGCGCCCGCCGGCCCGTGCATCCGGGCAGACATGTGCGCAGACCGTACAGAGTACCTGCCTCCGCGCTTCCGGTTGAAATCCGCCCGTCAGACCCCCCAATCTGGAACACAACGGGTGTGAGCGGCGTTACAGTGCGCCGCCCTGTCAGTCGGAGGTGCCGTATGGCCCAGGCAGCACGGACCCAACGGAATCTGGTCGCGATCCTCAACAGCGACGGACAACCCCATCCCATCGAGAACACCCTCGCGGTCGTGACCTTGGTGCTCGGCGCGATCTCCGCCTTCACGGCGCTCTCTCCCAGCCTGCACCTGGTCAGCTCGTGGGTGGGCCTGATCGGAATCGGCACGGGCCTGTGGGGCCAGTACATCTCCTCGACGACGGCGGAACGCTTCCTTTTGATCATCGGACTCGGCGCGGCGGGCGTCGGCTTCTACATCGGCCTGGCGCACGGCGGCCTTTTCGGCGGCGTCATCGGCTAGGGCGCGCCTGTACGGAGCCCGGCCCCGTACGGCCCAGACGGGGTGCTCCCCGGTCACAGTAGGCTTCGGCGCGAGAGCCGGAGCCCCGAACCAAGGGGACACACCAGCCGAGGAGCGCCCCGCATGAGCCTGACCCTGAGGACCATCAGTCGAGAGCAGCATCTGGCATACATCCAGAGCCTGCCCGCGGCGAGCCACATGCAGGTCCCGGCCTGGGCCGACGTCAAGGCCGAGTGGCGGTCCGAGAACCTGGGCTGGTTCGACGCGTCCGGCGAGCTGGTCGGCGTCGGTCTGGTCCTGTACCGCCAGCTGCCCAAGATCAAGCGGTACCTCGCGTACCTCCCCGAGGGCCCGGTCATCAACTGGTACGCGCCGAATCTCGAGGACTGGCTGCGGCCGATGCTCGCCCATCTCAAGCAGCAGGGCGCCTTCTCCGTGAAGATGGGCCCGCCGGTCATCATCCGCCGCTGGGACTCCGCCGCGATCAAGACCGGTATCCAGAGCCCGGACGTCAAGCGGCTGCGGGACGTCGAGGCCAGCCACATCGAGCCGCGTGCCTTCGAGGTCGCCGACCGCCTGCGCCGCATGGGCTGGCAGCAGGGCGAGGACGGCGGCGCCGGCTTCGGCGACGTCCAGCCCCGCTACGTCTTCCAGGTGCCGCTGGCCAACCGCTCGCTGGAAGAGGTCCACAAGGGCTTCAACCAGCTGTGGCGCCGCAACATCAAGAAGGCCGAGAAGGCCGGCGTCGAGGTCGTCCCGGGCGGCTACGAAGACCTGGCCGAATGGCAGCGGCTCTACGAGATCACCGCCAAGCGCGACCAGTTCCGGCCGCGCCCGCTCAGCTACTTCCAGCGCATGTGGTCCGCCCTCAACACCGAGGACCCGAACCGCATGCGGCTCTACTTCGCCCGCCACAACGGCGTGAACCTCTCCGCCGCGACCATGCTCGTCGTCGGCGGGCACGTCTGGTACTCGTACGGCGCCTCGGACAACATCGGCCGCGAGGTCCGGCCCTCCAACGCGATGCAGTGGAAGATGCTGCAGGACTCCTACGCGCTCGGCGCCTCGGTCTACGACCTCCGCGGCATCAGCGACTCGCTGGACGAGAACGACCACCTCTTCGGTCTGATCCAGTTCAAGGTCGGCACCGGCGGGCAGGCTGCGGAGTACCTCGGCGAGTGGGACTTCCCGCTCAACAAGCTCCTGCACAAGGCGCTCGACCTCTACATGTCGCGCCGCTGACCGTTTCACCGCACCGTCCGCAGTTCTGACACACCCCACGAGAAAGGTTCCGGGCCGGCCATGGCGCTCACCCTCTACGTCAACACCGCGCGCTGGCGGGCGCATCAGCAGAGCGTTCTCCAGCAGTTCCCCGGGCTCGTCCCGGTCTGCAAGGGCAACGGCTACGGCTTCGGCCACGAACGCCTCGCCGAGGAGGCCACTCTGCTCGGTTCCGACATTCTCGCGGTCGGCACGACCTACGAAGCCGCCCAGATCAAGGACTACTTCAGCGGTGACCTGCTGGTCCTGACGCCGTTCCGGCACGGCGAGGAGCCGGTGCCGCTGCCGGACCGGGCGATCCGCTCGGTCTCCTCGGTCGAGGGTGTGGGCGGGCTGGTCGGCGCCCGGGTCGTCATCGAGGTCATGAGCAGCATGAAGCGGCACGGCGTCAAGCCGGAGGACCTGCCGAAGCTGGCCGCGGGCATCGACGACGTGCGGCTGGAAGGTTTCGCCATCCACCTCCCGCTGGACCGCACCGACGGCTCGGACTCGGTCGACGAGGTCATCGGGTGGATGGACCGGCTGCGCGCCAACCGCCTCCCGCTGCACACCATGTTCGTCAGCCACCTCAAGCCCGACGAGTTCACGCGCCTCCAGCAGCAGTTCCCGCAGACCCGCTTCCGCGCGCGGATCGGCACGCGGCTCTGGCTCGGCGACCACGAGGCCACCGAGTACCGCGGCTCGGTGCTCGACGTCACCCGCGTCGCCAAGGGCGATCGGTTCGGCTACCGCCAGCAGAAGGCGACCGCCGACGGCTATCTCGTCGTGGTGGCCGGCGGCACCTCGCACGGCGTCGGGCTGGAGTCGCCCAAGGCGCTGCACGGCGTGATGCCGCGCGCCAAGGGTGTGGCCCGCGCCGGCCTGGCGACGGTCAACCGCAACCTCGCACCGTACGTCTGGTCCGGCAAGCAGCGCTGGTTCGCCGAGCCCCCGCACATGCAGGTGTCGATCCTCTTCGTCCCGGCGGACGCCCCCGAGCCCAAGGTGGGCGAGGAGCTGGTGGCCCACCTCCGGCACACCACCACGCAGTACGACCGCCTCGTGGAGCGCTGAGCCGCCCGGCCCGGCACGCACCGACGCCGGGGGCCCGGTGCCGCGGAATGTCCGCAGCACCGGGCCCCCGGCGCTTTTCGGCGCGCCCGCTCAGTCCCGTGCGACGCCCCAGTGCACCCGTGGCGCCGCCTCGAAGTGCACCGCATGCCGTGGCGCGTGGTGCGCCCGGCCCAGCACGAACACATCGGGGCTCCGGTCCAGCACGCCCCCCGACGGGTCGTCGTCCCCGTCCCTGCGGACCACGTCGCGCTCCGGCATCAGGATGTCCCGGACGACCACGGCGCACAGATAGAGCGTGCCGAGGAGGTGCAGCGCGATGGCCAGCTGGTAACCCTCGGGCGGCAGGCCCTGGTGCTTGTCGCCGTTGCCGGTGTAGGCCAGGTACAACCAGATGCCCAGGAAGTACATCACCTCGCACGCCTGCCAGATGAGGAAGTCCCGCCACCGCGGGCGGGCCAGCGCCGCGAGCGGGATCAGCCACAGGACGTACTGCGGTGAGTAGACCTTGTTGGTGAGGATGAACAGCGCCACGACGAGGAAGGCGAGCTGCGCGAAGCGGGGCCGCCGGGGTGCGTAGAGGGTCAGCAGCGCGAGGGCGCCGCAGCCCAGGATCATCAGCAGCGACGCATAGAGATTGGCGTTCTCCAGGGGATTGCCGGTGCGCTGCGAGATCAGCAGCCAGACCGACCCGAAGTCGATGGGCCGCTCCTGGCTGAAGGTGTAGAACTTCGCCCAGCCCTCGCGGATGTGGAAGCCGGACGCGTCATGGGCGATCATCACCGGCAGATTCACCACCAGCCACGACACCACCGCGCCGACCACCGCCCGGCCGTACGCGCGCCATGTGCCCGCCCGCCAGCACAGCACCAGCAGCGGGCCCAGCAACAGCACCGGGTACAGCTTTGCCGCGGTCGCCAGCCCGATCAGGACACCGGACGCCAGCGGGCGGCTGCGCGACCACATCAGCATCCCGGCGGCGGTCAGCGCGACCGCCAGCAGGTCCCAGTTGATGGTCGCGGTGAGCGCGAAGGCCGGGGCGAGCGCCACCAGCAGCCCGTCCCAGGGGCGCCGCGCGTGGGTACGGGTCACGCAGACCGCGATCACGGCCGCACAGACCATCAGCAGGCCGGCGTTGACCAGCCAGTAGATCTGCTCCCGGTCCTGGATCGCCCCGCCGTGCGGCGTCAGCCAGGAGGCGACCTCCATGAAGAGCCCGGTCAGCACCGGGTACTCCAGATACTGCATGTCGCCGGGCAGCCTGTCGAAGTACGGGATCAGCCCGTCGGCGAAGCCCCGGCCCGCGTAGAGGTGGGGGATGTCCGAGTAGCAGGCATGGACGTACTGGCTGGTGGCGCCGAAGAACCAGCCGCCGTTGTAGCAGGGCAGCTTCTGCACCATGCCGAGCGCGAACATCCCGATGGCGACGAGCGCGATGACCCGCACCGGCGTCAGCCGGTACGCCCCGAGCAGCGCGCGCCGGCCGATCGGTCCGCCGATCAGCTCGCTGCCGGCCGCGGCCACCTCATCCCGTTTCGTCGGCCGTACGGGCTCGTCCTGTCGCAGGCTCGTCATGGCCCCATCCTGCCGTACGGGACGGGGACGAACGCGACGAAGCCCCCGCCCGGTGAATCCGGGTCGGGGGCTTCGTGGAGCCATGTTTCACGTGAAACGGCCGGTCATGTGCCGCCGTGTTTCACGTGAAACGCTCAGGGGCTCTCACCGCCGGTGGGCCCGCCGAAGATTCCTCCTCCGGTGCTTCCGCCGCTGGTCGGGTCGGGCGTTACCGGAGGTGTGCCTCCGGTGTCACCACCCGGGCCGCCGGTGCCACCGCCGGTACCCCCGGTGCTCCCACCGTGGTTCTTGCAGTGGATGTCCCAGGGGGAGCAGGTCTGCGTCGGCGTCGGGCTCGCGCTCTGCGACGGGCTGGCCGAGCTGCTGGGCGACCCGGACGGGGTCGGCGACGCGGTGGTCGGGGCGGGCGTCGGCGTGGGCGACGGCATCCCCGGCTCGTTGATGACCTGGCCGATCGGCTGGGCCTGCGGGAACTCCTCCGGGGTAACGCCCTGCATCGCCTGCAGCATGTACTGCGTCCACACCTCTGTGGGCAGCGCGCCACCGTGAATGGAGTCGAAGCCGCCGACACCGTTCATGGACAGCTGGCGCGGGTTCTGGGCGTCCTCGCGGAACATGGTGATGGCCGTCGACAGCTGCTTGGTGTAGCCGACGAACCAGGCCGACTTGTTCTCGTCCGTGGTACCCGTCTTGCCCGCGGCCGGCATGTTGAGCTGCTTCGCTGCCTTGCCCGTGCCGTTCTGGACCACGTTCTCCAGCACGTCGGTGACGTTGTTGGCGATGTTCGGATCGATCGTCGAGTGCGGCGTCGGCTTGTCGAAGCCGGACAGCTCCTTGCCTTCCGAGATCACCTTGGTCACCGAGTACGGCTCCGCCTGCGTGCCGGAGGCGGAGAAGGTGGCGTAGGCGTCGGCCATCCGGATCGCGCTCGGCGTGGACGTGCCCAGCGCGAAGGACGGGTTGAGGTTCCTGTCGAAACTGGACGGCGCGATGCCCGCGGCCCGCGCCATGTCCCGCACCTTGTCCATCCCGACGTCCATACCGAGCTGCACGAACGGGGTGTTGACCGACTGCTCCATCGCCTTCCGCAAGCTGATGTAGCCCCAGGGGTAGTTGCTCTCGTTCACCTGGTAGAAGGGCGAGTTGTCCTTCTTGAGGACAAAGCTGCCGTCCGCGTTCTTCACCTTGAGGTGGTCGTCGCCGTTGTACTTGCTGTCCGGCGAGATCGCCTGGCCGCTGCCGGCCTTCCCGTACTTCATCGCCGCGGCCAGGACGAACGGCTTCCAGGTCGAGCCGACCGGCACTCCGTAGGTGTCGGCGTTGTTGCTGAAGTGTCCCTTGTCGTAGCCGTCGCCGCCGTACAGGGCCACGATCCTGCCGTCGCCCGGCACCACCGAAGCGCCGCCGAACTGGACGTACTTGTCCTTTTCCGGCCGCTTCTTCGGATCGATGTAGTGGTCGTCGACCTTCTTCACTGCGGCGGCGAGTTCCTTGGTCTTCTTCTCGTCGAAGGTCGTCTGGACCGTGTACCCGCCCTTGTCGAAGCGGGCCTCGCTGATGTCCGGCCTGTGCTTGAGGACGTACTTCTTGGCGACGTCGATCAGATAGCCGATCTGCCCGCCCTTGCTGGCCCCCGCCTTGGGCTTCTGCGGCATGGGGAAGCCCTTGGCCTTCCACTTGGCCGCCTCCGCCGACTTCAAGTGGCCGTTCGCCACCATGCGGTCGAGGATCCACGCCCAACGCTCCTTGGCCCGTTGGGTGTTCATCGCCGGAGTGGCGTTCGCACCGATACCGCCCGCCGGGTCGTACAGGTTGGCACCCTTGAGCGTGGAGGCCAGGAAGGCGGACTCGCTCGGGTTCAACTCGGGGGCGTTCTTGCCGTAGTACGCCTGGGCCGCCGCCTGGATCCCGTAGGCCCCCCGGCCGAAGTAGCTGGTGTTGAGGTAGCCGGCGAGGATCTGGTCCTTCGACTGCTTCCAGCCGACCTTGATCGAGATGAACAGTTCCTTGAACTTCCGGTCCAGGGTCTGTTCCTGGCTCAGCATCGCGTTCTTGACGTACTGCTGAGTGATGGTCGAGCCGCCCTGGGTGTCGCCGCCCCGCGCCATGTTGAACAGAGCCCGGAGGATACCCATCGGGTCGACACCGTGGTCTTGCCGGAAGGAGGCGTTCTCCGCGGAAATCACCGCATTCTGCATGGAAAGCGGGATCTCGCTTATGTCGACCAACTGGCGGTTGGTCTCACCGTCGCGGGCCATGACCTTGTGGTCGGCCCAGAGGTAGACGTTGTTCTGCGACTGGGCGGCCTTGTTCACGTCGGGCACCTGCACCAGCGCGAGGCCGACGCCGGCCACCCCCACGATCAGGCCCGCGACCGCGACGGACATACCGGCGACCTGTTTCCAGGACGGCATCCACCGCCGCCACCCTGTGTGGTTGGCGCGCGGGTAGTCGATGAAACGCTTCCTGGGCGGCTTTCCGCCGCCCCGGCCGCGCCCCCGGCCGCCTTCGCCGCCACCTCCGCCACGGCGGCCGCCGCCATGACCGGCACCGCCTCCGGAAGCCATTGCCGCGGCATCGGACTGCCGTCGGCGTCCGCCGCGTTGGGCGGCCCGACGGGCCTCGGCGCGTCCGCCCGGCCGCGGCTGCGGCGGAGGCGGAGGCGTGGCACCAGCGCCCTGCGGCGGCACGGCACGGCGTCCGGAGGACGGTGCGGCGCGTCTGGCAGCGGCACGCCCGCCACCATTCGGCTGGGGTGGTTTGCGACGGTGCTCGCTCATGGAACGAATACTCCTCGGGCAGGCGCGCTTTCTCGCCTGAAGGCGGCTGTTGTCTTCAGGTCCCCCCGATGCACGACCCGTTCCTGACGCGCGGGCCGCACTACACCGAGGTCAGGGACGTCACGTATAGGCCCACGGTTCCCGGCAGTCTGCATGCCGCACAGACTACGCACGGCCAAAACCTGCCCAGTGTTGAAATTCACTCCAAAACAGTCAGGTTGCGTCGCACGAATAAGTGATGTGACGCCGTTCACCGTCCGACCACTTGTTCCGCCCAGGGTGCCGATCTATCGTCTGGATGTATCGAGTCGATACATCAGCACGAGATAAAGACCGCACAGGGCCCAGGAGGCGGAGGATGAGCAGGCGTTCCGGCATCCTCGAATTCGCCGTCCTCGGCCTGCTCCGGGAATCCCCGATGCACGGCTACGAGTTGCGCAAGCGGCTCAACACCTCGCTCGGGGTCTTCCGCGCGTTCAGCTACGGCACCCTCTACCCCTGCCTCAAGGCTCTGGTCGCCAACGGCTGGCTGGTGGAGGAAACGAGCGGCGCCCCGGACGGCGTTCCCGCCACGGCGCTGACCGGACGCCGAGCCAAGATCGTCTACCGGCTGACCCCGGCGGGCAAGGAGCACTTCGAGGAGCTGCTCAGCCACTCCGGGCCGGACGCCTGGGAGGACGAACACTTCGGAGTCCGCTTCGCGTTCTTCGGCCAGACGTCGCGGGACGTGCGGATGCGCGTGCTGGAAGGCCGCCGCAGCCGGCTGGAGGAGCGCCTGGAGAAAATGCGCACCTCCCTGGCCAGAACCCGCGAGCGGCTGGACGACTACACCCTCGAACTGCAGCGGCACGGCATGGAGTCCGTGGAGCGCGAGGTCCGTTGGCTGAACGAGCTCATCGAGAGTGAGCGCGCCGGCCGCGAACAACGCACATCGGATCCCGCGGCGCAGGACGAGAGCAACCAGTCAGGAGATGCGGGCGGCCTGCCCCGGCGCCGGGGTGGTTCCCGGCCGGATCCGTCCGAATGACACCACCACATGAGGCCCTGCCGTACAGGCCCTCATCGAGAACACAGGGAGCAACCGGAATGGGTTCGGTTCGCGTAGCCATTGTCGGCGTGGGCAACTGCGCCGCCTCGCTGGTACAGGGCGTCGAGTACTACAAGGACGCCGACCCCGACAGCCGCGTGCCCGGCCTCATGCACGTGCAGTTCGGCGACTACCACGTCCGCGACGTCGAGTTCGTGGCCGCGTTCGACGTCGACGCCAAGAAGGTCGGCCTGGACCTTGCCGACGCCATCGGCGCCAGCGAGAACAACACCATCAAGATCTGCGACGTGCCGAACACCGGCGTCCAGGTCCAGCGCGGTCACACCCTCGACGGCCTCGGCAAGTACTACCGGGAGACGATCGAGGAGTCCCCGGCGGCCCCGGTCGACGTCGTCCAGGTCCTCAAGGACAAGCAGGTCGACGTCCTGGTCTGCTACCTCCCCGTCGGCTCCGAGGACGCGGCGAAGTTCTACGCCCAGTGCGCCATCGACGCCAAGGTCGCGTTCGTCAACGCCCTCCCGGTCTTCATCGCCGGCACCAAGGAGTGGGCCGACAAGTTCACCGCGGCCGGTGTGCCGATCGTCGGCGACGACATCAAGTCGCAGGTCGGCGCCACCATCACGCACCGTGTGATGGCCAAGCTCTTCGAGGACCGGGGCGTCATCCTGGACCGCACGATGCAGCTGAACGTCGGCGGCAACATGGACTTCAAGAACATGCTCGAGCGCGAGCGCCTGGAGTCCAAGAAGATCTCCAAGACGCAGGCCGTCACCTCCCAGATCCCCGACCGCGAGCTGGGCGAGAAGAACGTCCACATCGGCCCGTCCGACTACGTCGCCTGGCTGGACGACCGCAAGTGGGCCTACGTCCGCCTGGAGGGCCGCGCCTTCGGTGACGTCCCGCTGAACCTCGAGTACAAGCTCGAGGTCTGGGACTCCCCGAACTCCGCGGGCGTCATCATCGACGCGCTGCGCGCCGCCAAGATCGCCAAGGACCGCGGCATCGGCGGCCCGATCCTCTCTGCCTCCTCGTACTTCATGAAGTCGCCGCCGGTGCAGTACTTCGACGACGAGGCCCGGGAGAACGTCGAGAAGTTCATCCGGGGCGAGGTCGAGCGCTGACCGCTCGCCGCACCCTCGCTCAGCCGGCCTCCGGGTATTCCTCCCGGAGGCCGGTGGGCTGTGTGAGGCTGTGCCTCATGCATGCTGTGCGCGATCTCCGCGTGTTACTCCACCTGCGCGACTTCCGTTCGCTCCTGACCGCACGGCTTCTCTCCCAGGCCGCCGACGGGGTGTTCCAGGCAGCGCTCGCCACCTTCGTCATCTTCTCGCCCGAGAAACAGGCATCGCCCGAGGCGATCGCCTCCGCGATGGCGATCCTGCTGCTGCCGTACTCCCTCCTCGGGCCGTTCACCGGCGTCCTGCTGGACCGCTGGCGCCGGCGGCAGGTCCTGCTCTACGGCAACCTGCTGCGCACCCTGCTCGCCGCGCTCACCGCGGTGCTGATCGCGATACAGGTACCGGACTGGCTCTTCTACGTCTCCGCGCTGTGCGTGACCGCGGTGAACCGCTTCGTCCTGGCCGGGCTTTCGGCCGCTCTGCCGCGGGTGGTAGACGGCGGACAGCAGCTCGTGATGGCCAACTCCCTTGCGCCCACAGCCGGAACGCTCGCCATGACCGCCGGTGGCGGACTCGCCTTCGCCATCCGGCTGGCCGGCGCGGACGTGGACGCCGTCGTGGTGCTGCTCGCCGCGCTGCTGTACCTCAGCTCCGCCCTCACCGCCCTGCGGATGACCCCGCAGTTGCTCGGGCCCGACTCCTCGGTACTCCAACCCCGCCTGAAAGAGGCGCTGTTGAGCACCGTGCGGGGACTGCTGGCGGGCCTGCGCCATCTCGCCGCGCGCCCCACGCCGTCCGGTGCGCTCACCGCGATGACGCTGGTCCGTTTCTGCTACGGCGCGCTGACGGTCATGGTCCTGATGCTGTGCCGGTACGCCTGGTCCAGCAGCACGTCCAAGGGCCTGGCGCTGCTCGGGGTGACCGTCGCCGTGTCGGGAGCCGGGTTCTTCGCGGCCGCGGTGATCACGCCCTCGGCGGTCGGGCGCCTCGGCGCCTTCGGCTGGATGGCCTGCTGCGCCGCCGCGGGCGCGGTCCTGGCCCCCGCACTCGGACTGTTCTTCCTGCCGGCGCCGATGCTGGTGGCCGCGTTCGCGCTCGGCCTGGGCACCCAGGGCACCAAGATCACCACGGACACAGTGGTCCAGTCCTCGGTCGACGACGCCTTCCGCGGCCGCGTCTTCGCCCTCTACGACGTACTGTTCAACGTCGCCTTCGTCGGCGCCGCCGCGGTGGCCGCCCTGATGCTGCCGCCCGACGGGCGATCGGCGGTACTGATCATCACGGTCGCCGCGCTCTACGCCGTGGTCGCGGCGGCCCTGGCGCGCTTCGCTCGTCGTAGAGCGCGTTGAAGGCCCCCGCGGACGGCGCGGTCGCCCTCTGCGGTACCACCCCGCCGGAGCGGATACCTTACGGGCGTCATTCACACGTTCGGATACGTCACTTCCGGACGCACCACCATCGGGGGATTCCCATGACCACGCCGCCGGGGCACAGCCCGTACGGCCAGAACCCTTACGCGCAGCAGCCGTACGGCCAGGCTCCCTATCCGCAGGCTCCACAGCCGCCGCAGGCCCCCTACGGAGCCCCGCCGTTCGGGCAGCCGCAGGGCGGACCGGCACCCCAGGCCGGATACGCCTATCCCCAGCAACCGCAACCTCCGTACGGCCAGCAACCGCACGCCGGCTTTCCGCAGGCACCACAGCAGCCCTATGTCCAGGGCGGACCGCCCGCCCCTCCCCAGCCGACCCACCCGCGCCGGTCACCCAAGGCGGTGCTGCGGGGCGTTGGCGTCATCATCGGCCTGATCGTCATCGCCGTCGCCTGGATCAGCAGCCTGGACGATGCGGACAGCGCCAAGGCCGGTGACTGCGTCAAGAAGTCCAGCAGCGCGCTGGACGACGGTCTGGCCGTGGTGGACTGCGGAACGGCGGAGGCCCAGTACAAGGTCGCCGGGGTACACAACGGTTCCTCCGACCCGTCGGTGTGCGCCGCTGGACAGGACGCCTACGTCAAGACGGTGCATCGCCGTCGGCGGGCCGACACGGCCATGGTGCTCTGTCTCACCCCCACGAAGTAGCGCACCCGCAAGAGCCTCGGATAGCGAGAGGGGCGGTGTTTCACGTGAAACGGCCGGTCGTGTGCCGCCGTGTTTCACGTGAAACACCGCCCCGTCGCGCTCAACCCGGTTTCACGTGAAACATCGCGGTTTCACGGACGCACAGGCTCTCGCCGTGTGGGCTTCCGCGCCCTCAGCTCTGAGCGGCCCACCATTCCTTGAGAGCGGCCACCGCGACCTCGTGCTCCATCGGGCCGTGCTCCAGCCGCAGCTCCAGCATGTGCTTGTACGCCTTGCCGACCTGCGGGCTAGGACCGATGCCCAGGATCTCCATGATCGCGTTGCCGTCCAGGTCCGGACGGATCGCGTCCAGCTCCTCCTGCTCCTGAAGCTGCGCGATGCGCTCCTCGAGCCCGTCGTAGGCGCGCGACAGGGCGGCCGCCTTGCGCTTGTTGCGGGTGGTGCAGTCCGAGCGGGTCAGCTTGTGCAGACGCGTCAGCAGCGGGCCGGCGTCCCGGACGTAGCGACGGACCGCGGAGTCCGTCCACTCGCCCGTGCCGTATCCGTGGAAGCGCAGATGCAACTCCACCAGACGCGCCACGTCCTTGATCATGTCGTTGGAGTACTTCAAGGCGGTCATGCGCTTCTTGGTCATCTTCGCCCCGACCACCTCGTGGTGGTGGAAGGAGACCCGACCGTCCTTCTCGAAGCGCCGCGTCTTGGGCTTGCCGATGTCGTGCAGCAGCGCCGCCAGCCGCAGCACCAGGTCGGGCCCGTCGTCCTCAAGGTCGATGGCCTGTTCCAGCACCGTCAGCGAGTGCTCGTAGACGTCCTTGTGGCGGTGGTGCTCATCGCTTTCCAGACGCAGCGCGGGCAGCTCCGGCAGCACCCGGTCGGCGATCCCGGATTCGACCAGCTGCCGCAGGCCCTTGAGCGGGTTCGGGGCCAGGAGGAGCTTGTTCAGTTCGTCGCGCACCCGCTCCGCGGAGACGATCTCGATGCGCTCGGCCATCTCCGTCATCGCCGCGACGACCTCGGGTGCCACCTGGAAGTCCAGCTGGGCGGCGAAGCGGGCCGCCCGCATCATCCGCAGCGGATCGTCGGAGAACGACTCCTGCGGCGTCCCCGGAGTCCGCAGCACGCGGGCCGCCAGGTCCTCCAGCCCGTCGTGCGGGTCGACGAACTCCTTCTGCGGAAGCAGCACCGCCATGGCGTTGACCGTGAAGTCCCGGCGGATCAGATCGTCCTCGATCGAGTCGCCGTACGACACCTCGGGCTTGCGCGAGGTCCGGTCGTACGCCTCGGAGCGGTAGGTCGTGATCTCGATGTCGAACGAGTCCTTCTTGCACCCGACCGTGCCGAAGGCGATACCGACCTCCCAGACCGCATCCGCCCACGGCCGGACGATCTTCAGCACGTCCTCGGGCCTGGCGTCGGTGGTGAAGTCCAGATCGTTGCCGAGCCGACCGAGCAGCGCATCCCGGACCGACCCGCCGACCAGGGCAAGCGTGAACCCGGCCTCCTGGAAACGGCGGGCCAGATCGTCCGCGACGGGGGACACCCGCAGCAGCTCGCTCACGGCACGTCGCTGCGCGTCGTTCAGCGCGTCCGTCGACTGCGGAGTCCGCTCGGTCTGCGTGGAGGGGAAGTCATTGTTGGCGTTCGGCACAACAGAAAAGGGTACGTGGCCGCGCAGCACCCCGGCGTCACGTTAATAAAGGGGACAAGGGGTACATGGCCTCCCTGCGCGGTGATCATGTGGCGCAGTCCCCGGCACTACGGCGCGCCGGGCCTCGTTACCATTCGTGGACGCACATTCCGACGACCACTGACGACGACGAGGGACGGGCGAGCGCGTGGCCGATGCGGCAGGGTTCCAGGCGACTGAACGGCCGCGTGGCCGGTGGCGGCGCAGGACCGTGACGCTGCTCACCGGGGTACCCCTGCTCGTAGGAACGCTGCAGGTCGTACCCGCCCCCGCGGCCAAGGCGGCGCCGACCGACGCACATCCGGTCAATGTCACGATCAACGCGATGTCGCCGGCCGCCCCCGGCAAGGACGACACCGTCACCGTCTCCGGCACGCTGACCAACGACAGCAAGAGCGCGATCACCAACGCCCACGTCGGACTGCACCGCGGCTCCGCGCTCAACGACCGCAGCTCCATCGAGGCTGTGACCAAGCGCACCGGTTATCTGCCGGGGGCCGACGGCAAGGAGATCGACGACCACACCGAGAAGATCGACAAGCTGGATCCGGGCGCCAGCCGGCCCTTCACCGTCAATGTCCCGGTCAAGGACCTCGGCCTCAGCGACGACGGCGTCTACCCGCTCGGGGTGACCCTGTCCGGACACTCCGCGGGCTCGCCCTACGACCAGGTCCTCGGTATCGACCGGACCTTCCTGCCCTGGCAGGGCGCCGCACCGGCGAAGAAGACGCAGCTCACCTACCTGTGGCCGCTGATCTCCACCACCCACCTCACGGCCGAGACCGGTGCCGACGCCCAGCAGACGCCGGTCTTCCGCAACGACGACCTCGCCGCGGAGATCGCGGACGGCGGCCGGCTCCAGAAGATGGTCGAGCTCGGCAAGAACCTCCCGGTGACCTTCGTCATCGACCCCGATCTGCTCGCGACCGTCGACGCGATGACCAAGCCGTACCGCGTGCACGACCCGGACGGCCCGATGGGCAAGAACCAAGCCGTCGCCAAGCAGTGGCTCAACGATCTCGTGAACGCCGTGAAGGGCCACGAGGTCGTCGCGCTGCCGTTCGGCGACCCGGACCTGGCCTCGCTCGCCCACCACGGCAAGAGCGTGCCCAGCGCGCTCAGCCACCTCGGCCCGGCCACCGAACTCGCCTCGAAGACGGTGGACACCATCCTCGGCGTGAAGCCGCGCACCGACTTCACCTGGCCGGTGAACGGCGCCATCGACTCCTCGGTCGTCGACGTCGCCACCTCGGCCGGCGCCCACAACGTCATCACCCGCAGCGACAGCCTGCGCGACAACAGCCTGCCGTACACCCCGACCGCCGCCCGGCCCATCGGCGGCGGCAACACCGCCATCGTCACCGACACCCAGCTGTCCCGGGCCTTCGAAGGCGACATGTCGAAATCCGGGAACGCCAGCCTGGCGATCCAGGAGTTCCTCGCCGAGGCCCAGATGATCGGCCTGGAGAATCCGGAACAGCAGCGCAGCATCGTCGTCGCGCCGCAGCGGATGCCCTCGCTGAGCCAGGCCCAGGCGATGGCCGGCGCACTGCGGAACCTGGAGTCGGCCGGCTGGGTCCAGCCGACGAAACTCGGCGACGCCGCCAAGGCCAAGCCCGACCCGGACGCCAACCGCCAGATCCCCGCCCGCTCGGCATACCCGTCGTGGCTGCGCCGGCAGGAGCTGCCCGGCGACGCCTTCCGGAAGATCGAGGACACCCAGACCGCGCTGGACGACTTCCAGGTGGTCCTGGCCCAGCCGGAGCGCGTGGTCACCCCGTTCGGCAACGCCATAATGCGCGAGATGTCCACCTCGTGGCGGGGCGATGCCAAGGGTGCCACCGCGTTCCGCACCTCGGTCCGCGGCTATCTCGACGACCTGACCAAGAAGGTCCATCTGATCCCCAAGTCGGAGGCGACGCTCTCCGGCCGCAGCGCCACGATCCCGGTGACGGTCCAGAACAACCTTCTGCAGGGCGTCAAGGGCCTGACCCTGAAGCTGACCTCGTCGCAGCCCAACCGCCTGGACGTGGGCAAACCGCAGCTGATCAAGGTGGACGGCGGCCACAGCCAGTCGTTCAAGTTCGAGACCACCGCGAACGCCAACGGTCTCGCCTGGGTGACCGCCCAGCTCTACACCTCGGACGGCAAGCCCTACGGTGAGCCGATGACGTTCCGGGTGAACGTCACCGAGATCACCGCCACTGTGATGCTCGTCATCGCCGGCGGCGTCCTGCTGCTCGTGCTCGCCGGCGTCCGGATCTACCTCCAGCGCAAGCGGGCGGCCGCCGAGGACACCGAGGACGAGGAAAACGGCGAGGACAACGGCGGTTCTGCCGCCGAGGACAAGGACGGCGAGGACGGTGGCGCGGCCGGCGACGGCCCCGAGCAGCCGAGTGACCCCGCGCCGGACACCGGATCGGGAAAGTCCGGGCCGTCCGGCTCGGGTGAGAAAGTGGACCGTTGATAGACGACGGGGCCGGAGGCCCGGCGACGGATGAGGTGGGGCAGCGATGAATGCGCCGTATGACGGTGACCGCGGCCGGGGCGCCCATGGCGATCCCTCGGGGGCGGTCCCTCCGACGCCGCCGTCGCCCACGGACCAGGAGCCCTACGTCCAGGACGCCTACCGCAACGATCCGCACCAGGCATCGGCTCCCACGGCCCAGGGCCCGGCCGCCGAGCCCCGCTACGACCGTGCCGCGCCCCCACCTCCCCCGGGCCAGCCCGCGCACCCGCTCTACCAGCAGCCGCCCGGCCCCCAGCAGTGGCCCGCGTCGGCACCGGCGGAGCCGCAGGCACCGGCCCACGATCTTTCGTACGGCGACCCCGACGCGACGGTGCAGTTCGCCGGCGGCGACGGGCTGATGGCCCAGGGCGCCGACGAACGCCCCGAGCGCGACGCGTTCGCCCACCTCTACCGGGACCAGCAGCAGCCCTACCAGCCGCCGCACCCCGAGCCGGAGCCCGCGAGCGGGCCGGCGCCCACGCCCGCGACCGGCCCCACGCCGGTGGCGCAGCAGCTCGCCGAGGAGCCCGAGCCGGAGGCCGCGCCCGTGGCGGCGGCCGGCAAGCAGTCCGGCGGCCGGGCCTCCGGGCTGCTGAAGTCCAGCGCGGTGATGGCCGCCGGCACGATGGTCTCCCGGCTCACCGGCTTCGTCCGCTCGGCGCTGATCGTCGCGGCACTCGGCGGCGCGGTGCTCGGCGACTCCTGGCAGGTGGCCTACCAGCTGCCGACGATGATCTTCATCCTGACCATCGGCGGCGGCCTGAACTCCGTCTTCGTCCCGCAGCTCGTCCGCGCCATGAAGGAGGACGACGACGGCGGCGAGGCATACGCCAACCGGCTGCTCACCCTCGTCATCGTCGTCCTGGGCGCCCTGACGATACTCGCGGTGTTCGCCGCGCCCCTGCTGGTGAAGCTGGTCTCGTTCGACATCTCCCGCAATCCGGCGGCCAACGAGGTCGCGGTCGCCTTCACCCGCTACTGCGTGCCCACGATCTTCTTCATGGGCCTGCATGTCGTCATGGGCCAGATCCTCAACGCCCGTGGCCGCTTCGGCGCGATGATGTGGACCCCGGTCCTCAACAACATCGTCATGATCTCCACCTTCGGCCTGTTCATCTGGGTCTACGGCACGGCGAAGACCTCCCACATCGGCGTCACCACGATCCCCGACGAGGGCATCCGCCTGCTCGGCATCGGCACCCTCCTGGGCCTGGTGGTCCAGGCGCTGGCGATGATCCCGTATCTGCGCGACGCCGACTTCAAGCTGCGGCTCCGGTTCGACTGGCGCGGCCACGGCCTGGGCAAGGCCGCCAAGCTCGCCAAGTGGACGGTGCTGTTCGTCCTCGCCAACCAAGCAGGGGTCCTGGTCGTCACCCAGCTCTCCACCTGGGCCGGAAACACCGCCGACCGGCAGGGCCACCCGGGCACCGGTTTCATCTCCTACGCCAGCGCCCAGCTGATCTGGAACATGCCGCAGGCGATCATCACCGTCTCGGTCATGGCCGCACTGCTGCCGCGGCTCGCCCGCTCCGCGCACGACGGCGACACCGGTGCCGTCCGGGACGACATGTCCCAGGGCCTGCGCACCTCGGCCGTGGCCATCGTCCCGATCTCGTTCGGGTTCCTCTCCCTCGGCATCCCGCTGTGCACGCTGGTCTACGGTTCGTCCGGCGCCGGCATCCCCATGGGCTACATGCTGATGGCCTTCGGCGTGGGCCTGATCCCGTTCTCGGTGCAGTACGTCGTCCTGCGCGCCTTCTACGCGTACGAGGACACCCGCACCCCCTTCTACAACACGGTGATCGTCGCCGGCGTCAACGCCGCGGCCTCCGCCCTCTGCTTCCTCGTCCTGCCCGCCCAGTGGGCCGTGGTGGGCATGGCGGCGTCCTACGGCCTCGCCTACGTCATCGGCGTCGGCGTCGCCTGGCGCCGCCTGAGCAAGCGGATGGGCGGCGACCTGGACACCGCGCACGTGGTGCGGACCTACGCGCGACTGGCCGGCGCCAGCATCCCGGCCACGATCATCTCCGGCGGCCTGGTGTTCGTCCTGATGCGGGCTCTCGGCACCGGGTTCGTCGGCTCGCTCGCGGCGCTCATCGGCGGCGCCGCCGCACTTCTGGCCGTCTTCTACCTCGCCGCCCGAAAGATGCGGATCGAGGAGCTGAACGCGCTGGTCGGCATGGTCAGGTCCAAGCTGGGACGCTGATCGGGCACAACCATCGACTGCCACCGTGTGTCGTGCATAGTGGCGGACTGTGGGCACAATTGTCTTGGCTCATTGAGCCTGCAACGGATGGGGAGGCAGGAACGACGGTGGCGGAACGGAGCACGGCTGCCGTCGACGTGGCCGACACGAGCGGCGAGGAGCCGCTGACCGCCAAGGCGGGGCGGGCCACGGACGACGGTGCGGAGGCCGAGAAGGTATCCGGCAAGGAAAAGGACGCCGCACGCACCGAAGGCAACGGTGCCGAGGCAACCGATCCCAAGCCTCCGGAACTCCACAGCGGCCATAAGCTCGCCAGACGTTACCGACTTGAGGAGTGCGTCACCCGTCTGGACGGATTCAGCAGCTGGCGCGCGGTCGACGAAAAGCTCCGCCGGGCCGTCGGCGTCCACGTCCTGCCCGCCGACCACCCCCGTGCCCGCCCGGTGCTCTCGGCCGCCCGCGCCTCGGCGCTCCTCGGCGATCCCCGCTTCGTCCAGGTCCTCGACGCCGTCGAGGACAACGACCTGGTCTACGTCGTCCACGAATGGCTGCCGGACGCCACCGAGCTGGCCACGGTCCTCGCCAACGGTCCGCTCGAGCCCCACGACGCCTACCAGCTCGTCAGCCAGGTCTCCCAGGCCATGGCCGCCGCCCACCGCGAGGGCCTGTCCCATCTGCGGCTCACCCCCAGCTCGGTGCTGCGCACGGAGTCCGGTCAGTACCGCATCCGCGGCCTCGCGGTCATGGCGGCGCTCCGCGGCATCACCTGCGACCACCCGCAGCGCACGGACACCGAGGCGATCGGCGCACTGCTGTACGCCGCCCTCACCCAGCGCTGGCCGTACGAGAACGACGCCTACGGCCTCACCGGCCTACCCAAGGGCGTCGGGCTGATCGCACCCGACCAGGTCCGCGCGGGCGTGCATCGTGGCCTCTCCGAGCTCGCCATGCGAGCCCTGGTCAACGACGGGGCCACCGCCTCCCGCCAGGAGCCGCCGTGCACCACGCCGGAGGAACTGGCCAAGGCGGTCGCCGCCATCCCGCGCATCCGTCCACCGGAGACGGCCTTCTCCACCCCGCCGCCGTATCAGCGGACGGGCTTCCAGCAGGGCTCCTACGCCCAGTCGGTCAAGGCGACGCAGCCCGTCCCCGCGCCGCCGCCCCCGCTCCAGAGCCGCACCGGCAAGGCGCTGAAGTGGTCCGTCTCCGCGCTGCTGATCGCGGCGCTGGGCCTGGGCAGCTGGCAGCTGGCCGACACCCTGCTGAAGTGGGAGAACGACCACGACGGCACCCAGAACTCGCAGCCCTCCGGTGGCAACGCCAAGAAGTCCGAGGGTAAGGCGCTCAAGATCGTGAACGCCGACGAGTACTACCCGGACGGCCAGCCGCAGCACCCCGACCAGGCGCGGGCCACCTACGACGGCGACCCCGCGACGTACTGGCGCAGCAAGAGCTACCGCGAGGGCCCCGACCTGAACCCGGCCTTCAAGAAGGGCGTCGGGCTGGTCTACGACCTCGGTTCGGAGCAGCAGATAAGCAGCGCCTCCATCGGCCTGCACTACGTAGGCGACCACACGACGGTGACGCTCTACGCCGCTGACTCCATGTCCCCGTCCGCGCCGCTGAGCTCCATGCGTGAGCTCGGTACGGCCAAGACGTCGGGGAGCACCGCCAAGGTCACGCTGAAGACACCGGCGAAGGCACGCTATGTCGTCGTGTGGATCACTGCGATGCCCGAGTCGCCGGCGGACACCTACAGCGGCGCCGGCTACAAGCAGGGCGTAACGGAGGTCTCCTTCACCAGCTGAGCACGCTGCCGTCCGGGAGGGCGTGGCACGAGGACGACCGACCATCGGTCGGTACGCGTGCCACGCCCATTGATCTACCGAGATCGTTCACGGTCCGCGAGGTGGCTTTCCCAGCATTTACTTTCCTCACCCGGCGGGCTTCAATGGGACCGAGATCAGGCAGCTACGGCCGGGGGGCCCGTGTCCACCGACAGCGACAAGGCTTCGACACCAACCGACGCTGATCTCCTCGCCCTGCACGTAAAGGGCGACCCCGACGCGTTCGGGGAGATCGTCCGTCGTCACCGTGACCGGCTGTGGGCGGTGGCCTTACGCACCCTCGGCGATCGCGAAGAAGCCGCCGACGCCGTGCAGGACGCACTGGTCTCCGCCTACCGCGCCGCACACTCCTTCCGCGGCCAGTCCGCCGTGACGACCTGGCTGCACCGCATCACGGTCAATGCCTGTCTGGACCGCGCCCGCAAGGCCGCCTCACGACGCACCTCCCCGGTCGCCGAGACCGAGCGCCTGGAGCAGCTTCTCGATCCCGAGGAGTCCGCAGCGCTCCCGGCCGAGCGCGAGGACCTGCACCGGGAACTGCTCAGGGCGCTGCGCACCTTGCCCGAGGAACAGCGAGCCGCGCTCGTGCTCGTCGATATGCAGGGATATTCCGTCGCGGAGGCCGCCGACATCCTCGACGTCCCGACCGGCACGGTGAAAAGCCGGTGCTCACGCGGACGAGCTCGCCTCCTGCCCTTGGTCACCCATCTGCGCGGCGACGGCGGGGGTAGCAATCCCACGAGCGGGGGAAGGAACCCGGCGCAGGGGACATCCGTCCCACCGACGGCAGGACCGAAGGGCACAGGTGCCGTGAAGGGCGGAGGTGGGCGAGCGTGACGTCGACGACCGGCGCAGGCGAGCACCCGGAGGTTTCCGAGATCTCCGATCTCACGGACGGGCTGCTCTCCCCCTCACGTATCGCGGATCTGCGGAATCATCTGGCCGGATGCGCGCTGTGCGAAGACGTTCGTGCGTCCCTGGAAGAAATCCGCGGGCTTCTCGGTACGCTCCCCGGCACGACGCGGATGCCCGCCGACGTCGCGGAACGCATCGATGCGGCCCTTGCCGCCGAGGCCCTGCTGGACTCCACTGCCGCCGAGGGCGAGCCGCTCGTTTCACGTGAAACATCGCCCTCCCTCGGCTCGGTTTCACGTGACACATCGCCGAGCCCCGCTGCTGTTTCACGTGAAACATCGACCGCGCCAACCTCTGTTTCACGTGAAACCAGAGTCCAGCCGCCGCACCGTGCGGCTTCCGCCTCGCCGGCGGGGCGGGCCCGTGGCGCTTCCGGACCGGGCCATCAGGCGCCGGGCGGCCGCCCGTCCCGGTCACGACGGTGGCCCCGGGTCCTTCTCGGCACGGCGGCCGCTGCGGCGGTGCTCGCAGTGGGCGGTCTGCTCCTCCAGAACTCCGGCACCAGTGGCGTTCAGGCCACAAAGCCGGAGAGCGGCCCTGCCGCGAGCGGGGGCACCTCCTCGCGCCTGACCGCCGCGACGCTTGGAGCAGACGTCCACAAGTTGCTGGCCACAAAGAAGACGCACCACATTCCGGAGATCGGCACGCGCAGCTCTCCCGAGACTCCGCTGCGGGGCAAGCCTGACGCCGTCCCGTCGTGTGTGCGTCAGGGCATCGGCCGCACCGAGACGCCGCTGGTCTCCAGCCACCGTACCTATGAGGGCAAGGACACATTCCTGGTCGTGCTGCCGCACCCGTCCGACCCCAAGAGCGTCTCCGCCTACGTCGTCACTGCCTCGTGTGCCTCGGCTACTCCGCCGGCTCCCGGGAAGGTCCTGCTGACCCACTCGTACCCGCGAGACTGAACGGCGACAGGTCCGCTGTGGCACTCCGGGAATGCTCGCCCCTTAGGATCCGTTGGGTGGGGTGAGAGTTCCGAGACCCCAGCAAGCCGTCGGCAGAGACAAGGAAGACACCCGTGAGCGACGTCCGCAACGTGATCATCATCGGCTCCGGGCCCGCGGGCTACACCGCAGCGCTCTACACCGCCCGCGCGTCCCTGAAGCCGCTCGTCTTCGAAGGCGCCGTCACCGCCGGCGGTGCGCTGATGAACACCACCGATGTGGAGAACTTCCCCGGCTTCCGCGACGGCATCATGGGTCCGGACCTGATGGACAACATGCGCGCCCAGGCCGAGCGCTTCGGCGCCGAGCTGGTGCCGGACGACATCCTCTCGGTCGACCTCAGCGAGGAGATCAAGACCGTCACCGACACCACGGGCGCCGTGCACCGCGCCAAGACGGTCATCGTCGCCACCGGCTCCCAGCACCGCAAGCTCGGCCTCCCGCGCGAGGACGAACTGTCCGGCCGTGGCGTCTCCTGGTGCGCGACCTGTGACGGGTTCTTCTTCAAGGACCAGGACATCGCAGTGATCGGCGGTGGCGACACCGCGATGGAGGAGGCCACCTTCCTCTCGCGCTTCGCCAAGTCCGTGACGATCGTCCACCGCCGCGACACCCTGCGCGCCAGCAAGGCGATGCAGGAGCGTGCCTTCGCCGACCCGAAGATCAAGTTCGTGTGGGACAGCGAGGTCGCCGAGATCCACGGCGAGAACAAGCTCTCCGGCCTGACGCTGCGCAACGTCAAGACGGGCGAGACCTCCGAGCTTCCGGTCACCGGCCTCTTCATCGCGATCGGCCACGACCCGCGGACCGAGCTGTTCAAGGGCCAGCTGAACCTCGACGACGAGGGTTACCTCAAGGTCGATGCGCCCAGCACCCGGACGAACCTGTCAGGCGTCTTCGCCGCCGGCGACGTCGTCGACCACACCTACCGTCAGGCGATCACCGCCGCCGGCACGGGCTGCTCCGCCGCCCTCGACGCCGAGCGGTTCCTCGCGGCTCTCTCGGACGGCGAGGCCACGGCCGAGCCGGAGAAGACCCCTTCCGCCTGACCCGCACACCCGAGCTTTCCCACTCTGACCCACCCCAATAAGGAGATTGCCATGGCCGGCGCCACGGTGACCGTCACGGACGCCAATTTCGAAGAGGTCGTCCTCAAGAGCGACAAGCCCGTCCTCGTGGACTTCTGGGCCACCTGGTGCGGCCCGTGCCGTCAGATTGCCCCGTCCCTGGAGGCCATTGCCGCCGAGCATGACGAGATCGTCATTGCGAAGCTGAACACCGACGAGAACCCCGCTACCACCGCCAAGTACGGCGTCATGTCGATCCCGACCATGAACGTCTACATGGGCGGCGAGGTCGTGAAGACCATCGTCGGTGCCAAGCCGAAGGCCGGCATCGAGAAGGACCTCTCGGACTTCCTCGCCTGAGGCACGCCGTCACGTTTCACGTGAAACATGGCCCGCTCCCTTCGTGGGGGCGGGCCTGTTTCACGTGAAACACTCGGCCATGTTTCACGTGAAACATGGCGGCGGTCCGTCTCACAACGGCCGGAGCGCGGGCTCCTTCTGAACGGCTCCCAGCAGACGGTCCAGCGCAAGCTCCACGTCTTCCTTCCACGAGATCGTGGTCCGCAGTTCAAGGCGCAGCCGCGGAAAACGTGGATGCGGGCGGACTGTCTTGAAGCCCACCGCCAGAAGGTGCTCGGCGGGCAGCACACACGCCGGCTCGGTCCAGCGGGCATCGCCGAACGCCTCGATGGCCTTGAAGCCGCGCTGGATGAGATCCTTCGCCACTGTCTGGACCATCACCCGGCCCAGCCCCTGCCCCTGGAAACCAGGAGTCAGCCACGCCGTCAGCAACTGCACCGCATCCGGCGACACCGGGCTGGTGGGAAAAGCCGTCGAGCGCGGGACATACGCAGGCGGGGCGTACATGACGAAGCCGGCCGGCACATCGTCGACATAGACAACGCGCCCACAGGATCCCCACTCCAGCAGGACCGCCGAGATCCAGGCTTCCTTCTCCAGCTCGGGACGCCCCGCTTTTACCGCGGTTTCGCCACTGACGGGGTCGAGCTCCCAGAACACGCAGGAGCGGCAGCGCTTGGGGAGATCTGGAAGGTTGTCCAGTGTGAGCGGTACGAGCCGACGGCCCATGGAACCAGGTCCTCGCTTCCCTCGCCTGCCGCACCGCGCAGCGCCCTCAGCGCCGCCTGCTCCCTGAGCAGACCACCAACGAATCCTCCGAGGGCTGCAAGCCCGAAGCCTGCTGCCAGCAGTCCGGTGCGGCTCACTGATCGCATGGCCCTCTCCTCGATATGAGGTCTCCGCGTGGATGCGTGCCATACCCGATCGCATCGTATCCACCCGTTACGGGCACGGGTACTGCCAGAAAGCAAAGGGCGGGGCGTGTTCCGGTATCTGTTCCAGAACACGCCCCGCCCACGAGCCGCAAACGTCAGCTCACCGTTCTTCGTCGCTGTCCTCGTCGGGCTTCTTTCCCAGGACGGGGCCCTCACCCGGAGCCAGGGTTCCCAGAATCCGCTCCAGGTCTTCCATCGAGGCGAACTCGACGACGATCTTTCCCTTCTTCTGGCCAAGATCGACCTTCACCCGGGTTTCGAATCGGTCGGACAGACGGGAGGCGAGACCGGTGAGCGCGGGGGAGACCCGAGCGCCCGCCCGGGGCTTCTTCGCCGTGCCGGCACTCTTGGGGCCGGCCCCCATGAGCGTCACGATCTCTTCGACCGAACGGACCGACAGCCCCTCCGCCACGATCCGGCGCGCCAGGTTGTCCTGCTCCTCATGGTCTTCCACAGAGAGCAGCGCCCGGGCATGCCCGGCGGAGAGCACCCCCGCCGCGACCCGCTTCTGTACGGACGGCGAGAGCTTCAGCAGCCGCAGTGTGTTGGTGACCTGGGGACGCGAACGCCCGATCCGGTCGGCCAGCTCGTCGTGCGTGCACTTGAAGTCCTGCAGCAACTGGTCGTAGGCAGCGGCCTCTTCCAGCGGGTTCAGCTGCGCCCGGTGCAGATTCTCCAGAAGCGCGTCGAGCAGCAGTCGCTCGTCTTCCGTGGCCCGCACAATCGCGGGGATCTTCTCCAGGCCGGCTTCTCGGCAGGCCCGCCAGCGCCGCTCACCCATGATGAGCTCATAGCGCTCCGGTGCCGTCTGGCGAACCACCACCGGCTGGAGCAGGCCCACCTCCTTGATGGACGTGACCAGTTCGGCGAGGGCGTCCTCGTCGAAGACCTCTCGCGGCTGCCGCGGGTTCGGCCGGACCGCGTCCAGCGGCACCTCGGCGAAGTGCGCACCGGCCACCTCTGCCGGGACACCACCCGTGCTCTCCGCCTCGCCCGGTGTTTCACGTGAAACACCGGGTGTCGGCAGCGAAGCCACCTTGGCGGCCGCCACTCCTCGGTCAGGAGCCAGAACCGGTACGGACGACGGCGACGTCGACCCCCTTCCCACCGCCGGCGCGGACGGATCCGTGCCCTGCGGTGCCGCGGGGATCAGCGCACCGAGCCCGCGGCCCAGCCCTCTACGTCGTTCACTCACTGAGTCCCCTCCGAGATGCTGTGCTGTGCTTGGTAGTTCACACTCAGGCCCTGCTCCCCGGACTGCGAAACCCCCCGCAGCGCAATCTCTCTGGCCGCTTCGAGATACGAGAGCGCGCCACTGGATCCCGGGTCATAGGTGAGCACCGTCTGGCCATAGCTGGGTGCCTCCGAGATGCGTACCGAGCGGGGGATGCTCGTCCGGAGCACTTCCTTGCCGAAGTGGCTGCGCACCTCATCGGCGACCTGCGAGGCCAGGCGGGTACGTCCGTCGTACATGGTGAGCAGGATCGTCGAGACATGGAGCTTGGTGTTGAGATGCCCACGCACCAGCTCGACGTTCCGCAGCAACTGCCCCAGGCCCTCCAGCGCGTAGTACTCGCACTGGATCGGAATCAGCACTTCGGCGCCGGCGACCAGCGCATTGACGGTCAGCAGGCCGAGCGAGGGCGGGCAGTCGATGAGGATGTAGTCCAGCGGCTGTTCATACGCCTGGATGGCGCGGTCCAGCCGGCTTTCGCGTGCCACCAGCGAGACCAGCTCGATCTCGGCACCGGCCAGGTCAATGGTGGCGGGGGCGCAGAAGAGCCCCTCCACCTCCACCACCGGCTGCACGACGTCGGCGAGTGGCTTGCTCTCGACCAGCACGTCATAGATGGACGGCACTTCGGCGTGATGGTCGATCCCCAGGGCCGTCGACGCATTGCCCTGCGGGTCGAGGTCGATCACCAGCACCCGGGCTCCGTGCAGGGCCAGCGAAGCCGCGAGGTTCACGGTGGTGGTGGTCTTACCGACCCCGCCCTTCTGATTGGCGACCACGATGACCCGGGTCTCCTCAGGACGGGGCAGCCCCTCGCCTGCGCGGCCCATCGCGCCTACCGCCAGCTGCGCTGCGCGACCTACCGGTGTGTTGTCCATCAGGGGGGGCGTTTCACGTGAAACGTCGTCCCCGAACGACTCGTTGCGGGGACCGGGGACCGGATCGGTCATCGGTCCCGCGATGTTGGCGTCGGACCGCAAGGATTCACTCTCCTCGACATCAGGCTCACAATGGTGAGAGCCTGCCATGCTTTCGGCATCGCGAACCAGTGAGGTCCGTTCTCCTGTGGATGAACCCGCTTCTGTGGATACTTTCGTGACCCGTGTGGGTTTCCTGTCGTGCGGCTCGGCAGCCGCACGACCGCGGCTGATGATCCCTTGCAGCAGAGAACGACGTTTCACGTGAAACACGATGCCAGCGCCGCGTCCGATTAAGCCGCGACACTCCGTCTTGTGGCTTTTTGTAGCGCCTGCGGAATTCGCCCTATCCGCTCTTCAGCGGACCTTTTTGCCCGCCCTAGAGAAACAGGCCGGAATTCTCCCGCAGGGCGGTCAGCGTCGGCGCCCCCTCGACGGCCGGCTGGTGCGCGCCGCTTTCGCCCGCTTCGCGGCAAAGCGCACCCCACCGGGGCTCTCGCCCACCTCGACACGCACCACGGTCGACGGCGGATCCACCACGCCCTCGCCAACATGCAGGACCGACGTGTCCACCACGCCGAGCTTGCTCAGCGCGGCCCTGGCCGCCTTGAGCTCCTCCTCCGCGGTGTCTCCCTTGAGCGCCAGCATCTCTCCGTAGGGACGCAGCAGCGGCACTCCCCAACCGGCCAGCCGATCGAGCGGCGCGACGGCCCGCGCGGTCACCACATGCACCTGCGGAAGCTTGCCCATGACCTCTTCCGCACGCCCCCGCACGACCGTGACGTGATCCAGCCCGAGCAGCTCGACGACCTCCTGGAGGAAGTTCGTCCGCCGCAGCAGCGGCTCCAGCAGCGTGATCTTGAGATCCGGGCGCACCAGCGCCAGCGGAATGCCGGGCAGCCCAGCGCCCGACCCCACGTCGCACACCGAGACGCCCTCCGGGACCACCTCGGAGAGCACCGCGCAGTTCAGCAGGTGCCGCTCCCACAGCCGCGGCACCTCGCGCGGCCCGATCAGCCCGCGCTTCACGCCCACGTCGGCGAGCAGTTCGCCGTACCGCACGGCCTCCGCAAAGCGCTCGCCGAAAACCTCCTGCGCCGCTTTCGGCGCGGGAGGGAGCTCCGCTGATGCCTCCGTCACGGGAACCGCCCTTCCTCTGGACTGCTTTTCCTGCCGGGAACCCGGCGTTACGACCGGGGATAACACAGAAGGCTGACAAGTTTTGGCCCCGCCTGCGAGCAGACGGGGCCAAAGAAAAACCGAGCGCGAAGCGTCAGGCCGGGAGGACCACCACGCGGCGCTGCGGCTCCTCGCCCTCGGACTCGCTCCGGAGCCCGGCCGCGGCCACCGCGTCGTGCACGACCTTGCGCTCGAACGGCGTCATCGGGTCGAGCTTCACCGGCTGACCGGTGCTCTTGGCTTCCTCCGCCGCGCTCGCGCCGACCTTCGCAAGCTCCTCGCGCTTCTGCGCCCGGAAGCCGGCGACGTCCAGCATCAGACGACTGCGGTCACCGGTCTCGCGGTGCACCGCCAGTCGCGTCAGCTCCTGGAGCGCCTCCAGCACCTCACCGTCCCGGCCGACCAGCTTCTGCAGATCACGGCTGTCCGAGTCACCGATGATCGACACCGAGGCGCGGTCCGCCTCCACGTCCATGTCGATGTCACCGTCGAGGTCCGCGATGTCCAGCAGACCTTCGAGGTAGTCGGCCGCGATCTCGCCTTCCTGCTCCAGGCGGGACAGGGTGTCGGCGCCCTTGGTGCCAGGGGTCGTGTCCGTCACGTAAGGACTCCTTCTTACTTCTTGGACGGGTGCTTGGGGCGCTGCTGGCCCTTGCGCTGCCCGGACTTGGTGTTACGGGATCCTGAGGCGTCGCCGTCCTTGGCGGGCGTACCACCCTTGCCCTTGGCTTCCTGCTCGTCGGTGCTCTTCGACGCCGATGAACTCGCCCGGGTGCGGTTCTGCGCGGCCCCGGCCGGCGCGGGAGCGCCGGACTGTCGCTTGGCCTTCGTCTGCCGCTTGGGCTGCTGGCGGTTCTGGCGCGCCTCCTCGGCGGCCTTCTTCGCCGCGACCTCGGCGGGGCTTTCGACGATCTTGCCCTGGGCGCGCAGCCGCTCCTGACGCTCGGTGTACGCCTTGCTGCCCGGGGTGGGGTTACGGCGGATCACGTACATCTGCTGACCCATGGTCCACACGTTGGTGGTCAGCCAGTACACGAGGACACCGACGGGGAAGTTGATGCCGAAGACGGCGAACATGACCGGGAAGACGTACATCAGCATCTTCTGCTGCTGCATGAACGGCGTCTTCACCGTCAGGTCGACGTTCTTCGTCATCAGCTGGCGCTGGGTGTAGAACTGCGACGCCGACATCAGGATGATCATGATGACCGTGACCACGCGGACATCGGTCACCGAGGCGCCCAGGCTCTGGATCTTCGCCGCGGTGTCCATGAACTTCGCCGCGAGCGGGGCACCGAAGATGTGCGCCTTCTGCGCGCTCGCCAGCAGCGTCGGGTCGATGAAGCCGACGGTCTTGTTCTGCGCGATGTGGCTGAGGACCTGGTACAGGGAGATGAAGAACGGGGACTGCGCCAGGATCGGGAGACAGCTCGAGAGCGGGTTGGTGCCCGACTCCTTGTAGAGCTTCATCATCTCTTCGGACTGGCGCTGCTTGTCGCTCTTGTAGCGCTCCTGGATCGCCTTCATCTTCGGCTGGAGCGCCTGCATGTTCCGCGTCGACTTGATCTGCTTCACAAAGAGCGGGATCAGGCAGATGCGGATCAGCACCACCAGCGAGACGATGGCCAGGCCCCACGCCGCGCCACTGTTCGGATCGAAGATCAAGCTGTAGAACGAGTGGAACTGGACGATGATCCAGGACACTGCGTAATAAAGGGGACTGAGGATCGTGTCCACGAATCAGGCTCCTTGGGCGTTGGGCTGAGTCTCGGGCTGGGCGACAGGCTCAGGGACGGTGGGCCCGCCCAGGCGGCTCCTCAGCCGCTGATGCCAAACCGGACGCTTCCGGGGAGGGACGTGGTCGACGCCACCGAGCGACCACGGATTGCACCGCAGGATGCGCCAGGCGGTAAGCGCAGTCCCCTTCACTGCGCCGTGCCGGTCGATGGCCGTGTAGCCATAGTGCGAACACGACGGGTAGTACTTGCAGACCGGGCCCAGCAAGGGGCTGATGGTCCACTGGTAGATCTTGATCAAAAGCAGCAGCGGGTACTTCACTGTGCGCTCCCTCCCGGGTCCCGTCCGGGTTTCCCGGGGCCGGCGGCGCACCCGCCGTCGGTCACCGCCCCGGTGGGATTGCAGCCTTTCGGCGCCCCTCCCAGCAGCCGCGCCAAGGCGGCGTCCAGGTCGCGGGCCAGCTGGTCGTACTCCGCCGTGCCCGCGCCGGGCAGGGCCCGTACGACAACCAGGCTACCGGCGGGCAGCCGGTCCAGCCGATCGCGCACGAGATGGCGCAGTCTCCGCTTGACCTTGTTGCGGACGACCGCGGCGCCAACCGCCTTGCTCACGACGAAACCCGCACGCGCCGGGGGAACACTTTCCCCCGCTGCGTGCGGGTCCGTTGCACCGCTACGACAATGCACGACAAGGAGCGGGCGACCAGCCCTGCGTCCCCGGCGTACCGCGGTCGCGAAGTCCTCGCGCCGCCTCAGCCGATTTTCGGTAGGCAGCACGTCATGGACCTAGGTCGGGCTGCTCAGGCCGACAGGCGGGCGCGACCCTTGCTGCGGCGCGACGCGAGAATCGCGCGGCCGGCACGGGTCCGCATGCGCAGACGGAAGCCGTGGGTCTTCGCGCGACGGCGGTTGTTCGGCTGGAAGGTGCGCTTGCTCACTCGGGGGCTCCAGAAATCTTGCTGTCTCGGAAAGACAGATGTGTGGGGCGTCGACTGGCTGTCACCGTGCGCCCACGAGTAGCTCGCCACGCCCGAGTGCACCGCTACACGACCACGAGAGCGCGATCTTTGCCCATCGGAGGCAGGCGGCAGCAGCCATCGACAACTCGACCTGGTCACGGTACGCGGGGCTACGCCATCCGGTCAAACCAGCTCCCGGACGGTGCGGAGAGCCCCTGCCAGGACACACTATGCACAGCCTGTGGACAACAACTTGAATCCCCAGGCCCGCCCTGACTACCGTGGCTGAACTCCATTTCCTTCCCGCCCGTCCTGAGAATCACACATTCGTGGGACTGTGAGAGAGCGTGCCCTGTGGCTGATGTACCTGCCGATCTTGCCGCAGTGTGGCCACGCGTACTCGATCACCTCTTGCGGGCCGACGCCGACGGCCTCAAGCCCAAGGACCAGGACTGGCTCAAGCGCACCCAGCCCCTGGCGCTGGTCGCGGACACCGCGCTGCTCGCCGTCCCCAACGAGTTCGCCAAGGGCGTGCTCGAGGGCCGGCTCGCGCCGCTGATCGGGGAGGCGCTCAGCCATGAGTGCGGACGGCCGATCCGGATCGCGATCACCGTCGACGACTCCTCCGAGGAGCCCGCGGCCCAGCCGCCCGCACCCCCGCAGCAGCACCCCCAGCACCAGCAGCACCAGCCGCCGCAGCACGACGCGTACGACGGCTACGACGGGCGGCACGACTCCCGCCAGGGTTACGGGCACCAGGGCGACGACCTGCCCAGCGTCCGCCCCGCCTACCCCGACTACCCGCAACCGCGCCACGAGCCCGGCGCCTGGCCGCAGCACTCCCGCACCGACGCGGTCGGCCCGCGCGAGGAGTACGGCGGCTGGCAGCAACAGCAGCTCGGCGGCTACCCCGACCGCGAGACGACCACGGAACAGTGGCGCGAGCCCTACGGCTCCTCGCCGCCCCCGCATCTCCAGCAGCACCAGAACGACTACCGGGCACAGGGGCCCGACCGCAGCGGGCCGCGGCCCTCGGACGGCCCGCGCTCCCCGTATGAGCAGCAGCGCCGTGAGCTCCCGGACCTGCCGCCCCCCGGTCCCGGCGGCCGTCCGGGCGGTCCCGGTTCGCCGCCGCCACCGCCCAGCGGCGCCCCCGGCCCGCTCGCCGCGCAGCCCGCGCCGGCGACCGGCCCCGGCGAACCGACCGCGCGACTGAACCCGAAGTACCTCTTCGACACCTTCGTCATCGGTGCCTCCAACCGCTTCGCGCACGCCGCGGCGGTGGCGGTCGCCGAGGCGCCGGCCAAGGCGTACAACCCCCTCTTCATCTACGGGGAGTCGGGCCTGGGCAAGACCCACCTGCTGCATGCCATCGGGCACTACGCCCGCAGTCTCTATCCCGGCACCCGGGTGCGGTACGTGAGCTCGGAGGAGTTCACCAACGAGTTCATCAACTCCATCCGCGACGGCAAGGCGGACGCGTTCCGCAAGCGCTATCGGGACATGGACATCCTGCTCGTCGACGACATCCAGTTCCTGGCGAGCAAGGAGTCGACGCAGGAGGAGTTCTTCCACACCTTCAACACCCTGCACAACGCCAACAAGCAGATCGTGCTCTCCAGCGACCGGCCGCCCAAGCAGCTGGTCACCCTGGAGGACCGGCTGCGCAACCGCTTCGAGTGGGGGCTGATCACGGACGTCCAGCCGCCGGAGCTGGAGACCCGGATCGCGATCCTCCGCAAGAAGGCGGTGCAGGAGCAGCTGAACGCGCCGCCGGAGGTGCTGGAGTTCATCGCGTCCCGGATCTCGCGCAACATCCGCGAGCTGGAGGGCGCGCTGATCCGGGTCACCGCGTTCGCCTCGCTCAACCGGCAGCCGGTGGACCTCGGGCTCACCGAGATCGTGCTGAAGGACCTGATCCCCGGCGGTGAGGACACCGCGCCGGAGATCACCGCGACCGCGATCATGGCCTCGACCGCCGACTACTTCGGGCTGACCGTGGACGACCTGTGCGGCTCCTCGCGCAGCCGGGTGCTGGTGACGGCCCGCCAGATCGCGATGTACCTGTGCCGGGAGCTCACCGATCTCTCGCTGCCGAAGATCGGCGCGCAGTTCGGTGGCCGCGACCACACGACGGTGATGCACGCCGACCGCAAGATCCGCGCGCTGATGGCCGAGCGGCGCTCCATCTACAACCAGGTCACCGAGCTGACCAACCGCATCAAGAACGGCTGAGGCGGCCCGCCGCCGGCCGCCGTCGCCATCAGGGCGCCCCGGGACCCGCTCCCGGGGCGCCCTGAGTCGTTCTCGGCCGCGGAGCGCTCCCGGAACCGCCCTGCGGCACGTCGACGGGTCCGGCGCAGGCCGGGCGGAGCGGCTTTCCGGGCCGGTGCGGCGGCCGGTCGCGGGGGCGTGGGCGCCGTCCACCGCCGTCCCGAACCTGTGGAGAGCGTCGGCTCTGTTCGATTCCCGGCGAGGTCACGGCCTCTCTCCACAGATTGGGCAAGAATCTTCCGTCCACAACCTGGGGAGGGGAAAGTTATCCCTGTGAGATCCACAGGCCGGTGTGCTGACGGACCATCGGACGAGGTCAACCGCGTGTGGATTTGTGGCCAACCGCAATCCACAGCCTGTGGACAAAAGATCCATCCACAGGCGAGTCGACGACTTGTCCACCGGCCGCCCACAGGCTGGAGGCCGTTGTCCCCAGTGATCGCCGGCTTCTCCACACCGCTGTCCACTGTTCGGCAACGCGACACCGCCCCTCACCGCGCCGAGTGAAAGCGGTCACACCAAGGTGGTGGGTTGGGCTGTGGGGAACGTGGGTAAACCTGGGGACGGCACTGGGGAGAAGTGCCTCCGCCCTGTGCATGGGGTGTGCAGAACTTCGCCCGGTCCACAGCCGAGCCCGCTTATCCACGGCTGCCACCCACAGGCGCGGTGGACAAAAAATCGGCGTTGACCTGCGCAAAGTCAGTTGTCCACGGTTTCCACAGGGCCTACTACTACGACCACGGATATCTACCGGGGAACTCGTTCGGAATCGGGCCCTGTGCACAACCGGGCTCCGGAGCCCGCCGCTCCGGTCGGCCCGACTTGACCCCGAGCCGCACCGACTGTCGGTGGCGTGCGTCAGACTGGTCTCCGGCAACTCAGCCGACGACGAAGAGCCAGCAGGGCGAGAGCCAGCAACAGCAGGAGGCGGTTTCCGGTGAAGATCCGGGTGGAGCGCGATGTACTCGCGGAGGCAGTGGCCTGGGCGGCCAAGAGCCTCCCGGCCCGTCCGCCGGTGCCCGTCCTCGCGGGCCTGCTGCTGAAGGCCGACGAAGGCGCACTGAGCCTCTCCGGCTTCGACTACGAGGTCTCCGCGCGGGTCTCGGTGGACGCGGAGGTGGAAGAAGAGGGCACCGTCCTCGTCTCCGGCCGGCTGCTCGCCGACATCTGCCGGGCCCTCCCCAACCGCCCGGTGGAGATTTCCACCGACGGTGTACGCGTGACCGTGGTGTGCGGCTCCTCCCGCTTCACCCTCCACACCCTGCCTGTGGAGGAGTACCCGTCCCTGCCGGCGATGCCCACCGCCACCGGCACCGTCTCCGGCGAGGTCTTCGCCGCGGCCGCCGCCCAGGTGGCCATCGCCGCCGGCCGTGACGACACGCTCCCGGTGCTCACCGGTGTGCGGATCGAGATCGAGGGCGACACCGTCACCCTGGCCTCGACCGACCGTTACCGCTTCGCGGTCCGCGAGTTCCTGTGGAAGCCGGAGAGCCCGGACGCCTCCGCGGTCGCCCTGGTCCCCGCGAAGACGCTGCTGGACACCGCCAAGTCCCTGAGTGGCGGCGACACCGTCACCCTGGCGCTGTCCGGCTCCGGCCAGGGCGAGGGCCTGATCGGTTTCGAGGGCGCCGGCCGGCGGACCACGACCCGTCTGCTCGAGGGCGACCTGCCGAAGTACCGGACGCTCTTCCCCACCGAGTTCAACTCCGTCGCCGTGATCGAGACCGCCCCGTTCGTCGAGGCCGTCAAGCGTGTGGCGCTGGTCGCCGAGCGGAACACCCCGGTGCGGCTGAGCTTCGAGCAGGGCGTGCTGATCCTGGAGGCCGGCTCCAGCGACGATGCACAGGCTGTGGAGAGGGTCGACGCCGATCTGGACGGCGACGACATCTCGATCGCCTTCAACCCCGGCTTCCTGCTGGAGGGCCTGTCGGCGATCGACTCTCCGGTGGCCCAGCTGTCGTTCACGACCTCGACCAAGCCCGCGCTGCTCAGCGGCCGCCCGGCCAAGGACGCCGAGGCCGACGACGCCTACAAGTACCTGATCATGCCCGTGCGCCTGTCGGGCTGACGCCGGCGGACGGCTGTCGTACCGACCGGGCCCCGGCCGTCGCCGGGGCTCTTGCGGCGACCGGCTGACGGGCCCCGATGAGCGGCTGAGCCCACAGCTGTGCACGGGCCCTCGGGCGTAGGCTCGGACTCGGGTACGAACAGCAACGACTACGTGCAAAGAGGGTCTCTGATGGAGCTCGGTCTCGTCGGTCTCGGCAAGATGGGCGGCAACATGCGCGAGCGCATTCGCCGCGCCGGCCACACCGTCATCGGATACGACCGCAACCCCGACCTGGCCGATGTGGGCAGCCTCAAGGAGCTTGTGGACAGGCTCCAGGGCCCCCGGGTGGTCTGGGTCATGGTCCCGGCCGGCGGCGCCACCCAGTCGACGATCGACGAGCTGGCCGAGCTGCTCTCGCCCGGTGACCTCGTCGTGGACGGCGGCAACTCCCGCTGGACCGAGGACGAGAAGCACGCCGCGGAACTGTCCGCCAAGGGCATCGGCTTCGTGGACTGCGGCGTCTCCGGCGGCGTCTGGGGCCTGGAGAACGGCTACGCGCTGATGTACGGCGGCGACAAGGACGATGTCGCCAAGGTGCAGCCGATCTTCGACGCCCTCAAGCCCGAGGGCGAGTTCGGCTCCGTGCACGCCGGCAAGGTGGGCGCGGGCCACTTCGCGAAGATGGTCCACAACGGCATCGAGTACGCGATGATGCAGGCGTACGCCGAGGGCTGGGAGCTGCTGGAGAAGGTCGACTCGGTCACCGACGTGCGCGAGGTCTTCCGCTCCTGGCAGGAGGGCACGGTCATCCGTTCCTGGCTGCTGGACCTCGCGGTCAACGCCCTCGACGAGGACGAGCACCTGGACAAGCTGCGCGGGTACGCCCAGGACTCCGGCGAGGGCCGCTGGACGGTCGAGGCCGCGATCGACAACGCTGTGCCGCTGCCGGCGATCACGGCGTCGCTCTTCGCCCGCTTCGCGTCCCGCCAGGACGACTCCCCGCAGATGAAGATGATCGCCGCGCTGCGCAACCAGTTCGGCGGCCACGCGGTCGAGAACAAGAAGTAAGCACAACCAGCTGGAGCAGCCGGGGAGGTCGGCGCGTAGCCATGCACGTATCGCATCTGTCGCTTGCCGACTTCCGCTCGTACGCCCGGGTCGAGGTCCCGCTCGACCCGGGCGTCACGGCGTTCGTGGGGCCCAACGGGCAGGGCAAGACGAATCTGGTCGAGGCGGTGGGGTATCTCGCCACGCTCGGCAGCCACCGGGTCTCCTCGGACGCGCCGCTGGTGCGGATGGGCGCGGACCGCGCGATCGTCCGGGCCGCGGTCGTCCAGGGCGAGCGGCAGCAGCTGGTGGAGCTGGAGCTCAACCCCGGCAAGGCGAACCGCGCCAGGATCAATAGATCGTCGCAGGTCAGACCGCGTGACGTGCTGGGGATCGTGCGGACGGTGCTGTTCGCGCCGGAGGACCTGGCGCTGGTCAAGGGCGACCCCGGCGAGCGCCGGCGCTTCCTGGACGAGCTGATCACCACCCGCTCGCCCCGGATGGCCGGGGTCCGCTCGGACTACGACCGCGTCCTCAAGCAGCGCAACACCCTGCTGAAGACGGCGGCGCTGGCCCGGCGGCACGGTGGGCGGAGGGGGGCACCTCCCGCGCGAGCGGATTCGAGCGTGGGGGCCGACCTGTCGACGCTGGACGTGTGGGACCAGCACCTGGCCCGCGCCGGCGCCGAACTCCTCGCCCAGCGGTTCGACCTGATCGCCGCGCTGCGGCCGCTGGCGGACAAGGCATACGAGCAACTGGCGCCCGGCGGCGGGCCGTTGGGGCTGGAGTACCGCGGCTCCGCGGGCGAGGTGCCGGCCGCCGGCAACCGCGAGGAGCTGTACGGCGTGCTGCTCGCCGCGCTCGGCGAGGCCCGCCGGAACGAGATCGAGCGCGGGGTGACGCTGGTCGGGCCGCACCGGGACGATCTGCTGCTGAAGCTCGGTCAGCTGCCGGCGAAGGGCTACGCCAGCCACGGCGAGTCCTGGTCGTACGCGCTGGCGCTGCGGCTGGCGTCGTACGAGCTGTTGCGCGCGGAGGGCAATGAGCCGGTGCTGATCCTCGACGAC
This sequence comes from Streptomyces sp. MspMP-M5, assembly GCF_000373585.1. Classification (GTDB taxonomy): domain Bacteria; phylum Actinomycetota; class Actinomycetes; order Streptomycetales; family Streptomycetaceae; genus Streptomyces. The sequence goes on from NZ_KB891940.1 coordinate 145,514, forward strand.
GTCTTTGCCGAGCTGGACACCCGGCGCCGGGAGCGGCTGGCGGAGCTGGTGGCGCCGGGCGAGCAGGTCCTGGTGACGGCGGCCGTGGACGACGATGTGCCGGGAGTTCTGGCCGGAGCGCGGTACGCGGTCTCCGGCGGCACGGTGGAAAGGGTGGAGCGGTGAGCGAACCGCAGCCGGAGCGGCCGAGGACCCCGGAGCTGTCCGGTGTGGACCTGGCCCGTCAGGCGCTGGTGGCCGCCAAGGAGCAGGCACGTGCCCGGGGCGCCGCCGCGCAGCAGAAGAAGCAGGCCCGGCGCGGAGGGCTGCGCTCGGGTGCTCGGGCCGACGGCCGGGACCCGCTGCCGCTGGGCGCCGCGATCAACCGTCTGATCACGGAGCGCGGCTGGGAGACACCGGCGGCGGTCGGCGGGGTGATGGGCCGCTGGCCGCAGATGGTGGGGCCCGAGGTGGCCCAGCACTGCGAGCCGCAGAAGTACGACGAGGACGCCCGTGTGCTGACGGTCCAGTGCGACTCGACGGCCTGGGCGACGCAGCTGCGGCTGCTGGCCCCGCAGCTGGTGGCCCGCCTCAACGCGGACCTGGGCCATGGCACGGTCAAAATGATCAAGGTGCTGGGGCCGGGCGGCCCCGGCCGCCGGTACGGACCGCTGCGCGCGCCGGGCAGCAAGGGTCCCGGCGACACCTACGGCTGAGCGCTCCCGCGCGGCGGGGCGGCGCTGTGGAGGGGGCGGTGTTTCACGTGAAACACCGCCCCCTCGCGCTGTCTTGGCCGGTCACGGGCCGTTTCACGTGAAACGGCGCACTCCTGTACGAGCCCTGTAAACCCGTGTGACGTATGAGACTCCGCTCATGGTCGCCGCCGGTTGACATCCCGAAGCGCTGAGTGCCCGCGTGAGCGTCCTGAGGCCCCGTCTCGCATATGGGGAGTCGGCGGACGTCAGTTCAGGGCGGCACATGACGACTCAGGCACCTGCAAACCCCCATGAGTGTCGGCGCTACCGGTAGACTGGTAGCAATCCCGCCCACTCGCGGAACAAGTCGAACGACGAGCCGCTCCCACCTGTCTTTCGCGGGGAGATCGCAACAGGTGCGGAAGGGCTCGTGCTGTGCCAGAAAGGGCGCTTCGTGGCCGACTCCGGCGACCTCAACGAGAACAACATGGCTTCTAGCGAAGAGGGGGGTTCGGCCGGCGCCGTGGGCGATTCCTCGGTGGAGAAGTCGTACGACGCCAGCGCGATCACCGTCCTCGAGGGCCTGGACGCGGTCCGTAAGCGCCCTGGTATGTACATCGGCTCCACGGGCGAGCGCGGTCTGCACCACCTGGTGCAGGAGGTCGTCGACAACTCCGTCGACGAGGCGCTCGCCGGGCACGCCGACACCATCGACGTGACGATCCTGGCCGACGGCGGGGTCCGGGTCGTGGACAACGGCCGCGGTATCCCCGTCGGCATCGTGCCGTCCGAGAACAAGCCGGCCGTCGAGGTCGTGCTGACCGTCCTGCACGCCGGCGGCAAGTTCGGCGGCGGCGGCTACGCGGTCTCCGGTGGTCTGCACGGCGTGGGCGTGTCGGTGGTGAACGCCCTGTCGACCCGCGTCGCGGTCGAGATCCACACGGACGGCTACCGCTGGACCCAGGAGTACAAGCAGGGCGTGCCCACCGCCCCGCTGGCCAAGCACGAGGCGACCGACAAGCACGGCACCTCGGTCACGTTCTGGGCCGACGGCGAGATCTTCGAGACCACCACCTACAGCTTCGAGACGCTGTCGCGGCGCTTCCAGGAGATGGCCTTCCTCAACAAGGGCCTGACCATCTCGCTCAAGGACGAGCGCCCGGACCACGTGGACGAAGAGGGCAACCCGCTCTCGGTGCGGTACCACTACGAGGGCGGCATCGTCGACTTCGTGAAGTACCTCAACTCCCGCAAGGGGGAGCTGGTCCACCCGACGGTCGTCTCCGTCGAGGCCGAGGACAAGGAGCGGCTGCTCTCCCTCGACCTCGCGATGCAGTGGAACACCCAGTACAGCGAGGGTGTCTACAGCTTCGCGAACATCATCCACACGCACGAGGGCGGCACCCACGAGGAGGGCTTCCGCGCCGCGCTGACGGGCCTGATCAACCGTTACGCGCGCGAGAAGAAGCTGCTGCGCGAGAAGGACGACAACCTCACCGGCGAGGACATCCGCGAGGGTCTGACCGCGATCATCTCGGTCAAGCTCTCCGAGCCGCAGTTCGAGGGCCAGACCAAGACCAAGCTGGGCAACACCGAGGTCAAGACCTTCGTCCAGAAGGTCGTCCACGAGCACCTCAACGACTGGCTGGACCGCAACCCCAACGAGGCCGCGGACATCGTCCGCAAGGGCATCCAGGCGGCCACCGCCCGGGTCGCGGCCCGCAAGGCGCGCGACCTGACCCGCCGCAAGGGCCTGCTGGAGACGGCGTCGCTGCCCGGCAAGCTGAGCGACTGCCAGTCCAACGACCCCACCAAGTGCGAGATCTTCATCGTCGAGGGTGACTCCGCCGGCGGCTCGGCCAAGTCCGGCCGCAACCCGGAGTACCAGGCGATCCTCCCGATCCGCGGCAAGATCCTCAACGTCGAGAAGGCCCGGGTCGACAAGATCCTGCAGAACAACGAGGTCCAGGCGCTGATCTCGGCCTTCGGCACCGGCGTGCACGAGGACTTCGACATCGAGAAGCTCCGCTACCACAAGATCATCTTGATGGCGGACGCCGACGTCGACGGCCAGCACATCAACACCCTGCTGCTGACCTTCCTCTTCCGCTTCATGCGCCCGCTGGTCGAGGCCGGCCACGTCTACCTCTCCCGCCCCCCGCTGTACAAGATCAAGTGGGGCCGGGACGACTTCGAGTACGCCTACTCCGACCCGGAGCGGGATGCGCTGATCGAGCGCGGCAAGCAGAACGGCAAGCGGATCCGCGAGGACTCCATCCAGCGGTTCAAGGGTCTCGGCGAGATGAACGCCGAGGAGCTGCGCGTGACGACCATGGACGCCGACCACCGGGTGCTCGGCCAGGTCTCGCTGGACGACGCGGCCCGCGCGGACGACCTGTTCTCCGTCCTCATGGGCGAGGACGTCGAGGCGCGCCGCTCGTTCATCCAGCGCAACGCCAAGGACGTCCGCTTCCTCGACATCTGAGCCCTGTCGGCCCGCACAACAGCCGCAGCTCGAAAGGACTTTGAACCACCATGGCCGACGAGAACCCCCCTGTGACCCCGGACGGCGTGACCGCCGAGGGCGCGCCCGCCGCCATCGAAGGCGTCGGAATGCGCGTCGAGCCCGTCGGGCTCGAAACGGAGATGCAGCGCTCCTACCTCGACTACGCGATGTCCGTCATCGTCTCGCGTGCGCTGCCCGACGTCCGCGACGGCCTCAAGCCGGTGCACCGCCGCGTGCTCTACGCGATGTACGACGGCGGCTACCGCCCCGAGAAGGGCTTCTACAAGTGCGCCCGCGTCGTCGGCGACGTCATGGGCACCTACCACCCGCACGGTGACACCTCCATCTACGACGCGCTGGTCCGCCTGGCCCAGCCGTGGTCGATGCGGATGCCGCTGGTCGACTCCAACGGCAACTTCGGCTCCCCGGGCAACGACCCGGCCGCGGCCATGCGGTACACCGAGTGCAAGATGGCGCCGCTGTCGATGGAGATGCTCCGGGACATCGACGAGGAGACCGTCGACTTCCAGGACAACTACGACGGCCGCAACCAGGAGCCGACGGTCCTGCCGGCCCGCTTCCCCAACCTGCTGATCAACGGCTCGGCCGGTATCGCGGTCGGCATGGCCACCAACATCCCGCCGCACAACCTCCGCGAGGTCGCCGAGGGCGCGCAGTGGGCGCTGGCGCACCCCGAGGCGTCCAGCGAGGAGCTGCTGGACGCGCTGATCGAGCGGATCAAGGGCCCCGACTTCCCCACCGGCGCGCTGGTGGTGGGCCGCAAGGGCATCGAGGAGGCGTACCGCACCGGCCGCGGCTCCATCACGATGCGCGCGGTCGTCGAGGTCGAGGAGATCCAGAACCGCCAGTGCCTGGTGGTCACCGAACTCCCCTATCAGGTCAACCCGGACAACCTCGCGCAGAAGATCGCCGACCTCGTCAAGGACGGCAGGATCGGCGGCATCGCGGACGTCCGCGACGAGACCTCCTCGCGCACCGGCCAGCGGCTGGTCATCGTCCTCAAGCGGGACGCGGTCGCCAAGGTCGTCCTCAACAACCTCTACAAGCACACCGATCTGCAGACCAACTTCGGCGCGAACATGCTCGCGCTGGTCGACGGCGTGCCGCGCACCCTCTCCCTCGACGCCTTCATCCGCAACTGGGTCACGCACCAGGTCGAGGTCATCGTCCGCCGGACGAAGTTCCGGCTGCGCAAGGCCGAGGAGCGCGCCCACATCCTGCGCGGTCTGCTCAAGGCCCTGGACGCGATCGACGAGGTCATCGCGCTGATCCGGCGCAGCGACACGGTCGAGGTGGCCCGCGAGGGCCTGATGGGCCTGCTGCGGATCGACGAGATCCAGGCCAACGCGATCCTGGAGATGCAGCTCCGCCGGCTGGCCGCCCTGGAGCGCCAGAAGATCACCGCCGAGCACGACGAGCTCCAGCGGAAGATCAGCGAGTACAACGCGATCCTGGCCTCCCCCGAGCGGCAGCGCCAGATCATCAGCGAGGAACTGGCCGCGATCGTCGAGAAGTTCGGCGACGACCGGCGCAGCAAGCTGGTGCCCTTCGAGGGCGACATGTCCATCGAGGACCTGATCGCCGAAGAGGACATCGTCGTCACCATCACCCGTGGCGGCTATGTGAAGCGGACGAAGACCGACGACTACCGCTCGCAGAAGCGCGGCGGCAAGGGCGTACGGGGCACCAAGCTCAAGGAAGACGACATCGTCGACCACTTCTTCGTCTCCACCACCCACCACTGGCTGCTGTTCTTCACCAACAAGGGCCGGGTCTACCGCGCCAAGGCGTACGAGCTCCCGGACGCCGGACGGGATGCCCGCGGCCAGCACGTGGCCAACCTCCTGGCCTTCCAGCCGGACGAGCAGATCGCGCAGATCCTGGCGATCCGCGACTACGAGGCGGCGCCGTACCTCGTCCTCGCCACCAAGGCCGGCCTGGTCAAGAAGACCCCGCTCAAGGACTACGACTCGCCCCGCTCCGGCGGTGTGATCGCGATCAACCTGCGCGAGCAGCAGGACGGCTCCGACGACGAGCTGATCGGCGCCGAGCTGGTCTCGGAGTCCGACGACCTGCTGCTGATCAGCCGGAAGGCGCAGTCGATCCGCTTCACCGCGACCGACGAGGCGCTGCGCCCGATGGGCCGGGCCACCTCCGGTGTGAAGGGCATGAGCTTCCGCGAGGGCGACGAACTCCTCTCGCTGAACGTGGTCCGGGCGGACACCTACGTCTTCACCGCGACCGACGGCGGCTACGCCAAGCGCACCGCGGTCGACGAGTACCGCGTCCAGGGCCGCGGCGGCCTCGGCATCAAGGCCGCCAAGATCGTCGAGGACCGGGGTTCGCTGGTCGGCGCGCTGATCGTCGAGGAGACCGACGAGATCCTCGCGATCACGCTCGGCGGTGGCGTGATCCGTACGCGGGTCAACGAGGTCCGGGAGACCGGCCGTGACACCATGGGCGTCCAACTGATCAACCTGGGCAAGCGAGATGCCGTCGTCGGCATCGCGCGGAACGCCGAGGCCGGCCGCGAGGCCGAGGAGGTCGACGGGCCGGACGCGCCCGAGGAGACCGACGCGCCCGAGGAGTCCGGGGCCACCGCAGCCGAGGGTGAGCAGCCCGCGGCGGAGTAGCACGAGGAGTAGGTCGTGAGTGGAGCCACGGGCGCTGCGACGGGAGACGCGGGAGTCGGTCAGGACTCCCCGGCGGATCCCGCAACCGAGAAGGAGCGCAGCGCCCGTGGCTCCGTCGCGTCCGACGGCACCCGGGACGAGGGCGCCCATGAGGGGGGAACCGTGAGCAACACCCGACAGCCGCAACCCCAGCCCCAGCCGCAGGGCGGCGCACAGCAGCCCTACCAGCCGCCCCAGGCGTACCGCACGGACGGCGACGGGGCCGGAGCCGCCCAGGCGGTGCGCAAGCCGCGTACGGGCGCGAGCACGGCCCCGCGGACGCGCAAGGCCCGGCTCCGGGTGGCACGCACCGATCCGTGGTCGGTGATGAAGGTGAGCTTCCTGCTGTCCATCGCGCTGGGCATCTGCACGGTGGTGGCGGTGGCGGTGCTGTGGATGGTGATGGACGCGATGGGCGTCTTCTCCACCGTCGGCAAGACCATCAGCGAGGCGACCGGCTCCGCCGAGGGCGGTGGCTTCGATCTCCAGTCGTTCCTCTCGCTGCCGCGGGTGCTGCTGTTCACCTCGGTCATCGCGGTGATCGACGTGGTGCTGGCGACCGCGCTGGCCACCCTCGGCTCCTTCATCTACAACCTGTCGGCGGGCTTCGTCGGCGGGGTGGAGCTGACCCTCGCGGAGGACGAGTGAGCGCCCCGTGAGGGGCGGCGGCAGAGGGCGTTCCCAGGGCCTGGGGAACCGATTTTGGGAACGCCTCTGAAGTGCGCTAATCTTTCGGTGCAGCGAACGAGCGGCTATAGCTCAGACGGTTAGAGCGCTTCCCTGATAAGGAAGAGGCCCCAGGTTCAAGTCCTGGTAGCCGCACCGCGCAGTCGGCCCGGCCGGAGAATCCTCCGGCCGGGCCGATGCTTTTGCCGCCCGAGGACTTTCGGCGGACGGGGAACCGCCGCCGGTCGTGATTCGTTGTGAAGGGGCGGGAGTTGGGGCCTTCGGGCACCTCCGGACGGGGTGTTGCCGAGTACGGCCTAGATAACCGATCGGTATCGGCCGGTGTGTATCATCGGCCGACATAGGGTCCCCTACGTCAACGAAAGACGAGGTCGCGCGGTGAAGAAGCTTCTCCTGGTCGCACTGGCCGCCATCGGCGGGCTCCTCGTGTACCGCCAGATCCAGGCGGATCGCGCCGAGCAGGATCTGTGGACGGAGGCGACCGACTCCGTGCCCGCAGGTTCGGGTGTGTGAGACCACACGCACAGCAAGCCCAGTTCGTATGGACCCCGGTTGCCCCAAGGGCGACCGGGGTTTCGTGCGTACCGGGGGCGGGCACGCGGCCCCTGGTTTGCTATCGCACATTGATGGGTTGCAGCGGCAAAGTCGCTGGCCGTGACGTCGATGTCCGGGCGTGACCGGCGGACGCGAGGGGGACGAGACATGGCACGACCACCACGCACGGGGACGGTGGCGCAGGGGAAACGCCCCGCTCGGACGACGTGGAGAGCAGGGGGAAGGGCGCTGGTGGTCCTGGCCGCCGCGGTGCTCCCGGCCGCCGCGGCACTCCCGGCCGTGGCCGCGCCACGGACGGCACCGGCCACCGGGGGCAGCGGACTGGTGGCGGTCCTCGACTCCTCCGGCCGGTACGACGACGCCCCGGACGCCGCGTCGCTCACCCGCCAGGTGCAGCGCGCCGGTCAACCCGCAGCGGACGGCTACCGGTTCCGGGGCACACCGGTCCGCGGCACCGAAGGCCGCCAGGGCGCCCCGGGCGTCGTCCCCGGGCAGTACCTCGACAGCATCGGCCCCAACGAGAAGCGGTTCTACGCCGTCGACCTCGACGCGGAGTCGGTGGGCGACTTCTCGGCAACCATGGTGCCGCCGTCCGGCGCGACCATCGACTACCGCGACACCCTGCGCACCCAGATCGCGTACGGCACGGACAGCAGCTGCGCCTCGTCCACCGCGCTGTTCGGCCAGCGGGCGGGCGCCACACCGCTGACCTCGGGCGTCAGCCGCATCCCGACCCGGAACGGCACCGGGACCTGCGACAAGGCGGGCCGGTACTGGCTGGTCGTCGAGCGTCACGCGGGCACCGGCTCGGACGCCGCGCGCTGGCCGGTGGAGCTGACGTTTCACGTGGAACATCCGCTGGCGAAGGGCGTCACCCCCGCGCAGCCGTCGCCGCAGTACGGAGCCGGCGGCAAGGACGCCACGCTGCCCAGCACCCCGCCCAAGGCCGTCACCGGCGGCACCGGCTTCAACGACGCCAGCCCGCTGGGCCCGGGCGTCTGGCGCGACCAGATCCTCCCCGCGCAGACGCTCTGGTACAAGGTGCCGGTCGGCTGGGGCCAACAGCTCCGCTACGACGTGGAGTTCGCCGACGAACCGCGGTCGCACGGAGCCTCCCCCGTCGCGTTCGGCAGTACCCAGGTCTACACGCCGTACCGGGCACCGGTCGGCAGCGGCACCGGCGTCTTCAACCCCCAGGTGCCCTACACCGGGCGGTCGGCCAAGCTGAGCATGGGAACGGTGCCGGTCTCCTGGACCAACCGCTACGAGACCCACCCCAACGTCATCCCCGTCCACGTCAACGGCGACTTCTACATCGCGGTCTCGCTCGGCGCCCGCGCCGCCCAGATCGCGCAGAAGCCGCAGATCGGCGTGGTGCTGAGGGTCGCCGTCCTGGGCCGGGCGAAGGACGGCCCGGAGGCCGGCGCCGCGGTGACCACGGGCCAGGCGTCCGACGGCGGTTCGGGCCCCGGCGCCACCGGTGCGGCGGGCGGCGGACACTGGTCCGGGCTCCGGGTCACCGGGGTCTCCGTGGGCGTGCTGGGCGTTCTGCTGCTGGCCGGGCTGGGCATGGCGTACGTCCTGCCCCGGCGGCGGCCGCGGCCGGGCCGTGCGGGCGGCGGGAGCGGCGCGGGGTGAGCGCGCCGGGCGGCCCGGTGGGGCGGCCGCCCGGAACGCCCGGTCAGCCGGCGAGCAGCGCCCACACCCCGATCGCGATGCACACCAGCGCCACGACCAGGACCGGAACGGCGACCTTCGGGGGCGGGCCCGGCCTCCGTACAGCCGCGGCCGGCGGCACCGCCGGCACCCCGGCCCCGCCGGTCGGGCGCTGTCCGGTCAGCGGCGGCTGCCCGGTGGTGTACGGACGGGTCGCGGACGCCTCCGGGCGGGCCGCCGTCGTCGGCTCGTAGCGCGGCATCGGCGCGGGGGAGGGGGCCGCGGCCGGGGCCGGCGGCGGGGTCCGGGGCGGCGTGGTCGGCGGGGCCGGGACGGTGCCGCGCGGCGGAGTGGCCCGCGGCGGCGCGGCGGCCGGTGGGGCCGGCGGCGGGGTGCTCGGCGGTGGCGGGACGGACGGCTCCGGCGGCGCGAGGTGGAAGCTTCCGGTGGTCGACGGGGACGCGCCGCCGCTCTCCCCGGCCCCGGCGTCGGTCACAGTGGTGCCGCCGGTGGTGTCCGCGCCCGGCGCGGGGCGCAGCGGCCCGTCCGGACCGAACCCGGCCGGCAGCGGCCCGATGTGGTCGAAGACCTCGATGACCTCGTCCTCGAGCGTCGCCTCCGGCAGCAGCTCGGCCGCCGCCAGCAGCGCCTTCCGCGCCCCCGTCGCAGTCCTGAACCGGGCGTCCGGATCCGGGTGCAGCAGCGACGCCAGCACCTGCCACAGCGGCTCCGGCACGTCCTCGGGCGCGTTCGGTATGCCGCCGCTGTCCATGAACCGCCGCACCAGCGCCTCGGTGTCCGGCTTGGCGCCGGTGAGCAGGCAGAGCGCGACCAGCCCGGCCGCGAACAGGTCCGCCGGGAAGTCCGGTTCGGCACCCAGCATCTGCTCCGGCGCGAAGTAACCCGGCGTCCCCACCACGTAGTTGGCCTCGGTCAGCCGCGGCTCGCCCTTGCGCATCGCGATGCCGAAGTCGGACAGCCGCAGGTGCGGACGGCCGGTGCCGGTGGCCTCCAGCAGGAGGTTCGCCGGCTTGATGTCCCGGTGCACCACGCCCTCGGCGTGCACCGCGGTCAGCCCGGCCAGCAGCTGGTCCATCAGCGTGCACACCATCCGCGGCGGCAACGGGCCGTAGTCACCGATCAGATGGGCCAGCGAACCGCCGTGCACCAGGTCCATGGTGAACAGCACCTTGTCGTCGTCCGCGGCCCAGCTCGCCGGGGCCAGGACGTGCGGATGGTCGATCCGCAGCGCCTGTTCCCGGACGAAGCGCAACAGGGTGTGCGCGTCGCTCTGCTGGAGCACCTTGGCCGCCACATAGCGGCGGCGCCGCTGGTCCCAGGCGCGCCAGACGGCGCCCACCCCGCCCCGACCGATCGGGTCCACGAGCTCGTACCGACCGGCGAAGATCTCACCCATTGCGCCCCGTCCGCTGCTGGATCCCGACTCCTGCGGCCAACTCCGCGGCGGCCGCCCGCGCTTGCCCAGTCGACGGGCTCTAGCTCTGGTGCGCCTCGTAGTGGGCGACCGCGTCGGCGGTACGGCCGGCACCGTAGACCCGGAGGAACTCGGCCAGTTCGGGATGGGTGGCGGTGAGGCTGTTCGCCGCGTCGATGATGTCGCCGGCGTCGGAGACCGACCGCAGCAGCGACTGGATCTCCCGCACCACCCGGCGCACGGTGGTGGCGCCCGTCGACGACGTGGTCTGGGCGGTGTTGTTCAGTACCGAACCGCCCGCCGTCTTCTTGATCTCCTCCATCCGGTCGGTCGCCTCGGCGGCGCTGACCCTGCCGTCCGCGACCTGACCGGCCAGCTCCTGGAGCGCCTGCACCCGCTGCACCACGGCCGGGTTGCCTATCTTCGCGCGCTGCCCGCTCATCAGCTGGGACAGCATCGGCGCCGACAGGCCGAGCACCGCTGCCAGCCGGGCCTGGTTCAGCCCGAGGTCGTCGATGAGACGGCGGAACAGCGCGCCCAGAGGTTCCCCGTACCAACTGCGCTGGAGCTCCCGGGCCCGCGCGGTGGCTTCCTGCTGTGCTGCATCCATGCCGTCTCCCCTGTATCCCCGATCGCGCTTCGCTGCCGCGAATCTCGCGAAGCATCCTACGGAGAGCGACGGTGCGCGGCGATACCCGGTCGGGAAAGCAGCCCGACACCGGGTACCCTGTTCGGCGAAGGGGCCTTAGCTCAGTTGGTAGAGCGCTGTCTTTGCATGGCAGATGTCAGGGGTTCGACTCCCCTAGGCTCCACTTGTGGAATGCCCTCTGAACTGCGGAAACGTAGGTTCAGGGGGCTTTTGGGTGCGCATACGGTGCACACGTGCGCACCGTATGCGCACATGGGAGGGGAGGAAGCCCCCTCAATTTCAACGGGTGCAGGCGTCCCCGAGCCTCTCAGGGATCCCTGATGATCCCCCGATCCCCGTGACGGGCACGTCCTTGCGAGAGGGCTGGGAGCGGCTTGCCGTTTCCTCATCGTTTGACACGGTAAGTGTGTCCGAGGAGGCGTACAGCATTGGCGAAGGCCCGGCGACGCCGACTACGAGCGGCGTAAGGGCCTGCTTTCCGCGCCCCGGACTCCTCTCCCCGGACTCAAGATCCAAGTATCGAGGTGCCCACGATCCAGGTGTCCACGATCAAGGTAGAAGGTCCGTTCACTTCCCGAAGTTCGTCCATGCGCCGGTGGCGTTCCGGAGGTCGTGCGCAAGCTGGGTGGTGACCGCAGCCGGTGTGGGGAGCGCCAGGTGGGCCTGGTGCAAGCGGTCCGCGCACTCCTGATGCCCGGCCAGATTGTCGAGGAACTCGTCGAGTGTGTCGGCCAGGGTGGCGTCGTCCAGGTCGTCGGGCCACAAACGGCGTCCACTCCCGGTGGCCTCCACCTGCCTGGCGTTGACGATGGCATCGGCCGCCCAGGCCAGGATGAGTTGCGGGACGCCGTAGCTCACTGCGGCCATGGTGGTGCCCGCACCGCCTTGATGGATGATCGCTGCGCAGCTCGGCAGCAGCAGGTGCAGGGCGACAGGGCCGACGTGAATGACATTGTCGGGCAGGGAAGTGAAGCTGTCGCGCTGGTCGTCGAGTACCGCGACGACAACCTCGATGTCGCGACCGGCCAGCGCCGCCACGATGCGGGGTGCCAGAAATGCCCGCTGCCAGCCGAGTTGGTGCAGCGAGCCGCCCCAGGTGACGACGATACGCGGTCGCTGTGCCGGTTTACGCAGACGGTGTGGCAGTTGAGCGGGTCCGTTGTAGGGGACGTACCGCATGCCCTGGCGGGGCAGGTCGGCGGCTACCTGCAGCTGCGGCGGGCACGGGTCCAGCGTCAGGTCACCGAATGCGTTGGCCTCCTGCAACTCCCGCCGCGATGTCAGCCCGCCGAGGAGGTCCTCCTCGCTCCGCTCGGGGTCTGTGATCGAGGCGAGGAAGTCGGTCGCCCAGAGCAGGCGCAGCGCAGGGATGGCGAAGTCTCGCGCGATACCGGGACCGAGGTATGCCATCGGCTCGTAGACGACGAAGTCCGGGCGCCAGTGTGCCGCGAAGCGATAGGTGTCCTCGGCTATGGCGATCGCACAGTCGGTTGCCGCCTGCACGGCAGCCGCGCCCCGATGCTCGATCGCCGAGGGATCCAGGGAGTCGTGCCGATGTGCTCTGCGGAGTTGTTCCTTGACGTCGACGTCCTTGCCCACCGGGAGCGCGACCAGTCCGGCCTGGGTGATCGTCGAGGCGAATGAAGGCTGCGCGGCGACGACCACCTCGTGACCTGCCGCACGCAGCGCCCACCCGAAGGGCGTCATCGGATACAGATGCGAGCCCCAGGGCCACGTGATGAACAACGCACGCATCGTTGCTGCCTCCATCTGTGCCGCCGTCCACGAGCATCTTCCGCGGCCGGACTCCGGAACTGATGGTGTCCCGCTGGTCGGCAAGGTCCCCAGTGCGTTCCCAGCGGTGTTCGACCGAGTCGTCCGACGATGAGTCGACTGTGCGACGAGACCGGGAGGAGCTGCGGTGTCACAGACCAACCGTGCCACGGTGGAGAAGGTCCGATTCAGCGATGTGCCGCCGAATCGTCGCAGGGGAGGTGAGATCAGAGTTGGACTGAGCCCGAGCACCGTCGGCTCGGTGTCGGGGTTCATGGGAGCGGTGACGCTTGAACCGGGCGATTATGTCTCCGAGCACTACCACCCGTATTCCGAAGAGTTCCTCTACGTGGTCCGGGGGCAACTGGTCGTGACTGTGGACGGTGCCGACATCGATCTCGCCCCTGACGAGGGGATCATGGTGCCGATCGGTGCAAGGCACCGCCTGGTCAACCACGGCAGCGAGTCGGCGCTTGCCGTGATCCATCTCAGCCCGCTGGCACCGGAGCCCAGGCTGGGCCATGTGGACACCGAGCCACTGCCCAACCCGGACGAGCCGACTCTGCACGTCGCAGGCAGTGACTGACTTTGTCGGCGCGATGCCGTCGAGCTGAGGCCGGTCTCAGCGAGACATCCATCGACGAGGTCGCCGGCGCCCGATCAGCATCAGCACGGCCACCGCTCTCCTGATACTCACGTCCGTCCTTCGATCGCCATGACCCGTGCCCTGTCACGAACGTGGTCGACGAGCCGGGCCTGTTCCAGAAAGTCGGTCTCGCCGTACCGCTGGATCTGCGACCCCCGGGCCTGTGCGACGAATTCCGAGATCGTCGTCATGAACTGGTCTTCTGCAGGAACGACGACTTCACGCCCGCGATCCCCACGCGCCAGCCGAATCACCGGACTGAACGCCGGAGGCGGCGTGTACGCGCGGTCGACCGACAGTACGCCCTCGCTGCCCCACAACTGATAGCTGCACCGATAGGCATGCTCGAACCCGAAGGTGACGTGAGCGGCGAGGCCGGATGGTGAAGAGAGCAGAGCGTGTCCCGCGACATCCACACCTCGCGCCGGATCCGTCTTCTGCGAGGCACCCACGACGGTCAGCCCGGCGCCGAGGAATCGGGTCGCTGCGTACAGCGGGTACACACCGACATCCAAGAGCGCACCGCCGCCCAGGTCGCTGGCGTATCGCACATCTGTTGCGGGCCGCGGCGGAATACCGAAACACGCCTCGATACCGCGCAACTCACCGATTTCTCCCGCCGCGACCAGCTCGGAGACGGTCGCGTGCAGCCGGTGACGGGCAGCGGTGAGATTCTCCTGCAGGGTGAGTCCAAGCCGGGTCGCCATGGCAGTGAGGGCGAGAGTTTCCGGGTGACTGGTAGTCAGCGGCTTTTCTGCCAGCACGTGTTTGCCCGCGGCCAGTGCAGACTCGATCCATTCGGCGTGCAGGCCGGTCGGCAGTGGAACGTAGACGGCATCGATGTCATCGCGTCGGAGCAAGTCGTGATAGTCACAGGCAGCCGTTTCCCCGAAATGGGCCGCATAGTGTTCGGCCTTGCCCGGTGTGCGGGAGGCCAGCGCGACCAGCCGCGCGGTGGGGGTGGCGAGGATGGCCGGAATGGTTCGGCGCACGGCGATATCAGCGCAACCGAGCACGCCGAAGCGTAGTGGCGGCTGCTCGGCGTCGTCGGTCATCCACCGCACCTTACGGCCTGCAGGCAGGCCAGCAGGCTGCGGGCTTCGACATTGACGTAGTAGCTGTGCCGCAGCAGGGCCTCAAGCTGGTGGACGCTTGCCCAGCAGAACTCCGGCGGCAGTGCCACCGGAAAGTCGTCGCCGGCCTCGACGAGCATGTACCGGTTTTCGGAGTGGTAGAAGCGACCACCCTCCTCGGTGAGGATGGTGTCGAACAGGATGCGGTCCGCACTGGCGCCGAGAACATAGTCCAGGAAACGCGGCGAGCGATGCGGAAAGTTCGCGGGAGTGCACTGCACGGTCGGTCCCAGTTCCGCAGCATCCAGTACTCCGGCCTGAAAGCGGGCCTGCACTGCGAGGTGGGCGATACCGTCGAACTTCTTGACGACGAAGGCCACGACGCCCTGCCCATGGGGAGAGAGCATCGGCTGGTCCCACTCGAGGACCTCCCGGCCGGCGGCGCTGACGGAGACACCAATGATGTCGAAGTACAGCCCCGAATCGTGTGTTATCCGCTCCCGCCCGTATCGCCATCCCTCGATGCCTCGCAGGGGAACCTGTCGGGTCGCGACTTCGTTCCTGCTCTTGACCTCGGTGAACCACCGGAGCAGGCGTGTGGTGTCGGGCTCGTCGCGATCCTCGCCTGGCAGACACGACAGCACCGAGCGGGTGTCCATGTTGACCAGCTGCTCGACCCTCAGGAGCCGCCGCAGATCGCGGACGTCTATCCATCGGTAGCCGTCGTCGACTGCGATGTCCTCCTCGACCAGGACGACCATGTTGCGATTGCGCTTGCGCAGGAACCACGAACCTTGTTCGGACTGCAGAACATCGACCAGGACGGTGTTGTTCTGCGGATCCACGAAGTACTCGAGATAGCGGGTGGCGCTGCCGTTGTGCGCCCGTGTGTAGTTGCTGCGAGTTGCCTGAACAGTCGGCGACAACTGCAGCATCTTCGCGTTGCCGGGTTCCATCTTCGCCTGTATCAGGCATTGCAGGGCGCCGTTGTGGTTTCGGACCAGAAGTCCGAGGAGACCGATCTCCGGCTGGCAGATGATCGGCTGGCTCCACTCGGGAACGGTGCCGTGCGTCGTGCGGGTATGCAGTCCCTCGATCGTGAAGAATCGGCCGCTGCTGTGCTCGATGTTCCCGGTCGACGCGTCCAGGTGCCAGGACCGCATCTGCCCGAGCGGGATTCGGTCGACCGAGCACGAGGTCGCGTGCACCCGGCTTTCGAACCAGGCCAGGAACTGCTGGTCGACTCCTGAGTCGACCAGTCCCGCCCATCGTTGGAGCACGTCAATATCCCAGGTCTGCCGCGTGGCCGAGCTGTTTCCGCGATATTGGCGCATCGGTGTGCCTCCGCTCCTCAAGTCAAGGCCCTCGACGGTCCACAGTCCGCAACCGTGCTCGTGGATGGCTGGGGTGCGATTGGAGGGGCCGCGCCATGAAGTGTTTCGACAGCAGTGGGACATTCGGCCAGGAGGACGCCGTATCCGTCCGACGGTTGGGTCGCCTAAAATGTTGTCCTTATGCGGATACTCGTCACCGGCGGAGCCGGCTTCATAGGGTCGCAGTTCGTAAGGGCAGCTCTGCTCGGTGAGTTGCCCTCGGGCACCGGCGCTCGGATCACGGTCCTGGACAACCTGACGTACTCGGGCAACGAGATGAATCTGGCGCCGGTCGCCGAGCACCAGGGCCTGGACTTCGTGCGCGGCGACATCCGCGACCCGGCGGCCGTGGACGAGGTGATGGCCGGTCAGGACGCGGTGGTGCACTTCGCCGCAGAATCGCACGTGGACCGCTCGATTGTGGACGCCTCCCCGTTCGTGACCACCAATGTGCTGGGCACGCAGGTATTGCTGGACGCCGCGCTGCGGCACAAGGTGGGCCGGTTCGTCCATGTCTCGACCGACGAGGTCTACGGCTCGATCGCCGAGGGCTCGTGGACTGAGGACGTACCGCTGTCGCCCAACTCCCCGTATGCCGCGTCCAAGGCCAGCTCGGACCTCTTGGCGCTGGCCTACCACCGTACCCACGGCCTGGACGTGACGGTGACGCGCTGTTCCAACAACTACGGGCGTTACCACTTCCCGGAGAAGATGATCCCGCTCTTCGCCACCCGCCTGCTGGACGGCCGCAGCGTGCCGCTGTACGGGGACGGCCGCAACGTCCGCGACTGGCTGCATGTCTCCGACCACTGTCGCGGCATCGACCTGGTGCTGCACCGCGGCCGGCCGGGCGAGGTCTACCACATCGGGGGCGGCACCGAGCTGTCCAACCGGGAGCTGACCGAGCGGCTGCTGGCGGCCTGCGGGGCGGGCCAGGACCGAATCCGACACGTCGCGGACCGAAAGGGCCACGACCTGCGGTACTCCCTGGACATCTCGAAGATCAGGGACGAGCTGGGGTACGAGCCGCTGACCGGCTTCGACGAGGGGCTGGCCGACACGGTGGCCTGGTACCGGGACAACCGAGAGTGGTGGGAGCCGCTGACCGCCCGGGCGGAACTTCCGGTGTGACGCACTGGCTGGTGACGGGGCCGGCGGGATGCCCGGAGGGGCCGGCTCGACGCCGAATTCCGAGACTGAAGGGACCGGAGCCCGGGCACGGGAGTCTGGCTCGTACTGCAGCCGGAGACCACATGACGTCGTCTCCGGCTGGTCGCAGACCGGCCGCCAGTACCCGGCTCCCGGACTCGACGGCTTCCGCGCCGCCCCGGCCGCCCGTCAAGAGGCCGCCACGACAGCGTCAGGACGGCAGCCCGCTCATCGGAGCCGTCGCGAACTCCTCCATCCCCTCCTCGAAGCTGATCCGGGGCCGCCACCCGAGCTCGCGGATGATCCGGTCAGGCGAGGCCACGATGTGCCGGACGTCGCCGATCCGGTACCTCCCGGAGACCACAGGCATCGGGGCCCCCGCTGCCTTGGCGAGGGCGTGGGCGACGTCGCCGATGGTGTGCGGGGTGCCGCTGGCCACGTTGAACGCCCGGTGCCCGCTGCCCGTCCACCGCTCAGCGGCCAGGCTGGCCTCGGCGACGTCTTCGACGTGCACGAAGTCGCGCATCGGCCCGCCGTCCTCGTAGACCACGGGTGCCTCTCCACGTGCGACGGCACTGCGGAAGACCGCCGCCACGCCTGAGTAAGGGCTCTGATAGGGGATGTCCGGCCCGTATACGTTGTGGTACCGCAAAGAGACGGCCTGGCCCCCCGTATCGTTGGCCCAGACGCCCACCAGGTACTCCTGGGCGAGTTTCGTCACCGCGTAGATGTTGCGGGGAGGGTCGAGCGGGTCGTCCTCGCTCACCGCGCTGGACACGAGCTCGGTGCCGCATTCCGGGCAGCGCGGCTCAAACCGCCCCGCGTCCAGATCCTCGCGACTGCGCCGACGTGGCAGCACCCGGCCGTGTACGGCGCAGTCGTAGCGGCTGTCGCCGTAGATCGCCACCGACCCGGCCAGCACCAACCGCCGTGTCCCGGCCTCGGCCATGGCGACGAGCAGGTTCGCCGTTCCCAGGTCGTTGCAGCTGACGTGGTGGGAAGCATCCAGGATCTCCCGTCCCCGTCCGATCACGGCCGCGTGGTGGCTGACCATGTCGACGCCGTGCAAGGCGGTCTCGACGGTTTCCCGGTCGCGCACGTCCCCCAGGACGAACTCCACGCCGTCGGGCAGCGGTGGGGGAACGCGCTGCCGGTGCGTGTCGCTCAGCAGCGCGTCCAGGACTCGTACCTCGTGTCCCGCCCTGGTGTAGGCCCCGACGACACGGCGCCCGATGAACCCGGCTCCTCCGGTCACCAGCACCTTCACGGGCGGGGCCCAGCGTTGACCCGGCATGCGAAGCCCATGAAGTACCGCTCCTTGCGTACCTCCAGCACCTCGTCGAAGACCGAGCGCAGCACGGCCACGGCCTCGTCGCTGGGGGTGAGCTGGGTACGGTAGGCGCCGGTCTTGAGACGACCAGCCGATGCCCGGATGATCAACGCCGTGCCCAGGAACGAGGCGGTGCGCGTCAGGTGGGCCGCAACGCCGTACCGCTTCCGCTGGAACTCGTGGAAGTGGTCGCCGGTCCACAGGTTGCCGATGAAGATGCCGCCAGGCTTCACCATGGAGCGGAGCCGGGTCAGCACCTGCCTGAGGTCTCCGAGGTGGTGGATGGCGTCCAGGCACTGCACCAGGTCCGCCTGTTCCAGGTCGTTGTCGGCCCAGAAGTCGCCCTCCACCAGCCTGAGGTTGTCGTGCTTCACCCGCTGTGCCGTGCGTGCCAGGCCCTCGGCGGAGATGTCGATCGCGGTGATCTCGGCAGCGGGCGTCAGCTTCGCGGCCATATCGGTGAACTCGCCAGTGCCGCAAGCGACTTCGACGACGGACTTGGCGTCCTGCCCGTGGGTACGCAGCAGGTCGGCGATCGTCTCCTTCTGGGTCAGGAACTCGGGTCGCAACTGCACGTGCTGCTCGGCTGCGGCGCGGTCCCAGAAACGTGCGGCCCAGTACTCCCGGCCGTCCGGGGGAAAACCCTCCAGCAGTGCTCTGCCGCTTCGAGCGAATACTTCTGCCAGCATGTCCGTCCTCCCGGAGCAGTAACTCGACACGAGAAGCGTCAGGCGCCCACCTCGAGGGGCGGTCCAGCCGTGGTAGTCCACGTGGCTCTGGCGACCCCTGCGTCCGGCCCACCGAGCGCGGACGACGCATGCCGAAGGCCCGGCACACCGTTGTGGTCGGCATGCCGGGCCTCTGCGGGTCCGCGCGAATCATCCCGCGGTCGGCTCCTTCCGCACGGCCGC
Organism: Streptomyces sp. MspMP-M5; assembly: GCF_000373585.1. Classification (GTDB taxonomy): domain Bacteria; phylum Actinomycetota; class Actinomycetes; order Streptomycetales; family Streptomycetaceae; genus Streptomyces. Next base: position 164,624 of record NZ_KB891940.1, read on the forward strand.
GTCGTCCGCGCCTTACGACGCCCCGAACAGGCGTAGCGCGTTGTCACGTCCGATCAGCCGGCGGGTGTCCGCCGGCAGGGTGTCCAGCGCCTGGGCACACGACGCGACAGGCCCGGCCGGCGCGGCACACCAGTCCGTCCCGAACAGGATCCGCTCTGGATCGGCGACCGCCCGGAGCAAGGTCAGCGCTGAGGCGCCCACCAGGGCGGTGTCGTAGTAGAAGCGCCGCAACGCGGCCCTCAGCCGGGCCGGTTCGATGCCGTAGAAGGCATCGCCGAGCACCTCGATCCGCTCGGCCGCGTACGGCAGGAAGCCGCCGCCGTGCGCCAGAACGAAGGAGATGTGCGGGTACCGCTCCAATGCGCCGGACCTGATGAGACCTATGGCGCCGCGCGTGGTGTCGAGCAGGAAGTCGGCCAGTACGGGGGGCGCCGCCTCGACCGGTCCGCCCGGCAGCGTCATCGGGTGCACGAGCACCACGGCGTGGCGGCGGTCCAGCTCGGCGAGCAGCGGTTCGAACAGCTCGTCGCCCAGGTAGTGGGATCCCGCGTGCGGCACCAGGACAACCCCGTCGGCCGCGAGTTCGTCGTAGACGAAATCGAGCTGGGCGAGGGCCTCGTCGACGAAGGGCATGGGCAAAGCGGCGAGCAATCCGAACCTGCCGGGGTGGTCGGCCGCCAGTTCGGCGACGGCCTCGTTGGCCCGGCGGGTGAACGAGGCCGCCTGCCGGGCGTCGCTGAACAGGTCCCCCGGGATCGGGTTGGACACCACGGCCCGTTCGATGCCGTGGGCCTCCATCACCTCGAAGGTGCTCTCCAGGGACCAGGGCAGCTCGAACCGGGCGCCGTTCTCCCTCATGAGTGCGGCGATCTTCGGCACGATCGCGTGATGGTGCACATCGATGCGGCGCGGAGCGCTCATCGTTTACCTCCTGTGGCCGTCGGCCGGTGTCAGTACTCCGCCCGGACCTCGTACAGGCCGAACACCGATCCGGCCGCCCGGTTCTGGTACGGCCGCAGCGGCGCCGTCGCGTCGCGGTGGTGTGGCCCGTTCTCCCACGCACGGAAGGCGTCCGTGTCCCGCCACTCGCTCAGCACGGCCCACTCCTCCGGCACGGCGAGGCCCTGGAGCAGCTCGTTGCGGAGCAGGCCAGGGGTACCCTCCAGCTCGCGGCTGACGCGGTGGTAGAGGTCCTCGACGCGGTTCTCCTCCCCGGGAGGGACCCGTAGGTGGAGCAGAACCCGCACGCTCCCCTTCATTCGGCACCGCCCTTGCCGGCGAGGCGGTACAGCATCCGCATGGTCGTCATCTCTCCCGCGGAGCGGTACGGCGCCAGGGATCTGCGGTGTTCTTGGTGGCCGGTGCTGCGTTCGTAGGCGAGAAAGGCCTCCTTGCTGACCCAGTCGCTCACGATGTGGTAGGCGCCGTCCCCCTCGCCGCGGGACAGTTCCTGGCCGGTGTTGCCCGGGTTGTCGGCTATGCGGGCCGCGCCGGCCAGCCATGCCTCCTCGAACTCCTTCTCCATACCGGGCTGTATGGCCATCCGCAAGGTGACGCGGTAGAGCGGTTCCGCCATCTCAGATGCCCCCATCGACACTGACGGTGGCGCCGGTCATGTAGGACGCCAGGTCGCTGGCGAGGAATACCACCACGTGGGCGAGCTCCTCGGGTGTGCCCAACCGCCCCAGAGAGGTCATCTTCTGATACCGGGTGCGCACCTCCTCGGACAGCTCGGCCTCGGTCTGGATCACACCCGGGGACAGGACGTTGACGCGGACGCCACGGGGGCCGAGCTCCTTGGCCAGCGAGCGGGTCAGGCCGATCAGTCCGGCCTTGGCCGCGGTGTAGTGGGCGCGATGGTGGATGCCCGCCAGTGCCGAGCCCGAGCCGACGTTGATGACCGAGGCGCCGGGGCCGAGCAGTCCGACGGCTCGGTGGACGACGTCGTAGGCGGCGGTGAGGTTGGTGTCGAGGATCTCGCGCCAGCCGTCCATGCCGAGGTCCTCGATGGGGACGTGGGTGATGCGGCCCGCGTTGTTGACCACGACATCGAGTCCTCCGAGGCGTTCCCGGCAGGCATCGACGAGGCGCTGGACGTCTTCGGTCCTGCTGACGTCGGCCGTCACGAAGTGATGGTCGCCGGGCGTGGCCGCAAGCTCGCGCGCGAGGGCGTCGGCGTCCTCGCCGCCGGTGCGGGAACACGTGAGTACGCTGGCTCCGGCCTGCGCGAACGCGCGGGTGATGGCGGCGCCGATGCCACGCGTTCCACCGGTGACGAGGACGCGCTTTCCGGTCAGGGATATGTGCATGGTGTGTCTTCCCCTCCTGGGGAGCAGTGGGGGCTCAGCCGAGCCGGACGGTGGCCACGATGTTGGTCACGAAGGCGAACAGCGCGAGTGCGGTTCGGGTGGTGTTCCAGGCCCGCCACCTGCGCCGGGGATCGGTCTCGGCCCAGTCGGGGGGCTGCACGGCGGGGCTGAGGGACATGACGTACCGGTTGACCGGGACGTTCTTGGTGAGGGAGATGCCCATCACGCACAGCAGCAGCACGGCCGCGGTGGCGAACCCCGCCCGGGCGAGGCCGTCCCCGGCGGTGATCGCGAGCAGCAGGTCCAGCAGCACGGTCAGGCCGTTGGCCAGCGGCATGACGGGGTCGAAGCGGGGCCGCAGGAAGTGCACCGTCTGCACGTACCGCTCGTAGGGCAGACTCAGCATCATCGGCGCGATGCCGATGACGGTCGCGGTCATGATCCCCGCCGCGATGCCGTTGGCGAGGAGGGCGAGAGGGGCCAGCAAGGTGCTCAATCAGGGCCGCCTGGCACGCTGTTCGACGAGTTCCTTGATCCGCTCCATCTGGATGACGGTGTTGCGGTTCATCCGCTCTTCCATGGCCGCGTCGTCGAGCGGGGCCTCCGGGTTCAGGTGGAAGTCCTGCACCCACCGCATGCGCACGCCCTCCGGGGTGGTGTGGTACTCCCAGAAGATCTCCATGTAGGCGAAGGGACCGCGTTCCACGCGGTGTGCGCGGACGGTGCCGTTCTCCTTGTCCATGTGCCGCTCGGAGATCCAGCTCCAGGACGTGCCGTTCTCGTCGGGCACCTTGGTCAGCCGGAAGGTGACGGTGTCGCCGTCACGACCGAGGACTTCGGCCGAGGCGTACTCGCTGAACAGCTCCGGCCAGGACGGTATGTCGTTGGTCATCTCCCAGACGAGGTCGTAGGGCGCCGCGATGACGACGCTGTTGTCGACGTGGCCCGCGCTGGAGGCGTCGTTGGCCAGGGCGATGACCTCGCGGGGCGTGCGCGCCATCTCGATCACCCTGTCGGGGTCTCTCAGATGGTGCTCGGAGCCGAGCACCGCGGCGATCTCCAGCATGACGAGCGAGTCGAAGCCCAGTTCCGCGAACGGCACATCGATGATGTCGCCGTCGATGGCATCGAGGTCGCCCGCGGCTGTCCGCAGCACGCCCCGCAGGTCGTCGAAGGTGAACCCAGTCGTTGGGGTGGTTCCGCTGTCCGTTGGCATTGTTTCCTCCACTTATCGCGGTTCGCGGCTGAGCACGACGGCCGAGTTGTGGCCCCCGCGGCCGCGTGCCAGGACCAGCACGGTCCGCAGGGCGGCGGGGCGCGGCTGGTCCAGCACGAGGTCGATGCGGTAGTGCTCGGGTACGTTGGGGTCCGCGGTCGTCGGCGGGATCACCGAGTCGCGCAGAGCCAGCAGCGCGGTGGCGACGTCGAGGGCGCCGCCTCCGGCGTACAGCCGGCCGACCATGGTCTTCGGCACGGTGACGGGGACGCCGTACGGGCCGAAGACCGCCTCGATCGCCTCAGCCTCCCGTTGGTCGAGTTCGGGTACGGCGGCACCGTCGGCGAAGACCACGTCGATGTCCGAAGGGGTCAACGCCGCACGGTCAAGGGCCAGTTCGATCGCCCGGCGCAGTCCCGGCTCGCCGCCGCTGCCGGGCCTGGGGTCGAAGGTCGCCGCGTGGCCCACGAGGTACCCGTAGGGCCGGCGGCCCGGTGCGGGGCTGTCCTCGACGACGAACATGGCCCCGCCCTCGCCTGGGGCATGCCCGTCGGCGTGCCGATCGAAGGGGCGGAACGCCCGATCGGGGTCCGTGTGGGGGGAGATCCGACCGTCGGCCCGCTGGCAGGCCAGGGCGTACGGGGACAGCGGGGCCTCCGTGCCGCCGGTGAGCACCACCCGGGCGCCTTGCCGAAGCAGTCGCTCCGCTTGGGCCAACGCGTCGAGCCCGGCCGCCTGTTCGGTCACCACGACACTGCAGGGGCCCCGCGCGCCGTGACGGATCGACACCTGACCGGTGGTCGCCGCGTAGAACCACGCGATGGACTGGTAGGCGCTGACCTTGGCGGGGCCTCCGGTCCACAGCTTCCCGATCTCCCGCTGGCCGAACTCGTTGCCTCCGGAGGAGCTGCCGGTGACCACTCCGATCTCGTACTCCGGGACGGCGGCCAGATCGATGCCGGAGTCCGTCACGGCCAGGGCGGTCGCGGCGAGGCCGAACTGCGTCCACCGGTCGGTCTGCACGACCAGCCGCGCGGGCATGTACTGCGCCGCTTCGAAGCCGGTCACCACGCCGGCAACGCCGTCGGGGACGGGCTCGACGCCCGTCTTTCCGTTCAACAGCTGTTCCCAGTACGCCTCGTGGCCGATGCCGTTGGGCGCGACCACGCCGATCCCGGTCACTGCACAGGGTCGCATCACGCAGCCTCCACTGTTCCGGGGCGGCCCAGTACCAGCGCGCTCTGGAACCCGCCGAATCCGCTGCCGACGCTGAGGACCACGTCGGTGCGGTGCTCACGTGCCACGCGCGGCACGTAGTCCAGGTCGCACTCGGGCTCCGGCTCCGTGAGGTTGGCCGTGGGCGGCACCACCTGGTGCTCCAGGACGAGCGCGCACGCCGCGGCCTCCAACGCGCCGATGGCGCCCAGGGAGTGCCCGATCATGGACTTGATGGAGCTCACCGGCACCTCGTAGGCGTGTGCGCCCAGGCTGCGCTTGAAGGCCGCCGTCTCGTGCCGGTCGTTCTGCCGGGTTCCGGAGCCGTGGGCGTTGACGTAGCCCACATCGGCCGGGTTCACGTGCGCCCGGTCGAGCGCCACGCGGATGGCCTCGCCGAGCTCCCGGCCGTCCGGCCGCAGCCCGGTCATGTGGTACGCGTTGCTGCGATGGGCGAAGCCGAGCACGCTGCCGTACACGTGCGCGTTCCGGCGCCGGGCGGCCCCCGCCTCCTCGAGGATCAGCACGGCCGCGCCCTCCCCCAGCACGAACCCGTCGCGGCTGCGGTCGAAGGGGCGGGAGGCGTGCTCCGGATCGTCGTTGCGGGCGGTGGTGGCTTTGATGGCGTCGAAGCAGGCGGAGGTGATCGGCGAGATGGGCGCCTCCGAGGCGCCCGCGATCACGACGTCCGCGACGCCGTCCTCGATGAGCTGTGCGGCTTTCCCCACCGCGTCCAGGCCCGAGGTGCAGCCGGTGGACACGCACTCGACCTGGCCCTGGGCGCCATGCTCCCACGCCACCTCGGCGGCGATCGAACTGGGCACGAGGTAGTCGTAGAGCTCGGGTACGCCCTGGCGCTGGTCGACCTGCCAGGAGCGGCCTTGGTCGCTCACTCGGAGGTAGTTCTCCTCCAGCCGCGTGCTGCAGCCGACGGCGCTCCCCACGACGACGCCGACCCTCTCGGGAGGCAGCTCGCCTGGAACGAGGCCGCTGTCGGCCATCGCCTCACGGGCCGAGACCAGCGCGAATTGCGTCACCCGGTCCAGCCGGGCGGCCCGGTCGGCGTCCAGCCCCGCGGCGACTGGGTCGAAGTCGCACTCGGCCGCGACACGGGAGCGGAAGCCGGAGGCGTCGAACAGGGAAATCGGCCGGGTCGCGGTGCGGCCCGCCGTCAGCAGGTCCCAGTAGGCCCGGACGCCCAGGGCACCCGGCGAGACGACCCCGAGGCCGGTGATGACTGCCTTCCGTCCGGCCATCACGACCCCGTCCCGGACAGGGGCTCCGCAGGCCCGCCGAGGGCATCGGTCTCCATGTACCCGAGTGCCGCGCGGCGGGCCGGAGGCACCAGAGACAGGACGCGCAGGGAAGGAACGAGGCCGGCCCGGCAGATGGCCCTCACGAGTCCCCTCCGGCCGTCCACTCGTAGAAGGACTGCGCCATCGCGTCACGCGGCTCGCGCCAGCCCGGGTCGTACGGGACCACGAGCTGGGCCAGTTCGGAGTTGAGGTCCTGGAACTGCTTCGTCGATCGCGCCCTTTCCAGCCCGGGGCGGATGTCTTTGTCCGCCTCGATCAGGTGGAAGTACAGGTCGTGGAAGCCGAAGAGCGTGCGACGGCTGACGCCTACGTCATGGGGGAGGTCGGTGGTGTCGGAACTGGCGAACAGTTCTGCCACCCGCTGCCGGTGCACGGGCTCCAGCCGGGCGACGATGAGCGTCCGATGTGGCATGCCAACGGTCCTTTCCTGGTTCCTCGGCGAGGACCAATCCACCATTGGGTGCGTTAGTCGACTCTCGGTCCAGCGAAGTTGGTGCCCTGGGTACGGCGGTGGGGGTACGAGCGGCACTTGACCGGCTCCCGAGGACGGCGGCCCAGGGTGAAGCCGGCTTATCCCCGCGTCGGAAGGACGTCCCGTGACCGGCAGGACCCTTACGTATCCGTTCGCGTGGCCGTCCCCCTCCGAACAGCCGAAGGAATTCACGGGACTCCACGACGAACCCGTCGTCACTGTCGTGCTGCCGAGCGGTGACGAGGCGCTGCTCGTCACCCGGTACCAGGACATCCGTGCGCTGCTGACCGACCCCCGGGTCAGCAAGAACCGGAACCGGCCCGGCATCGCCAGAATGACGACCCGCAAGGTCAAGGCATTCCAGAGCCAGGTGTCCATGGATCCGCCCGCACACACCCGGATGCGGTCCCTGATCTCCAAGGCGTTCACACCGGCCCGGGTGGAGGGGCTGCGGCCGCGGATCGAGGAACTGGCCGAGGAGCTGCTCGACGCGATGGAGGCTGGGCCCCGGCCCGTGGACTTCGCCACGGCTTTCGCGTTCCCGCTGAGCATCCAGGTCATCTGCGAACTGCTGGGCGTGCCGGCGGACGAGCGTGAGCAGTTCGCCCTGAAGCAGACACCTCCGTGGGACTACATGACGGAGCTCATCGCACGTAAACGCGCCGACCCGGGCGACGACTTGATCAGCGCACTGATCGAGGTCCACGACGAGGAGGACGGCCGCCTGGACGCCACCGAGCTGCACTGGTGGTCCACGATGCTGCTGCTGGCCGGGTACGAGACCACCGCGAACCAGCTGTGCAGCGCGGTGGTCATGCTGACGTCCCACCCCGACCAGCTCGCCAAGCTCACACAGGACCCGGGACTGCTGCCCGGTGCGGTCGAGGAACTGCTGCGCTGCCAGGTGGTGGGCACCTCGCTGTCGATGCTGCGGTACGTCACCGACGACATCGAGGTCGGCGGTGTCACCATCCCGCGCGGCTCCAGCATCATCACCGCGCTGGAGGTCGCCAACCACGACCCGTCCGCCTTCCGCTGCCCCGCCCACTTCGACGTCACCCGCTCCGGGGACTCACCGCAACTGACCTTCAGCGTCGGCCGACACTTCTGCGTCGGCGCCTCGCTCGCCCGGGCCGAACTGCAGATCGGCCTTGCTTCACTGCTGCACCGCTTCCCGAACCTGCGGCTCGGCGTGCCGGCGGACCGCCTGGTGCGCGTCGAGGACGCCTTCACCCAGGGCTTCCGTGAAGTCCCCGTGACCTGGTGAGCCCGTACCCGGAAAGGCCCTGCCATGGCTGAACGCTGCCCCTATCCCTTCCCGCGCCCCACGGCACTGGGCGTCCCGGAGCGCCTCGCCGGGGTCCACGACGAGCCGCTGGTGCCGGTCGTGCTGCCGAGCGGCGACGAGGCCGTTCTGCTGACCCGGTACCGGGACGTGCGGCAGGTGCTCACCGACGACCGCCTCAGCCGCAATCTGAACCGGCCGGACGCGGCCCGCATCAGCCGGCACAACAGCATGTTCCAGGACCCGCGCATCAACCCGGACCCGCCCGAGCACACGCGGGTGCGCAACCTGGTCGCCAAGGCCTTCAGCGCGGCCCGCGTACAGCGGCTCGAACCGCACATCCGGGCCGTGGTCGACGAACTCCTCGACGCGATGGAACGCTCCGGCGGCCCCCTCGACCTCAACGAGGCACTCGCCTTCCCGCTGCCGGTCCGCGTCATCTGCAGCCTGCTCGGAGTACCCGACGAGGACGTGGCGCTGTTTCGGCACTGGACGTCGGCGTTCCTGTCCATCAGCCACTTCCCGCCCGAGGAGATCCGGGCGGCGATGGCGGAGATGAGCCGCTACATCGCCGAGCACATCTCCCACCGCCGCGCACACCCCGGCGACGACCTGGTCAGCGCGATGATCCGGGCCCGCGACGATGAGGGGCAGCTGAGCGAGTACGAACTGCAGTGGTGGTGCCGACTGCTTCTCCTCGTCGGATATGAGACGACCGCAACGCAACTCGGCGGCGGCATCGCCATGCTGCTCAGCCACCCCGAGCAGCTGCGGCTGCTGCGTGCGGATCCGGCGCTTCTGCCGAACGCGATCGAGGAGCTGCTCCGCTGGAAGCTCGTCGGCTCCTCTGTGTCGATGTTGCGGTACGCGACCGACGACATCGAGCTGGAGGATTGCGTGATCAAGAAGGGTATGAGCGTCATCCCCGGGGCCGACTGCGCCAACCAGGACCCTGAACGCTTTCCCGACCCCCGGGCCTTCGACATCACCCGCTCCGAGAACCCTCACCTCACCTTCAGCCTCGGCCCCCACTTCTGCATCGGCGCCTCTCTCGCCCGAGCGGAACTCCGCATCGCCACGGAGGCCCTACTGGCCCGCTTTCCGAACCTGCGGCTGGCGGTACCGGCCGAGGAGTTGAAGAGGGAGGAGGGGGCGTTGCTGGAGGGGTTCACCGAGATTCCCGTGAGCTGGTAGCGCCCGGTCGCCCTCGCCGGCGTCGGCACCTGCTGCCGTCGGCCGTCACCCCACCCCGGCCAGGACGGCCCCTAGATTGGCCGGTCAATTCAGCGGAGGTCACATGTCCCCGTCCGAAGCAACGTCCCCGGCAGCGCGGCACGCTCCGGCCGGCCGCCCCGGCCTGCCCGCCCCGAGGCCGATCGCGCAACGCCGTGCCGACACCGAGCGGCTGCTGGCGCAGGAGCGGCACCTCTGGCTCGCCAGCAAGGGGCCCCGCCCGCACATGGTCCCGCTCTCCTATGTCTTCGACGGCGGTGTGATCACCATGCTCACCCGCCGGTCGGGTCGCACCGCGCGGAACCTGGCGGCCAACGGCCTGGTCCGGGCGGCATTCGGCGCGGCGACCGACGTGGTGCTGATCGACGGCACCGTGAAACTGACCGATCCGGCGGACGCCCCGCCCGAGGTCCGGGCTCGTCACGCCCGTCTCCCGCTCGACCCCGACCGTGTCGAAGATGCCGTGAGCGTGTGCCTGACGCCACGCCGCGTCCAAGCCTGGCGGAACTTCGGGGAGATGCCGGACCGCGTCATCATGCACGACGGCGTCTGGCTCGTCTGACTCGCGTGCTGCGGGTGCGCGGGCCTGCGGCCACCGGCCGTCACCAGGCCCACCCCCGCGCCCGCGGTTCAGCCCATGCCGCCCGCGGCTCCCACGTCCGCCATCGCCTCCGCCGCCCCCCGCACCACCGCGAGCTGCCCCGCCAGCGTGCGGTCGAGCACCGTGAGCCCCAGCGTCGTGACCCCTGCCGCGGCGTACTCGGCGATCCGTGGCGCGATGCGGTCCACCGGCCCGATCAGGGCGGTGCGGTCCATGAAGGCGAAGGGGACGGCCTTGGCCGCACCCGCCCGGTCGCCCGCCGCGCAGCGGGCGTGGATTTCCTCGGCGGCTTCGCCGAAGCCCATTTCGGTGGCGAGAGCGAAGTAGATACCGCGTTCCTTGCTGGCGAGACCTATGAAGTTCGCGTAGTAGCCGCGCAGTGTGTCGGCAGCCTGCTCCGGGTCGTCGGCGAGGGCGATCGGGACCGAGGGGACGACCTCGAAACCGTCCAGGCTGCCCCGTACCTCGCGCACCAGCTCCAGGGATTCGGCGATGCGCCGCGGTGAGCTGAAGACGCCGACCCAGCCGTCCGCGATCTCCGCGGCGAGGCGCAGACTGCGGGGGCGGACGCCGGCCAGGTAGAGGGGAAGGTCGGCGCGGACGGGCGCGGCGGCGAGGTGGGCCGCCTCGTCGGCCCCTTCGGGCGGCAGCGGGTAGTGGCGGCCGGGATGGCGGACCGGCTCGCCGCGCAGCGCCATCCGTACCACCGTTACGTACTCGCGCAGGCGACTCAGCGGCTCGGGGAACGGGACGCCGTACCAGCCCAGGGACACGTCGGGGTTGGACACCCCGAGACCGAGCCGGAACCGCCCGCCGGACACGCTGTCGAGGGTGGCCGCGGTGAGCGCGGTCATCACGGGGGCGCGGGCAGGCACCTGCATCACTCCGGACGCCAGTGCGATCCGCCGCGTGCGCGCCGCTACGGCACCCAGCACCGTGGGGGCGTCCGAGCGGAACCCCTCCGGTACGAGGGCCATGCCGTATCCCAGCCGCTCGGCCTCCTCCGCTACGTCGCAGGCGGTCTCGTGGGACAGGAAGACTCCCAGCTCCATGGCTGAACTCCTTGATCGGATGCCCGCATCCTCACCGCGCGCCCTCAAGGACGGGCGGAGCCGTGGTCGACGCGGTAGGGCGGCATGGCGCCCGTTCCAGGCGCGCTTCACCGCAACGCGAACGATCCCCGAGCAGCGGGCCGCAGGATGGGGCCCCGTGCTGACACGGCCCAGGGAAGGCCCGACCACAGAAGGTTTCTGCCATGCGTGTGCTGTTCACCAGTTGGGCCTGGGCCTCGCACTACATGCCGCTCGCGCCGCTGGCCTGGGCGCTCCAGGCGGCGGGCCATGAGGTCCGCGTCGCCAGTCAGCCGGCGCTGACCGGGGTGATCAACGACTCGGGTGCGGCTGCCGTGCCCGTCGGTCCGGATCTGGACCACGACGAGGTACGGAGCCGGCAGATGGCGGGGATGACGTTCTCGGACGTTCCCAGGGTGCCGACCGCCGGGTCCTCCATGGCGGGCTGGCCGCCCGAGCGGCTGCGCCGGGTGCGGCAGGTGTTCGGGACCTTCGCGGCGTACTCCGATGCGATGCTGGACGAGCTCGCCGCGTTCGCCCGGGCCTGGCGGCCCGACCTGGTGGTGTACGACCCCACCACTTACGCCGGCCCGCTCGTCGCGGCGGCGCTCGGTGTGCCCGCGGTGCGGCATGTGCACGGCATCGACGTCACCTACCAGGCCCGGGACGTCGTCCCGGATCTGATCGGGGACATGGCCGGACGTCTGGGGGTGGGCGAGGTGGACGTCCTCGGGCACGCGACCGTCGACCCGTGCCCGCCGAGCCTGCAGATCCCCTCGGACGTGCGCCGCATCGCCGTGCGCTATGTCCCCTACAACGGCCCTGCGGTGCTTCCGCACTGGTTGCGAGCCCGGCCCACGCGGCCCCGGGTCTGCGTGACGTGGGGGACGTCGACCAGCCGTATCACGGGACCGGACACGTTCATGCCGGCGCGGCTCCTCCGGGCGCTGGCGGGGATGGACGTCGATGTCGTGATGGCCCTGACCGGCGGGGACGCGGACCGTCTCGGGGACGTCCCGGAGCAGGTGCGGGTGGTGGACTCACTCGCCCTGCACCTGGTGCTGCCCGAATGCGCCGCGATCATCCACCAGGGCGGCAACGGCACCGCCCTGACGGCCGCGGTGCACGGGGTGCCGCAGCTCGTCCTCCCGCAGATTCCGGACCAGATGTTCCAGGCGGAGCGTGTGCGGGTGGTGGGGGCCGGGGACGTGCTGCGGCCCGGAGAGTTCAGCGAGCTCGAGACGGCCAAGAGGCTCGACGCGGTCCTCAACACCGACACGTACCGCAGCCGTGCGCAGGCGCTGCGCGAGGAGATGCGGGAGCAACCCGCACCGGCCGAGGCGGTCGCCCGGCTTGAAGAGCTGGCTGCCGGGCGGTGCTCGCCGGCTGCCCGGAGACTGTAAGGAGGCAGACTGATGCGTGCGTTGTTCATCACCTGGGCCTGGGGGTCGCACTACTACCCCATGGTGCCTTTCGGCTGGGCGCTGCGGGCCGCGGGCCACGAGGTCATGGTCGCCAGCCAACCTTCGTTCGCCAAGACCATCACTCAGGCCGGGCTGCCCGCGCTGCCGGTCGGCGACGACATCGACCTGAAATCCCGCGTCGTCGTGCCCGGAAGGCCGCGTCCGGCGAGCCGGGACGAGGGCGACAAGCGGCATGCCTCGGCAGCCGAGCGCGGGCTGCGGGACATCAGCTGGACGGCGGCGCCCGCCGAGAGCGCGGCGGCGATGGCGGTCGACACCTACCGGTTCGCCGAGAGCTGGAAGCCCGATGTCGTCGTGTACGAGCCGATGGCCTACCTCGGCCCCGGCCTCGCCCACGATCTGGGCGTGCCCGCGCTGCGCCTGTTGTGGGCCACCGACTTCGCCGCCTCCATCGTCCAGCGCAACCCGGACATGCTCACCCGTCTTGACGGGCAGCTCGGCCAGGACATGGCACGGTCGTTCGGCGATGTGACGCTCGATCCGTGCCCGCCGTCGCTGCAGATCACCAACGGCGACGATGTGGTGCGCAGACCGATGCGGTACGTGCCCTACAACGGCCCCGCCGTGCTGCCCACCACCCTGCGCACTCCACCCACCCGGCCAAGGATCGCCGTCACCTGGGGCGGCTCGCTTTTCGACCTGGGCTGGCACGACGGCATCCTCGGCCCCCGCGTCGCCCGCGCCCTCGCCGGACACGACGTCGAGATCGTGATCGCCACCAGCGAAGCCCAACGGCACCTCTACACCGACTTGCCCGGCAACGTCACCCACATCGGGCCCATCGCCCTGCACCTGCTCCTGCCGTCCTGCGACGCCATCATCCACCAGGGCGGAGCCGGCACCACCATGACCGCCATGACCACTGGCACCCCCCAACTCATCATGCCCTGGGCCCCCGACGCCCTCATCAACGCCGAGCAGATCGAGAAGGCCGGCGCCGGACGGCTCCAGCCCACCCTCGACCTCGACGACGCCGGACTGCGCGCCGCTGTGGACGCCTTCCTCGCCGACCTGCCCGTCCATAAAAAGGCCGCCGATCTCCTGCACGCCGAACACCTCGACATGCCCACCCCCGCCGACGTCGCCCGCCACATCGAACAGATCGTCCCGGTGGACGGCCATGCGCGCCCCTGACGGGCGTACCCCCAACCATCCGCGGTGACTCCTCAGCACGAAAGGCAGCGAGCGATGTGGTGGAACGACCTCTACGTCAGTGCCAGCGGGGCGTGGCTCGGGCGCCGGGAAGACGTTCGGGACGCGGTCGCCGAAGGCCGCTACGACGCGGCGGAGGCGGCCAGGGACGACTACCTCGCCGTCCGGGTTTCCGACGATGTCCACCCGCCGGACATGGCGGTGGCGGCCGCCCGGCTGGCCTTGGCACGGTCTGCCGTCCCCGCTGGCGACGTCGCCCTCGTCGCGCACGCCAGCGTCGGCTTCCAGGGGCGGGACCACTGGGTCCCGGCCTCGTACATCCAGGCGCGTACGGTCGCCGGAAGCGCGACGGCCCTGGACATCCGGCAGGCATCCAACGGCGGCCTGGCCGCCCTCGACCTGGCCGCGTCCTGGCTGGCGGCACGGCCCGAGTCCCGGGCGGCGCTGGTCACCACGGCGGACCGGTACGGCCTCCCGGAGTTCGACCGCTACCGGTCCGACAGCAGCCTGGCGCGGGGTGACGGCGCCACGGCGGTGGTCTTGTCCCGGGGCCCGCGGGCGGCCACGACGGCGGTCGCCCGGCTGCTGTCCACCGTGTTGCTCGGCGACTCCACCCACGAGGGTGCGTACCGGGGCATGCGACCCTGGGGCGAGCCCCGCGGAGGCCGCACCGTACCGGTCGACCTGCGTGCGCGGACCTGGGAGTACCTGGCGACGGGGGCCACCGGCGAAGAGGTCGTGGCAACGCTCACCGCGGGGCAACAGCGCGCCCTGGAGCAGGCGTTGTCCGAGGCCGGGGTCAAGGCCGACGAGGTGGCCCGGTTCGTCTACCCCAACGGCCGGTGGTGGCACCGGGACCTCGAACCGGGCCGCACCACCTGGGAATGGGGCCGGCAGGTCGGCCACATAGGCGCGGGCGACCAGGCGGCCGGCTTCACCCACCTCGTGGAGACGCGAGCCGTGGCGGCCGGCGACTACGTGGTCCTGTCCGGCTCGGGGGTCGGCATGAACTTCGGCTGTGCCGTCCTGGAGATGCTGCGGACCCCGGACTGGGAATCGGCCGAGGACGCTTTGGGCCGTGACGGGCGGACACCATGATGGCGTCCTGCAGTGGCGGCACCCGGCAGACGTGTGGGGAGGAAAGCCTGTGATCGCCGTCCTGAGCGCGCTCGCGCTGGGCGCCAGCGGAACACTGGCCGGCGTGCTGGCCGCGGTGGCCCTGGGGATCGTGCCCGCGTTCCGGGGGCTGCCTGTCGACCAGTACATCCGCGTGCACCGGCTCGCCGGGCAGTACTACGACCGCGTCATGCCACCGCTGGTGATCGGCTGTACCGGGGTCGACATCGCCCTGGCAGTCCTTGTCGGCGACGGTGGCCGCGTCATCCTGTTCTCGGCCGCCGCCGTCGCCCAGTTGGGGGTGAGCGTGGTGTCCCAGTTCGCCAACGTGCCGATCAATCGCAAGGTCAAGAGCACCGATCCGCTCTGCGTCGGCCCTGACTGGGACGACCCGCGGGCCCGCTGGGCGCGCTGGCATCTGGTGCGCACCGTACTGGCGCTGTGCGCCGTGCTGGCCAACGCCGGCGCCGTGGCGATCCACCCATGACGACCCGTGTCCGTTTCCCCCAACTGTGAGGTTTTGACGATGACCGAGCTTGCCGAGTCCGTGCCGGATGCCGCCTCTGCGGCGGTCAAGCGTCTGGCGAACGGGTTCTGCCACGCGAAACTGCTGCTGGCCGCCGAGGAACTCGGCGTCTTCGCTGACCTGCACCGTCATGGCCCGTCGACAGGAGGGGCCCTTGCAAAGCGGCTGCGGCTGCATCCCCGCGGTGCGCGCGAACTCCTGCACGGACTCGTCCTGTTGGGGCTGCTGGAGCGGCGGGACGGCCGCTACGCCAACAGTGCCGCGGCCACGGTGGCCCTGGTGCCGGGCGGGGCGGACTACGTCGGCGGGTTCTTGCGGCGCGCCGACCGGATGCTGTACCCGGCGTGGCAGAACCTCACCGAGGCCCTGGTCTCCGGCAGGCCGCAGGCGCCCGGTGCCGGGCCCGAGGCGTTCCGGACCATGCTGGGCGATCCGCGTCAGCGTGAGCAGTACCTGAGGATGATGGACTCGGCCAACGGCCTCGTGGCGGGCCACCTCGCCGGCGCCCTCGACTGGGCCGCCTACCGGCACGTCGCCGACATCGGCGGTTGCCGCGGCAACCTCGTGGGACAGTTGCTGAGGCGTCACACCACCCTGCGGGCAACAGTCTTCGACCTGCCGGAGCTCGCCGAGCCGTTCGCGGAGCACGTCACCGCGCTCGGCGTCGCCGACCGTGCCGACTTCCGGGCCGGGGACTTCTTCAGCGATCCGCTGCCCGCAGCCGATGTGGTGATCCTGGGCCACGTCCTGCACAACTGGTCGGTGGAACAAAGGGAGTTCCTTGTCGCCAAGGCGTACCAGGCGGTCAAGCCGGGTGGGGCGTTGCTGATCTACGACGCGATGCTCGACGAGGAACCCACCGACCTGGCTCGCATCCTGGTGAGTCTCAACATGCTGCTGGTCACCGAGGAGGGCTCCGAGTACACGGCTGGTGAGGCCACCGCGTGGCTGGGGGCGGCGGGCTGCCGCGACGTGCGGGTCGCTCCGCTCGGTCCGGCCGACACCCTGGTCATCGGCCGCAAGCCGGCCGCTTGAGAGCACGGCACGGAAGGGGGTGAGGCGTCATGCTCGCGGTTTACTGTTCCCGGCCCGACTCCGCCGACCCGCTGGGAGCCGTGGCGGTCGGTGACCGTCGCCGGCCACCGGTACCCGACGGGTGGACGGTGGTCCGGATGCTCACCGCGTCGCTGAACATGCGGGAGATCACCGTGCTCGGCGGCCGTGCGGGCGCAGGACAGCGGTACCCGATCATCCTGGGCAGCGACGGTTGCGGTGTGCTCGACGACGGCACCGAGGTGGTCGTGCACGCGTCCGTGGCCTCCCCCGGCTGGGCAGGGCCGGAGAGTCTGGACCCGGGGCGCACGGTCCTCTCCGAGCGGCACGATGGGACCTTCGCGGAGTTCGCGGTGGTGCCGTACCGCAACGCGCTGCCGAAGCCGCCCGAGCTGTCGGCCGTTGACGCGGCGTGCCTGTCCACAGCGTGGCTGACCGCGTACCGCATGCTGTTCGTCACCGCGGGTGCGGTGTCCGGGCAGACGGTGCTGGTCCGGGGCCGGCGGCGGCTCGGCACCATCGCCTCGGCGGCGATCGTGCTCGCGAACGCGGCAGGCGTGCGCGTAGGGGTCGTTGGAGAGCCGGGCGACCGGGAACTGGCGTTGCGGCTCGGTGCGGACGTCTTCGAAACCGACTCCCGCCTGCTTCCCGCACCCGTGGACGCCGTACTGGACGCCTCTGTCAGCGGAGTGGGCTGGCTGGACGACGTGGCCGCCGTACGCCCGCACGGGGCGGTGGTCTGCGCGGGCTACCGGGCCGGCGGCGAAACGCTCCCGCAGAGCGCGGCGGACGCCATGAGGGACCTGGTGTTCCGGGAGATCCGGGTACTGGGCTCGGGCATGGGAACGGCCGCGGACCTTCGGGACCTGATGGATTTCCTCGTCACCACTGGTGTGCGGCCCACCGTGGCCGACGTACTCGACATCCGTGAGGTGGGGCGCGGCATGCGAGCCATGCTCACCGGGGCGACGACCGGCAAGCTCGTCTTCCGGATCTCGTGAGCGCGCCGCGCGTTGCGGCCCGCCGGACGCGGTGGAACAACGTCACTTACGGTGGCCCCGGACCCGTGTGGTTCACCGGGTCCGGGGCCACCCAACCCCTGCCTTGAGCCGTGCCGTCCCGCCGATCCGGTCAGCCGGACTGCCCGGTGCCGAGGAGGCGCTTGCTGCGCAGGATGCGTTCGGCGCCGGCCAGGGAGTCGCGGACGGCTTGATAGCCGTATTCCCGCATGGCGGTTTCGTACTGGGCGATGGCCGGTTGGACGAGCTCGGGGAAGTCCGCGACCTCGGCGAGGTTGCGCGCCAGGGCGGCGGCGTCACGCAGGGCGATGTTGGCGCCGACCCCGCCCACCGGGGTGGTGGCATGGACGGCGTCGCCGAGCAGGGTGACGCGGCCGGCCGGCCAGCTCGCTCCGGGGCGGCAGGCCCGTATCGCCAGGGGGAAGGTCACTGCTTCAAGTGACTCGGCCAGCATCCGCTGCACGATCGGGCTCCATTGGGCCGTCATGTCGCGTGCCTTGGCGTGCAGCCATTCCGGGGAGCCGCCGAAGAACTCCGCCGCGTCGACCCCGAACTGCTCGGCGGGGGCGATGAGGTTCCACTTGAGATAGTCGTCGACCGGGGTGATCTCGGCCCGCGGCGCGAACTGGGCGATTGCTTCGTCGATGGGCATCTGGGGCTGGAAGGACCCGAGTGCCAGGGTGCGGCCCTGCGGGCCGAGGACCGGCCGGGATCCGCCGAAGACGTTGTCCGGCAGCCACTTGCGGTTCTGTTCGTCGAGCATCAACTGCCCGTAGATCGACCACAGTCCGGTATCGATGAGCTCGGCGTCCGGAACGAGTTGGCCGCGCACCGCCGAATTGATCCCGTCGGCGCCGACGAGAACGTCCGCGATCCAGATGCTCCCGTCCCGGCAGTAGGCCACGACCCGGTCGTCGACGAGCTCGTAGCGCTCGAATTCCTTGTTGAAGAAGATGTGCCCGGCCATCTGGGACATCAGGATCTGGCGGAGCGTGTGGCGGTTGACGACGATGCTCGCCGTCGCCTCGTCCACGGGCCGGGCGGGAACGGCGGAGTGCAGTTCGTTGAGGTTCTCGTCGAGCGTCACGCCGCGGGACTGGTAGGGCATGTTCGCCGTCGCGGTGACCAGCTGGTAGTGCTCCTCGTCCAGGCAGTCCGCGAGCGCCGCCCGGCCGTGCGCGTCTATCTTGAGCCGGAGGCCCTGGGCCCGGGCGTCCGGGGCGACGTCCCGTTCCAGCACCACCACTCCGATCCCTCTTTTGCGCAGTCCCTGCGCGAGGCACAGCCCGCCCACGCCGGCACCGGCTATCAGTACGTGCATCTCATCCTCCAGGGGGTCGGTCGTCTCGACGCCGGTCGGCGGTTTCTTTTTCTCCTGCGTGCGCCTGGCGACGGCACCCCCAGGCCGGCAGGCCCGCTTGCGGCATCAGTCCTGGCACTGCTCGGCGCGTCGGGCGGCGAGGGAAGTGCCGGCCGGCCGAACGGTGCCGGCGGTCCCGTCCACCTCGATCAGGCCGCCGTCGGGCAGGACGGTGGTGGCGTCGCCCGTGGCGACCACCGCGGGGATGCCGTACTCGCGGGCGAGGATCGCCGGATGGGACAACAGGCTGCCGTTGTCGGTGACGAGGCCACCGAGGTTGGGGAAGAGCACTGCCCACTGCGCGGTGGTGTCCTGGCAGACGAGCACGTCACCCTTGCGCACCCGGCCGAAGTCCCGCGGGCCGCGGACGATACGGGCGGGGCCGACGGTCCGGCCCGCGGAGGCGCCGAGCCCGCCGAGTCCGTCCGTCTGTGGCGCTTCCTGCGGTGTGGCCTGCATCTGGCGTGCCACCCACATGGCGACATCCGTCACGTGTCGGATGTCTGCGGGAAGTTCGGTCGTGTCAGGCTCCGGGGCCGGTCCGGCGGGCGGGGTGCCGTGGAAACGCGGCCCGGGGTGGGCGAGGGCCCAGTGGTGCTGTGCTCGGCCGAGCCGTACCTCCTGGCGGAGGTCGGCGGAGTTGCCGAGTGCGTCCAGGGCCCGGTCGAGCGAGACGTGGAAGACGTCCTCTTGCCGGTCCATTCGGCCCGCCGCCACCAGGCGGGCACCGATTTCCAGGGCGGCGTAGCGGAGCAACGCCCATACGGACACGGCAAGATGGGATTTCTCGTCGCGGATGGGCGTGCTGAGCTCGACGGCGGCAAGCGCCGCGGCGAGGGTTTGCTGTTCGGTAGCCGACCGAGAGGCGAGCCGGCGTTCCAGTTCGGCGCGCAGCGGGCGGACACGGCGGGCCAGGGCGGCGCGGCGATCTTCGAAGTCGAAGGGTTGGTCGAGTCGCGCGGCCACCATGGCGAGGACCATGGCGGGCCGTTCGGCGAAGGTGGGCTCGGTGAGATCGAAGCCCGGACTGCGGTGGCCGTGCTCGTCGAGATACGACGCGAACGCCTCCGCGAAGTGCGGGTTGAGCGAGTGGAGGTGTTCGCGGGCGCCCGCTGTGTCGCGTTCCAGTTCCGCACGGAGAACGGGGTCGGCGGCGGCCTGCCTGGACAGCTCACCCAGCGCGACGACGGCGCCCATGTGTACGCCGACCAGCCCACCGCGCACCGGCAGGGGGTCGCCGGGCGGCCAGTCGACGATGCGCTGTGCCAGCATGCCGAGTTCCGCGCTGAGGAACATGGCGGCTCCGGCCAGCCGGAAGTAGACATCGTGGAATTCCGTGAAGAGCGTGGACACCTCCTCGGCATGGGCTGCCAGCGCCGGGCCGTGCAGTCCTCGGAGGTCCCTTTGGCGCAGGTTCCTGATGCGCGCTGCGTAGGTCGGCTTCCACTCGGACTCCCACCGTTTGACGAGGGCGAGGGGCACGCCGTCCGCGACCTGTTCGGCGATGCGGTGCGTGTTCCGGGCCTTTGCGGGCTCGGAGTTGAGGTACACCCAGCCGCCGATGTCCGTTGCGGTCAGCGCGGCTCCGGTGGTGAAGGCGAACAGGTGTCGTGCGGAGGACGACAGCACGGGCAGGTACACGGAGGATTCCAGGCGCGGCCGCGGGGCCGGAGACCGTGGATCCCGGACGTGGAACCCCGGCGGTACCTCTACGGTTCCCGGTGTCGGATGGCCCGCGAGCGTGGTGATGGGGCGTGCCTGGAGGAGCCACAACGTGCCGTCGGCGAACGCCCATTCCACGTCCTGGGGCGTACCGAAATGCTCGGTGGCCCGGTCGGCGAGCTGGGCCACCTCACGTGCCTGCGCCTCGGTGACCGCCTTGCCGGAGCCGGATACCAGTCGGGCCGCGCCGTCCCGGACGGACCACTCGTCGGCGACGCTCTCGCCCGCCATCAGCCGGTCGCCGAGACCTGTCACGGCGCTCACCAGGGTCTCGTCGCGGTCGCCGGTGACGGGATTGGTGCTGAAGGCCGCACCCGCCGCGGTGGCGGGGACCATGGCCTGGATGAGGACGCCGACGCGTGCGGAGGCTTCCGCGCCGTCGCGGTAGGCGGCGAGGTGGTCGGAGAACGCAGAGGCCCAGCAGTGCCGGAGCGCCTTGGCCACAGCCTTGGCGCCGACCACGTTGAGCACCGACTCGTATTGGCCGGCGAACGACCGTCCCGCCGAATCCTCCTCGACTCCGGACGACCGGACCGCGACGGGCACGCCGCCGAGTGCGTCCAGCGCTGCCGACAACTCCGCGCACAGGGACGACGGGAGTGGGGCGGTACGGATGCGCTCCACGGCAGCGCGTGGGTCGTCGCCGACGCCGTCGAGTACTTCCGCGAGCACCTGCCAGGGCACCGCGAACCCGTCGGGCACGCGGAAGCCGGCGTGGCGTGCCGCGCCGAGTACCGCGGCTTTCCTGCCGACCCGGTCGGTGTCGTCGAGGCGGAGTCGGGCGAGTTGAATGAGGTGGGCCATCGGCTTGGTGACTCTCCCGTCGAGAGGTGTCCCGCGCGTGGCGGGAGTGGCGGGTCATGGACTGGCGGGCTTGCCGGCAGGGACGTCGTCGGAGTCGGTCCTGAGCTTCTCGGAGGTGCGGGGCACGGGTTCCCGGCGGGCATGACGCGCATCGCCGCGTCGGATGTCACGAACGTCCCGATGGCCGTCGTCAGCGTGCGCTGCCGCGACCGGTACCCCGGGTGCTCCCCAGGCCGTCTCGCCGTGGGTGCCCAGATCACACCGACGTGAGTGCCATCTGTCGTCCTCGCCTCTCGTTTCCGGTTCGTCAGCAGTCTTTCCACCGGCCCCTCGGCCGTGTAGTGGTATGTCTACGGACTTTGTCGGGAGATTTCTCCTGGGCGCCGTGCTCCGGGCCGGTGCGACGGTTTCGCCCGTTCAGGTTCCGACAGCGCGCACGATGGCGATGTCGCCGTTCATCAGGTCATCGATGAAGGAACGGACCAGCGGAGGCATGATGTAGCTGCCCGGACCGATGCCGGCAGCCACCGAGCGCAGAAACCGTAGCTGTTTCAGCTGGGTGAGGACACGGTCGGCCTGGAGACGGCTCCAGCCGCATAGTTCAGCGATCCGCACCGACGTCATCGAGGTGAGATCGGAGATCGCCATCATGGTCAGGGCCTTGCGGCCCTGACCGTCGAGCAGGCGGTAACCGACGGAGTAGGTCTCGCGGATGTCCCATTCCCCGAAGCGGAGTTCCTCCAGGCGGGCTTCGGGGTCAGCCAGCCGCTGGGCGGCTTCCGTCAGCGACGTGTATACGCCGGTGGTCAGTTTTGCGGCCACGATGCGCAGTGCCACCGGAAGCTGGTCGCACGACCGGGCGATGTCGCGGGCGACGTCCTCCTCGCCGGCCATGCGTTCCACGCCGACCATCGAGCTCAGGATCGCCACGCACTCGTTCAGCGAGGGGGCGTCCAGCCGGAACGACCGTGCCCCTTCCAGGCCGCCGACGGCCAGTTGCGTTCCCGTGATGAGGACTGTACTGCCTGGTCGCGACGTCAGCAGCGGGCGTACCTGGGCGCGGGAGCCCGCGTTGTCCAGCAGGATGAGGACCTCGTGCTGCCCGGTCCAGCTCCGGAACAGCTGGGAACGCTCGTCGAGGTCGGCCGGGATCTCCTCGCCCTTGAAGCCGGCACCGCGCAGGAACCGGCCGAGCACCTGGTACGGCTCGACGGTTCCGCCGCCGAGGTCGGCGTAGAGCTGGCCGTGACAGAAGCGCTCCCTGATTTCGTGGCACACGCGGACCGCGAGCGCGGATTTTCCCGTGCCTGGACTGCCCGTCAGGGTCACGACGGTGGGCGCCAGCGTGTTCTGGTCGGGCGTCAGGAGCCGGCCCAGTTGCTCTATCTCGGCCTCGCGACCAGTGAATTCCGCGATATTGCCGGGGAGTTGTGCGGGGGAGATCGTCTCCCGCGTCTGCCAAGCCGACTCGATCTCACTGACAGCGCTGGAGTCGGCGGTCAAAATCTTGCGCTGGAGTTCCTGCAGGCTGGCTGAGGGGTCGATGCCGAGCTCGTCCTGGAGATTCCTCCGGATCGTCTGGTACACGACCAGCGCGTCGGAGCGTCTCCCCGTTCTCTGCAGGCCCACCATGAGTTTCGCATGAAGATTCTCGTGATACGGGTGCTCGGCACACAGGGATTTGAGCTCGGCGACGATTTCCTGGTGGTAGCCCAATCGCAGCTTGGCCTCGATCCTCAGCTCCACCGCCTGGAGCACGGATTCGGCGATCTGGCCCAGACAGGAATCAATTATCTCGCCTCCGATCACATCGTTCAGCGGTGCCGTCGGGCACATATCGAGTGCCTTGGTCACGACGTCGAGGGCGGCCTCGTCGGCGCCTTCCTGAAGATGACCTCTGGCTTGGTCGACCAGGCTACGGAAAATGTCCAAGTCCAGTTCGGTGGGCCCGAGTCGAAGTTCGTACCCGACTGGCTTGGTAAGGAGAATCTCCTTGCTGTTGAGGCCGCTCTGCGTGATTATCCGCCGCAACTGGTACATGTAAGTCTGCAGGGTCGCCGTGGCGCTTACCGGCGGGTCCTGCCCCCAGATTTCGCTGACCAGCGATTCGATCGCCACCACTCTGTTCCGCCGGAGTGCGAGATGGGCGATGATCGTCCGCAGTTTCGGCGCTGTCGGCGTGACGTCGACGCCTCCGACGATGAGACTCAAGGGACTGAGCACCGAAATCATCAACGGCAATGCGCCCGCTTTTCCGGTGTCGCGGTCTACTCGAGGACTGTCTGATTCGCTTCTGTTGCTGTCAGTGACATAGAGGTCACCCGGCGTGTCTTTGCGCTCCCACATATCGAACAGCTCTCCCCCGTGCCACGCTTCCTGCTGGGTGGTCAATCCCAAGTTGGGGCAGCGTGGATTCGGCCATGTACACGTTCGACACCTTCTGGCTGATGACCGCCAAAAACCAGGTGTCCTATGCATCACAAGATCTCATACGGACATGAGTTCCCCTGCGTACATGGCTCGATTGTTTCCCTCTGTCCGACAGTGGACGAGCTGGTCGATGGTTCACGGAGGGCGTGCACCCCTCTGTGCATGGAGGATAAATAGGCTTAAGTCGGACAAAACGAGGACGCTCCTGCAAGTCTCAGTGTTTTTCACGGCCGCCCGGCCGCCCGCCGGTCCGCATCGCCATTTGCATGCATTTACCATTTCTTTGCGAGGATGTTAACTTGGGGTTCAGTATCAGCCTTTCGGTGTACAGATCTGGCCTGTACTGAGGGTTCGTTTCGCTGAATGGCTCTGCGGCGCAGGAAAAGCGGGAGCGGCATGAGCCTGGAGCCTTTTCGCGTGCGCCTCACGAGGGTGAGGATCGTGGCAGCCGCCAACCTGAGCCCGTTTGGACCGATCCGGGCATGCCCAAAGCCCGCGCGAGTAAAGACCTCTCGGCAACGTGCTGGTCGCGGTGCGTGACGGCGCTTTCTCGGCCGTTAGTGTCCCGGCGTCAGTGAGGGTGAAGCCCCTGGTTGGTGCCTCGGTCCACCGTGTGAATTCCGCTCAC
This sequence comes from Streptomyces sp. MspMP-M5, assembly GCF_000373585.1. Classification (GTDB taxonomy): domain Bacteria; phylum Actinomycetota; class Actinomycetes; order Streptomycetales; family Streptomycetaceae; genus Streptomyces. The sequence continues at coordinate 188,635 of NZ_KB891940.1, forward strand.
GGGTGTCGGGCGGGCTCGGGGTGTTTGTTCGTGATGCGGGCGGTGGTGATCGCCGGACTTCCCAGCGCCGGTGCGGGGGAACGTGGAGGGTGCGGCAGCAACGCAGGCCGACGCAAGGGCCGATGTGAAGCCGTAGGCCGCGCCGACCTTACTGAGCCTGTACCGGTCCACACCTTGGAGTCGGAGATCTCCTCCAGCACGAAAGGGGCGACAACAGCCGTTCCCCAGAGCCCAGGTGACGAACAAAGCACGCACCACCGCTCCCCCTGGGAGTGCCGGCCCGGGTCATCGCACCGGGTCGGCAACCGCCTTCAGAACCGTGTCCACTTCCGTGCACCACAGGCCGGCCAGACGTGCCGCGCGCCGATGGTCGAGAACATCGATGCGGTGTTTGATCCGCGCGGTGGTCCGTGTGCCGAACCACACCTCCAGCGTTACCTCGAACGCGGACTCCGGCTTGAGCCGGGGTACGTACACACTCGTGGCGCCATCGAGGCACAGGGTGAGATCGGTCTGCTCCTGCGATACGAACGCTGCCTGGCACAACGGGGTGCGCTGTGCATCGTGAGCGCTGTTGTCGCCGACAAGGTGTTCCAGCGGTGCGAATTGGAAGCGCAGGGTCTTGGCCAGCCCCGCCACGGTTTGCCCGAGGTCGCGCTCGACGCCGCCGAGGGCCCGGAACCTCAACGGCACCACCGAGACGAAGCATCCGATCGCGGACATGCTCGCCAGCGAGGTGCGCCCGCTGACCGGCAACCCGACGGCGAAGTCGCTGCCTCCGGTGAGCGCACGCAGGGCCCGGACCCACGCGGTGAGCAGGAGGGCGTTGGGTGTGGTGGCCGCGGTCCTGGCGGCCGACTCCAGCAGTCCGGTGTGGCGGGGCGACAGGACGACCAGCTCTTCACCGAGTGCGCCAGGCGTGGCGGGCACGGGGCCCAGCGGCAAGGGCAGGTCGGGCACGCCGGCGAGGTCCTGGGCCCACTCCATCAGGTCGTTGCGGTCCTGCTCCGTCTCTGTGTCGCTCTGTGCCCGCCAGATCCGCTCGTAGTGGCTGGGCGGGTCGCCGGGAGGGGGATCGCCGTGCCGCAGCGCCCGGTAGGCGGCGCCGAGTTGGGAGAAGAACACGGTCGCCGACCATCCGTCGAAGGCGGTGTGGTGCACGGAGACGATGAGGTGTGCCAGCCCGTCGTCCGTCGTGCCGCAGGTCAGCAGCAGCGCCCGCACCGGCAGGTCCCGATCGAGGTGGAAGGGGCGATACGCGAAGGCGCGCAGAGCCGGCTCGTGCTCCGGCGGCGCGGCGCGGCGGATCTCCAGTACCTCGGCCACCGCGTCAGGTTCGAGGACCGTCGCGACGAGCCTGTGGGACTGCCTGGTGATGAGGGTACGCAGGGCGGTGTGCCGGCCGACGACGGTGCGCAGGGCCGTCCGTAGTGCCGCCTCGTCGATCGGGCCGGTGATCCGGAACGTGAAGGAGTCCATCGCGTCCGGTGATCCGGGGCTTGCCTTCTCGACGAACCAGTACCGGGCCTGTGGTGCGGGCAGGCCGCCGAGCCACCGCATCTCGGCGGTCACGACGACAGGACCAACGACGAGAAGCAGGCGACGAGCGCGCGGTCCATGGCGGTCTGGAACACCGAGAAGGCGGCCGGGTCGAAGCGGTCGACGGCGCCCTTGGTCGCCGACACCACGAGCCGAGCGGCACCGTCGAAAGTGCTGTAGGCGTGGCAGATGTAGCCGGGGACGCTGCCGAAGTGGCCGATGCCGGTGCGGTCGGGGGCGAACTGCCGGCGGAACAGGCCGGGGCTGACGCCCGGGTCGGGTGGCGGCGGGGTGAACGAGGTGATTTCGGCGAGCGCGCGCGGGGGCAGCAGCCGGCCGTCGAGCAATGCGGCCAGAAACACGTCGAGGTCCCGGGCGCTGGAAATGATCTCGCCGGCGGCCCCGTACCAGGAGGGGTTGGAGCGAGTGACGTCGGCCACCTGCGGCTGCCCGTCCAGCCGGTAGCCGAGGTAGCCATGGGCGTGGGGGCCGGGGATGGCGGTGTCGTGCCCCGGCACGGTGGTGTCGGACAGGCCCAGCGGCCGCACGATCCGCCGGTATACCTGCTGTGCGTACGGCTCCCCGGTGATTTCCTCGATCAGCAGCCCGATCAGGACGTAGTTGGTGTTGGAGTACGCGAAGCCCTCTCCGGGCGCGAAGTACGCGGGCTTGTCCAACGCGAAGCGAACCAGCTCGTCGGGGGTGTAGGAGGTCGTGAGCTGCCGTACGTACAGGTCGCCGGTGGTGGGGAAGAGGCCGGGCTGGACCGTACGGTCGAGCTGGTGCTTCCCCGAGTAGTTGTACAGGCCGCTCACGTGGAGGAGGAGCATCCTTACGGTGATACGGCCGTCGAGTCCGAAGCGGGGAAGGTAGCGGTCGACGGGGTCGTCGAGGTCCAGTTCGCCCTCGGCCGCGAGCATCAGCACGATGGCCGCCACGAAGGTCTTGGTGACGCTGCCGATGCGGAACACGGCATGTTCGGGGACGGGGTCCGGCCGACCGCGTCGGGCGACGCCGGCCGTGGCGCTCCACACGCCGAGCCGGTCGTGCACCCGCACCAGGACGCCGGTGGCCCCGGCGGCGACCATGTCGTCCATGGCTCTGGTCAGCGCCGCGCGGGGGCCGCCGTCCAGCGGGGCGACCGTGGCCGACTGGGCCGGCTGCATGTCCTTCAACTCCTCGTCTCCCGTCCGTCGAAGGGCGCTGTCCGTCACTCGCGGCCGGCGGAGATCCAGTGCGGGTCCCGAGAGCGGGCTCCCTCCACTGTCCCGGCCACGGAGTCCAGTCGCCGGATGTGGTTCTCGGTGAGCACGGCACCGGCGGATGCGAGGTTGTCGGCCAGATACCGCCGTCGCCGGGTACCGGGGATCGGCACCACCGGCAGGCCGAACTCCCGGCCCTTGGCCTTCAGCCAGGCAAGGCTGACTTGCGCCTGGGTCAGTCCGGTCTCCTCGGCGACCGCGGCGATGGTCCGGGTCGCGGAGACGTTCACCGCCAGGTTGTCCTCGCTGTAGCGCGGCATCAGGGCCCGCCGCAGGTCGTCGGCCGGCAACGAGCGTTCACTGACCGTGCCGGCGAGCATGCCGCGGCCGAGCGGCGAGTACGGTACGAACCCGGTGCCGAGCTCGGCCGCCGCCGGGATGACTGCGGCCTCGACGTCACGGCTCCACACGCTCCACTCGGACTGAACGGCCGCGATCGGGTGGACGGCGTGGGCGCGACGCAGTTCGGCCGCGGTGACCTCGCACAGCCCCAGATGGCGCACCTTTCCGGCGGTGACGAGTTCGGCCATCGCGCCGACCGTCTCCTCGATCGGCACGTTCGGGTCCACCCGGTGCAGGTAGTACAGGTCGATGGTGTCGGTGCCCAGCCGCCGGAGGCTGGCCTCGGCGCAGCGCGCCACGTAGGACCGATCGCCCCGGGCGCCCCGGGACCCCTGGAGGTCGCCGGTGATCCCGAACTTCGTCGCCACGGTGACGTCGGCGCGCCGGTCGGCCAGTAGCCTGCCGACAAGTTCCTCATTGGCGCCGTTGCCGTACACATCGGCGGTGTCGAGGAAGGTGACGCCGATGTCGACGGCGTGTCGCAGGAGCGTCAGCGCCTCGTGCGGACTGACGGGTTCGGCAGCCGGGCTGAAGACCGACATCGTCGTGCCGAGGCCGACAGGGCTGACCCGCAGGTCGTCGCTGAGAAGAACAGTCATGGTGGGCGCAGCGTGCCGGGGACGGCTCGGAAACCGGTCCAGCCTCGCTGTCCTCCCTCTCGATCAGCGACTCGACGCGGGCACGGATCGTCTTTGACGGGCGCGTACCAGGGTCGGCGGCGGAACCGAGGAGACCGGAGGCCGGCACATGAACGCCCCCGATGGACGCGGAGACCGCCCCGTGGCGGGTGACAAGTGCCCGGTGGGGGCCGTGCCCGGGGGCGCGCCGCTGTTCCCGATGCGCCGGCCCTGCCCGTTCGGGCTGCCACCCGCCTACGCCGAGATGCGCGAGCATGCGCCGGTCCGGCGGGCGCGCCTGGCCGGCGGTGCTCTGGTGTGGCTGGTGTCCCGCCACGAGGACATCCGGACTCTGCTGGGCGACGCCCGACTCAGCGCGGACCGGTCGCGGCCGGGTTTTCCCTTCCTCGACAGCGAGACCGCCCAACTCGCCGACGTGCCGGTTTTTCTCAGCATGGACGCGCCGGACCATCTGGCGTACCGCCACATGTTCCGGTCGGAGTTCCGGCCCGGGCAGGTCGATGAGCTGCGGCCGTTCGTGCAGCACTGCGTCGACGAACACCTGGACCGGATGGTCACCCAGGGACCGCCGGCGGACCTGGTGACGTCGCTGGCGATGCCCGTGCCCGCGCTCACGGCCGGACGGATCCTCGGCGTACCGGAGGGCGAACTGCCCAGGCTGGAAGAGCTGTCGGTGGCCGCGCTCACCCACCGCGACACCAAAGCGTACGAGGAGCTGTTCAACTTCGTCAGGGAGATCGCCGACGACGCAGCCGAATCCCCCGCCTCCGCCGGCATGATCGGCAGAGTGCTCCGGGAGTACGTCGCGGCGGGTCAGCTGGATGCGTGGTCCATGCTGGCCACCGTGTTCGTCATCCTGATGGCGGGCTACGAGACGACCGCGCACATGATCTCGCTGGGTGTCCTGACGCTGCTGCACCACCCGGAGCAGCTTGCCGCGGTACGCCGGGATCCGGCGTTGGTACCGCAGGCGGTCGAGGAACTGCTGCGGTACCTGTCGGTCGGTGAGCTGGCCGCCGTACGGATCGCGGCCGAGGACATCGAACTGCACGGGACGACGATCCGCGCCGGCGAGGGCGTGGTTCTGTTGGGCGCCGCGGGCAACAGGGACCCGAGGGTCTTTGAGGATCCGGAGCGCTTCGACATCCACCGCTCCCCGGCTCGGCACCTGGCCTTCGGTCACGGGCCCCATGCCTGCATCGGGGCGCGAGTGGCGAGGCTGGAGCTGGCCGTCGTCCTGACCACTTTGCTGGAGCGCCTGCCCGGTCTGCGGCTCGCGCAACGCATCACCGACGACGCGGTCGACTACGAGGCCGTGCTCTTCGGGCTGAAGAGGCTGGAGGTCACGTGGTGAACGCACCATCGCAGGCGGTCCTGAGCGGGGAAGCAGCTGAGCCGCCCGCCAGCTGGCCGGCCACCCTGAGCGCCGCGCTGTTGCGTGCGGCGGACGGTGGACGCACCGTCACCACCCTCGACGCCGAGGGCCGCGAACAGGTGGTGACGTACCGCGAGTTGGCCCGTGCCGCAGGCCGGGTGCGGTCGGCACTGCGCGCGGCGGGTACCGGCCCCGGTGATCCGGTCGTGCTCGCGGTCCGCGACAGGATGCGATTCCTCACCGCGTTCTGGGCGTGCGTGCTTGAGGGACTGGTACCGGCCCCGTTCGCGCCGCCGGCGGCGGGCCGGTCCGAGGAGGCCGACCGGCGCCGACTGGCGGGGGTGTGCCGGCTCTTGCGTGGACCGTTGGTCGTCGTCGACGAGGACTGGGCTGGTGAGGATGCCGCTGCGCGCCGCCTCGACCTGCGCCGGCTGCCGCGTTCCGGCAGCCAGGAGACCGAGCCGCATCCTGGTGAGGCCGTCCAGCGCCGCCCGGACGACGTCGCGGTGCACTTGCTGACGTCGGGCAGCACGGGCGTGGCGAAATGCGTGCCGCTGACCCACCGGGCACTGGCGCACCGCGCCTGGGCCACGGCCCGGCACAACGGGTTCGAGCCCGACGAGGTCGCGCTGAACTGGATGCCGCTCGACCACATCGGCGGTCTGGTCATGTGGTGCCTCCAGTCCGCCTTTTTGGGGTGCCACTACGTCGACGTGGACACCCGCCTCATCCTCGCCGACCCGCTCGCCTGGCTCGACCTGCTCAGCACACACCATGTGACGATGACCTGGGCGCCCAACTTCGCCTACGGTCTCGTCAACAGCGAGCTGCGCCGCGGCACCGGGCGCAGCTGGGACCTGCGAGCGCTGCGACACGTGCTCAACGGTGGCGAGGCCGTCGTCGGCGCGACCGCCCAGGAGTTCGCCGCCCGGCTGGTCGGCCACGGGCTTCCGGCGACCGCCGTGCACCCGAGCTGGGGCATGTCGGAGACCGGTTCCGGAGTGGTCTACTCGCGCCTGGACGCCACCGACACCGCAGTGGGCATGGTGCATGTGGACGCGGCCTCCCTCGACGGTGAGCTGGCCTTCGTCCGCCCCGACCGGACGAGTTCGCTTCCCCTCACCGTCACGGGCGTCCCACTGCCGGGCGTCACGGTTCGCATCACCGGCGAGGACGGCCAGGTGCTGCCGTGCGACCGGGTGGGCGAGCTGGAGATCAGCGGGCCCACGCTGTTCGGCGGTTACGTGGGCGACGAGGAGGCGAACGGACGGGCGTTCACCGCCGACGGCTGGTTCCGCACCGGGGACCGGGCGTTCGTCCATGATGGCGAACTGACCATCGTGGGGCGGGGAACCGACGCCATCATCGTCAACGGCGTCAACGTCCCCGTCCACGAGATCGAGGCGGCGCTGGAGTCGGTCCCCGACCTCAGGCCCGGCTTCGTCGCGGTGTGCGGGGTACACACGCACCGCGGAGAGCGGCGCACCGTCGTCTTCGCGGCCCGCACCCCCGCCTCCACCGCGACGTCGCGGGAACTCTCCGCGTCCGTGAGTGAGGTGACAGGACGCGAGTTCGGGTTCGCCCCCGACGACGTGGTCGTGATCCCGGCGGAGTCCTTTCCCAAGACCGCGATCGGCAAGATCCAGCGGAAGCGGCTCGCCGAGGAGTACGCCCGTTCCGAGGACCCGGCCTCCTGGATGTGTACGGAGATCTGGGACCCCACCACCGCGCCGCCGGCCGAGGGAGCAGAGCCGGGGACGCTGCTGCTGTTCGCTGACGCGGAGGATGCGCAGACCGCGCCATCCGGCAGCGTCGTCGTCTCACGCGGCCCCGCCTTCCGGGAACTGACCCCACTGCGTTACGAGATCGACCCGGACGACGCCGCCTCCCACGCGGCTGTACACACCTCCCTGGACCGTCACGGCGTGCGCCCCCGGACGGCGGTCTACACCTGGCTGCCCGGCCCGGAAACCACGCTGTCCGAGACACCGCGGCCCGAGGTCCTCGACGGAGGCGGGCCCGCCTCACTCCTGGTCGCCCTCCAGTCCGCGCAGCGTGCCCCGGCGCCCCCTGAACGATTCTTCATCGCGACGCGCCACGCTTGCGCGGTCCGTGCGGACGAGCCGGTGAACCCCCTGGCGGCGACCGTGACGGGGCTGGTCAGGACGGCACGGTCGGAGGGCATCCGGCTTGACGTACGACAGGTGGACTTCGGCGCGGCCGAGACCCCCGCCGCCGTCCTGGACGCCTTGGGCGAGGAGGCGCGTAGCGCCGACGGCGAGGCCGTCGCCGCCTATCGGGACGGCACCCGGTATGTGCCCCGCAGGGTCCCGGTGAAGGCGCCGGCTCCGGCTGACCGGGGGACCCCGTCCGCGTTGCGCACTGGTGCGACCGCACTGATCACCGGCGGCTTGGGCGACGTGGGGTACGAGCTGGCGCGTCACCTCCAGGACCGGTACGAGATGGACCTGGTGCTCGTGGGACGCACTCCGGCGTGCGTGGGCGGTACCGGGGAGCGTGCGCAACGCCTGACCGCGCTGGCGCAGCGGGGCCGCGTGCACTATGTGTGCTGCGACGCCGTCGACGAGGTGGCACTCGACAGGGCCGTCGCCGAGACGGAGTCCCGGTGGGGCAGCACGGTGGGGTTGGTGTTGCCTCTTGCGTCGCAGGACGTGGGCAGCAACTGGCTGGAGCCGGAGCGGCATGTGGTGGCGAACGAGCCGGTAGGCACGTTCCGCTCCGTCCTGCGGAACAAATTCCTGTCCGCCTGGGCCGCCGCGCGACTCGCGGCCCGGCGCCCCTCGTGCACGCTGGTGCTGTTCTCCTCGCTCAACGGCGCCTTCGGGGCCTCGCCGTTCGGCTCCTACGCGGCGGCCTGCACAGGCGTCGACGCCTTCGCCCGCAGTCCGCGCCCGCCCGGCTCCGGGTCGGCGCACGCCCTGGCGTGGAGCGTGTGGTCGGGGCTTGGCATGAGCCGGAAGGCCGCCGAGCTCGACGTGGCGGTCCGGCGCCGGGGCTTTCGGACCATGGACCGGGACGAGGCGGTCGGCCTGTTCGAGATCGCACTCGGCGCGGGCGAACCCTACATGCTGCTGGGATACGACCCAGGACAGGACGCCGGGACGCACGACGCGGAGCAGCGTGCCTCGCGATCCGCCCTGGCGGCCGCCGAGGATGTCGGCCCGCTGACACCGTGGCAGGACGCCGTCGTCCGGGTGTGGTCGCAGGTGCTGGAGCGGCAGGATGTGGGGGTCGACGACAACTTCTTCTCCCTGGGCGGGACGTCGGTCATGGTGATCCGGGCGGCCGCTCTCCTGTCCGACGACTGCGGCGTCCGCGTCCGGGTCGCCGACATCTACGAGAACCCGACGGTGAGCGCGCTCGCCACCGTCGCCGAACGCGCTGCTGACGGGGCTGTTCCCTCGTGAGCGCCCAGGGGCCGTGACGGCACGGCGCCCGCGTGGCACGTCAGGAGCTGTGCCCCGCAGGCGCGGGAACGGCCGCACGCCACGCTGCTCTGACGCCGTCGGTCAGGGACGTCCGCGCCTGCCAGCCGATCGCGTCACGGGCACGCCGCACATCCAGCCGGACATGGGCGCGGTCGAGGCCGCGGGACGGTAGGTGTTCAAAGGTCAGGGGGCGGTCCACCACCGTCCGTACCACGTCGGCCAGTTCGGCGAGGGAGGTGGACCGTCCCGAGCCGACGTTGAGGACCAGTGGGTTTCCCCAGGCGGCGAGGAGCTCGCTCCGGTCGGCGTGCAGGAGCCGGTGCATGCAGTCGACCACGTCGTCGATGTACACGTAGTCCCGGGTGCACGCCGAGTCACCGATGATCCTCAGCGGCCGGCCCTCCTGCAGCGAGCGCAGCCAGTGGGCCAGGACGCCCTGCCCGGCCGTGGCGCGCTGCCCGGGACCGTAGACGTTCGACAGGCGCAGAATGATGCCCGGGATGGTGTCGGAGTACGCGGACAACTCCTCCTCCAAGGCCAGTTTGGCGGCGCCGTAGGAGGAAGTGGCGCGGGTCGACGAGACTTCCGAGAACGGCGGGCGGACGTCCGGGTCGTAAACCGTGCCGCCGGAACTGGTCAGCATCACCGCCGGCGGATCCGGCATCTGCGCCAGCCGGCGGAGCAGTTCGGCGAACAGCCGGTGGTCCGCCTGGGCCCGTTCGGGGTGCTGTTCCCCGAGCAGCGGGTTGATGCTGCTGGCGAGATAGAAGACGACGTCCGCGGTGAGCAGGCAGTACGCGAGCCCTACGGGCGATATGAAGCCGGCCTTCCTGGTGAAACACGCGGTGTCGATGCCACTCTGATTCAGTACCGCGCTGAGCTTCCTGCCGATGAATCCGCCCGCTCCGATCACCACTGCCCGGCGTATGGTGATGCGCTCCGCGCGGGATGCATGTCCGGGCATCTCGTACGCCCCCCTTTTGTGTTTGGCGCAAGCTCGGTCATACCGGAAGGCCAGTACAGTGGGCATGGCTCCAGCGTCGCTGGACGTGTGTCGGCGTCCGTTCCTGCACGTGGGTTCTACCGGTTCCCGAGACGCCCTGGTTACTTTCAGCCGGCCCGGCGCAGGCAACGGGTGACCTGGTGGCCACGTTCCACCGCGAACCGGATGATCGCGCACACTGCGGTGATGTCGTCGGCGGTGACGCACTCCCCGGTGGGAAGTGCCATGACGCGGGCGGCGATGCTGTCGGTGCCCGGGAACGGGCGAGGGGTGCGGTAGGGGTCCATGCGGTGGCAGCCCGGATAGAAGTAGCGGCGGGCGACGATGTTTTCAGCCGCCAGTACCGCCAGGAGATCGTCGCGATCCAGTCCGGTGACCGCGGCGTCCACATCGAGTACGACGTACTGGTAGTTGTTGGCCTCGCGCTCGTCGATCTCCAGAAACCGCAGCCCCGGCGTGTCGGCGAGCTCGTCCCGGTAGCGCCGGTAGTTCTCCCGGTTGCGGCGCACGAAGTACTCCATGTCGTCGAGGGATGTGAGTCCCATGGCGGCACTGGCCTCATGGAGCTTGGCGTTGGTGCCCACCGAGACGACGTCGTCATCTCCGGAGATGCCGAAGTTGCGCATCTGGCGGGCCCGGCGGGCCAGTTCCCCGTCAGAGGTGACCAGCGCGCCGCCCTCGAAGGAATTGATGAACTTCGTGGCGTGGAAGCTGAATACCTCGGCGTCGCCGAAGCCGCCGATGCGCCGGCCGTTCCAGCCGCATCCGAAAGCGTGCGCGGAGTCGAAGACCAGGGCGAGACCGTGGCGCCGGGCCAGCGAGGTCAGCTCGTCCAGCCGGCTGGCCCGGCCCCAGATGTGGACGCCCAGGATGGCCGTGGTGTCCGGGCCGATGAGGGCTTCGGCCTCCGACAGCAGCAGCGAGCCGTCCTCGGGGTCGACGTCGCACAGGACGGGAGTCAGCCCGATCCACGACAGGGCGTGTGCGGTGGCCGCGAAGGTGAACGCCGGCATGATCACCTCTCCTGTCACGCCCCGCGCCCGCAAGGCGAGCTGAAGGGCGGAGGTGGCGTTGCACGTGGCGATGCAGTAGGGGGTGCCGGCCTCTTGGGCGACGCGTCGTTCGAACTCCTCGCACAAGACGCCGCCGTTGGTGAGCCATCTGCTGTCGAGAACCTTGTCCAGCCGGTCGTAGAACGCCTTGCGGGAACCGATGTTGGGCCGGCCGAAGGTGACGGGAGTGACGAACGCCGGCGCGCCGCCCAGAACGGCCAGGCTCCCGAGAGTCCGTTTCACCGCCGCTCCCCAGCGTGCCCGGCAGAGAGGGAGGCCCAACTCGACGGGGCGGGCCACACGAAACGCGACCTCCATGCCCATGTGGTCACGAGCACACGCATGAAAGGAACCCCTTCTCTCCGGACCCTCACGATGGACCGCACCGGTCGAGGACTGGTGAAGGACCGCGCGAGTGCCTCCGCTACAACCAGCCGCGGTCGCGCGCGACCCTGATGGCCTGGGCCCTGTTGCGGGAAGTGGTCTTCGCGATCGCCGCGGTGATGTAGTTGCTGACGGTGCTCACCGACAGGTGCAGGTACTCCGCGATGTCGGCCAAGGTGTCGTGGAACTGCGCGGCACGCAGCACGTCACGCTCACGCTTGCTCAGCGGACTGTCGCCCGACTCCATGGCCAGCCGTATCTGCTGGCCGGAGAAGAGGAGTTCACCTGCGGCTACCCGTCGGATGGCGGCGGCGATCTCGCCCACCGACGAGTCCTTCGTGAGGTAGGCGCGGGCTCCCGCCTCCAGCGCCCGCCGCACGTACCCTGGCCGCTGGAATGTGGTCAGCATCATCACCAGCGGTGGGTGGGGATGGTGCTTGAGCGCCTCGGCGACGTCCAGACCACTGACACCGGGCATCTCGACATCCAGCAGGAGGACGTCGCATCCGGTGCCCGCGAGGGTCTCCACGGCCGTGTCCCCCCGGCCGAGCTGGGACACGACCTTGATATCGGGCTCCAGTTCCAGCAGAGCCACAATGGCCGAGCGCAGCATCGCCTGGTCCTCGACGATCGCCACATTGATCACGAACGCCCGCTCTCCCTCACGTCGGTGCCCTCAACGGATCCGCTTTCCAGCGGCAGGTCAATGGTCAGGTGGCAGCCGCCTGGCAGGGGCGCGTGCCCACTCGGCCGTCCAGGTCACTGGCCCTTTCGCGCGGCCCCCAGGCTAGTACGGCGTCGATCCCCCGGCGCCAGGTACGGGGACCGCAGGACGCGGGCGGCGGAGACCGCAGCGACGACGGCTGCGCTCAGGGACGGGAGGCGCCGCCTGAACGACGGGTGGAGCATCGGCATGCTCATGGCGAGATCTGCACCTCGCTGTGGTCGCCGAGGATCAGCCGGTTGCCGAGCGGCTTCCGCACGGCGGAGGTCACGTTCGCGTTGCGGCCGATGAGGGATTCCCGGAGCCGGCCCACGCCGTCCAGCCGGGCCTCACGCAGCACGACAGAGTATTCGATCTCGGTGTCCTGCACCCGGCATTCCTCCGCTATGGAGGTGTACGGGCCGATGTACGAGTTGCTGATGACCGTGTTGCAGCCGATCACGGCCGGGCCCACGACACGGGAGCCGCGCACCTGCGCGCCGGCCTCGATCCTGACCCGGCCGATCACCTCGCTGTCCGCGTCCACCGTGCCCTCGGTCCGGGTCTCGACGTCCTCCAGCACCGACCGGTTGGCCTCAAGTACGCCGAGGGCGTCGCCCGCGTCCCTCCAGTAGCCGTGAAAGCGGGTCGACCGGACCTCGTGTCCGGTGTCGATCAGCCACTGGAGGGCGTCTGTGATCTCCAGCTCGCCACGTCCGGACGGAGCGATGGCTCGCACCGCCTCGTGCACGACCGACGTGAAGAGGTACACACCGACCATGGCCATGTCGCTCTTGGGCCGTGCCGGTTTTTCCTCCAGGCCCAGGACCCGTCCGTCGTCGGCCACTTCGGCCACGCCGAAGGCGGTCGGGTCCGGCACCTGGGTGAGCAGTACCCGCGCGTCGGTCCGGTCGGCGCGGAACTCGCGCACCAGGCAGGCCGCCCCGCCGATGGCGAAACTGTCACCCAGGTACATGGCGAAGTCGTCGTCGCCGAGGTAGTCCCGGGCGACGAGGACGGCGTGCGCGAGTCCCAGCGGCCTTTCCTGTGGCAGGTAGGTCACCTGCAAACCGAACTTGGAACCGTCGCCCACCGCTTCCTGGATCTCGAAGCAGGTTTCCCCCACCACGATCCCTACCTCGGTGATCCCAGCCCGTGCGATGTCCTCAAGGACATAGTGGAGGACCGGTTTGTTGGCCACGGGTACCAGTTGTTTGGGCGAGGTGTGGGTCAGGGGCCACAGGCGCGTGCCCGAGCCACCGGCCAATACAAGAGCCTTCATGCGGCGGAACGTTAAGACCGCCTTCTCGGATACCGCTGATGGCCCGGTCGACATGATGGCCCCCATGGGCGCGCGGGTACGAACGCATCCGGTGGTGCGTTCCCGCCGCGGTGGGCCCGGCAGAAGGGGACCGTGGGCGGAGGCCCAGTGGTGTTGCCTGCCCGCCACGCTGTCGGGTGCTTCTTGAGTGGTCTTCGACCGGTTCGATCCATGGTCGATGGAACTACTCATGAAAGGAGGCAACCGCTTGTGCGCGTTCTCGTTGCTACGTGGGCATGGCGCTCGCATCTGCAGCCCATGGTTCCGCTGAGTTGGGCGCTGCGGGCCGCCGGGCACGAAGTGATCGTCGCCAGTACCGAGGGCCTGGTGCCGGCCATCCGGGACGCCGGACTGCCTGCCGTGGTGCTTGGGCAGGAACGCCCGGACGTGATGCGGCAGATGACCGGATACTACTTCGACTGGCTTGCCACGTTGTCGGGGCCCGCGACGGTCGAGGATGTCCGGAAGCTGGGCCCACATGCCGTCGCGATGTACCGGGCAATGGCCGAAGCGACGATCGACGACACCTTGCGATTCGCTCGGACGTGGAGACCCGATCTGGTGGTCTACGATCCCACCACCTTCGTCGGACCACTGACCGCCGCCGCCATGAACGTGCCGGCGGCACGGCATATCTGGGGGATGGACTACACCTCGGTGACCAGAGAATGTGAGCCGGAGGCACTCGGGGAACTGTGTGCGCGCATCGGGATCGCCCCCATGGACACCTTGGGTACGGTCACCGTCGATCCATGTCCACCGTCATTGCAGACCGAGCTTGATGTGGCACGTTTGCCGATGCGTTTCGTGCCCTACAACGGCCCGGGCGTCCTCCAGCCGTGGCACCTGGAGAGGCCCACGCGACCGCGCATCGTCCTGCTGGCCAGCAGCATCACCGGGCTCCACGGCGAAACGGACGCGGCCGGGGAGTTCTTCGCCGCAGTGTTGCGGGGCCTGGCCGGGCTGAACGTCGAGGTACTGGCGATCGCCGGGGATCGCACCCACGCATTCCTCGAACCGCTGCCTGCCAACGTGCGGGTGATCGACCCGACTCCCCTGCATCTGCTGCTGCCGACGTGCGATCTGGTGATACATCAGGGTGGCGGCGGGACCGTGATGACCTCGCTGGCCCACGGTGTGCCCCAATTGCTGCTGCCGATGTCGGTCGACCACGTCTGGAACGCCCGGCGGCTGACCCGTAGCGGTGCGGGAAGCTGGCTGTCCGCGGAATCGGTCACTGCGGAGGCCGTCCGCGGCCACGTCGAGCGGCTACTGGACGACCGAGCCCATCGCGAGCAGGCACTTCGGTTGCGGGCAGAGATGGCTGCCCAGCCGTCCGCGGCCCGGGTTGTGGACTCGCTCGAGCGTCTCGTGGCAGAGAGCGGCGCGTCGGATACCGGATCGCGTCGGCTGCATCGGTAAGTCGGAACGACGGACTGTCCCGGTTCGGGACGGTCCCTTACACTCCGGCTGTTCATCGGAATGCGTGAAGCTGACTGACACCCTGATAAGTGGGGCCGCACCGTGACTGTGACGGCAGGCGTAAGGGGCTGGTCGGGGAAGGAACCGGCCGACGCCGAACCCGACACCTGCGTTTCCGGCTCCCCCCACCTGCCCGCCCGCCACCTGACGGCCGCACCCCTCCCGACAGGGACCAGGAAGGAGGGGCCCCGCAGCCTCCCGGCCCATGGAAGCAGGCCCCTTCCGCCTATTGCGCCATCTGCTGTGTCGGGACCGGGATCACCTGTCAACCAAGCGGTTTGCGGAGCGTGACAAACTGGCTGAGTACGGGGTAGTTCCAGCCGATGAAGAATTCGTCGATCCGGTCCGCGATGCGCTGCGGGTCGAACTCCGGAAATCCGCACAGCTCGGCGGGGTCGCCGCACTCAAGCGTCAGGTTGTTTCGCGACAACAGGGCATGCACGTCCGTGTTTCGCCCCCAGACGTTCTTGTCGAGCATCCCGAAGGGTTTTACGTCCAGGAAAAGGTCGATGCTCAGCACGATCAGGCCCCCAGGTGCCAGTAGTTGGCACATGGTGTCGACCATCAGCTCGGCTTCATCCTGATCCACGTGTTCGAGAACGGAGATGGCGAAGATCCGGTCGAACGAATTCGCCTCGAAGTCAGAGTCCTGCAGGCGTTCGGTGACCAGAGTGACATCCACGTCAAACATCGACGTGAACCAGCGGTGGATCTCCGCATGTGTGTCGTTGCCCTTCTCGACGCCGATCGACCACTTCTCGTCTTCCGACGGATCGACGTTGACGACCTCGCACCCCTGTTTTGCCAGAACGACCTGGAGCCCGCTGAGCCAGCCGCCGACGTCCAGCACCCGCATTCCCGGCTGCGGATCGGCGCTGAAGTAAGCCCAGGGATACTCAAGGGTCCTGGTGTGGCTGGTCGGCTGAAAACCGAAGGGGCCATAGCGCTCCGGGTCCTTGGCGCTGAACCTCTGCAAAGACACCTGCGAGTTGTCGACGTGGAAACCGTAGGGTGCCCCCCAGCGCTTGTTCCACTCCCGGTATTCGAGCGGGATGTCCTTTTTCGCGAGCATGCCGAATTCCTCTCCTGCCGTTAGGGTCAGCATTACCCTGCTGCCTCAAGGACCGGTGGGAGTGTGGTGGGGCGTAGCTCCGGCCGGGGTCTAGCGGTTCTCCCCAGTCGTTCGCGAGCAGTCCGGTCAACCATGGGGCGATGCGCGCCTTGTTCATCACCTGGGCTTGGAACACTCACTTCTACCCCATGGTCCCGCTCGGCCACGCACTGCGGGCGGCAGGCCACGAGGTCATGGTCGCCAGCCAGCCCTCGTTCACCAGCACCATCACCGACGCCGGCCTGCCCGCGGTGCCGTTCGGTGACGACATCGACATGCAGGGCCGCGTCACAGCGGCGTACCGCAATTGGCGCCCCGGCGTGCCTGCGCACGGTGCGGAGGGCGCACCGAAGGGCCCAAGGGGCCGCAGAACCTACCAGCTGGCCGCGGACTGTGCCGCGGCGATGGCCGACGACGCCATGGCCTTCGCGCACTCATGGCAACCAGACGTCGTCGTGTACGAGCCGATGGCGCTGTTGGGGCCGCTGGTGGCTGCCCATCTGGGTGTCCCCGCACTGCGGTTGCTGTGGGGGATAGATTTCTCGCGCGCGATCACCCTGCTCGGCGACGAACTCTTCGGCGGCCTGGCCGAAAGGCTGGGCGTGGATGAGTTCGCCCCACTCGGGGATGTGACGCTGGATTCGTGCCCACCCCGGCTGCAGGTCCCCGCCGATGACGTCATCCGTCAGCCGATGCGGTACATCCCCTACAACGGCCCGGCCCGGCTGCCCGCCGTGCTGCGCCGCCGGCCCGACCGGCCACGCATCGCCGTCACCTGGGGGAAGACCCTGCTTCCCATTGGTCTGCACGACGGCACCCTGGGCCCGCGTATCGTCCGCGCACTCGGCCGCCACGATGTCGACGTCGTCGTCGCCACCTCCGCCGATCAACGTCAGCACTACACCGAGCTGCCCGACAACGTGAGCCACGTCGGGCCCGTGCCGTTGGACCTGCTCCTGCCCAGCTGCGCCGCCATCGTTCACCACGGCGGCGGAGGCACCACCATGACCGCCATGAGCCACGGCGTCCCGCAACTGCTCCTCCCCTGGATCCCCGACGGTGTGCTCACCGCCCGGCAACTCCATGCCACCGGCAGCGGACGTCACCTCGAACCGCACGACCTCGACGACAGCGCACTCGCCGACGCACTTGACGCATTCCTCGCCGACCTGCCGACCTACCAGGACCACGCCGGCCAACTGCACCGGGAACACCGTGCCCTGCCCAGCCCCGCCGAGGTCGCCGCCCTGCTCGCCGGCCAGCTCAGCGGCGGCCGCACCGGGCCTGGGCCCAGGTCCGTCCCCAACCATGCACCAGTGGTTTCCCAGCTCGCTGCCCGAACATGACCATGGACCGGATAAGTGGAGGCACCCGCTGATGCGCGCACTATTCATCACTTGGCCATGGAGTTCTCATTTCTATCCGATGGCACCGCTGGGCTGGGCACTGCGCGCCGCGGGTCATGAGGTGATGGTGGCCAGTCAGCCGTCATTCGCGCCCACGATCACCGGAGCCGGGCTGCCTGCGTTGCCCGTAGGTCCGGACCTCGACATCGTCGATCAGCTGTCGGGAATGTACCGTGACTGGCGTCCGGAAAATGACCGTGCCACCGTGGAGAACAGTCCACACAGGCGGAACGGCATCGTCTCGCTGTACCGGATCGCGGAGTCCGCCGAGGCAATGGCCGAGGAGGCAACGGAATTCGCTCGTCAGTGGCGGCCGGACTTCGTCGTCTTCGAGCCGATGGCCTTCCTGGGGCCGATTCTCGCCGATGCGCTCGGGGTTCCCTCGATGCGCCTGCTGTGGGCCACCGACTCGGCCGCGAAAATCGCCCGCATCGAGGATGAGATGTTGGGCGGGCTCGCCCAACGGGTCGGCGCGGACCGCGTGAACCTGCTCGGCGACCTGACGCTGGACCCGTGCCCACCACGGCTACGTCGGGTCCACCCCAAGGTGAACAGCACGCCCATGCGGTACATCCCCTACAACGGCCCAGCTGAGCTGCCGCTGTGGTTGCGCACCCCGCCCAGTCGGCCGCGGATCGTCGTCAGCTGGGGCGGGTCGTTGTACAAGTTCGGCTGGAACGACGGCATTCTCGCGCCTCGCGTCGTGCGTGCCCTCGCGGACCAGGACGTGGAGGTCGTGGTCGCGGTGCACGAGCAGTACCGCGACATGTTCACCGACCTGCCCGCGAACGTCGTGCATGTCGGCCCGGTCGCGTTGCACCTGCTGCTGCCGAGCTGCGCGGCCATCGTGCACCAGGGCGGCGCAGGCACCACGATGTCGGCCATGAGCTGCGGTACCCCGCAGTTCGTCGTGCCCTGGTGGCCCGATGCCATCGTCAATGCCAGGCAGGTCGAAACGACCGGCAGCGGACATCACCTGTGGCCGGTCGGCCTTGAGGACGCCACCCTCAAAGAGGCGCTCAGCCAGTTCGTCGCCGATCTGCCCGGCTACCAGAAGGCCGCCTCGCGGCTGCAGGACGAGCATCTTGCGCTGCCTTCGCCGGCCGAGGTCGTCGCCCGGATCGAGCGGGACTCGGCGGCAGGCACGGGCATGTGGGCGGGCCGGAATCCGGCGTTCGACTAATCCAGAGGGTGCAAGGGAGGTCAGATGAAGGCTCGTCCGCTGACTCTGCAGGGTGCGTTCGAAGTGATACCCGACCGGCATCGCGACAAGCGGGGTGTCTTCCTCGAATGGTTTCGCGCCGACTGGCTGCGTGAGGCCACGGGGCACGCGTTTGACGTCGCGCAGGTCAATCTGTCCGTCTCCCGGTTTGGTGCGATCCGTGGTCTGCACATGACCAGGACCCCACCGGGACAGGCCAAGTACGTCACCTGCATGAGCGGCGCGATCGTCGATGTCCTGGTGGACCTGAGGCTCGGCTCGCCGACATTCGGGCAGCACGAGACGGTGCGACTGGACTCGGTGGAACAGCACAGCGTGTATGTGCCCGAGGGTTTCGCGCACGGGTTCTGCGCTCTCACCGAGGACGCCACCGTCTCCTACCTGTGTTCCACCTCGTACGCTCCGGACATCGAGTACGTGCTGAACCCGTTGGATCCCGAACTCGGCATCACCTGGCCGGTCGCCGATCCGATCCCCTCAGACATCTCGACACAGGGCCGCGGGCTGCGCGACTGTCTGGATGAACGGCTGTTGCCGACCTATGACGCATGCCAGGCTCTTGCCAAGGCGGTCCCGGGGTGGCTGACATGACCGCGCCGGGGCCCTGCGCTCTCGTGCTGGGTGGTACCGGATACCTGGGTCATCGGCTGTGTGCGGAGCTGACCGCCGCAGGCTGGTCGGTGGTCGCCGTAGGGCGTCGATCAGTACCGGTAACCGCAGCTCGGTTGCTGGTGACCGATCTGGCCAGTGCGAACATTTCTGACGTGCTGGCCGAGGCACAGCCGAGTCTGGTGGTCAACGCCGCCGGCGGGGTGTGGCAACTGAGCGACGAGGAGGTGATCGATTCGAATGCCGTGCTGGTCGACCGGCTGGTGGCCGCGCTCGCGAAGCATCCTCGACGGACACGTCTCATTCAGTTGGGTTCGGCCAAGGAGTACGGCAGCGGACCTGCCGGCATGGCGGTCGCCGAAGACGCCGTCGCACGCCCTGGGAGCGTCTACGGCAGAAGCAAGCTGGCGGCCACCCGAGCGGTGCTCGCGGCCACACGGCGAGGCGAGGTGGACGGTGTGGTCCTGCGCCTGCCTACCACCATCGGACCAGGCAGCCCGCAGGTAAGCCTGCTCGGAATGGTTTCGTCGGCGCTGGCGGCGGCGGTGCGGGAGAACCGACCCGCGGTGTTGAGGTTGTTCCGCCTGACGGCTCATCAAGACTTCCTGGCGGTGGATGATCTGGCCCGTGGGGTCCTGGCGGCGGCGCAGACCAGACAGGCGGTCGGCCGGATCATCAACCTCGGCTACGGGGAGGCGATCTCCGTGCGCTCACTGGTCGAGACGCTCGTGGCTGTCAGCGGTTGGCCGACGGAGATCCTCGACGATGCGCCGCCGTCGGGAACCGACCGGATGGAATGGCAGCGACTCGACATCTCGACGGCTGCCGAGTTGCTCGGCTGGACGCCTCGGCAACAGCTGCGCGACGCGCTCACCGAAGTGTGGGCCGCGGCGAATCCTCAGCGCGGCGCCGACTCCGCGGACTGCCGGCCAACGCATTCCGAGTAGTCGCCGTAGATAGGCCCTCGTCCCGCCGATGTCGAGCCGGGCATGCTGATCACCGCTGACCGTGTGGTCCCGGGCCGTGGTCAGGTCGTGGGTGCGGCACGGCGTCGCCCGTGGAAATCACAGTGGGCTCCGTCCGGGACTTCGACATGTCGCCAACGCCTCCCTGACCTGTGACTTGGCCTGTCAAGAGGCCGAATAGAAGGGCTCACTCAGCCGCTTCGGCTTTCAGTTGTTCGACGTAGTCGAGCACGATCCGCCGCGCCGGCATGACCAAGGCCCGCGCGACGAAACCGATCAGCACGAACATCACGATGCCGGCGCCGTTCGACAGCAGCAGTGAGAGATCGATCCGCGTGGCGGGAAAGACGTAGATCACCAGTATCCGTAGCACGGAGTCGACGACCATGATGGAGCCGACCGCGGTGGTCATGACGCGTTGTGCACGCCGGTAGTCGGGGCTCTCCTGCCACGCCATCTCGAAAGCCCTGGCCCGCACCGGATCTCCGAAGGTCGCCGCCGACCCGATGAAGGTCGCCGTCAGCGGACGGGCCGCCAGCAGTGTGCACAGACAGAACGCCCCGCCGATCAGCACGTACAACGGCTGGCGGCACGCCGCGATCCGCACGTCACCCGTGGTGAACGACAGCCCTAGCGTCGCAGCCAGTTCGAGCAGTACGAGTATCCCCATCGCATCGATTTTCCTGCGGCGAACAGTGCTGCCCAGCGCGATGAGGCCGACCACGATGCCGGGAATCGCCAGCGACCAGATCACACCGATGCCGAACGCACGCAGGCAGTAGTACCCCGCGATCGACACGATCAGTTCGAGGACGATCGTCATCAGACCGCCGACTTGTGGCCGAGGCTGCGTTGTGTTTGCCATGTGCCCTCCCAGTGCCGTTCTCTCGCGCCGGGCCGCTGTGACTGCCCGGCATCGAGATCGTTCCACTCGCGCCGGGAGCCGGACAGAGGCGGAACTACGGAGTTGTTCAGGAGTTTTCTCCTGTGCCGTGTTCCGGCGGAGCGCACCGCACCGGTCGACGGTGCGGCCGGTCGGCGACCCCGGATCAGGACGGTTCGTCCGTTTCGATCGGCAGTTCCATCGTCAGCCGGAATCCGCCGCCCTGCCGGACCCCCGCGGTCAGGTCGCCACCGAGTTCCCGCGCACGTTCTCGCAGGCCGATCAACCCGTGGCCACCTGAGCCGCCGGTCTCGACAGTCCGGCCGCCCAGGTCGTCGTTCACGACGTCGAGCCGGACCGATCGTCCGGTCGACTCGACAGTGATCGCGCATTCGCTGGCGTCGGCATGTCGGAGAATGTTCGTCACTGCTTCCCGCACGCCCCAAGCCAGCACCGAATCGACCTGGGTCGGCCATATGCGATCCGGCATGGTCACGACGACGCTGTTGAACAGGGGATCAAGACTCCGGTGTGCCTGTTCGATCTCGTCAGCCAACGACGTCGACCGGTAGCCGGTGATTGCCTGCTGCACTTCGATCATGGCGGTCCGCCCCACTTCGTGCACGTCCTTGGCGGCCGCCGCTGACGCTCCCGGATCCACGCCTGCCAGCCGTTCCGCCAGTTCCGCCTTCGCCATCATGGTGACCAGGCTGTGCCCGAGCAGATCGTGCAGATCTCTGGCGAATCGCAGCCGCTCGTTCTCGACCGCTGCTGTGGCGTATGCCTTTCTGCTGGCCCGGGACCGGGCGACCTCCAGGAGCAGACGGCCACGCAGGATGGCGATGGCACCGGACGCCACAACCAGTGCCGCCGCTGACGGCGGCGCACCCGAGAGCAGGCTCAGCAGCGTGACACCAGCTATGCCAAGGGCCGCGCCACGCGTGCGAACCAGCAGATTCGCGCACGCGATCGCCGTCAATACGGCGGCCGCCCACCACCCCGGTGCGAGCGCCCACTCCCCCCAGGCCGTCATTGCGGTCAACCCCGCGTAGCACGACAACCGCAGCGCGAGCGGATACTTGGGAGTGATCCACTGACTCAGGGCGAACAGCGCCGCGAAGAGGCCGAGGGCACCGGAATTGAGCAGCGCGAGCCCGGCCGGAAGGCCCATCGCCGCATAAGCGGGACCGATCAGCAAGGTGAGCAGGATGAAAAGTCCGCCAGGGTAAGGGTCATCGGCGGTAATCATCGGACCGTACCAGGGCCTTGGCCGTCCCGAGGGGATCACCACCTCAGGTTGCGGGTCCGGCAGGTTGCTCATGCCAACCTCCTAGCTGGGTCCGTCTGTTGGTATCGGTGGTCAATTCGGAGCCGAGCATGGCCCGTAGTACGGACACGGCAGCCGTAAGCCGTCATCTTCGTGGCGGGTTGGGCAGGGTCAGCTGCTGGAATGAGGACATCGACCGTGAGCACCGATGGAGTGTGACGGCGCGTCAACCGCGCCACATCGCCGTGTGCCTGGCGTCAGAGCATGCGTGACTACGACTGTGGCTACGACTGGGCGATGCCCGCCGTCGGCTCGGAGGGCCCCTGCCGGCGATGAGGCAGCGCACCCGGTGGGCGAGTCGGTGCTGCCGTGTCCCGCCCACCGGCGGCAGAGCGCGGCCCCGACCCCATGGCCGCTCAGCACGATCTCTTCGCCTGGCCCTCTCTGACCACCCGCTCACGCGCAATCAAGCACCTGAACACGGTGCGCAGCCGACATGCCGCTCAGCTGCGTCGGCGCAAGAGATTGATCAAGACGATGTAGGAAATCCCGGCCACCAGCACCATCCAGTAGTAGGGATCGCCGCTGCGGCCAGATGCGAGTTCGCCGATGAAGGCGCTCATGTTTCCCACAGTGAGGATCGCGCCCACGCCGGCCCAGGCACGCACGTTGATCGAATGGGAGCGTTCGTCCGGGTGATCGATGGCCTCGCGGTAGCTCTTGCTGCGGTGCGCCAGCACGAGCAATGTCAGGCTGCACACCGCCATGACCCCGAACACCACAAGTCCGATGCCGACATGGCCACCGACGGACGCGGTCACCAAGCAGATAAAACCGAAGCCGAGGAAGAATGCCGGTACGGACCACTTGGTCGGGGTCCTAGTCATGCGCTTTTCCCCCGTCGGCATAGAACATCTCCTCTACGTTGCGCTGAAAGAACCGGGCCAAGGACAAGGCAAGCGGCAAGGACGGCGTATACCGCTCGGCCTCGATGGAGTTGATCGTCTGCCGCGAAACTCTGACGGCCGCCGCGAGCTGCGCCTGAGAGAGTCCGCGTGCCAATCGCAGCTCCCTGACCTTATTCCTCACATGGAAAGTGTGCTTTCCTTCCCGTGGGACGTCAAGCTGACTTTCCACCCCGCCATGTGACATCCAGTGGTACGCGGAGAGCCGTGCGAGTGCCGGGGGTGCACCGCGGTCGTTCTCACGCGTGGCGCCGGTGGCTTCACCTCTGCTGGTCGCTCAAACAGGGCTGACACAACATCAAGTCGTCGACGTACAGCCTTTATTGGACGAAGCAAGCCCGACACCACAGGTCCGCCTTCACCCTGGCCGACCTGAGGAACGCCATGCTCGCCACGAGCGCGTCGTCGCTCAGCCGGCGGCCACCGTGCGGGTGGCTGTCGAGGGCTGCCCGGCGCAGGCCATCCGTCGTGAAGGCGAGCTTGCGGGCGAGCTCGAACGCGAGTCGAACGAAACCTGATCGCCACGGGATGGACTCGGCCCGGGCGACCCCGGCCCGCACGTACGCGTGAGGAGCGTGCGAAGCATGCATGTCCTGTCGCTGTCCGAGACCGGGCCGGACGGCGCGCCCCGCGGCGGTCCAAAGACGGCCGTGGGAGGCGTGGGCGCCAACACGGCGCTGCCCGATGCTGCCCTGCTCTCCTCCCGGCCGGCGCCGCGGGGCGCCGAGGGGGTGCAGTCTCGCTGCGTGGCAGCGAGACCGTATTCCGTGCCGATCGACTCACCGGGGCCTGCACCCGACAGGTGCTGTCCGGTCCTGAAAGGAAGAACTCGTGAAGTCGTTGACCGTCCTGCGCGGGCCCGCCGCGCGCACCGTTTATCCGCTGCTGCTCGACATGGCGGCGCCCGCGGTCAGTTTCTTCGTCCTGCACTTCGTCTTCGGGGCCGGGCCGGTGCTCGCACTGAGCGTCGGAGCGGCCGCGGCGGGACTACGTACCGTCGTCGGCTGCGTCCGTACGCGCCGGCTCAGCGCCTTCCCGCTGATGATGATGGTGACGCTGGTCGGCAGCCTCGTGCTGACCTTCGTCACCGGGGACGCCCGGCTGGTGCTGGCCAAGTCGGCCGTGGTGCCCGCGCTGGGCGGCGTCTACGGACTGGTCACGACGTACTTCGGACGCACCGTGATCAACGATGTGGTGACCCCGTTCATCACCAAGGGCGACCCGCGGCTGATCGCCGCCTGGGACGCCGCCTGGGCCGAGGACCCGGTGTTCGTCCGCCGGTTCCGGCTGCTCAACGTGCTCTGGGGCGTCGGCTTCGTGGTGGCGGCCGTGCTCCGCGTGGTGATCGTCTACACCACGCCGCTGAGCGTGGCGGTGGTGGTCTCCCCGCTGCCGACCCTGGCCGCACTGATCAGTCTCGCGTTGGTCAGTCGGGTGCTGGGCAGGCCGTTGCTGGCCACGATGCGGGCGCGGGCGGCCGCCACCGCGCGGGCCCGCCGGACCGGGCTGCTCAAGGCGGCGCCGGCCAGGGCGGAGGCCGCGGCCGGCGGCTGAGGGGCAGTCCGCCCGGCGTGGCTGACGGATACGCCGGCTGTGGCGGTTCCTCCGTCGGCACGGCCTGGACGCGGTGCGGGTCTTCCTGGCCGCCTGCGCGGGCTCCCTGCTGGTCGGGCCGTCAGCCTCGGGATTCCGTCAAGTGAGGGAAGAGCTGGGGAAGGGCGCCGAAGCGCGCCCTTCCCCAGGAGCCGTTGCGCGCAGGTCAGGCCAGCAGCGCCTTGCGGAGGCGGCCACGGTGCGCGTCGCCGACGCCCAGGCCCTTGGTGAGATAGCCGTCGAACGAGCCGAAGGACTTGTCGACCTGATCGAAGGCGGCGTCCAGGTACTCGGTCCAGGCGTAGGTGGCGCCGAAGGGGAGATTGCTCAGCAGGAACTCCTCGTTCACCTGGTCACGGTCGACTCCCAGGATCGTCATCAGCACGGCAGCGGCCCAACCTGTGCGGTAGGTACCGGAGTTGCAGTGCAGGTAGAACGGCTTGCCGTCGAGCGTCGCGATCTCGCGGACGGCGAGACCGAAGGATGCCTGCGCCCCCTTGTCCGTGACGTAGTCACGGAACTTGGCCAGCACGCCCGGGTCGGGCTTGGAGGTGTCGAAGCCGCCGGCGTGGCTGTTGCTGCCCCCGGGGTTCTCGACGGGTGCCGAAATGGTCCGCACTCCCTTGGGGAGCCGGTCGGGCTTGGACTTCTCCACCTCGTCGCGGCTGAGGAAGTTCACGTTCGCGGCCAGCTTGAGGGCGGAGAGCTGGGCGAGGCCGGTGTCGCTGACCTGGCCGAGCGTGCCGCCGCGGTAAAAGACGCGCGGCGCGATCGTGCCGCCGGCGGCCTTCCAGCCTCCGACGTCCCTGACGTTGAAGGCGCCGGCCACGTCGACGAAGCGATTGCGCGGATCGCCCGACGGGAAGTTGGCGGCGTGCGCGGCGGGAACGCGGCTCACGGCGATCCCGAGAACGGCCGCGCCGATACCGGCCAACGCCCCTCGGCGGCTGATGGGGCGGTTGGTGGGGAACGCGATGGTCTGAGCTGGCACTTGGATTCCTCGTGGGTTCGGTGGGCCCGCCGTCCGACGGGCCTCATCGGCGACGGCGGTGATCAGGGTGTTGGTGGGGCCGAGTGACCGGGTGGAGACGTCCTGGCAGCCCGCGTCGGACCGCCACTGCCGGCACTCGGCGGCGGTGTACTCCGAGCCGCCCTCGGTGACCAGCGGCATGGTGAGGCCGACCAGGGGTCACGCCCGGCCCCTCCGGCTCCTCGGTCCGTCGCGGAGGCGGTGCGCGCCGCGCCGGTGGCCGGGTTCCTGTGTGCCCCTGTCGGCCGTGATGGGCAGAGGCCGTGTGTGGATGCAGGTCCCCTTAGAGGACGGCGGCGCAGGCGTTGGCCGGCGCGGCCAGTAACGCCAAGGCGGTGCGCAGCGACGGAGGTTCCGCCCGCGCGGTCGGGGGACCTGCCAGCCGGCAGGCGAGTCGATGGGGGAGCGCGTTGACCCTGCGGTTGATCGGACGTCGCCGAACTGGGCGACCACCGACACCTCGGCCAGCAGCGGCGCGCCGGCGAAATGGCGGCCCTGCGTCCCGGGGTTCGTTACGGCCAGGGCGACGTCGCCGGCCACGCTGCACAGCATGAGGGGCGGCATGATCTTGTCGAAGTGCCGCGCCCACCAGCTGGTGCACCGGCACATGGCCCGCGGGGGGCATGGCGAGGAACGCCGGGACGGCGCCGAGCGCGACCGCGAACAGCACTCCGGCCACGACGCCGCAGCAGACCAGGTCGGTGATGCTGATCGGAGGTGTCATGGCAGCAGCATCGGGGCGCGCGTTAGAGGCGGGTTCGAGATCCGCTGGCGGATCGCCCGGCCGACCCGGCTCGATCGTTGCTCCAAAGGCGTTGCCGACGCTGCTCGCCCATCGGCAGCCGGAGATGCGCCTTGACAGGCCAGTCAAAGCGTATGAGCGCTGGTTGCAGCGAATCCCGTGGGTGTATTCCGCTTCCGCGGGGAGCAACCGCCATCGCGTGACGACGATCGGTATCGCATTGCAACGCTGCGTAACTACCGCAGTCTGATGCCACTGGCTCATGATGCTCGTAAGCCGTTGTTCGACCTGAAGGCCGCGGACGGAGCGGGGGGCTCCCGAAGACGCCCGCGTGCGGGCCAAGATGCAGGCCGTCGGCATCGACAAGGCGCTGTGCGACGTCGCGTTCAAGGCCGGCGATCGCGATGAGGTATCGCTCGAGTCTCTGGAGGACGCAGTGCGTCGCTGTCGGCGCTGTCCACAGCCCCCTGTATCGCAACCGGTCCTACACCTCGGCCGAGTGTGGTCGGCTCTTCGCGCGGCTGCCCCCGTCGTGCCGCGCGGAGCCCGAACGTGCTGGTGAGGCCATGGCTACTGTCGGCGTCGGCTGAAGCAGGGTTCGGCCGTCGTCGGGAGCTCGTCGGACCAAGGCGACGTCTTGCGGGACGCCGCCGCACCGGCCGCCGTCACCCGCGGCTCGGGGCGCCCGCGCGGAAGATCAGTGCGGCGGCTGCGAGCCCGGCGACCAGCAGCACCCCGCCCGCGTGCGGCAGCCCGCCCAGGGTGCCCAGCACGGCGACCCCGAGTGCCGCACCGGCCTGCCGGATGCCGTTGAGGGCGCCCTGTGCGGTGGCGGTCAGCTCCGGCGGTGCGGCGACGGCCACCGCGGCGGCGGCGCCGGGGATGGACAGGGTGCCCGCGGCGGCCAGCGCCAGTTCGGCCGCCAGGAGCAGGGGCAGCGGCGGCCGGCCGCCGGCGAGCAGCAGCAGCGCCCCGGCCAGCGCGGTGGCCGTCATCCCGGCCAGCAGCACCGGGCGGGCGCCGTGCCGGGCGACCAGCCGCCCGGTGAAGAACGGCATCACGCACACCGGGAAGGTGAGCGGCAGCGACGCCAGCCCGGCGTCGAGCGGCGCGAGCGCGTAGGTGCGCTGCAGCCACAGGGCGAGCAGGTACATCCCGCCGAAGTAGGCGAAGCAGGACACCGCGGCGGCCAGCAGGGCGGCCCGGACCCGGGGGAGGGCGAGCAGCGCCGGCGCCAGTACGGGCGCCGCGGCCCGGCGCTCCACGGCGGCCAGCGCGGCGAGGGCGAGCACCGCGGCCGCGACCGGCGCCCAGGCGGACGGCGCGGACCAGCCCTCGATGCCGGCCTCGACCAGGCCGAAGGTGAGGGCGCCGAGCGCGCCGGTGGACAGCAGCAGCCCGGCCCGGTCCAGGGCGCGCGGCGTGCCGCCGGTGGCGCGGGCAGGCGGCGCCGGGAGCCGGCGGGCGAGCAGCAGCGCGGCCAGCGCGATCGGCGGGTTCACCAGGAACACCAGCCGCCAGCCGCCGAGTTCGACCAGAGCGCCGCCCAGCACCGGGCCGGCCGCCGCGCCCAGCCCGCTCAGCGCGGCCCAGGCGCCGATCGCCCGGGTGCGCCGCGCGGGGTCGGGATAGAGGGCGATGAGCAGCGCCAACGAGGCAGGCACCAGGCCGGCGCCGGCCGCCCCCAGCAGCGCCCGCCCGGCGATCAGCGGGCCGGCGGCGGGCGCCGCGGCGCAGAGCACGGACAGCACCGCGAAGCCGGCCAGCGACCAGGTGTACATCCGGCGGGCGCCCCACCGGTCGGCGAACACCCCGGCGGCGAGCAGCAGTCCGGCGAAGACCACGGTGTAGGCGTCGACCGCCCAGGGCAGCGCGGCGGCGGCCGGGTGCAGGGAACGCCGCAGGTCGGGCAGGGCGACGTTGAGGATGGTGGTGTCGAGGAGGACGAGCAGATTGCCGGCGGCGATCCCGGCGAACGCGAGCCGGGACCGGGCGGGTGCCGGCGAGGTGGCGCCGGCGGCCGGCGCGACGGTGTCGGTGGTCATGGCGGCACGGTCGCCCGGAAGCGGCCCCGTCGGCGACGCCGCACTTCCGATATCCCCATCGGAAACTCCGATGCCCGGTGGCATCCTTGGCGCGTGGACTCCCGCTATCTTCGCGCCTTCGTCGCCGTCGCCGACCACGGCGGAATCTCCGCCGCCGCCCAGGAGTTGGGCTATGCCCAGTCCAGCGTGAGCGCCCAGCTCAAGCGGCTGGAGGCGGAGCTGGACGCGGCGGTCCTGGTGCGCGCCGGCACCGGCGCCACCCTCACCGACGCCGGCCGCCGGCTGCTGCCGCACGCCCGCGAGGCCCTGGAGCTGGAGGAGCGGATGCGGCGGGCCGCCCGCGGCGACCGCCCCCGGCTGCGGATCGGCGCCCAGGAGTCGCTGGCGCACGGCTGGATGCCGGAGGTGCTGGCGGCCCTGGAGTACGGCGCGGCCGGGCCCGGCACCGGCGCCGACGTCGAGCTGACGGTCGGCAACCGCGCCCTCGTGCAACGGGCCTTCGGCGAGGGCGAGTTGGATGTGGCGTTCCAGTACGACAACGGGGGGCGGACACTCGGCCCGCACACCGTCGTCGGCCGGGACCGCACGGTCCTGGTGGTGGGCCCGGGCCACCCGCTGGCCAAAGAGGAGCGGGTGACGCCGGATCGGCTCCTGGATTGCGTGTTCCTGGTCGCCGAACGGGGCTGCACCTCCGAAATGCTGGTGGACCGGCTGGGCCGGGACCTCCTCGCCGGAGCGCACACGGCGCAGGTCACCGGCTCGCTCTCCGCGCTGCTCCGGCTGACCGCGCACGGCCACGGCGTCACGCTGCTGCCGTGGCTGGCGGTCGCCCGGGAGCTGGAGCAGGGCGACCTCGTCACCCTCCGGCTCGCCGAGCCGATCCGCCCGGTCAGCATCGTCGCCCAGTGGCGCCCCCGTCTCGGCCTCGCCGAACGGTCCCTGCACGCCCTCCTCGACCTGGCCCGGCGCGCCGACCCGCTGGCCGGGGAGGAGACCCGGGCCGAGGTGTCCTGACCGGCCCCCGGGGCGTCCACGGCGCTCCCGGCCGTCCACGGCCCCTCGGGGCCCCGTACGGGCGGGGCCGCGCCCCGGTGCGGTGCGCGGCCCGTCGGCGGTACGTCAGCGGGATCAGGCGCTGTTGCCGCCGCTGCGCCGCTTGTCGGAGTCGGCCTCGGCCTCGGCCTGCTTGGCCTGGACCTCGGGGTCGAGCGGGGTGCCCTGGCTGCCGTCGACGGCGCTCAGGTGGCCGCGGTCGCCGACCTCGGTGGGCGCCGGCGGCTCGACCAGCCAGTCCGGGTTGGCCTGCTTGTCCCACCACTTCCAGGCGGCGACCGCGCCGGCCACCACGACGCCCAGCAGCGCCAGCCGGCGGGCGGCCTTGCCGCACGCCGCCCGGCGGCACTGCTTCCGGTGCAGCTTCTCGATCTCCTCGGCCGTCACCTGCCCGCGCAGCACCGCCAGCGCCGCACTGCCCCGGGCCAGCGCCTCCTCGCGTACCGGCTCGGCCGCCGCCCGGGCGCTGACCACGGCGTTCTCCAGTCGCGGGGCGGTGTAGTCGGCGGCCTGCCGGGCGGCCTTGCGGGTGCGGCGGGCGGCCCGGGTCGCCACCGCGTCCACCTTGGGCGGCAGTGCGCCGCGGGCGTGCTCGATCCGCGGGTGCAGACGGGCGTCGTACTGGGCACGGGCCTGGTGGGCCGCCTCGGCGACCTTGGGGGCCAGCCGGGCACACGCCTCGTGGGAGTAGTGGACAGCGGTGTCCTTGGCCGTACCGGCGTAGGGAGCCACCACCTCCGCTGCGTGCCGCACGCCGTCCTTGGCGGAATGGGTCGCGGCGCGCACGCTGTCCTTGCGGGTCACGGGGATCCTCCTCCTCGGTGGGGTCCGGGTCTGGGGGCTGCTCCCCCACCTCTGCTGTGTCGCCTGTCCACCCGAATGACGAGCATGCCCGCTCCCTGCCCGCACGGCACCTGCGAGCGGGCATCCGGGGCATCGGGGACTTTCCGGAGCCTTGTGACGACCATGCCACGGGGTGCCGCGGCATGCGCGGGAAATCAGTACGAACCGCAAGAAGAGGTGGCGGCCCGACACCCGGTGGCCGCTTCATGCGAGGATCGGGGATCGTCAGTGAAGACTTATGGAAGGTAGATCGTGGCTGAGCAGCTCTACGCCACCCTGAAGACCAACCAGGGCGACATCGAACTCCGGCTTCTGCCGAACCACGCCCCCAAGACGGTCAAGAACTTCGTCGAGCTTGCCAAGGGCGAGCGGCAGTGGACCGACCCGAAGACCGGCCAGCCGACGCAGGCACCCCTCTACGACGGCACCGTCTTCCACCGCGTGATCAGCGGTTTCATGCTGCAGGGCGGTGACCCGCTGGGCAACGGCACCGGCGGCCCCGGCTACCAGTTCGCCGACGAGTTCCACCCCGACCTGGCGTTCAACAAGCCGTACCTGCTGGCCATGGCCAACGCCGGCCCGGGCACCAACGGCTCGCAGTTCTTCATCACCGTCTCCCCGACGGCCTGGCTGACCGGCAAGCACACCATCTTCGGTGAGGTCACCAACGAGGCCAGCAAGAAGGTCGTGGACGCCATCGCGGAGACCCAGACCAACCCGCGCACCGACCGTCCGGTCCAGGACGTCGTCATCGAGTCCGTGGTGATCGAGACCCGCTGACCCGGGTCGCGTTCCCCGGCCCGCTCCGGGGAACCATCGCGCCCCGTCCGGTCGTAGATGATAGAGAGACGGGGCGCGAAGCTCGTTGTGGGGCGGTGGCCGGGCGACGGGAGGGCGGGGCGCGAAGCTCGTCGTAGGGACTTTTAGGGGACCGATGGACCAGCCAGGCAGCCCGCAGGAGCCGCAGCAGGCGCACGGCCACGACGGCCTGCCCACCTGCCGGAACCACCCGGACCGCCCCACCGGCGTCCGCTGCACCCGCTGCGACCGGCCGATCTGCCCGGAGTGCATGATCAGCGCCTCGGTCGGCTTCCAGTGCCCGGACTGCGTCCGCACCGGCGGCGGCAGCGGCCCGGCCCCGCAGGCCGGCGCGCCGCGCACGACAGCGGGCGGCACGCTCACCGCCGACCCCCGGCTGATCACCAAGATCCTGCTGGGCCTCAACGTCGCCGTCTTCATCGCGGTCCTGGCGACCGGCGGCGACGCGAGCCCGTTGCCCGGCCGGTTCGACATGATCAGTCTGGCCGTCGACCCCGCCCGCTACCAGCTCGTCGGGGTCGCCCACGGCGAGTGGTACCGCCTGCTGACCGCGGTCTTCCTGCACCAGCAGATCGCGCACATCGGCTTCAACCTGCTCTCGCTGTGGTGGCTGGGCCCGCCGATGGAGGCGGCGCTCGGCCGGCTCCGCTTCACCGTGCTCTATCTGCTCGCCGGTCTGGGCGGCAGTGCCCTGACCTACCTGCTCGCGGCGCAGAACCAGCCCTCGCTCGGCGCGTCCGGCGCGATCTTCGGGCTGATGGGCGCCACGGCGGTGCTGATGCGCCGGCTGCGCTACGACATGAAGCCGGTGCTGATCCTGCTCGGCCTCAACCTGGCCTTCACGTTCCTGTGGCCGAACATCGCCTGGCAGGCGCACGTCGGCGGCCTGGTCGTGGGCGCCGCGGTGGCGTTCGGGATGGTGCACGCGCCGCGCGACCGCCGGACGCTGGTGCACGTCGGGACGTGCGTGGTGGTCCTGTTGGCGATCGTCGCGACGGTGTGGGTACGGACCCTTCAGCTGACCGGCTGAGGCGCTCGGCGCGCGCGTTGTCCACAGTCCGTGAAGGATCTTGTGCATGCTGTGCGGACGTCCGCCCCGGCGCCTCGTAGAACGGCGTTTCCGCAGGAAGAGACGGGGGCGGAGGGCCTTTGCGGGAGGTGCCGCCAGTCACACCGGCGTCAACCTCCCGAAGGTTATCCACAGATCTTCTGAAGTTTTCCCCGGCTGTGGATAACTGTGTGGATGGCCTTGGGCAGGGCTTGTGCCGCCCTCGGGAGCGCGTCCCGCGCTACTTCCACTGTGTGGAGACGCCGAACCCGACCGCGATGAAGCCGAAGCCGCACACGATGTTCCAGTTGCCCATCGCCTTGATCGGCAGATCGCCCTCGGACACATAGAACAGCACGATCCACGCCAGCCCGATCACGAACATCGCCAGCATCAGCGGCGCGACCCAGCCACGACCCGAGTTCATCTTCAGGTTGGTGGACTTCGCCGGCGGCGGCGTGAAGTCGTCCTTCTTACGGATCCGTGACTTCGGCACGAGGAACTCTCCTGTCGATGTGCTGCTCCCCCGCTCTCCACGGCGAGCGGGCGGTCTCCCCCGCCGGGCGGGGCGCTACGGGGCGGGAGCCAGGGTACGGACACGAGGGGAACGGATTTCCTTCCCAGGCGTCCGTTAGCGTAGTGCTTCCGCGGCGTCGTAAGGAGTAAGGGTACGTTGAGCACTTCCGCCGGCTCCCCCGGGCGCCCTTCCCGCCTCCGGCTGCGGCCCGTCCGGCTCCTCACCCTCCTCGTCTTCGCCCTCGCCGGCCTGATGTTCTGGCTGAGCTTCGACACCGCCCGCGGCACCAACCTCCGCTCCGACGACTCGATGCTGCGCCTGTCCGACCTCATCCAGGAACGCAGCCACAAGAACGGCGTCCAGGACGAGCGGATGGCCGGCCTGCGCGCGGAGGTCGACGCCCTGGCCCGCCGCGACACCCGCCCCTCCGGCGCGGCGGAGGCCAGGCTCAAGGCACTGGAGCAGAACGCCGGCACCAAGCCGCTGTCCGGCCCCGGCCTGACGGTCACCCTCACCGACGCCCCGCCGAACGCCACCGCCAAGATCCCCGGCATCCCCGAACCCCAGCCCAACGACCTCGTCATCCACCAGCAGGACCTCCAGGCCGTGGTGAACGCCCTGTGGAACGGCGGCGCCAAGGGCATCAAGGTCATGGACCAGCGGCTGATCTCCACCAGCGCGGTCCGCTGCGTCGGCAACACCCTGATCCTCCAGGGCCAGGTCTACTCCCCGCCGTACAGGATCACCGCGGTCGGCGACCGGGACGCGCTCAACCGCGCGCTCACCGCCTCCCTCGCCATCCAGAACTACCTCCAGTACGTCAACGCCTACGGGCTCGGCTGGAAAGTCGACCAGCACGAGGCGGTGACTCTTCCCGGCTACTCCGGCACAGTGGATCTCCACTACGCACAGCCTGTGAAGCCGTAGCCCGCACCCGCGGGCCGGCGGGGAGGGGCGGCCCGATGACGGTGCGGTGGATCGTGCGGACGGCCAGCGAGATCTGCCTCACGGCCGGCACACTGATCGTCCTCTTCGTGGTCTACCTCCTCTACTGGACCGGCGTCCGGGCGGACAGCGCGATGGACGGCGAGATCGACCGCCTCCAGCACCAGTGGTCCACCGGTCCGGCCGCCGCGGCCGGCACCCCGGCCCCCGGCACCCCCGGCCCGGCACCCACCGCCCCGCCCCGCCGCTACGAGCCGGGCCGCTCGTTCGCCGTGATGTACATCCCCCGCCTCGGCCCGGACTGGGCCAAGCCCGTCCTGGAGGGCACCGGCACCGACGTCCTCCAGCGCGGCCTGGGCCACTACGACCGCACCGCCCGCCTCGGCGCGACCGGCAACTTCGCCGTGGCCGGCCACCGTCGCACCTACGGCGACCCCTTCAAGGACTTCCCCCGCCTGCGCCCCGGGGACGCCGTGGTCCTCACCGACGGCACGACGTGGTTCACCTACCGCATCGACAACCGGCCCTTCACCACGCTCCCCACCGACATCGGCGTGATCGACCCCGTACCGCGGGAATCCGGCTTCACCGGCCCCGGCCGCTATCTCACCCTGACCACCTGCGAACCGGAGTGGGGCCACAGCCACCGGCTGATCGCCTGGGCACACCTCGATTCCACCCAACCCGTCACACAAGGAAGGCCCTCGGCTTTGGCCGGCTGACCCACCTGCCCGCACCCTCTCCCTTTACTCTGGTGTCGCAATCGACATCGTCAACGGCATCGGCAAGGGGACAGCGACAGCATGTACGGCTGGATCTGGCGGCATCTGCCGGGCAACACGTGGGTGAAGGCGCTGATTTCCGTGGTGCTCGCGCTGGCGGTGGTCTTCGTGCTCTTCCAGTGGGTCTTTCCGTGGGCGGAGCCCCTGCTGCCCTTCAATGACGTCACTGTCGACCAAGGGATGGCAGCCACCCGATGACCGCACGGATTCTCGTCGTCGACAACTACGACAGCTTCGTCTTCAACCTCGTCCAGTACCTCTACCAGCTCGGTGCCAGCTGCGAGGTGCTGCGCAACGACGAGGTCGCCCCCCGCCACGCGCAGGACGGCTTCGACGGGGTGCTGCTCTCCCCGGGGCCCGGGACGCCCGAGCAGGCCGGGGTCTGTGTCGACATGGTCCGGCACTGCGCCGCCACCGGTGTCCCGGTGTTCGGCGTCTGCCTGGGCCTCCAGTCGATGGCGGTCGCCTACGGCGGGGTGGTGGACCGGGCCCCCGAACTGCTGCACGGCAAGACCTCGCCCGTCCTCCACGAAGGCGCCGGCGTCTTCGCCGGACTGCCCTCGCCGTTCACCGCCACCCGCTACCACTCCCTGGCCGTCGAACCGGACACCGTCCCCGAGGAACTGGCCGTCACCGCCTGGACGGAGGCCGACGACGCCCCCGGCGGCCGGATCATCATGGGCCTGCGGCACCGCGAACTCCCCGTCGAGGGCGTGCAGTTCCACCCCGAGTCGGTCCTGACGGAATGGGGACACCGGATGCTGGCCAACTGGCTGGTGGAGTGCGGCGACAAGGAGGCGGTGGAGCGTTCGGCGGGGCTTGCCCCGGTGGTCGGCAAGGCCGGCGCGTGACCGCGCTGCGCCCCGAGCGCGACGGACGGCCCCACGAGCCGTACGACGACCAGCCGTACGCTCCGCACGAGCCGTACGCGGCGGACACCCCGTACGAACGGTCCGACGCGCTGGAGACGGCGGTTCAGCGGCTCGACGACCCGCTGAACGACCCCCTGCCCGGCCGCGCCCCCGGGCACCACCCGGGCGCGGGCCCCTACCCGCAGGAAACGCCGACCGCCGGCACCGGCGGGGGAGTCACGGCCGAGGGCTCGCCGTGGTTCCGGCCCCGCCAGGACCCCTCGGCGTCCCCCCGCCCCGCGCCGCACACCGCGCCGCGGCGCCCGGCACGGCACCGCAAGCCCGGCCCCGGGGACGCGGTCCCCCCGCCCCGGCCCGCCCGCCCCCACGCCCCCGAAGCCGACGCCTACAGCCAGGTGAACGGCGGCCTCGGCCACGGCAGATACGCCCCGCCCGCCGAACGCATACCCGGCCCGCACGGCGTCCCGGAGGCCCTGACCGCGCCCCTCCCCACGATCCAGCCCCTGCTTCCGCCGCGGTCCGTTCGGCCCGCCCGGTCCGCGCCGGCCGAGACTCCGTCGCGGCCGGACAACGAGACCATGGCGCTGCGCCAGGCCGAACAGCACGGCGGGGGCACCGTTTCACGTGAAACCAGCGGCACCGTTTCACGTGAAACCGACGCCGCCACCGCCGTTTCACGTGAAACCACGGCGCTTCCGGCGACGGGCGGCCGCGCGGCCCGCCGCAAGGCCGCCCAGGCCGCCGCCAAACGCGGTGGCCGCCACGGCCGCCATGGCTCCCGCGCCGCCTCGGCCTTGGCTGCGCCGGCCGAGACGCCCAAGGCCCCCATGACCCGCGTCGAGGCCCGCCGGGCCCAGCGCGCCGCCAAGGACAGCCCCGGCCTGATCGCCAGCCGCGCGCTGGGCGAAGTGTTCATCACCCTCGGCGTGTTGATGCTGCTCTTCGTCACCTACCAACTGTGGTGGACCAACGTCATGGCCGACGAGGAGGCCGGCGGCGCCACCAAGAACCTCCAGCAGCAGTGGGACAAGGGCGGCGGCGAGAAGAAGAACCTCGCCGAGGGCGAGCGCTTCGGCATCATGTACATCCCCAAGCTGGATGTGAAGGCCCCGATCGCCGAAGGCATCGACAAGCACTCCGTCCTCGACCACGGCATGATCGGCCACTACGGCCCTGCCAGCGGCATCAAGACCGCAATGCCCTGGGACAAGACCGGCAACTTCGCCGTCGCCGCGCACCGCAACACCCACGGCGAGCCGTTCCGCTACATCAACCGCCTCACCAAGGGCGACAAGATCGTCGTGGAGACGCAGAGCGCCTACTACACCTACGAGATGGAGAGCGTCCTTCCGCAGACCTCGCCCAGCAACACCAGCGTGATCAACCCGGTGCCGCCCGGCTCGGGATTCACCAGGCCGGGGCGCTACATCACCCTGACCACCTGCACCCCCGAGTTCACCAGTACCTATCGGCTGATCGTCTGGGGCAAGATGGTCGACGAGCGGCCGCGGAGCAAGGGCAAACCGGAAGCGCTCGCCGGCTGAGCGGACGACTGAAGGGGAGCTACGCGGTGACTGCCAGCGGAATCGACGAGGAACTCGACCGGCCCGCGATGTCACCGGAGCCGCGCCGGGGGTGGCGCACCTTCGCCTCCGTCGTCAGCGTCATCGGTGAACTCCTCATCACCGCCGGCCTGATCATGGGCCTGTTCGTCGTCTACTCGCTGTGGTGGACCAACGTCCTCGCCGACCGCGAGTCGCACAAGCAGAGCGACCAGATCCGCAAGCACTGGGCGGCGACGCCACCGGGACCCAAGGGGCCGGGGGAGCTGGACACCAAGGACGGCATCGGCTTCCTGCACGTCCCGGCGATGAACAACGGCGAGGTGCTGGTCAAGAAGGGCACCGACAGCGACATCCTCAACGAGGGCGTGGCCGGCTACTACACCAAGCCCGTCAAGTCCGGTCTGCCGCAGGACCCGCAGGGCAACTTCGCCCTCGCCGCCCACCGTGACGGCCACGGCGCGAAGTTCCACAACATCGACAAGCTCAAGGCCGGCGACCCGATCGTCTTCGAGACCAAGGACACCTGGTACGTCTACAAGGTCTACGCGACGCTGCCGCAGACCTCGAAGTACAACGTGAAGGTTCTCGAAAAGATCCCGGCCGAATCCGGCAAGCACAAGGCCGGCCGCTACATCACCCTCACCACCTGCACCCCGGTCTTCACCTCGGAGTACCGCTACGTCGTCTGGGGCGAACTGGTCCGCACCCAGAAGGTCGACGCCGACCGTACGCCGCCCGTCGAACTCCGCTAGGCCAACCGTCAGGTCCTGGTTTTCCGTATCCAGCCCGCGCCGGTCCACGAGAACCTCCAGTGTGCCCTTTAAGCGCCGTCGGGACACCGCTGTAATGCAATGAGATTCGTGCTGCCTTGTAGGCCGGAGAGCTGCCGCACGCGGACGTGGCGGCGGCCCCCAGTGTGAGGCGATGGAGGCCGACGATCCGAGGGGCTCGCGAATTGGCTTAGACAGAGAACTCTCCACACCGGACAGCGGATACGAATGTCAACCAGCCGCCGGTGGAGAAAGCCAGCGCCGCACCGACGTCACAGCCTGGGCAACCTGGCCCCGTGCAGCATCGAAGATCGCGCCGCACTGGCCCGCACATGCCTGAATCGAATGCAGTACCAACCCAGCCTGCTCGACGGATTCATCGCCGAGGCCGAACTGATCCCAGCTTCGCCATCACGTCGCCCCGAACCGAAAGTCTCAGTAGCCCAGCTGGTCCAGTTGGCGCTTGGAGCAGGCGTCGATGCGGTATGCGAGTGGCTGCTGATCAAGCGCTCGTAGGCTGTTCTTGGTCAGCATCTATTCCCGATCACTCGCCTCCCGGACGCGGTCGCGGGCGACCGCGAGCACGGAGCGGGTCAGATCCCAGAATGCGGCTGGTCCGATGATCAGCGAGATGTGCGTCCCACCTGGCCGCCTTATCGCAGTGCGTGACATGGGGTCCCTCCGGCACACACATACGTACCAGTGGCTCGAGCGTGGTGCGCACGTCTTGTGCACGGTGTGCGCCGGTGGTGCGGTGGGACAGGCGGGACAAG
The DNA here is from genome assembly GCF_000373585.1 of Streptomyces sp. MspMP-M5. Taxonomy (GTDB): domain Bacteria; phylum Actinomycetota; class Actinomycetes; order Streptomycetales; family Streptomycetaceae; genus Streptomyces. Next base: position 227,010 of record NZ_KB891940.1, read on the forward strand.
AACGGGCCCGCGGTCGGGCGCTGTGGTCGGGTTCCCCTGGGGTGCCTTCGCGAGCAGATACTTCCGGGGCTCGCGTTTTCTCCGCACATCGGGGTTGCAGTTCCGCCGTTCTCGCTGCCCACTGGGTGGGGGCGTGCCGGCTCTCATTCGAATCTCGGAATACCGGCGGCGCCCATTCCCTGTGCCGGCCGCCCCTTCGGGGCATTAGTCCGAAATTTGAGGGAATTACAGTCAAATAGAAAATTTTACCAAAAATGGCTAGTGTGCGCGAGATGGAAAGCGTACCTGGCTTGAATGAGAGGGGCGGGATGGACATATTCGAGCATACGTGCGATCCTCGTTTGCAGTGTCGATGATCTCTCGTGGTTGAGATTTACGAGCTGGTCTTGGGCGTTCAAGTCATTCTTTGTTTCAGGGGATAGTAAAGGGGCTGTACTTGATGAAGTGGAAGGCTGCTCGAACTGGACTTGTAATAGCTTCAGTTGCGGCGCTTTCGATTCCGGTTCTGGCTTCGCCTGCTCAGGCTTCGGGCGACTGCGGAACGCCAATGCTCTGTCTGTATTCCGACGAGTATTATGGGCATTCGAAGGGGGAAACATCCTTTGGGCCGAATTCGTGGCACGGTGAATGCTACAACACCTCCCATCCGATCCGTTCTGCTCAGGTGAACGGGCTGATTGGCTATGAGGAACCCTGGCAGGCTTATTGGGTGGTGGTTTACAAGGGTAAGAATTGCACGGGTATGAGTTACCAGCTAAAGCCTGGTGATAACCTTCACAGCAAGTCTGCCGCGTGGTCACTTGCTTTGAAGCATAAGTGACATCAGGGATAGGCAGGCTCTTGGTCTTGGGCGTCGAGTTCAGAGCCTCTGCTAACTTGCTGATCCCCTTTTGGTTGCCTTGATCGGGGCGCTCTAAGAGCCTCGTAAGGTTGTCTTCGTCAAGAGATTACTCTCCAGAACTGAAAGCAGCCACTTGGGCCCCCGGTGCGACCTGCATAAAGTGGAGCTCCCGCGTCCCTTCCTAGGGACGCGGGAGCTCCACTTTATGCAGGTCGCACCGGGCTAGTGTTTCTTCCCCCAGCCGAACGGCCCGCCGAAGATGCCTCCGCTGTTGTCGCCGTTGTCGCCACCCACGGTGGTCAGGTTCACGGTGGTCGACGCGGGGTCGCCCTGGGTCCCCGGCGGCGGGTCCTGGTTCACGACCATGGCGTTGTCGTCCTGCGAACTGCCGCCCGCGAACTGGATGCTGGTGAAGCCGGCCTGCTGCAGGATCTGCTTGGCGTCCTTGACCTTCTTGCCCCGTACCTCCGGGACCTGCGCCTGCGCGGCCTTGCCGACCGTCAGCGTGATCGTCGAGCTCTCGGCCACCTGGCTGTTCCCGGTCGGGGACTGCTGGATGACCTTTCCGTTCTGCGCCGGGTCGGGCACATTCTGATAGGTCGGGTTGACGTGGAAGCCTTGGTCCTCCAACTGCTTCTTCGCCGCGTTGTAGTCCTGTCCCGTGACGTCCGGAACCGTCGCCTTCGGCGCCGCCTTGGCCACCGTCAGCGTGATCTGGGTGTCCTTGGCCGCCTGGGATGCCGCCTTGGGGTCCTGCCCCATGACGACGCCCTCCGTCCGGTCGGACTCCTTTTCCACCTTGGTGACGTTCTTGAAGCCCTTGCTGTTGAGCTCCTGCTGCGCGGCCTCGAACTGCATGCCCTGCACATCGGGCACGGACACCGTCACCGCGCCCGAGCACATCGTCACCTTGACCGTGCCGCCCTTGTCGAGCTTGCCGCCGTCCGCCGGATCCTGCTCGGTGATCTGCCCCTTCTTGGCGTTGTCACACTGCTTGCTGCCGTTCTTGACGACCTTGAAGGAGCTGTTCTCGCCGTAGGACTTCGCCTCCTGCAGCGTCTTGCCGACGAGGTTGGGCACCGTGACGGAGTTGCTCTTGTTGCTGTTGCTGAACATCGCCTTGCCGATGAAGATCGCACCGACCAGGACCAGGATCGCCGCCAGCACCAGCAGGATCGTCGAGACGTTGCTCTTCTTCTGGCCGCCGCCGCGCCGCCGGTCGCCGCGGTCCTCGTAGCCGTAGGCCCCGTCGTCCGGGTTCATCGGCGGCAGCATCGCCGTCTTCGGGCCGCCCGGGTCCTGCTGCGCCCGCAGCATCGTCGTCGGCTGGTCCTGCTCGCCGTAGCCGACCGCGCCCAGTGCGGCGGTCGCCGCGACCGGCTGGCCGTCCAGCGCCGCCTCGATGTCGGCCCGCATCTCGTCCGCCGACTGATAGCGGTAGTCCGGGTCCTTGACCAGTGCCTTGAGGACGATCGCGTCCATCTCCGGGGAGATCTCCGGATCGAAGGTGCTCGGCGGCTGCGGCTCCTCCCGCACATGCTGGTAGGCCACCGCGACCGGGGAGTCCCCGACGAACGGCGGCCGTACCGTCAGTAGCTCGTAGAGCAGACAGCCCGTCGAATACAGGTCGGAGCGGGCGTCGACCTGCTCGCCCTTGGCCTGCTCCGGCGACAGGTACTGGGCGGTACCGATCACCGCGGCGGTCTGCGTCATGGTCATCCCGGCGTCGCCCATGGCCCGGGCGATGCCGAAGTCCATCACCTTGACCTGGCCGGTACGGGTCAGCATCACGTTGGCCGGCTTGATGTCGCGGTGCACGATCCCGGCGCGGTGCGAGTACTCCAGGGCCTGGAGCACACCGATCGTCATCTCCAGCGACCGCTCCGGCAGCAGCTTCCGCCCGGAGTGCAGCAGCTCACGGAGCGTGGACCCGTCCACGTACTCCATGACGATGTACGGGATCGACACCCCGTCGACGTAGTCCTCGCCGGTGTCGTAGACCGCGACGATGGACGGGTGGTTCAGCGAGGCGGCCGACTGGGCCTCACGGCGGAACCGGGCCTGGAAGGACGGATCGCGGGCGAGGTCCGCCCGCAGGGTCTTCACCGCCACGGTGCGGCCCAGGCGGGTGTCATGCGCGAGGTAGACCTCCGCCATGCCACCACGGCCGAGCACCGAGCCCAGCTCGTACCGGCCGCCGAGGCGACGCGGCTCTTCCATAAGCTTCTCCAGCCCTCTCCGTCAGTCCCGACCGCACCCGTGTGTGGTCCGGCGGTGTGCTGTCCGGGCATACCGTACCCGGCACGCCGTACCGCACCGGACCGGAGCCGCAACCTGATACGTGACCGGTATCGCCGTCGCCATGACCGGCGTCACCGCTCGCCTTCGATGACCGCCTCCATCACGCCCTTCGCGATCGGAGCGGCGAGCTTGCCGCCGGCGATGTCGCCGCGCAGGGTGTCCGACCCCTCGATCACGACGGCCACCGCGACCGGGGTGCCCTTGCCGGTCTTCGCGTACGAGATGAACCAGGCGTACGGATTGTCCTTGTTGTTCTCGCCGTGCTGCGCGGTACCGGTCTTGCCACCCACGGTGACCCCGTCGATCTGCGCGCTGGTGCCCGTGCCCTCCTTGACCACGGTCTCCATCATGCTCTGGAGCTTCTGGGCGTTCTGCGGGCTCAGCGGCCGGCTCATCTCCTGCGGCGTGTGCTGCTGCACCACGTTGAGGTTCGGCGCCACCAGCTGATCGACCATGTACGGCTTCATCAGCTTGCCGCCGTTGGCGACCGCCGACGCGACCATCGCCATCTGCAGCGGTGTGGCGCGGTTCGACGCCTGCCCGATGCCCGCCATCGCGTTCTGCGGCCGGTTGTCCTTGGGGAAGACGCTCTCCGCGGCCCGCACCGGAGTGTCGATCCGCGCGTTGTTGAAGCCGAACTTCTCCGCCTCGGCCTTCATCTTCGCGTTGCCGAGGTCCGCGCTGACCTTGCCGAAGACGGTGTTGCAGGACAGCCGCAGGGCCTCCCGCAGCGACACGTTCTCGCAGGCGATGCTGCCCTCGTTGTTCAGCGGCTGGTGCGCGGTGTCCGGCAGGATGTACGGCACCGGCGAGTTGGTCTTGGCGTCGACATCGGTGTAGAGGCCGTTCTCCAGCGCCGCGGCGGCCGTCACCACCTTGAACGTGGAGCCGGGCGGGTAGGTCTGCCGCAGCGCCCGGTTCAGCATCGGGTCGTCCGGGTCGTTCTTCTTCAGCAGCGCGTTGTACGCCTCGGCGTCCTTGTTCGTCATCCCCGCGAACGTCGACGGGTCGTACGACGGCGTGCTGGCCAGCGCCAGGATCGCCCCGGTCTCCGGGTTGAGCGCCACCACGGCGCCCTTCTTGTCCCCGAGCCCGTCGAACGCCGCCTTCTGCGCCTTGGCGTCCAGGGTGGTCACCACGTTCCCGCCCTTCTGCTTGCCGCCGGTGAACATGTCCACCGTGCGGCTGAAGAAGAGCCGGTCGTCGCTGCCGGTCAGGATCGCGTCGTTCAGCTTCTCCAGCTGGTTGGAGTCGAACGCCTGCGACGCGTAGCCCGTCACCGGGGCCCACATCTTGCCGTTCTTGTACGTGCGCTTGTACTTGAAGTCACCGGTGTCGGTGGTCACCGAGCCGGTGACGGCCTTGCCGTCGACGATGATGTTGCCGCGCGGCGTGCTGTAGCGCTCGATCGCCACCCGGCGGTTGTGCGGATCGTTCTTGAGCTGGTCGCTCTCGACGAACTGCACCCAGTTCACGCGGACGAGCAGGGCGAGGACGAGCAGGCCGCAGAAGACCGCGACCCGTCGCAGTGGCTTGTTCACGGTCGGACCACCTGGGTCATCTCGGCGTCGGTGGACGGGGCGGGAGCAGGGGCGGGACGGCGCGCAGTGTCACTGATCCGGAGCAGGATGCCCACCAGCGCCCAGTTGGCGATCACGGACGAACCACCCTGCGCCAGGAACGGCATCGTCATACCGGTCAGCGGAATGAGGCCCGTCACACCGCCGGCGACGACGAAGACCTGCAGCGCGAAGGCGCCGGAGAGCCCGACGGCCAGCAGCTTGCCGAACGGGTCGCGGGCGGCCAGCGCCGTACGGATGCCGCGCTCGATCAGCAGGCCGTACAGCAGCAGGATCGCCATCAGGCCGGCCAGGCCGATCTCCTCGCCGACGGTGGCGAGGATGTAGTCGCTCTTCGGGGCGATACCGCCGATGAGCCGCGAGTAGCCCTGCCCGAGGCCGGACCCCATGAGGCCGCCGGAGCCGAAGGAGTACATCGACTGCGCGGTCTCCGTCACACCGCCGTTCTGCAGCTCCAGCGGGTTGAGCCAGTTGTGGACGCGCACCTGGACGTGGGATTCGAAGGTGGCCACCGCGACCGCGCCGCCGGCGCTCAGCAGCAGACCGAAGACGATCCAGCTGGTGCGCTCGGTGGCGACGTACAGCATGATCACGAAGAGGCCGAAGAAGAGCAGCGAGGTGCCCAGGTCGGTCTCGAAGACCAGGATCATCAGGCTCAGCGCCCAGATCACCAGGATCGGCCCGAGGTCCCGGCCGCGCGGGAGGTACAGGCCCATGAAGCGGCGGCTGGCCAGCGCCAGCGCGTCCCGCTTCACCATCAGATAGCCCGCGAAGAAGATCGCGATGATGATCTTCGCGAACTCACCGGGCTGCAGCGAACCGACACCGGGGATCGTGATCCAGATGCGCGCGCCGAAACGGGCCGGGAAGAAGATCGGGGCGATCAGCAGGACCAGCGCCACCACCATCGAGATGTAGGTGTAGCGCTGCAGCACACGGTGGTCCTTGAGGAAGACCAGCACACCCAGGAAGAGCGCGACACCCAGCGTCGACCACATCAGCTGGCCCGGCGCCATGGCACCGCCCAGCTGCGGGGTGCTGATCTTCGGCTCCTGGTCGAGCCGCCAGATGAACACCAGCCCCAGACCGTTCAGCAGCGTCGCGATGGGCAGCATCAACGGATCCGCGTACGGCGCCCACTTGCGCACCACGAGATGCGTGACCCCCGCCAGCAACGCCAGCCCCAGTGTGTAGCCCAGCGCCCCCGCGGGCACCGAACCGTCCTTCGCCAGACCGACGTTGATGTAGGCGAACACCGGGATCAGCACCGCGAAGACCAGCAGGGCCAGTTCGGTGTTGCGGCGGCTCGGCGCGGCGAACGTGCCCACGGTCGTCGTGGTCGTTGTGCTGCTCATAAAACCTCCGGCCCCCTACGCCCTCACTGCTGGGTGCTGCAATTCTTCTCCAGCTTCTGCTGCTCCTCGGACGGAGTCTGGCTGGGGGTGGGCGTGGGGGTGGTGCCGGCCGTCGTGGACAGCGCGCCGGCCACGCCGCTGCCGTCGGCCGTGCCGGGCTTGGCACCGGCGGTGGGCGTACCGGGCTTGCCGGCCTGGCCGCCCTTGCCCTTGGCGGCCGCGGCCGCGCGCTCGGCGGCCTCCCGCTGCTCCTTGGCCTGGCAGGCGTGCGCCTGCTTGCCGAGCTCGGTGACCTTCTCGCCGGCCTGGTTGCGGTTGTCGACCGCGATGGTCTCCTTGACCTGGTTGCGCTGGTACACCGGCAGGTACTTGAGTTCGATCTCGGGGTGGTCCTCGTCGACCGAGTTCAGCTTGATCCACGCCAGGTCCTGGCTGATGCCGCGGTACAGCGCGACATGCTCGTCCTTGGCGCCGACGAAGTACTGCGTCTGCGTCCACTGGTAGCCCGCGTACAGCCCACCGCCGATCACGCCCAGCGCCAGCACCGTGATCAGCGACGCCTTCAGCCACTTGCCGCGCCGCCGCGGCTTGAGGAAGTCCTCGTCCGTGAACGACCCGAACGAGCCCTGCGGCATCCCGCCGACTTCAGGGCCCCCGCTCCCGGGCGGCCCGAAGGCGCCCCCCGGAGCGGGCTGGGCGTCCCGGCGGCCCAGCTCGGCGGCGCGCGCCGCCGGAGTCTGGAGCGTGCTGGGGTCGTTCAGCTGGTGCTGGTTCTCGGCGACCGCGCCGACCACGACCGGGGTGTCGTTGAACTGCCCGGCCGCAGCCTCGCCGCCGTCCACGTCCAGGACGTCGGCGACGATGCAGGTGATGTTGTCCGGGCCGCCGCCGCGCAGCGCGAGCTGGATCAGCTCCTGCACCGTCTCGTGCGGCCCCTGGTACCCGGCCAGGGTCTCTTCCAGCGTCTGGTGGCTGACCACCCCGGACAGCCCGTCCGAGCAGATCAGATACCGGTCCCCGGCCCGCACCTCGCGGATCGACAGGTCCGGCTCGACGTGGTCGCCGCTGCCCAGCGCCCGCATCAGCAGCGACCGCTGCGGATGGGTGGTGGCCTCCTCCTCGGTGATCCGACCCTCGTCGACCAGCCGTTGCACCCAGGTGTGGTCCTGCGTGATCTGGGTCAGCACCCCGTCCCGCAGCAGATACGCCCGGGAGTCGCCGACGTGCACCAGGCCGAGCCGCTGGCCCGTCCACAGCAGCGCGGTCAGGGTCGTCCCCATGCCCTCCAGCTGGGGGTCCTCCTCGACCATCACCCGCAGCTGGTCGTTGGCGCGCTGCACGGCGGTGCCCAGCGAGGTGAGGATGTCCGAGCCGGGGACGTCGTCGTCGAGCTGGACGAGCGTGGAGATCACCTCGGAGGAGGCGACCTCGCCGGCGGCCTGGCCGCCCATGCCGTCCGCGATGGCGAGCAGCCGCGGCCCGGCGTAGCCGGAGTCCTCGTTGCCCTCGCGGATCATGCCCTTGTGCGATCCGGCGGCGAAGCGCAGCGACAGACTCATGCGCACCTCACCCGTCGGCTCGGGGTACAGCCGGTCTCGTCGAGCCACACTGCCCACCCTCCGGTCGGGAGCACGCCCGGGTCCGTCGAGTGGACCGTTACGGCTCGCTCGCTCCGCTCGCTCATGTCGTACTACTTCCGCAGCTCGATGACGGTCTTGCCGATGCGGATCGGGGCTCCCAGGGGAATCGGAGTCGCGGTCGTCAGTCGGGTCCGGTCAAGGTACGTGCCGTTCGTGGAACCGAGGTCCTCGACGATCCACTGGCCGTCACGGTCCGGGTAGATCCTGGCATGCCTGCTGGACGCGTAGTCGTCGTCCAGCACGATGGTGGAGTCGTGCGCCCGCCCCAGCGTGATTGTCTGGCCCTGGAGGGCGACGGTCGTACCGGCCAGCGTGCCTTCGGAGACCACCAGCTTGGTGGGGGACCCGCGCCGCTGCCGGCCCCCGCCGCGGCCGCCGGACTCCTGGCGGCGCTGCTGCTGGGGAGCGGCGGCCTGCCGCTGGGTGCGCGTTTCCGGGCCGCCGCGCCGGGCGGCACCGCGCTGTGTGACGCGCGTGCCGAACAGATCGCTGCGGATGACCTGGACGGCCACGATGACGAACAGCCACAGTACGGCGAGGAAACCCAACCGCATGACCGTGAGGGTCAGCTCTGACATTGCCCCCGCTTCACCCTTCGGCTTGCCGGTAAACGATGGTGGTACTGCCCACGACGATCCGCGAGCCGTCGCGGAGACTAGCGCGGGTGGTGTGCTGCCCGTCCACCACGATCCCGTTGGTGGAACCCAGATCCTGGACCGTGGGAGGCGTGCCGACCCGGATCTCGCAGTGCCGCCGGGAGACTCCCGGGTCGTCGATCCGCACGTCGGCGTCGGTGCTGCGGCCCAGTACGAGGGTCGGGCGCGAGATCTGGTGGCGGGTGCCGTTGATCTCGATCCAGCGCCGGGTCTGCGCGTAGGGCTGCGGCCCGGCACCGGGCGCTCCCGTACGGGCCGCGGGCGCCGCGCCGGGCGGCGGGGACGACGGCATGGGCGGGGCCACATGGCCGCCCGCCTGGGGCGGGCCCCCGGTGGCGCGGGCCGCCGCGGCCTGGCCGCCGGGCCGGTCCTGGGACGTGCTGGAGGCGAGGGTGCGGCTGCGGACGCGGTACAGACCGGTGTCGAGATCCTCGGCCTTCTCCAGGTGGACCTTGATCGGGCCCATGAAGGTGTACCGCTGCTGCTTGGCGTAGTCGCGGACCATGCCTGACAGCTCGTCGCCGAGCTGGCCGCTGTACGGGCTCAGCCGCTCGTAGTCCGGAGTGCTCAGCTCGACGATGAAGTCGTTGGGGACCACCGTGCGGTCGCGGTTCCAGATGCTGGCGTTGTTGTCACACTCGCGCTGCAGTGCGCCGGCGATCTCGACGGGCTGCACTTCGGACTTGAACACCTTGGCGAAGGTGCCGTTGACGAGACCTTCGAGACGCTGCTCGAAGCGCTTCAGTACTCCCACGGGGCACCTCCTTCCTCAGTCTTCCTCAGGGTCGTCCTGATACTGCTTACTGATCGTATCCACGCGCCGGGAAATCGGCTGGTTCCCCTTTCCTGCCTGGAGGACGAGTGTCGCCCACCACAGGGTTGCCCGGTGGTCGCCGTCCTCCCTGCCACTCTCCTCACGCCGCTCGCTGTGCACTGCGATCGTAGATGTGCCCCGTTAACAGTGTCCCGCAACCGCCGACCCGGCCCGGGGCCCGGGGGCCGACTCCGGCCGGTGTCACCGGAAGCTCCTCCGGACAACGCGCGGCGGTGCCCCGGAGTGCCCCCGCGCCCCCGCAGGCCCGGGACCGGGGAAAAGGCATGTGAAGGCACCCCCGACAGCGTGCTAATGTTCTCGATGTCGGAAGGCGCTCCCGCAAGACCCGGACCGAACGGCCCGGATCGCGTGAGAGAATAAACCGACAGCACCCATGCGCGGGTGGCGGAATAGGCAGACGCGCTGGATTCAGGTTCCAGTGCCCGAAAGGGCGTGGGGGTTCAACTCCCCCCTCGCGCACAGATGAGGCCCCTGGTCTCCGGAGAAATCCGGGACCAGGGGCCTCGTTTCGTTCCCGGGAGCGCCTGGGAATGCCCGGACGCCGCGTCCGGTGTGAGTGCGGCCACGTGACCCGTGCGACGTGAGTCCTACGTCACATCCCGCGCCGGCCTTGGTGGTTCACGCCTCCGAGGGCATCGAAGTAACCGCCGTCACATCCCGCACGGTGGTGGCGAAGGCACGGACCCGGGCGGTCTCCCGGGCCGCGTGGTGCACCACTCCCAGCGCCGAATGCGGCAGCCCGGTGACGGGGACGAAGACGACGTCACGGCGCCCGTGGTACTCCGCCGTCGGCCGGCACAGCAGCATCCCGCCCTGGCCCGCCGCGGTCAGCGTCAGCCCCTCCTGGAGCGTGCTCACCCGGGGGCCGGCCGGTATGGGGCGGCCCTCCGGGGTGGCGGTGGGCGCCTGGGCGGTGCGCCAGTACACCGGCGCCGGGCCGTCCGGGGAGATCAGGGGCAGCCCTGCCAGCTCCTCGGCGGTCAGCGCGGCGCGGACCGCCAGCGGGTGCCGCACGGACAGCGCCACCGTCTGCTGCTGCGCCGAGAACACCGGTCCCAGGACGAGATCGGGCTCGGCAACCGGGAGCAGCGTCACCGCCACGTCCACCGCACCGCTGCGCAGCGCGCCGAACGGGTCGCACAGCGGGACCTCGACGATCTGTGTGACGCATCGCGGATGCCGGGTGTGGAAGGCGCCGATGGCCCGCATGATCCGGTCGTCCGCGGTCCCCTGGAAGCCGATGGTGAGCCGGCCCTCGATGCCGCGGGCGGCCGTGCGGGCGCTGTCCACCGTGGCGCGCAGTGCGTCGTAGGCGGGGCGCAGCGACGCGCGGAACTCCTCGCCCAGCGGTGTGAGGCGGACCCGGCGGCTGGTGCGGTCCACCAGGCGCGCCCCGATCCGGGACTCCAGGGAGCGCAGCAGCTGGCTGACCCGGCTCTGGGAGACGTAGAGCCGCTCGCCGGTGCGGCCGAAGTGCAGCTCCTCGGACAGGACCAGGAAGCACTCCAGCTCGCGGAGTTCGAGTCCGGGCGCGCCGACGGCGCCGGCGGGTGCGGGCGGAGCGCTCATGTGTCCCTCCCCGGGTGCGGTCGATCGATGAGTCCTGCTCATAGAAGGGTGAGGAGTTCGCCGTTGTTCCCCCGCGGCGGCGCGGGAAGGGTGGGAGCCATGGCGAAGAGCGAGAGTGCGGTGGGTGCTCCGGTTCCCCCGGTTGCCCCGGGTACGGCGGGAGAAGCCCAACAGAGGGCGGCAAACGGGGACTTGAGGTGTCCGCGGGGCGGCGGGTGGCCGGCGGTCGGGGCGCTGGCGGCGGGGACGTTCACAGTGGTGACGTCCGAGATGCTGCCGGTGGGGCTGCTGACGCCGATCGGCCGGGACCTGGGGGTGTCGGACGGGACGGCCGGGCTGACGGTGACCGTCACCGGACTGGTCGCCGCGGTCGCCGCACCGGTGCTGACGCTGCTGATCGGCCGCCGCGACCGGCGTGCCGTACTGGCCGTCCTGATGGGCACGTTGACCGTGGCGAACCTGCTGGCCGCCTACGCCCCGAATGTGCTGGTGCTGCTGGTCGCCCGGGTGCTGGTGGGGCTCGGGATGGGCGGGGTGTGGGCGATCGCGTCGGGGCTGGCGGTACGGCTGGTGCCCGAGCGGCGGGTGGCGGCGGCCACGTCCCTGATATTCAGCGGGGTCGCGGCGGCGTCCGTCCTGGGCGTACCGGCCGGTGCGCTGGTGGGCGAACTGGCCGGCTGGCGCGCGTCGTTCGTGGTGATGGCCGGGGTCTGCGCGGCGGTGGGTGTCGCGCTGCGGGTGCTGCTGCCGCCGCTGCCGGCGGCCGGTGCCGTGCGGCTGGGCGGGGTGCTGGGGCTGCTGCGCCGGCCTGCGGTGCGCACCGGGCTGCTGGTGGTCGCGCTCCTGGTGGCCGGGCACTTCGCCGCGTACACCTATGTGCGGCCGGTCCTGGAGGAGGTGGCCGGCGCGCGGCCCGGACAGATCGGCACCGTGCTGCTGGTCTTCGGGGTCGCCGGGCTGGCGGGGAACTTCGTCTCCGGCGCCGGCGCGGCGCGCTCCCCGCGGGCCACGCTGCTGGGGATCTGCGCGGTGCTGGCCGCCGCGGTGCTGCTGGTGCCCCCGATGGGGCGCGCAGCCGGTGTCCTGGGCGCCGCGGCCCTGGTGGCCGTCTGGGGCCTGGCCTACGGGGGCGTGTCGGTCGGTACACAGACCTGGCTGATGGCGGCCGCGCCGGATGCCCGGGAGGCGGCCTCGGCGCTGTTCGTGGCGGTGTTCAACGGGGCCATCGCGACCGGCGCGCTGGCCGGCGGGCAGGCCGCGGACGGCTGGGGGACCGGCGGCGTGATCGCGCTGGGCGGGGCGCTCGCGGTGGGTGCGCTGCTGGCCGTGGCGCTGGGCCGGGGACCGGCCAGGGGAGCGGCGTCCGCGGGGTGAGGTGGACGGGGCGCGGGCTCCGGTGTCGGGAACACCGGCCGCGCCCCGTGCGCGCGGGCCTAGGTCCTGTCGTCAAACTCCCGTCGTTCGCCCGCAGGGCGGGCCTCGCGGCGTCTGGTGCGTGCGATCGCAAGGCGGAGGGTCATCCCGGTACTGGGCGTACCGGGATGAGCCCGACAACGATGGGGGTCCCCCCCCACGCCGTTGAGGCGTGGGGGAGAGCGTGCGTGCCAGGCGTCGCGAGGCAGGCGGGAGTTTGACGACAGGACCTAGGGGCGGGCGGGTGACGGCCCGTCCCTGGGGCCGGGCGGTGGGGCCCGCGGCATCGGACCGGCGCGGTCCGGGCGGGCCTCCCGTCAGCGGCGCGTCGCCCGTTCAGGCGGCGAAGCGCGCGACCAGCTCCGTGGCCCTGGCCTCCGCCTGCTCGTGGGCCTTGGCGCGGGAAGCCTCGAACAGCGGCACCAGCTCGGCCATCGCCGGGTTGCTCGGGGCCATCGTCAGCTCCGGCACGATGAACTCCACTTCGAGGCCGAAGGCGCCGTTCAGCACGGCCTCCAGGTAGTTCTGCACGTACTCGAAGGACTCGCGCGGCGTGCCCGGGGCGTAGGAGCCGCCGCGGCTGGCCACCACGACGACCGGCTTGCCCTTCGCCGACGGGTTCTCGCCGGCGGTGCGGCCCATGATGATCGTCTGGTCGAGCCATGCCTTCAGGGTCGACGGGATCGTCCAGTTGTACATGGGCGCGCCTATGACGATGGCGTCGGCCTGCTCCAGCTCCTCGGCCAGCTCGGTGCGCAGCGCGAAGGCGGCCCGCTGCTCGGGGGTGTGGGTGGCCGGGTCGGCGAAACCGGCGGACGCGGCGACGCCGTCCAGATGCGGCAGCGGGTCGGCGGCCAGGTCGCGGTGGATGACGGTGCCGTCGGGGTGCTGCTCCTCCCAGGTCTTGCGGAACGCCGCGGTCACCGCACGGGAGGCGGAGCCGTTCTCCGGGAAGACGGAGGAGTCGATGAGCAGAAGCGTGGCCATGGTGAGTGTCCTTCGCCGGGCGGCCGGAGCGACCGGCCGTTGGTTGAATTCCGTACGTCACTATTCATAACACAGGAACTTACTTTTCTGCAGTAGCCAACGGGAGGGCGGTACCCTGGGCGTATGGCGGACCACGGTGAGGCGATGTGCAGACAGGTCGACGGCCGGATGACGCGCGTCTTCGAGCTGTTCGGGAAGCGCTGGACGGGCCTGATCGTGGCCACCCTCATGCCCGGCCCCGTGCACTTCGCCGACCTGCGGCGGGCCATCCCCGGCATCAGTGAGCGGATGCTCTCCGACCGCCTGATGGAACTGGCCGGCACCGGCCTGGTCGTCCGCGAGGTCGACGCCGGACCGCCGCTGCGCGTCTCCTACCGGCTCACCGAGGCTGGTCGCGCCATGGAGCCCGCCCTCAAGGAGCTGGGCCGCTGGGCCGAGACCTACCTTGCCGACGGGGGCCAGTGCCCGGAGCGCTTCCGGAAGTAACGCCGCGGGCGGTGGCGGGCGGCATGGGGTGCTGTCGGACGGCGTCGAGCGGCCGTCGCCGCGCCGTCCGGCCGTCGCGCCGGGCGGGTGTGCGCCACGGTTCCTGATGCGTCAACCGAGCCGCTCCTGGGCGGCGTTGTAGCGCACCAGATACGAGGCGAAGCGGTCGAGGTCCTCCTCGTTCCAGTCCGCGAGCCGCTCGTGGAACGCCTGGCGGCGGCTGGCGGTCACATTGGCGAGCACCTGGGCGCCCTCCTCGGTGGGGTGCAGCACCTGGACGCGGTGGTCGTCCGGATCGACGCGCCGCTCGACGAAGCCGAGCTTCTCCAGCGCGGCGATCTGCCGGCTGACCGTGGACTTGTCCAGGTAATAGTGGGCCGCGAGGTCGGTGGCGCGGCATCCCTGCTGGTCGTCGAGGTGCGCGAGCAGGGTGTAGGAGACCAGGGAGAGCTCGGGGTGCATCCGGGCGGCGGCCGCGCGGGCGCGCCGCGCGAACGCGGTCATCTCCTGCTGGATGGTCTCGACGGAGTCGTCGCGATGGGTCACGGAGTTGCCTTTCGGAGGACTAGTTGTATAGTACAACGTGAGTGGGAGTTGTAATTGCCAACTAGTGGGGCTGGTCGTCTGTCCATCCGCCTCCGGGCACCAGGCCCCGCCCCGCTCCTGGCCACAGCTGCACGACGACGACCGGGCTCTGTGCACCCGGCCCGGACGACTACCGAGAAGGCTTGCCCATGACCGCGGACCGACGACGCCCCGACCACCGAAGCGACCAGCCGAACGACCTGCCGAACGCCCAGCGGAACGAGTACCGGATCGGTCACCGCAGTGACCACCGGACCGACCGGCACGGTGACCACCGGACCGACCGGCGCACCGTACGGGCCGGCGACCTGCGCCATGTGGTGACCCACCTGATCACCCCGCTGCTGATGTGCGTCGGCATGGGCCTCGCCTACCTCGGCGCGTTCGCCGACCCGTCGCCGCACCACCTGCCCGTCGCCGTCGTCGGAACGGGCACCCACGCCCAGGTGCTCGCCCAGACGATCAACGACAAGTCCCACGGCGAACTCGAAGCGCGCACCGTCCCCAACCGGGCCACCGCCGTCGGCCAGTTGAAGAACCAGGAGATCTTCGGCGCCTATCTGGCGGGCGGCAACCAGGCCCATGGCGCGATCGCCGCCGACCGGGCCACCGCCTCCCCCGGTGGCGGCGCCCCGCGGCGTGGCCCCGAACTCCTGGTGGCCACCGCCGGATCCGACACCAGCGCCACCGTCGTCCAGAAGGTCTTCACCCCGCTCGCGGCCCAACAGGGCGCCCCGCTGAAGGTCACCGACGTCGCACCGCCCGCCGCGCACGACCCGACCGGACAAGGCATCTTCTTCCTGCTCGTCGCCCTCAGCATCGGCTCCTACGCCTCCGTCGCCGTCATCGGCGGCGCCGGCGCCGTCCTCCCGATGCGGTTCCGCGGCGTCCTGGCGATCGGCACCTCCTTCGTGGTGAGCATCCTCGGGACCCTCTTCGCCGGGCCCGTCTTCCACCTCGTCGACCACGGCCTGTGGGGGCTGTGGGGCATGGCCTGGCCGTACTCCGCCGGCATCCTGCTCATCGGCACCGGCCTGCACACCTTCCTCAAGCGCTGGACCACGCTCGGCGTGATGGTGCTGTTCGTGATGCTCAACTTCACCTCCGCCGGCGGCGTCTTCCGCCCCGAGATGCAGAACGGCTTCTTCGCCGCCCTGCACTCCTTCTGGAACGGCGCCGCCTTCGTGGAGGGCACCCGCAGCCACGTCTACTTCGACGGCCACGGCCTCGCCGGACACGTCTGGACCCTCGTGGCGTGGCTGCTCGTCGGACTGCTGACGGTCGGCGTGGCGGCGCTCGCCGAGAAGCGGCGGCGCGCGGCCGAGGCCCAAGCGGTGGCCAACGCCGGAGCGGTGGCCGCGGCCGCGGTGGCGGCCACGATGCCGGAACGCGCCCCGGGCCGTACCCCGGGCCTACCCGTGGAACAGGCCGAGACGGAGGAGGAGATGGAGGAGGAGATGGAGGAGGCCGTGGGCGTCTAGCGGGCGGGATCCAGGCCGCTCCGGACCGGCTCCGAGAGTTATCCACAGGCCCGCCGGCCGCCGGACGAACATCGGTAACGTCGGTGACCGGCGGGCCGGAACCGGCCGCCGCATCGGACGGACGCGGGGGATGTCACGTGTGCCGGGCACACGTGACATGCCGCGCGACACCAGGGCGTGAAGGGGAGGGGGCCGCCATGACGCGCGTGCCGTACGTACCGGGGTTCGCAAGGGCGGGCGCGGAGGGGCCGTCGGCCAAGGCCGTGGGCCGGGCGCTGCGGGAGCAACTGCCGCGCGGCGAGCAGGCCGTCCTGCGGATCACGGCCGGGCGGCCGGACGCGGTGGCGTCGGTCGAGGAGTCCAACGCCGGCCGGCTGCCCGAGCTGACGCCGATAAGGGTCGGGCGGATGGCCGCCGGCCCCTTCGCCTTCCTCCGCGGCTCGGCCGGACTCATGGCCCACGACCTGGCCGAAGGCCCCGTCACCGGCATCGGGGCCCAGATCTGCGGAGACGCGCACGCCGCGAACTTCGGCGTCTACGCCGACGCCCGCGGCGGCCTGGTCATCGACCTCAACGACTTCGACGAGACCGTCCACGGCCCCTGGGAATGGGACGTCAAACGGCTCGCGACGTCGATAGTCCTCGCCGGCCGGGAAGCCGGCGTGAGCGAGGACGACTGCCGGGCCGCGGCCCGGGACGCCGCCGGCGCCTACCGCCGCACCATGCGGCTGCTGGCCAAGCTCCCGGTGACGGACGCATGGAACGCCATCGCCGACGAGGAACTGGTCTCGCACACCGACGCCCGGGACCTGCTGGGCACGCTGGAACGGGTCGAGGCCAAGGCGCGCAAGAACACCAGCGCGCGGTTCGCGGCGAAGTCCACCGAGCGGGGACCGGACGGCGGCCTGCGGTTCGTCGACGCGCCGCCGGTGCTGCGCCGGGTGCCGGACGCGGAGGCCGCGGCGGTCGCCTCGTCGCTCGCCACCTATCTGGCGACGCTCCCCGAGGACCGGCTGCCGCTGCTGGCCCGGTACGCGGTGCACGACGTCGCCTTCCGGATAGTCGGGACCGGCAGCGTCGGACTGCGGTCGTATGTGGTGCTGCTGCTGGACCACCGCGGCGAGCCCCTGGTCCTCCAGGTGAAGGAGGCCCGTCGCTCGGTACTGGCGCCCTACGTGACCAAGGTCGGCTTCCCGTCACCCCCGTCGGAGCACGAGGGGCGGCGCGTGGTGCTCGGACAGCGACGGATGCAGGTGGTCAGCGACCTGCTACTGGGGTGGACGACGGTGGGGGAGGGCGCGGGGGGCGTAGCAGATGCAGTCGATGCGGCGGATGCGGTCGGCGCGGCGGATGCTGTAGGTGCGGTGGGTGCAGTGGACGCTGCGGATGCTGTGGACGAGGTGGGTGCTGCGGGCATAGCGGACTTGGTGGATAGACCGGTGGATGCAGCGGATACAGCGGACGGTGTGCGCGGGGGGCGTGGTGCATTCGGTGCTTCCGGCATAGCGATAGCGGGGGACGATCGGTCGGGTGGTGCGGGGGCGCCGGGCGGTCCGGGTGCGGGACTGCCGTTCCAGGTGCGGCAGTTCCGGAACCGCAAGGGCAGTGTGGACCCGTCTCAGCTGTCCGGCGAACAACTCGACGACTACGCCCGGATGACCGGCGCGCTCCTGGCCCGCGCCCACGCCCACAGCGCCGACCCGCGCGTAGTGGCCGGCTACTGCGGCAAGGGCGAGTCACTCGACGAGGCGATAGCGGCCTTCGCGGTGGCCTACGCGGAGCGCACGGAAGCGGATCACGCGGACCTGGTCGCGGCGATACGCACAGGCCGCATCGCGGCGGAAACCGGGGTGTGAGGGGGGAGGGGGAGG
>NZ_KB891941.1 GCF_000373585.1 Streptomyces sp. MspMP-M5
GCAGCCACAGGCCAGCTTGAGCCGGATGCGGGGATGACTCGCACGTCCGGTTCTGAGGGGGCCGGGACGCAGCAATGCGTCCCGGCTACCCGACTGCTCACCGAAGTCAACGCCGACGGCTCGACGCGAGACGGCTCCCTGCTGGACGAGATCGTCCGTGAGGCCGCCCGGCGGATGCTGGCCGCCGCCCTGGAGGCCGAAGTCAATGCCTAAATCGCCGAGTTGACCGACGAGCGGGACGAGGCTGGCCGCCGGCTGGTGGTCCGCAACGGCTACCACCAGCCCCGGAAGGTCACCACCGCTGCCGGCGTGATCGAGGTCAAGGCCCCGAGGGTCAACGACAAGCGCATCGACGCGGCGACCGGCGAGCGCAAGCGGTTCTCCTCGGCGATCCTGCCGCCCTGGTGCCGCAAGTCCCCGAAGATCGCCGAGGTGCTGCCCCTGCTCTACCTGCACGGCCTGTCCACCGGCGACTTGGTCCCGGCGATGGAACAGTTCCCCGGCTCCACGGCCGGGCTCTCCCCGGCCACGGTCACCCGGCTGACCGCCCAGTGGCAGGCCGACCACGCCGCCTTCCAGGAGCGCGACCTGTCCGGCACCGACCACGTCTACGTCTGGGTCGACGGCATCCACCTGCGCGTACGCCTGGACCAGGCCAAGGCCGCCGGTCCTCGTGGTCATCGGAGTCCGCGCGGACGGCGCCAAGGAACTGGTCGCCATGGCCGACGGCTACCGGGAGTCCTCGGAGTCCTGGGCCGACCTGCTCCGTGACTGCGCGCGCCGGGGCATGCGCGCCCCCGGTGCTCGCGGTCGGCGACGGTGCGCTCGGGTTCTGGAAGGCCCTGCGCGAGGTCTCCCCCGCCACCCGTGAGCAGAGGTGCTGGGTTCATAAAACCGCCAACGTCCTGGACGCCATACCGAAGTCGGCCCAGCCGGCGGCGAAGAAGGCCCTGCAGGGCATCTGCAACGCCGAGGACTGCGAGCACGCCGAGCAGGCGATCAAGACCTTCGCCAGGCTCTATGAAGACCTTCGCCAGGCTCTATGGCTCGAAGTTCCCCAGGCCGTCGCGAGGATCACCGACGACAAGGATGTCCTGCTGGAGTTCTACGACTACCCGGCCGAGCACTGGATCCACCTGCGGACCACCAACCCGATCGAGTCGACCTTCGCCACCGTCCGGCTCCGCACCAAGGTCACCAAGGGTGCCGGCTCCCGCGCCGCCGCCCTGTCCATGGTCTTCAAGCTCGTCGAGTCCGCCCAGGCCCGCTTGCGCTCGGTTAACGGCGCACGCCTCGTCCCCTGCTCCGCGCCGGAGCCCGCTTCGAACGCGGCCGACTCGTCGAGCGGTCCGAGCTCACTGCCGCCTGAGGGCTCGTGCTCCCGGCCGGCCCGCGTGCCCGGAGCGGGGTCGGCCGCAGGGCAGCGGTGTCAGCGGGTGCCCGCGGTAGGGGTGAAGGGGCCGTCCAGAGCGGCCCATTGCAGGAGCAGGATGGTTTTTCCGTCGGTGATGCGTCCGTCACGGACCATGGCGAGGGCGTCGGTGAAGGGCAGTTCGAGCACTTCGATGTCCTCGCCGTCTTCTTCGAGTCCGCCGCCGTTTCCGGTCCGGTCGGCCGGGGTGTAGGGGGCGGCATAGAAGTGCAGGCGCTCGGTGACGGAGCCGGGGCTCATGTAGGCGTCGAGGATGTGGGTGAGCGGGCCGAGTGTGACACCGAGTTCCTCGGCACTCTCGCGCCGGATGGCGGCGAGCGGGTCGTCGCCGTCGAGCAGCCCGGCCGCGGCCTCGATGAGCATGCCGTCCGGGTGGTCGTTGACGTAGGCCGGGTAGCGGAACTGACGGGTGAGCAGTACTCGGCCGCGCTCGGTGTCGTAGGGCAGGACGACCGCGCCGTTTCCGCGGTCGTAGGTCTCGCGCTGCTGGGTGATCCAGCGTCCGTCGCGGCGCCGGTAGTCGAAGGTGGTGCGGCGCAGGACGTGCCAGCCCTGGGAGGTGAGCTCGACGTCGCGGACCAGGACGTCGGGGTTGCGGTCCAGGTCTCGTCCGGTGCGGTCGAGGCCGGTGCGGCCGCGGTGGTCGGGGGTGTCGATCCCGGGGCGGGTGTTCACGCGCTCTCCTGCGGGGTGCGGTACGGGATCTCGTTGACGTCGTGGTAGACGGGCAGGCCGCGGCGGCGGGCGGTGGCGACGTCCTGATCGGCTCCGGTGGAGTCGCCAGGGAGCCGGAGTACGGCGTCGCAGTGGGCGAGCAGGCGCTCGGCGGTCGGGTAGCGGACCTGGTCGGCGAGGGGGGCGCTGGGGCCTGCGCCGGCCGAACGCAGGACGGGCAGGGCGATCCACTCCCCGATCACGGGGACGTGATCGGCTGTGAAACCGGCCAGGCCGCGGCTTCGAGGCGGGCGAGGTTGGCGGCCATGGCCTCGGGGTCGTCATCGGCACCGGAGCGGTAGGGGCCAGCGATGAGGATGAGCATCGGTTTGTCGGTCATGGCGCGCTACGATACATGCATAAACGTGCAAGAACAGGAGAGAACACGGATGCTGGCTGCGGAACGGCACGACCACCTGCTAGACCTGCTCGCCCGCGAGGGCAAGATCGTCGCCAAGGAAGTCGCCGCCGACCTGGGCATCTCCGAGGACAGCGTGCGCCGCGACCTGCGCGACCTCGCCGCCGAAGGGCTGTGCCAGCGGGTCTACGGCGGGGCCCTGCCCGTCTCACCGGCCATCGCGGACTACGCTGCCCGGCAGACGGTCACCCCCGACGGCAAGCGGCAGGTCGCCGCGGTCGCCGCCGCACTCGTGCGGCCCGGCAGTGCCCTGATCCTGGACGGCGGCACCACCGCCCTCGCCGTCGCCCACGCCCTCCCGCCGGACCTGGCGTGCACCGTGATCACCCACAGCCCGACCATTGCGGCCGCGCTGCTCGACCACTCCCAGGCCGAGGTCTTCCTACTCGGCGGCCGCCTCTTCAAACATTCGGCGGTCGCCTGCGGCGCGGCCGCGGTCGAGGCCGCCCAGAATGTCTCGGCCGATCTCTGTCTGCTCGGCGTCACCGGCGTCCACCCGCAGTCGGGATTGACCACCGGCGACGCCGAGGAGGCTGCGATGAAGCGCGCCCTGGCCGCACGGGCCGCGGACACCTACATCCTCGCCTCGTCCGAGAAGATCGGCACCGCCTCCCGGTTCCGCGTCCTGCCCTGGGAGGACATCAGCGGACTGATCACCGATGCCGATCCCCACCACCCGGTCATCGAGCAGCTCACGGCACACGGCGTGGAGGTCCTGGCAGCCGGCTGACAGCTACGGCGCCAACGCGGGATCGCAAGAGATCAAGACACCAGCCTGCCACTGTGGCTCAGCCATCCACAGGAATTGACCATTGCTCCACGCGAAACGCCTGGTATTACTGGGGCATGCAGGAAGAGACCGCACGCTCCGCGATCGACACGTTCATCTCCGCGTTCAACGCCTCGGACGACAGGTATGTGACTGCCCTGCTCTCCCAGGCCCTGACCTCAGACGTGGTCTTCTGGGGGCCGTTGGGTCGCAGCGAAGGAATCGGGGCGGTCGAGCGGTTCGTGCTGGACATCCGACGCCACCCGGCGGGGACCGGCACGATGGTGCGCTGCTCAGCGGTGGACATGCCTGACGAATGGGCGCGGTACCAGTGGGTCTTCACCACGCCTGATGGAGGCCCCCGCCTGGCGGGAACGGATGTCGTCCATCTGCGACGGAGCCTCATCGACCAGGTCATCGTCTTCGCGGGGGAGATCGAGCCGTTCGCCTCCTGAGTCATCCCTCTGTCGCTGTCCTTCCCCTGAACTTGCCCCGTCGGCGTTCGGGGGCTGCTGTTCGCGGTTGGTCAGGCCGCGGTGTTGAGGGGACGTCCGCCCCAGCGAATGCCCTTCTCGCTGCGGGTGCGGGCGCGTTCCTTGCGTTGGCGGCGAGTACGTCGGGGTGGCGGGCGTCGGTGTTGCGCCGGCGCAGGTAGCGGTGCAGTGCCTGGGTTTGCGCAGGGTGGCGGTTGGTCGGCCATTACCTGCACCGGCTGTCGCATGAGCTCCCCGAGCAGTGGCCCCTTTGCGATCATGAGGCTCGCAGTGCCGTGAGCACCTGCTATCGACCCCGCCGGCCCGTGGTCAGACCGGCGGCATTGACCATCCATGCAGACCACTGCACCGCTCACCGAACCGATGCTCGCGAAATCGAACAGTTCACGGCTTCGGGCAGCGCGGGCCCTGCCGAGTTGGCAGGGGCCCGCGGCATAAACAGCAGAGGAGCGCCGGGACTTGCCCTCTACGAGGGACATCCTGGCCAACACGGCTTACCGTCGACTGGTGGCCTGACGGCCCGGCCTCACTTCAGGTGCCGGGCGAAGAACTGGGCCGCGGCGTCCCCCGCGGACTGCGGGACGCCGGTGTGCCCGCCCATGTTGGCGTTCAACGTCTTCTCCTTGGAGCCGAAGGCGTCGAACAGGTCCAGGGCCGCCTGCCGGTCGTTCCCTTCGTCGTCCCACTGCAGCAGGACGTGCAGCGGAATGGTGACCTGGCGTGCCTCCTCGAACATGGTGCGAGGCACGAAACTCCCGGCGAAGAGACCGGCGGCCACGATGCGCGGTTCGACCACCGCGAGCCGGATGCCGATGGAGATCACTCCCCCCGAGTAGCCGACCGGGCCGTCGATCTCGGGCAGCGAAAGGAGGGCGTCCAGGGCGGCCCGCCATTCCGGGACCGCCTTGTCGACCAGCGGGAGGATGAGGGCGTCGATGATCTCGTCAGTGACCGGCTTGCCGGCCTCCATCGCCCGGCGCAGGTCGGCGAGGGCCTGCTCGGCGGCGGGCCAACGGGGCCGGTCGCCGCTGCCGGGGAGCTCGATGGTGGCCGTGGCGAAGCCATCCGCCGCGGCGTGCCGGGCCCGCGCCACCAGTCGGGGGTACACCTTGCGCAGACCGAGCGGCGGGGGGCCGAGCAGAATCAGCGGGACCGGTGCGGATGCGGACGCGGGCGTCCACAGGATGCCGGGAATCTCGCCGAGGGTGAATTCGCGCTCGAGGACATCGTCGTCGAGACGCTTTTCAGAAGTGAAGTGCATGGTCGTGCCTTTCGGGAGTGCTCCTGAATGGCGCTCCCGGACGACCTATCGCCCGACCGTGACCCCGGAGGGGAGCACCCATGTCGATACTGCGTTCACGGGTACCACCTCCTTGTTCTCTCGCACGGCCCCCAGGAAAGTAGCAGTGGTCGCCGTGGCCCGCCAATCGGGTTTTGCGGAGGCTCCCGGATGCCACGGAGCCGGAAAACGGCGGCGCCTGCTCACGCAGATCCCGCAACGCGACAACGACGTTGCTGATCTACCGGCACCACAGCAGCGCCACAGCATCGAGTCGGCCGTCTTCCTCCTCCACCGTCACGGTCAACGGCTTGCGCAGCGAAGCGAGTTCGTCGTCCGCGCCGGCCTCGGCCAGTGCCGCTTGTGCCGCACGCGCGGTCTTCGTCGCCCGGGCATGGGCGGACGCCCCGAGGGCGCGGTGCTACCGAAGATCACCGAGATCGCCGAGCAGCACGGGATCGCCAAGCAGACCGCCGTGAGGCCATCGCCGAGCTGGAAGCCGAAGGGCTGGTGGAGGTGGGCCGGCGCCGCGGCACCACCGTCCGCGCCAGGTCCGTAAAGCAGCGCCTGACGCACAGCCGGCAGGCGTTCCGCGACAAGCGCGGCTACTACTTCGACCCGACCGCCCAACCGTGGAACCCGCTCGAACCCCCGACAACCACCTGGGGCCCGGCCCCGCGCGACGTCGCCGCCCTGCTCAGCATCCCGGGCCAGGACGACCTGGTCCGCGACCGGATCATGGGTGATGCCGCCGCAGGCAAGCCGATGCAGCTGGCCACCAGCTTCCTGCCCGCCGCCGTCGCCCGAGGGACACAACTCGCCGAACACGACACCGGTCCCGCGGGCGTCTACGACCTCCTGGAGGACATGGGCCACGGTCCCCTGGCCTGGGAGGAAACCGTGGCCGCCCGCATGCCCGCCCCGACCGAGGCCGAACGGCTCAGACTGTCCAAGTGCATCCCGCTGCTCCGGACCGTGTTTGGGACGATCAAGGCCCCCGACGGGACAGTGCTGGAGGTCAACGACACCCGCATGTCTGTGGACGCTTTCGAGATCGGGTACCCCATCACCCGCCATCCCTCCGCCGAACCTCCCGTTGAACCGACCCGCTCCCTGTCCGCGCTTGATGCTCGGCGCGGTACTCCCTGCGCCATACGGCGCTGGTGGTGCTGGTGGCCTTGTGGACGGCCGCGGGCGCGCTCGGCCCCGTGGCGGGCCACACCTGGATGAGTACCGTCTCTACGGGGTCGCGCTCGTCGCGGTCCTCACCCTCGTCACGGTGCCGGGCATGCACCCGCACCCGGTACGTGCCCGGACCAGGAAGACTCACCTCGATCGCCTCTTCCTCGTCCGGGCTGTCTCCGCACACCACCATCACCAGACCGGCCCACTGCACGGACACCTCGGCGACGTCCTGCCATGCCTCGGCCTCGACCGGCGGCGCCTCATCCCACAGTTCGGCGCCGACCTGCACGTCTCCCACGTGAGTGCCGCAAGCCACGACAGGACCGGACAAGGTGATGCCGACGAGACCGGTCGTCGACACGTCGAAGGATCCGTCGTCTTCGGGGTGGTACAAGACGTCGGGGTCGAGGACACGGATGAGGTTGGCGTCGACGAACATGCTACGGGTGTCCGCTTGCATGCGTTCCGGCATCGCCGTGTCTCCCTTCCAGAGCAACGGGAACGGGGCAGACCCGAGAGTAGGGCCTGCCCCGCACCGGTAGGGCTGGATGCTTCGGGTCAGTTGTGGCCGCAGCCGACCGGCTCATGCAGTTGCGGAGGCTCCTGAGCGGCAGCGGGCTTGACGACCTCAACCCAGAACGCGTCCTCCTCCAGGACACGCTGGGAGTTCTGCCAGCTCTTCTTCAGCGAACCCTCCTGCGAGTTCCGGTCCTTGTTCAGGAAGTGGCAGGAGTAGTCCAGGTTCTTCGAGGCGCCCTCATAGGAGGCCGCGTAGGGGTACTCGTCACACGACAGGTCCGGGCGCCCCGGCGGACGCGGCACGGTGTCACACGACACACGCCGGTTCGCTTTGATCAGATCCGTGGCCTGGGTGCGGTGCAGCGGATACCCCTTGTTCGGCGCGCCCCACGGGTGCTTGAGGTTTTTCTGGGCCCAGTAGATGTGCCAGGCGACGTCGGCGACCCGGCCGTCCGACACCGAGACCTGCCAGGTCGGGGTGAACTGTGGGAACACGCACCCGCCGTAGCGCTGGGGGGACACCCAGCTCGTCCATCCCTCAGCCTCGCACCCGCCACCGACAGATGTCGGTCGGCGGCTGATGGTGCACGCGTCGCTCCCGGCCGCCTGCGACGGTCCGATCACAGCCCGAACCGCCGGTGGACCGTGGAAGCCCGGGATCGCATTGATGGTCAGGTTCGCCCACCCGACCAAGCCCTGAGACAGACGGCCGTGGTCCGTCCGGTGGTCGAGCGTCCATCCAGCCGACGCGACCTCGCCCAGCACGTCGCGCACGTCATCTGCCACGGTGCCGGGCTGTCACGCTCAGTCGACACTTCCAGTGCGCCGCGCTGTCGCCCAGCCGCCACGAACCAGACGGCCGTACGCGCCTCACGGCCAGAGATCAAAACCTACTGAAGCTGACGCGATAGCCGGGCCACGCACCGCCCAGCGCGGCCCGACAGGAAGAGAACATGCCTCTTCCTCCTCCTGAGGAAGAGGTGTCGGCAGTGAGAGCCGCATACCCTCGCGCCCTGACCAGCATGTTTTCCACTGTGCCGCTGAGGGACCTGGTACGCACGGTGGTACCAGCGATGGTACGTACGGTGGTACGCACGTCGGTACCTACGGTGGCACCGGCACGCGGGACGGCTCCGGTGCAGCAACCGCCGTCTGCCACTGTCCTGTCAGAGCGCCGCATCCTCCGCGCCCCTGGCAGCTAGGGGCTGTATGTGGTTCTGATCGCCCTCGGGTTCTGTGCTCGTGGAACACCACCCCTCGTGCATCGACGGTGAGCCCGGCCCGCCGATGGCGCTACCGCCGGTAGAGCCTGCGACCGCGTCTCCAGAGCCTCACCGCGGCGTGCTGCAGGCCGATCAGGTACAGCAGCGTGCTGTTGACGAAGCAGATCCAGAAGATCACCTGCGAGGTGAGCCCGTTGACGGTCCGTCGGGAACCATCGTCATGGACGCAGTACGAGTCGGGTGGGAACAGGCGAGAACCGTAGTCGCCGACCGCATAGCAAGGCGACGTCTTCGGCAAGAGCACAGGCTGCGCTCGCGACACGAGAAGCAGCCAGATGACCAGCCCGATCAGGGTGGTGGCGAACCAGCTCAGGCGCCACCACGCGGGCAGCTTCCGCTTGCTGAGCAGACCCCACACCCCGATGCCCAGCATCACCGCGCCGAGCAGGACCACCGCGATGGTCAACGGATGACCCCGCGGGCGTGGCGCTCCGATGCCCGGCCGGTGCGAATGCCTGATGCGGCAGCGTCCGGCCCGTCACACGTGACCGGCGGGGTGTAGGAGGAGGGAAAGCCCACCGTGAAGATCTCCTTGCCGTTGAGACAGCCGACGAATCGGACCAGTTCGACGCAGTCGATCGTATCGGCGTCAAACAGACAGTCGGCATCGGGTGTGCGACTGAGGGCCGCCGCCGAACCGATGCTTCGCGCCCCGCCGGGCCGCGGAGCGAACCGGAGAAGGCCGTCGAACCAACGCCCCCGTGGGCGAACGCTTGGCGGGGACCGGTGGGAGTGGTCGTGCACGCGGCGTAGCGGGGAAGCGAGTTGACCGCGCTCCACAGTCGATGGCCGGGTGCCATCAGGTGTGGTCGCCCGGGCCGTCCAAAGCGCCTTCGGGGAAGCCACCGGCTGCTCTCGGGCGGTCGGGCGGTGGATACCCGCGCTCGCGGTGCGGATACCCCATCGGATACCCCAATTGACCTGCTCCTTCGTCGCTTTGGGGCAAGCAGTTTGGCAAGGGGTGCTGAGCAGAGTTCACGGCAGTCGATCCGAGAGGAGCTGCCGTGGATGCCGTTCAGTCGACGTTGGTCACACGTCTGAATGCCGAGTGGGAGCAGCTGTGCGCCGATCGGGGCAACGCCGACCGGGTGCGTTCGTGGATGCTCGCCGCCGGCGTGCTGGAGACCGAACGGGCCCCGGTGAATCTGGGTGCGCTGTGTGTCCTGCTGCGGGAGCGCGCTGAGCGTGAGGGGTCGGATTTCAGCGATGCCTGGATGGGCGTCCTGCTGCACCGGGTGAGCGCAGGCGGCGAGCGGGATGCCGAGCTGGCCGCTCGTGTCCTGGTTCAGGCGATGCTCCCGTGCGCCCAACGCATGATGCGCCGCTGCCTGCGCGACGGCGAGAGCAGCGAGGACGTGGCGCAGTTGGTGATCGCCTCCCTGTGGGAGGTGGTACGCAGCTACCCGGTGGCGCGGCGGCCGCGGCGGGTCGCGGCGAATCTGCGGATGGAGTTGTGGCACCGCGTCTCGCGGGAGCTCAAGCAGGAGCTGGCGCCCTCCGCTGCCCTGGACGAGGAGTGGGCGGCGCGCCTGCCCGGTGGTGAGGAGCCGTCGCGGGCGGTCGAGCCGGCTCTGCTGGCGCGGGCCGCCGAGGAAGCCGGCCTGGTGCGCGCGGTGGATGCGGTGGAGGAACTGGAGGGAGCGCGCGGCGAGATGGTCGCGCTGTTGGTCTGGGCGTTGGAGCGCGAGGTGCTTACCGCGGAGGCGGCGTCCGGGATCTGCGATCACTACCGCGAGGGGGCGCCGCGGGATGCCGAGGCGGCGCAGGCGTTGGGGGTCAGTTCGGTGGCGCTGCGTCGTCGACGTAGCCGGGCGGTGGCGCAGTTGCGGCAGGCGGTGCCGCAGTGGGTGGAGGCGGCTTGAGGGGCCGTCAGAAGTTTTTCGGGTGCTGGTGTCACATCGGGGCCGGTCCGGCTCCCCTCTCTGTGGTGTGCGGGGAGTCCGTGCACCGAGGACAGAGGAGGGAGCCGTCGTGACGGAAGGGCTGGGAGATGAGGGCCATGAGGGAGATGCGGTGGAGTTGAAGGACGAGGAGCTGCGGCTGGTGGCGATCCGCCGAAGGGCGACGCAACTGGCAGTCGCTTTGGTGACCGAGCCGTTCTCGGCCGACACCTACGCGCAGCTGCGCTCGTACGTAGAGCGGGACGCCGAGGACGCACAGGTCCTGGTCCGGGAGGTGCTGGCGCTGCCGCCGGCGCGGCTGCGTGAGCGGATCGCCGAGCTGACGCGGGCCAAGTCCGTGCAGGGCGAGGTGACGGCGTGAAGGCGACGTTCGGTTCTGTGGGCTACGGAAAGAGCCATGGCCTGAAGGCAGCAGTCAGGAACCAGTTGGCGGCTGCTCGCCGCGAGGGTCGGCGCATCTGGGTTCTGGACCCGACGGGTACGTGGGGGGATCTGCTGCGGAAGGGGCCGCAGTCGTGAAGTGGCGCCGCAAGGAAGAGCAGGCCCCGCCGGTGGAGGAGTCCGCCCAACCGGACACCGGGTGGGCCACCACGTCGATGTCGACGGGCGCCATGGCGAACTGGACGGCCGTGGTGCGGTGGAGCGCCTGGGGCCTGCTGCTGACCGGTCCGCTGCTGGGCGGCTGGGCCCTGGCCTCTGCTGCGGCGCCGGTGGCTGTGCCCACGCGGGCCGAGGCGCCGCGGGTGCAGTCGGCGTCGTCGGATGCGGTGGCACCGGCGGGCATTGCCGAGGTGTACGTCGCCGCGTACGTGAAGGCCGGCGACAGTGACGCGGACGCGGAGGAGTTCGCGGCGTTCTACCCCGCTGCCCGGTCCATGACCTGGCCGTCTCAGGGCGGGGCGGAGCGTGCGGAGTCGGCATCCGCGGTGCAGGTACGGCAGGTCTCGGCCCGCTACTGGTCGGTGACCGTAGCCGTGTGGATCGCCGGGTCGTCGAAGGGCAAGGGTGACGCGGGCCAACTCCACTACTTCCAGGTTGCGGTGCGCTCCACAGCCGGCGCGAAGGGCACGGCGACCGGGTGGGTGGCGGCCGCGTTGCCCGCTGAGGTGGCAGCTCCGACCGCAGAGGTGGCGAAGCCTCCGGAGTTGTCGTACGGATCGAGGCACGCGCCGTTGGCATCCGACCCGGCGGTGCAGACGGTCCAGGGCTTCCTCGCCGCGTATCTGACGGGACAGGGCGACGTCGAGCGCTACCTCTCCCCCGGCATCACGCTGCACCCCGTGCGGCCGGCGCCGTACACCGCGGTGACGCTCACGCAGATCGCCGACCACGGCCAAGGGCCGGCCGAAGGAGCGGAAGCCCAAACCCCGCCGGATGGGGTGCAGAGGCGGTTGCTGGTCGACGTCGCCGGCGAACGCCACGGCGGGGGCGAGCGGGCGATGACGTACGCGATCGAGCTGCGCTCCCGCGGCGGCCGTTGGGAGATCGCGGCGCTGGAAGCCGCACCCGCCCTGGCCGCGTCCGACGACTCTTCACATTCTCAGAAAGGGCAGGGCTCATGAACGGGCTCATGCAGATGGCCGGGGCCATCTCCGACGCCAACAGCATCGTCACCCAGCTCAAGAACTTTTTCCTCGTGGGCGTACTGGGGCTGATGCACGTCGTCTCGATCGCCCTGGTGTGGGGCCAGACCAAGAGCGTGATGAAAGCCGCAGTAGCCGCGATCGGCGGGGCGGTGGTCATGGCGATCGTCGTCAACATGACCGCGCTGCGGGACAAGGTCGGCGAGGACATCAAGAACCCCTCCGGCAACGCGGCCCCGGCCGCGGTCCGCATCGTCGACCACATCGACCCGCTCGACGGCGGCCGGCGATGAGCACCCCTGCTGTGCGGCCCGAGCCGCTGATCGGCCGCTGCTACACCAAGGCACGTCGTCACCAGAACGTGGTGGGCAACTGGCCCGGTGGCGGCCGGATCTGGGGCGGTCCCTATACCTGGCCACAGATCTTCGTCGCCCTGGCCGCGATCACGGCGCTGCTGGTGACCCGGGGGATGTGGGCACATCACGGCGTGCTGGACCTCTTGCCGCTGCTCAGTGTGCCCTACGCGCTGGCGCTCGTCGTCGGCTGGATCCACGTCGATGGCCGCAACCCACTCTCTGTCGCCGCCAGTGCACTCGGGCTGGCCGTGAGCGGAAACTCCGGCCGGCTGGACGGACGCCCTGTGCGGCAGCACCGGCGCGGTGCCGCGGTGGGGCTTTGCACGCTGACATGGCAGCCGGCGAACGGGACGGGCAGCGCGAACGCTCGGCCGGAGGCCGTCCCCACTCTCACCAAGCCGGTGCGCACCGTTCCCGCAGATGGTGCCCCGAAGAGCGCGTCGGCCACTGGCCGGTCGGATGCCGATGCGCCTGTGGTGCGCGTGGCGTCGGGCGTGGGCGCACTGCTCGCCGCCCGCGCCGCCGGCCCGGCCGCCACCACGAACTCGAACGAGCGGGGGCAGTGATGCGGATCCCGGTCCGGCACGTAGCCGGCAACGTCATCTGGACCAAGCACGGTACGTGCTGGGCGGTGTGGCGGGTGGAGGGCAGCGGACATGCGCAGTCTTCCCGCAGCGTCAAGGAACGCCGCCTGCGTGCCCTGGAATCTCTCGTCAAGCAGCTGCACGGCGAGTCGATGCTGCTGAGTTTGTGTCCGCAGGTCGACCCGGCCTCGGTGGTGCGCAAGATGACCGACGGCGTCGACCTGGCTGCTTGCGAGCGCTACGCGCAGCTGGCGACGCGGGTGTGGGACCAGCTGGAGCGCATGGAGCTGACCAGCCGCGCGGACTGGTTGGCGGTCCCCCTGCCCGCGGGCAGCAAGAGGCAGATGGCCGGTATGGCGTTCGATGCGGCCCGCGCGGAAATCGACCTGCAGCTGGGCCTGCTGCCCGTACCGGTCGGCGCACGCGAGGAGGAGCGCCGGCTGGAGCAGGCACTGGCAGCGGCCTGGCCCTCGACGGTCGCCTTGCGCCCGGCGACCGAGGCGGAAATCCTGTGGATCTACGGGCACTGCGCCCGGCGCGGAGTGCTGGAGCCCCTGCTGCCCGAACCGGATCAGGGCGCAGGGCGGGGCCGCGGCCGCGGAGCTGCGGCCCTGGGCCAGGTGATCCTTGCGGAGAGCGCCGCTCCCGCCGCCGAGGCCGGTCAGGAGGAGGACGCGCACCGCAAGAGCCGGTTCGCACGGCGCTGGCTGCAGGTGAGCACCGAGTGGGGCGAGTCCTACCAGACGTTTCTGTCGCTGGCGGAGATGCCCGAGCGGTTCGTCTTCCCCGGCTCCGAATACCTCGCCTCGCAGCTCTGCGAAGCCGACGGTCGGTCATGACGAACCGTCATTGCGATTGCTCATGAGTGACCCGAACGGCCATGGCTCGCGGAGCACGAGTTCCGGCATTCTTCCAAGTGCTTGCGAAAGTACAGGTTCTATTGCTCTGCGGTCGGTGTGTAGAGGGCGCCAGGAGGAGCCGTGATAGAGGTCCTGGTGATGGCGTTGCTGGGGTGCCTCGTCGGCATCCTCGTCCGGCCCGTAGTCGCGATACTCGCTGTCCCGGCGGGAGATCCGCCCTCTGCGACCTGTTCCCGGTGCGCTCTGCCGCCCTAGCCTGGGCGGTGGTTCAGCGCGGTGGAGCTGCTGCCTCCCACCGGGCGGTGTCCCCGGTGCCTGACCCCTCTCACGCCGGCCTGGTTGCCGGAGGCCGCAGCAGGAGCCGCGTTCGCCGCCGTGGCCATGGACGGTGCCGGCGGCTGGTACGCCGTGGCGCAGTACTGGGTGGCCACGCTCGGCACGGCACTGCTGCTGATCGACAGCGCCGTCCAGCGGCTGCCAGACGCCCTGACCGTGCCCGCTGCTGTGGGCACGGTCGTACTGCTCGCGGCCGCGGCAGCCCACCACGAAAGCGGCAGCCTCATGCGTGCCGTGGGCGCCGCCGCCGCGGCCAGCGTGCTGTTCACCCTTTTTGCGCTTGGCGGCATGGGGCTGGGCGACGCCAAGGTGGCCGTGTCCCTCGGTGCCCTGCTGGGGTGGCGCAGCTGGCAGGCCGCGTGGCTGGGGCTCGTGGTGAGTTTCCTGCTGGCAGCGGCCGTGGCAACCGTCCTGCTCGTCACCCGGCGCGGCAGTCGCAAGAGCACACTGGCCTTCGGCCCGTTCCTCATCATCGGCACACTCGCAGCCGCTCTCACTACCAGCACCTGACCGGATGGCGAGGCGGATACCCAGATGCTTACCCAGCAGGGATTCACGCAGGTCGATCGAGGGGTACCCGCGCCAGTCCTGGGCGGGGTAGCCAGCCGGCCACTGATCGATCCAGTGGTGAGGACCGGTCAGTGGCCGCGCAGGCGCTTCACCACCCCCGCACGCGAGAGCGTGGTTGAGGAACGGTGGGTGGGATGCCGGAGGCGGTGGGATAGCCGGACCGCCCGCTGGAGTCGGCGCCGCCCCTCGGGCTCTTGCTGCCGAAGCCGGTGAAGGCCGCCTACTGGATCGGGCGGCGTTGTGCGGGTGCGCTTCGGGCTACGTCGGTGAAGTGCCGTTCACCGACGGAGGCTCACCTGAGCCCACGCCGAGGTACCAAAACGCCGTCACCTCGAAGCGGTCCCCACAACCGGTGTCGCGTGCGTGCGTCAGACACCAGCCCCGGGCATCACCGGCGGTGGGCATGTCGATGGACAATTCCCCGCAGGCAAGGCACTTCGCCACGTGCCTCATCCTCCACTCCGGATCGAGCGGGAGCGCCCATTCCCCCACCCCCTTACCTCCCTTCATGACGTGCCCTCCGGACGCTCCGGGGCCTCACCGACCGCATCCCGCAAGCCTTCGACGCATGCAGGCAGAGCGGACAGCATCTCTTCCAGCTCTTCCTCGGTCAGCTGATCCACCCACGCCGTACGAGCCCTGAGCTCGTCCCGCACGGCATCGAGCCGGCGGTACAGCTCCCGATACCGCACGTGCCGATTCCACGCTTCCTCGATCTGATCGCACCAGCGTGACCAGGCATCCGCACTCACCGCGGCACCGCCTTCCACCAACGCCGGACGCCAGCTACCTCCACGCAGTGGCTCCCCTTGTGCCGGTAGGGCAACTCGCACCGCGCCCACTTTGGCGGGGGCGACGGAATCTCAACCTGGTAGTACGCGAAGAGCTGCTCCACCGCACGCCTCGGCGCCAGTGACGTCCGTGCCGAACAGCGCCGCCTACGACGCCCCCAAGTCATGCGCCCTCCGTCCGTAGAAGGCCGGCCAGCCTCGCAGCCGTACGGTCGTCGATGCTCCCCAAGCTGAGCCGGGACCCACCGGGCGCCCAGTAGCTGACCCCCATCTCCGGGAACTCCAACTCCGCTTTCACCGGGGTGACATTCAGGTCCCAGAACGCCTCTTCGGCACGAGAGGCCGCTGCTCGCCTCGTACGACATCACCGCACCGCCTTCCTCAGGCAGCGAGCAAGCCTTGCAGCCGTACGGACGCCGACGCGTCCCAAGTTGAACTGCAACTCCCCGTCAGCACCGTCACTGATCCGGAACTCCGGCAGACGGATCTTTGCTTCCTTCAGCGCGAGTTGAAGCTCTTGATAGGCTTCAGCCGCCGCGGCTCCCTCTGTCCGAGCCTTCGTCATCGAGCACCCCGCTTCCCATGCGGGTGACGACGCATCTCAGCGTGACACTCGGCCGCCTTTGCCTTGTCCCCCCGAACCAGCGCCGCCGCACTCTGGCCAGCCAGAGCACGGCACACATCGCACCCAGCAACCGGCTTGGGCCCCCGGGACATCAGCACCCCACCTCCACCCCGTGAATCCGACGCGGCCCCGCATCGATCCCGTGCACCGCAAGCCACAACGCCCGACGCCGGGCACGCTGCGAACGCCGCTCCCGGCGCTCAGGGGCGGGCGGCGCATCGGCCGAACGATGCCGACCCCGTGCAGGAAAGAGCAGATCCAACAGCAGTTCGATGATCCACGCGCTATGTTTGCGCATGTCGTCAACCTCCCGACGGTTGATGGCCATGCCCCCGGACGTTCGCCACGTCGCGGGGGTCTTTGGTGTTCTGGTGGTTCATCAACTCACCACAGAACCGCTAGCCTTGAGGGACTTGACCGCCTGGGGGTCAAGTACGGCAACTAGCTGCTGGCCTGTCAGCATCCTCATAGGGGGAGGTCAGAGGAGTGATCGACGTAGAGCGGACCGGGTACTTGACTCCGCAGCAACGCTTTGGGGCCACAGTCAAAGACGTCCGCATAGGCCGGAAGATCACACAGAAACAGCTGGGGACTTACTCCGGGTACTCAGAGGCGTACGTCTCGAAGGTTGAGAAGGGCACTATGAAGCCCTCTCGGCAGTTCGCCGAAAAGTGCGATGCCATGTTTCAGACACGCGGCATGTTTGTGCGACTCCTCGGAGACATTGAACGTGACGACAACCCCTCATGGTTTGTGCCGTATCTGGAAAGAGAGCGGGAAGCGTCGAGGGTTCTCGACTTCTCGACAACCAGCATCATGGGGATTTTCCAGACCGAGGAGTACGCACACGCCGTTTTCCGTGCAGGGCACCCGCGCGAGTCCGCCGAATTTATACACACCAAGGTGGGTGCACGTCTCAGGCGACGTGAAATCCTGGCGGAGTCTAATCCGCCACTGATTTGGGTCGTGCTTCATGAGGCTTGTCTACGCACTGTAGTTGGCGGGGTATCTGTGATGGCTGCACAGCTTGATCATCTCATCTTGTCCGCCGAATCACCGAGCGTAGATTTCCAGGTCATGCCGTTCTCGTTCGGAGCTGCGGCGGCACATGTACCGGCGTTCACCCTACTGACCTTCGATGAAGACCCCACCGTTGTCTACGCGGACGATCCGCAGGGCGGGAGGCTTTATCAACAGCACGAGACCGTGAATACCTACTGCGAGCATTACGACAGACTAAGGTCACACGCATTAGCACCGACCGACTCGCTTATCCTCATTGATAAAATCCGTAAGGAGTACCTGTCGTGAATTTGACTCACGCTGCCTGGGAGAAGTCGTCATACAGCGGCTCAAGTGGCGGTCAGTGCGTGGAATTCTCCCGTACATTTGCCGACTCAGGACTCATTCCCGTACGTGACTCGAAGGCCCCTACCGGACCCGCACTGATTTTCCCATCCGATGGGTGGTCGTGCTTTGTATCCGCCGTCAAGCATGGGGAGTTCCCCGGCTGAGATGTTCGGATCTCAAGCCAACGGCCACTCGCCAACAGCGTCACGGGACGCTGTTGGCGAATTGTGGGCTGTCTCTGC
>NZ_KB891942.1 GCF_000373585.1 Streptomyces sp. MspMP-M5
GAGTTCGTCGATGAAGCGCATCAACTCGTCGGCGCTCGCGGTCTCCAGGGAGGACGCCTCGGACACGGGGCGCGCGTCCATCGCGGACAGCCGGTCCAGGAGCGCGCCGAGCCGGGCGGCCAGGGCCGTGCGGTCGGCCGGGCTGGTGAACACGGACAGCGCCGTCTTCTCCACCCGGGCGAAGTCGTCCAGCACGGAGCCGGTGCCGGCCGGTGCATCGGCCACGGTGATCTCGCCGCGCAGGTGCTCGGCGAGCGCCGACGGGGTCGGGTGGTCGAAGACCAGCGTGGCCGACAGGCGGACGCCGGTGGCCTCGGAGAGCCGGTTGCGCAGTTCGACGGACATCAGCGAGTCGAAACCCAGGTCCTTCAGCGCCCGGTCCGGGGCGATGTCGTCGGCCTCGCCGTGGCCGAGGACCCCGCCGACGGTGGCCCGCACCAGGTCGAGCAGGACCGCGCCGCGGTCGGCCTCGGGCAGTGCGGCCAGCCGCTGGGCCAGGCTTTCGCCGCCGGCGGGGGCCGCGGACCGCTGCGGTGCCTTGGGGGCGAACCGGGACAGCAACGGGCTGGGCCGGGAGGCGGTGAACGCGGGCAGGAACCGCGACCAGACGACGTCGGCGACCACCAGGTCGGTGCCGGCGGTGACGGCCTCGTCGAGGGCGTCGAGCGCGGCGTCCACGGCCAGCGGGACCAGTCCGCGGCGGCGCAACTCGCGTTCCACGCCGGGCTGTTCGACCATACCGCCGCCCGACCAGGGGCCCCAGGCGACGGAGACCGCCGGCCGGCCGGCGGCCCGGCGGCGGCGGGCCAGGGCGTCCAGGGCGGCGTTGCCCGCCGCGTAGCCGGCCTGGCCCGCGGCGCCCCAGATGCCGGAGATGGAGGAGAACAGCACGAACGCACGCAGGTCCGGGAGGAGTTCGTCCAGGACGAGGGCGCCGTCGACCTTGCCGGCCATCTCCTCGGCGAGCTGCCCCGGGTCGCTCTGCGCGAGGGGTACGTCGCGCACGACTCCGGCGGTGTGCACCACGGCGTCGACGACGGTGCCCTGGGCGCGCAGGTCGGCCAGGAGCGCGGCCATCGCGGCACGGTCCGCGACGTCGGCGGCCAGCACCCGGACCTCCGTGCCGGTGGCGGCGAGTTCGGCGGTGAGCTCGGCCGCGCCGACCGCGTCGGGGCCGCGGCGGGAGAGCAGGAGCAGCGAGCAGTCGCCGCGGGCGGCGAGCCGGCGGGCCACGTGGCCGCCCAGGGCACCGGTGCCGCCGGTGATCAGCACGGTGCCGGTCAGCGGTGTGGCGGTGTCCGAGGTGGGGGCGTCCGGCGTCGGTAGGGGTGCCGGCACGGACTGCGCCGGTGCGACCCGGCGGGCCCACACCCCCGCGTCACGGACGGCGAGTTGGTCCTCGGTGCCGTCCCCGGCGAGCACGGCGGCCAACAGGTTGCGGGCGGGGGCGTCGAGCCGGGCGGGCAGGTCCACCAGGCCGCCCCAGCTCCCCGGCGTCTCCAGTGCGGCGACGCGGCCCAGGCCCCAGGCCGCGGCGGCGCCCGGGTCCGCTTCCGGATCGTCGGTGCCGACCGCGACGGCGCCGCTGGTCAGGCACCACACCGGCGCCTGGATGCCGCGCTGCCGCAACAGGGCCAGGGTCTCCAGCAGTTCCTCGGCGCCGGTCGCCGTGCACAGCACGCCGTCCGGTGCGCCGGCCGTCTCCGGTTCGGTGGTGCTGCGCTCGAAGAGTCCGGACAGGTGTCCGGTGCCGAGCAGCAGCCAGCGTCCGGGTACCGCGACCACCTCTGCCGGGTCGGGCAGCCGCTCCCAGGTGACGGCGTAGCGGCCGGTCCGGTCGGCGGCCACCGCGTCGAGCTGGGCCCGGTCCACGGGGCGCAGTACGAGCGCGTCCACCGCGATCGCGGGGGTGCCGGAGGCGTCGGTGGCGTGCACGGCGACGGACTCCTCGCCGGCCCGCAGCCGCACCCGGAGCCGCCGGGCGTCGGGGGACAGCGGCCGCACGCCGGAGAAGGAGAACGGCAGCCGCACCTCGTCGGCCTCGTAGCCGCGGCCCGTCAGCGGCAGGGCGTGCAACGCGGCGTCCAGCAGGGCGGGGTGCAGGCCGAAGCCGGTGGGCTGGCCTTCGGGCAGGGCGATCTCGGCGAACACCTCGTCGCCGCGCTCCCAGACGCCGCGGACGCCCTGGAAGGCGGGGCCGTACTCGTAACCGCGCTCGGCCAGGTCGGGGTAGAGGGTGCCCGCCGGTACCGGGACCGCGCCGGCCGGTGGCCACTGTGCGCCCGTCCAGTCGGCGGTGAACGCGTCGTCGTCCGTAGCGCGGGGGCCGACGCTGCCGGAGCCGTGCAGGACCCACTCGCCGTCGGCGCCGCGGGAGCGGATGTGCAGCTCCCGTTCACCGCCGCCGTCCGCGGCCACCCACACCTGCACGTCCCTCGGCCGGCCGCCGGGGAAGACCAGGGGTGCCTGGAGCACCAGTTCCGTGACGCCCCCGGCTCCGGCCGCGCGGGCGGCCTCGGTGGCCAGCTCGACGAATCCGGTGCCGGGCAGCAGCACGGTGCCCATGACGGCGTGGTCGCGCAGCCACGGGTCGCTGCCCGGGGCCAGCCGTCCGGTGAGCAACAGGCCGCCGTCTCCCGGCAGTTCGCTGCGGGACGAGAGCATCGGGTGCGGCAGCCGGTCGGCGCCCGGCGCGTCGCCGGTGGCGGTGGGGGCGGCGAGCCAGTAGGAGGAGCGTTGGAAGGGATAGGTGGGCAGGTCGGCGGTGGGCCGGACGGGCAGGACCGGGGACCAGTCCACCGGGGCGCCGTGGGCGTGTGCCCGGGCGACGGCGGTGAGCCAGGTGACGTCCTCCGCCCGGTCCCGGCGGGCGCTGGGCAGTGCGGTGCGGCCGTCCAGGTGCGGCAGCAGGGCGGCGTCCGGCCCGATCTCCACGGTCAGGTCCGCTGCGGGCAGCCGCTCGACGGCGTCGGCGAACCGTACGGTGGCGCAGACGTGCCGGGCCCAGTAGGCAGGGGTGTCCACCGGGTGGGAGGTGCCGGCGGCGGGGACCAACGGCACGGTGGGCGGGCGGAATTCGAGCGTTTCCAGCAGGGCGGTGAACTCCTCCAGCATGGGTTCCATCAGCGGGGAGTGGAAGGCGTGGCTGACCCGCAGTCGGGTGGTGCGCCGGCCCTGGTCGCGCCAGTGGTCGACCACGGCGGCCACGTCCGCCTCGGGGCCGGAAACCACCAGCGCGCGGGGCCCGTTGACGGCCGCGAGTGCCGTGCCGGCCGGAAGTGTGGGGGCGACTTCGTCCTCGGTGGCGGCGAGGGCGGCCATCGCACCGCCCGCCGGCAGCGCCTGCATCAACCGGCCCCGGGTGACGACCAGGCGGGCGGCATGCTCCAGGCTGAGGACACCGGCCACCACGGCCGCGGCGATCTCACCGACCGAGTGCCCCGCNACNGCNTCGAAGNNNACNCCGNNNGNCTNCCANAGCCGNNACAGNGCNANCTGGTNGGCGAAGAGCGCCGGCTGNGCGTACTCCGTGCGCTCCAGCACCTCCGCCGGCTCGTCCCACATCACCTCGCGCAGCGACCGACCCAGCAACGGGTCGACCACCGCACACACTTCTTCCAGGGCCCCGGCGAACACCGGGAAACGCCCGGCCAGTTCACGCCCCATCCCCGGGCGCTGCGAACCCTGGCCGGAGAAGACCGCGGTCACGCGGCCGGTGCCGTCGGCCGTCACCGAGGGTTCGCGCAGCGCGTCCGCCAGTTCCGCGCGGTCTCCGGCGACCCCGGTGCGGAAGGCGAAGTGCGCGCGCCCGCGGGCGAGGGTCGAGGCCACGTCGGCGAGGGGCACCTCGGGGTGCTCGGTCAGGAAGGTGCGCAGCGCCGCGGCCTGGTCCCGTACGGCCTGCTCGGACCGGCCCGAGAGGACGAGCGGCACCGGGCCGTCCGCGAACGCGGTGTCGGCGGCGGGCTCCGGGGCCGGTGCCTCCTCCACGATCACATGCGCGTTGGTTCCGCTGATGCCGAAGGAGGAGATGCCCGCACGGCGCGGTCGGCCCTCGGTCGTCCAGGCGCGTTCGCGGTCCAGCAGCGCCACCGTGCCGGTGCTCCAGTCCACCTCGCCCGTCGGCCGGTCGGCATACAGGCTGCGCGGCAGCACGCCGTGCCGCAGCGCCATCACCATCTTGATGACGCCGCCCACCCCGGCCGCCGCCTGGGCATGGCCGATGTTGGACTTCAACGAGCCCAGGTACAGGGGGCGTTGCGGGTCGCGTTCCAGGCCGTAGGTGCCGAGCAGCGCCTGCGCCTCGATCGGGTCGCCCAGCCGGGTCCCGGTACCGTGCGCCTCCACCGCGTCCACGTCGTGCGCCGACAGGCCGGCCGCCGCGAGCGCCTGACGGATCACTCGCTGCTGGGAGGGGCCCGTGGATGTCGACCGCGTCGAAGACCACGCCGAAGGACTCCCACAGCCGCGACAGCGCCACCTGGTAGGCGAAGAGCGCCGGCTGTGCGTATTCGGTGCGCTCCAGCACCTCCGCCGGCTCGTCCCACATCACCTCGCGCAGCGACCGACCCAGCAACGGGTCCACCACCGCACACACCTCGTCCAGCGCGCCGGCGAACACCGGGAAGCGGGCGGCCAGTTCACGCCCCATCCCCGGGCGCTGCGAACCCTGTCCGGAGAAGACCGCGGCCGTGCGCCCCTCCCCCGCCGTCACCGGCACCACATCCGACAGG
This sequence comes from Streptomyces sp. MspMP-M5, assembly GCF_000373585.1. Classification (GTDB taxonomy): domain Bacteria; phylum Actinomycetota; class Actinomycetes; order Streptomycetales; family Streptomycetaceae; genus Streptomyces. Next base: position 4,734 of record NZ_KB891942.1, read on the forward strand.
GCGTCCAGCGCCCCCGCGCGGTCCGACGCCGGCACCACGGCCCGCACCTCGAACGACGAGCGCGCCGACACCAGCGACCACGCCACGTCCGGCAACGGGATCTCGGCGCGCTCCCGCAGCAGGGTGGCGAGCGCCGCGGCCTGGTCCCGTACGGCCTGCTCGGAGCGGCCAGAGAGCACCAACGGCAGCGGGCCGTCCGCCGCGGGGGCCTGGGCCGTGGGCTCGGCGGCCGGTGCCTCCTCCACGATGATGTGCGCGTTGGTGCCGCTGATGCCGAAGGAGGAGATGCCCGCACGCCGCGGGCGTCCCTCGGCCTCCCACGGGCGGGCGGACGACAGCAGCCGGACCTCGCCGCGGCCCCAGTCCACGGCGTGGGTCGGGGTGTCGGCGTGCAGGGTGGGCGGGAGGACGCCGTGCCGCATGGCCTGCACCATCTTGATGATGCCGACGACTCCGGCGGCCGACTGGGTGTGACCGATGTTGGACTTCAGCGAGCCCAGCCACAGCGGCCGCTCGGGGTCCCGGTCGCCGCCGTAGGTCGCCAGCAGCGCCTGGGCCTCGATCGGGTCGCCGAGCTGGGTACCGGTGCCGTGCGCCTCGACCGCGTCCACGTCCGCCGGCCCGATGCCGGCGCTGGTCAGCGCGTCGAGGATGACCCGTTGCTGCGAGGGGCCGTTGGGCGCGGTGAGCCCGTTGGACGCGCCGTCCTGATTGACCGCGGAGCCGCGTACCACCGCCAGCACCCGGTGCCCCTTGCGGCGGGCGTCGGAGAGCCGCTCCACCACGAGCATGCCGACGCCCTCGGACCAGCCGGTGCCGTCGGCGTCGGCGGAGAAGGACTTGCAGCGGCCGTCGCGGGCCAGGCCGCCCTGGCGGCTGAACTCCACGAAGACGCTGGGGGCGGCCATGACGGTCGCGCCGCCGGCGAGTGCCAGGTCGCACTCGCCGCGGCGCAGCGCCTGGCAGGCCAGGTGCAGCGAGACCAGGGACGAGGAGCAGGCCGTGTCGATGGTCAGCGCGGCGCCCTCCAGACCGAGGGTGTAGGCGAGGCGGCCGGACAGCAGCGAGGTGGAGACGCCGGTGATGCCGTATCCCTCGACGCCGACGCCGCCGCTGTGGACGTCGAAGCCGTAGCCCTGGGTGGCGGCTCCCACCCAGACCGAGGTGCGGCTGCCGCGGAGGGTGCCGGGGACGATCCCGGCGTCCTCCAGCGCCTCCCAGGTGGTCTCCAGCAGCAGCCGCTGCTGCGGGTCCATGCCCAGGGCCTCGCGCGGCGAGATGCCGAAGAACGCGGCGTCGAAGCGGCCCGCGCCGTAGAGGAAGCCGCCCTCGCGGGTGTACGTGGTGCCGGGCCGGTCGCCGCTGGGGTCGTAGAGGCGCTCGGTGTCCCAGCCCCGGTCCGTGGGGAATCCGGAGATGGCGTCGGTGCCCGAGGAGACCAGCTCCCACAGCTGGTCGGGGTTGCCGACGCCGCCGGGCGCCCGGACGCCGGCGCCGACGATGGCGATCGGTTCGCTCTGGCGGGCCTCGTGGTCGTCGAGGCGCTTGGTGGCCTGCCGGAGTTCGGTGGTGAGTTGCTTGATGAAGTGCCGCATCCGGTTCTCGGCGGAGGCGTTGGTGTCTGGGGACATGGCAGGGGCCTTTCGGGGCGGACCGGGTCAGGAGATGCCGAACTCGCGGCCGAGGGCGTCGAGGAGTTCGTCGTCGGAGGCGGTGTCGATGTCCGCGGTGTCCTCGAACGCCGTCCCCGGCTCCGGTGCGGCGGGCTGTCCGGTCTGCTTCCAGCGGGTCAGGATGCTGGTGAGGCGCATGGTGATGCGGGAGCGGGCGACCGAGTCGGCGTCCAGCCCTTCCAGTGCGCTTTCCAGCCGGTCGATCGCGGTGTCGGCGCCGTCCTCGGCGGGGCCGTCGGCGGCCCGCAGCTCGTCGAGCAGGAACGCGGCGGTCGCGGCCGGTGAGGGGTGGTCGAACGCCAGCGTCACGGGGGTGGTCAGGCCCGTCCTGGCGTCCAGGCGTTTGCGCAGGCCGACCGAGGCCAGGGAGTCGAAGCCCAGGTCGCGGAAGGAGCGGTCGGTCTCCAGTCGTCGGGCGTCGGACAGGCCGAGTTCGGCGGCGGCCTCGGTGCGCACCAGGTCCAGCAGCGCGTCCTTGCGGTCGTCGGGGGCGAGGGCGCGGAGCCGGGTGCGGAAGTCCTCCGCGGCGGTCGGGTCGGCGGCCCGCCCCGCCGCGCGGAGTGCCCGGACCGGTTCCAGGTCCTCGATCAGCGGCCGGGGGCGGGCGGCGGTGTAACCGGCGGCGAAGGGTTCCCAGTCGACGTCGGCGACGGTCACGGTGTCCGGTCCGGCGTCCAGGGTGCGCTGGAGGGCGGCGATGGCGCGCTCCGGCGGGATGGCGCCCAGTCCGACGCGGCGCAGGGCCTCGGCCGTCGCGGCGTCGACCATGCCCGCGTCGGCCCAGATGCCCCAGGCGATCGAGGTGCCGGCGGCGCCCCGGGCGCGGCGCCGCTCTACGAGGGCGTCGAGGTAGGCGTTGCCCGCGGCGTAGGCGCCGCTGCGGGCGCTGCCCCAGATCGCGGAGATGGAGGAGAACACCACGAAGGCGTCGAGGTCGGTGTCGTGGAGCAGCTCGTCGAGGACCTCGGCGCCGGCGGTCTTGGCGGCGGTGACGCCCCGGAACTCCTGCGCGGTGATGTCCGCCAGCGCGGTGTTCTGGGCGATGCCGGCGGCGTGGAAGACCGAGCGGACCGGTTCGCCCTCGGCGGCGAGCGTGTCCAGCACCCGGGACATCTCGTCCCGGTCGGCGACGTCGGCGGCCAAGACCCGCACGGTGGTGCCCGCGGCGCGCAGTTCGGCCGCCAGTTCCCCGGCGCCGGGCGCCTCGGGGCCGCGCCGGGACAGCAGCACCAGCGAGCAGTTGCCGTGCCGGGCCAGCCAGCGGGCCAGGTGGCCGCCGATCGCCCCGGTGCCGCCGGTGATCAGCACGGTGCCGGAGGGCCGCCAACTGCCGGGCGCGGGGCGCGTGGTGGCGGTGTCGAGGCGGCGGACGTGCAGGCCGTCGGAGCGTACGGCCAGTTGGTCCTCGGGGCCGGGTGTGCCCAGGAGCGCGGTGAGCGCGGCGTCCGTGTCGGCGCCGGGGTCACCGGCGGGCAGGTCCACCAGGCCGCCCCATGCCCCGGGCCGTTCCAGGCTGATCACCCGCCCCAGGCCCCACAGGGCCGCACCGGCGGGGTCGGGGGCCGGGTCCGCGGCGGACGCGGCCACCGCGCCGCGGGTGAGGCACCACAGGGGGGCCTCGATCCGGGTGTCGCCGAGTGCCTGGGCCAGGGTGAGCAGCGCTCCGGCGTCGTGCCCGGCGTACAGCACCCCGTCGAACGGGCCTTGCAGTCCGGCTAGTTGTCCACTGAGTGCGGCGCGGTCGCCGGGGTCGGCGGGCAGCCGAACGGTCTCGGCGGCCTGGTCGAAGAGTTCCGCGGCGGGCAGGAGGAGGGCGTCTCCGGCCAGCAGCCAGCGGCCCGGTATCCGCGCGGCGGCGGCCTGGGGGAGGTCGGTGGTGCGCCAGGTGACGCGGTAGCGCAGGCCGTCCAGGTCGGAGTGGAGCTGCCGCTCGCGCCGCCAGCGGGCGAGCGCGGGCACCACCTGCGGCAGGCCGTCCGCGGTGCCGAGGTCGGCGGCGAGCCGGTCCAGGTCCTCGCGTTCCACAGCCTCCCAGAACCGGGCGTCGGCGTCGGACGTCCCGGCGGCGGACGGCACGAGCCAGTAGTGCTCGCGCTGGAAGGCGTGGGTGGGCAGGGTGACCTGCGCGCCGCGGGGCAGGACGCGGGTCAGGTCCGCGGGCAGGCCCCGCACGTGGCTCTCCAGGAGGGACAGCAGCAGGCGGTCGGCGCCGCCGGAGTCGCGGCGCAGTGAGCCGAGCACGACGCCCTCGTGGCCGCCGGCCTCCAGGGTCTGCTGCACACCCACGGCCAGCAGCGGGTGGGTGCTGGCCTCGACGAAGAAGCCGAACCCGTCGGCGGCCATGGCCTCGATCGCCTGCTGGAAGCGCACCGTCTCGCGCAGGTTGCGGTACCAGTACGCGGCGTCGAGTTCCCGGCCCGCCGTCCGGGCGCCGGTCACGGTGGAGTACAACGGCACGTCGGTGTCGAGGGGTTGGACGTCGGCCAGGGCCACGAGGAGGTCGGCGCGGACCGACTCGACCTCGGGCGAGTGCGAGGCGTAGTCGACGTCGATCCACCAGGCCCACACGCCGTCGGCCAGGCACTGCTTGGCGAAGGCCCGCAGCGCGTCCCGCTCGCCGGAGACGACCACCGAGTCGGGGCCGTTGACCGCCGCGATGGAGAGGGCGTCCGCCCAGGGGGCGAGGGTCTCGGCGACGCGCGGTGCCGACAGGCCGACGGACAGGGCCCGGCCGCGCCCGGACAGCCCGGCCAGCAGCCGGGAGCGGGCCACCACGACCCGGGCGGCGTCCTTCAGGGACAGCGCGCCGGTGACGCAGGCCGCGGCGACCTCGCCCTGTGAGTGCCCGACGACCCCGTGCACCGGCACGCCGAAGGACTGCCAGACCCGGGCCAGCGAGACCATCACCGCGAACAGGGCGGGCTGGACGACCTCGACCCGTTCGAGAAGTTCCTCGTCCTCGCCGGTGACGGCGTCGATGAGCGACCAGTCGACGAGCGGGTCCAGGGCGGCGGCGCACTCGCGCAGCGCGTCGGCGAAGACCGGGACGCCGGCGTACAGGTCACGGGCCATGCCGACCCACTGCGCGCCCTGGCCGGGGAACATCAGCGCCACCCGGCCGTCGGTGGCGGTGCCGCGGGCCACGCCGCGCGGCAGGCTCCGGTCGCCGGTCAGCGCCTCCAGGCCGGCCAGCAGGGTCGCGCGGTCGGCGGCCAGCACCGCCGAGCGGTGGTGGAACGTCGAGCGGGTGGTGGCCAGCGACCAGGCGAGGTCGCCGAGCGGGACGTCGGGGTGAGCCAGCAGGTGGTCGCGGAGGCGGGCGGCCTGGTCCCGCAGGGCGGCGGGGGACTTGGCCGACAGGACGACGGGGGACGGGCCGTCAAGGCCCGCTGCGGGAGCCTCGGTTGGGGCCGGGTCGGCCGACTGGGCGCGGGCGTCGTGCTCCAGGACGACGTGGGCGTTGGTGCCGCTCATGCCGAACGCGGAGACCGCGGCCCGGCGCGCGCGGTCCACCTCCGGCCAGGGCAGCGCCTCGGTGAGCAGTTCGACGTGCCCGGCCGACCAGTCCACCTCCGGCGTCGGCGCGCTGACGTGCAGGGTCTTGGGCATGACGCCGTGCTGGAGGGCCATGACGGTCTTGATGATGCCGGCGGCGCCGGCGGCGGCCTGAGTGTGGCCGATGTTGGACTTCAGCGAGCCGAGCCGCAGCGGGCGGGCGGGGTCGCGGTCCTGGCCGTACACCTCCAACAGGGTCTGGGCCTCGATCGGGTCGCCCAGGGGTGTCGCGGTGCCGTGCGCCTCGACCATGTCGACCTGGTCGGGGGTGACCCGGGCGGCGGCCAACGCGGCTTCGATGACCCGGCGTTGGGAGGGGCCGTTGGGGGCGGTGAGGCCGTTGGAGGCGCCGTCCTGGTTGAGGGCCGTGCCGCGGATCACGGCCAGCACCCGGCGGCCGTTGCGCCGGGCGTCCGACAGCTTCTCCAGGACCAGCATGCCGCAGCCCTCGGACCAGCTGGTGCCGTCCGCGTCGGCCGAGAAGGACTTGCAGCGGCCGTCGGGAGCCAGCGCGCGCTGCCGGCTGTACTCGCTGAACACCGTCGGGGTGGCGATCACCGCGACGCCGCCGGTCACCGCGAGCCCGCACTCGCCGCGGCGCAGCGCCTCGCAGGCCAGGTGGAGGGCGACCAGCGCCGAGGAGCAGGCGGTGTCCACCGTCATCGCCGGCCCCTCCAGGCCGAGCGTGTAGGCGACGCGGCCCGAGGCGATGCTGGGCGCGCTGCCGGTGACAAGGTGGCCCTCCACCTCGGGCGGTACGGACCCGCCCGCGCCGTAGTTGTGCGCCGACAGCCCGACGAACACCCCGGTGTCGGTGCCGCGCAGCGAGGCGGGGGCGATCCGGGCCCGCTCCAGCGCCTCCCAGCTGGTCTCCAGGAGCAGCCGTTGCTGCGGGTCCATGGCCAGCGCCTCGCGCGGGGAGATCCCGAAGAACCCGGCGTCGAACGCGGCGGCGTCCTTGAGGAAGCCGCTCTCGGTGACATAGCTCTTGCCGGGCCGGTCGGGGTCCGGGTCGTAGAGGTCCGCCAGCGGCCAGCCGCGGTCGTCGGGCAGCGGGCCGATCGCGTCGGTGCCGGTGGCGACCAGCTCCCACAGGTCCTCGGGCGAGCGGACGTCCCCGGGGAAGTGGCAGCCCATGCCGACGATGGCGACGGGCTCGGTGGCGCGGTCGCGTTCCTCCTGCAACCGCTGCCGGGTGCGGCGCAGATCGTGGGTGACGCGCTTGAGGTAGTCGCGGTACTTCTGTTCGTCGAAGCGGGCGTCGGTGGCGGGTTCGGGCACGGCGGGGTCTCCTCTGGCGGTACGGGCGGTGCGGGGCGGTTGCGGGGATCAGTCCAGGCCCAACTCCCGGTCCACCAGGGCGAAGAGGTCCTCGTCGGCCAAGTCGTCGTCGCTCACCTCGTCGGCCCCAGGCGCGCCGGCGGCCGGTGCCGGCGCGTCGTCCAGGCCGTCGGTCCACCGCCACAGCAGGGCGCGCAGCCGCTCGGTGACGTGCCGTCGTTCCTCGCCCTGCGGGTCCTGTTCGGCCAGCAGCCGCGCGAGGTGGTCGATGCCGGTGTCGAGCGGGGAGGCGGTCCGCTCGGGCGCCAGGCGTGCGGCGAGGTGCCGGGCGAGGGCGGTGGGCGAGGGGAAGTCGAAGACCAGGCCGGCGGGCAGGGTGAGGCCGGTGGCGGCGGTGAGCCGGCTGCGGAGTTCGACCGCGGTGAGCGAGTCGAAGCCGAGGTCGGTGAAGACCTGGTCGGCCTGGACCGCGGCGGCCGAGGAGTGGCCGAGGACCTCGGCGGCCTGCTGCCGCACCAGGGTCAGCAGCCGGCTCTCCCGGTCGGCCGGGGACAGGGCGGCCAGCTCGTCGCGCAGCGCGGTGTCCCGCCGGTCCGGTGTCGCGGCGGTACGGCCCGCCAACCGGTGCAGCAGGGGCGGCAGTTCCGGCGCACCGGCGCGCGAGCGCAGCACCCGCACGTCGAGGCGGGCCGGGAGCAGCACGGCGTCGCCGTCGCCCCCGGTGGCGGCGTCGAACAGGTCCAGGCCGAGCCGGGTGGGGAGTTGGCCGAGCCCGATCCGGCCCATCCGGCGCAGGTCGGTGCCGGTGACCGAGGCGGTCAGGCCGCTGGTCTGCTGCCACAGGCCCCAGGCCAGCGAGACGGCGGGCAGGCCGGCGGCCCTGCGGTGCTGGGCCAGGCCGTCGAGGAAGGCGTTGGCGGCGGCGTAGTTGCCCTGGCCCGGCGCGCCCAGGACGCCCGCGGCGGAGGAGAACATCACGAAACCGGCCAGGTCCAGGTCCGCGGTGGCGCGGTGCAGTGCCCAGGCGGCGTCGGCCTTGGGGCGCAGTACGTCGGAGAGGGCGCCCGGCCGGAGCGCCTCGATCACCGCGTCGTCGAGCACGCCCGCGGCGTGCACGACGGCGGTGAGCGGGTGTTCGGGGTCCACCGTGGCCAGCAGGTCGTCCACGGCGCCGGGGACGGTCAGGTCGCACGCCACCGCCCGTACGCCGGGGCCGAGTTCGGCGCAGAGTTCCGCCGCGCCCTCGGCGGCCGGGCCCTTCCGGCTGACGAGCAGCAGGTGCCGGAGGCCGCAGGCGGTGGCAAGGTGGTGGGCGATCAGCTTGCCCAGTCCACCGGTGCCACCGGTGACCAGGACGGTGCCCTCCGGGTCCCAGCCGGCGGCGGCCGGACCGCGGACGGGGAGGGCGTCGTCCTCTCCGGGCTCGCGCGGGGCGGGCGGCTCGGCCCGTACCAGGCGGGCGACGTGCGGGCGGCCCTCGCGGACGGCGTACTGGGCCTCACCGTCCGCCAGCGCGGCCGGGACGGCCAGGGTGGAGCGCGGACGGTCGTCCAGATCGACCAGCACGAAGCGGTCCGGGTGCTCGGACTGCGCGGAGCGCACCAGGCCCCACACCGCGGCCTGTACGGGGTCGACGGGGGCGCCGTCGCCGATGCTCACCGCTCCCCGGGTCAGGAAGACCAGGCGGCTGCCGGCCATGTGGTCGGCGGCCAGCCAGAGTTGGAGCGCCTCCAGTGCCCGGCCGAGCGCCCGGTGCACCGCCCGCGCCGGGTCGTCGCTCCCGTCGGCGGGCCACCACAGGGCCACGGTGTCCGGGGTGTGGGGGGTGTCCGGCGTCCCGTCCTCAGCGGTGAGAACCTCGGGCAGGGTGTCGCCGGTGGCGGTGACGGTGACCGCGCTCCACAGGTCGGCCGAGTGTCCGGGGTCGCCGACCACGGCCCATCGCTGCCCGGCGGGCTCGGTCCGTTCGCCGCAGGGGGCCCAGTCCAGCCGGAACAGGCTGTCGCGCACCTCCCGTTCGGCGACGGTCCCGGCGTCGGCCAACGGCCGGACGGTCAGGGCGCCGACGGTGGCCACCGGCAGGCCCTCGCCGTCGGCCAGGTCGAGCGCGGCGGGCTCCCCCGCGCCGCCGCGGACCCGGACTCGCAGCCGGGTGGCACCGCTCGTGTGCAGGCCGACGCCCTCCCACAGGAACGGCAGTACGGGGGTGGCCTCCGCGCCGCCGCGCAGCGCCAGGGTGTGCAGGGCGCTGTCGAACAGTGCCGGGTGCAGGCCGAACCGGCGGGCGGTGGCGTGGGCCTCCTCGGGCAGCGCCACCTCTGCGTACAGCTCGTCGTCGGTGGCCCAGGCCCGGGTCAGGCCGCGGAAGAGCGGTCCGTAGTCGAGCCCGGCCGCGGACAGCCGTGCGTAGAGCCCGGCGGTGTCCAGGGGCTCGGCGGCGGGCGGCGGCCAGGGCAGTGCGGCGGCCGGTTCCGGCCGGCCGGGGGCCAGGGTGCCGGAGGCGTGGCGGGTCCAGTCGGGGTCCGCCGTGGCGCGGGAGTGCACCGTGACGGCGCGGGCGCCGCCGGCGTCCGGGGCCTCGGCCTCGACGCGCAGGAGGCGTGCCTCGCCGGTCTCCAGGACCAGCGGGGTTTCCAGGGCGAGTTGTTCCACCTGGTCGCAGCCGGCGGCGCGGGCCAGGTGGAGGGCCAGTTCCACGAGGGCGGTACCGGGGACGAAGACGCGGCCGTCGACGACGTGTTGGGCGAGCCAGGGCTGCGCGGACAGCGCCAGCCGCCCGGAGGCGGACAGCGCGTCGCCGTCCACGCTGCCGATCAGCGCGCCGAGCAGCGGGTGTCCGGCCTCCTCCAGGCCGGCCGCCGTCACGTCGGCCGTGGACTCCCCGTCGGGCCAGAAGCGGGTGTGCCGGAACGGGTAGCCGGGCAGCGGCACCGGGGTGGCGGCCACGCCGTCGTAGGTGCGTGCCCAGTCCACCGGTACGCCGCGCAGCCACAGGTCCGCCAGGGCCGACAGCAGCTCCCGGCGGTCGCCGGGGGCGGCCGGTCCGGAGCCCGCCTGCACGGTGATGCGGGGTGCCGTGGCGGCGGGCGGTGCGGCGGCCGGCAGCGGTTCCCGGCCCACCGCCTGTGCCAGCGTCGGGCCGCCGTTGAGATAGGCGGCGATGCGCGCGCCGTCGCCGTCCCCGGTGCACCACACCGGGTCCACGCCGTGCGTCCGCCACATGCGCGCGGCGGCGAGCAGACCGGTCAGGGCCGTCAGCCGCCCGTCCTCGTCCTTCTCTTGCTCTGACTCTTGCTCTGGCTCTTGCGGGGCGGCCAGCGGGTCCTGGCCGGTGGCTGCCGTCATCTCGGTGCGCGCCTGCTCCAGCGCGGCGGCGTACGCCGGGAGGGCGGCGGCCCAGGCCCGGACCCGTGCGGGTGTGCCGGGGGCGGGCTCGGGCAGGTGCAGGACGACCTCGGGACGCTGGTCGGCCTCCGCGGACGGCGGCGCGTCCAGCAACGCCTCGGCCATCGGGCCGGTTTCGTCGCCGATGACGACGGCGCGGTGCGCGAAGCGGCCGGCGCGGCCGGCGAGGGCGAGGCCGATGTCGGCCGCCGGTCCGGCGGTCCGGGCGACCGCGGCGCAGCGGGCCGCCAACGCCTCGCGGGTGCGGGCCGACACCACCCAGGCGACCGGGGTGGCCGACGCGCGTGCGGGCGCCGCGGGCCGCTCCTCGGGGGGTGCCTCCTCCAGGATGACGTGGGCGTTGGTGCCGCTGATGCCGAAGGAGGAGACGCCGGCCCGGCGCGTGCGGTCCCCGGCGGGCCACGCGCGCTCCTCGGTCAGCAGCCGTACGTCGCCACTGCTCCAGTCGACGTGCGGGCTCGGCCGGTCCACGTGCAGGGTGCGCGGCAGTAGGCCGTTGCGCAGCGCCAGCACCATCTTGATGATGCCGGCGGCGCCGGCCGCGGCCTGGGTGTGGCCGAGGTTGGACTTCAGCGAGCCGAGCCACAGCGGGTCGTGGCCGGCCCGTTCCCGGCCATAGGTGGCCAGGAGAGCCTGCGCCTCCACGGGGTCGCCGAGCCGGGTGCCGGTGCCGTGCGCCTCGACCGCGTCGACCTGCGCCGGGGAGAGCCCGGCGGCGGCGAGCGCCTGCCGGATCACCCGTTGCTGAGCGGGGCCGTTGGGTGCGGTCAGCCCGTTGGACGCGCCGTCGGAGTTGACGGCGGAGCCACGTACCACGGCGAGCACCCGGTGGCCGTTGCGGCGGGCGTCCGAGAGCCGCTCCAGGGCGAGGAGTCCGGCACCCTCGGCCCAGCCCGTGCCGTCGGCGGCCTCCGCGAAGGGCTTGCAGCGCCCGTCCGGGGCGAGGCCGCGCTGCCGGGAGAACTCGATGAACATCAGCGGACTGGCGATCACCGTGGCGCCGCCGGCCAGGGCCAGGTCGCACTCCCCGGCCCGCAGCGCGCGGCAGGCGAGGTGCAGGGCGACCAGCGACGAGGAGCACGCGGTGTCGACGGTGAGGGAGGGTCCCTCCAGGCCGAAGGTGTAGGCGATCCGGCCGGCGGCCACCGACATCGCGTTGCCGGTGGCGAGGTGGCCGCGGGTCTCCCCCGCGGACCGCGCCGCCGCGGTCAGGTAGTCCTGTGCGCCGGCGCCGACGAAGACGCCGGTGCGGGTGCCGCGCAGCGCGGCCGGGTCGGTGCCCAGCGCCTCGAACAGATCCCAGGAGGTCTCCAGCAGCAGCCGCTGCTGCGGGTCCATGGCCAGCGCCTCGCGCGGGGACAGGCCGAAGAACTCCGCGTCGAACCCGGGGGCGTCGGCCAGGAAGCCGCCGTTGCGCACGTAGCAGGTGTCCGGTCGTTCCGGGTCGGGGTCGTAGACAGCCGCAAGGTCCCACCCGCGGTCCGAGGGGAAGTCGCCGATCACGTCACGGCCCTGGCTCAGGACGTCCCACAGTTGCTCGGGGGTGTCCACCCCGCCGGGGAAGCGGCAGCTCATGGCGGTGATGGCGATCGGTTCCGCCGCGGCGTCCTCGGCCGTGCGCAGGCGTTCCCGGGTCTCGTGCAGTTCGGTGCTGACCTTGCGCAGGTAGCCGAGCAGTTCGCGTTCGCTGGTCATAGTCAGTTCACCTCGTGGGGCGCGGTGATGCCCAGTTGGCCGGTGATGAAGTCGATGACGTCACCGGCGGTGGAGTCGTCGTCCAGGACGGCCGGAGCGTCGTCGTCGGGTCGTGCGGCGCTGTCCCAGCTCCGTCCCAGCTCGCGCAGTCGGGCCGTGACGACGCCGCGCCCGGCGTGGTCGAGGTCGGCGGTGCCGAGCAGTGCGTCGAGCCGGTCGAGCTGGGCGAGCACCGTCTCGGGCCCGGTGGCGATCTCGCGCAGCATCGCGGTGCGCAGGAAGGCGGCCAGGGCCTCGGGGGTGGGGTGGTCGAAGACGAGGGTGGCGGGCAGTTCGACGCCGGTGGCGCGGTCGAGCCGGTTGCGCAGTTCGACGGCGGTGAGGGAGTCGAAGCCGAGGGCCTGGAACGTGCGGTCGGGCGCCAGCTGCCGGTCGGCGCCGTGCCCCAGGGTGGCGGCGACCTCGGTGCGCAGGGTCTCCAGCAGTACGGTCCGCTGCTCGTCCGGGCTCCGGCCGACCAGGCGCTCGACGAGGGTGCCCTCGGCGGTGTCGGGGCCGGTCCCGGTGGTGAGTTCGGCCAGTTGCGGGCTGGGG
>NZ_KB891943.1 GCF_000373585.1 Streptomyces sp. MspMP-M5
CGCCGGCCCCGCCATCGACGGACCGGCGACCATGCGCAGCTGGCGCGACTGCGCGATGGCCACCGACATCCTCGTCGGCGTGGTCAACCGCCTACTCCGCGCCGTGGGCACCAGCGGCCAGTCCACGACCCACCCGGTGCAACGCTTCTGGCGCGACGTCAACTCAGTGGCCGGACACCAGGCACTCCAACTGGAGTCCGCCGCGGTCGCGTATGCACAGACCGTCATCGAGAGCTGACCGTTGACGCGCACCGCCGAACGGTCGCGCTCCGCCGGCTACCCCATCCCCCATCCCCTCCACACACATCACCACGTCGGCGAAAGGCTGCCATGACCACGACCACCACTCACCCGGACGGTTCCTCCTCTTTCATCTGGGCGGACGACTTCTCGGACGGCTTCCACACCGAGGGCCCTGGGGCGCGATGGGCATATCTGCCCCTCGGGCCCGGTGTCGGCCACGACGGCGTGCCCAGCACCTCCGACCGCGCGCTGCGCGTCGTCCCCCGCGGGACCAACCCGCGTACCGGCGAACCCGCGTTCACACAGACCGTGGGAGCGCACGACCCCGCCGGGCTCCCAGGCACGCTGGACCATGTCAAGTGGCTGGTCTACGCCAACCAGCACTCCTCCGCGGGATTCCTGGGATTCGACACCGAGCTGGGGCACGAACTGACCTGCGAGGCCCGGGTGTCGGGTGCCGTATACGGTACCGAGAACCACCCCTTCAAGGGTGCTGTGGTTCACCCCGACGACGACCCCAGGCTGTCCATGGTCAGCCTGGCCGTCCAGGACCCGGAGACCGACGTGGCCTTCGAGTTCGCGCTCACCAACCGGTCGGTCTACGCCTTCTACGAGCGCCTGCCCAACGCCCGTGCGCAGCTCGGCAGGTACGCGTCCTTCCTGCACGCCGTCCCGGTCGCCCGCCGCACTCCGGGCGAGGAGCACAGCGTCAGGATTTCCTATGACCGCTCGGCCGGCCTGGCCCGGTGGTTCCTGGACGGCCGGGAGGTCCTCCGCGTCGACCGGGTCGGCCACCGTCTGCCGTCGCGCCGCTATCTCGTGGCCGATCACGGGGGGACGGAGGAGCGCGTCACTCCCCGGCAACTCGCCTGCGGTATAGGGATGTTCACCATTCTGGATGGTGCACTGCCCGGCAGCCCCGGCCCGGGACTGGTCCGGCTGAGCGGTGCACCGGACTTCTACTTCGCCCCGGTGACCGGCGAGCCCGACCCGCTGACCTTCGTGGACGACGCGAGCCTGGAGTCCCACCGGCTGTTCGGACAGGGTGCCGAGCTGCGGGTGGGCGAGTTCGCGGTGTCGATCAAACGTACCGGAACGAGCTGATGCCATGCCACGGTCCACCGTGCCCGCCACCGCTTTCGTCACCCCGGAGGAGCTGGTCGGGGCGTGAGAGCTCACCTCCCACGTCAGCGTCGACGAGAGCGGCGCCCTGCACGAAGGCCCCCTGGGTCCGGCCCCCGAGGGCTGTTGATCTACAGCGCCACCCGGGTGCCGGTGCGCCGCTGCGTGGAGACGGACGAGGTGGCGGCCATGTGGACTACCTGAGCAGCGACCGGGCCGGAGCGGTGACGGCCCAGGCCCTCAACGACTGTGGAGGTCTGGGCAATTACCAGCCGCCCCCGGCACCCTGGGCCGACGGCGTATGAGACCCACGCCAGACCGACCACCGACCGGGCAAAGCCATCCGACACAACCACCGACCACCACCAAGGACGGAAGGCACAGCATGACCAACGAACGGCACCGCGGCGAGACGGCGCTGGTAACGGGAGCCAACAAGGGCATCGGCCGGCAGATCGCCCGCCGCCTGGCCGCGGAGGGGATGACCGTCTATCTCGGCGCCCGTGACGAGGGCCGCGGTCGCGAGGCGGAGCGCGCACTGGCCGACGAGGGACTGGACGTCCGCTTCGTGCAGCTGGACGTGACCGTACAGGCGCAGATCGACGCCACCGTCAAGCGGATCGAGGCGGAGCGCAACCGGCTGGACGTCCTGGTCAACAACGCGGGCGTGGTGGTGGAGTGGGGTGTGGCGGTGCCGGAGGTCACCGTCGAGCACATGCGGGCGGCCTTCGACATCAATGTCTTCGGCACCGTCGCGGTGACCCAGGCGTGCCTTCCGCTGCTGCGTCGCTCACCCGCCGGCCGGGTGGTCAACATGTCCAGCCCGCTGGGCTCTCTGACCTTCCTCAGCGACCCGAACCATCCCATCTCCACCCGCGGACTGCTGCCGTACAGCTCCTCCAAGGCAGCGCTCAACGCCATCACGCTGGTGTACGCCAACGCACTGCGCGAGGCGGGCATCCGCGTGAATGCGGCCAACCCGGGTCTGGTCGCCACCAGCCTCAACGACCGCTCCCCCTTCAGTCGCGGAAGCCGCACCCCCGAGGAGGGCGCCGAAGTCCCGGTGCAGCTCGCGCTCATGGGCCCGGAGGGCCCGACCGGAGACTTCCGCGGCAGCATGGACGGCGCGGTGGAGGAGTCAGTCCCCTGGTAGCGGCTCCGCCCCACCGGGGCGGCCCTCCTGGCGCGCCAGGGGTGTGTGAGCTTACGCCCGGCCGCCATGCAGCGGTTGGAGACGGTGGCGATGTTCTCGATGCCGAGATCCACGCCGCTGAAGCTGTCCGGCTCGTACGCCTCGGCCTCGGGTATCTCGCACGTCGCGACCAGATGCCAGGAGCCGTCACGGCACAGCAGCTCGGCTTCGCCCTTGCGGTACTGGCAGAGTGTCTTGCGCGCCTCGGGCGAGCACAGGAACGGGATGCCCTTCAACCGGCTCTGCCGGGTGGTGATGGCGACCGTCTGAGCGTCAATGTCCCAGCCCATGTTTCCTCTAGGACGGCGCGGTGACTGATGAGCAGGAGCGCGTGGAGCCGTCGGGAGTGTGGGCCACGGCGGTGGGGGGGGCCAGGGTGCGGGCGCTGGAGACCCAGCGGGAGAACACGCTGTTGCGCGACCCACTGGCACCGGCCTTCGCCACCGCCGGCGGCCTGTGGCCCTCCTCGCCGCCGCCCGATGACGAGGCCCCGCGACGCCGCCGGCTGGCCGTGTCGTTCTCCATCGTCATCAGGACGAAGTTCCTCGACGACCTGTTGCAGCGGGCCTCCGCCTCCGGGGTCCGGCAGGTTGTGCTGCTCGGCGCCGGCATGGACAGCCGAGCCTTCCGGATGGACTGGCCGGGGGGCACCCGGCTGTTCGAGGTCGACGCCGCCGTGCCACTGGACTTCAAGACTTCGGTGCTGGGCCAGGAGCGGGCCGTCGCACGCTGCGAGCGGATCACCGTCGCGGTGAATCTGCGTGAGGACTGGCCAGGCCCGCTGGCCGCATCACGCAGCGCGAGCATCACGTTGCCGAGAAGACCTCAATGCCTCCAAGGCCCCGTCCAGACGTCGTAGGGAAGACGCATGGACGGGGAACCCTACGGAGGGATCAGGATCGAATGACGTTGGATGGTTCATCGAGCCACAGGTGCTCACCGGCAGAGTCAACGGTGAGCCCATAACGGGTGTAATGGGGTTGCCCAACGTTTCGCCACGCACTGTATGCGTGAACCAGTTCACCCCATAGATTCCGGCTGCCGTACAGCGTCACGGAGTTGTCACCCCACCAGTCGCCGTAGTTGACGATGGCCACAGACGTACCCGACCTGTCCCACAGTTGAACTTGCCTGGACTCGCCCTCCCCGCGATGAGCGAACGAGACGTCCGGCAGGTACAGGCCCATGGTGAAGTCGAGCACCCAGCCTCGCCCCAGGATCTCGTCAGGGTCGATAGGCGATGCTTCCTTGCGGCTCTCATCTCCAGGGTTGATCCGGTGCTCCGGGCGATGGCTACGCATCCACATGTAGCAGGCCCCTCCTACGAACCTGCCGGACGCAGTTCCCTCTCGCACCTGGAGTTTCAGGAGGCCGCCACGCGCGTACAGCGTGTTGAAGGGCGCCAGGATGATTGCGCCTTCTTTCGATTGTTCAATCCACTGGCGGGGGATGCTGCGTACTGCTGCCGTGGCGATCACCCTGTCATAGGGGGCAGTCGGCGCCCATCCATCGAGGCCGTCCCCGCAGATGGCGGTGGGTGAATATCCCGCACCTTCGAGGTTCTTCGCGCCCCAGGCAGCGAGCACGGGATCGAACTCGATCGTGGTCAGGTTTGCACTGCCGACCCCTTCGCACAGGAGCGCCGAGTCGTAGCCGGATGCAGTACCGATGTGCAACACCTTGTGGCCTGCTTCGACTTCGAGTTGATTCAACTTCTCGAAGACGATGTCGAGGGCCGAGATCGATGACGAGAAATCCCCCTTGAAAGGGCCTTGCTCGGGGCCCACCGCGTCGTTCATCTGCATGATGAGCGAACGGTGGGCGTTCCAGACGGTTCTGCGCCAACCATCCTCATCCGCTGCCTTGTTGAGGACCAGGTGCCGGCCGTCGTCGTCTGTGTCGTACCCCCAGAACATCTCGGGCGCGAAGACTTCGCGGTCCACAGCTTCGAACGCCGGCCGAAGCCATGGGGACCGGAAGGCCCCCATGACTTCAAGCTCCTTGCAGGAGATTGCTCGGTAGTCCATTCCACCTACTTACTCGGTCGGCTACCGTCCGGGCTCGGAGGCTCCGGTGGAGGCGTCCACGGCTTGTCGTCGGGCTCACCCTTGTGCTTGGCCATATATCACTCCTAGTCGTTGACGGTGGTTGCTCTTCCCTGTGCACTTGCTGACCCGGCCGACTGCCGCTGTCTGTGGAGACAGTCGGCCGGGGTACGGCCCGCCCCCGCCGAGACTGACCGGACTCGGGGGAAACCTCGATGGTCGGACGACGGGGAGGGGGTCTGAAGGGGGTTATTCGCCAAGAACCGTTCGCTGGAGGTTAGCCGGGCAGCCGTCAGCGCTCCAGCCCGTACTGAGCACGAATGCACCAGGGTCGATACCCCGAACAAGGTGAAGAAGACGCGCTTCACTACTGATGATCTCGCGGCAGGGTGACCCCGCCGAGGGCCGTCGATGCAGGTCGCACCGGCTGGTCGTTGTCACCCCGAAGGGAAGGAATCGGCAGTCGGATCAGCTCGGCTCGGCTCGGCTCGGCTCGGCTGCGCGAACGGCTGTCCGATGGCTCGGCCGATCACCGGCAGTGGGAGCTTCATCCTCCGAACACCGCGCGAATCAGGGGTCGTTGGTCCGCGCCGATGGCGGGGTTCTATGCCATGAGGTGTGGCCGCCTGGGCCGAGTTCTCCTTCGTGTCCGGTCCCGCGGCCGTCCACAGCGCCTTCCATGGAAGCCACCGACCGCTCCCCAGTGCGCCGACGAGGCCGCAGTCCGTCCTGCGGGGGGGTGATGATCGGCTCCCCGGGGCTGGAAGACGTCGTGGTCGGCGATCGGGGCCTGTGGTGGGCGTCGATCACCGTGCACGCCGCCGCTGAGGCGGTCGGCGCCGACAGCGCCATCGCCGCCCTGCCCCACGGGCTGGACACCTCGCTGGCCCGTTCCTGGTGGGGAGGACACGACCTCTCCGGTGGACAATGGCAGCGCATCGCGGTCGCTCGTGCTGTCCACCGCGACGCCCCCGTGCTCATCATGGACGAGCCCACCGCCGCCCTCGATGCTCACGCCGAGCACCGGATCTACACCCGGCTGAGGAGTCTCGCCGACGGACGTGCCACCGTCTGGCCAACACCGCCTCGCTGACGCATCATCGTGCGCATCGGGTGGTGGGTCTGCCATCCCAGCGGTAGTGGCTCATCGACCGTCGGATGAGCATGCGGGCGTGACGAGAGTGGCGGCGAGGTAGAGCAAGAAATATTTCCGATAGCCGCCGACACCGCAGGACAGAACTGACAGGAACATCTCCGTGGCTGCCACCTGCCTGTCCGAGCCAGTAGCCGCGCACGCTCAGGAGGCGAGCACTGCTCAAGACCTGTGGATCAACTCCGGGAAGGTACACCCGTGTTTACCGTAGTCAATGCCGACGGTTCCACGCGAGATGGCTCCCTCCGCCACCGGCCCCACCTGCGGCGGCCACACCTAGCACGTCGGGTCGCGTTGGAGCCAGCACGTCACGCCGCGTTGGTGGGAGCGCGCAATACACATACCTCTTCCGCCCCTTTGCGCCCCGCCATCACCCATCACCCATCACCCCACCAACCACCGACTGTCAGCTTTGCTGGATGCCGACGAGCAAGATATCCGCGAGCTTGGCGGCGTAGTCGTCAGGGTCGACATCCGGGTTGTTTCGGAGATACCCGAGCATCATGTCGATCGCGCCTTGGTAGGTGACGGCCATCACGCGAGTGTCGAAGTCCCGGAGGGTCCCCTCGGCTTGGCCGCGCCGGAACAGCGACTCCTGTGCCTGGTAGGTCTCTTCATAGGCGTCGAAGGTCAGGCGTGGCGTGCCGTCGGGGTGGCGCAGGTTGTGCACGATGCTGTTGAGTGCGCTGAGCTCCACCCGATGGGTGACGTTCAAGGCCGCGGCCCGGCGCAGGGCCGCGCGCATGATGTCCGGAACCGGGGCGGTCAGATCGAGCGCGTTGGCGATGCGGTCCCTGATGGTTTCCATCGTTGCCGTGGCGGTGGACTCCATCAGGTCGTCCTTGCCGGCGAAGTAGTGCCAGAGCAATCCCTTGGAAACGCCGGCCCGCTCGGCGACGCGTGTCAGCGTGAGGCCGTCGTATCCCCGGTCGGCGAGCTCCTCCACAGCCGCGGTGATGATCTGCGCCCGGCGTTGGTCCTCGTCGAGCCGTTGTCGGCGCGCACCCGATCCCGAGGCATGTGAAGGCAAGCTGGTCATGGCACCCAGCTTGCCATGCCGTCACTTCCGGTCGACGGCCTGGTCATCGGTGGTCGGCGGACGGATTGCGGCGAGCCCGGATCGACTGGGTCGCAACGGCCAGCATCATCACGGCGATGACCACCATCTCCACCCGCATCCATCCGGGGAAGACGCCCGGCAGTGCGGCCTCGACCAGATTCACCACCAGCAGGACACACCCGATGATGGTGATCGCTCGGAGGCCGGAGCCACTCCCCTTGAGTGCCGCGCGGGTCCGCAGCGGGAGCAGGATCGCGAACACGGCGACGATCACGGCGTGCCCCCATGCCTCGGAGGTCGCCAAAGAGGGCGCCACCGACGTCATGACGGCCAGTGCTGCCAGCGTGCCTAAGGCGATCACCACGTAGACGCCCACCAACCGCTTCACCCTCGTGAGCGGCAAGGAGGCGAGTCCTGCGGAGTGGAGTTCGTTCACATCCATCTTATTGACCATGCAGTCAACGCTATCGACTATTGACCCGCTGGTCAATCGCAGGATGTCCGCCGCCCAAGGTTTTGGTACGGCCCCAACTGACGTCGCCTGTCTCGTAGATGCAGGGGTGTGACGCCTGTGCATGTGCGGAGGGCGAGGCTTGGCAGCGATGCGGCAGGTGGCCTCCGGCCACTGGCCGCCTACCCCGTGGTGGCATAGGTGTCGCGGCGACTGGCGTACCGCTGCAGCGGCCGCCACTGCTTGTATTCGGCGTTGGCGTGCTCCACACAGATCCGGGCGGAGGACTGGCGGTGCCGCCGTTCGCGCCAGGGAGTGACCGGCATTTGGCAGAGCCGTGTTCGCAAAAGTTCGGCAGAGCCGCGTTCGCAAAAGGCGGCCTGGTTGCAGCCAGACACGGGCATGGTGATGACGGATTCTCTACGTTCTGTGACCACCGGGCCGCTTGCGCACGCTGCGGTCAGGCGTACCGTCCGACCCATGGCACGCCGTCTGCCGCCGCGGCGGCCAGCCGGAGTGCGCCGCGGGCGACGACCAGTTCGGGCTCCTTGATGCGGTCGACAGCACAGGAGTCCGATAGTTCAGGGAGGGAGTGAGTACGGGCGGCGGCCAAAGCGGTCTCCCAAGAGCCTGGGTAGCCGAGGGTGCCGCCTACAGCCCCGACAGTGTCCGGGTTGAGGATGTTCACCAGCGTGGCGGTTGCCAGCCCGAATCCCTCACCCGCCGACTCTACGATCCGGCAGACGGTGGCGTCTCCGGCTGCGAGCGCGGCATGGACCTTTGCTGGGCCAACGACCCCTCACAACAGGAGGTTTCTGGACGCCCGGCGCGGCACCGGGCACGGCCCCGGTCTGAGCGTGTACCGCTGGGTCGTGGAAGGAGCGATCGCGCTGCTGCACTGGTTCCGCCGCCTGCGTACCCGCTGGGAGATCCGCGACGACATCCACCACGCGTTCGTCACCCTCGGCCGCGCTGTCATCTGCTGGCGACGGCTGCGCACCGTACTTTGTCGAGAGTGTCGAGAGTAAGGGCGGGCGATCAGCCCAGGGGATGGCCTGCTCGATGCGTCAGAGCGCATGCGTAGCAGTCGGGCCCGCGCAGCCTCACATCCGGGATCTCAGCACGTCGACCTCACAGCCCGGCGCGAACGGGTCGAAGCCGTGCTCGATCAGCCAGCGAACTGCCAGCAGGCTTCGCAACGACCACCACGCGTGGATCATGTCGAGGTCGATGTCGGTGCCATAGCCGGCGAGGACGTCGTCGAGGTGCTCCTCGTGTCCGAGCGTGAAGGCGGCGAGGTCGTACAGGGCATCACCCTGGCCCGCCTCGGACCAGTCGATGATGCCCGTGACCTCGTCGCCGTCGACGAAGACGTGCGCGATCTGCAGGTCGCCGTGCGTGAACGCCGGAGTCCACGGCCGGAGTGCGGCCTCGGCGACTTGGCGGTTGTGGGTGACCAGGTCGACGGGCAGGAGTCCGTTCGTCACGAGCAACTCGCACTCGTCGTCGAGTTCCGCCGCCAGCGCGACGATGCTCCGGCCGGCCCGGCCGTGCAGGGGCGGCAGCGGCGCGTCGTGCAGCTTCCGGATGGCGGCGCCCGCCGCGGCCCACGCTGCCGACGACCCGGTCGACAGCCCGCCGAGGCGCCCAAGCGTCGTCCCCGGGAGTGCGGCGATCGCGAGCACAGGCGGCTTGCGCCACAGGACCTCCGGGGTCGGGACCGGCGCGAGGGACATTGCCTCGACCTCGACGTCGATGCGCGCCTGATCGGCGTCCACCTTCAGGAACACGTCGCCGACGCGCAGGGTCGCGCGCTCGGAATGGGCGACAACGACTTTGACCTCATCCATGGGCGACCAGTATCCCGGGGATGATCGCCGATGTCGCCGGGTTTATCGTGTGCGATTACGCGGCTGACTGCGTCCCGATACCCGGCGGCCTCGTGCGCGACACCGACCTCTCGAACAGGTCAAGTCCACCATTTTTGTCAGGAGTTATAATTCCCGTAGCCCGAACGATGGCTGCGCCGCTGGCCAGTTCGTCGAGCCCGGAGGATGCCCTGGGGGTGTCGGCACTGGCATGTAGTCGATTTCGCCGGCCCACCCGCGGCAACGGCGTACCACTGTCCCCTGGTGCAGGTACGCCGATCCCACGGCGGTTCCGCAATGCAGGACGGCGATGGTCGGCGACTCCGCGAGCCCGGCTGCTGCTTCCTCGGCCAAGGCACTCCGGAAATCGTTGACCAGGATCTGGGGGCCGCTGGCGGCCGAGCCCCGCCGTCCTTTCAGCTTGGGCAGCACATCGCAGACGGTCACGCGTCCGTCCTTGACGAGCCCGGGCGCTGCGACGCCCACGGAGGAGGGAGTCAGGTGGTGTTCGGCGAGGAAGCTGCGGATGGCAGCCTCGATGTCGTCGGGAGTTGTTGCGGCCCCGGTGGCGACGCGCCGGATCAAAGGGCCGACCTCGCCCCCTCAGCAGCCACGAACTTCTCAGCCTGCTACGGGCCTTGATCCTTCCACCGCCCCGACGAGACCGCCCCCACCTGCTGTGGTGGTCCACCTGGGCCGCCGCCATCAACTCCGCGCGCCCCTGCCACCGGAACTGGCGCACGTACGCCGACACCACACCATGATCAGAAAGCCCAGCTGCAGCTATCCACAGCTGCCGTAGGAGTTCATCACAGGCACCACCGCTCGCCATTCAGTGCCGTCGAAGCGACGCTGAACGCAGGGCCGGACCCGGCCGTTGCGCAGACGACGGCGAAGTAGAGACGGTCGATGGAATTCGCCGTCCAGGACGTGGACAGCTCCTGCATCACGGAATCCATGTTGTCTGGCTTGACGGTCGAGTACGTCGCCAAGGCCGACCGTACGAACGAGGAATCCGCGGTGAGGGGTTCGTGGTCGGTGGGAATGACCGTGACGGCCCAGCCGTTCTCCTCGGCCAGTTTACGCAGCCAGTCGACTTCAAGACCGTGTGCGTTGCCGAGAATCATGGCATTTGCCACCAGCCTGCCGTGCGCGGCCAGTGGGACCCGCTGCATCACCGCGTTCAGCAGCGTGGTTCCATCCGGTCCGCCGTGTCCCGTCCATGGCAGATCGAGAATGTCGAATGTGGGCATCACCGGTGCGTTGATAGCGATCGTGTCGAATGCTGCATCAAATTCTGCTTCACGCGCATCACACCACAGGGCATCCACCTTCGCCCGGGACCCGTTGATGCACATGTTCAACTCGAACAGGGGCGCGACCTGTTCATCGATTTCGACTGCCGTCACGGAGGTTGCCGAGGCAGCCATGAGAGTTGTCTGGCAGCCGGTGGACGAGCAGACGTCGAGGCACCTGCCCCGCGCGCCTAAGAGCTGCCGCCCGATGCCTATCGAGTCGCGGCCGTACCAGCCGAATCCACTGTCGTTAACGGCGCCGACGAAGACAAGCTGACCGAAGTGCTCGACCAGCCGGACGTGAGAGAGCTCGACATCTCCACCGGATACCGTTGCGGCGCCGATACCGAGGAGATGATCGAGTATCGGATCGGTCAGCATCGATTTCGCTTTGTGGGCGGGAACTGGCCGGGACAGACAGAGCAGATCGACGGCATCACCCATCTCCGGCACAAGATGCGGACGGTCCCGGACGATCGCGTTCTTTCGCAGTCCGCTCGTTCCATAGGCGCGAAGCAGACTGGCCAGGCCGATCCTTTCCACCTTGTCCACGAATTCGGTTGCCGCAGTCTGCGGGATGTGTGTGTAAGTGTTCTGGTGAACTGTGGACACCTTGTATCAGTACCTTCCCAAGGACGCGCATACTTGCAACTGCTGTCGGCATCGGAAACGTCTTCTCAGCCCCTGTCTGTCTCCTGCCCCGGTCTTGACGCCGGTCGGGGCTCAGACGAGCCTGCCAATCACCGGTGGCCCCAGGCAACCCCCTACACCCCCCTCACCCACCGAGTCCCGAGCGGACAGGAAGACGGCGCCTGGGCGGGCTGCGTTCAACTACGGCAGTTGTAGCTCAACGCGGCTGGTCAGCGGCGTGATAGGGGTGGGTGCGGACGTGAGAACGGCCGCCTCGATCACGACTGGCTGGCAGAGCCGGGGCGGGTGCCGCGTTCGGGACACGGGCCCTGCTCCAGGCGCTGAGCACGTTGCCGGGCGGCGAACTTGTCGGCGACGACTTCCTCGCACACGGCGCAGCGCTCGCCGTTCGACCAGCGCACCCCGAACTCGCAGTCCAGGTGCCCGCAGCCCCAACCCCGCAGCGCCAGCCGAGCAGCCATCGGCCCGGGTCGCGGATCTCGGAGGCCAACACCTTGGCGACTTGGCGAACCGGGCGATCAGGTCGAGGCCGCGGTGATGCATCCATCCGGCGGTCGCGGCGTCCTGGGGGCGGCGTCGCCGTGGCGGCAGTGGGACCGGTGGAGCCAGGCAGGGTTGCGGCGGCGGGGGCACAGGGCTCTCAATCACCCGGGAGGAGGTTCTCGGCGACGAGGCTGTTGTAGACCTCTTCGAGGTGGGAGGTCACGGCCCGGGCGGGGTTCTCGCCCTGGGCGACAGGGGCGATGACGCCTTCCAGCGGATTGTCATCGCGTGGCTTGTCCAGGGTCAGGACCTCTCCGATGCCGGGGGCAGCGGCGTCACGGGCGGTGAGCGGATCCACACCCCACCTCTCCTGGATGGTTTTGAGCACCGAGGTGTGGTCCAGCGGCACGCTGTCATCGGGGACGCGGAAGACGGTCCCGGGCGCGATGAGCGGGGAAACCAGCACGGTGGGCACGCGCACCCCGAACCGGGTGAAGTCGAAACCTTCTTCACCGGCCGATTCGTCGGGCGGTGTCGCGCCGGCGGGCGGTGGCACATGGTCGTAACAACCGCCGTGCTCGTCATAGGTGATGACCAGCAGGGTCTTGGCCCAGTCCGGCCCGGTGCGCAGCGCGTTGTACACGTCGAGGATGAGCTGCTCGCCCTGCGCGACGTCATCGTTGGGGTGCTGGCTGTTTCCGTCGTGCTTCCAGGCGGGCTCCAGGAAGGTGAACGCGGGGAGTGAGCCGTCGGCGGCGGCGTTCTTGAAGTCCATAAAGCGGCCGAAGTGCTGCTCATCGGCCGCTTTGGTGTCGGGGAAATCGGCGCGGGTCAACGGCTGGAGGTTGTAGCCGTAGATCCTCCAGTCGATTTCCTTGTCGCTGAGCCGACCGAAGATGCTGGGCGTGTCGAACATGACCTTCTTGGCCTTCGCCTGGGCTTGGCATGCTTTGTCGCTCACCAGGCCCTGACTGGTCCCGGCAAGGGCGAAAGCCCGGTTCGGCATGGTCTGGGTCGGCACCGAGCAGTACCAATGGTCACAGACCGCGTAGCCCCGGGCCAGTCCGGAGAGCACCGGCAGCGCCTCCGGGGGGAAGCAGCCCATGATGTCGGCGGCGGTGACGTCCGGGGAGTTGCCTTTCCTGGTCGGAAACATCTCCGCGAAGTCGGTGACAAAGCCCTCGTTGGTCGCGGCAGGGGCGGGTGTGGGCAGCTCTTTCGTACCGAACAGTTGGATGTTGACTCGGAGGTACTCCTCACCGGGAACGGAGCCGGGCATGAAATACGCGCCGGGTTTGGTGTGGTCGATCCGGAAGACGGTGACCTTGCCGCCGTTCCCGTCCGGGTTGGACTCCGTGCCGGTCAAGCCTTCGAAGGGCTGGCCGGACGGGGAGCGGTTTCCCTGGTCGGTATAGAGGAACCCGAGCATGTTGTCGAAGGAGCGGTTTTCCAACATGAGGACCACAAGGTGGTCGATCTGGTTCAGCGATGCCATCTGGCACCTCACCTCCTGCAGATCGCGAACCGGAGGAGCTGGTCCCCACCAGTCACGGTGACGACCCCCGTACCACCGTAGGGCGGAGCCCCGTACCCCGCTCGGCGGCGTCGCGCGACCCCTCGACGCCATGGCGATACCACGTGCTCCGCCACCTTGGTGAATCCGGCATGCGAGATGGGACGGCCGCACCGCACCGGGGGACGGTGGGTGTCATGAAAAACCGGCCCAGTGTCTGCTCAATCGTCCCGCCGCACATCGTCGACGCCCTGGCACAGGCCGACGATCCCGAACTGCGCCAGATCGGCCAGCACACCCGGGAACTCGACCGCCGGCACCGGGAGCAACGGCTGCGGGCGCCCCTCGGCGTTGCACCCGCCGCGCCGCCCGCCGGCGGCGAGCAGCCCAACCGCACCCTTTTCGACGCCCGTCAGGGCACAGACCTGCCGGGCGACCGCGTCAGGGGCGAACAGGACCCGCCCACCGACGACCAGGCGGCCAACCAGGCATACGACAACCTAGGCACCACCTTCACCTTCTATTACGAAGTCTTCCAGCGCCGCTCCATCGACAACGCCGGACTGCCGCTCGACGCCTCCGTCCACTACAGCCGTAACTACAACAACGCCCTCTGGAACAGTCAGCAGATGGTCTTCGGCGACGGGGACGGGCGACGCCTGCACAATTTCACCGGAAGCCTGGTCGTCATCGCGCATGAGCTCACTCATGGCGTCACCCAGTACTCCGGGGGTCTGCAGTACCAAGGCCAGTCCGGCGCGCTCAATGAGTCGATCTCCGATGTCTTCGGCTCCCTGGCCCAGCAGTACACCCTGCGTCAGAGCGCCGTCGATGCCGACTGGCTCATCGGAGCAGGCGTCCTCTGCCCCGGCATCAAGGGCGTGGCCCTGCGCTCCATGAAAGCCCCCGGCACCGCCTACGACGACCCGCTCCTCGGCGGAAAGGATCCGCAGCCCGCGGTGATGGCCGACTATGTGGACACCGAACTGGACAACGGCGGAGTACACATCAACTCGGGAATCCCCAACTACGCGTTCTACCTGGTGGCCCAGGCACTGGGCGGCTTTGCCTGGGAAAAGGCCGGTCCGATCTGGTACCAGACCCTCACCGCCGGCACCCTGCCCTCCGACGCGGACTTCGCGACCTTCGCCCGCGCCACCATCGAGGCCGCTCACGCCCTGTACGGGGCGGGGGCCGAGGAGGACGCCGTACGCAAGGCGTGGGGGCAGGTCGGTGTCAACAGCAACGGCTGACTCCAGACAACCGCGCGGAGGAACCTCATGCGCATCCGCGTGACCCGGAGCGGCGGTTTCGCCGGTCTCATCCACCAGGCCGAGGTGGAGACCGGCGACCATCCCGACGCGGCCGAACTGGAGCGCCTCGCAACCGAGGCGGTCGCCGTCGGCCACCCCAAGCCGCCGCCCGGCGTCCCCGACGGTTTCCAGTACGAGATCACCGTGAATGGCCGCACCGCGCACTGTGCGGACCCTCACCTGACCGACGCCCAACGCCGGCTGTTCGAGCGGCTGCTCCACGAAGGCGCCTGACCAGCCGGTTCAGCGAGGGTTATCTGGCAAGCCAGATCGATTTTACAGTCGGGGCGTTTTGCAGTCGGGCGCGCTGAAGGCGACGTCGGCGACATGCGACCGAGGGTGCACAAGCGCCGCCCGGCGTGACGGCTCGGGCGGCGCTTTGGTGCGTGGCGTGACTCCCGTTGGAGCCGTCGGTCAGGTGGGCAGGGCGTCTGAGGTCGGCCTATTCCTCGTCGTCGGCTTGAGGAACGATGAAGCCCCGAAGTGGAGGAGCCTCATGATGGGCCCCTGGGCTGAGCCGATCGCGCCCTGCACACGATGGAGTGCAGCGCACGGTCGGCGCCTGCAGGCAACCCGATCAGTTGCCGGGCTGCGGAACCGGCCGGGAACGTCCGCCGTCGTCGGAGGGTTCGCGATCGTGGGGGGGGAGGGCGGGGCGCGGGCGACTCCGGTCCAGGCGTTGTACAGGCCGGACAGGGCGACGCCGAGGGTGGCCAGGGAGTTGGCCGGAACGCCGAGAGCGATCAGGAGCACCCCGGTGGCCAAGACGGCCATGAAGACGATCAGGTCCAGAGGTCGCCGCGTGCTGTTCCTCATTACCAAGTCCTTTGTCAGGTGCGGGTGTTGGGTTGGAGAACCAGCGTGCGCAGGTGGTCTGATTGTCCGCCTCGACTGATGGCGTTGCCGCACGGCAGCGACGGTGATGTTGTGGACAGGGCGGACAGGACGGGGGGCGGGCGGCTATGCCGCAGGTAGGACGGGGACCGGTTGAGTACCGACGGTTCTAGCGCGCGGCTCCGGCCGCGAAGCTGCTGTGACTGGTGGCGACGTCCGCCGCCGTGGTGAGTGCCTGCGCAGCAGCAGTCATGTCCGGGGCGGCGTCGAGGATCGCCCGGCTCAGCCCGGCGTTCTGCTTCTCGCGCCGGCCCGGAACCTCCATGGTTCCGCGTGCCGAGCGCACCATCCCGGCGATGTCCAGGCCGTCCAGGTCCGGAAACCCTCCCGCTGCTTCAACCGCTCCCGCACTGCCCCGTGTTGATCGTGCACACTGCTCCTGTACACCGACGGGGACTTCGGACTCATGCTGATCGCTTGCTGTGCTTCGTCCACGACTGGCGGGGAATCCCGCGGGCTTTCCTCTGCGCCACCACCTTGGCGTGGAGCTCGCGCAGCGGCTCCAGTTCGGCCGGCAGCGTCAAGGACACGACGGTGACGCCCTTGCGCTGGGTGAGGCTGGCGGTCAGGTCGCCGTCGTGTGTCTCAAGGAGCCGGCGGTGGGCCGGATCCATGGCTGCTATTCCGTCGACGACGACCGTCTGTGGGGCGTCGACCGGCGCCGCAAGGGCACTGCCAACACCCTGGCCGCGCTGAAGTCGATCCGCGCCGCACGGCCTGACCGAGCCCCGATCTACATCATCTCGGACAACCTCTCCGCCCACACCGGAGCGGACCTCCGCCGCTGGGCGAAGAAGAACAAGGTCGAGCTGTGCTTCACCCCGACCTACGCCTCCTGGGCCAACCCGATCGAGGCCCACTTCGGTCCGCTGCGGCAGTTCGCTCAAGTGAACTCTCACCATCGCAGCCACCCCGCGCAGACGCGGGCCGTGCACCGCTACCTGCGCTGGCGCAACGCCAACGCCCGCCATTCCGACGTCCTCGACGCCCAGCGCCGCGAACGCGCCCGTATCCGCAGCGAGAAAGGCATCCGCTGGGGCGGACACCCACTCGCTGCTGCGGCCTGACCGCCACGCCGGACGCCACGATCACAGCCGGCGTTCTGCCACGAACCCTCTCATCAAGTGGGTGGAACCTGGCGGGCAGGGACCTCAAAGATCAGTTCGAGACCGTCCTCCTCATCCCGCTGCTCTCCGACCTCAACGAAACCGAAGCCTGCGATCGTGGCCAGGGAAGCCACGTTGTCGGGGCTGATCGTCGCCCGTACGGTCGTGACTGCGGGTTCGGCCGCTGCCCGGCGAAGCAACTCGACCAGCGTGGATCGGGCGTATCCCTGGCGGCGGAAGTCTGGAGCAACGGAGTAGCCGATCTCGACCATGCCGACCTCGTCGGGCGGTCCGTGGAACCCGGCATGTCCAACGACGAGACCCTCGTCGCCGACGACCGCTTGGCGCACCATCCACCGCGCATGGCCGGGATCGTCAGCCATCTGACCGAGCCGGAACTGCCACAG
>NZ_KB891944.1 GCF_000373585.1 Streptomyces sp. MspMP-M5
CCGGTGCCGACCCGCACATCGAGATGTACCCGGTTCTTGGCGGCCTTCCCTTCGGGGACGCGCTGGAAGTACAGCCGCGGGCCCACGCCTGAGGGGTCCATGCAGGCGAACCATGCATCCCGCTGCTCAGGTGGCTGCGAACGCTTGAAAGCATCCCACGTGGCAAACCCCTCCGGTGGCGGCGGTACGACGTACCCCAACACCTCGCACCAGAAACGAGCGAGGCGCTCAGGTTCTGCGCAGTCAAAGGTGACTTGGAACTTCTTGATCGCTGCCATTGGTGCACCGTACCAAGGGGACTTGGGGCTCTGCCGCTCATATTGAACCGCACTTGGGGTGTGCCGTCTTGGCCGTAGCCGATGCCTGACACGGTCCGCCCGAGGTGCAGGTCGTCGCCGACTGCCTCGGCCAGCAGCGTGCGCAGGGTGATGCGGTCGACTGCGATCTTCCGGCTGCGATACGCGAGCTTCGGGCGATGCAGGTGGAGATCAGCGGCTTCGGCAGTCAGCGGTACTCATGCGATTCGTCTTCACCGGCCGAGTGACTGAATGGAGTGGGCCGTGAGGTGAGCGCTGGGCCCCAGGGTGGCGCCGCGGGGCGCGGCTGCGCCACGATGATGCGACGGAGGATCGCGGAGAGGGGCCGGCACGATGACGGGCGGCTTGGCGTGGATCGGCGAGCACTGGTACAGCGGTGCGATCGCCAAAGACGGGATGCTGTCGGACATCTGCCTCACGGCGGTGCGGGGTGTGGACCCGGTGGACTTCGTGGTCCGCCTCGGTGCGGACCGCCGCATGGCCGAACGGCCCGCATTGTTCAAGGACTTCGACAGGCTGAGCGTGGACCCGGGCGACAGTGTGGCGATGTTCGGCCGCAGCGGCGAGTGGGCGTACGTCCTGGAGATCGAGCGGTCCACCTGGCACCTCGTCCTCCTCGACCGGCTGGGCCACGACACCCTGGTGGGGCAGGGCGAGGAACTCGTCTGCCTGGATCGCTTCCTGCACGAGTCCCCGTGGGTGTACTACGGCGACGCAGCCGGCGAAATGAGGTCCAGTGAGCCTGGGGAAAGCCTGCTGGAGACCGCGTTCCCG
The DNA here is from genome assembly GCF_000373585.1 of Streptomyces sp. MspMP-M5. Taxonomy (GTDB): domain Bacteria; phylum Actinomycetota; class Actinomycetes; order Streptomycetales; family Streptomycetaceae; genus Streptomyces. The sequence goes on from NZ_KB891944.1 coordinate 1,092, forward strand.
CCCGAGGACCGGCTCGGGGCGTTCGCCGCATTGGATGCGGCCATGCGCCGGGCCGGGGCGGTGCGGGACACCTTCCCCGGCTGCGAGGACCCCGAGGATGAGGACGAGGAGTTGGCGAGGCGGCTGTTCGGCGCGGTGGGCGAGCATCTCGGGCTGTCGCTGCCGCGTCGGGAGATCGAGCTGGGGCTGCTGCCCGCGGTGCACCTGCCCTCGCCGCTGTGAACCGGTAGCAGCGGGGGCACCGTGCCTCTCGGCGCGGCGTCCCAAGCACCAATTCCAGGAGCAGCTCCAACATCATGGAAACGCACGGTGTCCGCCTTCGCAGGGAAAGCCCGACGAAGCACAACTGCGCTACTGGAGGACCGCACTCGCCAGCAGCCGCAGCGCGTCGGAAGAGGCGGGGTCGTTCGGGGTGTAGACCTCCAGGCGGTGGTCGGGGCTGTCCGGCTGGAGCCACACCTGGTAGTCGACGTCCACCCTGCCGATGGTCGAGTGTCGCAGGCGCATCCGACCGATGGTGCAGTCCGCGACGTCGCCCTCCGCCCACAGCCGGGAGAACTCGCGACTGCCCATGGCGAGTTCGCCGATCAGCTCGGCCAGGGCGGCGTCGTCCGGGTAGCGGCCCGCGGTGAGGCGGAGATAGCCGACGTGGATGCGGGCCAGCTCGTCCCAGTTGCACAGCGAGTCGCGGGTGAGCGGGTCCAGGAAGAACATCCGGGGCACCGACGGCCGCCGTTCCGGATCGGCCGGCGCGTCGAAGCCGACGTGGCCGGCGTGCAGGGCATGGCCGGTGCGGTTCCAGGCCAGCACGTCGCCGCGGCGGCCGAGGACGACCGCGGGCATGGACTCGCCCAGGGACGACAGCAGCGCCAGTACGCGCGGGTGCGGATGCTCGGGCTCGGGGCGTACGAGGCGCGATGTGGTCGTCCGGCGGGCGAGGTTGCGCAGGTGGGCCGACTCGGCCGGGCCCAGCCGCAGCACGCCCGCCAGCGCGCCGAGCACCTGCTCGGAGGCGAGGCCGGCCTGGTCCTGCTCCAGCCGCGTGTAGTAGCCGGCGCTCACGCCCGCGAGCTGGGCCAGTTCTTCACGGCGCAGGCCCGGCACGCGGCGGGTGGCGCCGTACGTGCGCAGACCGACGTCGGTCGGGGTGACGCGGTCGCGGCGGGTCCTGAGGTAGGCGCCGAGGCTTTCGAGCTGCATGGCAACGAGCGTAAGCGTGACGAACCTTGAACGAGCGGCCCGAAGGTATCCCTGCGAGGTGTACCCACCAGAGGGGCCTGGCTGGTGAGCGCGCTGCGGCGGAGGGTCGTGGCCATGAACGAAACACGCCCTTCTCGCTTCCCCGGACTGCGGGCCTGGCTCGGCCTGGTGGTGATCCTCGGCCCCGTGCTGCTGGTGGCCGTGGACGGCTCGGTGCTGTTCCTGGCCATGCCGCAGATCTCCCAGGCACTGTCGCCGACCGCCGATCAGTCGCTGTGGATCCTGGATGTGTACGGCTTCGCGGTCGCTTCGCTGCTCATCGCCTTCGGCAACCTCGGCGACCGGTACGGCCGGCTCAAGCTGCTGCTGATCGGCACGGCCGCCTTCGGCACCGGCTCTCTGGGCGCCGCCTTCGCGCCCACCCCCGAGCTGCTGATCGCCTTCCGCGCGCTGATGGGCATCGCCGGCGCCACGCTGCTGCCGTCCGCGCTGGCCGTACTCAGTCAGCTCTTCACCGACCGGCGGCAGCGGGCCCGGGCGATCGGCATCTTCGCGGCCGCCTTCGCCGCCGGGTTCGCCATCGGGCCGATCACCGGCGGTCAGTTGCTCAGCCACTTCTGGTGGGGCTCGGTCTTCCTGATCAACCTCCCCGTCGTGCTGCTCTTCCTGGCGCTGGCCCCGGTGCTGCTCCGCGAGGTGCGCTCCGGCGGTACGGGCCGCGTCGACGCGTCGAGCGTGCTGCTGTCGGCCACCGGCATCCTGCTGAGCGTCTACGCGATCAAGTACCTGGCAGCGGAGGGCCCGACCCTGGCCGTGCTGCTGACCGGTCCGGCCGGCATCGCCCTCCTGACGGCCTTCGTTCGCCGTCAGCTGCGGCTGCGGCAGCCGCTGGTCGACTTCCGGCTCTTCCGCGACCGGGTCTTCTCGATCGCGGTCATCACCGGGCTGCTGCCGCTGGCGGCGTGGTCGGCGATGGCGTACCTCGGTGGCATCTACCTGCAGTCCGTGCTCGGCCTCAGCGCCTTCGACGCGGCGCTGATCGCCGGCCCCGGTGCGGTCGTCCTCACCGTCACCTCCATCGTGACCCCGGCGGTGGTCGCCCGTACCGGCACCCGGGCTGCACTGCTGACCAGCCATTTCACGGTTGCCGGGGGCCTGCTCCTGCTGCTGCCCACGGGCGTCTCCGGCGGGATCGGCTGGTACGTCGCGTCCACCGCCGTTGCCGGCGTCGGCTACGGCATCTCCTTCGCCGTCGTCGCCGGCACGGCGGTCGCCGCGGTGCCGCCGGAGCGCGCCGGGGCCGCAGGGGCGATCGCCGAGACCAGCAACGAACTCGGCAACGCCCTGGGCATCGCCCTCCTCGGCTCGCTGGCCACGCTCCTCTTCCGCCTCCAGGGACCGGACCTGGCCGCCACCCTCCCGGAGACCCTGCACCTGCCCGGCCTCACCGCGGCGGCCGCCGCCGACGCCAAGTCCGCCTTCACCACCGGACTGCACACCGTCGCCGCCGTCGCCGCCGGGCTGCACGGCGTCCTCGGCGCCGTCACCCTGCGACGCGTCCCGCGCCCGGGCGCCGATACGCCGCAGCCGGCGGACGGCCCCGCCGCGCAGCCCGCCGCGGCGGGCACGAAGTGAGCTCCGCCGTGCAAACGCCGGTGCCCACGTCCCCGATCGGGGCGCGGGCACCGGCACGGCACTGTGGTGCGTACGGTCGCCCGAGCCGTCAGCGAACGGACGTCGGCGCCTCCTTGGCGGCAAGACGGCGGAGCGGCTGTCGTCCGCGAACTGGCCGGATCGGGAATATCCCTGCCCACCTGGGACTTTGCAGTGACGTTCAGCCGGAGCCACGGTCCTGGGGGTAGGAATGAAGAACGAACGCGCGCTGGTCATCGGTGGTGGCGGAGTGGCCGGCATAGCCTGGGCGACCGGCGTGCTGGCCGGCCTCGCCGAGGCACGGATCGATGTGACCGAAGCGGACGCCATGTTCGGCACTTCGGCCGGGGCGACGGTGGCCGCACAGCTCACCAGCGGTGTGGAGCTGCCGGCGCTGTTTCAGGCCCAGGTGGACCCTGCGCTGCAGCAGGAGGAGCTGACCCCGCGGGACGGCGCGCTTGTCAGCGCCTTCGAGTTCGGCGCGAAGGTGGACGCCGAGGTCGCCGACCCGGTCGAACGCCTGCGCCGGATAGGCGAGATGGCACTGGCCGCCGAGACCGTAACCGAGGCCGAGCGGCGGGCCGTCATCGAGGCTCGGCTGCCGTCCCACAGGTGGCCGGAGCGCAGTCTGTCGGTGGTCGCCGTACATGCCCTCACCGGTGAGACCCGGGTCTTCGACCGTACCTCCGGCGCCGGCCTGGTGGACGCCGTGACGGCGAGTTGCGCCGTCCCTGGCGTCTGGCCTGCCGCGACGGTCGGCGACGAGCGCTACATCGACGGCGGTACTCGTTCGCTCACCAACCTCGATCTCGCAGCAGGCTTCGCCCGCACCCTCGTCATCGCTCCGATACCCGATCCGGTGCTCGATGCCGACGCCGCCTCGATCGCCGAGCGCGGCGGCCTCGTTGAGATCATCACTCCCGACGAGGCCGGTCTTGCCGCCTTCGGCACCGACCCGCTGTCCCCTGCCAGCAGGACCCCGGCCGGCCATGCCGGGGTCGCCCAGGGCCGGGCGGCCGCGCAGAAGGTCTCCGCGCTGTGGCACCAGGCGTAGCAAACGGTGCCCGAGGCCGCGAACTCGGCTGTGTCATCGGCTCCGGGTCCACCGCGAGCCGCCTCGAAGTCGCACCTCGACGACGACGTTGTCCACGGCCTCCGAGTTCTCACGGGCATGCTTGGCGTTGGTTGGCCGGAGGCCGGGGACGGGGCTTTTCGGTGGGCCGGTCAGGGCAGGATCTCGACGTACCCGTCGGTTCCGTGCACGCGGATCCGCTGCCCGTCCCGGATCAGCCGGGTGGCCTGCTCCACGCCCACGACGGCCGGCAAGCCGTACTCCCGGGCGATCACTGCGCCATGGGTCATCAGGCCGCCCACCTCCGTCACCAGGCCCGCGATTCCGACGAACAGCGGCGACCAGCTGGGGTCCGTGAAGGTCGTGACCAGGATGTCGCCCGCTTCGAGATCGGCCTCCGCCATGTCGAGGATGACGCGGGCCCTTCCCTCGACGGTCCCGGCGGAAACCGGTACGCCGATCAGGGCGCCGGCCGGGACGTCGTCGCGCCGGTACGCCCCGGTGACGGCCTCACCATCCGATGTCAGCACCCGGGGCGGGGTGAGCGCGTGGTACGAGCGGAACGTGTCCTTGCGCTGCTGGATGAGGTGGCCGTCCACCTGCTGCGAGCGCACGACGTCGTGGAACTCCTGGAACGTGAGGTAGAAGATGTCCTCCTTCTCAGGAAGCAAGCCTGCCTGCACGAGGCGCTCGGCCTCCTCCAACAGGGCCCGCTTGTAGACGAAGTAGCGGCTGATGATGCCGTACTTCGGGTACTCCCGGTACCCGATGAAGGTTCGGACCCGGTCGATCATCCGCTTGGTCTCGTCGGCTTTCCGGTCCCCGTCCGGCAGGGCCCGCAAGCGTGACAGCACGTCCTGTTCCTTCTGCCGCGCCTTCCGCCGCCCCTGCTCGAAGCGCCGCTCGGCGGCGCCCGGTTCGAAGTTCCTGACGTTGTCGAGGATCACGGGCACGAGCGTGGTGGGGCGCTCGCGCCACCGCGGCCTCGTGATGTCGATCTCGCCGACGCAGCGCATGCCGTACCGGTCGAGGTAGGCCGCCATGGCGTCGCGCGCTTCGGCCCCGCCCGCGCGCTTCGCCAGCTCGTCCAGGAAATCCTCGTCCTCGACGCACTCGGCGTCCTGTAGGAAGGCCACCACCTCCGGCTGCGCGCGGATCACGTCCGCGACGTCGAGCAGCGCCAGTCCCATCTCCGACGTGACGTTGTCGGGGGCGGACAGCGTGAGCGTGTCAGCCGCGTTCTTCTCGCCCAGCCACTCCCGCAGCTTGTCGTTGAGCCACCACGTGGCCTCCATCCCCGCCATGATCGCCTGAATGCTCAGCGGATCACTGAGGATTCGCTTGTGCTCCTCGAAGGCCCCCAGCAGGAAGTCGAACAGCGCCGGTCCGGTCTTCGTCCGGATGTCGCGCTCCAAGGCGGCGATGGACGCCTGACTGCGCTCGATCAGCCCGGTGACGATGGCCGGATCGGTCGCGATCGGGGCGGACGTACCGCCGGCCGACGGCCCGCCTGACTGCGGCCTGCCGGGAGGGGCGTCCGGGAGCGACGGGACGAAGTCGTCGCGGTCGAGGACAGTCTCCAGAGCGTCCCTGACCAGCGGATCGCCTCTCCCTATGACGTCCAGGAGGGCGGCGCGGCTCGCGGGCGACGCCAGGCGCCGGGTGACGTCGACGAACAGCCGCCCGCCGGCCTCGTGCATCGGCACCATGGCCGTCAGCTGCCACATGGAGAGTCCCAGCGGCTTCATGGGGTCGGTCATCATCTGCTGATGACCGACGGAGACGTAGACGTGATTCTCCTGATCGTCGGTCTCGGGGATCGGGAACAGCGTGGTGATCGGCCGGCTCTGAACGATCTGGAAGTCATCATCGACCAGGCACCATTCGATGTCCTGCGGGCGGCCGAAGTGTGCCTCGATCCGCCGCCCGAGCTGCACGAGCCGCACGACCTGCGCATCCGTCAGCGCCGGCCGCTCCTGCCGCCGTGCGTCGATCGCCACTTCCCGCGTACCGCCGGCCGGCAGGGCAAGTACGGCACGCTGTTTTGCGGCGATCGCCCTGGCGACGACTTCGCCGTCTCGCACCTTGAAGACATCCGGGTTCACCAGGCCGGAGACCAGGGCCTCGCCGAGGCCGAAGCCGGCGTCCACGGTGGCGACCTTCCGATCGCCCGTGACGGGGTCGGCCGTGAACAGGATGCCGGCCGCATCGGGGAAGGCCATCTGCTGCACGACCACGGCCATGCGGACCGTACGGTGGTCGATGCCGTTCCGCTGGCGGTACGTCACGGCCCGCTCGGTGAACAGCGAGGCCCAGCACCGGCTGATGTGCCGGAGGATCGCCGTCGGCCCCACGACGTTCAGGTATGTGTCCTGCTGGCCGGCGAAGGAGGCCGTCGGCAGGTCCTCCGTCGTAGCGCTGGATCGGACGGCGTAGGCGGCTTGCTCGCCGAGCCGGGCGAGCGCGCGGGTGATCGCCGCCGCGAGGTCGCCCGGGATGTCAATCCCTTCGATGGTCCGGCGAATCTCCGCGCTGAGCGTGCGGATCGCCTCCCGGCCGTCCCCCTCTGCGTCAAAGCGAGTCAAGCGCGACAACTGACCGAGCTGATCGTCGATCGCCGGCACTTCCGTCATGATCCGCCGGAAAGCGTCCGTCGTCACGCAAAAGCCCGCCGGTACATGGATGCCGTCGATCCGCGACAGCCCGCCCAGGTGCGCGCCCTTGCCGCCGACCACCGCGACCTGCATCTCATCAATCTCGCGAAGATCCAACACGTACTGCTCCGTCATTTCCATCATTGCGTTACCTCCGAGGCAGCCGTGCTCTGTTGTACTGCGGTGGCCGAACCAATCACCGGGTCGACGATTCTGCGCCGTCACGGGGGCCTTGTGGCAAGCCCCCCAGTGCGCTATATGTTGAGAGTGGCAAGGAGAGAGTTCTCCTTGCCTTTGCCATGTGCCGTGCCATTGGTCGTTGCCTTTGCCGTCCAATCCCGGTTCCTTCGCTGTTTCACGGCGATTTCATCGACTGCTCCTAACGTGTGCATCCTCGGGAACGCCCTTTGCCGGAGCTGCTCGACCAGACCGCGGCTCCCGTCACCGGCGTTGGGGGCTGATGCTGATGCGCCGGCATGGCACTCGCCTGCAGACCCGGTGATGGACATTCCCATCCCAGAACCATGGCCTGACCGAAGTTGGCGAGACAGTACGCAGCCTCAGCTGTCCGGTGTGCTGCGGAAGGAGTGCGCGGTGCGTGACTACGTCAAGCGTCTGCCCCCGGGGGCACTGCCCGAGGGTGGTGTGGCGTCCTGGTCGGTCGCCGATGCCGAGCGCTGGAGGAAAGCTCGCGTCCCGGCGGTCTTCGCTCCGGTCGCAGGCAGTTGGGTCCTGCTGGTCCTGGTCCTGGTCCTGGTCGCTGCGTCGTACGTCCTGACCTGTGGGTTCTCGATCTCGCGGGGGAGCGGTGGCGGGCCCGCGCCCGGCGGCACCGACTGGCTCGGCTATCCCGCGGCGGTCCTGCTGGCCGCGCTGCCACTGTGGTACCGCTATCTGCCGGTCCCGACCGTGCCGGCCGCGGTGGTGGTCGCGGTGGACGCGGCCGTGTCCCTGGCGTCACCCGACGCCAACGATCGCCTGGCCACAAGCGGATACTCCCTCGCCCTCACCGTCTCCGCATGGGCGTTGACCGGTGCGTGCCTGCGGCTTCGGGCCCGCCGCAGGCAGCGGGCGCTCGCGCTCGCCGCGGCCGGCCGGCGCCGCCGCGAACTCCCGGAGCGGGTGCCCGAGACGGACGGCTACCGCGGATTCCGGCAGTTCTACCTCGGGCTCGCCCTTTGCCTCATCGCCGGCGCCATCCTCACCGACGGCCTCGTGCAGGACCTGACGGCACCGGACCGCGCACCGTACGACGCCGTTGGTCAGCAGATCGCCGCCCTGCTGTTCCTCGTCCCGGGCACCACGGTGTACGGGCGCGGCCATGTCGCTTACCGGGCGGCGCGCCGCCTGCACGAGGAGGCCCAGCCGGCTCTGATGGTGGGCGTACGGATCGCGCCGGACGGCTATCACTGGCTGTATCCGGATGCCCGCACCACCTCGGGGCGGCCCCTGATCGCTTACTTCCCCAAGGACCGGGACACTGATCGCACAGCGCGTCTTTTGGGCACGAGTTCCACCTACCGACCCGCCGACGGGCACTACGACGTCGACCCCCGCAGCGAGCCCTTCGAGGCGGTCCTGTACGGCGCGCCTTGGGAAGGCGCCGAGGTCGCCCTGGAGTACGCCGTCATCGAGCGCAGCGCGTACCAGAGTTCGGAGCGCACGTATGCCGGCGTCACGGTCGCCCCGCTGCTGCCGCGACGCCGTCACGGCCTCGGTCCGTGGCAGCCGGCCGACGGCGCGGCCCGGGACGCCGCCCGGCGCGACCGGATCCGCAAGGAGGAGCAGGAAAAGCGCGAGCGGGACGCGCAGTGGGAAGCGCGCCTACGCCAGCAGCAACGTGCCGACGAGGCGCGGCGAACAGCTCGGCGCCGGGGCGGTACGAGGACGCACGGTCAACCGAGCGGCCGGAAGACGGGGCAGGGGCAGCGCAACGGCAGGGCCGACAGCTTTGGCGGCGGGGCCGGCTGCGGAAGCGGCCACAGCTGCGGGGGTCACGGGCACGGCTGCGGCGGCCATTGAGCGGGAAGACCGTTTCCGAGGCTCGGGCGGCTTGACGGTGGGCCTTTTGGATCGCAGCCCGGCTTCCGGCGAGCTCGAAGCGGGTTGCAACTCTCTCACCTGCGAATTGTCACGGCGGGTGAGGTCATCCATCACCCGATTGCCGCGCCGTGATGGCCCGGGGCGTCACCCGTTGGTGTGATGCCTTGGGGGCTTCGGTCCGAGTGTGGAGGTTCGCATGATCCCGTTCTCGATGCGTCTCCGGTCGATGGGCTCCCTGGCCCTGATGGTCTGCGTACCCGCCGGTGCCACCGCGGCGGTGGCACCGGAGAGGGTTCCTGCGTTGCACGCGCAGACACGTACCGATCTCGATGCGTCGATGCACGGCGAGGCATACGCCTATGCCACCTATGCCTTGTTCGCCGACCAGGCACGCGCCCAGGGGCTGCCATCGGTGCAGCGGCTCTTCCAGCGCACGGCCGACGTGGAGTTGGGCGAGCACTTCGCCGAGGAGGCCAAGCTCAGTGGTCTGGCCGGCAGTGACGCGGCCAACCTCCGGGCCGCCACAACGGGCGAGGATGATGAGTCGCACACGATGTACTCCACCTTCGCCAAGCAGGCCCGGCAGGACGGCGACACCGCCGCCGCCAGCCTCTTCGAGAAGATCGCCAAGGACGAGAAGACGTACCACGACGCATTCGGCAAGGCGTTGGCCGTCGTCCGCTCCGGTAAGGGCACCGTCCCGGCGCCCCCGAGCGTCACACCGGTGTCGGTCCGGGCGGGGGCGCCCAAGGTCCATGCGGACCGGACGAGGCAGAACCTCAGCACTGCGCTGCACGATGAGGCGCTGGTGTCGGCGAAGTACACCCAGTTCGCCAAGGCAGCCACCGCGCACGGTAACCAGGCGCTGGCCCGACTGTTCACAGGCACCGCCGACGTCGAACGGCGCGAGCACTTCGCCGGTGCGGCGCAACTGGCCGGCATCGTCCAGCCAACGCGGCAGAACCTCACCACCGCCATCAACGGCGAACAGTACGAGTCCCGCATCATGTACCCCACCTACGCCCGCCACGCGAAGGCAGCCGGTGACGCCCAGGCCGCGGAGCTGTTCACCCGCAACGCCAATGACGAGACCGCTCACGCCCGCTCCTTCGAGAACGCGCGTAACCAACTCCACTGACCGCACGAAACGCATCGACCGGGGCGGGTCCCGCGAATACACCGCCCGCCCCGGTCGTCGGTCAGCCTCGCTGCGCCAGGCGCCGCTGCTCAGGGTTGTGCCACGCCGCGCCGAAGAACGGGGAACAGGCGGCCGCAGCGCGCCCGCACCGCCGCCGGGCCACTGTGACCGATTGTCTGGTGGCCGACGGACCAGGTTCTGTCCGGCGGATCATGACGTCGTAGGCTCCGGGCATGCACAGCACCCTGACGCAGCACGCCCGGTGTCTCTACGGAGACGAGTACCGGCCCACGCCGGAGTGCGACGGCGAGCACCAGGAGTTTCTGTTCGTCGAGGAGCTGACCTTCGCTGATGCGGATGCGATCCTCGCCATGCTGCGTGAGCTGTGCCCGCACATCGTTGACGGCCATCTGCCGGTTTGGATCCGCAATCTGGCCTACCGACTGGTGCTCTTGCAGCGGCCGGATGAGCCGGCCTTGATGCGTGAGGCCGCGCAGAATCTGTGGATGCACGGCCCGGACTGGGACAACATCGCTGAGGATCTGACCAGGCAGGCCGACGCTCTGGACGCGGACTGATCACGGCTTGGGCCAAAGGCGAATCCTGGCCATGGTGATGGTGCCAGGAGACACGAACCTGCGCTCAAGCGCTCAAGGCGGAGCGGGACATTCCCCACGCGCGTGGGGAAATCCTCTAGTCCGGGAGCCGCCAGTCGAAGGGCAGCAGATCCCGCTCCCAGTCAGGCGATCCGGCCAGTGCGGCGGCGGCCTCGGGCGCTCGCAGAAGACAGCGGTGGCGCAACAGTTCGCGCCGCTCGCCGGGTGTCAGCAGCCTCTCCTCGGGACTGAGATTCTCCAGGTGGTCGGCGCGCAGGTAGGCGCTGCCGTCGATCGGGCGGTCGCCTGCCACGTTGAGCCGATCCCCGGCCGGAGTCCGGTAGTCGAGGCGGAAATCGGTGCGCCACTGGGAATTGCCGCCCCAGCCCTGGGACAGGTCGACCGTCGGCCGGTGGCGGCGCCGGAAGGTCCAGTACAGCGGCGAACGGTCCGCGACGCCGCGCTGCGCGTGCTCGACGCCGGCGTGGATCCGCACGCCAGCCCGGCTGAACAGCAATTGGCCCAGCGTCAGGCCGGGCCACAGGACCTCGGCGATCTCGATCGGCGCTTGCGGGTCGTCGGCCTGTTCGACCTCGACGATCTCGTGGAGGAACGGATCGAATGCGTCGCTGTCCTCGAACGGCGTCATGCCGAGCGAGGTGAACAGGTCGACGTACTCGCGCTCAGAGAGCAAGGGCCGCGGGTCCGGGGCGCAGGGCTCGTCGGAGGGAGGCTGGAAGGCGAGCAGCAACAGGTCGCTGACCCGGTACAGGGCGTAGAGCTCCCACATGAGTTCCCGCCCGTCGGGCTCCCTTCTCGTCTCGGTCCACCATGAGCTGTCTTCGGCTGCCGTCGCCAGCCAGGTGCGGTACCGGCCCTGGACCTGATGGAGCCAGGGCACGACGATCGTCTCGTACGGCTCCCTCTGCTCGTACCACGCCAGAGCCTCGTACAGCTCCCGCGCGTCCACTCCGTAAGACATGCCAGAAACCTACGGGAGGGTCCCGAGAGTCCGAGGGGGAGGCCCCGCAGAAGACGAGGGGCGGAAAACGAGTTGCTCGCGGGTCGCGGCCTCGATCATGATCGCCCGCATGGACCTGTAACGGCTGCCACGAAGCAACAACCAACCCATCGCGCGGTTGACCTCTGAGCCCGACCATTCAGCCTCGAGGTAATGACTCGCGCCCGCGTGTGCATCCGTCATGTTTCAGGAGCCGCGGCTTGGCCTGCGAGAGCTCCTGCTGAGTCCTGAAAGCAACCACATCCATGAATACCGACCGCAAGGCCCGGTGGGCCGTGCGTCAGTCCGCCTTGCCCACTGTCGTACGACCCTGCCCGGACTGCTCCGGCACGCGTCACCGTCCCTCGGGCAGGATCCGAGTCAACGCGAACGGCAAGCTCCTCGACGTCTGGCTGCTCCTGAGCTGTGCGGCGTGCGACCGGACCTCGAAGGTGCCCGTCCACGAACGCGTCCAGGTCTCGTCGCTGAAGCCCGCTCGTCTGGTGGCGTATGAGAACAATGAACCGGCCGTGGTACGGGAGTTGACGATGAGTGCGTCGCTCGCGGCGAAGAACGGATACCGCCTGGACTGGACCGGTGCCTGGGCGCTGGAGACCCGCACACCCCTCTATGCACTCGACGACCCGGCACCGCTCAAGGTACTGGTCAGCTTCGAGCTGCCCGCGCCGGTCCGCGTCGAACGACTGCTCATGCTCGGGCTCGGTATCAGCCGCACTGCGGTACGACGCATGGTCGCGGACGGGCGTGTCCATCTGCCGCTTGCTCCGGACGCCAAGGCACATCAGGACTTCGAGCTCACCATCGACGGACCCGGTTCCGTCGACGCCGCGAAACACTCGAAGCTCCTCGGCGCTCCGGCCGACGTGCGCACTGGCCTGAGCCACGTCGGGCTGCACGACGCGCCGCAGCAATTGTCGCGCTTGGCGACGGCAGGAGCGTAGGAGAGGGACAGCAGGGCCTCTAGGACAGCCTGTTGGCGTAGACGGCCTTCGCGCTGCCAAGCAGCCAAGCTGTCAAGAGGCCCTGCTTTGCGCGCCACCCGCCGCAGTCATCTGATCGAGAATCCCGTTGGACCAACACACACCCCTGAGGATCGGAACGACAACAGTCACTGAGCCCTCACACGACAGCTGGGAGCGTCAGTCAGGTTCCCAGGAACCGCAGGACCGCCAGGACCCTGCGGTTGGTGCCGTCGTCTCGTGGCAGCCGCAGTTTGTCGGTGGTGGTGCCGTTCCCGTACCGTCGCGCCCGGCCGGCGGCCCGAGTCGGCGTCCCCAGTCGCGCGGCACGCCAGGCTTGCACGGCGGTGGCGTGATCTCGTTCAGGTCCATGGACTCGAAGGTGGGCAGGAGGTGCAACCGCAGCAGCCGCCGGTACAGCTTCTCCGTGGTGGCCGCCAGCTCCCGCCGAGCTCGCATCGTCCGGGCCGTCACCCGGACCGGACCATGCGGCCTCTGCTGCTGCGGTTGGTGCCGGTCAGTACTGGATGGTGTGGTTGTAGAGGATGCCCCGGGCCTTGGCGCCGCTGTCCAGGCCGTAGTCGGGCCGGTCGTTGACGTACTCGTGGAGGCTGGACTGCCTGGTCTTGGTCATCATGGTGTTGCTCTTCGACCAGCCGCCGTCGACCTGGGACCACAGGTCGACCAGTGCGGTGGCGACGCGGGCCTCGCAGGCGTCGCCCTGGTCGATGCCGTTCGTGGTGCGGTTGTTGGCGAGGTTCATGGAGCTGCCGTTGCCCCAGTAGTAGGTGGTGTCGTTGAAGGTGTGGAACGCCACCGCGTTGGCGAAGCCCTCGGTCCAGCCGCAGCTGGTGGAGGAGGTGCGGTTGACGTAGTGGGGCGAGCAGTTGGTCACGGTGGGCCACCAGCCGTTGTAGAGCTTGCCCATGAGGGCGTGGCCCGACTCGTGGATGGTGGTGTGTTCGGAGTCGGGGTCGTTGTCCGCGAGGTGGATCTTGTCGTCGCCGGTGCTCCAGTAGGTGCCGTCGGTGGAGCCGGGGTACCACTGGACGGTGATCGGGGTGCAGTGGCCGTCCTGCTGGCTGCCGGCCCAGCAGTTGGTGGTCGAACCGCGGTTCCACCACAGCTTGTTGAGGGTGTCGAAGGCGTGCCAGGCGCGGCTCTGTCCGTCGTTTGCGTAGACGTTGCCCAGGTTTTTGCTGCCGGAGACGTTGTTCTGTGAGTAGGTGGCGGTGGCGTAGAGGCTGCCGTTGCCGTCGACCACCGACCACATGGCCCCGGCTTGGGTCTTGAACTCCACCCAGACCTTGGAGGTGACGGTGGTGGTGGGGGTGTAGCAGAGGTTGAACGTGCCGTCGTTGTTGCCGGTCATTCCCGTGGCGAGCTTCTGCGTACCGCTGTTGGCGGTGGGCTGGCCCCACAGGGTGACGTTGGCGTTGTGGACTGGTTCGTCCCGGTTGGCCTTGCCGTTCCAATTGCCGCCCTCGGCGGACTGGAAGCGGTTGCGGTAGGTGCCGCTGATGCAGACCTGGGCGGAGTCCCCGACGGAGGTGGCGGCACGCGGGGCGGCCGGGCCGGAGGCGGCCGAGGCGCGGGCAGGGGCGGGAGCCTTGGGGGTGACTGGGCGTTCCTTGCGGGCGCCGGTCGCGGGGCGGTGGACCGGGGCCGGGCGGGCCTTGGTGACCGAGACGCCCTTGGCCGTGGAGCCCTCGGACGTGCCGATGGTGAGTTCCACGGAGTCGTGCGCGGCGCGGCGGGGGCCGGGGCGGTCGGTGTCGCTGATGTCCGCCTGGATCTGGGCCGGTCCGGAAGCGACGGCCTTCACCTGGACCTTGACGGTGCGGGTGCCGGGGGTGAGGGCGAGCGTCCGGCTGGTGCGCTGTCCGAAGGCGTCCGTCGTGGGGGTGGCGAGGCCGGAGTCAGCGTCAGTTATCCGGAGCGCGGGCGGCAGCTGGAGGGACAGGCCGGCGCGCTTGACGTCGGTCTGCGCCTCGACGTCCACGGTGAGGGTGGCCTGTTCGCCGACGGTCGGCAGGCGGTCGAGAGATGCGGTGACGCCGAGGCAGCTGAGAGGGGCCTCGGAGTCCTTCACCGCCGGGCGGATCGTGCAGGCGCCGGCCTGGGGGGAGGTGCCGGCGAACGCGGACGGTACGACGACGGCTGCCAGGCAGGCGCCTACGCCGGCCATTGCGGTCAGAGCGACGGATTTCGAGACCCGTTTCCGGGACCGTATTCGGGACATGGGCATGCCTTCCTATGGCGTGCACGACCGACTGCAGTGCACGCCGACAGAGCGTGAGGGGGGTAAGGCACCGGCACCGGGCGCTACAACCTCAAGCATTGGCCATAGAAGCACCGTGGGTAACGGTGGCCGGAACCATATACCTCACGGCTTGCGCATGTCACTGCCTTCGGAAGAGCGCGATCAGAGAAGAGCGTGAGCCGCGCAGTGCACGGGTTTGGCGAACCCTGGCTGCTGGACTCGCGTTGACGACAGCGCGACGTGCGCAGAACTGCGGTGCGTCGATCCGGCGTCGAGGCGATCTCCCGTTGTGCGGTGACCTGTTGGCATGCGGTAGCGCCTGTGCCCTGTGACGCCTCAGGTACGTTTCAGCGATGCGGTTTTGACGCCCCGTCTGGTCGGGACCTGTGGTGCTTCAGGGAGGTCGGCGTGGCGGGTGTGCTGTCGGCTGACCCGCGGCCTCCCGGTCCGTAGCGGTCAGCAGGCAGCTTCCCGGACCGCCGCGTCTTCCTTCGGACAGCGGCCGCCCTGCCCCACGCCTTCCTTGGGCAGAGGAGTTGTGTTCCGCGCGCGGACAAAGCAAGCAGTGAGTGGGCGGTTCGCGAGTTGATGTCCGTTTCGAAGTGAGGCTTGGGGCAGGGGTGCTGGCCACGGTGCGGGCTACTGCTGCCGGGCAAAGCAGCCGGTGTCGGCTTCGGTGAGGATGCCGAGTTTGACCAGGCGCTTCAGCTTGGCCCGGGTGCCTTCGATGTTCTTCGGCAGCAGTGCGTGGTCGAGGGCCTGGCAGACGTCCTTGGCCCGCAGGGGGCCGGTCGACTCGTTGAAGGCGGCGAGGATGCGCGGGTAGTCCGGGTGCTCGGGCAGCTCCGGCGCG
>NZ_KB891945.1 GCF_000373585.1 Streptomyces sp. MspMP-M5
GGGCCGGAACGGCGGGTTGTGGGCGTGCTGGCCGTGCCGAAGTCCGGATAGTGCCTCGGCTGCAAGCCGAGGCAGACACGAAGGGCCTGATTACCTGGGAGGCGAACGTCGGCTCGACGGTGCCGGGCCCACCAGCATGCCGCCGGGACGGCGGAATCAGACATCTCCCAAAGGAGCCGCCCGGCGGGATCACCGGCGAGCCGGCCGACCACGGACTCGGCCGCTCATGGTGGACTGACCAGCAACATTCACCTTGCGGTCGAGCAGGGGCAGAAGCCCTTGTTGATCGTGTTCATGGCGGTTTCCCCGGGGTGATTCCGCGGCATTGGAGCCGGTTCCCGGCGGCCAACTGGTGACCTCCGCCGGATGGACCGCCGGTTGGATGACGTGGCGGCATCCCGCTCGAGATCGCGTTCCTGGTGAACAGCCTTCGGATGCCGGGGGCTGAAGGCCGGTAGATGGCAACCTCATGCGGGCTTATTGAAAAGCGTTATCGTTTCCGTTAGGTTTCGCTCGGCGGCTGGACGTACTGGGCGGCCGGTTTTGGCGAAAGGGGACGTGGTGGGGTCTGCGTACATAGCGCGCAGGTCGGTCCTGCGGGGGATCGGCAGTGGAGCCGTCGTGGCGGCGGGCGGTGGGCTGTTGGCCGCCTGTGGTGGTGAGGGCGGGAGCGGAGCGCCGGCCGCCGGAGGTGGCAAGCCGCGGCATGGCGGGCGGCTGCGGGCCGCTTTCGCCGGGTCGAGTGCCGAATCGGCAAGCGTGATGCAGGCGACAGCGACGGCCGTCGACTACGTCAGGGCCCGGCTGATCTGGGACACCATCGGCGAGATGGACGGCAGCAAGCCGGTGTGGCGGGTCGCGAAGTCCGTCGAGCCCAATGCTGATGCGACGGTCTGGACCGTACGTGTACGGGACGGCATCACCTTCAGTGACGGGCGTGCGCTGAGCGCCGAGGATGTTCTGTTCACGCTGCGGACCTTCGCGAGTCAACCCACGACACAGAGCGCCTACTTGGCGGGGATGGATGGGAAGAATTCCAGGGTTCGCGACAAGCGCACGCTGGAGCTGCGGCTGACGAGCCCGGACGGGTTCTTCGACCTGGCGCTGGCGCAGTCGATGTTCGTCTTCCCGGCCGGAACCAAGGACTTTGCGAAGGCGCTCGGCTCCGGGCCCTTCGTCCTCAAGGACTGGGCACGGGGGAAGAGCAGCCTGCTGAAGGCGCGTAAGGACTACTGGGGGGAGGGCGGCGGTCCGTATCTCGATGAGATCGAGCTGCTGTCCGTCGCCGAGGCCGGCGCGCGGCTGAACGGGCTCAAGGCGGGGCAGTTCGACTACGCTGACGCTGGCCACCGTCCGTGCGGAGAAGGAGAACCCGGATCTGCGGATCAGCACCGCGCCGCGCGAGCTGTGGGGCGAGCTGTCCTTCAGCATGAATCTGTCTGCGGACCCGTTCACACACGCGGAGGCGGTGCAGGCGGTGCGCTGTGCCATCGACCGTGAGGCCATGGTGCGGACCGTGACCTTCGGGCTGGGGGAGGTTGCGGATGATGCGATGGGCCGTCATCAGGCGTGGTACGACGCCTCCTTGCCGCGGCCCGTGCACGACCCCGACAAGGCGCGCCGTCTGATGTCCTCGGGCAAGCTGAAGGGGACCAAGCTGTCGGTGCGTACCAGTGATTACGAGTACGGGCCGCTGGAGGGGGCGACGGCGTTCGTCGAGCAGGGGCGTGCGGCCGGGCTGCGGGTCGCCGTCGACAAGGTGCCGGCGTCGGACTTCTATGCGGACATGAAGGCATTGCTGGCGGCGCCGATGAAGACCAGCTTCTACCACCCGTTGCCCCTGCCGCTGGCGCTGAGCTCGTACTACGGACCGCGCGCCTCCTACCCGTTCACCGGACCCTCCAGCGGCACCCTCAATGGGCTGATGACGGCGATGCATGCCGCGGTGGGGGAGGGCAAGCGCATCCGCGCGGTCCACGATGTCCAGCAGTACCTCCGGGCGCACGGCGGCGACGCGGTGTTCGCCCGGGTGCCCACCGTCGCGGGCGCGAAGCCGGCCGTGGGAGGCGTCAAGGCGCTCGGGTTCTTCGACTACCCGTGTCTGCGTGATGCCTACCTCGCCGCGTGAACGCCCGATGAGTCGTATGGCGGGGCGGGGCCTGGCGGCATGGTGGCTGCGGCGCATCGCCGCCGCGGCCGGCACGCTCCTCGTCGCCTCCCTGCTGGTCTTCGCCGCGACCACGCTCGCCCCGGGCGACGCGGCCGCGGCCCGGCTCGCGGGGCGGGGTGCGAGCCCGCAGCAGATCGCCGCGCTGCATCACAGCCTGGGCCTGGACCGGCCGGCGTGGGAGCGCTATGCGAGCTGGCTGTGGGGCGTGCTCCACGGCGACCTGGGGAGGTCGTACGTGGGTGGGGAGGAGGTGTCCCGGCTGATCGCCGAACGGGCCGGGAATTCCCTGCTGTTGGGAGCTTTGGCGGCGGCGCTGCTGGTGCCGCTGGCCATCGGCCTCGGGCTGTGGGCGGGGCTGCGCGCCGGGCGGACCGCCGACCGGATGGTGTCGACCGCCACGCTCACCCTCGTCAGCCTGCCCGAATTCGTCATCGGCACGGTGCTCATCCAGCTTCTCGCGGTGGGCACGGGCTGGCTGCCCGCCGTTTCGGTGCCGCCGTCCGGAGCGAGCCCGTTGGACCAGCCGCAGATACTAGTGCTGCCCGTCCTGACCCTGCTGTCCGTCTGCCTGGCGCAGAACGTGCGGCTGATCCGGGCCGGGACGGTGGCGGTCGCCGACTCGGACGCCGTACGGACGGCCCGGCTCGGGGGCATACCCGAACACCGGGTCGTGCTGCGATGGGTGCTGCCGGCCGCGGTAGTGCCCGCCCTTCCGGTACTCGCCCGCTATCTCGCGTATCTGCTCGGCGGGACGCTCGTCGCCGAGACGCTCTTCGGCTATCCCGGACTCGCGGCGGCCCTCGTCAACGCCACCGCCGCCCGCGACGCGCCCGTCGTCCTCGGCGTCAGCATGCTGGTCGCCACCGTGACCGTGACCCTGAACCTGCTGGCGGACGCGCTCGCCGCCGCCCTCAACCCCGCAGCGAGGAGACCGAGTTGAACCGGCAGACCCGGTGGTCGAGGAAGACCGGTGCGGTGGTGGCCGGAGTCGTGCTGGGCGGCACCGTTCTGCTGGCCCTGATCGGCCCGTGGCTCGCCCCGCATCTGCCCGGCGCCGTCGTCGATATGCCGTACGCGCCGTCCGGCGGCGCCGCACCGCTGGGCACCGATCATCTCGGCGCCGATGTGCTCAGCCGCTTCCTGGCGGGTGGACGGATGCTGGTGCTGCTCGCGCTGGGGGCGCTCAGCGTCGCCTACGTGCTGGGCGCGGCCGCCGGAATGCTCGCCGCGCTGCGCGGCGGAGCCGTCGACGCGATGGTGCTGCGCATGGTGGACGTGCTGCTCGGTCTGCCGTCGTTCCTGCTGCTGAGTGTGGTCGTGGTGGCGGTGGGCAGAGGAACGGGCGGGGTGGCGGCCGCGACGGCCGTGGTGCTCTTCCCGGAGATTGTCCGTGTGGTGCGGGCCGCCGCGCTCCAGGCGCTGCAGCACGACTACGTCGAGGTGGCGGTGGCGCGCGGCGAGCGTACCGGCTACGTGCTGGTGCGTGAGGTGCTGCCCAACCTGGTGCCGGTACTCGCCGCCGACGCGGGGGTGCGGTTCGTCGGCGCTGCTTTCACGGTCGCCACCGCGAGCTTCCTCGGTTACGGCGTCCAACCCCCCGCTGCCGACTGGGGGTTGATGATTCTGGAGAACCGTGACGGGCTCGCCCTGCAGCCGCTCGCCGTGGTGGTCCCCGCCCTCGGGATCCTCGTTCTCCTGTTGAGCGCCAACCTCCTCATCGATGTGGCGTTGTCGGGGCGGCTGCTGCCCGCGCGGCGTCGTGGTGTCACTTCTCGTGTGAGGGGAGGCGGGCACGACGCCGATGACGCCGACGTCAGGGGTGGTGACGTCGCCCTCCGTATCGAGGACTTGACCGTTGAGGCGGGCGAAGGGACGCGTGTGCTCGACGCGGTCGGCCTGGAACTGCGCCGGGGCCGGATCCTCGCCCTGCTAGGCCCCTCGGGGTCCGGCAAGACCACGCTCGCGCTGGCCGCCTTCGGCGAGCTCCGTCCCGGCCTGACGCTGCGGGCCGGCTCCGTGCAACTGGCGGGCCGGTCCGTCCTCGGGATGGGCGGCCGCGCGCTACGACGGCTGCGGGCCCGGCACGCTGCGTATGTGCCGCAGGACCCGCGTACCTCGTTGGCGGCGACGCTGCGGGTGAGCGATCACGTCGGGGAGTTCCTGCGGGCCCGGGGCATCCCGCGCGAGCGGCGGACGGAGCGGATCCGCGAGGCCCTGCGCGCCGCGCGGCTCCCCGACGACGATGCGTTTCTGCGTCGCAGGCCGCATGAACTCTCCGGCGGGCAGCGGCAGCGGGTGGCCCTGGCCGCCGCACTCGCCCACCGCCCGGACCTGCTGGTACTGGACGAACCCGCCAGCGCCCTGGACCCGGTCACGGCCGCCGGGCTCCTTGCCGACCTCGGCAGGATCCGCGCGGACGGCGGCCCGGCCGTCGTACTGATCGCGCATGACCTGGCGCAGGTCGCCTCGGTCGCCGACGAGGTGGCGGTTCTCGACCGTGGCCGTATCGTCGAACACGGTCCGGTGGAGCAGGTGTTGGCGCAGCCGGTGAGCGAACCGGCCCGGCGCCTGGTGGTCGCGGCCCGCACCGCGGCCGCTCCACGGCGGTCCGGCACCGCAGGCGCAGGCGCAGGCGCAGGGCCGGCCGGGGACGGTGTGCTCACGCTGCGCGGCCTCCGGGCCCGGCGCGGCGCCCGGACCGTACTGGACGGCATCGACCTGTCGGTACAGCCCGGCGGCTGTCTGACCGTGGTGGGTCCCTCGGGCGGCGGCAAGACCACGCTGCTGCGCTGCCTTGCCGGGCTGCACCCCGCTTGGGAGGGAGAACTGAGCCTGAAGGGCGATGGGGTGGCGCGAGGTGTGCGGGGCCGTTCCCGCGAGCAGCTGCGCCTGGTGCAGCTGGTGCCGCAGGATCCGTACGACTCCCTCAATCCGCGCCACCGTGTGGAGAGCATCATCGCCCGCCCGCTGCGTCTTTTCCGGCCGGAGCTGACCGCGGATGCCCGCAGGGCGCAGGTACATCTGATGCTGGAGCGGGTCGGCCTAGACGGTGCGCACGGTGCGCTGCGGCCGGACCAGCTCTCCGGGGGGCAGCGTCAACGGGTTGCGCTGGCACGGGCGTTGGCAGCGGACCCGGCCGTGCTGCTGTGTGACGAGGCCACCAGCGCGCTGGACGCACCGACCGCTGCCACCGTGCTGGCCCTGCTCGACGAACTGCGGCGGGACCTCGGGCTCGCCCTCATCGTCGTCACCCATGACATGACGGTGCCGGTGCGCCTCGGGGGCGATCTCGCGGTGCTCGCCGACGGACGGATCAGGGAGAGCGGGCCGGTGGACGCGGTCTTCGCGGATCCTCGGGACCCCCTGACCTCCCAACTCCTGGCCGCTGTACCGGCGTTGCCCGCACAGGTGACGGCTCAAGAAGAGCGCACTCGATAACGAGACCCGGACACTCCGCGCACCTGAGAAAGGTAGGGCCGATGCCGCCCACGCAAGCTCCGAGAACAGCCTCTCCGATCGTCACCACGCCCGGCGCCCGCTGGCTGCGCCGCCCACGCCCTCGACGGGACCCCGCCGTACGGTTGCTGTGCCTGCCCCACGCCGGTGGTTCCACGTCGTTGTACCGCGGCTGGGCCGGTCTGCTGCCGTCGGCGATCGAGCCGGTGCTCGTCTGTCCGCCGGGGCGGGAGGACCGGCTGGACGAGCCCCTGCCGCAGGACCTGGACGAGCTCGTCACGGGCCTCGCACAGGCGGCGTCGGGGCTGCTCGACCGGCCATGGGCCGTGTTCGGCCACAGCATGGGCGCGACGGTCGGGCATGAGCTCGTCCTGCGGCTGATGAAGGACGGACACCGGGCGCCGGAACACCTCTTCGTCTCCGCCCGTGAGGCGCCGCAGTACCACCGGGGCGGCACCGTCCACCTGCTGGACGAGGACGCCTTGTCGGCTGAACTGGTGCGGCTGGGCGGTACGCCTCCCGAGCTGTTGGAGATGCCCGAGGTGCGGCAGCTGGTGCTGCCCGTGGTGCGCGGCGACTACCGGCTCATCGAGACCTACCAGGCGGAACCTGCCGGGCTGGTGCCGTGCCCCGTGACGGCGTTCATCGGTGCGCAGGACGACGAAGTGACCGCCGAGGAGGCCACGGGCTGGGAGCGGTGGACCACCGGCCCCTTCCAGCTGCTGACCTTCCCCGGCGGCCACTTTTACCTCTCGGGCCGGCCGGACGCGGTGGTGGACGGTGTGCGCCGTCGGCTGCTCACCCGGGGGTAGTCGACGCGGCGGCGGAGTCGTCCTTCCGCTCGGCCTGGTCCTCTCCACCCTTCGCCGTACCGGTGTCCTCGGGTCGGTAGGTGTCCCTGTCGCGTACGAGGACCAGGCTGGCGCCCGCGGCCAGCAGGCCGGCGATACCCGCGATCCAGAAGATCTGCGACAACGCCTCGGTGTAGGCGCTGTGCGCCAGATCGAGGACAGGCCCGCGTGCCGCCTTCGGGACGGCGGCGCCCACGACGTCGAACTGGCCGGCCGTGACAAGCCTGCGCAGTTGCCCGGCGGCCGCACGCGGGACGGAGTGCTCCCCGAGCGCGGACGTCGTCATCACCGTGTTGACCTTGCCGGACAGTACGACACCGAAGACGGCGACACCGGTGGCGGTGCCCAGCGGGAAGAAGCTGTTGGCCGCGCCCGATGCGGTACCGGCGCGGGAGGCCGGAACAACGTTGACGGCCAGCGACAGCAGATGGGGGAGGGTCAGGCCGGCGCCGAGGCCGATCAGCACCAGCATCGGCAGCAGGACCGTCCAGTCGTCGCCCGGCTTGATTCCTACAGTCAGCAGAATCCCGACGCCCACGGCCACCATGCCGAGCGCCAGCACGCGGGACACCGGCATCAGCTTGGCCAGCACCCCGCTGAGCGGTGCGCCGATCATCAGCGCGATCGACTGGGCCAGGAGCACGAGTCCGATCCGGAACGGGGTGAGGTGGAGCATGCCGCCGAGCCACAGGGTGAGGAAGGGCAGCATGCCGAAGCTGAAGATGCGGGCGGCGAAGCTGAGCAGCAGGGCGCCACTGAAGGTGGGGATCGCGAAGAGCCGCAGGTCGAGCATGGCGCGCGGGCCCAGCTGCCACTGCACCACGACGAAGGCGGCGGCCAGCAGCGCGCCCAGCCCCAGTGCCGTCAGCACGGCGGGCGTGGTCCAGCCGTCCTCGGAGCCCGTCAGCAGGCCGTAGTTGAGGAGGAAGAGCGCCAGGACGGCCAGGACCGCGCCCACGTAGTCGATCTTCTGCGAGCTGTCGGGGTCGGCGCTCTCGGGCACCTTGCGGACGGCGCCGTAGAGGATCAGCAGTCCGATGGGCACGTTGACGGCGAAGAGGTACGGCCAGCTCAGCCACTCGACGATGGTCCCGCCGACCAGCGGTCCCAGGGCCGCGGAGACGGCGCCGCCGGCCGTGAACAGGCCGATGGCGGTGGTCCGCGCCCTGGCCGGGGCACCCTCGAAGGCGCCGGATATCAGGGCGAGCGAGGTACCGAGCACCATCGCGCCGCCCGCCCCCTGGACGGCGCGGGCGGCGATCAGCACCCCGGAGTCCGGGGCCAGTGCGCAGGCGGCCGAGGCGAGGGTGAAGAGTGCGACCCCGGCGAGGAAGATCTTCCGCCGGCCAATCAGATCGGACACCGACCCCGCGGTGAGCAGCAGGGCGGCGAAGCTCAGCGTGTAGGCGTTGACGATCCATTGGAGGCTGTCCAGAGAGGCACCCAGGTCCGTGCCGATCTCGGGCATCGCCACATTGACGACGGTGATGTCGAGCGTCATCAGTGCGGCCGCCAGCGCCGTGACGGCGGTGGTCCAGCGCCGCGCGCTGCGTGTCCCGGGCGGGGTCTGATCCTCCCTCGCATCCGTCAACTCCTTGTTTCCGCCGCTGTCTTGGGCGGCTGCGGATGCAGTCATGGCATTCCTCTCGGGTGTTGTCCGTGGCCGGTGACGCTACCGGGATTCCGGCCAGTTGTAAATGATAATCATTTCCATTACTGTCCAATCCGGCTGGCTTGATCGTGCCTTGAGGAGGCTGAATCCAGGTGTCGCAGGAACCCGCGAACGCGGTGATCGATCTGCCCGGTGCTGTCGGCGAGGTGCTCGGCGTACCGGCCGAGGACATCGACGAACAGGCCCCTCTGATCCAGCTCGGACTGGATTCCCTGGCGATGATGCGGCTGGCCGGACGATGTCGTCGCGCCGGCCTCGACATCGGATTCGCCGACCTGATCAGCGAACCGACCCTGGCGGCCTGGCGGCGCCTCGTCGCCGAACGGCAGGGGAGCGGCCTCGGCGCACAGGCCACCCCGGTGGACGAATCCCAGCCCTTCGAGCTCGCGCTGATGCAGCACGCCTACTGGGTGGGGCGTGGCGAGGGGCAGCAACTCGGCGGTGTCGCCGCGCACTTCTACCACGAGTTCGACGGGCAGGACGTGGACCCCGCGCGCCTGGACAACGCCGTGCGGGCCGTCCTCGCCCGGCACGGCATGCTGCGCGTGAGCATCCTCGACGACGGGCGCCAGATACTCCTGCCCGAGAGCCCCTGGCCGGGGCTGCGTGTCCATGACCTGCGGGAGGAGAGCGCGGCGGACGCCGAACGCCGCCTGACCGCACTGCGCCGCGAGCTGTCGCACCGCCGGATGGACCTGGCCGCCGGAGAGGTCTTCGACGTACGGCTGACCCTGCTGCCCGACGCCGTGCGCAAGGGCGGCACGCGACTGCACATCAACCTTGACATGGTCGCCGCCGATGCCCTGAGTCTGCGCGTCCTGCTCGCCGACCTCGCCCGCGCGTACACCGACCCCGAAACTCAGCTGCCTGCCCTCGACTACAGCTTCGCCCGCTATCTCGCCGAGCGCCGCGCCGCCGGAGAGACGCCGGCCCGCAAGGAGGCCCTGGAGGCCGACCGGGCGTACTGGCAGCAACGGCTGCCGGACCTGCCGGCCGCGCCCCGGCTACCGCTCGCCGCAGTGGGCTCCGACGCCACGGCCACCACCGTCGTACGACGTCATCTGCACCTGGACGCCGAGCAGATGCGGCGCTTCGAAGCCGCCGCCCGGCGCCACGGACTGACCCCGGCGATGGCCCTCGCCGCGGTGTTCGCCGAGACGCTCCAGGCATTCAGTGCCGAGCCGGACTTCCTGCTCAACCTCCCGATGTTCGACCGCGAACCGCTGCACCCCCAAGTCGCCTCAGTCGTCGGCGACTTCACCTCCTCGGTACTGCTCGCCTGGCACGGCGCCACGCCCGGCACCTTCGCCCAGCGCGCCACACGCCTCCAGGACCGCTTCCACCAGGACGCCGCACACGCCGGGTACTCCGGCGTCGAGGTGCTGCGCGACGCCTCCCGGCTGCACGGCGAGCGCGTCCTCGCACCCGTCGTCCACACCAGCGCGCTGGGACTGGGTGAACTGTTCGCCGACACTGTCCGGGAAAGTTTCGGTGAGGCGACCTGGATCATCTCCCAAGGACCGCAGGTCTGGCTCGACGCCCAGGTCACCGAGGTGAACGGCGGCCTGCTGGTCAACTGGGACGCGCGCGAGGACGCGTTCGCGCCGGGCGTCCTCGATGTGATGTTCGACGCTTACGCCACGCTGCTCGATCGGCTGCTGACCGACCCGGACGCCTGGGGTGCGCCGGTGCCGGTGATGCTGCCCGCCGCGCAGCTTCGGACGCGGGCCGAGGTGAACCGGACCGGATGGGAGGCCGGGGCGGCGCGGCTGCACGACGGATTCTTTGCGCGCGCGGTGGAGACGCCCGACGCTCCTGCCTTGCTCTGGGGCCGGAACGGGACCTTGTCGTACGGCGAACTTTCCGACAAGGCACTGGAGTTGGCAGGGCACCTCCATGCGCGTGGGGTGCGGCCCGGCGATGTCGTCGCGGTCACCCTGCCCAAGGGGCACGACCAGATCCTCGCCGTGCTGGGCGTGCTCACCGCTGGCGCCGCCTACCTTCCGCTCGGCATCGACCAGCCCAAGGCCCGGCGCGAGCGCATCCATGCCTCCGCCGGGATACGCCTGGTTCTCACCGACATCACCGTCCCGGACGACACCGAGCCGCTGACCGCACCCCTCCCCGGCAGCCCCGACGACCTCGCGTACGTCATCTACACCTCGGGCTCCACCGGCGAACCCAAGGGTGTCGAGCTCACCCACGCCGCCGCGATGAACACCATCGCCGACCTCAACGACCGCTATGCGGTGGGACGTTCGGATCGCATTCTGGCGCTCTCCGCGCTGGACTTCGACCTGTCCGTCTACGACATCTTCGGCACCCTCACGGCCGGTGGCGCGCTGGTCTGCGTCGACGAGTCCGCGCGCCGCGACGCCGCCCACTGGGCCGAGCTGTCCCGTACCCACGGTGTGACCCTCGTCAACTGCGCGCCCGCGCTGCTGGACATGCTGGTCACCGCCGCCGATGCGGACGGACTCCCCGGACTGCGCCTGGTGCTGCTCGGCGGCGACTGGGTGCCGCTCGACCTGCCGGGCCGGACCCGGTCCGTCGCGCCCGACTGCCGTTTCGTGGCGCTGGGCGGCACCACCGAGACCGCCATCCACTCCACCGTGTGCGAGGTGACCGGCGAGATACCCGCCGACTGGGCCTCGATTCCGTACGGCACCCCGCTGCGCAACGTCCGCAGCCGGGTCGTCGACCCGCTCGGCCGGGACTGCCCGGACTGGACGCCCGGTGAGCTGTGGATCGGCGGCGTGGGGGTCGCCCGCGGCTACCGCGGCGATGCGGTACGCACCGCGGAGAAGTTCGTCGAGTCCGACGGGGTGCGCTGGTACCGCACCGGAGACCTGGCGCGCTACCGGCCCGACGGTACCCTCGAATTCCTCGGTCGCGCCGACCACCAGGTCAAGGTGCGCGGAGTGCGCATCGAACTGGGCGAGATCGAGGCGGCACTGGCCGCGGCCCCCGGCGTACGTCGGGCCGTGGCAGTGGTCGGCACGGACCGCCGGCTGGCCGCGGCGGTCACCGGCGACGCCGAGCCCGACCGGTTGCGCGCCCACGCCGCCGAGCGGCTGCCCGCCGCGATGATCCCCGAACTCCTCGTCGTACTGGACGAGCTGCCTCTCACCCCCAACGGCAAGACCGACCGCAAAGCCGTCGCCCGCACCCTCGCGGAGCGAGCGGCCGGCGCGACCGGCCGCACGGGTACCGCGCCCCGTAGCGAGGCGGAACGCCGGACCGCCGCAGCCTGGTCCGCGGTGCTCGGCATCCCTGACATCGCCCGCGAGGACGACTTCTTCACCCTCGGCGGCGACTCCCTGCTCGCCACCCGCCTGGTGGCCCGGCTACGCCAGGACGGCCACGGCGACATCCGGCTGGCCGACCTCTTCGCGCACCCGGTTCTCACGGACTTCGCCGCGAACATCGGACCTGGTGGCGACCGGAGCCAGGAGCCGGCCGTGCAGGCCGCCCCGGACCACCGGCACGACCCGTTCCCGCTCACCGATGTCCAGCGCGCCTACTGGCTCGGCCGCGGGGAGGACTTCACGCTGGGCGGCACCGGCTGCCACTTCTACCGCGAATACGACGTCGAGGACCTGGACGTGGCCCGGCTGGAGTCGGCACTCAACCGCCTCATCCGCCGCCACGAGATGCTGCGCGCCGTCGTCGGCGACCAGAGCGAGCAGCGGATCCTGCCCGAGGTGCCGTGGTTCACCGTCCCCGTCACCGACGCCGGGCCCGACCCGGAACAGGCATGCGCCGACCTGCGCGAGACCGCCTCGCACCGGATGTTCGACCCGGGCTCATGGCCGCTGTTCGCGGTCCGCGGCGTGCGCCGGGGACGCCGTACGCGTCTTGGCATCGGCATCGACAACATCGCGCTGGATGCGCTGAGCATCCTCCTCTTTTACGCCGAGCTGGCGACGCTCTACACCGACTCGGAAGCCGAACTCCCGCCGGTGGACGTCTCGTTCCGGGACTACATATGCTCCACCGCCCCCGACCCCGAGTCGCTCGCCGCAGCACGCGCCTACTGGACCGAGCTGCTCCCGCAGCTGCCGCCCGCGCCCGCGCTGCCGCTCGCCAAGGACCCGTCCGCCGTCGAACGGCCCCGCTTCAGCCGGCGTGCGGCGCACCTTCCGAAGGACCGCTGGCAGGTGATCACCGAGCGGTCCCGGCAGCACGGCCTGACCCCGTCCGGCGTCCTGCTCACCGCCTTCGCCGAAGTGCTCGGCCGGTGGAGCGCGCGAGCCGACCTCACCCTCAACCTGACCCTCTTCGACCGCCGCGACGTCCATCCCGACATCGGCAACATCCTCGGCGACTTCACCTCACTGATGCTGGTCTCCTCCCGTCCGCAGCCCGGCGACAGCTGGCTCACCCGGGCACGCCGGGTGCAGGAGGAGCTGTGGCACTCCCTGGACCACCGGGAGGCATCCGCCGTCTGGGTGCTCCGGGAGATCGCCCGCCGCACTGGCGAACCGGAGGCCACCATGCCGGTGGTCTTCACCAGCGCGCTGGGCGTCGGCGGCGAGGTCCCGCAGGCTCCCTTCGACCGGCCGGTCTGGGGCGTCTCCCAGACCCCGCAGGTCTGGCTCGACCACCAGGTCACCGAGGACGCGGGCGGCATCCGCCTCAACTGGGACGCCGTCGACGAACTCTTTCCCGAGGGTCTGCTGGATGCGATGTTCGCCGCGTATCTGCGACTGCTCGACGGGCTCGCCGTCGGCGACTGGGACGCTCCCGTGCCCGAGCTGCTGCCCGCCGCCCAGCGTGAAATCCGGGAGGCGGTGAACGCCACCGGAACCGGTGAGCCGGGCCTGCTGCACCACGCGTTCTTCCGCCGGGCCGTGGAACAGCCGCACCGCACCGCGCTGTTGTGGGGCGACGACGGCACGATGAGCTACCGCGAGCTGGCGGACCGGGCGCTGCGGCTGGCCACCGTCCTCACCGAGCAGGGTGTACGGCGCGGTGACACCGTGGCCGTCCACCTGCCCAAGGGGCCACAGCAGATCGTGGCGGTGCTCGGCGTACTGGCCGCCGGCGCCGCATACGTCCCGGTCGGCATCGACCAACCGGCGGCGCGGCGCGAGCGCATCCACCGGCTCGCCGCCGTACGCCTGGTCGTCACGGACGGCACCTCGAACGGCGGGCCGTCCGGGACACGCGCCGTAGCCGTGGACGCGGCGCCCACCCTGGACCTGGCCGCGGCCCCCGTCGTGCTGTCGCCGGACGCTCTCGCGTACGTCATCTTCACCTCCGGCTCCACCGGCGACCCCAAGGGCGTGGAGCTCACCCACCGGGCGGCCGCCAACACCGTGACCGACATCAACGAGCGGTTCGAGGTGACCGAGTCCGACCGGACCCTGGCGGTCTCCGCGCTCGACTTCGACCTGTCCGTCTACGACATCTTCGGCCCGCTCTCGGCCGGCGGTGCCCTCGTCCTCATCGAGGAGGACGACCGGCGCGACGCGCGGCGCTGGCTCGACCTCGTACGCCGTCATCGCGTCACCGTGTGGAACACCGTGCCCGCCCTGCTCGACATGCTGCTGGTCGTCGCCGAAGCCGCCCAGGCCCCCGACCCGCTGCGCCTGGTGCTGGTGTCCGGCGACTGGGTGGGCCTCGATCTGCCGGGCCGGTTCGCCGAGCAGTGCCCCTGGAGCCGGTTCGTCGCGCTGGGCGGCGCCACCGAGGCCGCGATCTGGTCGAATGCGTACGAGGTCGAGGCGGTGGACCCTGGCTGGCGCTCGATTCCGTACGGGCGTCCGCTGCGCGGCCAGCGCTATCGCGTCGTCGATGAACACGGCCGGGACTGCCCCGACTGGGTGCCAGGTGAGCTGTGGATCGGCGGCGCAGGGGTCGCCCGCGGCTACCGCGGCGCTCCCGAGCTGACCGCCCGGCAGTTCGTCGAGGACGCTGCGGGGCGCTGGTACCGCACGGGTGACCTGGGACGTTACTGGCCGGACGGGACACTGGAGTTTCTCGGGCGGGCCGACCAGCAGGTCAAGATCCGCGGCCATCGGATCGAGCTGGGCGAGATCGAGGCCGCGCTGCGGGATGCTCCCGGCGTGGGCCGGGCCTGCGTCGCCG
Source organism: Streptomyces sp. MspMP-M5 (assembly GCF_000373585.1). Taxonomy (GTDB): domain Bacteria; phylum Actinomycetota; class Actinomycetes; order Streptomycetales; family Streptomycetaceae; genus Streptomyces. Next base: position 14,243 of record NZ_KB891945.1, read on the forward strand.
TTGCCGGTGAGGGGGGCGCGCGCCGCCTTGTCGCCGCCGTGCTGCCTGCGCAGGGACCGGGCGATGTCGCCGTCGAAAGTGCGCAACTTCCGCCGTCTGTCGACGAGTTCCGTGCCGAATCCGTTCGTTCGGAGGCCGGGGTGGCTGCGTCGTTCCTGGCCCGGCTGCTCGGCCTGGACGAGGTCACGGGCGAGGCGGGTGCGTTGACGGTTCCGCAGTGGGCGGACCGCCTCGATCTGGCCGACGAGTACCTGCCGGTGCTGCGCCTGTGGCTGCGCTGGTTGGTGGAGCGGAAGGTCCTGGCCGAACGGGGTGCGGTGTATACAGCCGGGCCCGAGGCGGCCGCGGCGATCGCCGGGGACGCCGTCACTGGGGGTACGGGCACCTACGGCGAGCTGATCGGCCGCGCCCACCAGCGGCTGACCGAGCGCCTGGGCGACTACCGGGAGATCCTCGCCGGGCGGCTGGACCCCGCGGTGCTGCTGGACGACGACGTACTGGCCCCGGCCCGCCTGGCCGCCGCCGACCCCGGCACTGACCACGCGGTCGAGGACATCGCCCGCCGCCTCGCCGAGCTGGCCGAAGCCGTCGGCCGACCGCTCGATCTCGTCGAGCTGAATGGCGGCGACGGGCAGGGCGCCGTACGGCTGCTGAACCGGCTCGCCCCCGGCCAGGTGCGCTACACGCTGCTCGAAGCCGATCCGGCACGGCTGGACGCGGCACGGCAGCACCTCGCGGACCTGCCGCACGAGACCGACTGCCGGCGGCTGCCCGGCCTCCTCGTGCCCGACGAGCTGCGGCATCGCTTCGACGTCGTCCTGGCCGACCAGGTGCTGCACCGCTTCCCCGACCCCGCGCACGGACCCGCCCTGTCGGGACTGCTGGCCCGGAAGGGCGGCACCTTCCTGGCAGTGGAACGCGCCGAGCTGACCCCGGTGGCGCTGCTCACCGCGACCCTGCTCGACCGCGGCTACACCGGATTCGACCGCGAGCGACGCAGCGCGGGCACGCCGGTGCTGTCCGCCGCGCGTTGGGGCGAGCTGCTGGGCGCCGCCGGATTCGGTGAGGTGGTGCACCGCCCGCTGGGCGACTCGTTCAGTGAGCTGCTGGCGGCTCGCAGGGCCGACGCCGCCCCTGACCTGGACCCGTCGGCGCTGCGCGAGCAGGCCGCGGCGCGGCTGCCGGCTCACATGGTGCCCGAGCGGATCGACGTCCTGCCGTGGCTGCCGCTGAGCGCCAACGGGAAGGTCGACCGGTCGGCGCTGGCCGAGCTGGCCGCGGCCCATGGCACCGACGATCCGGACGAGCCGCCGCAGGGCGAACTGGAGGAGGGGCTCGCCGCCATGTGGCGCGAGGTGCTCGGGGTGGCCGCGGTCGGCCGTCGGCAGAGCTTCTTCGTCCTGGGCGGCGACAGCCTCCTGGCGACCCGCTTCCTGGCCCTGCTCACCCAGCGCTACGGCGTACGGCTGCCGCTGCGCCGGATGTTCTCCGCCCCGGCCCTGTACCAGGTCGCCGAGGCCCTCGCCCCTGAACTGGCGGAGCGTCAGGAAGCCGCTTCGGACACCGAGATCGAGGAGGGCGCGCTGTGATCGGGATACTCGGCGGATATGGTGCGGTGGGCGGCCACGCCGCACGACTGCTCGGCCGATGGGGCGCGGGCCCGTTGCGGATCGGCGGCCGGGACGCCGTACGGGCCAAGGCGTTCATCGCCGAGCACTTGCCGGACGCGGACGCCCATGCCGCCGCCGTCGACCTCGACGACGACACCGCGCTGGCTGCCTTCGTCCGGGGCTGCTCCCTGGTGGTGCACTGCGCCGGCCCCTCATACCGAACCTCCGAGCGGGTCACCTATGCGGCGCTGGTGGCCGACGCCGATGTCGTCGATGCCGGGGGCGGTGACCGGCTGGAGCGGATCGGGTCCGCCGTCGGCGTCCGCACCGCCCTGTACGCGGCCGGCGCGCTGCCCGGCCTGTCGGGGCTGCTGCCCCGCTGGGCCGCCGCCCGGCACTTCGACACTGTCCACGGGCTGACCGCCTACGCGGGGGTACTGGACCGGTTCACCGCGACCGGCGCCGCGGACTATCTCGACGGTGTGCTCGACGGACCGAACGAGCCGCTCGCAGCCTGGCGGGACGGGGCACGGCGGTCCGGGGCCTTGACGCGGCTGTCGGGGCAGCGCCTTCCCCATTTCGTACGGGAGGTGACCGCCCA
>NZ_KB891946.1 GCF_000373585.1 Streptomyces sp. MspMP-M5
TGCAGTTGATGCAGTTGATGCAGTTGATGCAGTTGACAAGGGGAGACGAACGAGATGACTGAGAACGGCAAGGTCTGGCTGGTCACCGGCGCGAGCAGCGGTTTCGGGCGGGCCATCGCCGAGGCCGCGGTCGCCGCCGGCGACACGGTGATCGGCACGGCCCGACGGACCGAGGCGCTGGCCGACCTGGTCGCCGCGCACCCCGACCGGGTGGAGGCGATCGAGCTGGACGTCACCGACGGCGAGCGGATCGACGTGGTGGCCGCTGACGTCCTGGCTCGCTACAGCCGGGTGGACGTGCTGGTGAACAACGCCGGGCGCACGCAGGTCGGGGCGTTCGAGGAGACCACCGACCGGGAGCTGCGCGACCTGTTCGAGCTGCATGTCTTCGGCCCGGCGCGGCTGACCCGGGCGCTGCTTCCGCAGATGCGGGAGCGGGGCAGCGGATCCATTGTGAACATCAGCAGTTTCGGCGGACAGTTGTCCTTCGCCGGGTTCTCCGCGTACAGCGCGACCAAGGCGGCACTGGAGCAGCTGTCTGAGGGCCTGGCCGATGAAGTGTCGCCGTTCGGGATCAAGGTGCTGATCGTGGAGCCCGGCGCGTTCCGCACCAACCTGTTCGGTAAGGGCGCGGCCTACTTCTCCGAGGAGCACCCGGCGTACGTGGAGAAGGTCGGCGCCACCCGGAAGGCGGTGCAGGACGGCGCCGGCACGCAGCCCGGGGACCCGGCGAAGGCCGCGGCGGCGATCCGACTGGCCCTGGACGCCGAGAAGACCCCGCTGCGGCTCGCCCTCGGCGGCGACGCGGTGGACTTCCTCGTCGGACACCTGGACTCGGTGCGGGCCGAGCTCGCCGCGTGGGAGAAGGTCTCCCGGGGAACGGACTTCGACACGCCGGCAGCCGGCTGACAGGCACGTACCGCTACACCGGGCGGCGGAGCTTTCGCCGCCCGGCATCCGCCCACGTCACCGCGCCAGGGCGCGCCCGCCACCAGCTCCCGCTACCGGCCGGCCGGTCTGCGAAAGCCCCTGATCTCCCCGCTCGATTGCACACTTCAAGACGCTCTCAGGAGTGCCCTAAATGACATCGCCATTGAATTCCCCACTGAATTCCCCGCTCAAGTCCTCGCCTGGCTCCGGCGCCGTGGCCGATGCGCCGGAGGCGGCCCGGGGTGGTTCCCCCATGGTGCTCGGTGCCGCCCTGCTGGGCTTCTTCCTCATCTCGCTGGACGCGTTGATCGTCACCGTCGCGCTGCCCGACATCGGCCGCAGCCTCGGCGGCGGCATGTCCGGCCTGCAGTGGGTCGTGGACGGATACACCCTGCTCTTCGCCGCCCTGATGCTCTCCGCCGGCGCCCTGTCCGACCGCATCGGAGCCCGACAGGCATACGGCGGTGGCCTGGTCCTCTTCGGGCTGGCCTCAGCCGCATGCGGGTTCGCACCCAACCTCGGTGTGCTGGTGGCGGCGCGGCTGGTGCAGGGGGCCGCGGCGGCCGTGATGATGCCGGCGTCCCTGGCACTGGTCCGCCAAGGCTTCCCCGACCAGGCCAAACGAGCCCGGGCCATCGCCATCTGGACCGTCGGCGGGGCCGTCGCAGTGGCCGCCGGACCCGTCCTCGGCGGCGCACTCACCGCGACCGTGGGCTGGCAATGGATCTTCTTCGTCAACCTCCCCGCCGGCCTCCTGGCACTCGCTCTGCTGACCCGGATACCGCCCTCGCCACGCCTGCCCGCACGGCTGGACGTGACCGGGCAGGTGACGGCGGTCGTCGCGATGGGCGCACTGACCTACGGCGTGATCGAAGGCGGCGACAAGGGCTTTGGCCAGCCGCTGGTGATCGCCTCCCTGTCGGTGGCCCTCGTCGCGGCAGCCACCTTCCTGACCGCACAGGCCAGGGGCGCGCATCCGATGCTTCCGCTGCAACTCTTCCGCTCACGCGTGGTGGCGGTGTCCTTGGTGATCGGCTTCATGCTCAACGCCGCCTACTACGGCGGGGTGTTCATCTTCAGCCTGTATCTGCAGCAGGAGCGCGGCCAGTCCGCCCTGCATGCGGGCGTGCTGTTCATCCCGATGACGGCACTGGTGGCCGTGGTGAACCTGGCCTCGGCGAAACTGGCCGCACTGTTCGGCCCTCGGGTGCCCATGGTCGCCGGTCAACTGGTCGGTGCGGCAGGGCTGTTGGCGCTGCTCACCGTCGGCCCGCACACCCACGTATGGACGGTGGCCGCACTGATGGTGCCGGTCGGCCTCGGCGGAGCACTGACCGTACCCGCACTGACCGCCATGCTCCTCGACACCGTTCCCGCAAACCGGGCAGGCACCGCATCCGCCCTTCTCAACACCGGCCGCCAAGTCGGCGGAGCCATCGCGGTGGCCGTCTTCGGAGCGCTCCTGGCAGGAGCGGACACCTTCCTGGCCGGCATGCGCTGGAGCATGCTGATCGCAGCCGCCGGCCTCGTACTGACGGCAGCCACGACGCTGACGCTGCCCCGAAACAGGCACCAGACCGCGGAGGCGTGAGGCCCGCTCCGAGCCCGGGTGCCGCGACACGGGGCGGCGGCCGGGGGTGACTGGGCGGGCGGCGATGGAAGCTGCCGGCCGCGGGCCCCACTTCCGCGGTCCAACAGAAACATGGCGACAGAAACACGGTGTCGGGATGAGATGCGAGCAGACCTGGCCCTGGACCACCAGGAGGAGTTCGCCACCTCCCTCGCCCGCACCGTCGCCGCCCGGCACCCGGGCGAATCAGCGCTGGCCGCGCTGCGCCGCGCGGTCGCCGACGCCACGGCTGCCCAGGATCCGGTCGCCGGCTTCTCCGGCCACGACTTCGCCCGCATGGTCGCTGACAGCCCCACCCTGACCACCTGCCTGCAGGGCCTGCACGAGCAGCGCGAACGTCACCTCGCCCAGGCACTCGCCGAGGCCACCGGCGCCAAGCCCGACGACATCACCGTCCAGACCGCCGCCGGCCTGGTGGGCACCCTTCGGTCTGTTGGAACCCGCCCTGTCCGAAAATGCAGGGGCGTTGAACGTCGCGCCGACTGCCTCAAGCAGCTCCGCTCGTACCGCGCGAAGGTGCGGCCTGGCTCGGCTCACCGTGGAGCCGAGCCCGCCAACCACCTGGCGCAGCGTCGTCAAAGCAGCATGACGACCTTGCCGAACTTCCCGGGGCCGGCCAGTCGAGCGTAGGCATCGGAGTAACGCTCCAGCCCGAAGGCCGCGTCGACAGGTACCCGAAGCCGCCCCTCAGCCAGCAGCGGCACGACACATGTGCGCACCGTCGCCGCGAGGAGAGACTTCTCTGCATGCGAGCGGCCCCGAATGGTGGTACCGATCAGCTGGGCCCGCGCAAGCATCAAGTCGAACATCCGCAACGGCGCCACCGCCCCACCCTGGACCCCCACGACAAGGACCCGACCCCGAGTACGCAGCAGGTCAACCCGTCGCAGACAGTCCTCCCCTCCGACCAATTCGACAACGACGTCATACGGCGCGCCTTCGCCCTCCTCATCCGGGACCACCACCTCCACGCTGCTGCCGAGAGGGGCAAGTTCCCTTATTCGGTCATGCAGTTCGCGCCGGCGCACACTCGCAACGACATGGGCGCCGCAGGCAGCGGCCACCTGCACCATGGCCGTACCCACCCCGCCCGCAGCCCCGGTCACCAAGACCCGTTCCCCCGCACGCACCCCGGCTTGGACCACCAGTGCGTCCCAAGCGGTACTGAACGCCTCCGGGAAACCCGCTGCCTCTCCCCAGGGCAACCCCTCAGGTACCGCAAGCAGCAAGTCAGCAGGCACCACGATCCGCTCGGCATGGCCACCACCCCCGACGAGCGCCATTACCCGGTCACCGACGCCCACTCCCGCCACCCCCGCACCGACCTGCTCGACCTCACCGGCGATCTCCAACCCGGGAATGTCAGCCGGCCAGCCCGGCGGCGCCGGATACTCACCCCTGGCCTGTTGAAGGTCGGCCGCGTTGAGCCCCGCGGCGCGAACCCGCACCGCCACCAGGCCAGGCCCGACCACCGGATCAGCACGCCGCTCAAGTCCGAACGTGCCCTTACCGTCGATCACAACTGCTCTCATGACCACGAACCTACTCCTCCGCTCCGGCACAGCGAGTCCATCATCCGAAATACCCTTTCCATTCTCCGAGTTGATCGCTAGCGTCCTCCACGACGACGCGAGCGCATCTGCCCGCGTATGGATCGAGCAACGAGGGGACACCGTGCTGGCACCGATCGACCTGCGCAGCGACACGTTGAGCGCCATCACTCCGCAGATGCGCCGCGTCATGGCGGACGCCGAGGTGGGAGACGACCTGTACGGCGGAGACCCCACCACCCAACGCCTCGAACGCCGGTGCGCCGAGCTCCTCGGCAAGGAGGCGGCGCTCTTCACGGCCAGCGGCACCCTGAGCAATCAGCTGGCGATCCGGGTGCACACGGACCGCGGCAGTGAAGTCATCACCGACGCGAAGTACCACATCAACTTCTTCGAGAGCGCGGCCACCGCCGATCTGTGCGGTGTGGTGCTCAACCCGGTGGACAGCCCGGACGGCATCCTCACGCCCCGCCTCCTGGACGCGGCCGTGGACCGCAAGCGGCGTGCCCGGCTCACCTCCGCCCCGTCCCTGGTGTGGGTCGAGAACACCGTCAACTACTTCGGCGGGAGCGTGATTTCGGTGACGGACCTGGCTGACCTGCGCGCGGCCTCGCTCGCCAAGGGCCTGCCGACGCACATGGACGGTGCCCGGCTGCCCAACGCGAGCGTCGCCACGGGCACCACGCTCGCCGAGTACGCCGCCACCGTCGACACCGTCGCGGTCTCGTTCGCCAAGGCCCTCGGCGCACCCTTCGGCAGCGTTCTCGCCGGTCCGGCCGAACTGATCGAGCGGGCCTCCGTCTACCGCCTGTGGTACGGGGGCGGCCTGCACCAGTCCGGCTTCATGGCGGCCGCCGCGCTGTACGCCCTGGAGCACAACATCGACCGACTCGCCGAGGACCACGCCCACGCGCGGCTACTGCGCGAACTCCTCGTCGAGAACCCGGCGTTCACCGCCCCGGAGCCGGAGACCAACATGGTCATCGCGGATATCTCCGGCACCGGCCTCACCTCCGCCGCATTCGTCTCCGCCGCAGCGGAAGCCGGTGTCAAGGTTGCCCGCTGGACAGACACACAGGTCCGGATCGTCGCCCGTCTCGGCGTGGACGAAGCGGTCGTACGCGACGCCGTACGGCGCCTGCACCAGGTAGCCGACCGGCAGCCCTCCCTGGCCGGGAAGCCATGACGCACATGGACCTGTGGACGCCGCTCGACTGGCCGGGATTCGGTGGCGTCGCCTTCGCAGCCCTGGTGTTCCTCTGCGTGACGGCCGTTCTCGCAGGAGCGATCGACGCCATCGTGGGTGGCGGCGGACTGCTGCAGCTGCCTGCGATGCTCCTCGTCAACCCCGGTGGCGCGGTGGTCCATTCGCTGGCCACCAGCAAGATGGTCGGCCTGGTGGGCACCTCCGCCGCGGCAGTCACCTTCGCCCGCAAGACGCCCCTCGACTGGAAGGCCGTGGGGCAGATGGCCGCCACGACCTTTCCGGCCTCGGTCGCCGGGGCGGCGGTCGCCTCCGCCCTGCCCAAGTCGGTCCTGAACACCGTGGTGCTGTGCGCCCTGGTGGTCGTGGGCCTGTACACCTGGCGCAAACCGGAGTTCGGCGTGGACGAGGACCGCCGCTTCGGCCACCGCGGGGAACTGGTCGCCATGGCGGTGGGCGGCGCGGCCATCGGTTTCTGGGACGGCCTCGGCCCGCCCGGCACCGGCTCCTTCCTGGTGTTCCTTCTCGTCGGAGTCATCGGCTACGCCTTCCTGCGGGCCTCCGCCGTGGCCAAGGTCGTCAACATCGCCGCCAACCTCGGGGCACTGGTCTTCTTCATCCCCGCCGGCAAGGTGCTCTGGGGCCTTGGTGCGGCCATGGCCGTGTGCAACCTCGTGGGCGGCATCCTCGGCGCCTCCCTGGCCATGAAGCGCGGCTCCGCCTTCGTCCGCAAGGTCTTCCTGGTGGTCGTCTCGGGACTGGTGATCAGCGTGACGTGGAAGTTGTCACTGGCGTAGCACTCGCGGTGCAGAGGAGCCAACAGCCTCTGCACCGCCCTCGCCGCCGAGGCTGCAGGCGAGCACGATCCAAGGCTCCACGGCACCTTCGAGCGGCCGAGAACCACGCGGCCGGAAACGCAGCGGCGAGCCCACGCGCCGTCCGAACTCCACTGCGAGTGCGAGTTGTTGGCGCCTCCTCGGGCATAGATGAGCCAGAAAACGTGCTCCACGAGTCGGCAGCGCGCGCAGCATCGACTCGTGCCGCACCGAGGCCGCCGTAGAGGATCGACATGACCGATGCTCCTTATGCTCCCGCCCCCCGTCCCTGCCCGCGTTCCACCGTCATCCACCGGGCAGCCCTCTACCGCGGTCTCCTTGCCGTCGCGATCCTGGCGGCCCTGATCCTCACAGCGATGTTCACCCCGGCCACGCGCACCGCCGCCCGTGGAGCCAGAACCGATCTCCGGCTCGGTGCCCTCCAGCTCACCCCGTGCACGCAGCGCCCGACCGGCTGGTGCGGAACCACCGCACTCCCGTTGGACCGCCGGGATCCCGACAGTCCGACCCTCGACATCGGCTTCGAATGGGTGCCGGCCACCGGACGGCCCCAGGGCACCGTGGTCGTCGTCGACGGCGGCCCCGGCTGGGCGACGCGCCACTCCCGTGATGCCTACCTGAAGATGCTCGGCCCCCTCCGCGCCAGCCGGAACCTGCTGCTGTTCGACCTGCGCGGCACGGGCCGCTCACAGGCCCTCACCTGCCCGGACCTGGAACACTACGCGGGCCAACCCTCAGGTCCCGACTTCGCCCAGACCGTCGGCGCCTGCGGCGACCAACTCGATCACACCTGGCACCGCCCCGACGGCAGCTGGATCCACGCCTCCGAGCTCTTCGGAACCGTCGATGCCACCCAGGATCTCGCCGATGTCCTCACCCAGCTCGGACTTTCCGGCGTCGACCTGTACGGCGACTCCTACGGCGGCTGGTTCGCCCAGGTCTTCGCCGCACGCCACCCCTCCCTGCTGCGTTCGCTCACGCTGGACGCCACCTACGAAGTCCTGGGCCTGGACCCCTGGTACACCAGCGGCGTCACCACCGCCCGTACCGCGTTCGCCCTCGCCTGCCGACGCGCACCGCAGTGCGCCGCCCACACCTCCACCGACGCATGGACCCTCATCTCCCGACTGGCATCCCGCCTGCGTACCGCACCACTGACCGGCACCACCACCGACCTGGACGGCGAGCCCATCACCGTAACGGTCACCGTGACCACCCTGGTAGACCTGGTCAACGACGCGGGAGTCGACCCTGGGATCTACCGGAGCCTGCAAGCCGCGGCCCAGACACTGCTCACCAGAGGCGACAGTGCCCCACTGCTCCGCCTGGCCGCGCAGACCACCGCCCACGACGGCACCAACCTCCCACCCCCCGACTACTCCAGCGCCCTGTACTTCGCCGTGGCCTGCACCGACTACCCGCAGCTGTTCGCCATGACCAGCCCGAGCGCCGAACGCGCCCGCATGCTCCAGGACCGCATTGCCGCCCAGCCCGCCGCCACCTTCGCCCCCTTCACCACCGCCGAATGGACGACAGTCAACGCCTACACCAACACCTACGACGGCTGCCTTGCCTGGCCCGCTCCACAACGCCCCCACATGCCCATCACGACCCGCCCGCCCCTGGTGCCGGCCACCGTGCCGGCCCTCGTCCTCGGTGGCGATCTCGACTCACTCACCCCCGCCATCGGCGGCCGACGCGTCGCAGCCCAACTCGGGCCCTCCGCCCGCTTCATCACCGTCCCCAACCTCACTCACATCACCGCCATGCCCGACGCGACCCGGCCGGGCCCGGAAGCGTGCGGACAGTCCCTGTACCGCCAGTTCCTGCGCGCCCCCGCCGCCGCTCTGCATCACCTGGACACCTCCTGCACCCGGCACACCCCCGCCGTCCCCACCCTCACCGACTACCCCACCCACCTCACCGACACCACCCCCGCCACCCCCGCACCCGGCAACCAGGCCCACCCTGCAGCACTACGCGCGGCCGCCGTCGGCGCATCAGCGCTCAGCGACGCACTCGCCCGCAGCGGCTATCTGCCCCACGGCCACGACACCGGACTGCGCGGCGGCACCTGGACCCTCACCGGCACTCCCCAAGCACACCTCACCCTCACCGACGTGCGCTGGGTGACTGACGCGACCGTCAACGGCACCGCCACATGGGACCAGACCAACGGCACCGTCACCGCACACCTCACCATCACCCCCGACACCGAAACCAACACCGACACCAACACCGGCCCCGGCCCCGGCATCACCATCGACATCACCTGGAACACCCTCACCCCCAACACCCCCGCATCCATATCCGGAACGGCCGGGGACGCCCCACTTCACGCCACCCTCCCCTCACCCTGACCCGAGGCGATCCATAAAGGTCCGCTACGGCGCCCCCGCAGACCGCCCGTGCTCCTTCGCCTCGGCCCAGGACGCCTCCTTCCACACCTCGCCGGTCTGCTCGCCGCGCTCGGCTACCCACCGGGCGGGCACCTCCCGCAGCGGTCAACCCACCTCGGTCCGCCTACCTCAGACACCACAAGGCACGACCAACACCCCGCTGTCATCCGGCACTTCGATCAGAATTTACTCACGATCCGAAGTCCGTAGCGCTAGTTCCGTGCGACGTCCCTGACGAACACGATCCCGTCGTATCCAGACAGGTGTGCCGGGTCGAGCGGGGCGTAGCCGAACCAGGGAGAGAGACGCCGCGCGGGCTGCGTGTCGGCAAGGGCGGTGGCCAGCCGCGGGGCGTCGACGACGCAACGGTCCTTCGACAGCGCGTACAGGAGTCCCTCGACGGTGTCCGGCGCCGGCGTGTCCACTCCCTGGTGCCTGAGCGTGCCCAGGGCCGTGGCCACCAAGCCGTACCCCTCGCCGAGCCGGGTGCTCACCAGCGCACCGGCGCTCCACCACTGCACCGACCCCTGCCACATCTGCATGGTGCTCTTCTCCCGCTGGAGGTGGGAGTTTTGGGCGTGGACGAGTGCCGGGCCCCTGGTGGAGATGGCCAGGAGGTTGTGGGCCATCATCAAATCCCGCAGCGCGCACAGGCGCGTCATGCGGGCCGGTGAGGTGTCAGCCATCGAGTAGTGGTAACGCAGCAGGCCGGTGGCGGTGCGCCCGTGCAGGCACGCCCGCTCCACATCGCCCTGCGAGGTCGCCGCGAGCAGATGTGGCGTCTGCGCGTCGAGCACCGCCACCAGTTCGTCGGCGAGCAACCGCAGCTGCCTGGCCTCGGCCGACTGCCCCACGGACTGCGCCGGATCCATCATCGCGGCGGGATTGGTCCACCGGTCGTCGGAGCCGAGCAGGCGGTCGAGCGTGTCCGCGGTGCAGGGGAGCAAGTCCGCGTCCACCCGGGCCGAGAGGCAGCCGTGGAGTGCGGTCAGTGCCTGCCGGGGGCTTTCGGCTCCAGTGATCTCCAACGGGCCGTCGAAACCGGCGAAGCGGACCTGCTCGGACGCGGGCCGACCGTCGTTGTGGTCGCGCATCCAGCGCACGAGTTCGCGGTTTCCGGCGAAGGCGCCCCAGCCATGACTGAATCCATGCTCCATGACCTCGTCGAGGGTTCCCGTGCCCGCGGTGACGTAGTCGTCCACGACCAGGCCCCCCATACAGTCACTCTCGATCGCGATCGTCCGGTAGCCCTCCTGCTCGACGAGCTGCCGGAAGAGCTCGTTGCGGAGGTCGAGCAGAGTGTCCTCGCCGTGGGTCGGCTCGCCCAGGGCAAGCAACCGCGGCCGCGCCGGGAACAGCCTCATGACGGAGCCAGCATCGACGGCATGGACAGTGTCCTTGATGTCAAAATCCATGCCTTCAACGCTATCTTTGAACCTTCGGTGGAAACTTTTTCGCGATACTTTCCGCCTCACGTAGAGAAACCTTCAAAGCAGTGACCGACTCATCGAGACGGCGGCAGTGACGATCCGTTCGAGCGTGAGCGTCGGCCCGAAGGCACCTCGGAAGATTTGCCTCGGTGCGGGGGTGCCAGCACCTTGGTCGCAGTCGCCATCGCGGCGCCCCACTGCCGGGTGCTCTCGCGGGTCGAGGGCACCCGCTCCCCCGGCTTCAGCTCGCCCGAGCAGTTCCTCGACATCGGTACCTGGAACCCCCCGACGACCTGGACAGCACCCCGGTTCCCACGTCCCGTCCACCCTGTGGAACAGGTAACCGGCCCTTACGCAAGCGCAGCAAGTCGCTGAGCGGGTGACCACGGAGTTTCGACTCTGACTTACCTGGCGCAGGAACCAGGCGGGTGGCGGCAGACAGGCGGAAGCAGGCCGGTGGCATCCCCGCCGTCCTGCTCATCTGCACCGGCGACCTGGCGCCGAGGTGGATCGCGCAGCCCTTACGTTGCCTGGGCGGTGGTGACCGGAAGGCGACGAGGCCCGCGGACGAGCAGGCCCGGGCGGTACGGCAGGTCCTTCGGGTCGGCAGCGAGACGGAGGTCGGGAAGCGCATCGAAGAGCAGGGGAAGCGCGATCGCCGCCTCCATTCGAGCCAGCCGTGACCCGACGCAGAAGTGCGGTCCGTGGCCGAACGCGGTGTGCGGGGCGGCTCGTTTGCCGTCGGCCCCGGCGAGATGGCGCGCAGGCCGGAACTCGTCGGGGTCCGGGAAGTGTGCGGGGTCCCTGTTCGCTGCCGCCAGCACGACCAGGACGGAGTCCCCGGCCGGCACCTCCACACCGCCGCCGAGGTCCACCGTCTCGGCCGCGCGCCGCCAGGTTGCCCCCTCCAGTGGGCTGTCGTACCGCAGCGTCTCCTCCACCACCGCGGCCCAACGGCTGCCGGGAGCCCGTCGGGCGGCCGTCAGTTCGCCGGGGTGTGTGAGCAGTCGCAGCGAGGCCGAGGCGAGAAGGTTCATCGTCGTCTCGTAACCCGCGAAGAGCAGGAGGAAGGCCATGGCAAGCAACTCGCCGTCGTCCAGACCGTCCTCGGCCGAGTTGTGGACCAGTGCGCTGAAAACGTCCTCGCCCGGCGTCTGCCGCTTCTCGGCGATCAGTGATGTGACATACGTGTGCAGCAGAACCCATGCCTCGTCCACGGCGCCCTGGGGCAGCGCGTCGGCGGGCGAGCCGACACGGTAGGTCCACTCCCGAAGCCCCGCACGGTCGGCTTCCGGCACGCCCAGCACCTCGCTGATCACCAGGATCGGCAGCGGAAAGGCGAGACTGTCGACCAGGTCGACAGTCTCGCCGGCGCCCAGCCGACCCGTCAGCTCCGTCACCAGTCCGGCTGCCAGCTGCTCGATCCTCGGCCGCAGTGCGTCGACGCGAGGTGGTGCGAACGCGGCGGCCGTCAAGCGGCGCAGCCGGGTGTGGTCGGGGGCGTCGGCGTTGAGCATGTGCTGTGCCAGGCAGGCTCGGGCGCGTTGGGCCGGGGAGCTTGGCTTGGGGCGACCGGCGCGTTGCGGCGGCACGTTCGAGAAGCGCGGGTCGGCGAGCACCGCGCGGCTGTGCTCGTAGCCCGTGACCAGCCACGCGTGCGTGCCGTTCGCCAACTCGACCCGAGCGGCCGGCCCCTGGCCGCGAAGTCGCCCGTAGTACGGATAGGGGTCGTAGGAGAAGGCGGGGGCCGCAGGATCGAGTCGCACCCGCTCATGGTTGCGCAGACACATGGCCACGGCGGTGGGGTCGTGGTCAGACCTGGCAAGGCGCAACTGTGCGAACCCCACAACACCCGACCCGCTCGCCTCGGCCCTCCCCCATGCCTGGCCGGCGCTGCTCCAGTAGCCCGTCGGCCATCGGGGCTGCTTCGCCCGCACGCCGTAGGTCCGGCAGTAACCGGGTCACCGGCGCGGGGTGCCGCAGCAGCGTCCGCAGCGCATCCTCATACTCCGGGTGCGGGCCGCACGGCGATGCCGTTCCGCTCGAGCAGCGCCGCCGTCACGCCGTCTCCCGGCACCAGCTCGCCGGCGAACGATCCGTCGTAGACCTCACCGCGTCCGCACGAGGGACTGCGTGGCATCAGCAGGGCCTCAGTGCATCCGCCGCTCTGCGCTGCCGCCAGTGCGCGTTGCGCTCCGTCCACGAACTGCGCCGTCACGTCACGCCCGGTGTCCTCAACGACCTGCGCCGTCCCGTCGAGGACGTCGTGTCCGTCGCCGCCCACCAGCTCCGCAGGCCGTCGCGGTGTCGTGAGCCCGCCGGCGACCTCCGGGCAGAAGGAGACGACTTCGCGACCAGCGACCGCCGCCGCCATCTCCGGCGACGCCTTATGACGCCCGTCGAACCGGCACGGCACCCCGCGCAGGCACGCGCTGACCAGGATTGCTTCCATACCGCCAGGTTAGCCGCGACGGCAGGATGGTGGCGTCTGCCTGGGCTCCAGCAGCAGTTCGGTCCCGTCGGGATCTTCCGTCGAGACGACGGTCAGCCAACGGGCTTCGCCCAGCGGGACGTCGCGCTTCTTCACGAAGCCCAGCACACAGACAGCTCGCCCGCCCTGCCGGCTCGCCTGCCTCGTGACACGACTATGGCCGGAGCCTGGCAGGCACGCTCCGGCCATCTGTTACGACACCAGCCACGGTACCCACACCCCGGGGGCCACCACTGGCCCTGCGCCCTTGATGTCGGCCCCTACGACACCAGGGACCGGTTTCTGAACCTACGACGTCCAAGTCGGAGGTTGGCTGGCTCCGCCCCGCGGCGGGCACGTCCGGGCGGCAGGTCGATCAGGCCGAGTCCTCTGTTTCGGAATAGCTTGATCCGTCGTAGAGGTCCCGGACGGTGTGTAGGGCCTTGCCGAAAGTCGTCGCCACAGTGCAGCCCGCCTGCGACCAGGAGGGGCACATCTGCGGGTCTGCGTCGGCTGCTGCACCGGCCCCCGGTGCAGGGGCAGCGTTGGCAACCGGCGCGATGAGTGCGGTAGCGGACACGGCAAGAGCAGCCGCTGCGAGAACAATGCGAGGTTTCGTCATGTGTTGATCAACGACGAGATTAACGGCCGGTAACGTAGGTCGAGCGGTGGGCCGTTCCCTCCGTTGCAGTGCGCGCGGCGTGCGGCCCGCAGATCCACCACCTGCAACCCAGTCTTCCAGCCGCCCCTGCCATTGCCGCACGGTCGGGGTTCCAGGCCGGATGCGACGGAGTGCGCCTTCAGCCGACATCGGGCGCAGACCGTACTTCGATCTGCTCCCCCGTGTGCTCCATCTCCAGTACGACGAGTTCGTTCCGTCCCTTGCGCCATAGATGGCTCGGTGCGTACAGCGTGACCTGGGGCCCGAGGGACCAGTAGCGGCCGAGCGCGAATCCGTTGAGCCAGACCAAGCCCTTGTCCCAGCCCGGGAAGGCGAGGAAGCTGTCCGCGGGGGCGTCGACGTGAAGCCGGGCCCGGTGGAACGCGGGGCCGGTCGGGGTGTCTCCGTCGGTGAATTTCAGGGCCGAGAGAGCGTCCAGGGGCAGTCGGCGGATCTCCCAGTCATGCAGTTCTTCGTTGTCGAGGAGTACCCTTCCGCTGATGCCCTTGGGGTCGTTGAGGCCCTGGCCGAAGTTGACCCGCCCGGTGGGGTCCACCAGGAGGTCGAGGGCGCTGGACGCGCCGGCCACAGTGAAGTCGATCGAGTGGTCCGGCTGGTTGCGGTCGAAGGTACCGATCCGCCTGCCGTCGGCGAACACCAGCGCACGGTCGCCCAGCCCGGTGACTCTCAGGTCCCTGGTCCCCTGCGGCCCGCGCACCCGGGTGCGGTAGTGAATCAGTCCGTGCGGCTGTCCGAGGGCCTCCATGTGGACGGGGCTGGTGCGCCGCACCGGGGTGTCGCTCAGCACATCGAGGGCATCCATCAACGGCACCGACTCACGGACAACGACCCTTTGGGGCGGCATCCGGCGCGGCGTGGCCGGCGGGGGCGTGGTGGGCAGTGTGGCGTATTTGGCGAGCACCTCGCGCACCTTGTGGAACTTCTCGGTGAGTTCGCCGGATTCGCTGATCGGAGCGTCGTAGTCGTAGCTGGTGACGGTGGGCTGATAGGCGTTGCCGCTGAGATTGGCACCGGCGGACCAGCCGAAGTTTGTTCCGCCCACCGCCATATAAAGGTTGATCGACCCGCCTGCTTCGAGGATCTTTTCCACGTCGGCGGCGGTCTGCGCCGGGTCGGTGGTGTGGTGGTGCTCTCCCCAGTGGTCGAACCAGCCGTCCCAGAACTCGGTGCAGAACAGCGGCTTGTCCGGCTGGAATTCACGGAGTTCGGCGAAGGGGCCGGTGGGGTCCCCGGCGAAGTTGACGGTGGACAGGAGGTCGGGGAGGCTGCCGTCCTCCAGCGCTTGCGGAGTGGCTCCGTTGGAACAGAACAGCAGGCTGTCTATGCCCTGCGCCCGCATGGTGTCCCTCAGGTGTTCCAGGTAGGCGTGGTCATTGCCGTAGCTGCCGTACTCGTTCTCGACCTGTAGGGCGATGATGGGCCCGCCGCGGGTGGCCTGCAGATCGACGAATCGGGGCAGCAGTTCTGCGAACCAGGCGTCGACCGCTCGCTCGTATGCGGGGTCGGAACGGCGCAGCGGCGCATTCTTGTCCTTCAGGAGCCAGGCGGGCAGGCCGCCGAAATCCCATTCGGCGCAGATGTACGGTCCCGGTCGCACGATCACCTTCAGTCCGACCTCGTCCGCGGTCCGTACAAACGCGGCGACGTCGCGCCATCCGGTGAAGTCGACCTGCTTCTCGTACGGTTGGTGGAAGTTCCAGGCGACGTAGGTCTCCACCGTGTTCAGGCCCATGGCCCGCATCCGTATCAGCCGGTCGCGCCAGTCCTTGGGGTGCGTTCTGAAGTAGTGGAAGGCACCCGAGAGGATACGGAACGGTTTGCCGTCCAGCAGGAATTCGTTACCGCGGAGGGTGAGTCCCCGCGGGTTGTCGGCCTGGGCGAGGGCCCTACGGCGGTCGACCAGGGGGGCGCCCAGGGACGCGGCTCCCACCATGGCGGCGCTCAGGAATCCACGTCGGCTGAAGTGCGTCATGTCTGCTCTCCTCGACTCGACCGGTCGCCGCACAAGCTCGGGCATGTTCAATGGTGAGCGTTTCTGTGCATCGAGAGTGTTGTGCAGAACAGCAACGAACACAAGGGCTCGTAGCCGCACATGCTGACGCGGGCTAGGGCGGGGACGGGAGCGGGGGCGGGTACGTACAGGAGAACGTCCACGGACGTTGCCAGCCTGATCTGAAACGGCGGGAGGGCACCGGCGAGACCGGTGCCCTCCCGTCATGCGCCGTCATACGCGGCCGGCAGGTCCGGCTAGCTCAGGGACTTCAGGGCCGCCGCGTCGTACGGCTTGAGCTCCTCGAAGCGGCCCTCCAGGACCTTGGCCGCCCACTGCGGGTCCTGGAGCAGGGCGCGGCCGACGGCGACCAGGTCGAACTCGTCGCGCTCCAGGCGCTCCAGGAGGTTGTCGATGCTGCCGACCGCGGCGCCCTCGCCCGCGAACGCGCGGAGGAAGTCGCCGTCGAGGCCGACCGAGCCGACAGTGATGGTGGGCCGGCCGGTGAGCTTCTTGGTCCAGCCCGCCAGGTTGAGGTCCGAGTCCTCGAACTCCGGGAGCCAGTAGCGGCGGG
>NZ_KB891947.1 GCF_000373585.1 Streptomyces sp. MspMP-M5
CGACGAGCAGGGCGGGGGTGCCCTCGCCGACCGCCTGCCACAGGGCCTCCAGGGCGTGCGGCGCGGGCATGGGCCGCAGACCGGCCCGGCGCAGTTGCCCGGTGTCCACGCGTCCGGCCATACCGTCTTCGGCCCAGGGGCCCCAGGCCACGGAGGTGGCGGGCAGGCCGAGCGCGCGGCGACGCTCGGCGAGGGCGTCCAGGTGGGCGTTGGCGGCCGCGTAGTTGCCCTGGCCGGCGTTGCCCAGCACCCCGGCCAGTGAGGAGAACAGTACGAAGGCGTCCAGCGGCCGGTCCTGGGTCAGCTCGTGCAGATGGTCGGCGGCGGTGGCCTTGGGTGCGGCGACGCGGGCGAAGCGGGCGGCGTCCTGGCCGTCGAGCACGCCGTCGTCGAGCACGCCGGCGCTGTGGAAGACGGCGCTCAGGGGCCGCTCGGCGGGGATGGCGTCCAGCAGGGCGGCGAGCGCGGCGCGGTCGGAGACGTCGCAGGCGGCGAGGGTCACCGTGGCGCCGAGGGCCTCCAGTTCGGCGCGCAGCCGCTCCGCGCCGGGGGCCTGCGGGCCGCGGCGCCCGGCGAGGAGCAGATGGACGCCGCCGCGGGCGGCCAGCGCCCGGGCGACGTGGGCGCCGATCCCGCCGGTGCCGCCGGTGACCAGGACGGTCCCGTGCAGGGTCGGCGGCGCCGCGGGGGCCAGCGGCAGTCGGGCGATGCGCCGGGCCAGCAGGCCGTCGGTCCGCACGGCGAGTTGGTCCTCCTCGCCGGTGAGCGCGGCGGCCAGCAGGTCGCCGGTGGCCGCCGGGTCGCCGACGGCGGGCAGGTCCACCAGGCCGCCCCACCGGTCCGGGTGTTCCAGGGCCACCACCCGGCCCAGTCCCCACACCTGTGCGGCGTCCGGGTCCGGCGGGCCGTCCCCGGCGTCGACGGCGCCGCGGGTCAGGCACCACAGGGGCGCGCTGGTCCGGGCGTCGCCGAGGGCCTGGACGAGGGTGAGGGTGGCGGCGGCCGCGCCGGCCGGGCGGTCCAGGGCCAGCGTGCTGAGCACGCCCTCGGCCGGTCCGGCGGCGGCCAGCGCGCCAGCCAACTCCGCCCGGTCGTCGCGGGCTTCGACCGGTACGACGTGGGCGCCGTGGGCGGTGAGCCACTCGGTGAGCTGCGGCTGCCGGCCGGTGCCGACGAGGAGCCAGGTGCCGGACAGCGGGCGTCCGGTGGCGGGCACCGGGCGCCATGCGGCGGTGTAGCGCCAGTCTGCGGCGGGCGTTGCGGTGGCGGTCAGTCGTGCATGCAGGGCGGGGAGCACGGTGGCCAGATCGGCGTCCTCGGGCAGGCCGAGTGCGCCGGTGAGCGCGGCGGGGCCGCCCTCCAGCAGCTCCCGCAGCCGGGTGTCCTGGCTCCGGGCGCCGCCGGCCGGCACGTCCAGCCAGTGCCGTTCGCGCTGGAACGGATAGGTCGGCAGGTCGAGGTGGCCGGCGTCCTTGGGCAGCAGCGCGGTCCATTCGGGCTCGGTGCCCTGGCAGTGCAGCCGGGCCAGGGCGGTGAGCGCGGACTGCGGCTCGGGCAGGTCACGGCGGAGCAGCGGCGCGGACAGTGCGTCCCGGTCGGTCAGGCAGTCCGCGAGCATGCCGGTCAGGACGCCGTCGGGGCCGAGTTCGAGGAAGGCGGTGACGCCGTCGGCTTCGAGGGTCCGCGCGCCCTGGTGGAACCGTACGGCCTCCCGTACGTGCCGCACCCAGTAGGCGGGGTCGGCCAGTTCCTCGGCGGTGGCGAAGGCGCCGGTGACGTTGGAGACGAGCGGGACGGACGGCGCGGCGCTGCGGACGACGGAGGTGACGGCGAGGAAGTCGTCGAGCATCGGGTCCATGCGCGGGGAGTGGAAGGCGTGGCTGACGTTGAGGAGCTTGACGGGGCGGCCCCGTTCCCGCCAGGCGTCGGCGATCTCGTCGACGGCGTCCTGGTCGCCGGAGATCACGACCGCGCGGGGCCCGTTGACGGCGGCCAGTCCCAGTCGGTCCTCCTTGCCGTCGAGCAGGGCGCGCACCTCGGCCTCCGTGCCCTTGAGCGCGGCCATCGCGCCGCCGTCGGGCAGGGCCTGCATCAGCCGGCCGCGGGCGGCGACCACCGCGCAGGCGTCGGGCAGGGACCACACCCCGGCGATCCGGGCGGCGGCGAGTTCGCCGATGGAGTGGCCGAGCAGCCGGTCGGGGCGGATGCCCCAGCTCTCCAGCAGGGCGGCCTGGGCGATCTGGAGGGCGAACAGGGCGGGCTGGGCGTACTCGGTGCGGTCCAGCAGCGGGGAGCCGCCCAGGACCACCTCGTGCAGCGGCTCCGCCAGGTGGGGTGCGAACGCCTCGCAGACCTCGTCGTAGGCGGCGGCGAACGCGGGGAAGATCTCGTACAACTCCCGGCCCATGCCGGGGCGTTGGCTGCCCTGGCCGGTCAGGACGAAGGCGAGCCGGCCGGCGGGCCGGGCGGTGCCGGTGACCGCCCGGCGGGATTCGGCGCCCTGGGCCAGGGCGGCCAGGCCCTCCTGAAGGGCCGGCAGGTCGCTGCCGAGGACGACGGCCCGGTGCTCGAAGCGGCTGCGGGTGGTGGCCAGGGCGTGCGCAATCCCGTACGGGTCGGTGTCGGGGCGGGCGGTGTACCACTCCAGTAGCGCGCGGGCCTGCTCGCGCAGGGCCGGTTCGGTGCGCGCGGACAGCAGCCAGGGGACGGGGCCGGGGCGGGCGGCGGACGGCTCGGCGGCGGATTCCTCCGGCGCGTCCGGGGCGGCGGGGGCCTCCTCGACGAGGACGTGGGCGTTGGTGCCGCTGATGCCGAACGAGGAGATCCCGGCGCGCCGCGGACGCTCGCCGCGCGTCCAGGGGCGCGCCTCGGTCAGCGGCAGGACGGTGCCCGGCGACCAGTCGACCTGGTCGCTCGGCGGGTCGGCGTGCAGGGTCGGCGGGAGCGTCCCGTGCCGCAGCGCCATGACCACCTTGATCACTCCGGCGACGCCCGAAGCGGCCTGGGTGTGGCCGATGTTGGACTTCACCGAGCCGATCGGGAGCGGGTCGGCGGGGTCGCGCGGCGGCCCGTGCACGGCGAGCAGCGCGCGGGCCTCGATGGGGTCGCCGAGCGCGGTGCCGGTGCCATGCGCCTCGATCAGGTCCACGTCCCCGGCGGACCACCCGGCGGCGTCCAGCGCGGCGCGCAGGACGCGTTCCTGGGAGGGGCCGTTGGGGGCGGTGAGGCCGTTGGAGGCGCCGTCCTGGTTGACCGCGGAGCCGCTGAGGACGGCGAGCACGGGGCGGCCGAGCCGGCGGGCGTCACAGAGCCGTTGCAGCAGCAGCACGCCCGCGCCCTCGGCGAGGCCGAAGCCGTCGGCGCCGGCCCCGAACGCCTTGCAGCGCCCGTCGGGGGCGAGCGCCCGCTGCCGGCTGAACTCGGCGAAGGCGGTCGGTGTGGTCAGCACCGTCACCCCTCCCGCCAGGGCGGCGGTGCACTCGCCGTTGCGCAGTGCCTGCGCGGCCTGGTGCAGGGCGACGAGCGAGGAGGAACACGCGGTGTCCACGGTCACCGACGGCCCCTGCAGGCCCAGGGCGTAGGAGATCCGGCCGGAGACCACGGCGCCGGTGGAGCCGGTGACCACGTATCCCTCGGCGGCCTCCCCCGCGTCCGCGAGCACCTGGCCGTAGTCCTGGATGTTGGAGCCGGCGAACACGCCGGTGCGGCTGCCGCGGAGCGTGCGCGGGTCGATCCCGGCCCGCTCCACCGCCTCCCAGCAGACCTCCAGCAGCAGGCGCTGCTGGGGGTCCATCGCGGCGGCCTCGCGGGGCGAGATGTCGAAGAACTCGGCGTCGAACCGGTCGGCGTCGTGCACGAAGCCGCCGGCCCGGCTGTAGCTGCGCCCGGGGGCGTCCGGGTCCGGGTCGTACATCCCGGCGACGTCCCAGCCGCGGTTGACGGGCAGGCCGGTGATGGCGTCCCCGCCCCGCGCGACCAGTTCCCACAGGTCCTCGGGGGTGCGGACCCCGCCGGGGTAGCGGCAGGCCGCCGCCACGACGGCGATCGGTTCGCGGGTGCGGTCCTCCAGTTCGCGGACCCGGTGCTGGGCGTCGCGCAGTTCGGCGCTCATCCTGCGCAGGTGTCGTCCGAGGCGTTCCTCGGTGGTGCGGTCGTTGCTCACTTCTTCTCTCCCACCCTGATCGGGCTCAGGCTTCGCCGAACTGCCGGTCGAGCAGGTCGAGCAGTTCCTCGGTGCTGTCGGCGGACTCCAGGGCGCCGTCGCCGCCCGGGTCCTGCGGCGGGCGGACGGCGGTCAGCAGCGCGTCGATCCGCGCGGCCAGGCGTCCGCGGGCGGTTTCGTCGTCGAGCGACCGGCGGATGTCCGCCGCCAGTTGGTCGATGCGGGTCAGTAGGGCCTCCTCGGAGGAGCCCGCGCCGTCGGTCAGCAACTCCAGCAGGTGCCCGCCGAGTTCGGCCGGGGTGGCGTAGTCGAAGACCAGGGTCGGCGGCAGGCTCAGACCGGTCGCGACGGCCAGCCGGTTGCGCAGTTCGACGGAGAGCAGCGAGTCGAACCCGGACTGCCGGAAGGCGGCGTCGGCCTCCAGCGCCCCGTCCCCCTGGTGCCCGAGGACGCTCGCGGCGTGCGCCTGGACGAGTTCGACCAGGGTCCGGGCGCGGTCCGCCGCGGGCAGTGCGGCCAGTCGTGCGCGCAGTGTGCCGCCCGCGCCGTCGGGTGCGCCCTGCTCGGCGGCGGGTTCGCCCGCCGCCTCCGGGATCTCGGCCAGCAGCCGGGTGGCGCGCCCGGAGGTGAAGACCGGCACGAAGGTGGGCCAGTCCACGGCGGCGAGGGCCACGAACGCCTCCTCGTCGGCCAGGGTCTGGTACAGGCCCTCGAAGGCCGTGTCGCGGTCGAGGAAGGGCAGGCCGCGGCGGAGCACCGCGTCGGCGTCGGTGCGTTCCTTGGTGATCTGCTCGTCCCAGATGCCCCAGGCGACGGAGGTGACCGGCAGCCCGGCCGCACGCTGCTGTTGGGCGAAGGAGTCGAGGAAGGCGTTGGCCGCGGCGTAGGCGCCGTGGTCACCGCTGCCCCACACCCCGGCGATGGACGAGAACAGCACCAGTTCCCGCAGGTCCGCGGGGTCGAGCAGGCGCGCGAGGTGGACCGCGCCGGCCACCTTGGCGTGCACCACCTCGGCGAACTCCGCCAGAGCGGTGGTCGCCAGGGGCGCGATGTCCAGGTGGGCGGCGGCGTGCAGGGCCGTGGTCACCCGGTGCCCGTCGGCGGTCAGGGTGGCCAGCGCGGCCTCCAGCGCCTGCGCATCGCGCACGTCGCAGGCCAGCACGGTCACGGCGGTTCCGGCGCCTTCGAGTTCGGCGGCCAGTTCAGCCATGCCGGGCGCCTGTGCGCCGCGCCGGCTGAGCAGGGCGATGTGGCGGGCCCCGCGGGCGGCCACGGAGCGGGCCAGGTGCGGGCCGAGCGAACCGTTGGCGCCGGTGATCAGCACGGTTCCCGTCGGCTGCCAGGCGGGCTTGGTCCCGCCGGCCGGGCGCCGGTGGCGTACCAGTCGGCGTACCCGGGCCTGGCCGGCGCGCACCGCCCACTGGTCCTCGTCGACGGCGCCGGCCAGGATGCCGAGCAACAACTCGGTGTCCCGTTCGCCGGGTTCGGCGGGCAGGTCCACCAGGCCGCCCCAGCGGCGCGGGAATTCCAGTGCGGCGACCCGGCCCAGGCCCCAGACCTGGTGCTGGCCGGGGTGTTCGGGCGCCTGGTCCCCGGCGTCCACGGCCCCAGTGGTGACGGCCCACAGGGGCGCGTCGGTGTCCTGCAGCGCCTTGAGGGCGGTGACGGTGAGCGCCAGGCCGGTGGTCATGCCGGGCAGTGCGGGGTGCGGGCGCTCGTCCAGCGCGAGCAGGGAGAGGACGCCGGTGAAAGTGGTCGCCTGCGCGGCGATCCGCGCGGCCACGTCGGCGGGGTCGGTGCCGTCGGGCTCCAGGGTCAGGCGGCGCACGTCCAGCTTGGCGGCGGTCAGCAGTGCGCAGAGGTGTTCGGCCGCCTCGGTGCCGGTGTCCAGGACGAGCCAGGGGCCGGACGGCCCGGTGCCGGTGTCCAGCGGCTGCGGGCGCCAGGCGGTGGCGTAGCGCCAGCCGTCCAGCACCGACTGCCGGTGGCCCGCGCGGCGCCAACGGGCCAGCGCGGGCAGCACGTCGGCCAGTCCGTCGGCCGGGCCAATCTGGGCGGCGAGTCCGTCGAGATCCTCGCGGTCGACGGCGTCCCAGAAGCGGGCGTCGGTCTCGGACAGGGGCGCCGGGGCGACCTGCGGGTCAAGCCAGAACCGTTCGTGCTGGAAGGCGTAGGTGGGGAGTTCGGTCCGGCCGCCGGGCTCGACGACGTCGTCCCACCGCACGGGCAGTCCCTGCACCCAGCCCTCGGCGAGGGACAGCAGCAGCCGGTCGCGGCCGCCGGAGCCGCGGCGCAGGGTGCCGAGGACGGTGCCCCGCGCGCCCAGCGTCCGGCTGAGGCCGACCGTGAGCACCGGGTGGGGGCTGGCCTCGACGAAGAACCGGTGGCCGTCGGCGGCCAGCGCCTCGACCGCCGTCTGCAGCTGCACGGTCTCGCGCAGGTTGCGGTACCAGTAGGCGGCGTCGAGTTCGTTGCCGGCGAGGCGGGTGCCGGTCACCGTGGAGTACAGCGGCACGGTGCCGTCGCGCGGCTCGATGCCGTCGAGTTCGGCGACGAGCCGGGTGCGGAGCACCTCCATCCCGGCGGAGTGCGAGGCGTAGTCCACGTCGATGCGGCGGGCCCGTACGCCGGCGTGCTCGGCCCTGGCCATCAGGGCGTGCAGGTCCTCGTCGGGGCCGGAAACCACCGTGGAGTCGGGGCCGTTGACGGCGGCGATGGACAGGGCGTCGCCGAGCCAGGGCATAAGGTCGGCGGTGGGCAGTTCCACCGAGACCATGCCGCCGGTGCCGGACAGCTCGCGCAGCAGGCGGGAGCGGGTGACGGCGATCCGTGCTCCGTCGGCGAGGGAGAGCGCCCCGGCGACGCAGGCGGCGGCCACCTCGCCCTGGGAGTGGCCGACCACGGCGTCGACGGTGACCCCGCAGGACTGCCAGACCCGGGCCAGGGACACCATCACGGCGAACAGGACGGGCTGGACCACGTCCACGTCCGCCAGCGCGTCCCGGTCGGTGTCGCGCACCACGTCCAGCAGCGACCAGTCCACCAGCGGCTCCAGTGCGTCCGCGCAGGCGCGCATCGACTCGGCGAACACCGCGTCGGTGTCCAGCAGTTCACGGGCCATGCCGGGCCACTGGGAGCCCTGGCCGGGAAAGAGCAGGGCGACGCGGCCGTCCGCCGCCCGGCCGGTGGCGGTGCCCGCGGGGGCGACGGCGTGCGGGTCGCCCAGGGCGGCGAGGCCGTCGAGGAGCGTCTCCCGGTCGGCGGTGACGACCGCGGCCCGGTGCTCGAAGGCGGAGCGCGCGGTGGCCAGCGGCCCGGCGAGGTCGGCGGGGCCGAGGTCCGGTGCGGTCAGGAGGTGGGCGTGCAGCGCCCGGGCCTGTGCGGGCAGCGCCTCCGGGGTGCGGGCGGAGAGGACGACCGGGACCGTGGTCGGCTCGGCGGGCTCCGGGCCGGTCAGCGGGTCACCCTCCTCCAGCAGGACGTGGGCGTTGGTGCCGCTGATGCCGAACGAGGAGACGCCGGCGCGGCGCGGCCGGTCGCCCGCGGGCCACGGCCGGGCCTCGTCGAGCAGGGCCACGGCGCCGGAGGACCAGTCCACCTCGGGGGACGGGGTGCCGGCGTGCAGGGTGCGCGGCAGGGTCCGGTGGCGCAGCGCCAGCACCGTCTTGATGACGCCGGCGACGCCGGCCGCGGCCTGCGCGTGGCCGATGTTGGACTTCAACGAGCCCAGGTACAGGGGCCGTTCGGGGTCGCGGTCCGGCCCGAAGACGCTCAGCAGCGCCTGGGCCTCGATGGGGTCGCCGAGGCGGGTGCCGGTGCCGTGGGCCTCGACGGCGTCGATGTCGGCGGGCGACAGTCCGGCGCGGTGCAGCGCCTCGCGTACGACGCGCTCCTGGGAGGGGCCGTTGGGGGCGGTCATCCCGTTGGAGGCGCCGTCCTGGTTGACCGCGGAGCCGCGGACGACCGCCAGCACCTCGTGTCCGAGCCGCCGGGCGTCGCTGAGCCGCTCGACGAGCAGCACTCCGGTGCCCTCGGACCAGCCGGTGCCGTCGGCGTCGGCGGAGAAGGACTTGCAGCGGCCGTCCCGGGCGAGCCCGCCCTGCCGGCTGAACTCCACGAAGATGTTGGGCGAGGCCAGCACCGTCGAGCCGCCCGCGAAGGCGAGGTCGCACTCCCCCTGGCGCAGCGCCTGGCAGGCCAGGTGGAGCGTGACCAGTGAGGTGGAACAGGCGGTGTCGACGGTGACCGCGGGGCCTTCCAGACCGAGCAGGTAGGACAGCCGGCCGGACATCACGCTGTTGCTGTTGGCGATGCCGAGGATGCCTTCGAGGCCGTCGGGGATGCCGTTGAGGCGGTTGAGGTAGTCGTTGTACATCACGCCGGCGAAGACCCCGGTGCGGCTGCCGCGCAGCTGTGGTGTGGGGATTCCGGCGTTCTCGAAGGTTTCCCAGGCGGTCTCCAGCAGCAACCGTTGCTGGGGGTCCATCGCCAGGGCCTCGCGCGGCGAGATGCCGAAGAACGCGGCGTCGAAGCCGGCGGGGTCGGTGACGAAGCCGCCCTCGCGGGCGTAGGTGCGGCCGGTGCGCTGCGGGTCGGGGTCGTAGAGGTTGGCCAGGTCCCAGCCGCGGTCGGCGGGGAAGGGCGTGATCGCGTCCCGGCCCTCCTCGACCAGCCGCCACAGCTCCTCGGGCGAGGAGACGTCGCCGGGGAAGCGGCAGCCCATGCCGACGATGGCGATCGGCTCGTCGTGCCAGGCCGTGGCCGCGGGTGTGTGCGCGGGGGTGACGGGCTCGGTGGCGGCCGCGAACTCGCGTTCCAGGCGGGCGGCGAGGGAGGCCGCCGTGGGGTGGTCGAAGACCAGGGTCGCCGGCAGCCGGGTGCCGGCGGCGGTGGCGAGCCGGTTGCGCAGTTCCACGGACATCAGGGAGTCGAAGCCGAGTTCCTGGAGCGGGCGTTCGGGGTCGATCCCGGCGGCGTCGGCGTGGCCGGCGACGGCCGAGATGTGCTCGCGCACCGTGCGCAGCAGCTCCGTGGTGCGGGCCGCGCCGTCGAGCCCGGCGAGCCGCTGGCCGAGGGTGCCGGTCGGGGCGGCGGGCTCGGCGGCCCGGGGGNTCGCGGGGGCCAGGGCCGTGAAGAGCGGGGCGGGGCGGGCGGCGGTGAAGGCGGGCAGGAACCGCCGCCAGTCGACGTCGGCCAGGACCGCGTCTCCCCCGGTGTGCAGCGCGTGCAGGAGCGCGTCGACGGCGTCGGCCGGGGGCAGCGGGGTCAGCCCGAGGCGGCGCAGTCGGTCGTCCAGGTCGGCGTCGACCATGCCGTCGCCGGCCCACGGGCCCCAGGCCAGTGCGGTGCCGGCCAGGCCGCGGGCGCGGCGGCGGGCGGCGAGGGCGTCCAGGGCGGCGTTGCCGGCGGCGTATCCGGCCTGCCCGGCGGCACCCCAGGTGCCGGAGATGGAGGAGAACAGGACGAAGGCGTCCAGTTCGGTGGCGCCGAGCGCCCGGTCGAGGGCGAGGGCGCCGGCGGTCTTGCCGGCCATGGCCGCGCGCAGCCGCTCGGGGGTGGTCTCCAGCAGCGGTGCCTCGTCGGCGATCCCGGCGGCGTGGAAGACCGCGCGCACCGGGGCGCCGCGCTCGGCCGCGTCCCGCAGCAGGGCGGCGGCCACCTCGGGGTCGGCCACGTCACCGGCGGTGATGCGTACCTCGGCGCCCAGCGCGGTCAGTTCGGCGGCCAGCTCGTCCGCGCCGGGTGCGTCGGGCCCGCGGCGGGAGACCAGCAGCAGTGTGCAGTCGGGGTGGGTGGCGAGCCGGCGGGCGAGGTGCCCGCCCAGCGCTCCCGTGCCACCGGTGATCAGTACGGTGCCCGACGGCGTCCAGGCGTCGCCGGCCGGTGCGGGCCGCGGGACGGGTACCAGCCTGCGGGCCAGCACCTCGTCCGCGCCGATGAGGACCTGGTCCTCGGTGACCGGTCCGGCGGCGGCCCCCTGGGCGAGCAGGCCGGCGAGCAGGCGGGCGGCCCCGTCCCGGACGGACGGGTCCATGAGACCTATCAAGCCGCCCCAGCGGTCCGGGAGTTCCAGCGCGGCCACCCGGCCCAGGCCCCAGACGGCCGCCGCGTCGGGGTCCTGCCGGGGGTCGCCGGTCAGGCACCAGGTGCGGGCGTCGATGCCGGCGTCGTCGAGCGCCTGCAGCGCGACGAGCAGGGTCTCCGGCCGGGAGGCCAGGACGAGCACTCCGGTGTACGGGCCTGTGGGGAGAGCGGCGGCCAGTGTGGCGCGGTCGGGCTCGGGGTCGACCACGACGGTGGTGGCGTGCTCCAACAGCCCGTCGGGGCACGGCTGTTCACCCGCGGCGTCCAGCACCAGCCAGGTGCCGGGAACGGCGCCGGCCTCGGGCGCGTCGACGAGGGGCTGCCAGACCACCTCGTGGCGCCAGGAGCCGGGGCGGGTTCCGGCGGCGTCCCTGATGCGGGTGCGCTCGACCTCGCGCAGCACCACGCCCGCCGACAGCGCGGGGGCGCCGGTGGTGGTGGCGGCCTGGAGGTCGACGGCGGTGTCGGAGATCCGCAGCCGGACGCGCAGGGCACCGGCGCCGGTGGTGTGCACGGCGGCCCGGCCGAAGGTGAACGGCAGCCGGACCCGGTCCTGGTAGGAGCCGTCGGTCAGCGGCAGCACGTGCAGGGCGCTGTCGAGCAGCGCGGGGTGGAGGGCGAACCGGGCGTCCTGCCGGCCTTCGGGCAGGACGACCTCGGCGTACACCTCCTCGCCCAGTCGCCACACGGCACGCAGTCCGCGGAAGGCCGGGCCGTAGCGGTAGCCCTGGGCGGTGAGTCGGTCGTAGTGGCCGTCCAGCGGTACGGGTTCGGCGCCGGCGGGCGGCCAGGTGCCGGCGGCCCAGTCCACGGCGGCGGGCGGCGTGGCGGCGCCCAGGGTGCCGGTCGCGTGGCCGGTCCAGCCGCCGTTCTCGTCGCGGGAGCGGATGACGAAGTCGCGGCTCGCCGCCCCCTCGTCGGGCGCCACCCACACCTGCACGTCCACGCCGCCGTCGGGCAGGACGAGCGGCGCTTCGAGGACGAGGTCGGTGACCTCCGTGGCGCCCACCTGGGCCGCGGCGCTCGCGGCGAGCTCCAGGAAGCCGGTGCCCGGGAAGAGCACGGTGTCGTACACGGCGTGGTCGGCCAGCCAGGGGTCGACGGAGGGCGAGAGCCGTCCGGTGAGCAGGACGCCGCCGGAGCCGGGCAGTTCGACGGCGCCGGACAGCACGGGGTGCGCCAGGCCGTCCATCCCGGCGCCGGAGGCCGGCGGCGCGGCGAGCCAGTAGGTGCGGCGCTGGAAGGCGTACGTGGGCAGGTCGACCAGGGTGCGGTCGGGGAGCACGGCGGCCCAGTCCACGGCGGTGCCGTGGGCGTGCGCGGCGCCGAGCGCGGACAGCGCGGTGCGGGTCTCGGAACGGTCGCGGCGGCAGGAGGGCAGGGCGGTGCACTCCCCCGTCAGCGGGGTCAGCACGGCGTCGGGCCCGATCTCGACGAGCACGCCGGTGGCGGGGAGGTTCCGCAGGGCGTCGGCGAAGCGGACGGTGGCGCGGATGTGGTCGACCCAGTACGCGGCGCGGGAGACCGGCTGGTCGGTGGCGGCGGAGGGGGCGAACGCCACGGTGGGCTCGTGGAAGTCGAGTTCCCGCACGACGGCGGCGAACGCGTCGAGCACGGGGTCCATCAGCGGCGAGTGGAAGGCGTGGCTGACCCGCAGCCGCGTGGTGCGCCGGCCCTGGTCGCGCCAGTGCGCGGTGACCGCCTCGACCGCGTCCTGGTCGCCGGAGACGACCACGGCGCCGGGCCCGTTGACCGCGGCGAGCGCCACCCGGCCGTCCAGGGTGGGGCGCACCTCCTCCTCGTCGGCGGCGACGGCCGCCATGGCGCCGCCCTCGGGCAGCGCCTGCATCAGCCGTCCGCGCGCCACGGCCATGCGGGTGCCGTGCTCGGTGCTGAGGACGCCTGCGACGACCGCGGCGGCGATCTCGCCGACCGAGTGTCCCGCGACGGCGGTGATGGCAACGCCCCAGGACTGCCAGAGCCGGGCCAGCGCCAGCTCGAAGGCGAACAGCGCGGGCTGCGCGTACTCGGTGCGCTCCAGCACCTCCGCGGGCTCGTCCCACATCAGCTCGCACAGCGACCGGCCGAGCAGCGGGTCCGCCACCGCGCACACCTCGTCCAGCGCCTCGGCGAACGCCGGGAAGCGGGCGGCCAGTTCTCGTCCCATGCCCGGGCGCTGCGAGCCCTGGCCGGAGAAGAGCAGGGTCACCCCGCCGGGGCCCGCGGTGACCGGGTCGACGTCGGCGAGCCCGGCCAGGATCTGGTCGCGGTCGCCGGTGACCGCGGCGCGGTGGTCGAAGCGGGCGCGGGTGCCGGCCAGCGTCCAGGCGACGTCGTCCAGCGGCAGTTCCGGGTGGGCCAGCAGGTGGCCGCGCAGCGCGGCGGCCTGGTCGCGGACCGCCTGCGGGGTCCGGCCCGACAGCACCAGCGGGACCGGCCCGGCGGCCGGCCGCGCGCCGTCCGTGGTCGGCTCCGGGTCGGTGAACTCCTCCAGGATGACGTGGGCGTTGGTGCCGCTCATGCCGAAGGAGGAGACCGCGGCCCGGCGCGGGTGGTCGCCGCGCTCCCAGGGGCGAGCCTGGTCCAGGAGCCGGACGGTGCCCGCGGACCAGTCGACCTCGTCGGTCGGGTTGTCCGCGTACAGGCTCTTGGGCATCGTGCCGTGCCGCATCGCGAGGATCGTCTTGATGATGCCGGCGACGCCGGCCGCGGCCTGGGTGTGGCCGATGTTGGACTTGAGCGAGCCGAGGTGGATCGGGTTGTCGGGGGTGCGGCTGGTGCCGTAGGTGGCGATCAGCGCCTGTGCCTCGATGGGGTCGCCCAGACGGGTGCCGGTGCCGTGCGCCTCGATCAGGTCGACCTCGGCCGCCGGGACGCGGGCGCTGGTCAACGCGGCCTCGATGAGGCGCTGTTGGGAGGGGCCGTTGGGGGCGGTCATGCCGTTGGAGGCGCCGTCCTGGTTGACCGCGGAGCCGCGGACGACGGCCAGCACGGGGTGGCCCCGCCGCAGCGCGTCGGACAGCCGCTCCACGACGAGCACGCCGACGCCCTCCGACCAGCCGGTGCCGTCGCCGTCGGCGGCGAAGGAGCGGCAGCGGCCGTCCCGGGAGAGCACCCGCTGCCGGCTGTACTCCTGGAAGTAGAGGGGGGTGGACATCACGGCGACACCACTGGCCAGCGCCATGTCGCACTCGTCGTTGCGCAGTGCCTGGCAGGCCAGGTGCAAGGAGACCAGCGAGGAGGAGCAGGCGGTGTCGAGGGTGATCGCCGGGCCCTCCAGCCCGAAGACGTACGACAACCGACCGGACACCACGCTGGACAGGTTCCCGGCGAGCAAGAAGCCCTCGAAGTCGCCTGGGGTGTCGGCCAGCCGGGAAGCGTAGTCGTCGTACATCACGCCGGTGAACACACCCGTGTTGCTGCCCCGTACGGCGGCCGGGTCGATTCCCGCGTTCTCGAAGGTCTCCCAGGCCGTCTCCAGCAGCAGCCGCTGCTGGGGGTCCATCGACATCGCCTCGCGGGGGCTGAGTCCGAAGAAGTCGGCGTCGAAGCGGTCCACTTCGGTGAGGAAGCCGCCTTCCCTGGTGTACGACTTGCCGACGGCGTCCGGGTCGGGGTCGTAGAGGTTGGCGAGGTCCCAGCCGCGGTCCTCGGGGAACGTGGTGATCTCGTCGCGCCCCTCGGCCACCAGCCGCCACAGGTCCTCGGGGGAGGCCACTCCGCCCGGGTAGCGGCAGCCGATACCGACCACGGCTATGGGCTCGGTGTGCTTCTCCTCCACTTCGCGCAGCCGGGTGCGGACCTTCTGGAGATCGGTCGTGGCCTTGCGCAGGTATCCGACAAG
>NZ_KB891948.1 GCF_000373585.1 Streptomyces sp. MspMP-M5
ACGATCTCCCGCATCGCATAGGCGCCCTGATGACCGCTGACCGAGCGGTGCCGGTCCTTCCACGCGGTGATCACCGGCTCGATCAACGACCACTGCCCGTCCGATAAGTCGCTGGGATATGACTTGCGTTCACTCACCCCGCCAACCCCAGCAGACCCCACACGACGGACCCGCGGATTCCGCCCACACCTCACACCATCGGGCGACCACAGAACGACTCAAAGACTCACGAACCGCCCACTGAGAGGGTGGGGGCATGGCATTGGAAATGCGTGAGCTGTGCGAGCGGTGCGAGACCACCGTTCTGGTTCCCGACGGCCCGGCTCGCATCTGCTCGTACGAATGCACCTTCTGCGTCGCGTGCAGCCAGGCGATGGGACACAAGTGCCCGAACTGCGGCGGGGAGTTGGTGCCCCGCCCGCGTCGCCGGGTAGGTTCCTGAACGGCCGATCCGCCGAGGGGGAGTGGTTCAAGTCCGGGCCGGCGGTTGAGTAGAGCTCATCTACGATCCGCGTGATGGGGCCCCGGCAACCCCGATCGCTCCCGCGGTACGGAGCGCGGCATCGCCGATCGCGTCGAGGAAGCGGCGCCGAAGCAGGGCGTGTACCCCGGCGCAGCCTCTCGATCGTCGGGGCGATCTCGGGAACCGTCTTCGTCTACGCCGCGCTCGCGAAGTCGGACGTACAGCCCTTGGTGCTGAGCACCACGGCGTGCCTGGGAGCCGTCTACGCCATCAGCTCGGCCGCCGGTGCCCGGCTGCTGCCGACACCAGCCGGAAGCGACGGAGCCGACTCCCCCGACGCCGTAACAGACCAGGCGGAGTGCCCGCGCTTCCAGGGGCCGAGATCGAATGCCGCAGACAACGAACGCCCACGGATCCGCATGCACACCACGAGGAGTCACACGTCGCTACAGGTCCCAGTGGGCGAAGGTGCCGAAGCCTGTGGATAACCCCGATCCGAGCATG
The DNA here is from genome assembly GCF_000373585.1 of Streptomyces sp. MspMP-M5. Taxonomy (GTDB): domain Bacteria; phylum Actinomycetota; class Actinomycetes; order Streptomycetales; family Streptomycetaceae; genus Streptomyces. The sequence goes on from NZ_KB891948.1 coordinate 968, forward strand.
CCGACCGGGCGCGGGAGATCGAGAGGCGGGACCACCATCAGGGCCAGGGCCAGCGGCGGAGTCGGGCTCGTCAGGCACTGGTGAAAACCCGGTGGAAGCTATGTCTGTAGTGTCGCTTATGCTGCATTGGGAGATCACGGGGGACCAGGGGAACCAGAGGACCGGGAGAGAGCGCGGCATGTTCAGCAAGCTGTTCGGCAGAGGTGCGGAGAGATCGGCGGCGGATCCGCACGCCCTGCCCGTTCCTCCCAGACAGAAGCATGGGACCTACCCGCTGCGTGCGCTCGGGGATGCACGGGTGCTCGCGCTCACGGAGGCGGCCGTCACGGGTGACTGGGAGGCGGTCAAGGCTGCGCTGGCCCCCTTCGATCTCGGCCGCGACCATCAGGTCCTCGGCCAACTGGCCGACGTGGACGGCCTGCAGGATTGGATCGGCCGGGCTGTCGAGGAAGACCAGGAACACCGGGCGACGGCCCTGCTGATATCCGGGACGCGCCACATCAGCTGGGGCTGGGAGGCGCGCACCGCCGAGCTCGCCAAGAACGTCGCACAGGAGCAGTGGCGGGTCTTTCACGAGCGGCTCCGGATCGCCGAGGAGCAGCTGCTCCAAGCCGCTGAGTTGCGGCCGGATTGGATCACGCCGTGGTGCCACCTCCTCACCTCAGGCCGCGGCATGTCGCTGGGCCCCGTCGTCAACGAGGCCCGGCTCCACGCGGCCCTGCGCCGCGACCCGCTGGACCTGGAGACCCACCTTGAGTGGGTGTCGCAGTTGCAGCCCCGCTGGGGAGGGGAGCCCGGCCAGGCTCTGGCGTTCGCCCGCGGCGCGCTGGCCCACGCCCCGCAAGGGCATCGCCTCGGCTGCGTGATCGCCATGGCGCACATCGAGGACTGGGTCGAGTCGGACCAGGCAGACTGCCTCGAAACCGCGGACATCCAGGCCGAGTTGCGGGCCGCGGCCGACCACAGCATCCTCCATCCCGCCTACCCGCGTCGCCTGGGCTGGCAGCACGACTTCAACATGTTCGCCATGGCCCTGGCGTTGGCCGGTGAGCGCCACACGGTCCGGCGCGTCTTCCAGGCGCTCGACGGCGCCTACACCAGCTGGCCCTGGACCTACTTCGCGGAGCCCGAGAAACAGTTCACCCGCTGCCACCGCCGCGCCTGAGCGCACGCCGCCCCGGCCCCGCCCGCCCGTCGCCCCTCCCTCTCCGGATTGCCCGATGACTCTGCCCGACCCCGCCGCGCACGCGGCCGGCGCCGACCGCACCTTCCAGGTGGATCTGCGCGGCCTCGTCGATCTCCTCTCCCACCACCTCTACTCCAGCCCCCGTGTCTACCTGCGCGAACTGATGCAGAACGCGGTCGACGCACTGACCGCCCGGCACGCCCTCGCAACGGACGCACCCGCCGACGCCTTCGGCATCCGCCTGTACGCCGACGGTTCGGTGGTCCGAGTCGAGGACGACGGCGTCGGTCTCACCGAAGCCGACGTGCACACCTTCCTCGCCACGATCGGCCGCAGCAGCAAGCGCACCGACCAGATCGCGGAGCAACGCGGCGACTTCATCGGTCAGTTCGGCATCGGGCTGCTCTCCTGCTTCCTGGTCGCGGACGAGATCCACGTCCTGAGCCGCTCCGCCCGCACCCCCGACGCCCCCGCCGTGGAGTGGCGGGGACGCGGCGACGGCAGCTACACCGTCCGCACCCTGCCCGCCTCCGCCCGCCCTGAGCCCGGCACGACCGTCACGCTGACACCGCGCGCCGACGCGGCCGAGTGGACCCGGCCCACACAGGTGCACACGCTGGCCCGGCACTTCGGTTCCCTGCTGCGCCACCCGGTGTCCTTCGACGACGGCACGGGCGGCCCGGGCGCGTCCGTGAACCCCGAGCCCGCCCCCTGGGCGCGTACGTACCGCACTCCGGGAGCCCGCTCCCGCGCGCTGGCCGAGTACGGCGAGGAGGTCTTCGGCTTCACCCCGCTGGACACCATCGAGCTGGACCTGCCGGCCGTCGGCCTGAGAGGCATCGCCTGCGTGCTGCCCGAGGCGGTGCCTGTCGGGCGCCGCCACGGCCACCGCGTACACGTCAAGGGCATGCTCCTCTCCGAGCAGGCCGAGGAGATCCTGCCCGAGTGGGCCTTCTTCGTCCGCTGCGTCGTCGACGCCGAGAGCCTGCGCCCGACGGCGTCCCGCGAGTCCCTGTACGAGGACGACACGCTCGCGGCCGTCCGCGACGCCCTCGCCGAACGGCTGCGCGCGTGGATCGCGCGGACCGCCGCCAGCGACCCGGACCTGCTCGCCCGCTTCCTCCAGGTCCACCACCTGGCCGTGAAGTCGCTCGCCGTGCACGACGACGAGATCCTGCGGATGCTGCTGCCCTGGCTGCCGTTCGAGACCACCGACGGGCACACCACCCTCGACGAGTTCGCCCGCACCCACCGCACCGTGCTCGTCACGTCGAGTGTGGAGGAGTTCCGGCAGGTCGCGGCGATCGCCTCGGCCGCCGGCCTCGGCGTCGTCAACGGCGGCTACGCCTACGACCGTGAACTGGTCCAGCGGCTGCCCGAGATCAGGCCCGAGATCGGCGTCGCCGACCTCGACCCGGCGACCCTCACCGCTCACCTCGACCCCGTCGACCGGGAGACGGAACTGGCCGCCGCGGCCTACCTCGCGCTGGCCCGCGACGCCCTCGCCCTCTTCGACTGCGACGTCGCACTGCGCACCTTCCAGCCCGCCTCCGCCCCCGCCCTCCTCGTCGACAGCCGCGAGGCCCGGCACGAGCGCACCCGCTCCCAGCTCGCCCGTGAGCAGCAGGGCGGCCTGTGGGGCGACATCCTCGGCGCCCTGCACCAGGAGGCACCGCGGGCCCAGCTGATCCTCAATCAGCTCAATCCGCTGGTGCGCACCGCCATAGCCATCGACGAGCCCGAGCTCGCGCGCACCAGCGCCGAAGCCCTCTACGGGCAGGCCGCGCTGCTGTCCCGGCGCCCGCTCAGGCCCGCCGAATCGAGCCTGATCAACCGCTCCTTCCTCGACCTTCTCGCCCACGCCCTGCGCAAGGACAGCTGACGATGCCGACCGCACCCCAGACCATCGACGAGCTCTACCAGGCGCTGCAGGAGAACGACCGGCTGCCCTACGGCCGGACCCGCACCGTCACCGCCGAGGAACTGGTCGACGCCGCCGAGCAGTTCGCGGAGCCCGTCCCGCTCGTCCACGCGCTCCTCGAACTCCAGGAGGCGTACACCTACGGCTCCGAACCGAGGAAGTCGCCCGTCGTCTTCGCCCGCCTGCTCACTCTCTTCGACGAGCAGCCCGACATCTTCGACGAGCGCCTGCGTCACACGCTGTTCTGGCGCTTCAAGTGGGTGGCCAACGCCCTGCTCGTACTGCCCGAGATACCGCTGACCAGCCTGCACCAGTGGCTGACCGAGATGCGCGACCGGTACGACAAGGCCGGCCTCGGCCTCCAGCCCTACTACGGACAGGCATACCAGCTCGCTGCCCACGTCGGCGAGGACACCACCCTCGCCTACGAACTGTGGGCGGGCCGCGACCGCACCGCACTCAGCGATTGCGAGGCATGCGAGATCTGCGAGCGCGCCCGGTACCACCTCGCGGCGGGCGACGACGAGCGGGCGCTGCGCACCTGGGAGCCCGTCCTGTCCGGACAGGAGTCCTGCAAGGAGGAGCCGGCCCGCTCCCTCTCCTACGCCCTGTTGCCGCTGCTGCGCACCGGTCGCCCGGAACGGGCCCGTGAACTGCACCTCGCCGGCTACCGCGGCTGCCGCCGCAACCCGTCGATGGCCGGGGAGGTCGGCAGGCACCTGGAGTTCTGCGCGCTGACCGGCAACGAGGCGCGCGGCCTGGAACTGCTCGCCGAGAACCGGAACCTGTTCGCCGAGGTCGACTCACCGCTGGACCTGCTCAGCTTCCTCACCGGCGTCGAGGTCCTGCTCCAGCGCGTCGAGCTCCTCGGCCACGGCGCACTGCCCGCCGCCGGATTCGCGGGCCGCACCTGGACGGTGGCCGGCCTGCGCGCCGAGGTCGGCCGCCGCGCCGACGACCTCGCCGCACGTTTCGACGCCCGCAACGGCACCACGGCCCGCGCCGACCGCCGCAGGGCCCGCCTGGAGCGCGCCCCGCTCCTGGAGGCACTGGAACTGACTCTGCGCAGCCGCCACCTCGACGACGTCGCTGTGGACACCCCGGTTGCCGCCCCCGCTGCCCGTACGGCCGCCACCGTGCCCGACGCACTGCCCGAACTCATCCTCCGGGCACGGGAGTTGGACGAGCAGGGGCACCCGGACGCGCAGGCGTGCTGGGCACGGCTGCGTACGCTCGTCGCCGCCGACGACTTCACCCACCCCGACGACCCGGCCGTAGGCCCGCTCGGACGGCTCCGCGCGGACCTGCTGGCCGACGACGCGAGCCGGGCCCAGGACAAGGACGACTTCGCCGTCGCCGCAGCCCTCCACGAAGAGGCCGCGGCCCTGTACGAGGACGCCGGCGCGCAGGACCACGCGACGCTCGCCCGCGCCTGCGCCCTGCTGGCCACCGCCGAGATCCCCACGCAGGACGCCGACGGAACGGAGGCGAAGGCCGCCGCACTCACCGCCGCCCACGCGGCCATGGTCCGCCTGCACGAGACGACGTCCGGCCTCGCCCCGTACCAGGAGGCCCGTCTGCTGCGACTGCGGGCGACCGCGCTGGGACTGCGCCTGCAGACGTCGGGGAGCGAGGAGCACGTCGCAGCGGTCCTCGCCGAGGTGGACCTGCTGCACGAGTTCGCCACCCGGCACGACGTCGTCGGGCAGATTTCCGGCGCCCAACTGCTGCGGGCCAGCACGTACGCCCTCTCCGGCGACCTGCCCGCCGCACTCACCGAAGTCAACGCCCTGCTCGACCGGTTGAAGGCCCACGGCCCCGCCTGGCACGTACCCCGCACCCTCGGGCTGCGCGGTCGACTCCAGCTCGGCCTCCAGGACGCACAGGCCGCACACGCGGACCTGACCGAAGGACTGCGACTGGCCACCGACTGGCCGGCCGACGCGGTCGACACCGCCCGCCTCCACGGCGAGCTGGCCGAGGCATGCCTGCACCTGGGACGTCCCGACGAGGCACTGCGGCACCTGACGCGCTCCGCGGAGCAGGAACTTCGCCACGGCAGCCGAGCCGATGCGTTCTATGCCTACGGCAACGCGGCCCGGCTCAGCCTCGACCTCGGCCGCGTCGAGGACTGCATCGCTCTGCTGGACTCCCTGCTGGCCGAGCCGGACATCGCTGCCGGCGAACTGGACGACCGGCTCGTCGCCCAACTGCGCCTGACCCGCGCCCGCGCGCTGCACGCGGGTGATGACCTCAAGGCCGCCACGACCGAGTTCGTAGCCCTCGCGGCCGAGTCGGCCGACTGGGACGACGACCCGGGAAGCCACGCCATGATCGCCGCCGAGACTGCCGTACTCCTCGGTGAGTCCGGCGTGTTCGCCCGGGCCCGTGAGGCCGCGGACCAGGCACTCGCCGCCCACACCCGGGCCCCGCGCTACGAGCAGCTCAGCAACTGCCTGCGCGAACTCGCCCGCCTCCAGGCCCAGCAGCAGGGCGCCGACGGCCTGGCCGACGCCCTCGCCTTCCTCGCCGACGCCGGCCGGATCGCCGACGAGGCCCGCGCCGCCGACTACGAGGCCCAGGGCCGCTCCCTGGACACCGCCCTCGCCTACGAACACGGACGCGTCAACGCCTACGCCGGTGAGTACGGGGACGCCCTGGCCGCCCTGGAGAAGGCCCTCGCCCTGCTCGGCGAACCGGGACCGCAGCAGGACCACGCCGGCGAATGGGCCGAATGCGTCCGTCTCGCAGCTGTCATGGAGGGCGTCTATCTGGAACGCCCCGCTCCCGCCCTCGCCCGCCTCGACGCGGCCGTCTCCCGCCTCACGTCCCTGGGCCACACCGAGGAAACCGAGCCACTGACGTCCCTGGCCACCCGACTGCGCGACGAGGAGTGATGCGACGTGCCCGGTGACGAGCAACAGCCCGCCCCGTCACCGGGCACGTCCCTCCCCGGCCATCGAACCCTGTATTCCGAGGTTCGTAGTGGGGCGGAGATGGCGGCCTCCAGTTCCCTGCGCATCAGGTGTTGGCCCAGGCACACATGAATGCCGTAGCCGAACGCAGGATGAGACCGGGCCTCGGTGCGATGCAGGTTCAGCACCTCGGGCCCGTGGCGGACTGTGTCGTCGTGGTTGGCCGCACGACAGACGATGTGTTCAGGGAGACGTCTCGCGGCAGTCGCAGGTGGGTGCCCATTCGGGATGAGCCGGTGGGCTGACTGGCGCCAGATGGTGGACCCGGGCCGGCGGAAGGTTCCCCAGCACCGTCTCCGTGCGGAAAGTGTGCCGACGCAGGATGCGGCGCAGTACGCCGAGCCCGGCGAGGGTGCGCTCGCGGTCCACGGCGTCGGCCAGCGTCCGGCGTATGGTTTCGCCGCCCACGTACCCGAACAGGGACAGTGTGCCGCCGGGCCGCAGGGACCCGAGGAGCCGGTCGAAGATCTCTTCGGTCGTGCGGGCGTCGAAGTTGGCGAACGGCAGGCCGCACACGATGGTGTCGTAGGAGCCGAGTTCGTGTTCCTGGATCAGGCCCGTGTGGATGCGCAGTCTCGGATCGTCGGCGTAGGTGTCGCGCAGCAGGGCGGCGAAGCGCGGGTTGGCCTCGATCAGGTCCAGGGTGTCCAGTCGGCCCAGTGAGCCGGTGATGTAGCGGGTCACCGCTCCCGTACCGGGCCCTACCTCAAGTACCGCGCGGCTGCGACCGGGGTTCGGGATCATGTACCGGGTGAGGGCCCTGCAAAGCCGGGCACTGCTCGGGGCGATAGCCCCCACGTCCTGGCGGGTCTTCGCGTATTCCCGGAGGAAAAGCGTTACTTCGGCCACGTGCCATCCATCTGTCTAGTGCTTGCGAAGTTATCGAGGTGCGAGTGATGACACCTTCTTAGACGGCCATCGCGGCGACATCGTGCCGAGCAGTGTGCCCTTGAACTGGTAAAACAACTGATGAGTGGTCGGGGAGATGTCGTGAAGGAGATGTGCCGGGGCTCCTTCTCCTCGTCACGCGGTCCAGGGCAGCGCGGAACCTTACTTCACGAGTGCAAGACCAGAAATTGTTCGGTCTTCATTCCTTTGTTTGGAGTTGTGCTGACTTTCCCGTGTTGCAGGACGACGGCCGTGGCCGACCGTCGATCGCCTCGACGCAGCGCGTGCTGAGCGGCGGCCTTTGCTTCGGTTTCGCCCCACAGCCAGGCTCCACTTCCTGGCACCGACCGCGGGGCATAGTCGCGGTCGGTGCTGTGGGGAATGATCGTCGGTCGTGGGTCGGCCGGGTCAGTCAGTTCCAGTGACCTGCGGCGGCGGTTTTGGCGACGTAGTCCTCGAACCGCCGGGCCGGTCGGCCGAGGGCTCGTTCCACGCCATCGGAGACCGCGGCGCCCCGGCCGTCGCGGATGGCCACCAGAAGGCCGCTGAGCAGTCGCGCGACATCGGCCGGGACGCCGTCGGCGACCCGGCGCCCGACGAAGACTTCGGCGGCGACGTCGACGTGACGGATCGTGCGCCCGGTGGCCTCGCTGATGAGGTCGGCCGCCTCACCGAAGCTGATCGCCCGCGGTCCGGTCAGCTGGTAGATCTGGCCGCTGTGCCGGTCTTCGGTCAGCGCCGCCGCGGCAACCTCAGCGATGTCCTCCGCGTCGACGAACGGCGTGCGCCTGTCACCGGTGGGCAGGGACAGGCTCCCGTCAAGGATCCCCGGCAGCAAGAAGGATTCGCTGAAATTCTGCGAGAACCAGTCCGGTCGCAGGATGGTCCAGTCGATGCCGCTGCCGCGCACGGCCTGCTCGGCGGCCTTGAGGGGGTGACCGTCGTCGGCATGACCGACGCCGTGCGCCGACAGCAGCACCAGTCGCTGCACGCCTGCGGCAACTGCCTCGGCCACGAACCTTGGCATGCGCGCCTGGCGGTCCACGCCCGAGCGCAGATTCGGCTCCACGACGTAGACGGCGGCAACGCCGTCGAGGGCCTGCGCCCAAGTCGTCGGGTCGTCCAGATCGAAGGGGGTGTCGCCGCCGGTGCGGGACGCCGTGCGGACCGGCCGGCCGGCGGCCTGCAGGCGCCGGACGATGCGGCGACCAGTTTTGCCGGTGCCGCCGATGATGAGGATCTTCTTCATGCCTCCAGAGAACTCCAGAGACGGAAGACGATCCATGGGAGAACATCCCAGATACCTTTGTGATCGTCTAGCTTCATCGACATGGACGTTCTGAGCGATCTGCTGCACCGGGCCCGCACCAGGCACGCGCTGATCAGACAGCTGATCCAGCGCCCGCCCTGGTCCATGACCTTCGCCGACGCTCCTGCGCTCACGGTCGTGGCCACGCTCGGCGGCCACGCATCGATCCGGCTCCACGACTCCGACGCTTCGCCGGCGCTCCTGACCTCGGGTGACATCGCCCTCATCACCAAGACCGGCAGCTACACCATCGCCGACCACCCGTCCACCCCACCCCAGGTCGTGGTCCATGGGGGAAAGAAACACATCATCGAAGGGGGAGCAGAGGGGCCGCGTGCTCCCCACAGCCTGGCCCCCCGCACCTACGGCGACGGTCTGCCCGGAGCCACGACCATGCTCCGGGGCGCCTACGAACTCCGCGGCGACGTGAGCATGCGCCTGCTGCACATGCTCCCCCCGCTCGCCATGGTGCCCGCCGGGCCGCGGACCCGCACGGCGCTGGACATGCTCGCCACCGAGGTCGCCCACGAGGAACCCGGCCAGGACGCCGTCCTGCACCAACTACTGGACCTCGTACTCGTACTGGCGCTACGGGCATGGTGCGCCAAGCCGAGCACGGCACCCCCTTCCTGGTACCGGGCGCTGGCCGCTCCCGCCATCGGCGACGCGCTGCGCCACCTGCACGAGAAGCCGGCCCACCGATGGACAGTCGCCGAACTGGCCGCCAAAGTCGGCATGTCTCGCGCCGCCTTCGCCGCGCGCTTCGCCAGCCTGGTCGGCGAGCCACCGCTCACGTACCTCACCGGGTGGCGGATGATCCTGGCGGCGGACCTGCTCCGGGACACGGAGGCAACCGTCGCAGCGGTGGCCCGCGAGGTCGGGTACGAGGACGCCTTCGCCTTCAGCGTGGCGTTCAAGCGTGCCCGCGGAGTCAGCCCCTCGGTCTGGCGCCGGCAGGTGTGATGACCCCAGACTCCTCGCCGAAACGGCCCTCTCGCAATGGCCTCGGAGACCTTCCGCCGCTCCTGCCGTGGTGCGGAGACCGCGGGCGCGCACAGCCTCGCGTGGCCTATATGCGATAGCCGCCAGCGGGGAATCGGGAGGGCCATGACCGGCCGCTGGCAGGAGCACATGGGCTTCATCCCGGGCAGAGGCAGGGGCAGGGGCAGGGGCAGGGGCAGGGGCAGGGGAGAGGGAGGGGGAGGGGCACACGTACGAGTGGGGGACTCCCTGCCGCACTGCCGGCACACTGGAACAGCGGCAAGAGAGTAGCCGGGAGTGTCATGAATCCGTGGTGGTCCCGACTCCGGCTCCGCTCATGGACTGCCAGACACGCCGTATCCCTGCTCCGGAGCGTGCCTGGACCGGCCCTCGAATCGTCTGCGCGGCCATGTCATACCCGGGTATCACCTGCCGGTTGGCACCGTCGTATGGCGACTCCAAGGGCCTTTCTCCCTAGCGTGGTTGGCAGGGACCCGCCGCGTCACGGCGGGCTACGGGAGGGGAGTCTTCATGTCTGCGTTTCGGCATCGTTCGGGCCGTCGGAAGCAGTGGCGCCGGGCCAGTCTGAGGGGCACTGCACTCGCTGCCGTGGCGCTGCTGACCGCGTGCACCGGGACGGCTGCCACCGGTTCGGCCACCGCAGGTCCCGGCGCGAAGGCGGGGCCCGGGCCGGCGGGCGCCGACGTGGCGCACCACGGACGGCGCGCGAAGGCCGCGGCCCCTGTGGATCGCTCGCCCCGCGACGTCGGCAAGCAGGCGCGGGCCATGCTGCCCGCACCCACCGGGCCGTATGCCGTGGGGACCACTTCCCTTCAGCTCACCGACCACTCGCGGCAGGATCCGTGGCAGCCCGAAAGCGGGGCACGCGAGTTGATGGTGAGTTTCTGGTATCCGGCCGTGCGCGGTGCCTCGCACGCGGCCCGCGTCTCGTACATGGAGCCGCTCGCGGGGGCGCACTTCGGGAGCAAGCGCGGGGCCGCGTCGTTCAACTACAAGTTGCCCGCGGGCCGGACCGACTGGTCGGCGACCGGGACGCAAGCCCGGCAGAACGCTCCCGTCGTACGTGGCGGTGGGCGCCTGCCGGTGGTGCTGTACTCGCCAGGCGTCGGCGATCCGAGAACTTGGAACACCGGGCTCGTCGAGGATCTCGCCTCGCGTGGATATGTCGTCGTGACCGTCGACCACACCTACGAGGCATCCGAGGTGCAGTTCCCCGGCAACCGCCTGGCCGAATCTGTGCTGCCCGGTCTGATGAAGCCCGGCGTGGACATCGGAGCCGTGCAGCGCAAGACCATGACGGCCCGGGTGGCCGACACCCGTTTCGTGCTCGATGCGCTGCCGGGGCTCCGGCACCGCGCCGGGCTGCCGACCGGGCTCGCCGGCATGATGGACCTCGGCCGCATCGGGATGGTCGGGCACTCGGCGGGCGGCTTCACCGCCGCGCAGACCATGCACGACGACCCGCGTATCAAGGCAGGCGCCAACCTCGACGGCACCATGGACTTCGGCGGCCCCGACGGCAGAGGCCACCGCCTGAGCTCGGTGGCCCGCGACGGCGTGGACCGGCCGTTCCTCCTGATGGGCACCGCAGCTGCAGACTCCGGCGACTACCATCACCAGCCGTCCTGGGATGCGTTCTGGACGAACTCCCGTGGCTGGCATGCTGATGTGACGCTCAAGAACTCCGAACACGGCTCCTACACCGATGCTGCAGCCCTGCTGCCACAGCTCGCCCGTCAAGGCGCGGCCCCGGAGGCCGCCGTCAGGGCGGACATCGGGACTGTGCGGCCGCAGCGGGCGGTCGCGGCGACCCGGGCGTATGTGGCCTCGTTCTTCGACCGGTGGCTGCGCGGCCACGACGACCACCTGCTGGACGGCCCGTCGCCGCGCTTCCCGGAGATGACGTACGCGCAGTAGTAGACGGTCGGTTCCACACCGGGGGCCTGATCCTCTGGGCCGGACCAGTCGTGTACGCCGTACGCCCTGGCGAGATCTCCGACGAGCCGGCCAGGCGTCGAAGGAGGTCACGGTCCAGGCCAGGACATCGAACCGCTGGGACTTGGCGACGGCCGCGTACTCGGCGTTGCGGACGATGCGACCCTGGTTGTCGATGACCACGGAGCCCCGCGGGCGTGAGCGGCGCTCATGAAGCCGATCGCCCGCTAGAACGGGAGGTTCTTCGACTTCTCCACCTCGATGGTCTGCCAAGGAATCCAGCACCACTGCCCGATCGGGCCCGACGGCTCCGCGTACAACACGGAGGAGTCGATCTCACCCGGCTGACCGGCTCGGCGCGGCGTGCTTCTGCCGCAAGCCTCCGCCGTCGCACCGTTCCACCGACCGATCGCCGCCTGCTTCGCCGCTGCCCTTTGCCGCCGTCGTTCCTCGCACCGCACCCACCCGCGGTGCCGACGGCAGCGGTACCCGGTCGGCCCGGCGGTGCCGGTGCTTCGTATGCTCGCGGTGCGGGGAACCGGAAGTTGACCACCTTCGGAGGCGAACGACCATGTCGGAACAGCGTGTTGTCCTGGTGACGGGCGGGGGAACGGGAATCGGGGCCGCCACCGCCCGGCTGCTGTGCGCGGCCGGGCACCAGGTCGTGATCTCCGGGCGGCGGCCCGAGCCACTGCGGCGGGTGGCCGAGGAGACCGGAGCGCTGGCCCACCCTTCCGACGCCGCCGACCCCGAGGCCGTGCGCGAGCTCGTCGAGACGACGGTGACGGCCTACGGGAGACTCGACGGTGTGGTGCTCAACGCGGGAATCGGGCGGGGCGGCGCGGTCGGCGACACCTCGGTCGAGGACTGGGAAGAGCTGATACGGACCAACCTCACGGGCCCGTTCCTGCTGCTGCGTGCCGCGCTGCCGCATCTGCTGGCGGCCCGCGGCGCGGTGGTCGCGGTCGCCTCGGTCGCCGCGCTCCGCAACAGCGTCGGCAACGCCGCCTATGCGACGTCCAAGGCGGCTTTGCTCCACCTCTGCAGCTCCCTCGCCGTCGACTACGGTCCACAGGGACTGCGGGCCAACGCGGTGTGCCCGGGCTGGGTGCGTACGGAGATGGCCGACCAGCGGATGGCACGGTTCGCGGCGGAGGCGGGGCTGGCGGGCGGTGCCGAGGCGGCATACGAGGAGGCGAACCGGCTGACTCCCGCCAGGCGGCCGGGTGACCCGGAGGAGGTCGCCGAGGCGATCGACTGGCTGCTGTCGCCCGCCGCGTCCTACGTCAACGGGGCCGTCCTCACCGTCGACGGCGGGGTGACCACGGTCGGCGTCGGCGGCGCCGCCTTCGATCACCGGATCGAGGCGCGCAGCCCGCGTCGGTAGCGGGTTAGCGGACTGCCGGGCAGGCCCGCTCCACAGGGCTCGTGGCGGGGATGGAACCCAGGGGGAGCCATGAGATGAGGTCCACAGGCGGGCCCGCCGGCACACAGACCACCCGCGTCCAGGCGGGCCCCTCCATGCGAGGGGAATCTCAATGACGAAGTCAAGCCGCCTGTGTGACCGGTGGGGCGGAGGTGAACAACCTCTTGTCACGCAACATGGCCCAGAGNACGTCGACCCGGCGTCGAGCGAGCGCGAGCAGAGCCTGGGTGTGCAGCAGCCCTTCGGATCGCTTTTTGAGGTAGTAGTCGCGGGAGGGACCGGGCCGCATCATGGCCGTCTGTGCGGACATGTAGAACAACCAGCGCAGGCGCCGGTTGTAGCGTTTGGGCC
>NZ_KB891949.1 GCF_000373585.1 Streptomyces sp. MspMP-M5
TGGCGAGGCCGTCGGCCCGGACCTGTGGCGGGAACTCGCCGCGCTGCCCGACGTCGCCGCCTACAACTTCTACGGCCCCACCGAGTGCACCGTCGACGCGCTGTCCTGCCGCATCGACGGCATCGGGCGGCCCCTGGTGGGCCGGCCGCTGCCGAATGTGCGCGCCCACGTCCTCGACGGCCGGCTCCGGCCGGTGCCGCCCGGCGTCGGCGGCGAGCTGTACCTCGCCGGCGATCAGGTCGCCCGCGGCTACCACCACCGCCCGGGCCTGACCGCCGCCCGGTTCGTCGCCGACCCGTTCGGGCCGCCCGGCAGCCGGATGTACCGCACCGGCGACCTGGCCCGCTGGACGGCCGATGGCCGCCTCGACCACCTCGGCCGCGCCGACGACCAGGTCAAGATCCGCGGCCACCGCATCGAACCGGGCGAGGTCGAGGCGGCGCTGACCGCCCTGCCGGACGTCGCCGAGGCGGCCGTCGCTGCTGTCCCCGACGCCCACGGCCACGCCCGGCTCGCCGCCTACCTGGTGCCCGCCGCCGGCTCCGCCCGGCCCGCCGCCGCGGAGCTGCGCGCGGCCCTGGGGCGGACCCTGCCCGGCCACATGATCCCCGCCGCCTTCGTCGTGCTGGCCGCGCTGCCGCGCACCACCAGTGGCAAACTGGACCGCCGTGCCCTGCCCGCCCCCGACCTCGAAGCCGACCGCGACGAGCGGGAGTTCGTGGCCCCGCGCACCGAGGCTGAACGGACCCTGGCCGGCATCTGGTCCGAGGTGCTGGGCCTCGCCCGGGTGGGCGTCACCGACAACTTCTTCGAACTCGGCGGCGACTCGATCCTCAGCATCCAGGCGGTCTCCCGGGCCCGCGCCGCCGGACTCCGACTCACCTCCCGGGACGTCTTCCGGCACCAGACCGTCGCCGAACTCGCCGCCGCCACCGACGTGCGCACCGCCCCGGACGCCACGCACCGCCCGGCCGACGAGGCCGGACCGGCCCCGCTCACCCCCATCCAGGAGTGGTTCTTCGCCACCCACGGGCCGCTGCGGCACTTCAGCATGTCGGTGCTGCTCGACCTGCCGCACGACCTCGACCCCGACGCCCTGGAGCGCGCCCTGCACGCGGTGGCCGCCCACCACCCGGCGCTGCGCACCCGGTTCGTCCGCACCGGCGACACCTGGCGCCAGGAACCCGGCGCCGCCGTTCCGCCCGGCCTGCTGGCCCGCCCTGGCCTGCCGGACTCCGGTGCCGCCCGTGACGCCGCGCGCACCGCCGCCGCCGACGCGGCCCGCGCCGCCCTCGACCCCGCCACCGGCACCCTGCTGCGCGCCGCCCTGTTCCCCGCGGCACCCGGCGACCGCCCGCAACTTCTCCTCACCGCACACCACTTGGCGGTCGACAGCGTCTCCTGGCGCATTCTCCTCGCCGACCTGGAGAGCGCCTACCGCCAGGCCGCCGCCGGCGACCCGGTCCGACTGCAGCCCACCACCACGCCGTTCACCACCTGGGCCGCACACCTGGCCCGGCACGTCCGGGACGGCGGACTCGACGGCGACCTGGCCTACTGGACGGCCGAGTGCGCCGCGCCCCGCACCCCGCTGCCGGTGGACACCCCGGGCACCGCGCTCGCCGGCTCGGTCCGCACCGTCCGCGCCCGCCTCGACCGCGACACCACCGAGGCACTGCTGCGCCGGGTGCCCGGGGTGTACCGCACCCAGATGAACGACGTCCTGCTCAGCGCGGTGGGCCGGGTGCTCGCCGACTGGGCGGGCACCGACCGCGTCACGGTGGCGCTCGAAGGGCACGGCCGCGAGGACCTCCCCGGACCCGACGGCGCCGCCGGCGGTGGCGGTGACGGCTCCGTCGGCGGCGAGGGCGTCGATCTGTCCCGTACCGTCGGCTGGTTCACCGTCCAGTACCCCGTCACCCTCATCCCGGCCGGGACACCGGAGGAACCCGACTGGGGCGCCACCCTCAAGGCGGTGAAGGAGCGCCTGCGCGCCGTCCCGCACCGCGGCCTCGGCTACGAGGCACCGGCCCGCCTCGGCTCACCCGACCCGGCCGCCCGCGCCCTCGCCGAACTCCCGCTGCCCCAGGTCTGCTTCACCTACCACGGCCAGTGGGAGAGCGCACCCGGCCGGGACTTCGCGCCCGCCGGCGAGGCCCCCGGCCGCGACATCGACCCCGGCGAACCCCTCGACCATCTGCTGGACATCTCGGCCGCGGTGGCCGACGGCGTCCTGGAGTTCACCTGGCACTACAGCGACCGCATCCACCACGAACGCACGGTCCGCACGCTGGCGGACGGCACCGTCCGCGCACTGGCCGCCCTCACCGCGCACTGCACCCGCCCGGACGCGGGCGGCCGCACCCCCTCCGACTTCCCGCTGACCCGGCTCGACCAGGCCGGGGTGGACCGCCTGGCCGGTGACGGGCGCGCGGTCGAGGACGTCCTTCCGCTCACCCCGCTCCAGGAAGGCATGCTCTTCCACCGCCTGATGGGCGGCGCCGACGACGTCTACCTCGACCAGGCCACCCTGTTGCTCGACGGCATCGCCGACCCCGACGCGTTCGCCCGCGCCTGGCAGCACGTCACCGACCGGACCCCGGCGCTGCGCACCTCCGTCGTCTGGGAAGGGGTGCCCGTACCGCTGCAGCTCGTCCACCGGCGGGTGACGGTGCCCACCGTCCACCTCGACTGGCGCGACCTGGACGAGGAGCGGCGGACGGCCGAACTCGCCCGCGTGCGGGCCGAGGACCTGGCACGGGGCCTGGACCTCAGCACCGCCCCGCTGATGCGGCTCACCCTGATCCGGCTGCCCGCCGGACGGCTGCGCCTGCTGTGGACCTCGCACCACCTGATCCTGGACGGCTGGAGCCTGGCCCAGGTCCTGACCGACGTGTGCGAGGAGTACGCCGCCCTCGCCGCCGGCCGCACCACGGCCCCGCCCGTGCGCCGCCCGTTCGGCGACTACGTACGCCGGCTCGCCGCCCGGGACGACCGGGCCGCCGAGGAGCACTGGCGCGCTGTCCTCGCCGGCTTCGCCACTCCCACCCCGCTGCCCTGCGACCGCCCGGCCCGGGAGGCCCACCGGGCCCGCTCCGCCGCGGTGCGCACCGGCGGTCTGGGCCCCGAGCCGTCCCGGCGCCTGGCACACGCCGCCCGGCGCCACGGCCTGACCCTCAACACCGTCGTCCAGGGCGCCTGGGCGCTGCTGGTCTCCCGCTACAGCGGGGAGCCCGACGTGGTGTTCGGCAGCACCGTCTCCGGCCGCCCCGACGACCTGCCCGGCGCCGAGTCCATGGTGGGGATGTTCATCAACACCCTGCCCACCCGGGTCCGGGTCGACGAGCGCCGCCCGGCCGCCGCCTGGCTGCGGGAGCTCCAGGACGGCCAGGCCGAGTCCCGGCGCTTCGAGTCCGTCTCCCTGGCGCGGCTCACCGCGCTCAGCGACGTCCCGGCCGGCAGCGCGCTGTTCGAGTCCATGGTGGCCTTCGAGAACTACCCGTTCGACGACGCCCGCACCTCCGGCGCCGGCGTCCGCATCCTCGACGTCGCCTCCCGGGACGCCACCAACTACCCCCTGGTGCTGCGTGCCCACCACACCGACCGCCTCGGCTTCGACCTCGCCTACGACCCGGACCGCTTCGACCCCACGACCGCCGAAGCCCTCGCCGACCGGCTGTGCCTGCTCCTCACCGGCCTCGCCGACGACCTGGACCGGCCGCTGCGCGACCTGGCCTGGACCACCGCCGGGGAACGCCGGCGCATCCTGGAGGACTGGAACGGCACGGACCGCGGCCGGCCCACGGCGACCCTGGTGGACCTCTTCGAGGACCAGGCGGCCCGGACGCCCGACGCCACCGCCGTGACCTTCGAGGACAGCGCCCTGACCTACGCCGAACTCGACACCCGGGCGGGCTGGTTGGCCCACCGGCTGGCCGCGGGCGGCGCCGGCCCCGAACGCTTCGTGGCGCTCGCGCTGCCCCGCTCCGCCGAGATGGTCGTGGCGCTCGTCGCGGTGCTCAAGACCGGCGCCGCCTACCTGCCCCTCGACCCCGACCTGCCCGCCGACCGGATCGCCGACCTCCTCACCGACGCGGCACCGGCCCTGCTGGTGACCACCACCGCCGTCGCCGGGCGCCTCACCGGCAGTGCCTGCCCCCGGCTGCTCCTCGACGACCCCGCGGTCCGCGCCGACCTGGACCGGCGCCCCACCACCGGCCCGGCCCCGGCCCGCCGCCCGCTGCCGGAGCACCCCGCCTACGTCATCTACACCTCCGGCTCCACCGGCCGGCCCAAGGGCGTCGTCGTCCCGCACGCCAACGTGGTGCGGCTGTTCACCCGCACCCGCGGCCACTTCGGCTTCGGTGCCGACGACGTGTGGACGCTGTTCCACTCCTACGCCTTCGACTTCTCCGTCTGGGAGATCTGGGGCGCGCTGCTGCACGGCGGCCGACTCGTCGTCGTCCCGCACGACGTCGCCCGTTCCCCCGAGGACTTCCTGCGCCTGCTGGCGGACGAACGGGTCACTGTGCTCAACCAGACCCCCTCGGCCTTCCACCCCCTGATGCGCGCCGAAGCCGAACACCCGGACGTGGGCGCGCGGTTGGTGCTGCGCCGGATCGTCTTCGGCGGCGAGGCACTGGATCCGGCCCGGCTCGCCGACTGGTACACCCGGCACCCGGACAGCGCGCCCGTCCTGGTCAACATGTACGGGATCACCGAGACCACCGTGCACGTCACACACGCCCCGCTGGACCGCGCCACCGCGGCCGAGGCCACCGGCAGTGCCATCGGCCGCGGCCTGTCCGACCTGCGTGTACGGGTGCTCGACGGCGGCCTCGCCCCGGTGCCGCCGGGCGCCGTCGGCGAGCTGTACGTGGCGGGGGAGGGGCTGGCCCGCGGCTATCTGAACCGGCCCGGCCTGACCGCCGCCCGGTTCGTCGCGGACCCGTTCGGCTCGCCCGGCACCCGGATGTACCGCACCGGGGACCGGGCCCGGTGGCGGGCCGACGGCACCCTGGAATACCTGGGCCGAGCCGACCAGCAGGTCAAGATCCGCGGATTCCGGATCGAACCCGGCGAGATCGAGGCCGCGCTGACCGCCCACCCGGACCTCGCCCAGGCCGTGGTCACGGTCCGCGAGGACACCCCCGGGGCGCGGCGCCTCGTCGCCCATGTCGTCCCCGCCGCCCGGCGTCCCGCGCCCACCCCGGCCGCCCTCCGTGCCCGCCTGGCCCGGACCCTGCCCGCCCACATGGTGCCCGCCGCCTACGTCACCCTGGACGCGCTGCCGCTGACCCCCAACGGCAAACTCGACCACCGGGCGCTGCCCGCCCCCGGGCCCGACGGGTTCGCCGCCGCGGGCACGGAGCGCACCGCACCGCGCACCGCCGCCGAACGGCTCGTCGCCCGGATCTGGGCCGACGCCCTCGGCACCGGCGACGCGGGGGCGGCCCTCGGCGCCGAGGACAGCTTCTTCGCCCTGGGAGGCGACTCGATCCTCGCGCTGCGCGTCGCCTCCCGGCTCCGCACCGCGCTCGGCACCGACGTCTCCCCCCGGCTGCTCTTCACCCATCCCACCCTCGAAGCGCTGGCCGCCGCCCTGCCCGCCCCGGCCGCCGGCCGCCCGGCAGGCCACCAGCCGATCCCGGCGGCCGACCGCACCGCCGCCCTGCCGCTCTCCTTCGCCCAGCAACGCCTGTGGTTCCTGGACACCTTCGAGCCGGGCGGCACCGCCTACCTGACCTTCTTCGTGCTGCGCCTGCGCGGACCGCTCGACGAGCCCGCCCTGCACACCGCCCTCGACGCCCTGGTGGCCCGGCACGAACCGCTGCGCACCACCTTCACCGAACGGGACGGCCGGGCCCATCAGATCGTCCACGAACCCCGCCCGGTCGCCCTGCCGCGGCACGACCTGTCGGACACCCCGCAGGCGGCCCGCGAGGCCGCGCTCGACACGCTGCTGGCCCGCGAGGGCGCCACCCCCTTCGACCTGGGCGAGGGGCCGCTGCTGCGGACCGGCCTGATCCGGCTCGCCGACGACGAGCACGTCCTCACCCTGGCCATGCACCACCTCGTCACCGACGGCTGGTCCACCGCCGTGCTCGGCCGCGACCTCGGCGAGCTGTACGCAGCCGCCCTGGACGGCCGCCGCCCCGAACTGCCCCCGCTCCCCGTGCAGTACGCCGACTACGCCGCCTGGCAGCGCGCCCGGGCCGACGAGACCGAGCGCCAGCACCTCGGCTACTGGACCGCCCAACTGGCCGACGTGGCCCCGCTGGAGCTGCCCACCGACCGGCCGCGCCCCGCCGAGCGCACCACCAACGGCGCGCTGCTGGAGTTCACCCTGCCCGCCCCGCTCACCGACCGGCTGCGCGCGGTCGGCCACCGTGCCGACGCCACCCTCTACATGACGCTGCTGGCGGCCTGCAAGGTGCTCCTCGCGCGCTGGGCCGGCCAGGAGGACATCGCGGTCGGCACCGTCGCCGCCGGCCGCGACCACCCCCAACTGGAGCATCTGGTCGGGATGTTCGTGCACACCCTGGTGCTGCGCAGCCGGGTACCCGACGGCCTGCCGTTCAGCGCCCTGCTGTCCGAGGTGCGCACCACCGTGCTGGACGCCTTCGCCCACCAGGACGTGCCCTTCGAGCGGCTCGTCGACGTGCTCCAGCCGGAGCGGGACACCAGCCGCACCCCGCTGTTCCAGGTCATGGTCGCCCTCCACAACCTGGGCGCCGAGGCCCCGCGCCTGCCCGGCCTCGACGTGCGGACCCTCCAACCGCCCGGCCGGCACGCCGCGTTCGACCTCGCCTTCGACTTCGTGACCCGCGACGGCGGACTGACCTGCTTCGTCGAGTACAACACCGACCTGTTCGACACGGCCACCGTCGAAGCCGCCACCGAGCGGCTGCGCCGGCTGCTGACCGCCGTCGCGGACGACCCCGGACGCCCGGTGGGCGCCCTGCCGCTGCTCTCCGACGCGGAGCGGCGCCAACTTCTCCAGGAGTGGCAGGGCGCCCACCTGCCCGTACCCGACACCACCTTCGTGGACCTCTTCGAGGAGCAGGTGGCCCGCACCCCGCACGCCACGGCCCTGGTCGCCCGGGACACCGCCCTCGACTTCGCCGCGCTGAACGAGCGCGCCAACCGGCTGGCCCACCACCTCATCGCCCTCGGCGTCGGCCCGGAGCGGGTGGTCGCCGTCCGACTGCCGCGCACCTCCGACATGCCGGTGGCGCTCCTCGCCGTCCTCAAGGCGGGCGGCACCCTGCTGGCCCTCGATCCCGAACTGCCCGCCGAACGCGTCGCGTTCCTGCACGCCGACGCCGCACCGCACACCGTGCTGACGGCCGACGCCCTGCGCGCCGCGCCGCTCGGCCGCCGGCCGGCCCACAACCCCACCGACGCCGACCGCACCGCACCCCTGCACCCCGCCCACACCGCCTACCTCACCTACACCTCCGGCTCCACCGGCCGCCCCAAGGGCGTCGCCGTCGAACACCGTCAGCTGGTCAACCTCTGCCACGACCACCGGGCCGGCCTGGTCGCCCCGCACACGACCGGCACGGAACCGCTGCGCTTCGCGCTGAGCGCCGCCTTCTCCTTCGACACCTCGTGGGAGGGCCCGCTGCTGCTGGCCCTGGGTCAGCAGGTCCACCTCATCGACGAGGACGAACGCCTCGACCCGGACGCCTTCGTCCGCCGGATCGCCGACCATCGCCTGGACGCCGTCAATGTGACACCGTCCTTCCTGCACGAACTACTGGCCGCCGGACTGCTCGACGGCGACCACCACCGCCCCCGGATCGTCCTGGTGGGCGGCGAGGCCGTCGGCACCCCCCTGTGGCAGCGGCTGCGGGCGGCCGAGGCCGAGGGCGTCACCGCCTACAACGTCTACGGCCCCACCGAGTGCACCGTCGACGCGGTCTACGGCCGCTTCGCCGACCACCCGGAGCGGCCGGTCCTCGGCCGGCCGGGCCGCAATGTGCGCGCCTACGTACTGGACGGCGCGCTGCGGCCCGTCCCGGCGGGGGTGCCCGGCGAGCTCTACCTCGCCGGCGCCCAGGTCGCCCGCGGCTATCTCGGACGGCCCGGACTGACGGCCGGGCGCTACCTCGCCGACCCGTTCGGCCCGCCCGGCACCCGGATGTACCGCACCGGCGACCGCGCCCGCTGGACCGCGGCGGGCCTGCTGGAATTCCTGGGCCGCACCGACGACCAGGTCAAGGTCCGCGGCTTCCGCATCGAGCCCGGCGAGGTCGAGGCCGCCCTGCTCGGCCACCCCACCGTCGGGGACGCCGTGGTGGTGGCCCGCGACGACGACGGCCGGGCCCGGCTGGTGGCCTACCTGGTGCCCACCGCCCCCGAGGCGCCGTCCGCCGAGGAACTCCGCGTCCACCTGCGCCGCACCCTGCCCGACCACCTCGTCCCCACGGTCTTCGTCCCCCTGGCGCGCATACCCCGCACCACCAGCGGCAAGACCGACCGGCGCGCCCTGCCCGCGCCCCCCGACCGGCCCGACGGCGGCGCCCGCCACGTGGCCCCGCGCAACGCGACCGAGCGGAGCCTCGCCGCCATCTGGGCGGAGGTGCTGGGCGTGCCCCGGGTCGGCGTCGACGACAACTTCTTCGCCCTGGGCGGCGACTCGATCCTCAGCATCCAGATCGTCTCCCGGGCCCGCCGCGCCGGATACGCCCTCACCTCCAAGGACGTCTTCCGCCACCAGACCGTCGCCGAACTCGCCCTGCGCACCGCCCCGGTGGACCCCTCGCCCGCCACCGACGCGCCCGCCCCGGCCGGACCGGCGCCGCTCACCCCCATCCAACACTGGTACCTCGACCGGCGGCGCCCCGGGGACGCCCTGCGCTTCACCATGACCCACCGGTTCGAGCTGACCGGTGGCACCGACGAGGAGACGCTGCGGCACGCGGTGGACGCGCTCGTCGCCCACCACCCCGCGCTGCGCACCCGCTTCCGCCGCACCGGCGGCGCCTGGCACCAGGAGGCGCTGCCCACCGCCCCCGGCGAGGTCTTCACCCGCCACGACCTGACCGGCCTGGACGACCCGCGGGCCGAGGAGGCCGTCCAGTGCGCCGCCACCGCGGCCCAGACCTCCCTGGACCCCACCGAGGGCCGGGTCGTGCGGGCCCTGTACTTCGACCGCGGTGACCGCCGTCCCGCGCAACTCCTGCTCACCGCCCACCACTTGGTCGTCGACGGGGTGTCCTGGCGGATCCTGCTGGAGGACCTGGCGACCGCCTGCCGACCGGCCGCCGACGGCCACCCGGCCGCCCTGCCCCCGGCGAGCACCGGCCCCGACCGCTGGGCGGCCCGCCTGGCACAGCACACCCGCGCCGGCGGCTTCGACGGCGACCTGGCGTACTGGACCCGGACCGCCGAAGTCCCCGCCGACCTCCCCACGGACCGCTCCGCCACCACACCGCCCGCCACCGCGGCCACCGCCGCCACCGTGACCGTCAGCCTGGACCGGGACACCACCGACGCCCTGCTCCGGCAGGTCCCCGACGCCTACCGCACCCAGGTCAACGACGTCCTGCTCAGCGCCCTGGGCCGCACCCTGACCCGCTGGGCCGGCCGGGACACCGTGCTCATCGGCGTGGAGGGCCACGGCCGCGAGGACCTCTTCGACGACCTGGACCTCTCCCGCACCGTCGGCTGGTTCACCGCCGAGTTCCCGCTCGCCCTGACCGTCGCCCCGGACGCCGACTGGCACACCACCCTGCGCTCCGTCAAGGAACAGCTGCGCGCCGTCCCGCTGCGCGGACTGAGCCACGGCGCGCTGCGCCACCTGGTGCCCGACAGCCCCCTGGCCGGCACGCCCGCACCGGGCATCGGCTTCAACTACCACGGACAGTGGAGCCCCGCCGCGGGCGACGGTTCGGCCGCGCCCGGCCCCTACGGCGCCCCCCTGCCCCCGGCCGGCCGGGACACCGACCCCGACGAGCCCCGCGGCTATCCGCTGGAGGTCACCGGCGCCGTCCAGGACGGCCGGCTCGAACTCGGCTGGACCTACCCGCCCGAGCTCTACGACGAGGCCACCGTGCGCCGCCTCGCCGAGGACACCCGCGCCGCCCTGACCGAGATCGTCGCGCACTGCGCCCGCCCGGACGCCGGCGGCCGCACCCCCTCCGACTTCCCGCTCGCCCGGCTCGACCAGCGCCAGGTGGACCTGGTCGCCGGCGACGGACGGGACGTCGAGGACGTCCTCCCGCTCACCCCGCTCCAGGCCGGCATGCTCTTCCACGGTCTGGTCGGCGAGGACGGTGCCTACCTCGACCGGATCGTGCTGCGGATCGCCGGGGTCGCCGACCCGCGGGCGTTCGCCGCGGCCTGGCAGACCGTCGCCGACCGCACCCCGGCCCTGCGCAGCAGCGTCCACTGGCGCGGTCTGCCGCACCCCGTGCAGGTCGTCCACCGGCGTGCCGTCCTGCCCGTCGTCCACCACGACTGGCGCACCCTGGCCCCCGCCGAGCGCGACGGCGCGCTGGACCGGCTGCTCGCCGAGGACCGGGCGGCCGGCCTGGACGTGACCACCGCCCCGCTCAGCCGCCTCGCGGTGGCCGCGCTCCCCGGCGACGAGATCGTCCTGGTGTGGACCTCGCACCATGTGATGCTCGACGGCTGGAGCACCGGCGCCCTCTTCGCCGACGTCTGCGCGCAGTACGCGGCGGACGTGCGGGGCCGGTCCGGCCGCCGGCCGGCGCGCAGGCCGTTCCGGGACTTCCTGGAGTGGCTGGACGGACAGGACCGGGCGGCCGCCGAGCAGCACTGGGCCGCCGTCCTCGACGGGTTCACCGCCCGCACCCCGCTCCCGTACGACCGGCCACCCGTCGAGGCGCACCGCGCCCGCTCCACCGCCCAGGTCCACCTGGAGCTGTCCGACGAGGTCTCCGCCCGGCTGCGCGCCACGGCCCGCGACGGCGGACTGACCGTCAACACCGTGGTGCAGGGCGCCTGGGCGCTGCTGCTGGCCCGCTACAGCGGCCGCCCGGACGTGGTGTTCGGCACCACGGTCTCCGGCCGCCCGGCGGAACTGCCGGGCGTGGAGTCGATGATCGGCATGTTCATCAACACCGTGCCGACCCGCGCCCGGACCGACGGCGCCCGCGGCGTGCTGCCCTGGCTGCGCGCGCTCCAGGAGCAGCAGAGCGACGCCCGGCGCTTCGACTTCGTCTCGCTCGCCCGCATCCAGGCACTCGCCCCGCTCCGGCCCGGCGAGCCGCTCTTCGACAGCATGGTGGTGTTCGAGAACTACCCCTTCGACGAGGCCGCCACCGCCGGCGCCGGCATCCGCATCCAGGACGTCCGCGCCGAGGACGCCACCAACTTCCCGCTGTGCCTGCGTGCCTACCTCGCCGACCGCCTCGGCTTCGCGCTCGCCTACGACCCGGCACTCTTCGACCGCACCACGGTGGAGCGGGCCGCGCAGCGGCTCGAAACGCTGCTGACCGCGCTCGCCGACGGCACCGCCCCGACCCTCGACGACCTCGGCCTGCTCACCGCCGCCGACCGGGAGGTGCTGCGCGGCTGGAACACCACCGCCCGCCCCGCCCCGGGCGGTTCGCCGGTGGACCTCTTCGCCGCGCAGGCCCGTCGCACCCCGGACGCGGTCGCGCTCACCGAAGCCGACGCAGAGCTGACCTACCGTCAGCTCGACGACTGGTCCGGCCGGCTGGCAGGCGTGCTGCGGGCCGGTGGGCTGTGCCCCGAGGACCGCGTGGCGCTCCACCTGGACCGCTCCGCCGCCCTCGTGGTGGCCCAGCTCGCGGTGCTGAAGGCGGGCGGCGCCTACGTACCGGTGGACGGCCGCGCCCCCGAAGCGCGCCGCCGACTGCTGCTCGACCAGGCCCGGGTGACCGCCCACCTGACCGCCGGCGACGTCCTGGCCGCCCGCACCGCCGACCCGGCCGCCGCGCCGCCGCTGCCGCCCGCGGACCCCGACCGGCTGGCCTACGTGATGTTCACCTCCGGCTCGACCGGCACACCGAAGGCGGTCGGGGTGCGGCACCGCGACGTGGCGGCCCTCGCCACCGACAGCCGCTTCACCGGCCCCGCCTTCGACCGGGTCCTGCTGCACTCGCCGGTCGCCTTCGACGCCGCCACCTTCGAGGTGTGGGTGCCGCTGCTCAACGGCGGCCGGGTCGTGGTGGCCCCGACGGGCGCGGTGGACGCGGTGTCGCTGCGGCGGCTGGCGGCCGGGGGAGCGGTCACCGCGCTGTGGCTGACGGCCGGCCTGTTCCGGCTGCTGGCCCAGGACGCGCCGGAGTGCTTCGCCGGGCTGCACCAGGTGTGGACCGGCGGCGACGTGGTCCCGGCCGCCGCCGTCCGCCGGGTGCTGGCCGCCTGCCCCGGCCTGACCGTCGTGGACGGTTACGGCCCCACCGAGACCACCACCTTCGCGACCTCCTTCGCCCTGACCGACCCCGCGACCGTCCCCGCCACCGTCCCGATCGGCCGGCCACTGGACGACATGCGGGTCCACGTCCTCGACGCCCGGATGCGGCCGGTGCCGCCGGGCACCGCGGGTGAACTCTTCCTGGCCGGCGAGGGCGTGGCCCGCGGCTACCTCGGCCGCCCCGCCGCCACCGCTGACCGGTTCGTCGCGGACCCCTTCGGCCCGCCCGGCGGCCGGATGTACCGCACCGGCGACCTGGCCCGCCGGCGGCCCGACGGCACGGTGGAGTTCCTCGGCCGCACCGACGACCAGGTCAAGATCCGGGGTTTCCGGGTCGAGCCCGGCGAGGTGGCGGGCGCGCTCGCGGCCCACCCCGGCGTCGCGGACGTCGCGGTGGTGGCGCACACGGCCCGCTCCGGCGCCCGGAGCCTGGCCGCCTACGTGGTGGCCCGCGACGGCCTCGACATGACGGCGCTGCGCGACCACGCCCGCGCCGCCCTCCCCGACTACCTGGTGCCCACCGCCTTCGTACCGCTGCCCGCCCTGCCGCTCAGCCCCAACGGCAAGGTGGACCGGGCCGCCCTGCCCGCCCCCGAGGACGACCCGGACCGGCCGGAGCCGGTCGCCCCGCGCACCGCGGCCGAGCGCCGCACGGCCGAGGTCTGGGCCGAGGTGCTCGGCACCGAACGGGTCGGCATGCGGGACGACTTCTTCGCTCTGGGCGGCGACTCGATCCTCAGCATCCGGCTCGCCGCCCGCCTCGCGGAGGTCTTCGGCACCGAGCTGACCCCGCGCGCGGTCTTCACCCACCCCACCCCCGAAGCGCTCACCGCGCTGCTCACCCGCCCGGACACCGCCGACCAAGCGGCGCCCACCCCCGTCCCCCGGGACACCCCGCCGCCGCTCTCCTACGCCCAGCAACGCCTGTGGTTCCTCGACGCGTTCGAGCCCGGCGGCACCGAGTACCTCACCCCACTCGCCCTGCGCCTGCGCGGCCGCCTC
>NZ_KB891950.1 GCF_000373585.1 Streptomyces sp. MspMP-M5
GCGAGCGCCTGACGGATCACTCGCTGCTGGGAGGGGCCGTTGGGTGCGGTGAGCCCGTTGGAGGCGCCGTCCTGGTTGACCGCCGAGCCCCGTACCACCGCCAGCACCCGGTGCCCGTTGCGGCGCGCGTCGGAGAGCCGCTCCACGACCAGGACGCCCACCCCCTCGGACCATCCGGTGCCGTCGGCGTCGGACGAGAAGGAGCGGCAGCGGCCGTCCGTGGCGAGCCCGCCCTGCCGGCTGAACTCGACGAACATGCCCGGTGAGGCCATCACGGCGGCCCCGCCGACCAGGGCCAGGTCGGTTTCGCCCTGCCGCAGGGACTGGCCCGCCAGGTGCAGCGCGACCAGCGAAGAGGAGCAGGCCGTGTCGACGGTGACGGCCGGGCCCTCCAGGCCGAGGACGTAGGCGAGGCGGCCGGAGGTGACGCTGGAGGTGGTGCCGGTGAGGGCGTGGCCGTCGGCTGCGGGGCCGGACTCGTGCAGCCGCGGCCCGTATTCCTGCGCCACCGCACCGGTGAACACGCCGGTCCGCGTGCCACGCAGGCTGGACGGGGCGATGCCCGCCCGCTCCAGCGCCTCCCAGCCGGTCTCCAGCAGCAGCCGCTGCTGCGGGTCCATCGCCAGCGCCTCGCGCGGCGAGATGCCGAAGAACGCGGCGTCGAAGGCTCCGGCCCCGGTCAGAAAGCCGCCCTGCTGGCTGTCGGAGGCGGTGCCGCCCTCGCGCAGCGCGTCCAGGTCCCATCCGCGGTCCTCGGGGAAGGCGCCGATGGCGTCCCGGCCCTCGGCGACCAGCCGCCACAGGTCCTCGGGCGAGGCGACGTCCCCGGGGAAGCGGCAGCCCATGCCGACGATGGCGAGCGGCTCAGCCGCGTCCGGGGCCGGGGTGGCGGGGGTGGGGGCGGTGGCCTCCTCCCGTGTGCTCCCGCCGGGCAGCAGCCCGGCCAGGTGGTCGGCCACCGCGGCGGGGGTGGGGTGGTCGAAGAGCAGGGTGCTGGGCAGCGGGTGCGCCACGGCGGCGCTGAGCCGCTGCCGCAGTTCGAGCACGGTCATGGAGTCGAACCCGGCGTCGGAGAAGGCGCGGTGCGGGTCGACGGCGGTGGCGTCGGCGTGGCCCTGGACGGCGGCCGCGTGCGTCCGGACCAGGTCGAGCAGCGCCTCGGGCGTGGTCGCGGCGGGGGCCGCGGCCACGGGTCGGGTCCGGTGCGCGGTGGCGGCCGGGCGGACCAGGGAGCGCAGGACGGCGGGCACGGTCGGCCGACGGCGCAGGGCGGCCGCGTCGAACGCCAGCGGGGCGGTGACGGGCCGGCCCGACAACAAAGCGCGGTCGAAGAGTTCGAGGCCGGTGCCGGCGGGCAGCGGGGCGATGCCGCGGTCGGCCCAGCGCTGCCGGGCGGACGCGTCGAGGCCGGCGGTCATTCCGGTGCGCTGGTCCCACAGTCCCCAGGCGAGGCTGAGGGCGGGCAGTCCGGCGCGGTGGCGCCGGGCGGCGAGGGCGTCCAGGTGGGCGTTGGCGGCGCCGTAGGCGGCCTGGCCGGGGACGCCCAGCTGTGCGGAGACCGAGGAGAACAGCACGAACGCGCTCAGGTCCAGGTCGCGCGTCAGCTCGTCCAGGTGGACGGCGGCGGCCGCCTTGGGTGCCAGGACCGCGTCGGCCCGTTCCGGAGTGAGCGATGACAGCAGGGCGTCGTCGACGACACCGGCGGCGTGCACGACGGCAGTGAGCGGGTGTGCCGCGGGAATGCCGTCGAGCACCGCACGCACCTGGTCGCGGTCGGCCGCGTCGCAGGCCACGACGGTCACGTGTGCGCCCAGGTCGGCGAGTTCGGCGCGGGCCGCCTCGGCGTCGGGGTGGTCCGGGCCGCGCCGGCTGACGAGCAGCAGGTGGCGCACGCCGTGCCGGACGACCAGATGGCGGGCGAGCAGCGCGCCCAGGCCCCCGGTACCGCCGGTGATCAGGACGGTGCCCTCGGGGTCGAGGGGCGCGGGCAGGGTGAGCACGACCTTGCCGGTGTGCCGGGCCTGCTCCATGTACCGGAACGCTTCGGGGGCGCGGCGCAGGTCCCAGGCGGTGAGCGGCGGCAGCGTCAGCGCCCCGGTGCCGAACAGGCCGGTCAGCTTCCCGTTCATGGCGGCGATCAGATCCGTGTCCACCTCGTAGAGGTCGAACGGGAGATAGCGCACGCCCGGGTGGTCGGCGGCGACCCGCTCGGGGTCGCGGAGGTCGGCCTTGCCCATCTCGACGAAGCGGCCGCCCGCGGACAGCAGTCCGAGGGAGGCGTCGGTGAACTCCCGGGCCAGGGCGTTGAGCACCACGTCGACGGGGCCGAAGGCGTCGGCGAAGGCCAGGTCGCGGGAGGAGGCGAGGTGGGCGTCGTCCAGGCCGAGGGCGCGCAGCGCGTCCCACTTGCCCGGGGACGCCGTCGCGTACACCTCGGCACCCAGATGACGGGCGATCTGCACGGCGGCCATGCCCACGCCGCCCGCGGCCGAGTGCACCAGGACCTTCTCGCCGGGCCGTAGGTCGGCGAGTTCCGCCAGCCCGTACCAGGCGGTGAGGAAGGCGATGGGGACGGCCGCGGCCTCGGCGAACGTCCAGCCCTCGGGCACGGGCGTGAGGCGGCGCCGATCGACGACGGTGACGGGGGTGAAGCCGCCGGTCACCATCCCCATGACCCGGTCGCCGGGGCGCAGTTCGGTGACGTCCGGGGCGGTCTCGGTCACCACTCCGGCCGCCTCGCTGCCCGGCACGGCCGCACCGGGATAGGCGCCGAGCCGGATCAGCACATCGCGGAAGTTGACGCCGGCGGCGCGCACCGCGACGCGTACCTCCCCGGGTCGCAGCGCCCGGTCGGCCCGCTCGTCGGGGACGAGGGCGAGCTCGCGGGTGCGGGCGTCGCCGACGTCCAGCCGCCAGGACCCTTCGGGGGCCCGCAGCGGTGTGTCGGCGCGCTCCAGCCGGGGCAGCAGGACCTCGCCGGCGCGGAGCACCAGGTGGGGTTCCTCGGCCAGCAGCGGCAGGGCGCGGGGCAGGACTTCCTCGGACGCCGGGCTGCCGTCGCCGGCCACGAGCCCGAAGCGGTCCGGGTCCTCGGCCCGGGCGGCGCGCAGCAGTCCGCCGAGCGCGGCCCCCACGGGGTCGGCGGTGTCGGTGACCAGCACCAGACGGCCGGTGCCGGTGGCGGCGTGGTCGCGCAGCCGGGCCAGGACCTGTCCGACGGCGGTGCGGGCGTCGGCGGCGGCATCGCCGGTGGCCGGCGCCTCGGGGCGCAGGAGGAGGGTGTCGGCTTCGGCGGCCGGCCCGCCCTCGGGCAGCGCGGCGGGCACCAGACCGGGTACCAGGAGCGAGCCGGCGGACGCCCCGTCGGCCTCCCGGAGGGTCAACGCCCCGATGGACAGCACCGGTTCGCCCGCCGGGGTGGCCGCGTCCAGGCGTGCCGTGCCGATGGTTCCGGTCAGCCGCACGCGAAGCGTGTCGGCCTGCCGCGGCGACCCGGCGGCGCCGCTGAAGGAGAACGGGAGCACGGTGCGGTCGCCGCCGGTCAGCAGCAGTGCGTGCAGCGCGCTGTCCAGCAGGGCGGGGTGGACGTCGAATCCGGCGCCGTCTCCGGAGCGGTCCAGGCCGACCTCGGCGTAGATCTCGTCCCCGCGACGCCAGGCCGCGCGCAGTCCGCGGAACGCGGGGCCGTAGCCGTAGCCGCGGTCGGCGAGGTCGTCGTACAGGCCGTCGACCGGGACCGGTTCGGCATCGGTGGGCGGCCACTGGGCCGGGCTCCAGTCTGGCGCGGCGGCGTCCTCGGTGAGGGCGCCGGTGGCGTGGGTGACCCAGTCGCCGTCGCCGGTGCGGGCCCGGATCTCCAACTCGCCACCGCCCGGGGCGGTCCACACCTGTACCTCGACGCCGCTCGCGGTCAGCGGCAGCGGTGTGTGCAGCGCCAGGTCCGCCACACCGCGGGCGCCGGCGTGCCGAGCGGCGCGCAGCGCCAGTTCCAGGAAGCCGGTGCCGGGGAACAGCACGGTGCCGTCGACGGCGTGGTCGGCGAGCCAGGGATCGGTGTGGCGGGAGAGCCGTCCCGACAGCAGTACGCCGCCGGTGCCGGGCAGCTCGCACGCCTCCGTGAGCAGCGGGTGGTCCAGGGAGTCGGTGCCGGTGCGGGCGGCCGGGAGGGAACGGAGCCAGAACGACTCGCGCTGGAAGGGGTAGGTGGGCAGGTCGGTGCGGGAACCGGCGGGCAGTACGGCCGCCCAGTCGACGGGGGCTCCGTGGGCGTGGGCCTGCCCGATCGCGTGCAGGAGGCACGGCACCTCGTCCTGACCGCGCCGCGCGCTCGGCAGGGCCACCCGGTCCGGCGCCAGCATCGGCGTCAGCGCGGCGTCGGGCCCCACCTCCACCAGTACGTCCACCGGGCCCAGCCCCGCCACGGCGTCCGCGAAGCGCACCGCGTGGCGCGCGTGATCCAGCCAGTAGCCGGCCGAGGCGAAGGGGTGCCCGCTCTCGGCCGCGGCGCTCACCGCGATCCGCGGCTCCGTGAACGTCAGCTCCCCCACCACCGCGGCGAACTCGTCCAGCATCGGTTCCATCAGCGGGGAGTGGAAGGCGTGGCTGACCCGCAGCCGGGTGGTGCGCCGGCCCTGGTCGTGCCAGTGGTCGGCCACGGCGGCCACGTCCGCCTCGGGGCCGGAAACCACCAGCGCGCGGGGCCCGTTGACGGCCGCGAGCGCCGTACCCGCCGGCAGCTTCGGGGCGACCTCGTCCTCGGTGGCCTCGATGGCCGCCATCGCACCGCCCGCCGGCAGCGCCTGCATCAGCCGGCCGCGCGCCACCGCCAGCCGGGCGCCGTGTTCGACGCTCAGCACGCCCGCCACCACCGCCGCGGCGATCTCGCCCACCGAGTGCCCCGCCACGGCTTCGAAGGCGACCCCGGCGGAGCGCCAGAGCCCGAAGAGGGCGACCTGGTAGGCGAAGAGCGCGGGCTGCGCGTACGCGGTACGTTCCAGCACCTCCGCCGGTTCGTCCCACATCACCTCGCGCAGCGACCGGCCCAGCAACGGGTCCACCACCGCACACACCTCGTCCAGCGCCGCCGCGAACGCCGGGAATCGCGCGGCCAGTTCACGGCCCATGCCGGGACGCTGGGAACCTTGGCCGGAGAAGACCGCAGCCGTGCGCCCCTCCCCCGCCGTCACGGGCGCGACCTGGGACAGCGCTCCCAGCACACCGGCCCGGTCGGCACCCGAGGCCACCGCCCGGCACTCGAACACCGTCCGGGCCGAGGCCAACGTCCACGCCACATCGGTGAGCGGGACGTCGGGGTGCTCCGTCAGGAAGGTGTGCAACGCCGCGGCCTGGTCCCGCACCGCCTGCTCCGACCGGCCCGACAGCACCAAGGCCACCGGCGCGGACTCCCCCTCCGGCACCGGCCCGGGCCGCGGCTCCGGCTCCGGCGCCTCTTCCAGGATCACGTGCGCGTTCGTGCCGCTGATGCCGAACGACGACACCCCCGCGCGCCGCGGGCCGCCGTCCGGCGCCCACGCGCGCTCGCGGTCCAGCAGCGCGACCGCCCCTGCTTCCCAGTCCACCTCGTCCGTCGGCCGGTCGACATACAGGCTGCGCGGCAGCACGCCGTTGCGCAGCGCCAGCACCATCTTGATCACTCCGGCCACCCCGGCCGCGGCCTGCGCATGCCCGATGTTGGACTTCAACGAGCCCAGCCACAGCGGCCGCTCCGGGTCCCGGCCGCGGCCGTACGTCGCCAGCAGCGCCTGGGCCTCGATCGGGTCGCCCAGCCGGGTCCCGGTACCGTGCGCCTCCACCGCGTCCACGTCCGCCGGCGCCAGCCCCGCGTTCGTCAGCGCGTCCAGGATCACCCGCTGCTGCGACGGGCCGTTGGGCGCCGTCAGGCCGTTCGACGCGCCGTCCTGGTTCACGGCACTGCCGCGTACGACGGCCAGCACCCGGTGGCCGTTGCGCCGTGCGTCCGACAGCCGCTCCACCAGGAGGACGCCCACGCCCTCGGACATGCCGAAACCGTCGGCGTCCGCCGAGAACGCCTTGGAGCGGCCGTCCG
The DNA here is from genome assembly GCF_000373585.1 of Streptomyces sp. MspMP-M5. GTDB lineage: Bacteria > Actinomycetota > Actinomycetes > Streptomycetales > Streptomycetaceae > Streptomyces. Next base: position 6,068 of record NZ_KB891950.1, read on the forward strand.
GGGCCAGCGCACGCTGGCGGCTGAACTCGATGAACATGCCCGGTTCGGCCATGACCGTGGCCCCGGAGGCGAACGCCAGGTCGCACTCGCCCCGGCGCAGCGACTGGCAGGCCAGATGAAGCGCCACCAGCGACGAGGAACAGGCCGTGTCCACGCTGACCGCGGGGCCTTCCAGACCGAGCAGGTACGACAGCCGGCCGGATACCACGCTGGAGGTGGTGCCGGTGAGCACATACCCCTCCAGGTCCGGACGGGCCTGGTGCAGCGGCCGGCCGTACGGGAGGTTCATCACGCCGGTGAAGACGCCGGTGCGCGAGCCGCGTACCGCGGGGCCGGTGAGGCCGGCGTGCTCCAGCGCCTCCCAACTGGTCTCCAGCAGCAGCCGCTGCTGCGGGTCCATCGCCAGCGCTTCCCGCGGCGAGATGCCGAAGAAGCCGGCGTCGAACCGGTCGGCGCCGGCCAGCAGGCCCGCCTCGCGCTGGTAGAAGGTGCCGGGTACGCCGGCGTCCGGGTTGTAGAGGGCGTCGAGGTCCCAGCCGCGGTCGGACGGGAACTCCGTGATCGCGTCCCGGCCGCCGGCGACGAGGTCCCACAGGCCCTCGGGCGAGTCCGCGCCGCCCGGCAGGCGGCAGGCCATGCCGATGATCGCGATCGGGTCGTCCTGGTCGACGGGCACGGCCCGCGCCGCGGGGAGAGTCTCGGCGGCGCCGAACAGGCGGCGCCGGAGCTCCTCGGCCAACGCGCCCGGTGTGGGGTGGTCGAAGACCGAAGTCGCAGGCAGGCGCAGGCCCGTCGCCTCGTTGAGGCGGTTGCGCAGGGCCAGGGCGCCGACCGAGTCCAGGCCGAGCGAACGGAAGTCCTGGCCGGCGCGCACCGACGCGGGCACCTCCGGTCCCGGTGCGTCGGCGAGCTGCCGGACCACCAGGTCCAGCAGCGCGGACAGTTGGCCGGCCGGGTCCAGCGGCAGCAGCCGCTCGTACAGCCCGCCGTCCCCCGCCGGGGTGCCGGCGGCGTCGCTCTCCAGCCGGTAGCCGGGCAGCGGCACGGTACGGCCGGTCCCCTCCAGGACCGCGGACCAGTCAGGTGATGCACCGTGCACCTGCGCCTCCGCGAGGGCCCGCAGATGACCGTCGAGCCCGGCGTCATTGCGCCGCATGGTGTCCAACACCACCGCGTCCGCACCGATCTGGGCCACGGTGTCCTCGGCGCCCGGCGTGAGCACCGGATGCGGGCCGAACTCGGCGAACAGCCGGTATCCGTCGCGCAGCGCCGCCTCGGTGGCGGCGTGGAACCGGGCGGTGTCGCGCAGACTGCGGTACCAGTAGCCGGCGTCCAGTGTCGCGGTGTCCACGAGGCCGCCGACGGCGGAGGCGTACATCGGCACCTCGCCGGCCCGCGGCCTGATCGGCGCGAGCTCCCGGAGCATGTAGTCGCGGACGTTCTCGATCTGCCGGGAGTGCGCGGCGACGCCGACCGGCAGCAGCCGGCCGCGCACGCCGCGCTCCGCGAGCCTCCCGGTCAGGGCGCGGGCCGCCGCCGGGTCCCCGGAAACGACCGTCGCGCGCGGTCCGTTGACGACGGCGATCTCCAGGTCGAGTCCCCATTCGGCGAGCAGCGCCCCGGTCTCGGCGGCCGGGAGGCCCACCGCCACCATCTCGCCCTGCCCCTGGATCAGCGCCTGGGCCCGGCTGAAGTACGTGACGAGCCGGGCGGCGTCGTCCAGTGACAGTCCGCCGGCGACGGTGGCCGCCGCGATCTCGCCGAGGCTCTGCCCGACGACGGCCGCCGGACGCACCCCGTGCGCGCGCCACAGGCCCGCCAGCGCGACCATGACCGCGAACATCGCGGGCTGGACCACGTCGATGCGGTCCAGCGGCACCTCGCCGGACAGCACGTCCCTCAACGGCACATCGCCGTACTGGCGCAGCGCCCGGTCGCAGGCGTCCAGCTCGGCGCCGAAGTGTGCGCTCTGCTCGGCCAGTTCGCGTCCCATGCCGGCCCACTGGCCGCCCTGCCCGGGGAACATGAAGACCATGGACTGCGGTTCCAGGGCGACGCCGTGCACCGCCCCGCTGACCGGCTCGCCCGCGGCCAGCGCACGCAGCCCGCTCAGCTGCTCCTCCCGCGTCCCCCCGGGCAGCGCCACACGACGCGGCCACACGGTGCGGGAGACCAGCTGTGTGTACGCCACGTCGGCCGCAGCGAGCCCGGGGTGTGCGTCAAGGTGCTCGACGAGCCGCCCGGCATACTCCCGAAGCCCCGCCTCACTCCGACCGGAGACCAACAACGGCACGCGCGACGAAAACGACGACGCCGAGTCCCGCCCGGAAGCCGACAGCAAGGCCGACTGCGAAGCCGACGGAAGCGGTGCGGGCTCCATGGCAGAAAGCTGCGTCGCCGGCGCGTCACCGAGAACGCCATAGCGCCCACCGTCACCGCCGAGCGCCAACACCACCGCGACGCTCGCCGCGCCCTCCCCGGCGACCTGCACGGCCACCGCCGACGCCGCGCCCTCCGCGAGCACCGCCCGCGCCTCCGCCCAGGGCTCGTCCTCGTGGCCGGATACGACCTCGACGCCGCCGATGCCGTCCAACTCGGGAAGCGGGCCACCGCTCAACACCGTCACCGCACAATGAGGGCCGGGCACGATCCCGGCGTCCTCGATGGCGGCCCACAGCGCCGCGGCCTCCGGGGCGCGCGACGACGCGTCGGCTCGTGCGACACCCATGATCACGACAGCGGCAGTTTGCTCAGCCATTTTTGGTAACTCCTGCAACGTTCTGGCGAGCGCTGTCGCGGACCCCTCGATCGCGCGCTCCCTGCATGCCGTTCATTCAACGTTCGGCCGCAGTTCACCAGCCACCCCTAGCCCACCCCAAAGACCCCCCTAACCTGGCGATTAAGGGGAGCGCATCAGGCACCCGAGTGGTAAAGCCCAGGGCAGGTCGTCCGACGACAACCACCCCCGTGATCAACTTTGCACTCGCGGCAGCGAACGGTGCCCGGCCCCAACGCAAAGGACACCCCACGGTCAGCCCGCCAGACTGCAGCAACAGGGCCCCTTGCTGCTCGGGTTGGCTTTGCAACTCCGAGCCGGCAAGAGGCCCTGCCTTCGGACGGCTTCTTACGGACGCACCCGATCGCTCCGCGTGATCACCCGGATCGGCTCACTGCCCGGCCGGGGGCTCCGAGCTGATGGTGTCCTCGGCGGCCGGGAGGCCCTGGGGGGCCTCCGCGGTGGTGGAGTTCCGCTCGACCTTCCAGAAACCGTTGTTGATCGGATTGCCCGGCTTCCACCGGAAGATGTACCCACGGTCACGGTCGTAGTCGTAGGACGGTGCGTAGAGATAGCCCCCGTACAACGTGTTGCTCATGCTGATCGTGTCGTTGTGGGCGAGGACGCCCTTGCCGCCCCGCGTGACGTCGCCGTCGGCCTTCAGCGAGCCCGTGACCTTGAGCGAGCCGGTGACGCTGCCGTTGACCTGCATGTCCTTGCCGACGACGAGCTTGCTCGGCGTGTAGACCGTGACGTTGTGGTAGAAGACGGACTCGCCGGCGCTGCCCGTCTTGAAGGACTTGTTCACCTGGACGTCCCCGTCCGCCGTCAGCTTCCCGGTGATCTCAGCCGTGCCGCCGACCGAGACGTTCCCGTCGACGCGCAGTTCGCCCGTCGCCGTCAGCTTCTTGCCGTTGAGGACCGAGACGGGGTGGTTGAACTTCGTCTCGGAGGTGCTGCCCGTCGTCAGGCTGCCGTTGGCCTGGAGGGCGCCGCTGACCGTCAGCTGGGCCAGTGTCTGGTCCGTGACGCACACGGTCAGGTGGTCCCAGCGCACCACGAAGCCGCCGTCGGGGGTGGGCGTGACGGTCTTCAGGGCGAACGCCGTGTCGCGCCGCAGGGTGTCGGCCGGGACGTCGTACGTGCTGCCGCCCGCGATCGCGGCGTCGGTGATGCGCCGGTCGTCCATGTACAGCTCGTGGTTGTCGCCCCGTACGTGGTGCCACTCAAGACGGACCGGGGCGTTCGCGGCGATGCGGGTGGCCGGCGGACCGCCCTGGCTCTTGAGGGCGACGAGGGCACGGCCGATGCCGGGGGCCGGGTCAGCCCCGCTGCGGAACGGGAACTTCGCGACGTCCAGGGTCGTGCTGCGGGGCGTGTCGGGGATCGCCCCCTCCGTCGTCGCCCACTCCTCGATCTCGATCCTGGCGACGCCCGCCTTGTCGCTGACCATGATGCGGCGGATCGTGAGGTACAGCCCGTCGACGGTGACCTCGCTCTCCCCGCCCTGCGGCGCGAGACTGAACCGCACCTTCGACGGTCCCGCCTCGCCCGCCGCCGGGAACACCGCGGTCTCCGCCGTCGGCACCGCGAGCAGGACGTCGGACTGCACGTCGACGACGGTCCAGCCCGAGTCGGGTTCGACGTAGGCGGAGATGCCCTCGCCGGTGAGCGCCAGGTCCTGGGCGAGGGTGCCGACGGGCAGCACGATGGCGATCTTGCTGCACCGTACGGGCGTGCTGCCGCTGTTGGAGATGACGAGGTCGATGTCGGCGTAGGAGTTCTCGTCCTCGTCGCCCGGCTTGACGTTCGGCGGGCTGGCGGTGAGCGGGTTGGGGACGGTCGTCAGGGCATAGGTGAGCAGGGGGCCCTGATCCAATCGGGGCGCGTCGGTCATCGGCGGTCTCCTTCGGTGTCGTCGGCGGAGGTGGGGCGGAGGGTGAGGCGGCCGGTGCGCAGGGCGGGGGCCGGGTGCGGGTGGTGGGCCCGGCCGTCGGCGGCGTAGGTGTCGGCCTCGGTCCACCGGTCGCCGGTGGCGCTCTCCACCCAGGTCCAGGTGCCGTGCCGGTCGGAGGGGCGGGGCAGCAGGAGTGCCGGCGGGTGCGCGGTGCGGCCGCCGTTGCCCGCGGGGTCCGGTTCGGGCGCGTACGGGGTGGTGGGCAGCGGGCCCAGCCGGAAGGACACCGGGAGTTCGGCGAGGGGAGGTTCGACGAGCCGGGCGGGCAGCCGTACCTCCGCGGTGGGCAGGATGTCAGTGGTGGCGTGCACGGTGCCGCGCGGGTCCGCGAGCAGGGTGAGGAAGGCCGCGTCGCGGTTCTCGGGGTCGCTGCCGGGCGGCCGGGCGGGCAGCGTGAGGGAGGCCCCGGTGCCGATGGGGGCGAAGTAGTCGCGGGCCTCGTCGGGGAGTTCGGAGGTGTCGAGCACGGTGTGCAGCAGCCTGTAGTCGGTGGCGCGGTGGTCGCCGTGGAAGTAGCCGACGAGGCCGTCCGCGAGCTCGTTCCGCTCGCCGAGCCGGACCGGCCAACGGTAGGCGGGGTAGCCGGGCGGGGTCCCCTCGCGCAGGTTCCGCCAGGCGGGATCGGCGTACGGCGGGCCGTCCAGGTCGATGCCGAGGCGGACGCGCAGGAGCGCGAGCGGACGGCCGAGCAGCACGCTCGGGGTGTGCGGCGGCGGGGCGTCACCCAGGGGGGCGGTCGTGGACAGGGTGCGGTCGATGACCGTGAGGAGGGCGCGCAGGGCGGCCGGGCCCCGGTCGGCGGCGGTCAGGGCGACCAGGAAGTCGTGCAAGTGCGGGTAGGAGTCGCGCAGTTCGTCGATCGTGCGGTAGCGGGAGTACGGCAGCGGGTGCCAGGTGGCCCGGGTTACGCCGTCGGGCGGGAGCGTGGTGCGCAGCTCGCCGAGCGGGGACCCGTCCGGTGCGTAGGCGTACAGCGCCCGGTCCAGGTAGCCGGGGACGAGCCAGGCCGCGACGGCCGTGGTGTCCGGGTCGCTCGACGTGGTGAGCGGGTTGAGGTCGTCGCGGGCGTCGAGCAGGGTGAACGCGGCGCGGGCCGGCTGGACCAGGCGCGGGGTGAGCTGGGTGAAGCGGTACCAGGTGGGCGGGTTGATGGTGTGATGGCCCTGGGCGGGGTCGGCCGGGTTCCTGAGCGAGGGGGTCAGCTCCGCGGGGAGCTCGGGGGCGAAGCGGCGGGCGGGGACGCCGACGCCGATGACGTCGCCGGGTTCGTTGCCGGCCGCGAACAGCAGGGCGCGCGGGTCCGGGAAGATCGCCGGCAGGGTGTGCCCGAAGCGGTCGATCACGGCGAGCCGCTGGAAGGCGAACTGCCCGGCGCGCAGCGGCTGGTAGAGGGAGGCGTTCCAGCCGGTGAAGGGGCGCGGCCGGGCGCCGGGGTCGGGCGGCAGGGTACGGGCGGCCGCCTCGGTGAGCGCGGTGCGCAGGTCGGGCGAGAGCCGGGAGTGCGGGTTGAGGGAGGCCGGGGTGTGGCCGCGCGCCGTGAGCTGCTCGGTGAAGCCGACGAGCGGCTGCGCGAACAGGTCGGCGTCGTCGGCCTGCCGGGCCAGGGCGCGCAGGGCGCCGGCGGCCGGTCCCGGGTGGGTCCGGGCGTACTGGCGCAGCGCGGCGGCCGTGGTCTTCCCAGGGGTGGGGGTGAGGAACTGGCGGCCGCGCAGGCTGACAGGTACCGGGTGGGCGCCGGTGCCGAGCCAGCGGTAGGAGGTCCCGTCGAAGCTCCAGTTGGCGCGCCCGGCGCCCGCACCGCCCGGGTCGCCCTGCCACTCGATGGGAAAGTAGTCGACCTTCCACTCGAAGAACAGCGGCGACCAGGGCTGGCGCCAGGGGGCGGTGTACGCGCCCGGGATACCGACGGCGTTCTGCTCCGGGGCGCGCATGGCCTCGGCGAGCGCCGTGACA
>NZ_KB891951.1 GCF_000373585.1 Streptomyces sp. MspMP-M5
ACCTACTCGTCCGGTATGGCGGCCCGGCTGCGGTTCTCCATCGCGGCCGCCAAGGACCACGACGTGCTGCTGATCGACGAGGCGCTGGCCACCGGCGACCGCGCCTTCCAGAAGCGCTCCGAGGCCCGCATCCGCGAACTGCGCAAGGAAGCGGGTACGGTCTTCCTCGTCAGCCACAACAACAACTCGATCCGGGACACCTGCGACCGCGTGCTGTGGCTGGAGCGGGGCGAGCTGCTGATGGACGGCCCGACGGACGAGGTCATCAAGGCGTACGAGAAGGAGACGGGCAAATAGCCCATCTGCCGCAGGAGGCCCTCGCGAGTCCGTTCGCGGGGGTCTTCGAGTGTGACGGAACGGTCAACTCCGTGGGGGCCGGGAACAGTTGGGTCCCCGGCGATGTTGACCGGATCATTGCCCGGGGCTCCGGCACCCGCGCGGACGTCTCACAGATGTACGGCGTAAGCTGTACGGGTACTGAACAGCACAAGTGGTGCAAAGTCGGGCAAAGTGCACCCAGGCGGGCGGCGAGGGCTCGAGCGGAGCGCGTCGCCGGCTGCGGCGTGTCCGAAATGGGATGTTTTGGTCTGGCGGTGTAGAACGGGAGACGTGACGGCAATGGCTACTGGTTCGCTCCGGCTCCACAACGCGCCGGGTAGCCCCCGGTGAGCCGAGGAGACGAGCAGGCGCGTCGCGCCTTCCTTCGGAGGGTGGCGGTGAGTGGCGGGAAGGACCACACACGCACCGTGCTCGATCAGGCCGCGCACGAGAATTTCCCGGTCGCACCGTTCTTCCTGCCCCGCGCCTGGCGCGCCGACCTGATGGCCCTGTACGGCTTCGCCCGTCTCGTCGACGACATCGGCGACGGCGACCTGGCCCCCGGCGGCGGCGACGCCGTCCTCCTCGGCCTGGACCGCGCCCAGCACGACGACCGCCCGGCGCTGCTCGACGCCCTGGAGGCGGACCTGCACCGGGTCTTCAGCGACCGCGCCCCCGGCCCCAAGCACCCGCTGATGCGCCGCCTCGGCCCGACCGTCCGCCGCTGTGCGCTCAGCCCCGAGCCCTTCCTCGGCCTGATCGAGGCCAACCGCCAGGACCAGCGGATCAGCCGCTATGCCAGCTACGGCGACCTGGCCGCCTACTGCGAGCTGTCCGCCAACCCCGTCGGCCGGCTCGTCCTCGGCGTCACCGGCACCTCCAGCCCCGAGCGCATCCGGCTCTCGGACGCCGTCTGCACCGCGCTCCAGCTCGTCGAGCACATCCAGGACGTGGCCGAGGACCTCGGCCGGGACCGGATCTACCTCCCCGACGAGGACATGAAGCGCTTCGGCGTCACCGAGGACGACCTGGCGAAGCCCACCGGCGGCGCATCGGTGCGCGCACTGATCGCCTTCGAGGCGGAACGCGCTGGTGAGCTGCTGGATGAGGGTGCGCCGCTGGTGGGTAGCGTGCACGGCAGACTCAAGCTGCTGCTGGCCGGCTTCGTCGCCGGCGGGCGCGCCGCCCTCCAGGCGGTCGCCGCCGCCGATCACGACGTACTCCCCGGACCGCCCAAGCCGGCCAAGCTCAGCCTGCTGCGCGAGGTAGGGGCGACACTGCGACGAGAGGGGTGAGCCGGACCGTGGAGGCAACCGCACAGATGCCCGCGCCGGTGCTCGCTGCGTACCGCTACTGCGAAACGGTCACCGGGCAGCAGGCGCGCAATTTCGCGTACGGGATCCGGCTGCTGCCGGCCGACAAGCGGCAGGCCATGTCGGCGCTCTACGCGTTCTCCCGCCGGGTCGACGACATCGGCGACGGAGCCCTGGAGCCCGACGCCAAGGCCCGCCGCCTGGAGGAGACCCGCGCCCTGCTCGCGCGCGTCAGGGACGGCCGGATCGCCGAGGACGACACCGACCCGGTGGCGGTCGCGCTCGCCGACGCCGCGCGGCGCTTCCCCATCCCGCTCGGCGGGCTGGACGAGCTGATCGACGGGGTGCTGGCGGACGTCCGCGGCGAGACCTACGAGACCTGGGACGAACTCAAGGTCTACTGCCGCTGCGTCGCCGGGGCGATCGGCCGGCTCTCCCTCGGTGTGTTCGGCACCGTACCCGGCGCGCTCGACGCCGAACGCGCCCCGGAGTACGCCGATACGCTCGGGCTCGCGCTCCAACTCACCAATATCCTCAGGGATGTTCGCGAGGACGCGGGCAACGGGCGGACGTACCTTCCGGCCGAGGATCTCGCCAAGTTCGGCTGCTCGGCGGGGTTCCACGGCCCGGTGCCGCCGCCCGGCGCCGACTTCGCCGGCCTGGTGCAGTTCGAGGTCCGGCGGGCCCGCGCCCTGTTCGCGGACGGCTTCCGGCTGCTTCCGATGCTCGACCGGCGCAGCGGCGCCTGCGTGGCGGCGATGGCCGGCATCTACCACCGGCTGCTGTCGCGGATCGCCGATGACCCGGAGGCGGTGCTCCGCGGCCGGGTCTCGCTGCCCGGCCGGGAGAAGGCGTTCGTCGCGGTGCGTGGGCTCTCCGGGCTCGACGCCCGGGCGATCGGCCGCCGGCAGGCCGTGAGCAGGAGGCGTGGATGAGGTGCCGGACCGCGGCGTGGATGTCGGGCCGCTCCGCGGAGGGCGACCACGGTCCGGCGTCGGTGCGGCGGGCAACCCTTCGCCGGACGGCTGCGTCTATGACGGGCGTAAGGGGGGAGAGCACATGACAGCGGGAACGACGCTGCCCGGACCCGACTCCGCCCGCCCCTCCGGCCGTCCCGAAGGGGCGGCCGCGGTGGTCGTCGGGGGCGGACTGGCCGGCACCACCGCGGCGCTGGCACTGGCCGACGCGGGCCTGCGGGTCACCCTGATCGAGGGCCGGCCGCGCCTGGGCGGCCTGGTCTTCTCGTTCCGCCGCGACTCCGCCGCCGGCCCGCTCACCGTCGACAACGGCCAGCACGTCTACCTGCGCTGCTGCACCGCCTACGGCGACCACCTGGCACGGCTCGGCGCGCAGGACCTGGCGCCCGTCCAGGACCGCATGGACGTACCGGTCCTGGACCCGGTCGGCGCCCGGGGCCGGGCACGGCTCGGCCGGCTCCGCCGCACCGCGCTGCCGGTCCCGCTCCACCTGGCCAGAAGCCTCGCGCTCTACCCGCACCTCTCGCCCGCCGAACGCGCCGGCGTGGTCCGCGCCACCCTCGCCCTCGGCCGGCTGGACCCGGCCGACCCGGCGCTGGACGCCACCGACTTCGGCAGCTGGCTGCGCCGCCACGGCCAGAGCCAGCGCGCCGTCGAGGCACTGTGGGACCTGGTCGGCATCGCCACCCTTAACGCCCCGGCCGGCGACGCCTCACTGGGGCTGGCCGCCAAGGTCTTCAAGACCGGCCTGCTCTCCGCCCCCGGCGCCGCCGACATCGGCTGGGCCCGGGTCCCGCTCGGCGACCTCCACGACACCCGCGCCGCCGCCGCGCTGCGCACGGCCGGCGTCCGGGTCGCACTGCGCACCCGCGTCGCCGCCGTCACCCGCGACGGCGCCGGCTGGCAGGTCGCGGTGGAGAACGGCCCGCACGGCCGGGAGACGCTCACCGCGGACACCGTCGTCCTCGCCGTACCGCAGCGCGAGGCGCACGCCCTGCTGCCCGACGGTGCGCTGCCCGCCAAGGACCGGCTGCTGGACATCGGCACCGCCCCGATCCTCAACGTCCACGTCGTCTACGACCGCAAGGTGCTGCGCCGCCCGTTCTTCGCCGCCATCGGCTCCCCGGTCCAGTGGGTCTTCGACCGCACCGGCGCCTCCGGCCTGGCGCGCACCGTCGGCAACGAACGCAGCCAGTACCTGGCCCTGTCGCAGTCCGCCGCACAGGAGGAGATCGACCAGCCGGTCGCCAAGCTCCGTGCCCGCTACCTCCCCGAGCTGGAACGCCTGCTGCCGGCCGCCCGGGGCGCCCGGATCCTCGACTTCTTCGTCACCCGCGAGCGCACCGCGACCTTCGCGCCCGCACCGGGCGTCGGCCGGCTCCGCCCGGCCGCCCGCACCCAAGTCCCCGGCCTGTTCCTGGCCGGTGCGTGGACCGCCACCGGGTGGCCCGCGACCATGGAGAGCGCTGTCCGCAGCGGCACCGCCGCCGCCCGTGAGGCACTCACCGAACTCGGCGTCCCCCACGGCCAGTTGCCACCGGAGGCGGCATGACCAGGCGTACGGGCGCTCGCACGAGCACAAGCATCGGAAACAGAGGAGAAACCGTGGCTTCCCCGGCTATCGACACCGCGAGCGTCACCGCGCTGCTGGAGCGCGGGCGGACACTCGCCACTCCCGTGCTGCGTGCCGCCGTGGCCAGGCTCGCCCCTCCCATGGACACCGTCGCCGCCTACCACTTCGGGTGGATCGACGCGGCCGGCAACCCCACCGCCGGTGACAGCGGCAAGGCCGTCCGGCCCGCGCTCGCCCTGCTGTCCGCCGAGGTCGCAGGCGCCGCCCCTGAGGTCGGCGTGCCCGGCGCGGTCGCCGTCGAGCTGGTGCACAACTTCTCGCTGCTGCACGACGACCTGATGGACGGCGACGAGCAGCGCCGGCACCGCGACACGGTCTGGAAGGTGCACGGCCCCGCCCAGGCCATCCTCGTCGGCGACGCGCTGTTCGCGCTGGCCAACGAAATACTGCTGGAGCTCGGCACGGTCGACGCCGGCCGCGCCACCCGCCGGCTGACCCTGGCCACCCGCAAGCTGATCGACGGTCAGGCCCAGGACATCTCCTACGAGCACCGCGAGCGGGTCACCGTCGAGGAGTGCCTGGAGATGGAGGGCAACAAGACCGGTGCCCTGCTCGCCTGCGCGGTCTCCATCGGTGCGGTCCTCGGCGGCGCCGACGACCGCACCGCGGACATCCTGGAGAAGTACGGCTACCACCTCGGCCTCGCCTTCCAGGCCGTCGACGACCTGCTGGGCATCTGGGGCGACCCGGAGGCCACCGGCAAGCAGACCTGGAGCGATCTGCGGCAGCGCAAGAAGTCGCTGCCGGTCGTCGCCGCGCTCGCGGCCGGCGGGCCCGCCTCCGAGCGGCTCGCCGGAATCCTGGCCGCCGACGCCAAGAAGAGCGAGACCGAGATCGCCGACTTCACCGAGGAAGAGTTCGCCTCCCGCGCGGCGTTGATCGAGGAGGCCGGCGGCCGCGAGTGGACCTCCCAGGAGGCCCGCCGCCAGCACGCCACCGCGATCGCCGCGCTGGACGAGATCGACATGCCCGAATCGATCCGCGGGCAGCTCGTCGCGCTCGCGGACTTCGTCGTCGTACGAGAGAGATGATGGCCATCAACACGCACTAGATCGCAGTCGCCGGCCGGCGCCGCTCCGGCGCCGGCCGACGGAATCCCTGAGCACGTCGACAGATTCACTGCAGAAGGGGAAGCCATGACAGCGACGACCGACGGCAGCGCCGGGCCCCGCCCGCCCCGGAGCTCCTCGGCCACCAGGACCACCACCGTGCTGCAGGACACGGCGGAGGCCGCGCGGGAGGCGACCGCCCGCGCCACCGATCACCTGCTCTCCTTGCAGGACCCCGCCGGCTGGTGGAAGGGCGACCTCGAGACCAACGTCACGATGGACGCCGAGGACCTGCTGCTCCGTCAGTTCCTGGGCATCCAGGACCCCAAGCTCACCGAGGCCGCCGGCCGCCACATCCGCGGCGAGCAGCGCGCGGACGGCACCTGGGCCACCTTCTACGGCGGCCCCGGCGAACTCTCCACCACCATCGAGGCGTACGTCGCGCTGCGGCTGGCCGGCGACGCGCCGGACACCCCGCACATGGCCACCGCCGCCGCCTGGATCCGCGCGCACGGAGGCATCGCCGCCGCCCGCGTCTTCACCCGGATCTGGCTCGCCCTCTTCGGCTGGTGGAAGTGGGACGACCTGCCCGAACTCCCCCCGGAACTCATCTACTTCCCCAAGTGGTTCCCGCTCAGCATCCACGCCTTCGGCTGCTGGGCCCGGCAGACCATAGTGCCGTTGACCATCGTCTCGGCCAAACGCCCCGTCCGCCCGGCGCCGTTCGCCCTCGACGAGCTGCATGCGGATCCCCGCGACCCCAACCCGCCGCGGCCGCTCGCCCCCGTCGCGAGCTGGGACGGCCTCTTCCAGCGCCTGGACAAGGCGCTGCACCTGTACCACAAGGTCGCCCTGCGCCGGCCGCGCGCCGCCGCGATGCGCTCGGCCGCCCGCTGGATCGTCGAACGGCAGGAGAACGACGGCTGCTGGGGCGGCATCCAGCCCCCCGCCGTCTACTCCGTCATCGCCCTGCACCTGCTCGGCTACGACCTCGACCACCCGGTGCTGCGGGCCGGCCTTGCGTCCCTGGACCGGTTCGCGGTCTGGCGCGAGGACGGGGCCCGGATGATCGAGGCGTGCCAGTCGCCGGTCTGGGACACCTGCCTGGCCACCATCGCGCTGGCCGACGCCGGGGTGCCCGCCGACCACCCGCAACTGCTCCGCGCCGCCGACTGGATGCTCGGCGAACAGATCGACCGGCCCGGCGACTGGTCCGTGCAACGCCCCGAACTCCCCTCCGGTGGCTGGGCGTTCGAGTTCCACAACGACAACTACCCGGACATCGACGACACCGCCGAGGTGGTGCTGGCGCTGCTCCGGGTCAGGCACCCCGACCCGCACCGGGTCCAGGCCGCCGTCGACCGCGCGGTCCGCTGGAACGCCGGCATGCAGTCGAAGAACGGCGCCTGGGGCGCGTTCGACGCCGACAACACCAGCCCGTTCCCCAACCGGCTGCCGTTCTGCGACTTCGGCGAGGTCATCGACCCGCCGTCGGCCGACGTCACCGCCCATGTCGTCGAGATGCTCGCCGAGACCGGCCGGGCGCACGACCCCCGCACCCGCCGTGGCCTGGCCTGGCTGCTGGCCGAACAGGAGCCCAGCGGCGCCTGGTTCGGCCGCTGGGGCACCAACTACGTCTACGGCACCGGGTCGGTGCTGCCCGCCCTGACCGCCGCCGACATCCCCGCCTCCCATCCCGCGGTCCGCCGGGCCGTCGGCTGGCTGGAGCGGGTGCAGAACGACGACGGCGGCTGGGGCGAGGACCAGCGCTCGTACCAGGACAAGGAGGGCTGGGCCGGGCGCGGCGCCTCCACCGCCTCGCAGACCGCCTGGGCGCTGATGGCGCTGCTCGCGGCCGGCGAGCGGGACGGCGAGGCGGTCCGCCGCGGGGTGCGCTGGCTGGTGGAGACCCAGCTGCCGGACGGCTCCTGGGACGAGCCGTACTTCACCGGCACCGGCTTCCCGTGGGACTTCTCCATCAACTACCACCTCTACCGCCAGGTCTTCCCGCTGACCGCCCTCGGCCGCTACGTCCACGGCGGACCGGCCACCGGCCAGGCCGCCGGGGCACCGGTGGGGGACTGATGCCGAGACGGCCCCCGCCGGACGCGGAACCGCCGCTGCTGGTCGCCTGCGCGCTCGGCATCGAACGGTTCGCGCTGCGGGGCGGTGACCACGGGGCGGCCGAACCGCCCGTGGTCACCCTGCGCACCGGCATGGGGCCGCAGGCGGCGGAACGCGCCGTGGCCGCCGCGCTGGGCGCCGGCGCGGCCACGGCGGGTTCCCCCGTCGTCGCCAGCGGTTTCTGCGCCGGGCTGGTCCCCGGTACGCGTCCCGGGGACGTGATCGTCGCCGAGGCCACCCGGGACCACCGGCCCGGCGCGCCCGATGTGACCTGCCGGGACAACGGCCCCTTGGTGCGCGCCCTGCGGGAGCGCGGACTGCGGGTGCACACCGGCCTGCTGCGCGGCTCCGACCACGTCGTCCGGGGCGCCGAGCGGGCCGCGCTGCACGCCGAGGGGGCGATCGCGGTGGACATGGAGTCGGCCGCCACGCTCCGGACGGCGGTGCGCTGCGGCAGTCCCGCGGTTGCCGCCGTCCGGGTGGTCGTGGACGCCCCGGAACACGAACTCGTGCGCATCGGGACGGTACGCGGTGGAATACATGCCTTCCGCGTGCTGCGCTCGGTATTTCCTGTTTTCTTTGAATGGCACCGTTCTTTGCTGCTCCCCAGGAGGTGAGCCAGATGGCCATGCCGCTCCGCCAGACCATTCGGGTCGGAACCTATCTGTTTGAACAGAAAGTGCTGCGCAAACGGGAGAAGTTCCCGCTGATTGTCGAACTGGAACCGCTCTTCGCCTGCAACCTGAAGTGCGAGGGCTGCGGGAAGATCCAGCATCCGGCCGGCGTGCTGAAGCAACGGATGCCGGTGGCCCAGGCGGTGGGCGCGGTGCTGGAGTCCGGCGCCCCGATGGTCTCCATCGCCGGCGGCGAGCCCCTGATGCACCCTCAGATCGACGAGATCGTGCGGCAGCTGGTGGCCCGCCGGAAGTATGTCTTCCTGTGCACCAACGCGATGCTGCTGCGGAAGAAGATGGAGAAATTCAAGCCCTCGCCGTATTTCGCCTTCGCGGTGCACATCGACGGTATGCGGGAGCGCCACGACGAATCCGTCGCGAAGGAGGGCGTGTTCGACGAGGCGGTGGCGGCCATCCGGGAGGCCAAGCGGCACGGATTCCGGGTCACCACCAACTCCACCTTCTTCAACACCGACACCCCGCAGACCATCATCGAGGTCCTCAACTTCCTCAACGACGACCTGAAGGTCGACGAGATGATGCTCTCGCCCGCCTACGCCTACGAGAAGGCCCCCGACCAGGAGCACTTCCTCGGCGTCGAGCAGACCCGGGAGCTGTTCCGGAAGGCGTTCGCCGGCGGCAACCGGCAGCGCTGGCGGCTCAACCACAGCCCCCTCTTCCTGGACTTCCTGGAGGGCAAGGCGGACTTCCCGTGCACCGCCTGGGCGATCCCCAACTACTCCCTCTTCGGCTGGCAGCGCCCCTGCTACCTGATGAGCGACGGCTACGTCCCGACGTACCGCGAGCTGATCGAGGAGACCGACTGGGAGAAGTACGGCCGGGGCAAGGACCCGCGGTGCGCCAACTGCATGGCGCACTGCGGCTACGAGCCCACCGCGGTGCTGGCCACCATGGGCTCCCTGAAGGAGTCCCTGCGGGCGGCCAGGGAGACCGTCGGCGGCAACCGCGGATGACGCGGCGAGCGGAGCGCGGGCGGCACCGGAGCCTTCCGGTGCCGCCGGCCCGGCTTGGAGCGGCGCGGCCCGCCGCCCGTGAGGAGAACACCCCGTGACCGGATTCGACCTGACCAGGCTGCTCGCCGAACGCGGCGGCGAGCGCTACGCACTCCACAGCCGCCATCTCAACCACCAACTCCCGCGGATGCTGCACACCCTCGGCTTCGACAAGGTCTACGAACGGGCCGAGGGCGCCTACTTCTACGACGCCGACGGCCGGGACTACCTCGACATGCTCGCCGGCTTCGGGGTGATGGGCCTGGGCCGCCACCACCCGGTCGTCCGCCAGGCCCTGCACGACGTGCTGGACGCCCAGCTCGCCGACCTCACCCGCTTCGACTGCCCGCCGCTGCCCGGACTGCTCGCCGAGCAGCTGCTGCGCCACGCTCCCCACCTGGACCGGGTCTTCTTCGGCAACAGCGGCACCGAGGCCGTCGAGACCGCCCTGAAGTTCGCCCGCTACGCCACCGGCCGCCCGCGCGTCCTCTACTGCACCCACGCCTTCCACGGCCTGACCACCGGCTCGCTCTCGGTCAACGGCGAGGACGGTTTCCGGGACGGCTTCGCCCCGCTGCTGCCGGACACCGCCGTCGAGATGGGTGACCTGGCCGCGCTGGAGCGGGAGCTGCGGCGCGGCGACGTGGCGGCCTTCGTCGTCGAGCCCGTCCAGGGCAAGGGCGTCACCCCCGCACCGCCGGGATTCCTGGGCGCCGCCCAGGAGTTGCTGCACTGCCACAAGGCGCTGCTGATCGCCGACGAGGTGCAGACCGGCCTCGGCCGCACCGGCGACTTCTTCGCCTACCAGCACGAGGAGGGCGTGGAACCGGACCTGGTCTGCGTCGCCAAGGCACTCTCCGGCGGCTACGTCCCGGTCGGCGCCACCCTGGGCAAGGAGTGGATCTTCAAGAAGGTCTACTCGTCCATGGACCGGGTGCTGGTGCACTCCGCCAGTTTCGGCGCCAACGCCCAGGCGATGGCGACCGGTTTGGCGGTCCTCTCGGTGATGGCGGACGAGGGGATCGTCGCCAACGCCCGGCGGACCGGTGATCTGCTGCGCTCCCGGCTGGCCGCGCTGGTCGACCGCTACGAGCTGCTGCACGAGGTGCGCGGCCGCGGCCTGATGATCGGCATCGAGTTCGGCCGCCCCAAGTCCCTTGGCCTGCGGAGCCGTTGGACGATGCTGCAGGCCGCCCGCAAGGGGCTGTTCGCGCAGATGGTCGTGGTGCCGCTGCTCCAGCGCCACCGCATCCTGACCCAGGTCTCCGGCGACCACCTGGAGGTCATCAAGCTGATTCCGCCGCTGATCATCGGCGAACGGGAAGTGGACCGGTTCGTCCAGGCGTTCACCGCCGTCATGGACGACGCCCACAGCGGCGGCGGCCTGCTGTGGGACTTCGGGCGGACGCTGGTCAAACAGGCGGTCGCCAACCGCTGACCGCACCCGGGGGCCGACGGTCCGCCGGCCCCCGAAAAGGGTGCGGGACTCCGTCCCGCGGGCGTCAGTCCGTCAGCAGGCGGTGGCGCAGCTGCTCGCGGACGGCCGGGGAGAGCTTCAGGCCGTCGGTGAGGTAGGACTCGGTGGAGCCCCAGGTCTCCTCGATCGCGTCGAAGGCGGCGGTGAGGTAGTCGAGGTGCGCGCCGAACAGCGGCGCGAGCAGCTCCAGGATCTCCGGCGACATGCCGGCCGGGGAGTTGTCCGAGCGGCGGATCTTGTAGCGCCCGCTGGGGTCGTTGGACCTGAGGTAGTCGTCCTCGATGGCGTCCCGCTCCACGCCGACCGCGAGCAGGGTGACCGCGATGGTCAGGCCCGCGCGGTCCTTGCCGGCCGCGCAGTGCATCAGCGCCGGCACGCTGTCCTCGGCGAGCGCGTGCAGCACCCGGCTGTGGTCCGCGGTGCGGGTGGTGATGATCTCGCGGTAGGTGCGGGTCATGCGGCCCGCGGCCTTGCCGTCGCCGAGGGCGACACGGAGGTGGTCCAGCTCGCCGTCCCGTACCATCGTCCAGAATTCCGCACCGTCGGCGGGGTCGGTGAGCGGGATGTTGACGTTCCGCACGCCGGGCAGGGTGACGTCGGGGCCCTCCAGCTTGATGTCGGCGGCGTTGCGGAAGTCGAAGACGGTGTGCAGCCCGAGGCCGGCGAGGAACGCGGCGTCCGCCTCGGTGGCGTGCGCGAGGTGGCCGCTGCGGAAGAGCCGTCCGTGCCGGATGCGACGCCCGTCGACGGTCGGCAGTCCGCCCACGTCGCGGAAGTTGCGCACCTCCGCGAGCTCCGGCTGGGACTGGGGGACCTGCGGCGTCTGCTGCGTCACGGGCGCTCCTCGGGGTCGGCCGCCGACGCTGCTCGTCGACGAGACAGGGCTCCTTCGACGATACGACATTGGTGCAATGCGCAATCAGGTGGCAGTGCCGTGAAACACCGGCGCAACGGCGCGCATGATGCCCTATGAGTGGCGCTGAAGCAGCACTTCCCGATCGATTCTTATTCCAACTTGGGCAGAATTTGACCTGGTGGTATTAATCACCTCCCGTCAACCCCTGGTTACGGTGGCGTAGGTCACTTCTCGCGGTGAAGTATGTCCTGACGTGGCAGACGATTCGAAGAACATCAGCAACGGCGCCCAGAGCGCCATCGGGTCGTACGCAGCCGTCGGGGACAGCTTTACCGAGGGGGTCGGAGACCCTGGTCCGGACGGGGCGTACATCGGCTGGGCGGACCGGCTCGCGGTCCTCTTGGCCGACCAGCGGGACGAGGGGGACTTCCGCTACGCGAACCTCGCCGTGCGCGGGCGCCTCCTGGACCGGATCATCGAGGAACAGGTGCCCAGGGCGAAGGAGCTCGCCCCCGAGCTGGTGACCTTCTGCGCCGGCGGCAACGACATCCTGCGACCGGGCTCGGACCCGGACGCGGTGGCCGAGCGCTATGAGGCGGCGGTGGCCTCGCTGCGCGAGACGGTCCCGACGGTGCTGCTGTGCACCGGTTTCGACACCCGGGGCGTCCCGGTCCTCAAGCATCTGCGCGGCAAGATCGCCACGTACACCGCCCATGTCCGGGCCATCGCCGACCGGCACGACTGCCCGGTGCTCGACCTGTGGTCGCTGAAGTCCGTCCAGGACCGCCGGGCGTGGAGCGAGGACCGGCTGCACCTGTCGGCCGACGGCCACACCCGGGTGGCGCTGCGCGCCGCGCAGGTGCTGGACCTCGCGGTGCCGGCCGACCCGGACCAGCCGTGGCCGCCGGAGACGGAGCGCACTCCCGCCGAGGCGCGGCGGGACAACATCCACTGGGCGCGCGAGCACCTCGTGCCGTGGATCGGCCGCCGGCTGCGCGGCGTCTCCTCCGGCGACGACGTCGCACCCAAGCGGCCCGACCTGCTGCCGCTGTAACCCTTTCCCGAGCGCAAGGCCCCGTGCCGCCCCCGTGGCGGAGCGGGGCCTTCAGCGCGTCGCGGTCGTGGTCGCGGTGCGGTACGGCAGGTCGGCCCAGACCACCTGGCCCCGGCCGCCGTCGTCGGGGCGGGTGCCCCAACTGTCGGAGAGCGCACCGACCAGGAACAGGCCGCGCCCGCCCTCCTGGTCGAGGGAGCCGAGCCGGGCGTGCGGCGCGGAAGTGCAGGGGCCGCCCTCGTCGGTGATCTCTATCCGTATGTGCCCGCCGACGACCGTGATCTCGCAGCCGACCTTCTCGCTGTCGGTGTGCCGCACCGCGTTGGTGAACAGCTCGGTGACCACCAACTCCACGTCATCGCGGACCTGTTCGGCAGCGCCCCACTCGCGCAGCAGCGTGCTGACGCGCTTGCGCGCCTCAGGCACGGACGTGCGCCGCGCCGGCAAGTGGAACGCGTCCTGCGGGCTCTGGGCGAGGTATCCGCCGCATCGCCCTAACGACGGAGCGTTTTTGTAGGAAGCCACGACATAACTATGTGCGATGTTGCTCACCGTTGGCAAGGATCACTCTGTAATTTGCAGAATTGAAAGTGCAGTCTGTTCGAGCTGATGACGGCATGACACACTGCTGAACACTGAAGCTGGTTGGAGGGGATCGGACGTGGCGGACCCACGGTCTGCAGGTGCACCGACCGTCCTGCGGGTGGTGCTCGGCAAGCGACTGCAGGATCTGCGGGAGAGGGCGGGGCTCTCCTTCGAGCAGGCGGCGGGCGCGCTCGATGTGACACACGCCACGATACGGCGCATGGAAAAGGCCGAGGTCGGCCTCAAGATCCCTTACGTCGAGAAGCTGTTGGCGACCTACGGCGTCACCGACCAGGACGAGATCGACGGCTTCCTGTCCCTGGCCCGCGAGGCCAACCGCCCCGGCTGGTGGCACCGTTTCCGCGACGTCCTCCCCGAGTGGTTCAGCGCCTACGTCAGCCTGGAGAGCGAAGCCAACCTCATCCGCTCCTACCAACCGCACTACGTCCCCGGCCTGTTGCAGACCGAGGACTACGCCGCTGCCGTGCTGCGCGCCGGAATGCCGCACGCCGCCCCCACCGACATCGACCGCATCGTGGCCCTGCGCATGGAACGCCAGGCGCTGCTCACCCGCGAGAACGCCCCGATGCTGTGGTCGGTCATGGACGAGACCGTGCTGCGGCGGCCCATCGGCGGGCCCAAGGTGATGCGCGACCAGATCACCCGGCTGATGGAAGCCACCTCGATGCCGAACGTCCGGCTCCAGGTGATGCCGTTCGCCGCGGGCCCGCACCCCGCCATGTACGGGCCGTTCCACATCTTCCGCTTCCCGATCCCGGAGCTCCCGGACATCGCGTACGCGGAAAGCCTCGTCGGAGGCGTGTACTTCGACCAGCGCAACGACGTCTCGCAGTTCCTGGAGGCCCTGGACCGGATGTGTGCGCAGGCCGCGCCGGCACACACCACCGAGGCCATTCTGGGTGGCTTTCGCAAGGAGATCTGAACCCCCCATGGATCGCATACGCATCTACAACGGCATGCCCGCCAACGAGCTGGGCACGGACGGCTGGCACAAGCCCTGGAGCGGCGGAAACGGCGGCGAGTGCGTCGAGGCCATGCGCCTGCGCGACGGCCGGGTCGCCCTGCGGCAGTCCACCGACCCGGACGGTCCCGCGCTGATCTACACCCACCGCGAGATGGTCAGTTTCATCGAGGGTGCGAAGGCCGGCCACGCCGACTTCCTGCTCTCCGCCGCGCCGTGTTCGGCGCACTGAGGGAGGAGCCATGACCGACCAGCACAGCCCTCCCGAGGAGGGCGCCGGCGTCCCGGAGTTCGGGCCGTACCCGCCCGGGCCGGACCACCTCGGCTTCGCCGCCGAGGAGATCGACACCAGCCGCCCGCACCCGGCCCGGATGTACGACTACTTCCTCGGCGGCTGGGACAACTACGAGGTCGACCGGGTCGCCGGCGACCGCGTCATCGAACTGCACCCGCAGGTCCGCGGCAGCGTCCGCGCCAACAACGACTTCCGCGCGCGCGCGGTCCGCGCGGTGGTCGCCACCGGCGTCCGGCAGTTCCTCGTCCTCGGCATCGGCATCCCCACCTCGCCCAACACCCACGAGGTGGCCCGGGAGTCCGCCCCCGAGACCCGGGTGGTGTACGTCGACAGCGACCCCATCGTCGCCACCCACGCCCGGGCCCGGCTCGCCAACGACCCCGGCACCGCCTTCGCCCTCGGGGACCTCCGCGACCCCAAGGCCGTCCTGGACGACCCGGTGGTGCGCGAGCTGATCGACTTCGGCGAGCCGGTGGGGCTGCTGATCGGCGGCGCGATGGACTTCCTCACGGATGACGACAACCCCGCCGCACTGCTCGCCGCCTTCGGCGCCGCCATACCGGCCGGCAGTCATCTGGTGCTCTCGCACAGCACCTACGAACCGTACGAGGGCTACGCCGAGGGCCGGGTCGACGAGGCCGCCCGGGCGCATGTGGAGGAGGTCTACAAGAGCGCCACCACCCCGATCGCGCTGCGCACCAAGGACGAGATCGCGGCGCTCCTCGGGCCGTTCGACCCGCTCGAACCGGGTGTCGTACGGGTGCCGCTGTGGCGCCCGGACGGCCCCGTGCCCGGCCCGGAAGAGCTCAACAACACCATCTTCTACGGGGTGGTGGGCCGCAAGGGCTGACCCGGCGGAGCCCCGTACGGCCGGACACCGGTGCCCCCGCCCCGCGGGCCGTGCCGGAGTGGGGGTCCGGCCGGCCAGGGGATCCGCCCGGGTGCCGCCGTGGGCTACGCCCCGGTGGGGGAGACCTCGGGCTCGGCGGCGGGTACCTGGGGCGGCGCGGGCGGGGCGGCCTCGAGGTCGTCCGGTCCGGCGAGGGCGGTGTGGGTGCCCGCCGCCGTACAGGCGTGGGCGCCCGCCATGGCACCGAGCCGCGCACACTCCTCCAGGTCCCGGCCCGACAGCCGGCCGTAGAGGAAACCGCAGGTGAAGGCGTCACCCGCGCCGTTGCTGTCGATGACCGGGCCGGGCGGTACGGCGGCCGGCACCAGCCGCGGGGTGCGGTCCTCGGGGGTGAGGAGGTAGGCGCCGCCCGCGCCGGCGGTGGCGATCACCGCCTGGGCGCGGCCCTCGCGGATGATCTCCCGCATGATCGAGCTGATCCGCTCGCCGGCCCCCGCCGTGCTCAGGAAGACCAGGTCCGAGCGGAACGCGAAGTCGCGGTGGTGCTCGGTCAGGCCGTCCCAGTCGTGCAGATCCGTGGAGACGGGCACGCCCAGCGCCTCGATGTCGTCGAAGAGATAGCGGGCGAAGTGGCTGATCGAGAGGTGGACGTGCCGGGTGCGGCGGAGCAGCGGGAGGTAGTGCTCGGGCGGCATCCGCAGGTCGAGCGGGTCGCGCGCGTCGTAGAAGGACATCCGGCGGCCGTCGGGCGAGACGAGGTTGACCGCGCGGCGGGTACCGTGCGGGGAGGTCAGCGGGCGGAAGTCCACACCGCTGCCGGCCAGCCGTTCGCGGACCAGGGCACCCGGTGGGTCGTCGCCGAGGAAGTCCACGAATCCGGTGGTGAGTCCCAGCGCCGCGCAGCCGAGCGCGACCCCGGTACCGGTGTGCCCGGCCCATTCGCGGATGGGCGGCACTGCATGGCTGTCGGCGGAAGGTACGGGCAGCGCACTGACCCGCACGATCGTGTCCACGCCCGATCCGCCGACGACGAGTACGTCATATGGCTCAGATACCTGCTGGAAGGTCACAAGCGTCCCTGAATCCCTTGCTGGTGAGAGGGGTCCCGTGCTGGTGGGAGCGGCCGCGGCCGCGGTGCGCCCGCCGTCGGGAGTCTAGACGCACACTCGCCTCATATCGGGATGTTAGGGACTGGCGTGACGCGCGGGGGAGGGGCCGGGCGGCCGGGACGCCACCGCCCGCGCCCGCGGTCCGGGCCGTTCCCCGTCATGCGTCGGACCACCCCCCACACGGCGTCAGGAAGCAGTGTGAGCAGGGAGGTTCCCTCGCCCGGCAGGTGAACCGATCGGGGTGGGGAACGCGGCGTTGACACGGGCGCGCGCGGGCGCGGAGGCTGAGGCGCACCAGTGATCAGGTTCCGGGACGGGGACGACGGCCGGCCGCGGGGCGGGACGGCCAGAGCGGCGAAGGGGTACGCATGGCGGAGCACACCGGGCGCGGACGGACCGCCCTCGTGATCGGCGGGGGACTCGCCGGCATGCTCGCCGTCACCGCCCTGCGCGGCCACGTCGAGGCGATCACGGTCGTCGAACGCGACCGCTACCCGGCCGGCCACATCTTCCGCAAGGGCGTCCCGCAAGCCCGCCACCTGCACCTTCTCCTCAGCGGCGGACAGCGCGCACTGGACCGGCTGCTGCCCGGCACGGTCGCCGCGCTCACCGATGCCGGGGCCCGCAGCCTGTATCTGCCGAGCGATCTGGTCACCCGTACGCCCACCGGATGGCAGCGCCGTTTCGACGAGCGGCGGCATCCCACGCTCAGCGTCACCCGGCCGGTCCTGGACGCCGTCGTCCGCGAGCGGGCCCTGACCGCCGCCGATCCGGCCACCCGCGTCGAGGTGCTGGAGGCGACCGAGGCCGTCGGCCTCACCGGCGACGCCCGTCGGGTCACCGGCGTCAAGGTCCGCGCCCGCAACGGCGACCACACCGCCGGGGCGGTCCGGACGCTCGCCGCCGACCTGGTCGTCGACGCCTCCGGACGCGGCTCCCGCACGCCCCGGTGGTACGCCGAACTGGGCCGCGAGGCACCGCACGAGCAGACCGTCGACTCCGGCCTCGTCTACGCCACCCGGATGTACCGCCCCGCCGACCCGGACGGCGCACCGGAGGTGGGCGTCAACATCCCCGGCCGGCCCGGATGCCCGCGCGGCGCCGCCTACGTCCCCGTGGAGGGCGGCAACTGGCTGCTGACCCTGTCCGGAGTGCACGGGCACCACCCGCCCACGGACGGGGCGGAGTTCGCCGCCTTCACCGCCACCATCGGCGACCCCTGCGTCCACGAACTGCTCGCCGACGCCGAACCGGTCTCGCCGGTGCACGGCTTCCGCGACACCTGCAACCGCCGCCGCCACTACGAGCGCCGCGGCGCCGCCCCGGACGGCCTCCTCGTCCTCGGGGACGCCAACTGCACCTTCAACCCCGTCTACGGCCAGGGCATGTCGGTGGCCGCGCTCGGCGCGCTGGCCGTACGGGACACCCTCGACGCCGCCGGCGGCCTCGGGCCCGGCGTGCTCGCCCGGGCCCAGCGGGCGATCAGCCGGTCCGCCGAAACCGCCTGGACGGCGGCGGTCGGCGCGGACCGCCCCTACGTCCGCGGGACGGAAACCAAGGCGGGCCTCGGCGAGCGGCTGACGACGTGGTACCTCGACCGGCTCGCCGCCCGCGCCGCCATCGACCCGGTCGTCGGCGCCGCCTTCCGCGACGTCTTCTGCCTCACCGCCGCGCCCTCCCGCCTGATGACCCCGCCCGTCCTCCTGCGCACCGTCCTCCTCCCGCGCCGCCCGGGCCTGCCCTGCCTGCCGGCCGCGGTGGAGGCGACGTGACCTGGCTGACGATCAGGGACGCCGGGGAGTGCGAGGCGGCCGCGGGGGAGGAGCGGGGGAGCAGAGGGCGGTCGCCCACATCCGCCCGCAGCGGGCCGTTCACCTGAACGGATGTCGTCAACTGGCGGCCACGGGCGTCCTGTCGTAGGGGTCGGATCCGGCCACCGTTTCCGAATCGGGAGGTGTCCGGAAATGTGAGGTCGGGAATGCATGGAGCGGGCCGGCTGTTGTGACGGAGAGTGCCGGTGCCGGAGTCGTGGCCGGCCGTCGTGCGGCGGCCCGGTGGTGCCGGAACCGAGCGTTCGTGCGGTCCGTTCACTTCGCGACTGCCCCGACCATGGAGGTGCCGTGACCGCATCCCGACCCCGCGCCGGACGACTGACCGCGCTGCGCCCCGCGAGCTTCGGCGCCGAGCCGACGGGCGAGCGCCTGGCGCGGATGCGCAGATCGCCGCAGTTCGTGGACGGCCAGTTCCGCAATCCGGTGCCCACCCGGCAGCTGCTCCGCGGTGCCGCTCTGCCGATGGCCCGTACGCAGCTGAGCCGCGAGGGGCGGCTGCGGCGGGCGCCGGTCGGGCGGATCCCGGTGCACCGCCCGACCGGCGCGGACTGGGGCCGCCCGCCCGCCTCCGGGCTGCGGATCACCTGGATGGGACACTCCAGCGTGCTCGCCGAGATCGACGGGCAGCGGGTGCTCTTCGACCCGGTGTGGGGCGAGCGCTGCTCGCCGTTCGACTGGGCCGGGCCGAAGCGGATGCATCCGGTGCCGGTGGAGCTGGCGGAGCTTCCGCCGGTGGACGCGGTGGTGATCTCGCACGATCACTACGACCATCTCGACATGCCCACGATCAAGTTCCTGGCCGGCTCCGGCGCGGTCTTCGTCGTCCCGCTCGGCATCGGCGCCGACCTGGAGTTCTGGGGCGTGCCGGCGGCACGGATCACCGAGCTGGACTGGCACGAGTCGACGCGGGTCGGCGGGCTGACCCTCACCGCGACGCCGGCCCAGCACTTCTGCGGCCGCGGGCTGCGCGGCGCCCAGCACACCCTCTGGGCCTCCTGGGTCGTCGCCGGCCCCGAGCGCCGCATCTACCACAGCGGCGACACCGGTTACTTCCCCGGATTCGCGGAGATCGGCGCGGCGCACGGCCCGTTCGACGCGACGATGGTGCAGATAGGCGCGTACTCCGACTTCTGGCCGGACATCCACATGACGCCGGAGGAGGGGATGCGGGCCCATCTCGACCTGCAGGGCGGGGCGCCGCGCGGGGTGCTGCTGCCGATCCACTGGGGCACCTTCAACCTCGCGCCGCATCCCTGGGCCGAGCCCGCGGAGCGGACGGTGGCGGCGGCGTACCGCGCCGGGGCGGAGGTGGCCGTGCCGACACCGGGCCGGCCGTTCGAGCCCGCGGACGAGCAGGTCGTGGAGCCGTGGTGGCGGGCGGTGGCGGTGCCGCCGGTGCAGGGCTGGCCGAGCTGGCCGCCGGCGGGTCCGGCGCTGCGGGCCGCCGCGGTGGCGGACGGAGCGGCGACGGGGCCGGCGGACGGTGCGGTGGGGCGGGCGTCGGCCGAACTTCCGTAGTGCGGCGGGGGCCGTGGTGCGCCTGAGGCGTCTGCGGCGAGGCTCAACTTGGGCTCAACATCGGCTTCCTGTACGGGAGTTCGGATCTTTTCGCACCCCCGTACGGACCGTGCCTACCCAAGGAGCTGGCGCGGGGTGGCGAACCCCGGAGAGGGACCGTACCCCGCCCCCGCAACAACTAGCGTGCGTGCTCCGCGAACTGCCAACGGCCGATCCGGAGGGCGCCCATGCCTACCGCTATCCCGCAGAGGACCGAGTCGTCCCGGGAGACTTCCCGGTCCCATGGGGGACGGCAGGGCCGCGCGGCCTTTCCGGAGCTGGTCTCGGACGCGGCCATACGGTCCCGCCTGGTCCGGCTCGCCGCCNTCCCCGCCCTGCTGGTGGCCGTGGTCTGCGCGGGCGTCGCCGCGTTCGTGGTCCGCAGCGGCGGCGCCCGGATCACCGGCCGCGAATGGGCGGTGCTGGCCGGCGGCCTCGCCGTGGTCTGCGGCATCGTCCTGATCAGCGCCCTGGTCGGAAACTCCGAGGCCCGCGCCCTGGCACACCGCTACGGGCGCCTGCGCGAGGTGTGCGCCCGGGCCCGTACCGACCTCGCCGACCTCCTCGACCGGGTGCGCAATGACGAGTGGCTGCGTCCCGGCGAGGAACGTGAGCCGCTGCCGGAGCCCGGCGGCGACTCCCTCACCCGGCTCGCCCACGAGGTCGCCGCCACCGGCCGGGCCGCCGAGGCCGCGCTCATCGAGGCGGTGGGCATCGTCCGCAGCGACGCCACCGGCAACCAGCAGAAGCTGGAGGTCTTCGTCAACCTCGCCCGGCGCCTCCAGTCCCTCGTCCACCGCCAGATCCTGACCCTGGACGAGATGGAGCACCAGGTCGAGGACCCGGACCTGCTCAAGGGCCTGTTCGTCATCGACCACCTGGCCACCCGCATCCGCCGGCACGCCGAGAACCTCGCCGTGCTCGGCGGCGCCATCACCCGCCGCCAGTGGACCCGCCCGATCACCATGACCGAGGTCGTCCGGTCCTCGACCGCCGAGGTCGAGCAGTACACCCGGATCAAGCTGGTGTCGCCCTTCGAGGGCACCCTGCGCGGGCACGCGGTCGCCGACGTCGTCCACCTGCTCGCCGAACTCGTCGAGAACGCCACCGAGTTCTCCGACCCGGAGACGCCGGTCACGGTGCGGGCCCGGCACGTCACCGCGGGACTCGCCGTCGAGGTCGAGGACCGCGGCCTGGGCATGCCGGCCGAGGAGCAGGCGCAGATGAACCGGCTGCTGACCGACCCCGAGCGGATCGACCTCACCGAACTCCTCGACGACGGCCGGATCGGCCTCTACGTCGTCTCCTCGCTCGCCCAGCGGCACGGCCTCCTGGTGCGGCTCCAGAGCAGCATCTACGGCGGCGTCCAGGCGGTGGTGATCGTCCCGCCGGAGCTGCTGGGCGCCAACTCGGCAGAGACCCGGGAGGAGTTCCCGGACGGCATGGAGGACGAGGAGAGCGAACCGGCGCCCGGACGTGGCCGGCGGCCCTACGGCGACCGGTTCGACGACGTCCCCGAGCGCCGGGAGGCCACCGCCGCCCCGGCCCCGACCGCTGCCGCCGCCCCCGCCCCGGCCCGCGCGCTGCCCGCCGGCTCCGACGCCGTCCCCGCCCGCCGGCGCATCATCCGCACCCCCGCCTCGGCCACCGCCGCCAGCGTCGAGGCCGCGGCCACCGCCCCGCAGCATGCCTCCGGCGCGCCCGACGGCCCGACCCGCGGCGGCCACCCCGCCGATCCCGGCCCGGTGGTGCTGCCGCCCC
This sequence comes from Streptomyces sp. MspMP-M5, assembly GCF_000373585.1. Lineage (GTDB taxonomy): Bacteria > Actinomycetota > Actinomycetes > Streptomycetales > Streptomycetaceae > Streptomyces. The sequence goes on from NZ_KB891951.1 coordinate 21,460, forward strand.
CGCCGCTGCCCCTCGACGACACCGACCGCCCCCGGCTGCCGCGCCGCGTCAAGCAGGCCCACCTCGCCCCGCAGCTGCGCGACGGCCCGGTCCGGCCACCCGACCGCACCGGGCCCGCACGCCTCCACGACCCCAACCTCATGGCCGCCTACCAGCGCGGCTTCAGCCGCGGCGACCCCGACTACGCGGCCGGCCTCGCCGCCGCCGGCCACCCCGCCCCCGCTCCCGCCCCCACCCCGGGCCGGCGCGCCGGCACCGGCAGACCCGGAGACCCCGAGCCGTACCCCGCCCCCGACCACGACGCCCCGATGGCCCGCCCCCGAGGAGACGACCCCGACCATGGTGAGTGATGTGCGCGCGCAGACGTCCACGGAGTACCGCGGCAATCAGCACACCGACCTTTCCTGGCTGCTGACCGGACTCGTCCAACGGGTACCGCACACCCGCAGCGCCGTCCTGCTGTCCGCCGACGGCCTCGTCAAGGCATCCCACGGCTTTGAACCCGACGTCGCCGACCACATGGCGGCGCTCTCCTCCGGCCTGTACTCCCTTGCCCGCAGCGCCGGTTCCCGCTTCGGGGAGGGCAGCGACATCCTCCAGGTCGTCGTCGAGATGGAGCAGACCTTCCTCTTCGTCGCCGCCGCCGGGTCCGGTGCCTGCCTGGCCGTCCTCGCCGACCGCGAGGCCGACGCCGGCGTGCTCGGCTACGAGATGGGGATGCTGGTCAAGAGCGTCCGGCCGTATCTGTCGACACCCCCGCGCCAGCAGGCCCCGGCGGCCGGCCGTTGACCGTTGCCCTGCCCCGCCGGCAGCGGCCGCCGGGTCCGGACGCACCCTGGGTCGACGACGTGGCGGGCCGGCTGGTCCGCCCGTACACCGTCAGCAAGGGACGCACCCGCCCCTCGGCGCACTTCGACCTGATGACCATGGTGCGGGCGACCGGGCGGCGGCCCGCCGGCCTCCAAGGCCCCGACTACGACCGGGTCCTGGGGCTGTGCGACGGGCCCGTCCCGGTCGCCGAGATCGCCGCGCACATCCGCCTGCCCGCCGCGGTCACCAAGGTGCTCCTCGCCGACCTCGTCGACTGCGGGGCGCTCACCGCGCGGACCCCCTCGGCCGTCTCGGCCGGGTCCGCCTTCCGTACCGACCGTGCGCTGCTGGAGGCCGTGCTGCATGGACTTCGTGAACGACTCTGACCCCGGGCCCGCGGGGGACCCCGGAGCCGATTCCTTTCCGACCGCGGTGAAGATCCTGGTCGCGGGCGGGTTCGGCGTCGGCAAGACCACCTTCGTCGGCGCGGTCAGCGAGATCGAACCGCTCAGCACCGAGGAGCTCATCACCCAGATCAGTGTCGGCACCGACGACCTGGCGGGCGTGGCGGACAAGATCACCACGACCGTCGCCATGGACTTCGGCCGGATCACCCTCGGCCCGGACCACGTCCTGTACCTCTTCGGGACGCCCGGGCAGCACCGCTTCTGGTTCCTGTGGGACGAACTGTCCCACGGCGCGCTCGGCGCGGTGGTGCTCGCCGACACCCGACGGCTGGACCAGTGCTTCGCCGCGGTCGACTTCTTCGAGGGGCGGGGCATCCAGTTCGTCGTCGCGGTCAACGAGTTCGACGGCGGCCACCGCTATGCGCCCGAAGAGGTCCGGGCCGCCCTGGACCTCGACCCGGAGGTCCCGGTCGTGGTCTGCGACGCCCGCCAGTGCGCCTCCGGCACTCAGGTCCTGGTGTCCCTCGTCGCCCACCTCCTCACCACACCCGCCCGCACCGCCATCCCGGAGCTGCCATGAACGTCCCCTCCGCACGCTTCCCCTTCCCCGCCCGCCAACCGTCCTGGCGCAACTACCCCTCCTCCCAACTCCCGTATCTGAACGACGACCTGACGAGGCGTCTGCTGATCACCCCGGAGGACCACGAGGCGCCGGCGCGAGTCGCCCGGCTGCGCGAGCTGGGCATCGGCAAGAACCCGCTGCCCGCCTTCGACGCGTTCGCCCGCAAGCTCGCCAAGGCCACCGACACCCCGTACGCCATGGTCAACTTCATCGACGAGCACGAGCAGTACTTCGCCGGCCTGTACGCCCCCGACCTCGACACCTCCGTCGAGCTGGGCCCGGCACCGCCGAGCGGCCGCCCGGAACGGATCATGGCCCGCGACCACGGCTACTGCCCCTACGTCGTGGTACGGCGCAAGGCGCTGGTCCTGGAAGACGTCTGCGACTACCCGCGGTTCGCCGGGAACCCCGTCGTCGACGAACTCGGCATCCGCACCTACCTCGGCGCCCCGCTGATCGACCACACCGGCATGACCCTGGGCACCGTCTGCGTCATCGACCGCGAACCCCGGCCCTGGGGCCGCGAGGGGCTGCACACCATCAAGGCGTTCGCCGCCGAACTCGTCGAGCAGATCCACGAGATGGAGCAGCGGCAGCGGGAAGCCGACGCCTCCTGACCGGGCCCGCCCGCGGCCCCGGAAGCCCGTACGGCCGGCCGGGGCCGCAGCACGGCGGCGCGCGGCGGCTCGGCGCTCAGGACACCCGGACCAGCGCCTCCCGGCTGCCCGGCACCCCGTCCTCGTCCCGCCACTCCGCCGGCGCCGCCCGCAGCAGCTCCGCGAGCCGGTCCGACCACTCGCCCTTGTCCTGGCCCAGCGCCAACTCGCCCAGCCGCAGCAGCTGCACGTCGGAGGTGCCGGCCGGCGCGAAGATGTGGTGCGCGTCGCGCAGGAAGCGTTCCACCGGCCGGTCGGTGAACAGGCCGCAGGCGGCGTGGATGTCCATCGCGTCCCGCGCGGACTCCAGCGCAGACTCCACGTTCACCAGCTTGGCGTTCATCAGCTCCGCGTCGCACGGCAGCCCCTCGTCCAGCAGGTGCACCGCGTGGTACGCGGACAGCCGGGCGAGCAGCAGCCGGGACTGGATCCGGCCCAACTTCAGCTTGACGGTCGGCAGTTCCGCGAGCGGCTCGCCGTAGCGGCGGCGCTCGGTGCAGAACGCCGTGGTCTCGTCCAGGACGGCCTGGTGGATGCCGAGCGAGACCGCGGTCAGATTCGGCCGCCCGTACAGCACGCTGGAGGAGTACGCCACCGACAGGCCGTCGCCCTCCCGGCCCAGCAGCTGCGTCGCCGGCACCCGGCAGTCGTCGAAGAACAGCTCGCCGAAGCTGAAGCCGTGCAGGCCCATCGCGGGCTGCTGCGGGCCGACCCGGAAACCGGGGGTACCGGACTCGACGAGGAACGCCGACAGCCCCTTCGAGCCCTCGCCGGTGCGCACCACCACCCCGTGCAGATCGCCGATGTGGCTGTTGCCGACATAGATCTTGCGGCCGTTGAGGACATAGGCGTCGCCGTCGCGGACCGCGGTGGAGGCCATGCCCAGCACATGGCCGCCGGACTGCGGCTCGGTGACCGCGATCGTCGGCAGGCAGTCACCGGACGCGATCGCCGGCAGCCAGGTCTTCTTCTGCTCCTCGCTGCCGAAGTGGACGATCTTCGCCACGCCCAGCTGGGACGCCTGCACCATGGCGCCCATCGCGGCACTCACCCGCGACAGCTCCTCGATGATCAGGGTCTTGGCGACATGCCCGGCACCCATCCCGCCGTACGCGCGGTCCACCGTCGCACCGATCCAGCCCTGACGGGCGATCAGCCGGGAGAGGTCCGGGCAGACGGCGCGGTTCGCCTCCAGCTCGGCGATCCGGGGCCGGACCTCGCGCTCGGCGAAATCCCGTACCCGGAGCCGGAGTGCCTCATGGCGCCGGTGGGTGAAGTAGCGATGCAAGACGAGCCCTCCTCCGCGGACGTCCGCGTGCCGGCCGCTCGCCGCCTCGGGGCGGCAATGGGCGGTGCCGCGATCGTACCGGAAAGTGACCCCTCGCTCACCGCGTGCAATATTCCTCGCAACACCGGCTACGGATCAGGCAAAACACCAACCCCGCGCATTCCTACCGGCACTTGGGGCGTGCGGAGGTGTCACACCGGCCCGGCCGCGGGCGGTGGGGTGGCGCGCTCCCACGAGCACCGGAACGCGCCACCCCGCACCACCCCGGCCGTCAGTGCCCGAGATCGCAGCAGGACTCGCGGCGCTGCTGCCGGCCCACCGCCAGCCAGTCGGTGCCCCGCGCCGCGCGCAGCGCCGGCCCGCCGGGCGCCGGGAACGCCTCCACCAGCGCCCGCTGCTCGTACAGCCGGCCGCCCTTGACCACCGCCGAGGTCCGCACCAGCGCCGCGATGTCCCCGAACGGATCGCCGTCCACCAGCGTCATGTCGGCGAGCTTGCCGACCTCCAGCGTCCCCAGATCACGCTCCGCACCGAACACCCGGGCCGGCAGCACGGTGGCCGTCCGCAGCGCCTGGGCGACGCTCAACCCGCCCCGGTGCAGCGCCCGCAGCGCCAGATGGAGCGACAGCCCCACCGGCACCAGCGGCTGGTCCGTGCCCAGCGCCACCAGCCCGCCGCCGTCCAGGATCCGGCGGTAGACCGCCACCTCGGTCCCGATGTCGGCCAGCTCCGCCGGCGTCGGCCGGTGCGCGGCGTTCTCCCGGACCACCGCGCTGTCCCACGGCGGCATCAGCCGCGTCACCCGCACGTCCTCGGCCAGCGCCGGATCCGCGCCGATCAGCGGCGACGCCGAGAACGGCGTGGCGAGCATGTGCATCCCGCCGGCCGTGTAGACCTCCGCCACATCCTCGTACGCATGGCCGGTGGCGGTCACCGCATGCCCGAACTCCAGCCGCTGGGTGGCCTGGAGATGGGTCGTCAGGTCCTGGCCCAGCTGCACGCCGGGGGTGAGCAGATGGCTGCCCGAGCGGACGCCCAGCCGCTCGTGTGCGAAGCGGGCCGCCTCGGCCATCACCCAACCCGGCGCCCGCACATAGGTCTTGACGAAATCCCAGTCCAGCGCCGCACCCCGGTCCAGCGACCGCCGCAGCCCCGCCTCGGTGCGGTGCGCCCGGCCCATGCTGTAGGCCACCCGCCCGCCGTCCAGCAGCTCACCGCAGGTCAGCAGCCGTGGCCCGGCCAGCACCCCGGCGGCCAGCGCCTCCCGCAGCCGCGCCTGCTCGTAGGAGAAGCCGCCGCAGGAGACGGTGGTGGTGATGCCGTACGCCAGCTGCAGCGCGGTCTGCCGGCCGCCGTACGTCGTCTGCCAGGGGTGGGTGTGTGCGTCCCAGAGTCCGGGCAGCACCGTACGGTCCGCGGCGTCCACCCGCCGGGCGGTGCCGGCCCGGGACGCCCGGTGCGGCTCCACCGCCGTGATCCGGCCGTTCCGCACCACCACGTCGACGTCCTCGCGGACCGTGTCGCCGGTGCCGTCCCAGAACCGGCCCGCGTGCACCACGGTGTCCCGGGCCCGGGCCGGCCGCCGCTCCAGCGCGACCGGAACGGTCCGCGCCGCACCCCCGGCCACCGCCACCAGCCGCAGCCGTCCCGCCGAGAGGTACAGCAGCGTCGTCGAGTCCCCGGACCACGACGGATGGTCCGCGGCCTCCGGGGTCAGCTGCCGCGGCGCACCGTCCGGTGTCCCGTCCGGCCGCACCGGCAGCACCCACAGCGCCGACTCGGCGATCACCGCCAGCCACTTCCCGTCCGGCGACCACACCGGCCCGGAGTCGTAGCGGTCGGCGATCGAGACATGCTCGGCGACCTGGTACAGCCGGTCCTTGCCGGTCTCCGCGTCGACGATCCGGATGACGTTGTAGCCCTCGCGGAACCGGTGGTTGAGCCGGTTGCGGTCGCACAGCGCCAGATGGCGGCCGTCCGGCGACCAACTGGGCCGGCCCGGCAGCCCGCCCGCGCCCATCGGCGCCACCAGCGACCTCTCCGAGCCGTCCGCCAGGGTCCGCACCACGAGATTGCCGAACATGTCCAGCGCCGCCAGCCGCCCGCCGTCCGGCGACAACGCCGGCTGCACTCGCCCGCCGGACGCCAGCACCGTCTCCGCACCGGAGTCCAGCGCCCGGCGGCGCACCGCGAACAGCCCGTCCCGGTCGTCCGCGTACACCAGCGCCCGGCCGTCCCGGGACCAGCTCGGCGCGCACACATAGCGGGTGGCCGCCGCCCCGGTGATCCGGCGCGGCGCGCCACCGCCCGAAGTGGGCGCCACCCACAGGGAGTTCAGGGCGGCGAAGGCCACCTTGCGGCCGTCCGGGGAGAGCGCCGGCAGATGGATCCCGCGGACCGGACCGCCCGCCGCGGACTCGAAGCCGTAGTCCTTGACGCGGTACCGCGGCCGGTCCACCGGCAGCTGCGCGCTGAACGGGATCGTCTCGGCCCGCTCCGGCGCGTCGGGCCGGACGATCCGGAACTGCCCGCCGACCGTCACCAGCAGCGCCTCCCGCGACACCCAGCGCGGCGGCACCGGCTCCACATCGCCGTTCACCGCCACCGCCGCGCCGTCCACCACCAGCGTGCAGGTCGGCCCCGGACGGTCGGTGGTCCGCAGATACGCCAGCCGCCCGGCGGGGGACAGGGCGGGCACCATGACCTGCGCCGCGGCCGTCTCGGTGTGCTCGGTGCGCACCGCGCCCCGCCCGTCCGCGGGCACCGACGCCACGGTCCGCGAGACCAGCGCCGTGCTGTCCAGCCGGCCCCGGACGAAGACGATCCGCGCGCCGTCCGGCGACCAGCACGGGTCGAAGTCCTCCCAGGCGCCGTCCTGATGGGGGCCGTCCTGGCCCGGCAGCCCGGTCACCCGGGTCAGCCGGCCGGACGCCACCTCCAGCACCCATAACCGGTACGGGCTCCCGTTCACCGGGTCGCCGCCGCGCTCGGAGGCGAACGCGATCCGGGTGCCGTCGGGCGACCAGGCCGGGCCGCGGTCGTCCCACGGGCCGTCGGTCAGCTGCGTCAGCCCCGAACCGTCCGGGGCCAGCGCCCACAGGTGGAAGTTCCCGCCCCGGTAGGCGCAGACCGCGAGCCGGCGGCCGTCGGGGGCGAACACCGGGCGGGTGGGCTCCAGATCGGGCGGGGTCAGCGCCCGCGCCCGGCCGCCGGCGCGGGGCAGCGACCACAGGACGTTCTGCACCTCGGCGACCAGCCGGTCACCGGAGGGGGCGAGGGTGGCGGCGCCGTTGGTGGCGGCCGTGAAGGACAGGCCCGTGGCGCCGCCCGCGGCCGGGGCGCCGGCCGGTGCGGCGGGCCGGGCCTCGGCCGCGGGCGCCGCGAGGCCCACCAGCCCGGCCGCGGCGGCGGCCGAGGCGGTGCCCTGGAGGAATCTGCGGCGGGAGAGCGGCGCGTGCGGGACCGGGGCGTGCGGGACTGGGGCGTGCTCGGAACGGTCTGCGGTGTCCAACGATCCTCCTGTGAAAGGGGGTTGCGGCACAGTGCCGGCACGGAACCGCCTGATCGTTTCACGCCGGACGGGCCGCGGGCCATGTCCTTACGCGCGCCCCGTGGCAAACCGTGGCCCCGCGGGCCAGAGTGGGCCCGACCGACGACCCGCCCGCCCGCCCCAGGAGAGCACCATGCAGCAGGACGTCCACGAGGCCCACGACGGCGCCCGCATCGCCGCCTACACCTGGCTCCCGGAGACCGGCACCCCGCGCGCCCTGGTCCAGATCGCCCACGGTGCCGCCGAACACGCCCGCCGCTACGACCGCTTCGCCCGCTTCCTGACCGGCCACGGCTACGCCGTCGTCGCCTCCGACCACCGCGGCCACGGCGCCACCGCCGCCTCCACCGGCGGCCGCGGGGTGACCGGCGAGGACGCCTGGCGGGCCGTCGTCGGTGACCTCAAGGCCCTCGGCGACCGCGCGGCCGCCGCCCACCCGGGCCTGCCTCTCGTCCTCCTCGGCCACAGCATGGGCGCGATGCTGGCCCGCGACTACGCCCAGGAGTACGGCGCCGACCTCGCCGGCCTGATCCTCACCGGCACCTTCCGCACCCTGCCGGGCCTCGACATCGACGCCGCCACGGCCGAACTGGAGGCGGAGATCGCCGCGCACGGCCGGGCCCACCTCTCCCCGTTCCTCCCGCGCACCTTCGGCTCCTTCAACGACGCCTTCACGCACCGCACCGGCTACGAGTGGCTCTCCCGGGACACCGCCGAGGTCGACCGCTACGCCGCCGACGAGGACTGCGGATTCCCGTTCTGCGCCGGCCTGGTCCTCGACTGGGTACGCGCCATCCGCAAGATCAACGACCCCGCCCACCTCGCCCGCGTCCCCCGCGGCCTGCCGATCCATGTCGCGGTCGGCGACCAGGACCCCTGCCACCAGCGGATGACCCTGGTCCATGAACTCCTGGAGGACTTCCGCTACCTCGGCATCCGCGACCTGACCTGGCGCGCCTACCCGGACGCCCGCCACGAGATCCTCAACGAGACCAACCGCGACGAGATCCAGGACGACCTGCTGGCCTGGCTCGACAAGCACATCTGATCCCCCGTCACTGACCCGTCCTGCACCACCCGTTAGCGGCACCCACCCACCCTCCCGCCATCGAGGCGACCTACGCGCCCAGGAACCCGGCGATGCGCTCCCGCAGGCCCCGCGGGTCGAGCCCATGGGCCGCCAGATGTTCGTCGAGCTGCCCGTAGCGGCGCAGCTCCCGGCGGCCGACCCCGAGCCCCAGCACCCGGTGCGGCCGGTCCGCCAGCGCGTCGCCGGCCTCCTGGGCCGAGGTCCCGGCCAGGTACGGCTCGACCAGCACCACGTCCGAGGAGCCGGCGGCGCCGGCGGCGGCCCGCAGCGCCCGGCCGTCGAAGGGCCGCACGGTGGTCGCGTAGAGCACCGTCACCGCCAGCCCCTCGGTGGCGGCCAGCACGTTGTCCAGCATCGGCCCGACCGCGACCACCACGCCGCGGCGGCCCTCCCGCACGGTGTGGAACCCCGCCCCGTCCACCGGCCGCGGCGCCTCGTTGACCTGCACGGACAGCCGCACGTACACCTTGTCGTCGCCGGCCGCCGCGGCCTTCCGCAGCAGCGTCTCGGCCTCGTCCGGGTGACCGGGCACATGCACGGTCCAGCCGTCGAGGGTGTCCAGGAGGGCCACATCGCCCGGCGCCATATGGGTGAAGCCGCCGCTCGGCCAGTCATAGGAGGCGCCGGCGCTCACCAGCACCCCGCCGGTGCCCTGGTGGCCGAAGTCCAGCTTGAGCTGCTCGAAGGGGCGCTCCACCAGGAAGCTGGCGAAGGTGTGCAGCACCGGCCGCAGCCCGGCCAGCGCCAGCCCGCCGCCGACCCCGACCAGCAGCTGCTCGCGGATGCCGACGTTCACCACCCGCTCGGGGTGCCGCCGGGCCGCTTCCGCGAAGCCGTCGACGCCGATGTCGGCGAGCACCACGGCCAGCCGCGGGTCCTCGTCCAGCAACCGGGAGCCGACCGCCGCGAAGCGCTCACGCATGGTGTCCATCGGTGAAGTCCTTTCAGGAGAAGGGGGGTTCGTCGGGAGATGTCGGGCGATGCGGCGCGGTCAGCCGGCGTTCTCGGGGCTCGCGGACCGCTTGGCGGTCTTGGGCTCGACGCGGGCGACCACCGCGTGCGGCCGGCCCGGGTGCGGGGCGCGGAACGCCTCGTACAGCGCCTGGTGATCACGGCCGTCCACGGTGGCCGCGGACCAGCCCGCGGCCTCGAAACGGGACGCGATCCCGCCGCGCCAGCCGTGGGTGGCCGAGGAGTTGTCGACGACGAGGGTGTGCAGCCGGCCCAGCCCGGCCGCGCCGGCGAAGGCGAGCGCCTCGTGGTTGCTGCCCTCGTCCAGTTCGGCGTCGCCGATCAGCACCCACACCGCCGGTCCGGTGCGCCCCTGGGCGCGCAGCCCCAGTGCGGTGCCGACGGCCAGCGGCAGTCCGTGCCCGAGCGACCCGCTGCCGATCTCGACACCGGGCACCAGCATCCGGTCGGGATGGTGGCCGAGCGGCGACGCGTACGAGCCGAAGCCGGGCAGCCAGTCGGTGGGGAAGAAGCCCTTGGCGGCCAGCACTGCGTAGTACGCCATCGGGCCGTGGCCCTTGGAGAGCAGGAAGCGGTCCCGGTCGGGGTCGGCGGCGGTGGCGGGGGAGACCCGCAGCACCCGGTCGTAGAGCACCCAGAGGGCGTCGAGGGTGGAGGTGGCCGCCGGGCCGTGCTTCTCGTCGCCGGTCATCAGCCCCATCAGCCGGGGCAGTTCGCCGAATCCGCGGGAGCCGTGCAGAGGAGTGGCCACGGGTGTGGCCGTCGCTGTCGTCGTCATGGGACAGAGCCTGCAACCTCAACCAAGATTGAGGTCAAGGCGCGGGCTGCGGGGCCGGCGACCCGCGGCGGCCGCACCCGTCCGTCACCTGGCCCGTTGTCGGCGCCGGCCTGGAAAAGGCAGCACGCATCCTCTGACATGGGGTATTGTTCTCGTGCACGACCGCCCGGGGAGTTCCCCGGGAAATCGGGCACCGGGACGTGGCGCAGCTTGGTAGCGCACTTGACTGGGGGTCAAGGGGTCGCAGGTTCAAATCCTGTCGTCCCGACTTACGGAAACGTGAGTCGGAGGCCGTGTCGGAAATATCCGACACGGCCTCTTCGCGTTGCCCGTCGCCGGAGAGCCGTGAAAGTTGGCCGGAAACCGGCGTCGTGACGCACCGGAGCGGAACCGCGCTCCCCGGTGGCCCCGCCCTCACCCCCGAAGCCGCACGGCAGTTGGCCGTCCGGAGTGCCCGCGGGGACCCGCTGTCCCAGCTCACCCCGGTTGAGGGCCTCGTCGATCGACACCCTGTTGTTGCCTCCTCACTCAACTCGCGGTTAAGTTCGGTGCTCCTCACTGTCCGTATGTGGACTGGTGCGGGGTGTTCGTGCCGTGACAGGATGGGGGTGTGGTCGCGATGGCCTTAACTGCTCGTTGGGGCAACTCGGGGAACGGGGGATGACAGTGGGGGGCGACAGCCGGGCCAAGGGGGAGGGCAGCGTGCTCGCGGAACGGCTCAACCACCTCTTCGCGCACATGCACCCGCCGGGCGCGCCGTACACCAACGCCCATGTGGCCGAGGAGATCAGCCAGGGGACGGCGGAGTACGGCGGGGTCAAGGTGACCGAGCAGTACCTGTCGATGCTGCGCAACGGACGGCGCACGAACCCCGGCCCCGAACTCCTGCGCGCGCTGGCGAAGTTCTTCGCGGTCCCCGTCGGGTATCTGCTGGGGGACCTCTCGCAGCCGCAGGCCGCGCGGGTGGAGGAGGAGGTCAAGTTCCTCGCCGCCATGCGGGACCAGCGGGTGCGCGCCATCGCACTGCGCTCGGTCGGGCTGCCCCCGGAAGTCCAGGACAGCCTGACGACGATCATCTCCCAGTTCCGCCGGCAGATGAACCTGCCGGACGGCCCGCCGGAGCAGGGTGGTGATCGGCGTGGCGCACGGCCCGATACGGACCGCTGAGCGCGACCGGATCTTCACTACCTGGCGGCGGGCCGGACACGAGGACGGGACGAGCATGCGAGTGGGGCAGATGCGCAGGCGGTGCAAGCAGCTCATCAAGGAGCTGCGGCTGCCCGCCTCGACCGATCTGCGGGGGATCTGCGACATCGTCGCGGCCCGGGTGGGACGGCCCGTCCACCTGGTGCCGATGAGCCTGGGCGGCGTGGTCTCCGGCATGACCGCCACCACCGAGGACGGCTACTGGGTCTTCTACGAACTCAGAACCTCCCCCTGGCACCAGGCCCACATCGTGCTGCACGAACTCGGCCACCTCCTCCTCGGCCACGACCAGGACCCCGCCGTCACCGAGGACGCGCTGCGCATGTGGACCCCGTCCGTCGACGTCGCCACCGCCATGCGGCGGATGGGTCTGACCATGGGCTTCGCCCGGCACCACGGCTACGACAACCTCGCCGAGCGGGAGACCGAGGTGCTCGGCACGCTCCTGATGGAGCACGTGGTGCCCTCCGCGGCGGAGCGGGAACTCCCGCTGGAGGGGGCCGCCGCCGAGGTCGCGGCGGCCCTGGGCCCCGCCCTCCAGCACATCCGGCGCCAGCAGGGCGCCGGCGCAGCGAAGGGGGAAGCCGGTGTTTGACGTCGTCTACCTCTGCTTCGGGGCCGCCGCCTGGGCACTCGTCGCCTACAAGGCCGTCGCCTGGTTCCGGGACCGCTCCAACACCGACCTGGGCCTCGCCTGCGTGATGGCCGGCGGCGTGGCCACCGTCTTCCTCTTCTCCGCGCCCAGCCTCTACCGCGGATTCGACCGGCTGGCCGGCGTGGCCAACCTCGCCATGGTCTTCCTCTACTCCTCGGTCGTGGTGTTCGCCGCCGGGGCGCTGGTACTCCTGCTCCGCTGGACGGCCGGCGAGGGCGACGCGGCCCGGACCCGGGCCCGCACCAGGGCCCGCGTGACGGTCGGCGCGGTGGCGCTCCTGTGGGCGGTGGCCGTCACCGGCTTCGCCGTCGGCCGCCCGGACGCCGTGGAACACCCCCGCGACTTCTCCACCGCCTACACCGACGCCCCGGGCGTGATGGTCTTCCTGGTGCTGTATCTGGCCATCTTCGGGGCGAGCCTGGCGGGCCTGGGCACGCTCTGCCCGCGCTACGCCGCCCGGCTCGGCGGCACCTGGCTGGCCCGCGGCCTGCGGGTGCTGGCCGCCGGCTGCTGGCTCGGCCTGGTCTACTGCGCCTGCAAGGTCGTCGGGTTCGCCCTGTCGTGGGCCGGGCACCCGGCGCTCTGGCTCTCCAACGGCGTCGCGCCGCTCAGCGCCTCGGTCGCCGCGATCCTCGTCCTCACCGGCTTCAGCCTGCCCGCGGCCGGCCCCCGCGTCGCCGCCTGGCGCCGGCTGCGCCGCCTGACGCCGCTGTGGCGGACCGTCACCGCGCAGACCCCCGAGGTCACCATGGACGGCTCCCGGTGGTCCGGCCACTGGCCCTTCGCCGATCTGGAATGGCGCGCCAACCGTCAGATGGCCGAGATCCGCGACGTCCAGCGCGGCATCCGCCACCACGTCGAGTCCGACGCCATCGACATCGTCCGGGAACGCGCCCGCGCGGTCTCCCTGGACGACCGGCAACTGGCCGCGGTCGCCGAGGCGGCCGCCCTCCGCCGCGGCCTGGAGAACCGCGCGGTCGGCCACGTCCCGGCGCACGGCGCCGACAGCGTGGTGGTCGCCGACGGCCGGGATGCCGCCGAACTCTCCGCCGAATACGAGCACTTGGCCCTGGTCGCGGACGTCTACCGCTCCCCGTTGATCGAGACCGTGCTCACCGAGTTGCGGCAGCGCAGCGCCACCTTGCGCCGCTGACCGCGACCCCGAAGACGGGGTGGCCCGGTACGGGGGTCCGGGCCTCCCGCTCCGCGCACGGCGGCACCGGCCGACATGGCCGGTGCCGCCCGGCGCCCCCACCCGTTGATCTAGATGAGTGAGTCCGAAGTCCCGTCGTCCGCCCGAAGGGGCGGGCCTCGCGGTGTCTGGTGGTGGGGGTACCTCCCATGCCCGTTCAGGGCATGGGGGAGCATCGCAAGGCGCCGGAGCGTCTTGATAGCGGAGCTATCGGGATGGTTCGGCAACGCCGCGTGGGGGCACCTCCCAGCGTTAGCTGGGGGAGTGCCGTGCCAGACACCGCGGGGCAGGCGGGACTTCGGACTCACTCATCTAGGCTCGGACGCCATGCAGAACACCGCCGAGACCGGCCCCGACGCCCCCATCGACACCACCCCTCTCCTGGACGATCCGTACACCGCCCTCGCCGCGCTCCGCGAAGCCGGCCCGGTGCACCGCATCACCGGCACCGACGGGCAGCCCGCCTGGCTGGTCACCCGCTACGACGACGTCCGCAGCGCCCTGGCCGACCCCCGGCTCTCGCTCGACAAACGCCACGCGACGCCCGGCAACTACCGCGGCTTCTCGCTGCCGCCCGCCCTCGACGCCAACCTGCTCAACATGGACCCCCCGGACCACACCCGGATCCGCCGCCTGGTCGTCAAGGCGTTCACCCCGGGCCGGGTCGAGGCACTCCGCGGACCCGTACAGCGCATCGCCGACGAACTGCTGGACGCCATGGCCGCGAAGGGCCGCGCGGAACTCGTCGCGGACTACGCCGGACCACTGCCCATCACCGTCATCTGTGATCTGCTCGGCATCCCCGCCGAGGACCGCCGCAACTTCCTGGCCTGGTCGGACGCGCTCATCACTCCCGACCCCGGCCGTCCGCAGGCGATGAAGGAGGCGATCGGCGCGATGCTGGAGTTCTACACCGCGCTGATCGCCGCCAAGCGCGCCGAGCCCGGCGACGATCTGCTCTCCGACCTGATCGCGGTCCGCGACGACGCCGCGGGCACCACGGACGCCGACCGGCTCGGCGAGGACGAACTGACCTCCCTGGCCTTCCTGATCCTCTTCGCCGGCTACGAGAACACCGTCCAGCTCATCGGCAACGCCGTCCTCGCCCTCCTCGACCACCCCGAACAACTCACCGCGTTGCGCCGAAATCCAGCCGAAGTCACCCCCGCCGTCGAGGAGTTCCTCCGCTACGACGGACCGGCCGCCCTCGCCATCCGCCGCTTCCCCGTTGAGGACATGGAGATCGGCGGCGTCCGGATCCCCGCCGGAGAGAGCGTGCTGCTCTCGCTCGCGTCGGCCAACCGCGACCCCCACCGGTTCCCCGCCCCGGACCGGCTGGACCCGGCCCGCGACCTGTCCGGCCACCTCGCCCTGGGACACGGCATCCACTACTGCCTGGGCGCACCGCTGGCCCGGATGGAGGCGGAGATCGCCATCGGTGCCCTCATCAGCCGTTTCCCCGGGCTGCGCCTCGATGTGCCGCGGGACGAAGTACGGCATCGCCGCACCATCCGGGCACGTGGCCTGATTTCGCTGCCCGTGGCCTGGTAATCCGAGAACGCACAAGTTTTTGATGCGTAACCGTTCAGACATGCGGTAGAAAAGTCCTGTGACCCGCCCGGTGTGCATCCCCCGTCGCACCGGGCGGGTCCTTCTTTGCGTCTGCGCAGCCCCCGCGACCCGCCGGCCGGGCGACCACCCCTTGGCCCGTCTGGCGCACCCGCGCTGCGCCCACCGCCGGCCCTTCTTAGCGTGATCCCATGGCATTTGACGCGCTTGTGTCCAAGAAGGCCGGTGCGCTGGCAATGATCGCCGCCGCCGGTGTGTCCCTGACCCCCATACCGGCCGCCGCCCGCTCCGCCGCGACGACGGCCCGTCAGCCCGCCGCCCACTCCCGGCACCTGCGCCGCGACCTCACCGCCCTGGCCTGGCTGGTCGCCGACGTCAACAGCGGCAAGGTGCTGGCCTCCAAGAACCCGCACCGCAAACTCCCCCCGGCCAGCACCCTCAAGACCCTCTTCGCGGTCACCGTACTGCCCAAGTTCTCCGCCAAACGGGTGCGCCAGGTCACCGCCGCCGACCTCTCCGGCCTCGGCTCCGGCAGCAGCGTCGTCGGCATCCGCCAGGGAGGGCGCTACACCGTCGCCGACCTCTGGAACGGCGTCTTCCTTCGCTCCGGCAACGACGCGGTGCACGTCCTCGCCGCCATGAACGGCGGCTGGTCGACCACCGCCCGGGAGATGCAGCAGACCGCCCACCGGCTCGGCGCACGCGACACCACGGTCAAGTCCCCGGACGGCTACGACGCCCCCGGCCAGGTGTCCTCCGCCTTCGACCTGACGGTTTTCGCCCGCGCCGGCCTCGCCAACGAGGAGTTCGCCCGCTACTGCTCCACCACCCGCGCCGGCTTCCCGGCCGCCGGCGGCGGCACCGCCCAACTGGAGAACACCAACCGGATACTGGTGGGCTCGCACGGAATGCCCCGCTACCCCGGCATCATCGGCGTCAAGAACGGCTACACCAGCAAGGCCGGCAACACCCTGATCGCCGCCGCCCGGCGCAACGGCCACACGCTGATCGCCACCGTGCTCAACCCCCAGTCGGGCGAGGCCAACGGCGTCTACAAGGAGGCCGGGGCGCTACTGGACTGGGGCTTCGACCACGTGGCGCACTCCGAACCGGTCGGCCGGAGCGGGCGCGATGACGAGGAGGAGGAAGAAGAGGACTTTTAGGGGAGGGCTTTGAGGGGCGCTGGGAGCCGTGGTCCACGGGGGCCCGGGGGAGGGGACCTCAGGCGGGCTCGCGCAGCCGGGGAGCCGAGCCGGCGGCCGAGACCGGACCGGCTGCCGGACCGCTCTCCGGGGCGTCCCCTGCCAGGCGCCCGGTCAGCTCACGCGCCCAGGCCGTCAGCCCGCCGATGTCCACGCCGTACGGCCCGGCAGCGGCATACGGGGCGATGGCCGCGGCACCCCGCTCCAGCAGCGCGGCGCCCCCCGCGGCATTGCCGCGCGCCGCATGGGTGAGCCCCACGGCGAGCTGCGCCAACCCCCGCCAGAGCGCACGTTCGGCCTCGGGGGCGGCCTTCCAGGCGTCCTCCAGCACCTCATGGGCATGGAAGGGCTTCCCGTCGTCCAGCAGCCGCTGCGCCTCCGCCAGCGTCTCGTCCGGTGTACGGGACACACCCTCGGGCTGCCGGGCGACCCCCGGGGAACCGTAGGGCAGCGGGCGGCCCAGCCCGTCGCGGGGGCGGGCGTTACGGGCCCGCCCCCGCGCGTCGCGGTCACGGGGGCGCGGCGCGGGGGCGCCGCCCTCCTCGTTCCGGGTGGGCTGTCGGGGGTCCTCCGGGGCATTCACCCTTCGATTGTGCGCCGTGGAACGGTGCCGCCGTCACAGCGGGGCTCCGGCAGGCCGCACACCGCCCCGCGCGGACTCGCTCATCTAGGCCAACTGCACCTCGTAGAAGCAGAAATGGTCCTTGATCTCCGCGACGCCGTCGTGCGGCTCGGGGTAGGCCCAGACCAGGTCCTCGGGGCCCTGTTCGAGTGACCAGTAGGAGGCGGTGCCCTTGAAGGGGCACACCGTATGGGTCGCGGAGGGCGTCAGCAGATCCGTGCGGACATCCTCCGGAGGCAGGTAGTAGCGCACCGGGCAACCGGTCTCGAAGAGCAGCAGCGGGCGCCGGCTCTCCGCGAGCACCTGCCCGTTCACCACGACCCGGACGTGCTCGGTGCCTGGCTTGATCTCAATGCGATGGCCTTGCGTGGACACAACCCTGATCTCCGTTCGCGAGTCGGTCGGTACATCCTCAGGGTCGCATCCGGGACGGGTTCAGGGAGATCCCTGACGCGGTCGCATCCCGCGATCCGCAGAGTGTGAGACATGACCTACGACACGTTCTCAAGTGGGGTGAGGGCATGTTCGGTGAAGTGGCCGCAGGAGCGGAAGCCCAGCCGGCGGTAGAGGGGTTCGCCGTCCGCGGACGCCTGGAGGACGGCGATGCGGGTGCCCTCGGCGCGGGCCGTGTGCAGTGCGGCCAGGGTGAGGGCGGTGCCATAGCCGTGCCGGCGGTGTGCGGTCAGGGTGCAGATGTTGTAGATCCCGGCGACGCCGGCGTGGTGGAAGACCTCGGCCGAGGCGACCGGGTGGCCGGCGGCGTAGCCGACGAGATAGCGGGCCGGACTGCCGGGTGCGAGTGCCTGACGGGCGGCCCGGTCGTAGAAACGGCGGACGGTGTCGGCGGGCGGGTTCCAGTTCGCGCCGAGGACCGTGGCGTAGTGCGAGAGCTGTTCGGGGGTGGTCACCTGCCGGATGTCCAGGAGGTCGGGAGACGGGGAAGGGAGGGTGCCGTCGAGTTCGGCCCACATGGCCGTCTCGTGTGCGGACGGGGGAAGGCCGGCGTCGGCCAGCCGGGCGGTCAGGTCCGGCGGTGTCGAGGCGGGGCCGACCCACCAGGAGAAGGGGCGGCCGCTCCCGGCCACCGCCCGCACGGTCGCGGAGATCCGTGCCCCGGCGGTGGCGGGGGTGAAGCGGGCCGCGGCGACGATGTTGAAGGTGTCGTCGGCAAGACCGCTGTCGGCGACGAGGAGGTCGCCGGCCTCCGTGACGGTCGCGTCTGCCAGGTTCCGGTGCAGATGGCAGGCGTGCTCGGCCAGGTTCCGTTCCATCCTGGCCGACAGCTCGCCTGCATCGGGGAGAGGAGTGTGCTCATGACGCATGGTTGCTGATCAGAACATGTCCGGGTCCGGGAGGCACGCCGGTTTCGGTGCGCGCGGCGTCAGTGTCGTGCGCGGCCGGGTCGGCTGCCGACGGGGCGAATGCCGTGGCCGGCCCAGTGCGGGGCCGGTGTGGTGAGGGCGGTGAGGCGGTCGCGGGTGGTGTCGGGGAACGGGGCGGCGCTTCCCTGACGCCGGTCGACGCGGAGGGTGAAGAGTTCCTCGGTCGCCACGGGATCGCCGCTGGGGTTGCCGGCGGGATCGCAGCGGTACATCTCGTGGAGGACGCGGAGTTTCTTGGCGGCCACGCCCAACACCGTGGTGTGGACGGCCAGTTGGCTGCCTCGGGGGACCTGGTCGAGACAGCGGACGTGAGCCTTGACGGTGTAGAGCGAGCAGCCGGTGCGTGCGCGGTAGTCGGCGTCGAGGCCGGACGCGTCCATCAGGGCGTCGGTCGCGAAGCCGAAGACCAGGACGTAGTACGTCTCGCTGAGGTGGCCGTCGTAGTCGATCCAGTCCTCCTGGACGACCTGACGAAAGAGGGGGAGGGGCGGGGGAGGGGGCGGCCGCCTTCGGGGACGGTGGCCGGGCCGTGCTCGGGCGGTGCCGCGGGGCGTTCCGGGGCGCCGAGCAGCCAGCCGGTGTCCACCCCGCCGATGTCGGCGATCCGGACGATCTCGGCGAGCGCGGAGCGCCGGGTGCCGCCCAGTGACCGGGACAGCTTCGAGGGGTCCATCACGATCCGGCGGGCGAACTCCCGATGGCTGCAGCCGAGCCGCGTGATCACCTGCCGGACGCGCTCGGTGACGTCTCCGGCGTCGTCGGCGATCCGGCCCCCGGGGTCTTCCTCCATGGCCGGGGACGCTGACAGGGCGAGAACATCGCAATGGTTCGGGTAGGGGTTGTCGGAGAAATAAGCAGCTCTGTGGCGGTGCGGAGGGTGATGTTGAGGTAATGCTGATGCGGGAGTCAGTGGCGTGGCGGGTGGGGAGCGGGTGGGGTGACAGGTGGGGTGGTGGGCGGGGCGGCGGACGGCGTGGCGGAAGCGGCGCACGGCTGCATCCTGAAATCTCTGGAAATCTCTGGAAATCTCTGGACGAGCCGCAACAAGGATGAATGTGGCAAAGTGACGGCATGGCTGACCGGGGAGCGCAGCGGCCCACCGTGTCGGTGCCGGACGACTGGCCCGCCCACCCGGACCTGACCCTGGCGCTCAACGGCATGGGCGGCTTCGACTGGGACCTCGACAGCGGGCTGATGCATCTGGATCCGCCCGCGCTGGAGGTTTTCGACCTCCGGCCGTCCGAGTACGACGACCGGCCGGAGAGCCTCGGCTGCCGGGTGCCCGGCTACGAGGCGGCCCGGCTCGACGCCCTGGTGGCCCGCGCCCTCAAGGACGGCAGCCATTCCTACGGCGCCTACTTCCGGGTCCGGCTCCGGGACGGCGCGCTGCGCTGGACGCACGCCCAGGGCAGCATCCGCCGCGACCCCACCGGCCGGCCCCGCCGCATCATCGGCGTGGTCCGGGACGCCACCGACGAGTACGCCCAGGCCGCCGAGCGGCTCGCGGTCACCGAGGAGCGCCGCCGGCACACCAGCATCGTCGAGCGCACCACCGCCGCCCTGGCGCACGCCCGCACGGTCGGCGAGGTGATCGGCGTCCTCGCCGACGAGCAGGGGCTGAGCCGGCTGGGCGCCGAGAACATCATCCTGGGCCTGGTCGAGGCCGGCCGGATCCGGCTGGTCTCCGAGGGCCGGGCGGGCAGCTTCGTCCCGGACCTGGAGTACACCAGGGTCGGCGACGAGTTCCCGATGAGCGAGGTGGTGCGGACCCTCACCCCGCGGTTCGTGCACAGCCGTGAGGAGTTCCGCACCCACTACCCGCGGCTGTGGCCGGCCGTCGAGCCGCTCAACGTCAGCTCCGGCGCGTATCTGCCGCTGATCGCCCAGGGCCGCCCGATCGGCGTGATCGGGCTGTTCTTCGAGCGCGAGAGCGACTTCCGGGACCAGGAGCGCAATGTGCTGGTCGCGCTGGGCAGCAGCATCGCGCAGAGCCTGGCCCGGGCGATGCTCTACGACCAGGAGCACGAGATCGCCGCCGGCCTCCAGCAGGCGATGCTGCCGCGCCGCATCCCTGGCTTCCCCGAGGCGCAGATCGCGGTCCGCTACCGCTCGGCCCGGATGGGCCGGCACATCGGCGGCGACTGGTACGACGTGATCCCGCTGCCGGACGGCCGGGTCGCCGCGGTCATCGGCGATGTCCAGGGCCACGACACCCAGGCCGCCGCCCTCATGGGGCAGCTGCGGATCGTGCTGCGCGCCTACGCCGCGGAGGGGCACGCACCGGCCACCGTGATGGCCCGGGCCTCGGCGTTCCTCAACGAACTGGACAGCGACCGCTTCGCCACCTGCACCTACGTCGACGCCGACCTGAGCACCGGCGCCGCCCGTTTCGTCCGGGCCGGCCATCTCGACCCCATGGTGCGGCACGCCGAGGGCATCTGCCGCCGGCTCCCGGTGGCCGGCGGGCTGCCGCTCGGCCTCTCCTCCGAGTTCCGGCTGCTGGACTACCCCGTCACCACCGTCCACCTGGCCCCCGGCGACACCCTGGTGCTGTGTACGGACGGCCTGGTGGAGGAACCGGGGGGCGATCTGGACGCCGGACTGCGGCAGCTGGCCCGGGAGGTCCGGGACGGCCCGCAGGACGTCCAGCAACTGGCCGACCGGCTCTGCGAGTCGGCGGACGGCCGGCCGGGCGAGGACGACATGGCGCTGCTCCTGCTGCGCCGGCTCGGTCCGCCCGAGCACGACACGGTCGGCCGCTTCCGGCAGCACGTCGCCCCGGCCGATCCCGCGGGGCTCGCCACCGCCCGGCACATGATCCGCGCCGCGGTCCGCGCCTGGGGCTCCGGCGAGCGCACCGAGGAGATCGAGCTGGTCGCCGACGAGTTGATCACCAACGCCCTGCTGCACACCGACGGCGAGGCGGTGGTCACCGTCCGGATGCCGCACGGCGCCGAACGGCGGCTGCGGGTGGAGGTCGAGGACGGCTCCAGCAGCCTGCCGCGCCGCCGCGAACCAGGCGAGGCCGGCGTCTCCGGCCGGGGCCTGCTGCTCGTCGACCGGCTTGCTGATGTGTGGGGGGTGGAACCGCGCGGCGGCGGAAAGTGCGTATGGTGCGAGTTCAACTGCCCCTGACCGGGAAGGCCCTGGCCCGACCGGCGCAGCGGGTACGGGCGCCGAGGGATCGGCACGGCCACGTGAGGACTGCACTATGGGATCGCGGGCGGAACAGCGCGAGAGCGCCCGCCAGTCGGCGGCGCGACTTGACGCGGAGGGGGTCGGCAATGTCGCGCTGACCTGGGTGGACAACGCGGGCATCAGCCGCGTCAAGGCGGTGCCGACGCAGCGGCTGGCGGACGCCGCGGCACGGGGCGTCGGCATGTCGCCGGTGTTCGACGTCTTCACCTCCGCCGACGGCATCACCGCCTCCGACCACCTCGGCGGGCCCGACGGCGATCTGCGGCTCTTCCCCGACCTGGACCGGCTCACCGCCCTTGCCGCGCAGCCGGGTTGGGCCTGGGCGCCGGCCGACCGCTACGACCAGCTGGGCCGGCCGCACCCGGCCTGCCAGCGGCTGTTCGCCCGCCGGATGGCCGACCGGGCGGCGGCCGCGGGCCTGGAGCTGCGGATGGGCTTCGAGACGGAGTGGGTGGTCGCCCGCGTCCCGCAGGGCCCCGCCGACGCCGGGGAGCTGGACTACCCCACCACCGCCCCCGCCTACGGCATGGCCCGGGTCGTGGCACTCTCCGACTACCTCCGCGACGTCACCGAGGCCCTCACCGTCCAGGGCGTCGAGGTGCTCCAGCTCCATCCCGAGTACGCGCCCGGCCAGTTCGAGGTCAGCACCGCGCCCGCCGACCCGGTGCGCGCCGCCGACGACGTCGTCCTGGTCCGCGAGACGATCCGCGCGGTCTCCGCCCGGCACGGGCTGCGCGCCTCCTTCGCCCCGTCCGTCGTCGCCGGCGAGGTCGGCAACGGCTGCCATCTGCACCTCGGCCTCTACCGCGACGGGACGAGCCTGCACCGGGCCGCCGGCGCCGACTGGTCCCTGGCGCCGGACGCCAGGGCGTTCCTCGCCGGCGTGCTGGACGCCCTGCCCGCCCTGCTCGCCATCGGCTGCCCCTCGCCCGCCAGTTACCTGCGGCTGCTGCCCTCCCACTGGGCCGGGGTCTACCAGTGCTGGGGCGTGGAGAACCGCGAGGCCGCGCTCCGGCTGGTGGTCGGCGCCCCCGACGAGCCCGACGGCGGGCACGCCGAGGTCAAGCCCTTCGACGCCGCCGCCAACCCCTATCTCGCGGTCGGCACGGTGATCGCCGCCGGGCTGCACGGCATCGACACCGCGGCCCGCCTGCCCGCCCCGCAGACCGGCGACCCCGGTGTCCTCGGCGTCCGCGAGCGCGCCCGGCGCGGCATCGTCCGGCTGCCCGCCACCCTCACCGAGGCCGCCGACCGGTTCGAGAAGTCGGCCCCGCTGCGCGAGGCGCTCGGCGAGGTGCTGCACGGCGCGGTGCTCGCGGTCCGGCGGGCCGAGGAGGCCCACTTCGCCGCGTACGAGCCGGCGGAGATCGCCGCCGCCACCCGCTGGTGCTGGTGATGGCCGCGGACGCCCCGGGGCCCGGCGCCCCCGACGTGCTGCACGGACTCCCGCCCCTGGTGGACCACCACTGCCACGGGGTGCTCCGCCACGAACCGGACCCGGGGACGTTCGCCGCCTTCCTCACCGAGTCGGACCGGCCGCCCGCGGCGGGCACCACGTTCCTCGACACGCAGACCGGCTTCGCGGTCCGCCGCTGGTGCCCGCCGCTGCTCGACCTGCCCGCGCACTGCCCGCCCGAGCACTATCTGGCCCGCCGCCGCGAACTGGGCCCGGACGAGACCCGGCGGCGGCTGCTCTCCGCCACCGGGATCGGCGCCTACCTCGTCGACACCGGCCTGCCCGGCGACCTGACCGGGCCGGCGGAGACGGCCGGCGCGGGCGGCGGCACCGGACACGAGGTGGTGCGGCTGGAGGCCCTGGCCGAGCGGACCGCGGCCGGACACCGCGGGCGCGGCGGCGGGGCCGTCACCGCGGACGCCGCCGAGGAGTTCACCGACGCCCTGGACCGCGCCGTGCGCGCGGCGGCGCACACCGCGCCCGCCTTCAAGTCGGTGGCCGCCTACCGCCACGGCCTCGCACTGGACCCCCGGCAGCCCGGCCCGGACGCGGTGCGCGCCGCCGCCCGCGACTGGCTCGCCGCGGGCGCGCCCCGCCTCGCCGACCCCGTCCTGCTGCGCCACCTCATCTGGCGGGCCGTCGCCACCGGCCGCCCGCTCCAACTCCACACCGGCTTCGGCGACCCCGACCTGCGGCTGGACCACGCCGATCCGGCGCTGCTCACCGACCTCGTCCGGGCCACCGCGGACACCGGCACCGACCTGGTGCTGCTGCACTGCTACCCGTACCACCGGCAGGCCGCCTACCTCGCCGGGGTCTTCCCGCACGTCTACGCCGACGTCGGGCTGACGCTCACGCACGTCGGCCCGCGGGCGCCCGCGGTGCTCGCCGAGTTCCTGGAGCTGGCGCCGTTCGGCAAGCTGCTGTTCTCCACCGACGCCTACGGGCTGCCGGAGCTGTACGTGGTGGGCAGCGCGCTGTTCCGGGCGGCGCTGGGGGAGGTGCTGGGCGGGTGGACGGCGTCCGGGGCGTGGTCGGAGGCGGACGCCCGGCGGGTCGCGGCGATGCTGGCGGCGGACAACGCACGGCGGGTGTACGGACTGGACGGCGACGGCGGGGAGGGCGGTCGGTAAGGGGCGCTCGCGCCATGCGCCTATTCCATCGCGGCCGGGCGGCGTGGTTTACTGCCGCGTGCCCAGTACAACGACCTCCGACGCCCCGGCCGGCGACCAGGCCGGAAAGGGCGAGAAGCCCCGAATACCGCTGCGCGGACGGATATTCGCCGACCTGACCCCGCTGCGCACCTCGCCCGACTACCGCCGCCTGTGGTGCGGCAACACCGTCTCCTGGATGGGCCAGCAGATGACCGCCCTCGCGGTCTCCCTCCAGGTCTACGCCCTCACCCGCTCCACCTTTGCCGTCGGCCTGGTGGGCCTGTGCTCCCTGGTCCCGCTGGTTGTCTTCGGGCTCTACGGCGGCGCCGTCGCCGACACCGTCGACCGCCGCAAACTGGGCCTGGCCAGCGCCGCCGGCGCCACCGCGCTGTCCGTCACACTCGCCGCCGCGGCCCTGGCCGGCTACCACCACGTCTGGCTGCTCTACACCGTCGTCGCGCTTCAAGCCGTCTGCTTCGCCATGAACTCCCCGGCCCGCTCGTCGATGATCCCCCGGCTGCTGCCCACCGAGCAGCTCCCGGCCGCCAACGCCCTCCAGTCGCTCACCACCAACCTCGGCCTGATGGGCGGCCCGATGCTGGGCGGCGTGATCGTCGGCCTGTGGGGCTACCAGGCGGCCTACCTCATCGACGTCGTCGCCTTCACCGCCTCGCTCTACGCGATGTGGCGGCTGCCCGCGATGCGGCCGGACCAGGGCGAGGGGCCGGCCCGCCGGGCCTCCGTCCTGGACGGCCTGCGCTTCCTCGCCACCCGCCCGAACCTGCGGATGACGTTCTTCTCCGACCTCGCGGCGATGGTGCTGGCCCAGCCCCGCGCGCTGTTCCCGGCCATCGCCGCGCTGTGGTTCGGCGGCGACGCCAAGACCGTCGGCCTGCTGGTCGCCGCCCCCGCGGTCGGTGCCGTGCTGGGCGGGCTGTTCTCCGGCTGGCTCGGCGGCATCCGCCGGCACGGCCTGGCCATCCTGCTCTCGGTGGCGTCCTGGGGCGCGGCCGTCGCCGCCTTCGGCCTCTCCCGGCACCTGTGGCTGGGCCTGTTCTTCCTCGCCGCCGCGGGCTGCGCGGACACCGTCTCGATGGTGTTCCGCAGCACCATGCTCCAGGCCGCCACCCCGGACGAGATGCGCGGCCGCCTCCAGGGCGTCTTCATCGTGGTGGTCGCCGGCGGCCCGCGGCTCGGCGACTTCCTCGCCGGTTCCGCGGCCGACCTGACCTCGCCCGCCGTCGCGGTGGTCGGCGGCGGCCTGGCCTGCGTTCTGGTCGTGACCGGGCTGGGGCTGGGCCGGCGCGCCTTCGCCCGCTACGACGCCCGGGACCCGCGGCCGTGAAGCCATGACGCCCTGGTGAGGGCGGCCGGGCCGGACGGTGGCGGAACCCGGCCGGCCCGGACCCGGAGTCCGCCGTGCACACGGGCCATGAACGGGCCAGACTCGGGTACGGGGGCTGATAAGCCACCTGTCGTCTCGAACCGGAGGCCCGTCGTGCAGCGGCAAGAGTCCGTCCGCCGTGACCGCACACCCGACTGCGATCGGCAGCCCCCGCCGATCCCCCCGGACCCCGGAGGCCCACCGCCCGGGCCCGGCCCGGAGCCACCGCCCGGCCCCGTCCCGGAGCCGCCACCGGGCCCCGTCCCGCCCGAACCGCTGCCGGGGCCGCCCGAACCGCCGGCGCCGCCCGAGCCGATCCCCCCGGAGCCCTCACCGGTGCCACGCCCGCCCGGACCCGACCCCGACCCGGTCCCGGAGCCGTCCCCGGCCCCCCGGCCGCTCAGCCGAACGCCGTCCCCGTAGGGCGCACCACCGCGCCCCGACCACTCCGCCAAGGAGGTGTCGCACATGGCGATCGCCACGGTCAACCCGGCCACCGGCGAGACCCTCAAGACCTTCGACGCGCTCAACGCGGGCGAGATCGAGGACCGCCTGGTCCGCGCCGACCAGGCGTACCAGATCCACCGCACCACGTCCTTCGCCCGCCGCGCCGAACTCCTGCACCGCGCCGCCGACCTGCTGGAGGCCGACAACGACGGCATCGCCCGCACCATCACCACCGAGATGGGCAAACCCCTCGCCCAGGCCCGCGCCGAGGCCGCCAAATGCGTCAAGGCGATGCGCTGGTACGCCGACCACGCCGAGGCGCAGCTCGCCGACGAACGGCCCGACCCCGCCGACGTCCACGACTCCGGCGCGGTCCGCGTGGTGGTGCGCTACCGCCCGATCGGCACCGTCCTCGCGGTGATGCCGTGGAACTTCCCGCTCTGGCAGGTCGTGCGGTTCGCCGCCCCGGCCCTCATGGCCGGCAACACCGGACTGCTCAAACACGCCTCCAACGTCCCGCAGACCGCGCTCTATCTCGAGGAGCTGTTCCGCCGCGCCGGCTACCCCGACGGCTGCTTCCTGACCCTGCTGATCGGCTCCGGCGCCGTCGAGGACGTCCTGCGCGACCCGCGGATCGCCGCCGCCACCCTCACCGGCAGCGAACCCGCCGGCCGCTCGGTCGCCGCCATCGCCGGCGACGAGATAAAGAAGACCGTCCTCGAACTCGGCGGCAGCGACCCCTATGTCGTCCTCCCCTCCGCCGACCTCGACAAGGCCGCCCGGGTCGCCGTGACCGCCCGCGTCCAGAACAACGGTCAGTCCTGCATCGCCGCCAAGCGGTTCATCGTCCACAACGACGTCTACGACGCCTTCGCCGAACGGTTCACCGCGGGCATGGCCGCGCTGACCGTCGGCGACCCGATGGACGAGGCCACCGACGTCGGACCGCTCTCCAGCGAGCAGGGCCGCTCCGACCTGGAGGAACTGGTCGACGACGCGGTCCACCAGGGCGCCCGGGCGCGGTGCGGCGGCCGCCGCCCGCCCGACCGCCACGCCGGGTGGTTCTACGAGCCGACCGTGCTCACCGGCGTCACCCCGAGCATGCGGATCCACCGCGAGGAGGCGTTCGGCCCGGTCGCCACGCTCTACCGCGTCGCCGACCTGGACGAGGCGATCGCACTCGCCAACGACACGCCGTTCGGCCTGAGTTCCAACGCCTGGACCCGGGACGCCGACGAACAGCGGCGCCTGGCCCGGGACCTCCAGGCCGGCGGGGTGTACTTCAACGGCATGACCGCCTCCCACCCCGGCCTGCCGTTCGGCGGCGCCAAGCGCTCGGGCTACGGCCGGGAGCTGTCCGGCCACGGCATGCGCGAGTTCTGCAACATGACGACGGTGTGGTACGGGCCGGAGGAGGGGTGAGCCGGCCCGGTGGGCGGGGGAGCCGCGTGGGCCGGATCAGGGTGCGGCCCACAGGGGGACGGTCGGCCCAGCACCCGGGCCCGCGCCCGGGCCTCGCCCACCTGCCGTTTCACCAGCTCGATCGGGACGGCGGAGAAGCCCACCCCCCGGCAGCCCCCGCGCGGGGGCGGTGAGCGCCGCCCACAGACCCTGGAGGTCGGCCGCCACCGACGGGATGCCCGGCAGGTCCGGGCTGGTGAAGCGGCTCGTCCCGATCAGCACGGCGCGTGAGCCGGGCCCGTTCCGAAGGCAGTGCTTGGGCGGGGTGCGACCGGCCATCTCCCGTACGGGATAAGGGAGTTCAGGCTCCGTTTCCGGCCGGGACGTCCGGCAGTACGAACTCGCACCACAGTGCCTTGCCGGAGCCGCGCGGCTCCGCACCCCATCGGTCCGCCAGCGCTTCCACCAGCAGCAGCCCCCGCCCGGAGGTCGCCGTCTCGCCGGGCCGGCGGCGCCGCGGCCACTGGCTGGACCGGTCCTCGACCTCCAGCCGGATGCGGCGCGGGCTGCCGGGCAGCAGCTCCACCGAGACCAGGGCGCCGCTCTCGGTGTGGGTGAGGGCGTTGGCGATCAGCTCCGAGGCGGCCACCTCCACGTCGTGGGTGACCTCGCCCGCCCGCCACTGGTCCAGCGTGCGGCGCAGCGCCGAGCGGACCTCCGCGGTGCCCGCCGGGTCGGCCTGGTGGACGTGCAGCCGCATCCGCGGGGTCGCCGCCTCCCCGGGGATTGCGCTGCGGTGCAGCAGCAGAAGCGCCATGTCGTCGTCGGAGCCCGGCTCGGCCCACAGGTGGTCGGAGAGCCGGTCGGCCAGCGCGTCCAGCGCCGCCGGCCCGGCGCGGACCGCGGCCGAGAGCGCGTCGATGCCGGCCGTGATGTCCCGGCCGGGCTGCTCCACCAGCCCGTCGGTGCACAGCAGCAGCGTCGAACCGGGCTCCAGGAACAGCTGGGTCTCCGGGAAGTGGTCCTGCCCGAAGGTGGTGGCCAGGCCCAACGGCAGCCCGCCGCTGATCTCCGGCCAGTCGATGTGCCGGGCGGCGCTGCAGATCAGCGGGCCCAGGTGCCCGGCCCGGGCCAGGTGCAGCGCCCCGGACTCCAGGTCGGCCTGGACGTAGGTGCAGGTCGCGAACCGCTCGGTCTCCAGCTCCGCCAGGAAGCGGGAGGCCCGCACCAGCACCGTCTCCGGGGCGTGGCCCTCGCTCGCGTAGGCGCGCAGCGCGATCCGCAGCTGGCCCATCACCGCCGCGGCGTGCGTGTCGTGCCCCTGGACGTCGCCGACCACCAGCCCGGTGCGGCCCTGCGGCAGCGCGATCACGTCGTACCAGTCGCCGCCGACGTCCCGGCCGACGCTCGCCGGGTGGTAGCGGACGGTGACCTCGCCGCCCGCGATGGGCGGCAGCAGGCGCGGCAGCATCGCCGCCTGCAACCCGGTCGCGAACTCCCGCTCCTGGTCGAAGAGGGTGGCCCGCTGCAGGGACTGCGCCACCACACCGGCCAGCGCCAGCGCCAGGTTCCGGGCCTCCGGCGACTGCACCGCCGGCTCGTGGTTGAACAGCCCCAGCGCCCCGAGGACGGTGTCCTGCGCGATCAGCGGCAGGAAGGCGGCGCTGCCGGTCGGCAGCACGTCGACGTACGGGCGCAGCCGCGGAAAGCGCGCGATCAGCTCGCCACGGGTGCTCAGGAAGCTGGGCCGGCGGGAGCGCACCGCCTCGGACAGCGGGAGGGTGTCGTCCAGGCGCGAGTGCGTCAGGTCGGCGGGCACCTCGCCGTCCAGCCCCGCGGCGGCGATCACCTCGAACCGGTCGTTCTCGACCAGGCCCAGCACCAGGGCGTCCGCGCCGAACCGCCGGGCGCCGCCGGCACCGGTCAGCACCCGCGTCACGTCCGGCACCGACAGCGCGCGGGCCAGCGCCGCGGTGGTCTGCTGCACCATCACCGTCTGCCGCTGCCGCTCCTGCTGGAGGGAGCGCAGCAGCGCCGAGTCGGCCAGTTCGCTGGTGGCCTCCCGGACGATGCCGATGATCCGGTACGCCACGCCCCGCGCGTCGTGCAGGATCCGGCCCTGGGAGTGCGTCCAGCGCCGGGTGCCGTCGCGGCACTGGACCCGGAAGTACGCGCCGTAGGCGGAGTTGCCGTCCTGCAGGGCCTGGGAGAGCGCCGCGTCCAGCCGCAGGCCCTCCTCCGGCGGCACCCGGGAGATCAGCGACATCGGCGCGCCGTCGTACTCCCCGGGCCGCAGGTCGAAGACCTCCATGGCGCCGGGGTCGAGGTCCATGCGGCCGGCGTCCAGGTCCCAGTCGAAGGTGCCCATGCGGTTGAGCGACAGCCGTTCCCGCAGTCCGATCGGCTCGTGGTGGGACACCCCGGGTGCCGCCTCCTCGACCCGGGGCGTGTCCCGGTCGGCACGGGGGTCGTAACCCTCCGCGGAGGGGTCGGGGGGCCGCTCGGCCATGCGAACACCTTAGGCGGGGGCCCGGTGACCCGCATTCCCGGGCCGGTGACCCCGGCGACGGCGTCACGGGGCGTCGTCGGCCGCCCCGTGCCGGCCGGCGCCCGCCGCGAACCGTGCCGCGCCCGCCAGCCCCTCCGCCAACACCGCCTGCCCGTAGCGGAGTTCGTTCGCCAGGGCGGTCTCCTCGTCCCGGCCCTCCTGGTCGAGCAGGGCGGCCCGGTCGCTGCGCAGGCACGCCTGGGGGAGGCGGGCCAGCTCCGCGGCCAGCCGTTCCGCCGCGGCGCGGGCCGTGCCGGTGGGGACCACGCGGTTCACCAGCCCCATCTCCAGGGCCTCCGCGGCCGGCACCGGGCGCCCGGTCAGGACCAGGTCCATCGCCCGGCCCGTGCCGATCAGCCGGGGCAGCCGCACCGTGCCGCCGTCGATCAACGGGACGCCCCACCGCCGGCAGAACACCCCCAGGACCGCGTCCTCCTCCGCCACCCGCAGATCGCACCAGAGCGCCAGCTCCAGGCCGCCGGCCACCGCGTGCCCGGCGACCGCCGCGATCACCGGTTTGCCGAGCCGCATCCGGGTCGGGCCCATCGGGCCGTCGCCGTCCGGCGCGACGCGGTTGCCGCGGGCGGTACCGACGGCCTTGAGATCGGCACCGGCGCAGAACGTGCCGCCCGCGCCCCACAGCACCGCCACCCGCGCGTCGTCGTCGGCGTCGAACGCACGGAAGGCGTCCGCGAGTTGGCGGGCCGTCGGGCCGTCCACCGCGTTCCGGGCGACCGGCCGGGACAGCACCACCGTCGTCACCGGCCCGGCCCGCTCGACCCGTACGGCGGCGTCCGCCGCGCCCGCCATCAGGCGGTGTCCCCGCCGGTCCGGGCGCGCCCGAGGATCGCGGCGAGGTCGGCGCCGGGCGGCAGGGTGCCGAAGGCGTGGCCCCACTCGCCGTCCAGCCGGGAGGCGCAGAACGCGTCGGCGACCGCCGGGGTGCTGTGCCGCACCAGCAGCGACCCCTGGAGCACCAGCGCCAGCCGCTCCGCCAGCGAACGGGCCATCAGCTGCGCCCGCTCGGAATCGCCGAGCCCGCCGAGCAGCTTGCGCAGCCCGGCCACCGCCGCATCCAGCCGCCGGTCGGCGCCGGCCGCCGCCTCGACCTCGGCGAAGTAGGCGTCCAGCGCCTCCGGTGCGCGGGTCAGCGCGCGCAGCACGTCCAGCGCGGCGACATTGCCCGAGCCCTCCCAGATCGACAGCAGCGGGGCCTCGCGGTACAGCCGCGGCAGGCCCGACTCCTCGACGTAGCCGTTGCCGCCCAGGCACTCCAGCGCC
Source organism: Streptomyces sp. MspMP-M5 (assembly GCF_000373585.1). Taxonomy (GTDB): domain Bacteria; phylum Actinomycetota; class Actinomycetes; order Streptomycetales; family Streptomycetaceae; genus Streptomyces. Next base: position 52,330 of record NZ_KB891951.1, read on the forward strand.
TCCGCCGCATGGGTGCTGCCCCGCTTGCACACCCAGTACTTCCCGGCCGCCAGCGCCAGCCGCCGCAACGCCGCCTCCCCGGCGTCGCCGGCCTGCGAGCGGTCCACCGCGGCCGCCAGCCGCATCCCCAGCACGGTGGCCGCCTCCGACTCGACGGCCAGGTCGGCCAGGACCGAGCGCATCAGCGGCTGCCGGTCCAACTCCCGCCCGAACGCCCGCCGGTGGGCGGTGTGGTGCAGCGCCTGCCGCAGCCCCGCCCGCATCCCGGCCGCCGACCCCAGCACACAGTCCAGCCGGGTCATGTTCACCATCTCGACGATGGTCCGCACCCCGCGGCCCGGCTCGCCGACCGGCCAGGCGACCGCGTCCTCGTACTCGATCTCGGAGGAGGCGTTGGAGCGGTTGCCGAGCTTGTCCTTCAGCCGCATCAGTCGCAGGCCGTTGCGCGCGCCGTCCGGCAGCACCCGCGGCACCAGGAAGCAGCTCAGCCCCTCGTCGGTCTGCGCCAGCGCCAGGAAGACATCGCTCATCGGCGCCGAGGTGAACCACTTGTGGCCGGTGAGGCGGTAACTGCCGTCCCCGGCCGGCACCGCCCGGGTGGTGTTGGCCCGGACGTCGGAGCCGCCCTGCTTCTCCGTCATCGACATGCCCGCGATCAGACCGCGCTTGGTGAGCGGGGCGCGCAGCCCGAAGTCGTAGCTGCGGGCGGCGAGCAACGGCTCGTACTGTGCGGCCAGTTCCGGGGCGGCGCGCAGCGCGGGCACCGCCGCGTAGGTCATCGAGATCGGGCAGCCGTGGCCGGGCTCGGCCTGCGACCAGACGTAGAACTTGGCGGCGCGCACCAGATGCGCCCCCGGGCGCCCGTCGGTCCACGGCGCGGCGTGCAGCCCGTGTTCGACCGCGGTGGTCATCAGCCGGTGCCAGGCCGGGTGGAACTCCACCTCGTCCACCCGGTGCCCGTACCGGTCGTGGGTGTGCAGCCGGGGCGGCTGCTGCTCCGCCCAGCGCGCCTGGTCCTGCACCTCCGCCGAACCGGCCAGTGCGCCGAGCGCGACCACCTCCGGCTCGCCCCAGGCGCCGCCCTCCCGGCGCAGCGCCTCCACCAGCGCCCGCTCGTCCGCGGCGCTGAAATCCCCCAGCGGCGGGGCCTGATTGGTTACCTCATGGGTGACGGTCATATCCTTGACGTTACAGATCCCCTACGAATGAAGGAAGAGCGTAAGGCCGTAAGCCGGTACCGAGCCGTAGACTTTCCGCACCCATGAACGACGCCCCGCCCGCCCTCCGCCCGCTGACCGCCCGCTCCGTGGTGCTGAGCACCCTCCTCGGCCACCACCCGCCCCGGCTGCCGGTGCGCGTCCTGGTACGGGTCGGCGAACTCTTCGGCATCGCCGAGGGCACCGTCCGGGTCGCCCTCTCCCGGATGGCCGCGGCCGGCGACCTCCGCCAGAGCACGGGCGGCTATGCGCTGACCGCCCGGCTGCTGGCCCGGCAGGCCCGGCAGGACGAGAGCCGCACACCGCGGACCCGCCCGTGGCACGGCGCCTGGGAGATCGCGGTGGTCACCGCGGACGGCGGCCGGCCGCCCGCCGAACGCGCCGCGCTGCGCCAGGCGATGGCCGCGCTGCGGCTGGCCGAGCTGCGCGAGGGCAGCTGGCTGCGCCCCGCCAACCTCGACCGGCCCCGCCCGGCGGTGGCCACCGCGCAGTGCACATGGTTCACCGGTGCCCCCGACGGCGACCCGGCCGCGCTCGCCCGCGGCCTGTGGGACCTGGACGGCTGGGCGGCGCACGCCCGGGAACTGCTGGCCGCGCTGGACCGCGCCGCCACCCCCGCCGACCGCTTCACCGTCGCCGCGGCGGTCCTCCGCCACCTCCTCACCGACCCGCTGCTGCCCGCGCCGCTGTTGCCGGACGCCTGGCCGGGTGCCCTGCTCCGCTCCCGCTACGACGTCTTCGAGGCCGAATTCCGGGAGCTGCTCCGGCACTTCCTGGAACCCGTCGAGGGCTAGGGCGCTTCTGACGGATCTCCGCGGCGTCCACGGAGACCCGTCACAAGAGCCCTAGATCCTCAACCGCGGGACAGGCCCTGGTCGTTGCCAGTGCGCTTGCCCCGCGCACGTGCCACCCCGTTGGCGCGGCGCTCCCGGGCCCCCGCGGGCGGCGGGTCGGCGGGGTGGAGGGGCGCACGGGCGGCGCGGTGACGCGCGGGGATGCGGGGCATGCGGGCGCGGGCGGGGGCGCACGGAGCGGGTCGCCCGGGACGGGGCCGGTGCGCCGGGCCGGTTCGCGCCGCGCCGCGGGCCGGCGACCGCGCCACGGCCTGCCAAGTTCAGGTAAAGGCCGGGTGGTTGCACCGCCCCGACGGCCGTGCGCGGTGTGTGCAGCCCCCGCCGCGCGTATGCACCGAGGCGGGCGGATGCACAGGGCGTAACCCCCCGGGGGCGAACATATGAGCGATTCTCGCCCGATCCGGCACCCCGGGCACGAGGGGTGCGCCCCTACCCGCCGGGTCCGTGCGCCATGCGGAGGATTTCATCCCCCTTCCGATGGCGAGGGGGCAGGCCGGCCGTCGGAGGCGCTACCGCGCGCTCTGCCGGTGTCGACGCGGCCCGTGGTTGTCTCTTCCTCGTCGAATTCGACAGCCCGGAAAAACACCCGACGATCCCGAATCCCAGATCTCAGAATCCCAGAACTCGCCGAAATCGCTGACATCTCTGCGCGCCCACCGAAATACCGGTATCTCCGGTATTCGGCGCGAGCGACACCTCAGTACGCACAGCACAAGCGACGGGAGCACGCACATGGAAACTCAGCAGGTGCCGGAAACGCAGGAATCGCCGGAACCCCAGGTGTGCCGGGCGGCGGAAACCCGCGAACCGGCGGACCGGGCCGCTCGCGGCGAGGCACTGCGCGGCCGGGGGGCCCGCGGCGTCACCGCGGCCGCCGTCCTGCTGGCCGCCGGCGCGCTGGGCGCGGTCTCCGAGGAGCCCGCCGAAGCCGCCAACAGCGGCACCTGGGACCGCCTGGCCCAGTGTGAAAGCGGTGGCAACTGGCGGATCGACACCGGCAACGGCTTCTCCGGAGGGCTGCAGTTCGGCCACTCGACCTGGCGTTCCTACGGCGGCGGGGCCTACGCGGGCCGTGCCTCCCGGGCCACGCGGGAGCAGCAGATCCAGGTCGCCGAACGGGTGCTGGCCCGCCAGGGCTGGGGCGCCTGGCCCGCCTGCTCGGCCTCGCTGGGGCTGCACGGCGCAGCCCGCGGCGGCCGCGTACACATCCTCCCGGCCCGGCCGAAGGCCGTCCCCCGGCACGCCCACGGCCACCACCACGGGCCGCAGGTGCAGTCCCACCACCAGGTGCACCCCTACAAGAAAGCACCGCACCGGATTTCCGGCGGTGTGGTGGTAGTCAATGCAGGGGACACCCTGAGCGGAATCGCCGTCGTCCACGGAAAATCCTGGCGGGAAATCTACCGGCAGAACCGCCAGATTATCGGCGAGGACCCGAACCTCATCTACCCGGGCACCCGTCTGCACGTCGAAGTCTCCGGCCAGAGGTGACGGCCGGCGGCTGACGCGCCGCCGCAGACAAGCCTCTGCGGAAGAGGTCCACGGGAATCCAGAAAGGGGATACCGAGGGGAATGCTGAGGGAATCGACGGGATTTCCGCAGCATTTTCCGGGGGATTCCGGGGGGAATTTCCGGGGGTTTCGGAAGCCGAGGTGCGAGGGGGGAGGGCCGGCCGTCCGTGGCGCCGCGGACGGCCGGTCCGGGAAAGGATCTACTTCCGCCGGACCCGCCGGCGGATTTCATAGGCGGCCAGTACGACACCGAGCGTGAGCAGGCTCAGCCAGAACTGCGCCCGGCTGTCCGGCAGTACCGCCATCGCCCCGATCACCAGTGCCATCAGCGCCACGGTCAGCCGGCTGAGCCAGGGGAAGCCCCACATCCGCAGGGTGAGCCGCGCCGGTTCCGTGCGTTCCAGCCGGCGCCGCATCCGCAGTTGCGTCACCGCGATCGCCAGATAGACGAACAGGGCAATGGCGCCATAGGAGTTGATGAGGAAGGAGAAGACCACATCCGGAGAGAGCCAGGCCGCGAGTACCGACAGATAGCCGACCGACGTCCCGGCCAGCAGCGCCCGGCGCGGCACCCCGCTCGCCCCGACCTTGGTGAGGCCGCGCGGCGCGTCCCCGTTGCGGGTGAGCGCGAAGAGCATCCGGGACGAGGTGTAGAGCGCGGAATTCAGGCAGGAGAGCACCGCCACCAACACGATCGCATTCATCACCGTGCCGGCCGCGGGCACCGCCAGCCGGTCCAGCACCGCCGCGTACGGGCTCACCTCGATCGCCTTCGACGTCCACGGCACCACCGCGACCACCACGAGGACCGACAGCACATAGAACGCCACCACCCGCAGCACGATCGAGCGGATGGCGTTCGCCACCGCCCGCTCCGGCTCGACCGATTCCGCCGCGGCGATGGTGACGATCTCGGTGCCGGTGAAGAAGCCGACACAGGGCACCACGGCGGCCAGCACGGCGCCGGCGCCGGCGGGCGCGAAGCCGCCGTGCGCGGTCAACCGGTCCAGCCCGCCGCCGGACCCGGGCCACAGCCCGAGCACGAAGAGCGCGCCCAGGAAGAGGAACACCACGATCGCCACGACCTTGATCGACGAGAACCAGTACTCGAACTCGCCGTAGGAGCGGGCCGACACCAGGTTCGTCGCCGTCAGCAGCGTCAGCAGCACCAGGCTGACCGCCCACAGCGGCACCCCGGGCAGCCACAGCCGGATGATCCGGCCGCCCGCCACCGCCTCGACGGCGACCACGACGACGAAGAAGTACCAGTACAGCCAGCCCACCGCGAACCCGGCCCGGTGCCCGAGGGTCTCCCGGACGTGCGCGTAGAAGGAGCCCAGCGCCGGGCGCGCCACGGTCATCTCGGCGAGCATCCGCATGATCAGCACGGTCAGTACGCCGGCCGCCAGGAACGACACCACCGCGGCCGGCCCGGTGGACCGGATCACCACCCCGCTGCCGACGAACAGCCCGGCTCCGATCACCCCGCCCAGCGCGATCAGCCGCATATGGCGGCGCTTGAGGCCCTGCCGCAGGCCGGTGCCGGCGGAGTCCGCCGCCGGGTCGGCCGGGCCGGGCCGCGGCGCCGCGGTGTGAGGCGCGGCACCGCCGGAGGATGTCGTTCCCGTACTCATGGGGCGCGACGCTAACGTGCCAATCCTGCGGGGCTGTTGCCGCAGTGTTTCAGCCCCGCCCGGCCAGTCGGGAGCCGGTCACAGCGGCAGTGCGCAGACCGCCATCGGCGCCGTGAACGGCTCGCCCGCCCGGGCCAGCGTCCCGGTCCGGGCGTCCACCGCGAAGACCGTCACCGATCCCGACTTCTGGTTCGCGGCGAACAGCCACCGCCGGTCCGGCGAGAACGCGATCTGCCGGGGGAAGTCGCCGCCCACCGGCACCGTGTCCAGCAGCCGCAGCCGGGCGCCGCCTTCCTCGACGGCGTACCGGGTGAGGCTGTTGTCGCCGCGGTTGGCGAGGAAGGCGAACCGGCCGTCGCCGGTGACCAGGATCTGGGCCGGATGGCTGACGACCCCCGGTGCGGTCCCGGTGGACTGCGGCGCCCCCGGCGCGAGCCGCCCGCCGCGCGGGTCGTAGCCGCAGACCACCACGGTGTTGTCGACCTCGTTCGCCAGATAGGCATGCCGGCCCGAGGGGTGGAACGTCAGATGGCGGGGGCCGGCGCCCGGCCGCAGCGAGGCGTACGCCACCTGGGACAGCGTCCCGGCCCGCGGGTCGAGCCGGTAGGTGTAGACGGTGTCGTTGCCGAGGTCCACGGCCAGCACATGACGGCCGTCCGGGGCGGTGACGATCTGGTGCGCGTGCGGCCCGGTCTGCCCGGGGCCGGGCGGCGGGCTGTCGTGGACGACCAGGTCGGTGCGCGGGCCCAGCGCCCCGGTGCGGCGGTCGATCGGATGGACGGCCACGCTCCCGGAGAGGTAGTTGGCGCTCAGCAGCCACCGGCCGCCGGGGTGCACCGACAGATGGCACGGCCCGGCGCCGCCGGTGGGCCGGCTGCCCAGCACCACCGGCCCACTGCCGCGCCGCAGCGCGACCGCCGTCACCGCGCCGTCCTCCTGCTCGTCGACCGCGTAGAGCGTCCGGCTGTCCGGAGCCAGGGCCAGGTAGGAGGGGTCGGGGACGCCCGGGAGCACGCCGGTGGCGGTGAGGGCGCCGGTTCCGGGGTCGTAGCGGGCCAGGCCGATGCCGGTGCCGCCCCCGGGTTTCGAGGTGTACGTCCCCAGGAAGAGCGGCCGCGGCCGCCGCCGCCCGGCCCACGCGGGACCGCCGCCCCCGGCCGCCACCGCGGCTCCGGCCGCGCCCGCCGCGAGCGCCCCGGCGAATCTCCGCCGCCCGATCCCGCCGCGCGCCTCTGCCGCCTCGCCCATGCCACACCTCCGGTCCGGAACGGTGCCCACCCGGCAGTCAGGGTGGCCCGAGCCCCACCACCCCGCAAGGGCACGGCACTTGACGTCCCATCAGCCACCGCCACCCCGGGAACCCCGTACATCCCGATGATGACCCCCACCCGGCACGTAGCACTCCAGTCGTACGCGCAAACACATACGCGGACGGATTCGCCGCACCCCACACCTTGCATACGTTCGTGACCAAGGAAAACGCATGATCGAGAGGTCGCGGATCGATGTACGGCAAGGCATTCGCCCCGGAGTACCAGGGCGAACTGGGCTCGGCGCTGAGCGTGAACTCCTCCTACGAGGAGGTACTGGCCACGGCGCACCGGACACTCGCCGACGCGGACACCGCGCTGGAGCGGTCCCGGGCCCAGCTGGCCGTCGCCGAGGCCAACCGGCGGCTGGGCCGGGCGGACGCCGCCGGCACCGCCTGGCGGACCGCCTACCGCAGCGGCCGGACCGCCGGCGACCCGGCCGCGATGGCCTGGGCCCTGTGGAGCGGCGGCACCCTGGCCCGCCAGTGCGGTGCCCTGCCGCTGGCCCGGCGGCTGCTCACCCACGCGGTGACGCTGGCCGAGACCGGCGGCGACCGCCTCGCGCACGGCTACTCCCTCGCCGGCCTCGCCGAGACCGGCCGGATACAGGGCGACTACGAGGCCGTCGCCGAGCTGCACGAGCAGCTCCTGGCGCAGGCCCGGGCGCACGGCGAGGCCCGGCACATGGTCTGGGCGATGTCGGGCATCGCCCAGATGCACCGCAACACCGGCGAGCACGACAGGGCCCTGGAACTCTTCGAGGAGTCCGCCCGGATCGCCGCCGAGGCCGACGACTTCCGCGGCCGGGCCTGGTCGCTGCGCGGCGTCGCCGACGTGCTGTCCGTCCGCGGCGAGCCGGACCGGGCGCTGGCCCTGCTCTCCGAGGCGGAGACGATCTGCCGCACCATGGACCTGGCCGGCGCGCTCGCCTACAACCACAAGATGCGCGGCAACGTCCTCTACCGCGCCGGCCGCTACGCCGAGGCCCGCGACACCTACACCCTGGCGCTGGGCGAGTTCCGCGCGATGGAGGAGCCGCGCGGCGCGGCGCTCTCCCGGCTCGGCCTGGCCAAGGCCCGCGCCCGCCTGGGCCACGACCGCACCCGTACGCTGCACGAACTCGACGCCCTGGAACGGGACTTCGCCCGCATCGGACTGCGGCACGCCCGCGAGATGGTCATCGCCTTCCGGGCAGAGCTGACCGCGACACCGGCGGCAGGAACTCCTGCTCCGCGCTCCGGTGCCACCACTCGCCGGTCTCCCGCAGTTCCCGCCAGGTCGTGAAGCGGTAGCGGAAGACCCGGGCCCGCACCCGCGCGGGCGGCAGATCGGGGAACGGATTGCGGCGCAGCAGCCGCAGGGTGTCCGGGTCGTTCTCCAGCAGCCGTGCCACGAACGGCAGGAACCACGACCGGGCATAGCCCGGCGAGAGCGCCGCGAACCACATCAGCCAGTCCAGCCGCAGGTGGTAGGGCGCGAACTGGCGCGGCAAGTGGCCCGGGGCCCCGGGCTTGCCGTGGAACTCGTAGGCGTGCCAGGTCGTGTCGGGGCCGGAGACCGCGTCCTCGGTGCCCTCGACGACGATCTCCCGGCGGACCCGGGTGATGCTGCCGAACGCACCGTAGGAGTTGACCAGGTGCAGCGGCTCGTAGGAGGTGTTCATCAGCTGGCCCCGGGACACCAGGTTGCGCGCCGGGCGGTGGCTGAGCGCGACGACGCCGGCCGCGGCGGCGCTCACCACCGCCTCGAACCACACCGGCGCGGCGCCCGGTGCCGGCGGCGGGCCGCCCCACAGCGGGGCGGCGGCCGACAGGGCCAGCGCGATGGTGATCCAGTTCAGCCAGGCGAAGTTGCCGGACAGCACCAGCCACAGCTGGGTGGCGGCCATCCCGAGGGCCGCCCACCCGGCGACCGGCTGCGGGGTGAACAGCAGCACCGGCAGGACGAGTTGGGCGACGTGGTTGGCGGCCGTCTCGACCCGGTGCAGCGGCTTGGGCAGCCGGTGGAAGAACCAGCTGAGCGGGCCCGGCATCGGCTGGGTCTCGTGGTGGTAGTAGAGGCACGTCAGGTCGCGCCAGCAGCGGTCCCCGCGCATCTTGATCAGCCCGGCGCCGAACTCCACCCGGAAGAGCAGCCAGCGCAGCAGCCACATGACCAGCACCGGGGGAGCGGTGTCGGCGTTGCCGAGGAAGACCGCCAGCACCCCCGACTCCAGCAGCAGCGTCTCCCACCCGAAGCCGTACCAGGTCTGCCCGACGTTGACGATCGACAGGTACATCGCCCACAGCACGGCCCACATCGCCATCGCCGCCCCCAGCGGCACCGCGTCCGCCGCCCCGGCAGCCACCGCCGCGGCCAGCGCCGCCCCGCTCCAGGCCCAGCCCGCGAAGAAGCGGTCGGAGTAGTGCAGCTGGAAGACCGACGGGGACAGCCGGAACGGCACCCGCGCGGTGAAGTCCGGGATCGGCAGCATCCCCCGGGAGCCCAGCAGCGCCCGGAACTGACGGGCCGCGGCGACGAACGCGACCAGGTAGAGCACGGCGAGCAGCCGCTGGAAGACCAGCCGCCCGAGCCATGAACCGGGATCAGAGAACCATTCCACCCGCCCATGGGTAGCACCGGGGCCACCGGCCGGGGAGACGGCGCGCGGAACGCGGCCCGCGCCCCGGCCCCATCTGTCCACGTTAGGGAACGGACCCGCGCCGGCAACCGGGGAGCCGCGCGGGCGGTGCGAAAGAGGGGGGCTGACAGCCGGTCGGGTGAATGACACAGCGTGGCCGCGGGCCCGCGGCGGGCCGTGGCACCCGGGCGCTTTTTCCGCCTTCGCACGACGTGTCGCTATCACCGGAAAAAGCCGAGCGGACCCCGAGCGGCGCCGATATTCTGGAAGGCGACGGACGACCCTCCTGGGAGACGCCAACACCATTGGCCCGTCGCGGGAACGCCACAAACCCTGGCCGACCTCCCGGTTTGTGAACAAGGCGCCACCGCGTCGGAACCAGTACCTCGAAGAAGGAGTGCGTGGTGGCAGTGCACAAGGCTCAACACAAGCAGCCCCGTCTGAAGCAGGGCGAGCGCTCAGGGCGAATCAAGGAAGTCCGCAATCTCGAAGCCTGGGACCGCTGCGGCCCGGTCCGTCTGGCCGGCTGCGAGGAGGATCCCGTCGAACCGCACATCGTCCGCGGCATCGACTGACCCCGCCGCGGGTGCCCGCCGGCCCCGGCCCCTCCTCTTCTCCGGGGGCAGGGGCCGGCGGCTGCCACCGCGGTCAGGGCCGCCGGCCGAGCAGACACAGCAGCCGGGTCAGCTCGTCCGCGCCCTCCGGCGGCTCGACGGGCGCGGCGAACAGCCCCGTACCCGCCAGCGCGTCGACATACGGCTCCACCTCGCGCAGCGCCGCGTTCACCAGGCGGTCCGGCAGCCGCTCGTCGGCACCGATCGCCCGGGAGAGGTCCCAGGTGTGCACCACGGCGTCGGCGGTCATCTGCGTGCAGTACGCGTCGGACGGCGTGGTGCCGTAGGAGAGGTGGACCGAGCGGTGCAGCGCGCCCGGCTCGGCGAACGCCGCCTTCGCCGCCGCGGCGGCCCGGTCCCACGCCCCGACCGGGTCCTCCCCGAGCTGGTCGCCGTCGAAGTCCCCGTCCACCGCGGCGACGGTGGAACCGTCCCGCACCAGGCGCGGCACCCACAGCTGCTCCGCGGTGAGGTGGTTGACCAGGTCGAACACCGACCACTGTGCGCACGGGGTCGGCGCCTCCCACTGGTCCTCCCCGACGGCGTGCACCCGCTCGCCGAAGAGCGCCAGCGCCTCGGCGTGGGTGCGCAGGATGTCGTTGTTGCCCATGGTCCCGAGGATAGGAGCGGCCGGCGGCGACGGCGCCCGGTGCGGGGCGATCGGAGCACGGCGCGGGGATGGCGCGGTGCGCTCTGGTGGCCGCCCGGTGGTTGGCGCTTGAATGAGCCGGACCGGTGTGCGCCGGTCCTGGCCGCTCCCTTCTGGAGGCACCATGGAATCCGTCGCACCCCCTGCCATCCGCTGCGCGGGACACACCCGCGGCTACCCGGAGTTCCTCGATCGCGCCGCCCGGATCGCAACGGGCCTGGCCGACTGGGGAGTCGCCCCCGGCGACCGGGTCGCCGTGGTGCTCCGCAACGAACCCGCGCACCTGGAGATCACCACCGGCGCCGCCCTGCTCGGCGCCGCCGCCGTCCCCGTCAACTGGCACTTCCGCCGGGACGACCTGCGCCACGTGCTCACCGACAGCGGCAGCACGGTGGTCTTCGCCCACACCGACCTGCTGGCCGACGTGACCGCCGTGCTCCCCGACGGCGTACGGGTCGTCGAGGTCGCGGTACCGCCGGGCGTGGCGGCGGCCTGCGGGACCACCGCCCCGCCCGTCACCGGCCGGTTCCCCGTCCTCGACGCATGGCTGGCCGGCCGGACGCCGCTGGAACGGCCCGCCGGGGACCGCCCGCCCACCGTCATCTACAGCTCCGGAACGACCGGGCGGCCCAAGGGCGTTCTGCGCGAACCGGTCGGCCCCGAGCTGCTCGCCGAGGCCGTGGCGAGCTTCCTGGAGTACTTCGCGGTCGCCCCCGGCGGCCGGACCCTGATCCCGGCCCCGCTCTACCACGCCTCGCCCAGCCAGCACGCGGTCCTGGCGCTGGCGGCCGGCCTGGACATCACGCTGATGCCGCGCTTCGACGCGGAGGAGTTCCTGCGGCTGATCGAACGGCACCGCATCGAGCAGGCCCAGGTGGTGCCCACCATGTTCGTCCGGCTGCTGCGGCTGCCCAAGGACGTCCGCGAACGCTACGACGTCTCCTCCCTCACCTCCGTGGTGCACGCCGCCGCGCCCTGCCCGCCGCACATCAAACACGCCATGATCGACTGGCTGGGGCCGGTCCTGCGGGAGTACTACGGCGGCAGCGAGACCGGCGCGGTGACGTGGTGCGACAGCGCGGAGTGGCTGGCCCACCCGGGCACCGTCGGACGCGCCCAGGGCACCTGCGAGGTCCTCGTCCTCGGCCCCGGCGGAGAGGCGCTGCCACCCGGCGCCACCGGCGAGATCTACGTCCGGCCGGCCGACGACTGGCCGCGCTTCAGCTACCTCGGCGACGCGGACAAACGCGCCGCCATGGAGGCCCCGGGACGGCCGGGATACGTCACCCTCGGCGACATCGGCCACCTCGACGAGGACGGCTACCTCTACCTCAGCGACCGCCGCAACGACCTGGTGATCTCCGGCGGCGTCAACATCTACCCGGCGGAGATCGAGGGCTGCCTGCTGGCCCTGGACGGGGTGCGGGACGCGGCGGTGTTCGGCGTCCCCGACGAGGAGTTCGGCGAGGCGCTCGCCGCCCACCTGGAGACCGACCCCCGGGTCCCGCTCACCGCCGCGGCGGTCCGCGCCCATGTCGCCGCACGGCTCGCCGCGTACAAGGTGCCCCGGACGGTGGTCTTCGAGGAGCGGCTCCCGCGCGACGAGTCCGGGAAGCTGTTCAAACGGCAGCTGCGGGACCCGTACTGGGAGGGCCACGGCCGCCGGATATGAGTCCCGCGGCCGCCGCCCGTGCGCCGGGATCAGCCGGTCGCCGCGTCCAGGACGGGGATCAACTGTTCCTCCTCGTAGGCGAGATGCGCCTCCAGCGCGTCCGTCAGCCGCTCGACCTCGGCCTGGATGCCGCCCGGCGCGGCGGCCGGCTCGGCCAGCGCCCGGCGCAGCTCCGCCAGGAGCGCGGCGATGCTCCGGTGCTCGGCGTCGAGCCGGTCCAGCACCGGGGCGAGGTCCGGGCGGTGGCGGCGGAGCGCGGGGAACATCATCCGGTCCTCGCCCGTGTGGTGGTTGTCCAAGCCCTGACACAGCGTCAGGCAATTGATCCGCAGCTGCGCGCCGAGCACCGAGCCGGAACCCGCCAACTCCTTGCGGAGGGTGGCGATCTCGCGCCGGAAGCCGTCGTGGACGAGGCGCACGGTCGCGCCCGGCGTCGCCCCGGCGAACCGCGGCGGGCCGGCCTCCGCCGGCGTCAGCGCCACCACCGGGATGGTGCGGCGGGTCTTCGCCTGGTACGCCGCCCAGCCCGGATCGGCCTCGACGGCGCGGGCGAAGACCTCGTCGCGCTCCGCGCCGGTCAGCACCACGGCCTCCGCCTCGTAGGTGAGGACCCCGGCCTCGACGGTCACGCGGGGATGGGCGACCAGGTTGTGGAACCAGGCCGGGTGGTGCGGTGCGCCGCCGGCCGAGGCGATGACGAGGATCCGGTCCCCGTCGGGGAGATAGCCGACCGGGGTGGTGTGCCGGGCGCCGCTGCGGGCGCCGGTGGTCGTCAGCAGGACCAGCCGGCCGCCCTCGAAGGGGCCGCCGACCCGGCCGGCGTTGGCCCGGAACTCGTCGATGACCTGCTGGTTGAAGTCATGGGGCATGAAAGGTGCGTCTCCAGGGAGGACGTGCCCAGGGCGAAGCCGCGTGGGCAGGACGAAGTGACCGCACGACGACGGCGGTGCGGCGCGGCAGGGCGCGGCACGGCGGCAGGTGCGGTGCGGGCAGCGGAAGCGCGCGGAACAGCCGCGCGGAGAAGAGCAGAAGGTGCGCGCCTGACGCGCGCGAAAGAAGAGGTGGGAGGGGCAGGGGCGGGTCTCTCACCCGCCGCGCGGTCACGAAGTGACCGGGTGCCTCACTCGCTCATGGCCCATGGCCGACCCGGTAGTCACGTCCGCAACACTACGTGCACAGACGTGCGAAGGCAACGCAAGGCCGTGTCCGGACCTGTGTGGCGGTCCGTTCCTGGCGCCCCTCCACCCCTTCCGGCGCCGGGAGTTGACTGCCACGCGTGGGTGGCGGCCGCGCACGCCAAGGTACTGGCGGTGCTGCCGGAATCCAGCCCGCCGGTCACCCACGACAGCACCGCCGACTTCGGCGTCGGGGCGTTCCTGCCGGCCGGCACGGAACCGGCCGAGCCAGGCGGCTGGCCGGCGCGGCACCTCCCCCCGTGGTCTGGGGGACGCCGGCCCGCGGCGCGGGCGCGAACCGGGGCCGGTGACCCCCTGATCGACGCCGCCCGGCCCCCGCTAAAGTCGCCTCACCACAGCAGACCAGGGCAGACCGGCACAGACGCCACGCTGCCGCGGGTTCCGGGGGTCGCCGCCCCGGGGGGAGGACGAACCATCACATGAGCCGCAGTTCCCAGGGATTACTCGGCGTCTGGGCCGAGGCGCAGCGCCGGCAGCAGCGCCAGGCCGAGGCCGCACACCGCGCACGGCTGCAACAGCAGCGGGAACAGGAGCGGCAGGCCCGGGCCGCCGAGCGCGCCATGGCCCGTATGCACCGCGAGCGGCAGACCGCCTACCGCCGGCAGCGCGAGGCCGACGCCCGCCGCCGCACCGAGGAGATCGAGGCCCGCGTCGCCGCCCTCACCGGCCTGCTCGCCGACGGCTGCCGAGCCCCCGCCTTCACCGCCGCCGCCCTGCTCCGCCCCGAGCGCGTCGAACCGTTCGCCCCCGGCGCACTCGCCGCCCCGGTACCCATGCCCGATCCGGCGCGCTACCAGGTGCCCACCGGCGGCATGCGCTCCGGACTCCGCCGCGACCGCGACCGCCAGGAGGCCCGCGCCCGCTTCGAACAGGACTGGTACGCCGCCCAGGCCGCCGAGGCCCGGCGCCAGGCCCAACTCGCCGCCTATCAGCGGCAGTACGACCAGTGGGCGGCCGGTGCCCTGGACGAGATCCGCCGGCACAACGCCGGCGTCCAGGAGCTGGCCGCGGGCCTGCGCGCCGGCGACGCGGACGCCGTCGTGCAGTACTTCTCCGCCGCCCTGTACTCCGGCACGTGCTGGCCCGAGGGCTTCCCCCGCCAGCTCAGCGCCGGCTACGACACCGCCGCCCGCCGGCTCGTCCTCGACTGGGAACTGCCCGGCTACGACGTCGTCCCTGCCGTCAAGGCCGTCCGCTACCTGCCCACCGCCGACGAGGAGCGGGAGACCGCCCGCCCGGCCGCCCAGCGCCGGGCGCTCTACCGCGAGGTGCTCGCCCAGAGCATGCTGCTGGTCCTGCGCGACCTCTTCGCCGCCGACACCTATGGCGCCCTGGACTCGGTGGAGCTCAACGGCTTCGTCGACGACGTCGACCCGGTCACCGGCCGCCCCGCCACGATCTTCCTCGCCACCGTCCTGGCCCCCCGCAGCGCCGTCGCCTCCTACCACCTGGACCAGGTCAGCGCCCCCGACTGCCTCACCGACGGACTCCGCGGCCGGCTCTCCGCCCGCCCCGACCAGCGCACCCCGGTCCGCCCCGGACGGCGGCCGGACGACATCGCCGGCGGCGCGGTGGTCTCCCACGGCACCGACGGCGAACCGGACCTCCTCGCCATGGACCCGCTCGCCTTCGAGCAGCTGATCGCCGAGCTGTTCCGCGCCATGGGGATGCACGCGGTCACCACCCAGCGGTCCGGCGACGGCGGCATCGACGTGGACGCGCTGGACCCCGACCCGATCCGCGGCGGCAAGATCGTGGTGCAGGTCAAGCGGTACCGCAACACCGTCCCGCCGTCCGCGGTCCGCGACCTCTACGGCACCGTCCAGTCCGAAGGCGCCAACAAGGGCGTGCTGGTGACGACCTCCCAGTTCGGTCCCGGCGCCCACGGCTTCGCCCAGGGCAAGCCGCTCACCCTCGTCGCCGGCCCGGAACTCGTCGACCTGCTCGGCCGGTACGGGCTGCGCGGCCGTCTCGGCCCCGGCGACGCCACCCCCGGCACACCCGCAGCCCCCGAGCCCGCCGACCCCGCCCCGGACCACACCGTCCTCGCCATGAACTGGTCCGGCGCGGCCGCCCTCGACGTCTGCGCCCTGGTCTGCAAGGGCACCACCGTGCTCGACGACGACCACTTCGTCTTCTTCAACAACCCGGCCACACCGGACGGTTCGGTGCGGATGCTGGCCGGCGTGACGGAGGACCGCGCGGCCCTGCGGGTGCGGTTCGAGGAACTGCCCTCGGACGCCGACCGGCTGGTCCTGGTCGCCGCGGTCGACGCGGAGACCGACCCGGACGGCGACCTCGGCGGCTTCACCGACGCCCGGATCCGGCTGCTGGACGCCGCCGGCACCGAACTCGACCGGCTGCCGGTCTCCGACGGGCGGCCCGGCGAGCGCGCCCTGGTCCTCGGGACGTTCCGCCGCCGCGCGGGCGGCGACTGGGACTTCGTCCTCGGCGGCAAGGGCTACCCCGGCGGCCTGGCCGCCCTGGTCGCCGACTTCGGCATCGAGGTGAGCTGAGTCCGGTGCGCGGCCGGCGTGCGGCGGGCGGAAGAGCGGCGGCGGCCCGCAGACCGCGCGCCGTCGCCCGGATCACTTCTGCCACAGCCGGGTGAGCACGTCGTTGACGACCTCGGGCCGGTCCTGGTGCGGGGCGT
The DNA here is from genome assembly GCF_000373585.1 of Streptomyces sp. MspMP-M5. GTDB lineage: Bacteria > Actinomycetota > Actinomycetes > Streptomycetales > Streptomycetaceae > Streptomyces. The sequence continues at coordinate 68,260 of NZ_KB891951.1, forward strand.
GGTCGGCACCCGGCACCCGCACATGACGGGCCCCGATCATCTCGGCGAGGTACTCCCCGCAGGCCGCCAGCGCATCGCCGACGAACGCCCGGTAGTCGGGGTGCGCGGTCTCCCACGTCCCGTTGACGACCGTCTTGGGCATCTGGGCGCGGGCCAGCGGCGCCAGCGGGACCTGCGCGTCCCAGACGGGCCGTTCCCGCATCGCCGACCGGACCGCCCGCAGCAGCCGCGGCGTGACCTCCGGCAGCCGCATCCCGTACGCCTCGGTGCACTGCCTCAGATACTCCTCCGGACTCACCTCCGGGCCCCCTTCGAGGTGCGCGAACGCCGCCCGGATCCGCTCCACCGCCGCCCGCACGACGGGGTGCGCGGCCGCGGTGCGCAGCGGCGACGGTTCGATCAGGGTGAGCGACTGCACGGCCTCCGGACGCGCGGCGGCGGCCAGCATCGCCCCCGCCGCGCCGTACGAGTACCCCACCAGGTGGGCCCCCTCGCCGAGCAGCCGGCCGATGTCCTCGGCGTCCACCGCATAGTCGCTGCGCTCGACGTCGGGGCTGTCGCCGAAGCCGCGCCGGTCCACCAGCTCCAGCCGGAACATCCCGGCCAGCGGCCGCTGCCCGGCGAAGCACTCGGTGCCCCAGCTCATCGTGCCGTGCACCAGCAGCGCCCGCGGCGCACCGGGCAGCCCCTCGTCCCACACCGTCACATGAAGCGGTTCCTCGTTCATACCGAGCCACCCTAGACGCGCCCGGTCGGCCTGCCTCGCCCAACGGGCCGGGGGAGTAAGTGCGTTGACGCAGATGGTCGGCCAACCGGGCTGCGGGCCAGGCGTGTTGTGGCCGTCCGGGCGGGCTCGCGGCATGGGGCGGATGAGGAGGCCGGGAGACGCCCGGCCCACAGGGACGGCTGGGCGCATCCGCCCGTCTTCCGCCCGTTCGGTCGGCCGTCCGGGGGAGAGCGCCGGACACCACCGCATACGGTCATTTCCGGCCCGAAGCGACTGATATCTGTCGGGCATGAGTGCGTTCACCCGGTATGCGTTAGCCGTTCTGCTCGCCGCACTGGCCGTCGGCTGCGGCCCCCTGCCGGACGCCCGGCCGCCCGCACCGCGATCCGCCCCCACGCACACCGCGTCCCGCCGCCCCGCCGCTCCGTCCGCCCCGTCCCGCCGCCCCGGGACCCGGGCCGCCGGAACCGTCCCGGCCCGGCCGTTCACCCTGGTCGCCACCGGTGACGTCATCCCCGCCCACCCGGAGGCGCTCGACACGGCGCAGGACGACGCGCCGATGGCCGGCGGCTACGACTTCCGGCCGATGCTCCGTGGTGTCACGCCCGTCGTCCGCACCGCCGACCTGGCGCTGTGCCACCTGGCGGCGCCGCTCGGCCCGCTCGACGGCCCGTTCACCGGCTATCCGGAACTCCAGGCCCCGCCACAGGTCGCCACCGCCCTCAAGGCCACCGGCTTCGACTCCTGCGCCACCGCCACCGACCACGCCCTCGACCAGGGCAAGGGCGGGGTGCGCCGGACCCTCGACGCCCTGGACACCGTCGGCCTGCGACACACCGGCACTGCCCGGAACGCCGCCGAGGCCGCCCGTCCCACCCTGTTGCGCGTCCCCGGCGGCGCCGTGGTGGCCCACCTCGCCTACACCTACGACGCCGAGGGCGCCCGCCCGCCGAAGGACGCGCCGTGGGCGATCAGCCCCCTGGACTCCGGGCGGATCCTCGCGGACGCCCGGGCGGCCCGCCGGGCCGGCGCCGATGTGGTGGTCGTCAGCCCCTACTGGGGCACCGAGTACCGCACCGCCCCCGACGCCCGACAGCGCCGCCTGGCCCGCATCCTCGCCGCCGCCCGCACCGACGGCCGCCCCGACATCGACCTGATCGTCGGCAGCCACACCCACACCCCCCAGCCGTTCGAGAAGGTGCACGGCACCTGGGTCGCCCGGACCCCGGACGGCCGACGGGCAGCGGCCGAGATGCACGACAGCGGTACCTGGGTCGCCTACGGACTGGGCGACCTCATGGGAGGCACCCACCACGACGGAAACGGAAGGATGAGCGCCGCCGCACGGTTCACCTTCACCCCGCCGACCGCGCCGGGCGGTCGCTGGAAGATCACCAAGGCTGAATTCGTCCCGCTGTGGTGGGACGCCCGTGCGGGCCGCGTGCTCGACGTGGACAAGGCGATCAAGGCCGGCCGGCCGGACCTCAAGCCCATCCGCCGACGCATCCGCCAACTGGTACTGAGCAGGCACGCGAACAAGGCCGGATTGACCATGGGCAGATAAAACGGCCCCCTTCGCCGTCACTTCGCGGTGAAGGGGGCCGCTCAGCTGGTGCTCTGTGCCCTGCACGCTGCGCGCTCTGCGGTCTTACAACGCGTCGAACGCGTCGTTCTTCACGGCCGCGATGAACGCGGAGAAGGACTCGGCGGGGACGGCGAACGTGGGCCCCGTCGGGGTCTTGCTGTCCCGCACCGGGACGACGCCATGAGAGGGCACAAGGTTGGTGGCGACCTCGATGCACTGGCCGCCGTTCTCGCTGTATGAGGATTTGATCCATCGAGGGGAGGGTTCGGTCACGGGGTGCCCTTTCGAAGCTGTTCGATCAAGGCCACAGACGCGGCCTGAGGCAGCGCGTTGGCTTGCATTTGATGGTAGGCCGTCAGTATGGGCAGCACTGCGGCGCTTTCCCGCTCAAGATGGGCTCGTTGAGCTGACTCGGCATAGGACATGAACGAGCAGTCCGGCAGCGTTAACACCGTGATCGGCAGGGTGAACGGCCTGTCTTCCCCCATGTCGAACGGAGCCACCTGAAGCACAGTGTGCGGCAGTTCCGCGAACTCGATAAGCCGTGCCAACTGCGCGCCCATGACGGCGGGACCTCCGACGGGCCGACGGAGGCAACTCTCGTCCAATACGGCCAGGACCATGGGCGGGTGCGGACGGGCAATCGCCGCTTGCCGCTTGGCAACAAGCGAGACCCGCTCATCGGCTTCATCGAGCGTGATCGCCCCACGCTTGACCGCGCTCTTGGCGAGCGTCGATGCGTACTCCGGCGTCTGGAGCAGCCCCGGGATGACGCCTACCTCGTACAAGCGGATCTCCACTGCGCCGCCTTCGTGGTCAACGAACTCGGGGAACCCCTCCAGCAAGGCGCTGCCCCGGACCGCACGGCTCTGACGTTCAAGCTGGTCGCCCGTGCCAAACGCGTTGTCGGAACTTTTCGCGAACCGGGGAGTTGGGGAACGGCGGCCAGTTTCTACGGCGGAGACGTGCGTATCTGAGTACCCCGTCCGGTCTGCCAACTCTTCCTGGGTCCACCCTCGTTCCTCCCGTAGCCTGCGTAGACGCTCCCCGAAGCGCGCGTTGGGCGACTCGTCGGGGTTGAGTTCCCTGCGATTGACCATGCCGATTCCAACTCCCCCCTCATTCAGCGCAAGTTGAGGACTTCCTGACTGTAGAGCACGCTGGGTGCTCCCGGTAGCGGAAGCGCTACGGAGAGGTAAGGAGGACTCCATGGCCGGTCCTGCCCGCACGTCGTACCGGGCGTGCGCCGACGCAGCTCATCCCGAGTCGGGCCGCCCACCTGCTCCGGCACCTGAAGGCGGCGGGCCGGTGAGCGGCCGGCCGGACGACGTGAGCCGGAAGATCGCCAAGCGGAACGAACAGTCGGAGGGCCCGAACGGCGGCAAGAAGACCGACGGCCGGGGACGACCGTGCCGCTAGCCCGCCGCGCCGCTGCCCGGCAGACGACCGAACCGGAGGCGGCTGCGGAGGTGGAGGCGGGAGCCGAGGCGGAAGTGGAAGTGGCGTGCGAGGAGCGGCCCCTTTGCCCGTTCGCCTGGCATGACATGGAGCCGCTCGGTGGCCATGCGTTCCGCTGCGACACTCACGGCGCGACGCTGATCGTTCACTCACCGGGCCGCCCGACGGGAAGCGGCCGTTCCGGTCCTCGTGCGGGGGCTGGCTCTCGCCCGGACCCGCCGCCATGACGGCGTTCGCGCCGAGATCGACCGGCTGGGCTGCGGGCCGGGCGGCGGCCCGGAGCCGGGTCGGGGGGAGTGGAGTGTGGTCCTCCGGTACGGGCCGGCGCCGCGGTGTGAAACCCTGGTGAAGGGGCGACGTCCCCGTCGACGAGCAGATCGGCCAGGCCAGGAAAGGACCGGAGGGCAGTGGGCGAGAGTGCGGCCGTCCGGCCCCGCAACCCGCGTGGGCAGGGCGAGCGCCTGCGGGAGGAACTCCTGCGGGCGACCGAGCGCCTCCTGGAGGAGGTCGGCAGCGAGGACGCGCTGTCGCTGCGCGCGGTGGCCCGGGAGGCCGGGGTCGCCGCGCCGAGCATCTACCGGCACTTCGCCGACAAGACCGAGCTGGTCTGGGCCACCCTGGAGGTCAGCTACGAGCGGCTGGCGCACGCCATGACCGACGCCGCCGGGCAGGCCGAGGAGGATGACCCGGTGGCCCGGCTGCGCGCGCAGCTGCGCGCCTACTGCCGCTACGCCATCGAGCACCCGGCCAACTACCGCCTGCTCTACGAGACCCGGCAGACCCCGGTCGGCCCGGAGCGGCTCGCCGGGCACCCGGCCGGGCTGCTGGTGCGCAGCTGGCACCACGCGCTGACCGCCTGCGAGGAGGCCGGCTGGCGGGTGCGGGGCTCGCGCTCCGAGGCGCCGTATCTGCTGTGGTCGGCGGTGCACGGCCGGGTCATGATCTGGCAGGTCATGCCGAGCCGCAAGGACACCAGCCGACTGGACGGGTTCGTGGAGGAACTGCTGCAGCTGTTGCTGGAGCGCTGAACCCCGGCGCCTGCCCGAACGTCGGCGCCTGCCCGAACCCCGGCGCATTCCTCCGGCGCTCCCTTCTTCTCGCTTCTCGCCACCCCCCGAGGCCCCTCTCAGGCCCCGGCCGCACCGTCGGCCGGGGCCTTGTTGCGTATCCGCCGCCGGGCGGTCGCGGGTGTTCCGCTCCTCACGTTCCGCCGGAGACCCCGCGGCGTTTACCCGATCATTACGCATGTAAGTTTACGCTCGTTAGGCGAAGGATCGACTCATGGCGCACACCCGACCGGTGTGCGCGCGAGGAGCGAGATGACCGAGATGATCGACACGACAGTCCCCGCCGCCCCGGCACCGCTGCCCGTGGAACCTCCCAGCGGCTGCCCCTTCCACCCCCCGGCCGAGTTCGGCACCTTGCGCACCGAGGAGCCGATCTCCAAGATCTCGCTCCCCGACGGCAGTTGGGCCTGGCTGGCCACCCGCTACGCCGACATCCGCGCGATCCTCGGCGACACCCGCTTCAGCTCCGACACCACCCTCCACGGCTACCCGCTCAGCGGCATGACCGGCGGCGCCAACACCAAGAACCGCGGTTTCATCCGCATGGATCCGCCGGAGCACACCCGGCTCCGGCGGATGGTCACCCGCGAGTTCATGGTCAAGCGCGTCGAGGCCCTGCGCCCGGAGATCCAGCGCCTCACCGACGAGCTGTGCGACGCGATGGAGCGCCGCGCCGGCGAGCCGGTCGACCTGGTCGAGGCGCTCGCCCTGCCCGTCCCCTCGCTCGTCATCAGCCTGCTGCTGGGCGTCCCCTACGACGACCACGACATCTTCCAGCGGCTCACCGGCACACTGCTCTCGCGCACCGTCACCGACGAGGAGCGCGAGGCCGCCCGGACCGAACTCCGCGACTATCTGGACGCGTTGGTCACCGCCAAGGAGCAGGAGCCGGGCGACGACATCCTCGGCCGGCTGATCGTCGAGCAGCAGCGCACCGGCGAGATCAGCCACGACGACGTCGCCGCCTTCGCCGCCCTGCTGCTGATCGCCGGCCACGAGACCACCGCCAACATGATCGGCCTCAGTGCTCTGACGCTGATGCAGGACCCGGACGCCGCCGAGCGGCTGCGGCAGGACCCGGCGCTGATCCGCGGCGCCGTCGAGGAACTGCTGCGCTACCACAGCATCATCCGCAACGGCCCCCGCCGGGTCGCCACCACCGACATCGAGGTCGGCGGGCAGCTCATCCGCGCAGGTGAGGGCGTGGTGGCGGCCGTCCCGTCCGCCAACCACGACGACCGCGTCTTCGACGACCCCGACCGCCTCGACCTCGCCCGGCCCAACGCCCAGCACCACGTCGCCTTCGGCTACGGCATCCACCAGTGCCTCGGCCAGGCCCTCGCCCGGGTGGAGCTCCAGGTCGTCATAGCCACCCTGCTCCGCCGCTTCCCCGCCATGCGGCCCGCCGTGCCCGTCGAGGAGATCCCCTTCCGCACCGACATGGCCATCTACGGCTGCCACTCCCTGCCCGTCACCTGGTGACCGGCCACCCCGGCCGCACCGGCCACCCCGGCCGACCCACCGATCCGACCCACGCCCACGGAGCCACACCATGAAGATCACCCTTGATGCCGACAAGTGCTGCGCCGCCGGCCAGTGCGTGCTGATCGCCCCCGAGGTCTTCGACCAGCGGGACGAGGACGGCGTGGTCGTCCTCCTCGACGCCGAGCCGCCCGCCGGGCAGCACGCCGCGGTCCGCGAGGCGGCCGCCATCTGCCCGGCCGCCGTGATCGAGGTGCAGGAATGACGAACTGTCCGATCGCCGTCGTCGGCGCCTCGGCCGCCGGTATCACCGCCGCCGAGGCCCTGCGCCGGGCCGGCTGGGACGGCCCGCTGATCCTGATCGGCGACGAGCCGCACCTCCCGTACGACCGGCCGCCGCTGTCCAAGCAGCTGCTGCACGGCGCCTGGGAGCCGGCCAAGCTGATGCTGCGCACCGAGGAGCAGCTCGCCCCGCTCGGCCTCGACCTGCGGCTCGGCACCCGCGCCACCGCCCTCGACGCGGCCACCCGCACCCTCACCCTCGACGGGGGCGAGCACCTGGCCTGCGCCGGCGTGATCATCGCCACCGGCGTCGCGGCCCGCACCCTGCCCGCCGCCGAGGGGCTCACCGGTGTCTTCACCCTGCGCACCCTCGACGACGCGCTGGCCCTGCGCGACCGGCTGTCCGGCGGCCCCCGCCGCCTCGTCGTGGTCGGCAACGGCGTCCTGGGCTGCGAGGCCGCCGCAGTCGCCCGCGAGCTGGGGCACGACGTCGCCCTCGTCGGCCGGGAGCCGGTGCCGATGGCCGCCGCCGTCGGCGCGGGCATCGGGGAACTGCTCGCCGAGGAGCACCGGGCCCGCGGCGTCCGCCTGTTGACCGGGGAGGTGGCCGCGTTCGAGACCACCGGGAACGCGACGGACGCAACGGGCGCGACGGACGCGGCCGACGCGACGGACGGGCCAGCCGCCCAGGTCACCGGCGTTCGGCTGGCCGACGGCACAGTGCTCCCCGCCGACTTGGTCCTGCTCGCCATCGGCTCCGAGCCCGCCGTGGGCTGGCTGGCCGACCCGGCCCTGGACACCACCGACGGGCTCGGCTGCGACGCCTACTGCGCCGCCGCCCCCGGCATCTACGCCGCGGGCGACGTGGCCCGCTGGGAGCACCCGGTGCACGGCCGCCCGCTCCGCTTCGAGCACCGGATGAACGCCACCGAGCAGGCCATGGCCGCCGCCCGCAACCTCGTCGCCGAGCTGACCGCCGAGACCGCCGAAGCCGCAGCCGAAGCGGCCGAGGGCGCGGAGCCGCCGGAGCGCCGGCCCTTCGCCCCCGTGCCCTACTTCTGGTCCGACCAGTACGGCCTCAAGCTCCAGGCGTACGGCCTGACCGCCGGCGCCGACGAGGTGGAGACCACCGTCCTGGACCGCGACGCCCGCCGCGCCGTCGCCCTCTACGGCCGCGCCGGCCGGGCCGTCGGCGTACTGGCCTGCGCCCTGCCGCCGCGCCAGATACGGGCGCTGCGCGCGGTGGTCGCCACCCCCGTCCCCTGGGAGGAGGCACGCGACCGGGTCCGGGAGGCCACCGCCACCGCCGTCGGCTGACGGCCCCGCCCCGCGCACGGGGGGCCGCGGGCACGCCGCCCCACCCCGCACGGGTGCCGCGGACACGGAGCCCGGTGCCGGGCCACGGCGCACGGTGTCGGACCACGGCGAGCGGCGTCCGAGCAGGGAGGACGTGTCGGATCACGGCGAGCGGTGCCGGGCCACGGCGGGCAGTATCGGATCACGGAGAGCGGTGTCCGACCACGGCGGGCGGTGCCCGATCATGGCGGGCGGTGTCCGATCATGGAGACATGGTCGACTCGTACGTCCGGGTGCGCGGCGCCCGTGAGCACAATCTCCGCGGTATCGATGTGGACATCCCGAGGGACGCGCTGGTCGCGTTCACCGGGGTGTCCGGATCGGGGAAGTCCTCGCTCGCCTTCGGCACCCTGTACGCCGAGGCGCAGCGCCGCTACTTCGAGTCGGTCGCCCCCTACGCCCGGCGGCTGATCCACCAGGTCGGCGCGCCCAAGGTCGAGGAGATCAGCGGACTGCCGCCGGCCGTCGCACTGGAGCAGCGGCGCTCCGCGCCCACCTCCCGCTCCTCGGTCGGCACCGTCACCACCCTCTCCAACACCCTGCGGATGCTCTTCTCCCGCGCCGGCGACTACCCTCCCGGCAGCACCGGACGCCTCGACTCCGACGCCTTCTCACCCAACACCGCCGCCGGCGCCTGCCCCGAGTGCCACGGACTGGGCACCGTCCACCGCGTCACCGAGGACTCCCTCGTCCCCGACCCCTCGCGCTCCATCCGCGACGGTGCCGTCGCCGCCTGGCCCGGCGCCTGGCAGGGCAAGAACCTCCGCGACATCCTCGCCACCCTCGGCCACGACATCGACCGCCCCTGGCGCGAGCTGCCGCCCGCCGACCGCGAGTGGATCCTGTTCACCGACGAGCAGCCGGTCGTCACCGTCCACCCGGTCCGCGAGGCCGGCCGCATCCAACGCCCGTACAAGGGCCAGTACATGAGCGCCCGCCGCTATGTCCTGCACACCTTCGCCGACTCCAAGAGCGAGCCGCTGCGCAAGCGCGTCCGGGAGTTCATGACCGCCGAGCCCTGCCCCGCGTGCGGCGGCCGCCGGCTGCGCCCCGAGGCGCTGGCGGTCACCTTCGAGGGCCACGACATCGCCACCCTCGCGGGCCTGCCGCTGGCCACCCTCGCCGAACTCCTCCGCCCCACCGCCGCCCGCCCCGGCGACGAACCCGCCCCCGCGCTCGCCCGCGACCTGGTCGCCCGGATCGAGATCCTCACCGAACTCGGCCTGGGCTACCTCGGCATGGACCGCCCCGCCCCCACCCTCTCCGCCGGCGAACTCCAGCGCCTCCGCCTCGCCACCCAGCTGCGCTCCGGCCTCTTCGGCGTGGTCTACGTCCTCGACGAGCCCTCCGCCGGCCTGCACCCCGCCGACACCGAGGCCCTGCTCACCGTGCTGCGCCGCCTCAAGGAGGCCGGCAACACCCTCTTCGTCGTCGAGCACGACATGGACGTGGTCCGCCACGCCGACTGGATCGTGGACATCGGCCCGCGCGCCGGCGAGCACGGCGGCCGGGTCCTGCACAGCGGCCCGGTCGCCGCCCTCGCCGACGCCGAACACTCCGCCACCCGCCCCTTCCTCTTCGCCACCGAACCCCCGCCCGCCCGCACCCCGCGCACCCCGACCGGCACCCTGGCCCTGCACGGCGTCACCCTGCACAACCTCCGCGACCTGGACGCCACCTTCCCGCTCGGCGTCTTCACCGCCGTCACCGGCGTCTCCGGATCCGGTAAATCGACCCTGGTCACCCGGGTCCTCGCCGAGACCGTCCAGGAGCACCTGGGCGCCACCGGCCCCCGCCCGGACGCCGACACCGGCCCGGGCGCCTCCGCCGCCGACGTCGACCAGGCCACCGAGCCCGCACCCCGCGCCCGGCTCACCGCCGCCACCGGCCTGGACGCCGTCGACCGGCTGGTCCGCGTCGACCAGAAGCCCATCGGCCGCACCCCGCGCTCCAACCTCGCCACGTACACCGGCCTGTTCGACGCCGTCCGCAAGGTCTTCGCCGCCACCGACGAGGCCCGCGCCCGCGGCTACACCGCCGGCCGGTTCTCCTTCAACGTCCCCGCCGGCCGCTGCGAGACCTGCCAGGGCGAGGGCTTCACCGCCGTCGAACTCCTCTTCCTGCCCGGCACCTACGCCCCCTGCGCCGACTGCCACGGCGCCCGCTACAACCCCGAGACCCTCCAGATCACCCACCGCGACCGCACCATCGCCGACGTCCTGGGCCTGACCGTCGACGACGCCGCGGAGTTCCTCGCCGACGTCCCCGCCGCCGCCCGCAGCCTGCGCACCCTCCAGGACGTCGGGCTCGGCTATCTGCGGCTCGGCCAGCCCGCCACCGAACTCTCCGGCGGCGAGGCCCAGCGCATCAAACTCGCCACCGAACTCCAGCGCACCCGCCGCGGCCACACCCTCTACCTCCTCGACGAACCCACCACCGGCCTGCACCCCGCCGACACCGAGGTGCTGCTGCGGCAACTGCACGGCCTGGTCGACGCGGGCCACACCGTCGTGGTCGTCGAACACGACATGGGCGTGGTGGCCGGCGCCGACCACGTCATCGACCTCGGCCCCGGCGGCGGCGCGGAGGGCGGCCGGATCGTCGCCGCGGGCACCCCCGCCGAGGTCGCCGCCGCCCCCGGCAGCCGCACCGCCGGCTATCTCGCCCGTAGGAGGGCACACCGGGAACGTTCTTGACGGTCCGCTAATGTACGCGGGTCAGTCAGCACACCCCGCGGAGCCGGCGCACGACGGGCCGCGGCACGACGAAGGGGCACCACCCGTGGCAGACATAGAGCAGGCCAGGGCCACGTTCGCGAAGTTCGACGCGGACGGCGACGGCCTGGTCACGCCGGACGAGTTCAAGCACGCGATGGCCGAGATGGGCGATCACCTGGTCACCGGCCCGATGGCCGAAGCGGTCATCAAGGCCAAGGACTCCGACGACGACGGCCTGATGTCGTTCGACGAGTTCTGGACGTCAGCCCAGGGCTGAGGCCGCGCGGCCGCGGCGAGCGCCCCCGGCGTCCCCACCGGCGGCGGGGCCGCCCGCTCGCCGGTGCCCCAGCGGGACGGCTCCGGCCCCACCGAGAAGGCCAGTTCACGGCCGGCGCGCAGCTCGGCGGTGGTCAGATAGGTCCGGTCCCGGGGCACGCCGTCCAGCCGTACCGACCGGATGTAGCGGCGGGCGGACGAGGTGCCCGGGGCCTCGATGGTGAAGCGGCCCGCGGGGAAGTACCGCCGGTCCAGGGCCAGTTCCACCCGGTCGAAGACCGGAGTGCTCAGGCCCCAGGTGTCGGTGCCCGGCTGGACGGGGAAGACGCCGATCGAGGAGAGCACCATCCACGCCGACATGGTGCCCAGGTCGTCGTTGCCGGTCATCCCGTCCGGCCCGTCGGTGAAGAGGGTCAGCGCGGCGTGCACCACGTCCGTGGTCTTCCAGGGCTCACCGGTCGAAAGATAGGTGTACGGGGCGATCAGGTCGGGCTCGTTCTGCGGGTTGTACTTGTCGGCGTTGTCGTAGTCGTACGGCCCGTTCACCCACACCTCGCGGGCGGTCCGCGCCGGGTCCGCGAGCAACTTCCGGTAGGCGAAGAAGGAGTCCAGCCGGTCCGTGGCCCGTTCCCGGCCGCCGATCAGCGCCATCATCCCCGGCAGGTCCTGCGGCACCAGCCACTGGTACTGCCAGGCCGTGCCCTCGTGGAAGCCCTCGCTCCGGGCCGGGTCGGCGGGGCCGGTGAAGGCTCCCGAGGCGTCCCGGGCCCGGAAGAATCCGGTGGAACGGTCGAACAGCGTGCGGTAGCTGAGCGCCCGCGCGGCGTACCGCTGGGCGTCCGCACGGTGCCCCAGGTCGTGCGCCAGCTGCGCCAGCATGGCGTCCGACAGGGCGTACTCCAGCGTCGCCGACGCCCCGTGGTCGAAGTCGGAGTCCCCGGGCTTGGTGTGCGGGCGGCCCTTGAGGTACGGCACATAACCGTGCGCGATGTACGCGGGGTTGGCCTCCCGGCCGACGGCGGCGGAGGCGGCCGGCGGCACCCCGTCAGCGTTCTTCTTCAGCGCCGCGTACGCCTCCTCCTCATGGCCCGTCAGCAGCCCCTGCCGGTGGGCGTTGGTGAGGAACGGGGTCACCGGATCGCCGGTCATGATGTTGGTCTCGACGGTGCCGGCGCCCCACTTGGGCAGCCAGCCGCCCTCCTTGTCGATGCGCAGCACCGACAGCGCCATGTCGCGCGCCTCCCGCGGCGCGAGCAGCGACAGCAGCTGGGTCTGGGTGCGGTAGGTGTCCCACAGCGACCAGTTCTGGTAGTAGGTGAACCCCCGCGCCCGGTGCGGCCGCTGATCCCAGCCGGTGTAGCGGCCGTCCACGTCGGTGCTGACGTTCGGGGCGAGGAACGACCGGTAGAGCGAGGAGTAGAAGGTCCGGCGCAGCGTCCGGTCCCCGCCCCGGACGCGCACCACGCGCAGCCGCTGCTCCCAGGCCGCGTCCGCCGCCGCCCGGGCCCGCTCGAAGGAACTCCCGCCCTCCGCCGCGAGGTTGCGGGCCGCGCCGGCCGCGTCCACGTAGCTCAGCGCGGTGGTGGCCGTCACGACGCGGTCCCGGCGGGTGTCGAACCGGACGTAGGCGCCGTGCCGGCCGGACGCGGTGGAGTCCCGCGATCCGGGCGTCACGGTGTCCCCGCGCCAGGTCCCGTACGCGGTGAACGGCCGGTCGAAGCGGGTCAGGGTGTACAGCGTGTACGGGCGGGTGTCCCGGCAGAAGCCGCGGCCGGTGATCGTGGTGCGCACGGTGCGGGAGTCCAGCACCTCGACGCGGGTGGAGACCGTCCGGTGCAGCGACTGGCCGGCGTCGAGCAGCACATTGGCCTTGTCGGTGGACGGGAAGGTGTAGCGCTGCCGGCCGGTGCGGGCGGTCGCGGTCAGCTCGGCGGTGATCCCGCCGTACGAGGTCAGCCGGACTCGGTAGGCGCCGGGCCGGGCCGACTCGCCGTCATGGGTGTACCCGGCGGCGTATTTCGCGTAGTCGGTCGCGCCGATGTCGCCGGTGGTCGGCAGCACCGGCAGGTCGCCGCCGAGCCCGCAGCCGACGCCGGAGACGTGCACCGCGCTGAAGCCGCGGATGTGGTGGTCGTCGTAGTCGTAGCCGGTGGTGTGTCCGGTGTCGGGGGAGAGCTGCACCATGCCGAACGGCACCGCCGCCCCGGGGTAGGTGTTGCCCTCGTTCCGGCTGCCGATGAAGGGGTTGACGAGGTCGGTGAGGCGGCCGCCGGGCGGTTCGGCCCCCGCGTCGGGTGCGGCGTGGGCGGCCGGGGCGGTGAGCACGCTCCCGAGGAGCACGGCCGCCACCGCCGCGCCCGCGGTCCGCGGCCGGCTGCGTCGGGTCCAGGGCATGGGCAGACCTCCGGAAGGGCCGACAACGTTGTCAGGGCGGGCTCATTCTTCGGCCCGCGCAACGGCGCGTCAAGGGGCACTGATGCGCCAACGCGCCGCCCCTGCCCTCCCGTTGCGCCCGCGTCACCCCCGCTCTGCCGCCGTCCCCTCCGTCTTCGTCGTCGCCAGCGCCGACTTCCGGTAGGAGTACGAGAAGTAGATGACCAGGCCCACCAGGAACCACACCACGAAGCGCACCCAGGTCTGCCACTCCAGGAACGTGATCAGCCACAGCGAGAAGCACACCCCGATCGCCGGGACCACCGGCATGCCCGGCGTGCGGAAGGTGCGGGGCAGTTCGGGACGCTTGTAGCGGAGCACGATCACCGAGATGCACACCACCACGAACGCCAACAGGATGCCGATGTTGGTCAGTTCGGCGGCCTCGCCGATCGGCAGGAAGCCCGCGATCAGCGCGGACGCCACCCCGACGATCCAGGTGACCCGCACCGGCACGTGGTGGGTGGCGCTGGTCTTCGCGAACCACCTGGGCAGCAGCCCGTCACGGCTCATCGAGAACCACACCCGGGTCACCCCCAGCATGAAGGTGAACATCACGGTCAGGATGCCGATGATCGCGCCGACCGCGATCACGTCCGCCAGCGCGTCCAGCCCGACCGACTTGAACGCGCTGGAGAAACCGCTCTCCGGGTCGATGTGGCGGTAGTTCTGCATGCCCGTCAGCACCAGGCAGGCCAGCACGTACAGCACCATCGAGACGGCCAGCGAGTACATGATGGCCCGGGGCATGTGGCGCTGGGCGTCCCGGGACTCCTCGGCGGCGGTGCTCATCGCGTCGTAGCCGAAGACCGCGAAGAAGACGGTGGCCGCGCCGGTGAACGCGCCGCTCACCCCGAACGGGAAGAACGGCCGGTAGTTGGCGGTGTCGACGTGCAGGAAGCCGACCGCGACGACGACCAGGACCACCAGCACCTTCAGCCCGACCACGAACGTCTCGAACCGCGCGGCGTTCTTGATGCCCAGCGTCAGCAGATACGCGATCAGCAGGCACAGCACCGCCGCGAAGAGGTCCACCCGGTGCCCGGGTCCGGTGCCCGGCGCGCCCAGCATCCACCGCGGCAGCTCGGCGCCCGACTCGCCGAGCAGGAAGGCGAAGTAGCCGGAGATGCCGATCGCGACCACCGCCACGATCGCGGTGTACTCCAGCAGCAGGTCCCAGCCGATGAACCAGCCGGCGAGTTCGCCCAGCACCGCGTAGCCGTAGGTGTAGGCCGAGCCGGCCTTCGGGATCAGCCCGGCGAACTCGGCGTACGAGAAGGCCGCCGCGGCGCTGGCCACGCCCGCGACGAGGAAGGAGATCAGCACCGCGGGGCCGGCCTTCTCGTGCGCGACGGTGCCGGCCAGCGTGAAGATGCCGGCGCCGATGATCCCGCCCACGCCGATCGCGGTCAGCTGCCACAGCCCCAGCTCACGGGTGAGCTGCTGGCCCGCGGTGCCCTCCGGCTCCTCGATGTGCTCGATGGGTTTGCGGCGCCATACGCCCTCTCCCGCGCGCAGCAGGCGTGCCATGGGTGATCCCTCCGTACGCTCGGTACGTGTCCGTCGTGGTCCGACGGCGGATCATCATGGACTGCCGGCGGCGCCGTACGAAGGCGACGCGGCGGCGGGGGCCCATTCGGCCCCGGGGGCTTCAGCCCGCGTCCTCCAGTCGGAAACCGACCTTCAGACCGACCTGGTAGTGGTCGATCCGGCCCTCGACGATATGGCCGCGGACCTGCGTGATCTCGAACCAGTCGAGATTGCGCAGGGTTTCGGAGGCGCGCTTGATGCCGTTCTCGATCGCGGCGTCCATGCTCTGCTGGGACGTCCCCACGATCTCGGTGACGCGATAGGTGCGGTCGGTCACGGTGGTCTCCCTCGCCGGGGCGGCGCTCCGCCCGTCCACCCTCCACCGTGCCTCAGCCCGGCCCGGCCCACCAGCGGAGCCGGACGGGGCCGAGCGGCGTCTACGGCACCACCGTGACCGGCCACCGGCCGGCCTTCACCAGGCGGACCGCGACCGAGCCCATGATCCGGTGCCCGGCCGACTCGGAGGCGCCGACGACCACCGCGTCCGCCTTGAGTTCGTCGGCCATCTGCACCATGCCGTTGTACGGGTCCCCGCGCAGGGTGTGGAACTCCCACCGCAGGTGGAATATCCCGTCCACCCGCTCGGTGGCCTCGCGGATCTCGGCCATCAGCTCCTCGGCGACCTCGCCGGTGGCCGCCATGACCGGTGCGCCCAGCGCGGCCCCGGTCGCCAGCACCGGCTGGACGTAGACCAGCACCAGCTTCGAGCCCTGCCGCCGGGCCAGGCCGGCCGCGTACGCCGCGGCGCGCCAGGACGAGTCGGAGCCGTCGACGCCGACGACGATGACCTTCGGGCCGTCCGTTCCGCGCTCGAACGGCGCGGCTGTGTTGTCCTCCACAGCAGCGAGGTTAGCCGGGGGCGTGCGCGCCGCCGTCCCCGGGCACCGCGGGCGCCGGCGGCCAGTGGGCCGGGTCGAGCACCCCCAGCACATAGGCCCTGGCCACCAGCGCGGTGCGGCCCTGGACGCGCCAGCGCCGGGCCAGCCGGGTGAGGTGGTAGTTCACGCCGTCGACGGTCAGGCCCAGCGTGCCGCCGATCGCGGCGGTGGTCGCCCCGCCGGCCGCCAGTGCCAGGATGCGGGCCTCCACGGGGCTGGTGGCGGCTTGCGGCGCGGGCGGCGGCGGGGCGGGCTCGTGCACCCGCAGCAGGGCCAGCAGCGCCGGCGGCTCCGCGGACGGGTCGCCGACCGGATCGATCGTCAGCTCGCCCTGCCGCTCCGGTTCGCCGGGCCCGGTCCGCCAGCGCACCTCGACCGGATAGCGGGACCGGCGGCCCAGCCGCAGCGCCTCCATGACCCGGGCGACCTGTGCCCGGTCGCGGGGCCGGAAGCGGTCCAGCAGATTGCGGCCGCGCAGCTGCCCGGGGACCGCGCCCCACTGCGCCGCCATCGCCGGATTGGCGATCAGCACCTCGCCGTCGGCCCGGCACACCGCGATCGGGGTGGGGATCCGGTCCAGCAGCATCACGAAGTAGTCGCGGTAGGGGTCGGCCGCGGGCGGGCCGGGCGACGGCGGAGGTTCCCGGTCCGCGCCCCGGCCGTCCCCCGGTGCCCCGCCGCACGCCGCGCCGCCCATCGCCCGCTTTCCGCCCTTTCTCCCGTGCTGCCGGCCGTCCCTGCCTCATCCGCGACCCGCGCGCAAGTATGCGCGGCGACAATCCACTGCACAATCATGCAGTTTCTCTGGCCGGGAGTGGGCGCCGGGCCGGTCACGCTGGAGGCATGACCGACACCATCGCGCCCCAGACGGGCGACCGGACCGCCGACGCGGGCGTCCCGGTCGCCGACCTCACGGCGACCGGGATCAGCCACGCCCCCATCCAGCAGGCCATGGACCTCGCCCGGATCCACGGCCCGGCATTCAAGCGCAAGTTCGGCGCGCGCGAGACGCTGTTCCTCTCCTCCCTCGACCTGGTCACCGAGGTCGCTGACGAGACCCGCTTCGCCAAGGGCGTCTCGGTGGTCCTGGAGGACGTACGGGAGTTCGCCGGTGACGGTCTGTTCACCGCCTACAACGACGAGCCCAACTGGGCCAGGGCCCACGAACTGCTGATGCCGGCCTTCGCGCTGGGCTCGATGCGTACCTACCACCCGGCGATGCTGAAGGTCGCCCGCCGGGTGCTGGCCTCCTGGGACCGGCGGATGGCCGAGGGCCGCCCCGTCGAGGTCGCCGACGACATGACCCGGATGACGCTGGACACCATCGGACTGGCCGGCTTCGGCTTCGACTTCGAGTCGTTCTCCCGGGACACCCCGCACCCCTTCGTCGAGTCGATGGTGCGCTGCCTGGAATGGAGCATGACGAAGTTCTCCCGGCAGCCCGGCACCGACCACTCGGCCGCCGACGCGGCGTTCCGCGCGGACGCCGACCACCTCGCGTCGGTCGTCGACGAGGTGATCGCGGCCCGCACGGCCGGCGGCGAGCGGCGCGACGACGACCTGCTGGGCCTGATGCTCACCGCCGCGGAGGGCAACGCCGCCCACCAGGGGCCGGTCCTGGACCTCGCCAACATCCGCAACCAGGTCATCACCTTCCTCATCGCCGGCCACGAGACCACCTCCGGTGCGCTCTCCTTCGCCCTCTACCACCTCCTCAAGGACCCGGTCGCGCTGCGGCTGGCGCAGCGCGAGGCGGACGAGCTGTGGGGCGACGACCCCGACCCGGACCCCTCCTTCGAGGACATCGGCCGGCTGCCGTTCACCCGTCAGGTCCTCAACGAGACGCTGCGGCTGTGGCCGACCGCCGCCGCCTTCACCCGCCAGGCCCGCACCGACACGGTGATCGGCGGCCGCTACCCGGTCGCCGCCGGCGAACAGGTCACCGTCCTCACCCCGATGCTCCACCGCGACCCGGTCTGGGGCGACAACCCCGAGGCGTTCGACCCGTTCCGCTTCACCCCGCAGGCCGAGGCGGCCCGCTCCCCGCACGCCTACAAGCCCTTCGGCACCGGCGAACGCGCCTGCATCGGCCGGCAGTTCGCGCTGCACGAGGCCACCATGCTGCTGGCGCTGCTGGTCCACCGCTACCGGCTGATCGACCACACCGGCTACCGGCTCCGCGTCAAGGAGACCCTCACCCTCAAGCCCGAGGGCTTCACCCTCACCCTCGCCCCGCGCACCCCCGCCGACCGGGCCGCGGTGCGCGCCGCACTGGCCGTGCTGCCCGGCGCCGCGGCGGACGACGCCACCGGCGCCGCCCCCGTCGACGGCCTGCCCACCCGGGTCCCGCAGGACACCGGGCTGCTCCTGCTGCACGGCACCAACTACGGCACCTGCCGGGAGTTCGCCGAGCGGCTCGCCGACGAGGCCACCGCACTGGGCTTCGCCACGGAGGTCGCGCCGCTGGACGCGCACGCAGGCGGCCTGCCCGCCGACCGCCCCGTCGTGATCGTCGCCGCCTCCTACAACGGCCAGCCGACCGACGACGCCACCGCGTTCACCGCCTGGCTCGGCACCGCGCCCGAGGGCGCCGCGGCCGGGGTCCGCTACGCCGTGCTGGGCGTCGGCGACCGCAACTGGGCCGCCACCTACCAGCAGGTCCCCACCCTCCTCGACGACCGGCTGGCCGCGCTCGGCGGGGAGCGGCTGCTGCCCCGCGCCGAGGCCGACGCCTCCGGCGATCTCACCACCACCGTCAAGGAGTTCGGCGCCGCCCTGCGCACCGAGCTGCTGGTCCGCTACGGCGACCCGGCCACCGTCGGCGCCCCGGGCTCCGACGCCGCCGGGACCGACGACACCGGCTACACCGTCACCGCCCTCACCGGCGGCCCGCTCGACGCGCTCGCCGCCCGGCACGGCCTCGTCCCGATGACCGTCACCGAGGCCCACGACCTGACCGCCGAGGGCTGGCCGCGCCCCAAGCGCTTCCTGCGCCTGGCGCTGCCGGACGGGGTCTCCTACCGCACCGCCGACCACCTCGCCGTACTGCCGGCCAACACCCCGGAGGCGGTCGCCCGCACCGCCCGGGCGCTCGGCGCCGACCTGGACACCGTACTCGCGCTGCGCCCGCCCACCGGCCGCCCGGCCCGCGACACCCTCCCCGTCGACCGACCCCTGACGATACGTCAACTCCTTACACACCACCTGGAATTGGGTGCTCGCCCGACGCGTGCGCAGCTCGCTCTGCTGGCCGCCCACAACCCCTGCCCGCCCGAGCGGCACGCCCTGGAGAACCTCCCCGAGGACGACCCGCGCACCCTCGTCGAGCTGATCGAGACGCACCCCGCGCTGCGCGGCGCACTGCCCTGGCCGGTGGTCCTGGAGCTGCTGCCGCCGCTGCGCACCCGCCACTACTCGCTGTCCTCGTCGCCGGCCGCCGACCCCCGGCACGCCGACCTGATGGTCTCGCTGCTGCCCGGCGGCACCGGCTCGACCCATCTGCACACCCTGCGCCCCGGCGACACCCTGCTGGCCCGGGTCCAGCCGTGCCGGGAGGCGTTCCGCCTCGACCCGGCCGACGACACCCCGGTCATCATGGTCGCCGCCGGCACCGGTCTCGCGCCGTTCCGCGGTGCCGTCGCCGACCGCGTCGCGGCCGGCCGGACCACCCCGGCCCGGCTCTACTTCGGCTGCGACGACCCCGACGGCGACTTCCTGCACGCCGCGGAGTTCGCCGCCGCCGAACGGGCCGGCGCGCTCACCGTCCACCCCGTCTTCAGCGCCCGCCCCGAGAACGGCCACCGCTTCGTCCAGCACCGGATCGAGGCGGAGGCCGCCGAGGTGTGGGAGCTGCTGCAGGCCGGGGCCCGGGTCTACGTCTGCGGCGACGGCAGCCGGATGGCGCCCGGCGTGCGGGACGCCTTCCGCGCCGTCCACCGGGCCGCCACCGGCGCCAGTGAGCAGGAGTCGGAGGCGTGGCTGCGCGAACTGACCGCCGCCGGACGCTATATCGAGGACGTCTACGCGGCGGGCTGACACCCCACGGAACCGCGGCGGCGGGGGCGCGAGGTCCGCACCCGCCGCCGCTCGCCGGTGCCTAGGCGCCGGCCGGGTCGTCCGTGTCGTCCACGTCGGCGGTGTCCGCCGCGCGCACCGGCCCGGGGCGCCGCCCCACCGTTCCCGACAGCTGCACCACCAGCAGCACCACACCGGTCATCAGGAAGTTCCGCACCGCCGCCTCCACACCGTTCCACTGCTTCGACTGCCACATGGAGAACCACTCGCCGCCGATGGCCCAGAAGCCGGCGCCGAACAGCACCATCATCATCAGCAGTCCCGCGGTGGCCAGCCCCCGCGCCCGCCCGGCACCGCCGGCCCGGCCCCGCAGCGCCCACAGCGCGGTGGCCGCGAGCAGCAGCAGCGCCGACGCCGACTCCCACCCGATCACCGCCACATACGCGGCGTTCTGCAGCGTCGGCGAGGTGATGGCCCGCCACATCAGGTCGGGGTCGTGGAAGGTGGTGTCCATCGCCAGCACGTGCTGGACGTACTGCTGGTTGGTGCCGAAGTCGGTGATGTTGCCGAAGGCCACCAGCGTGATGTAGAGGGCGACCGTTCCGGTCAGCACCGCCGCCGCCCACGACAGTCCCTTCGAGGCGGCCTCGCCGCTCCCCCGGTTCCGCATCCGCACACCCTTTCGTTGATCGTTCGCGTCGCTGACCGTATCGTGCCCGCTCCCGTTCCGCCCGCCGACCGCCAACTCCCGTACGCTGCTGACCGACCAGCAGGACACCAGGGGAAGCGGGGCCCATGAACAGGAAGCGGTGTGCGGGGACGGTCGCCGTCGCGGCGGCGGCGATGATCGCGGCGACCGGCCCGGCGGGAGCGGAGACCGGCACGCCGGCGGCCTCCGCGACGGCCGCCGGCGGCACCTACGACACCAGCACGGCGGTCGGGGTCCACAACTCCTACGACAAGGCCAAGTACCCCTACTTCGCCGACGCGTTGGACTCCGGTACCGCACTCGTCGAGGTGGACGTCTGGACCAACGGCCTCGGCGGCAGCTGGCGGGTCTCGCACAGCAACCCGCTCGGCAACAACAACAACTGCGTCGGCGCCACCACCGCCGCCGAACTGCGCACCAAGGACCGCAACCAGGACCTCGCCGGCTGCCTCGCCGACATGCGTGCCTGGCACGACGCCCACCCCGGCCACCGCCCGATCCTCGTCAAGATCGAGATGAAGGACGGCTTCAATGCCAAGGGGGGCCGAGGACCGGCCGAATTCGACGCCCTTATACGCCAGAAGCTCGGCGACGCGGTCTACGGGCCCGGCGACCTCGCGGCCGGCCACGCCACCCTCGACGAGGCGGTCCGGGCCGGCGGCTGGCCCCCGCGCACCGCCCTGGCCGGCAAGTTCCTCTTCGAGCTGATACCGGGCACCGTCGAGGAGCACAACCCGCTCGACAGGCTCTGGACGGACGTGGAGTACGCCGGCCACCTCAAGGACCTCGCCGCACAGGGGGAGTTGCGCCGGGCGACCGCCTTCCCCGCCGTCCACGGCGCCGCGCCCGGCGACCCCCGCGACCGCTACGCCGACCCGGCCCTGCGCCCCTGGTTCGTGGTCTTCGACGGCGACGCGGCCACGTACCTCGACGGCACCATCGACACCTCCTGGTACGACACCCGGCACTACCTGCTCGTCATGACCGACGCCCACAAGGTCCCGCCGGCCCTGGACCCCACCCACCCCACCGAGGCGGAGGCCCTGGCCCGGGTCGGGAAACTCGCCGCCGCCCACGCCAGTTTCGCCACCGCCGACTGGTACCCGCTGCCGTCCGTCCTGCGCACGGTCGTCCCGCGCGGCGGCGCCTGACCGGTTCGCTACCTGCGGGCCGCCGGCCCGCCCCGGACGGCCCGCCGGTACAGCGCCGCCACATCCGCCCCGAAGCGGCTGCTGTACGAGGTGTTGTCGTCACCGCCCTCGTCCTGACCGCCGATCACCCCGATCAGCGTGCCGGTACCGGTCGCCGGATCGATGTCGGTGAGCATCGGGCCGCCGCTGGTCCCGGTCGGGAAACCGGCGCACGGGAAGCGCAGCTGTCCCGCCCCCTCGGCCTCGGCGGTGTGCCGGCAGGTGACGGGGGTGTCGCTGTCGGCCGGGTAGCCGGTCAGCTGCGCCGGCCGGCCGGGCGGGGCGTCGAACCGGATCTGCTCGGCGCCCGTGACGTCCTCGATGCGCTGGTCCGTCCCGCCGTGTCGGCGCACCCGGAGGAACGCCACGTCGTGGTCCGGGTCCCGGTCGCCGATCCACCGCGGGTCCACGTCGATCCGGGTCGGCACCCACAGCCCGTACGGCGCGATCCCGTCGTGCAGGCCGGGCGCGAACACCAGCCGGGTGCGGAAGCCGCCGTCGTGGACGCAGTGCGCGGCGGTGGCGACGAGGTTCCCGGCGGGGGAGTGCACCACGCTCGCCGTGCAGTAGTGGCCGGTCTCGCCGTCGTCACCGGGGGAGAACAGCGCCCCGACCGCCGGCGCCGGGGCCGCCGGGCCGGCCACCAGCGGCCGGGAGACCGGCAGCGGGGCCGGGGCGCCGCCGGCCATCCGCGTGGTCACGGCCGGCGGCGCCCCCGGCTCCTCGCGGTACGGGCCGGCCAGCACCGCGGCGGCGGCCCGGTCGCCGGCCGCCCGCGAGGCGAGATACGTCCCGGCGACCGGGTCCCCGGGCGCCACGTACGGGTCCTGACGCACCGACTTCAGCGCCAGCGCCGCCCCGCCCACGACGACCGTCACCAGCCCGAGCGTCGCGGTCACCCGCAGCGGCACCCCCGCGCGGGCCCGGCCGGTGCGCACCGGCCCGCCGGACTCCCGCCGTTCGGCCGCCGGCCCGGCCGCCCGCGGCCCGTCCTGCGCCGCCGTCCCGGGCTCGCGTTCGCTCGTCTCCACCAGGTGCCGCCTTGCCGCTTCAGCCGGCGCCGCCGCACCGCCCGTCGTCGTACGGGCGGGGCAGCGCCGGAACCAGACATTTCAACCAGTCTGATGCACGGTGGCGGCTAGTGGTTCGGTTCGACGGCCGATCACGTGTGCGCCTGAGCCGGCGGAGTGACACCGAACCCTGCCAGGTTGTGCCGGATCAGGGTCCCGGCCATCCCGAACTCGTCGGGGAAGTCCATCGGGACGATGCCCAGCCCCCGCCAGGCGCTGCCCTCCGCCCCCGCCAGCAGGGCCTTGACCCGCGGGTTGAGCCGGTCGGCGTTGGACCGCGGCGGCAGCAGCGCGGCGGTCGAGACGTAGTTGACGAAGAGCTTGCCGGGCTGCCCGGCCGCCTTGCGGAACTGTGCCTCGACCTTGGGGTACTTCCCGATCGGCTCGGCCATGTAGTCGTCCTGGACGTCGAACAGCGCAGGGTCGGCGTAGCGCACCCCGCCCAGCCCGTCCGCGTCCGCCAGCAGTACCACCCGGCCGCGGGCCTCGCCCAGCCGCGGCAGCCCCGGGTCCAGCCGGAACAGCGGCCGGTAGCCCTTGGCGTCCAGATAGCTGCCGAAGATCCGGCGGAACTCCTCGGCCGGCACCTCCGAGTACTCCTGCTTGACCCGCATCAGCACCGTCTCGGACGGGTGCGCCCGCAGGAAGTCCCGGCAGGCGTTCAGCACGTCGCCGAACATCAGCTCCTGGTAGAACGCGCCGTGGTGGATCGCGAAGACGCCGTCGACGGCCCGGCAGCGGACGTCCAGGAACCGGATGCCGGACGCCAGCTGCTCGGCGACCGAGGTGTTCTGGCACGCCACCCACGGCCCGCCGATCCGGGCGCCGGAGTCGTGGGTGCCGGGGATGGTCAGCCGCTGTACGGGCGTGGCGTCGCCGAGCGCGGACATCCAGTCCCGCGTCGAGACCGCCGCCGGGGCCGCGGCCGCCGCGGTCCCGCCGCCGATGCCCGCCAGTACGCCGGCGGCCGACAGCCCCGCCGCGCCCCTGAGGAAACTCCGCCGATCCAGCGCCGTGCCCGTGCCCGTGCCCATGCCCTGCCCCTCCGACGAGCCCGTACGGATGTGCGATCGGGGCATCGAACCACATCGGCGGGGGGCAGGGCACCCGGCGGACGGGATCCGTCAGATCCGCACCGCCAGCGACAGCGCGAACCGGCCGGCGCCGTCGGTCCACCACTCGGTCAGCTTCAGCCCGGCGGCGGCGAGTTCGCCGCGCACCCCCTCCTCCCGGAACTTCGCGGAGACCTCGGTGCGCAGCTCCTCGCCGGCCGCGAACGGCACCACGAGGTCCACGTCGGGGATCTTGACGGTCAGTCCGGTGCGGGCCCGCAGCCGCATCTCGATCCACTCCTGTGCGGCGTTCCACCGCGCGACGTGGTCGAACTGCGCCGGGTCGAAGTCGCCGCCCAGCTCGCGGTTGATGACCTCCAGGACGTTCTTGTTGAACGCGGCGGTCACCCCGCGGGCGTCGTCGTAGGCGGCGACCAGGGTGTCCTCGTCCTTGACCAGGTCGGTGCCGAGCAGCAGGGCGTCCCCGGGCGCGAGCAGGTCGTGCACGGAGCGCAGGAACGCGGCCCGCTCGTCCGGGAGGAGGTTGCCGATGGTGCCGCCGAGGAACGCCAGCAGCCGCGGACCGGGCGTGGCCGGCAGCGTCAGGCCCGGCTGGAAGTCGGCGACCAGGGCGTGCACGGTCAGGTCCGGATGCTCGGCCAGCAGCCTCTCGCCGGCCGCCCGCAGCGCGGACTCGCTGACGTCGACCGGCAGATAGGTGTGCAGTCCGGTGAGGGCCCGCAGCAGGTGGCGGGTCTTGTCGGACGAGCCGGACCCCAGCTCGATCAGGGTCCGGGCGCCGGTGGCGGCGGCTATCCGGTCCGCGGTGGCACGCAGGATCTCGCGCTCCGCACGGGTCGGGTAGTACTCGGGCAGGGTGGTGATCTCGTCGAACAGCTCGCTGCCGCGGGCGTCGTAGAACCACTTCGGCGGCAGCTGCTTGGGCGTACGGGACAGGCCCGCCACGACGTCGGCGCGCAGCGCGGCCGCGGTGGCGTCGGCGGGGAGGGTGCGGGTGATGCTGAGCGGGCTCACGTTGCGGGCTCCTTGAGCGGGGTGAGTCGGACCTCGGTGCGAGTGGCGCACAGCAGCGTGCTCTCGGGGACCTCGGTCCAGTGGGGGGATGCGTCGTAGGGCTCGGAGGCGACGACCACGCCGCCGGCGGGGAGGGTCAGGTGGAAGAGGGTGTCGCCCCAGGTGGTGGCGGCGATCGTGGTGCCGTCCGTCAGCAGCAGGTTGAGCCGCGAGCCGGGCGCCGCCGCGGCGACCTCCTCGACCGTGGCGGCCAGCGCCCGGCCCGGGTCGTCGCCGGCGGCCAGCCGGTGGTGCACCAGGGCCCACAGCAACGCGGTGTCGTTGCGGGCCGCCAGTCGCAGCAGCTCCGCCGCGGGCAGCCCGGCGGCCACCTCCGCCAGGGTGTCCGGCCAGCCGGCGACCGCGCCGTTGTGGCTGAAGAGGTACCGCCCGGTGGCGAACGGCGCGGCGGCCGCCTCGGCGTCCGCACCGGCCACCGTGGCGTCCCGGACGGCGGCCAGCAGCGCCCCGGTGCGGACCACCCGGGCCAGGTCGGGCAGTTGCTCGTCGGCCCAGATCGGCCCGGCCCGGCGGTAGCGCGCCGGCACCGGGTCGCCGGGCGCGTACCAGCCGACGCCGAAGCCGTCCGCGTTGACCGTGCCGTGCCGCTGGTGGCGCGGCGCCCAGGACTGCCGGTACAGCCCGTACGGCGGCGCCAGGACCACCTGTCCGAACGGTGTCTCCGGCCCCAGGTAAGCAAGATGACGGCACATCAGGAACCGTCCCCGGCCGACGGTCCGGCGTCCCGGGCGGTGCGGAAACCGGAGAAGATCTGCCGCCGCACCGGGAGGTCCCAGTTGCGGAAGGTGCCACGGCAGGCGACCGCGTCGACGGCGAACGAGCCGCCGCGCAGCACCTTGTACGCACTGCCGAAGAACACCTCGGAGTACTCCCGGTAGGGGAACGCGGCGAAGCCCGGGTACGGCAGGAAGTCGCTGGCCGTCCACTCCCAGACGTCGCCGATCAGCTGCCGGACGCCGAGCGGTGAGGCGCCGTCGGGGTAGCTGCCGACCGGCGCCGGCCGCAGGTGCCGCTGGCCGAGGTTGGCGCGGTCCGGCGACGGGTCCGCGTCGCCCCAGGGATAGCGCCGGTCCCGCCCGGACGCCGGGTCGTGGCGGGCGGCCTTCTCCCACTCGGCCTCCGTGGGCAGCCGCCGCCCGGCCCACCGGGCATAGGCGTCCGCCTCGTACCAACTCACGTGCAGCACCGGCTCGTCCGGCGGCACCGGCTCGGTCACCCCGAACCGGCGGCGCAGCCACTGCCGGCCCTCGCGGCGCCAGAACAGCGGGGCCCGCAGCCGGTGTTCGCGCACCTGCGCCCAGCCCTCCGGGGCCCACCAGCGCGGTTCGTCGTAGCCGCCGTCCTCGATGAAGCGCTGGTAGGCGCCGTTGCTCACGGGGGTGGTGTCGAGGAAGAAGGGCGGCACCAGCCGCCGGTGCACGGGGCGTTCGTTGTCCAGCGCCCAGGGCTCGGTGGACGTCCCCATCCGGAACGGCCCACCGGGTATGAGGACCTCCGGCGGCAGCGGGCCGGCGGGCGCGGGCGGCGGCTCGGGCGCGGAGAGGACCGGCGGCCCCTTCCGCAGCTGATGGGTGATCAGCATCGTCTCGTCGTGCTGCTGTTCGTGCTGCGCGATCATCCCGAAGGCGAAACCGGCCGACAGCAGCGGGCCGCCGTGCAGCTCGGCGCGCTCCAGGACGTCCAGCACCCGGCCGCGCACCTCCGCGACATAGCCGTGGGCCTCGGCCGGGGACAGCAGTGGCAGCGACGGGCGCGCGGCCCGCGGGTGCTCGAAGGCGTCGTAGACGGAGTCGATGTCGGGGCGCAGCGCGTCACGGCCGCCGACGGTGCGCAGCAGCCACTGCTCCTCCTGGTTGCCGATGTGCGCCAGATCCCACACCAGCGGGGACATCAGCGGGGAGTGCTGGGCCACCAGGTCGGGCTCCGCCACACACCCGGTCAGCAGGCGGGTGCGGTCGCGGGCGGCGAGCAGCGCCGCGGCGGCCCGCTCCCGGAACGGCTCGGGGTCGATCGTCACGCGCTGTCCTTCCCACGCAGGAGGCGGCCCTCGGCCGCGGTACCGGCGCCGTCGGCCGGGTCCGGGCCGCCGGCGGCCTCGGCCGCGGGCAGCGCGTCGAGCTGGTCGTCGGCCGGGCATCTGCCGCGCGCCACATAGCGCTCGACGTACTCCGCGACCGCGGCCCGGATCTCCGGGGCGGCGCCCAGCCGCGGCAGCGCCTCCTGCGCGGCGTCGAAGCAGGCGACCGCGGCGGCGTGCAGCTCGGGGTCGGTGAGCCCGGCCCGGGCCGCGGTGCGCCACAGCGGGTTCTCCGGCGGCGGCTGCCAACCAGCAGTTTCCGCAAGGGGTTTGACGGTGCGGTAGGCGAACTCGGCGGCCGCCGGATCGTCGAACAGGGCGGCCGTGACGGCCAGCGGCACGATCCACCCGTCCGGGCCGGGCTGCGCGTCGATCATCCGCAGCTCCAGATGGCCGCGCGGCCGCACCGGCGGGAAGAGCGTGGTGACGTGGTAGTCGAGGTCCTCCAGCGTCACCGGCCGGGGCACACCGCTGCGCGCCCACTCGCGGAAGGTGAGACCCTCCGGCGCGTCCCACGGGCCGTCCGGGCGCCGGACGCACATCACCGGGGCGTCCAGGGCGTAGCGGGCCCACGCGGTGCGCGGCTCCACGTCCTGGGGCGGGGCGAGCGTGCGGCCCGGGTCGAGCCGCGCCCAGATGGCCTGGCGGGTGGTGCGGTAGCCGGTCGGACGCCCCTCGGCGAGCGGGGAGTTGGCGAACGCGGCGGCCAGCACGGCGCCCAGCAGATGCGCCAGCAGCCACCGCCGGCCCAGCCCCAGCGGCCCCGGCTCCTCGTAGCCGGCGTCCAGGCACACCTGGACGGAGGCGGTGCGGCACATCATGGACCGGCCGGCCGGGCCGCGGCGGTCGAAGTACGCCTCCATGGCGTCGTAGCGCGGCGCGGTCAGCACCCGGCGGGGCGGCTGCCAGGGGTCGTGGCCGTGGCCCGCGAGGACGAGGTCCAGCTCCCGCAGGACGGGCCGGACCCGGGCCAGATCGGCGGAGACCGCCTCGACGCAGGCGGTCAGAGAGGTGGCGGGCAGCGAGCTGAGCTCCAGCTGGCCGCCGGGTTCGAAGGTGAGGGCGGAGGTGAGCGGCAGGGCTCGTAGGGCGGCCGCCGCACGGTGCATCCGGTCGGGGTCGACCGGACATCGGGGGTTGCGCGCGTCGTGGACCAGAAGCTCGATCTCGACGCCGGTGCGGCGCGGTGGGCCCGTCTTGAAACAGATACCGCTCAGGTGCGCGGCGAGTTCCGCTTCCGATATCGACGGTCGTACGGGCATCGCTTCCCTCTCCCCTCCGGGATGGCGGCTGGATTGCCGTCCCCCACCTAAGCCGGTGCGCACGGTCCCCTCAAGAGCGCCTTCCCGCCGCCGAGGGGCGGCAGTGGGTGACGGGGCAGGTGGGGCGGGGTGAAGCCGCCGGGAAACTGGTACGCCCGTTCGGGTGTCGCGCGGCCCCGGCCGGGACGGTGCACCCCGTCCAGGGTCGCGCGCCTGGTTTCCCTACTGCCGGTAGCCGGCCAGGAAGCGCCCGATCCGGCCGATCGCCGCGTCGAGGTCGTCGGCGTGCGGGAGGGTCAGGATCCGGAAGTGGTCCGGGCGCGGCCAGTTGAAGCCGGTGCCCTGGACGACCTGGATCTTCTCCCGCAGCAGCAGGTCCAGTACGAACTTCTCGTCGTCGTGGATCTTGTGGACCGCCGGGTCGAGGCGGGGGAAGGCGTACAGCGCGCCCTTGGGCTTGACGCAGGAGACGCCCGGGATCTCGTTGAGCCGCTCCCAGGCGCGGTCGCGCTGCTCGCGCAGCCGGCCGCCGGGGAGGACCAGGTCCGTGATGGTCTGCCGGCCGCCCAGCGCCGCCTGGATCGCGTACTGCGCCGGGGCGTTGGGGCACAGCCGCATCGTGGCGAGGGTGCCCAGTCCCTCCAGGTAGTCCGCGGCGTGCTGCTTGGGGCCGGAGACCACCAGCCAGCCGGAGCGGAAGCCGGCCACCCGGTACGACTTGGACAGGCCGCTGAAGGTCAGGCACACCAGGTCCGGGGCGAGGACCGCGGCGTGGTGGTGGACGGCGTCGTCGTAGAGGATGCGGTCGTAGATCTCGTCGGCGAAGACCATGAGCTGGTGGCGGCGGGCGAGGTCGAGCATGCCCTCCAGCACCTCGCGCGGATAGACCGCGCCGGTGGGGTTGTTGGGGTTGATGATGACCATCGCCCGGGTCCGGTCGGTGATCTTCGAGGCGAGGTCGTCGAGGTCCGGGTACCAGTCGGCGGACTCGTCGCAGAGGTAGTGCACCGGCGTGCCGCCCGCCAGGCTGGTGACCGCCGTCCACAGCGGGTAGTCGGGCGCCGGGATGAGGACCTCGTCCCCGTCCTCCAGCAGCGCCTGGACCGCCATCGAGACCAGCTCGGAGACGCCGTTGCCCAGATAGACGTCGTCGACGCCGACGTCCGGCAGCCCGGCCTCCTGATAGCGCTGGGCCACCGCGCGGCGGGCGGAGAGGATGCCGCGGGACTCGGTGTAGCCGTGCGCCCGGGAGAGGTTGCGCATCACGTCCTGGAGGATCTCCTCCGGGCACTCGAAGCCGAACAGCGCCGGATTGCCGGTGTTCAGCCGCAGCACGCTGTGGCCGGCCTCCTCCAGCGCGTCCGCGTGCTCGATCACCGGTCCACGGATCTCGTAGCAGACATCGGCCATCTTGCTGGACTGCTTGAACTGCATGCGGCGGCCTCCTCGTCCTCTCTCCCACCGCGGGGCGCGGCAGCACTCGTGACACCGTACTTGGTTTTCCCAACTTCTGACTTGGAAAATCCAATCACATGTCTATGCTGGTGTCATGCCGCGCCGAAGTTATGACCAGTACTGCGCCGTCGCCCGGGCCCTGGACGCCGTCGGCGACCGCTGGACGCTGCTGATCGTCCGGGAACTCCTCGGCGGATCCCGGCGTTACACCGACCTCCACGCCGATCTGCCGGGCGTCAGCACCGACATGCTCGCCTCCCGTCTGAAGGACATGGAGCGCGACGACCTCCTCACCCGCCGCCGCCTCCCCCCGCCCGGCGCCGCCTACGTCTACGAACTCACCCCGCGCGGCCGCGCGTTGCTCCCGGCCCTGACCGCACTCGCCGACTGGGGTGCCGCGGCCCTCGGCGCGCAGCGCCCCACGGACGCGGTCCGCGCCCACTGGTTCGCGGTCCCGCTGCTGACCCGGCTCGCCCACCACTTCGCCGACGACCCGGTCCGCGTCGTGGACATCGCCCTGGACGAGGGCGCCTTCCACCTCGTCCTCGACCCGGACGACCCCTCCGCCCCCCGCTACGCCGACGGCCCCGCCCCCCACCCCGACACCGTCCTCCGCATGGACACCGCCACCTGCCTCGCCCTCGTCCACAACCACCTCACCCTCACCGAAGCCCTCACCACCGGCCGCATCCACCGGACCACCCCGGAGAAACCCGGCAGCGAGGACACGCCGGCCTGAGCACGGGCGGGCGGCCACTCCCCACCGACGCCCGCCCCGGCGCCGCGCCCGCCCCGCGGCGCCACTCACCGCCTGCCACCTTGCCGGCACCGGCCGCCCGTGCCACCGTCCGTCCGGTGAACGCAGACCGGACACCGCCCCACCCGCCCGCCGGGACGGCCCGCTGGCACACCCACGACCTCGCCCTCCACCCCGACCGGGTCGTCAAACGCTTCCGCCCCGCCGAGGGCCTGGGCCCCTACACCCGCGAACGCCGTGCACTGACCCTCCTCGCCGCCCACGCCCCGGGCGTCGCCCCCGTCCTCCTGAGCGCCCACGACCCCGCCGTCCCCGCCGATCCGCCGGCCCTGGTGATGTCCCGCCTCCCCGGTGCGCCCCTGCGCGGAAACCCGCTGGGGGAGCGGCAGTTGACCGCCTGGGCGCAGGCCGTCCGAACCGTCCACGCCGCGCTCCCGCCCACCGACCTCGCCCGGCTGCCGCTCCGGTACGGTCACCAGCGGGAGACCGTCGAACGGGTCCGCGCCTGGTACGCGCGGCCGCCGGACCGGCCCTTCGGCCCGGCCGTCCGGCGGGCGCTGGAGGCCGGCAGGGACTGGCTCGACGGCTCCGGGTTCGGCGCGCCGGACGCTCCGCACGGCGTCCCGCCGGACGTCCCGGCCGTGTTCGGCGCCGGCGACGGCAACTCCGCCAACTACCTCTGGGACGGCCGGCGCGTCCGGGTGGTCGACTTCGAGGAGTCCGGCCGCAGCGACCGCGCCTACGAACTCGCCGAGATCGTCGAGCATGTCTCCGCCCGGGTGCCGCGTCCCTTCGACACCGCCGCGTTCCTGCGCCGCTTCCCGCTGACCCCCGCCGAGTCCGCCCGTCTGCGGGACTGCCGGATCCTGCTCGCCCTGGTCTGGCTCTTCCTGCTCGCCGCCGACGACCCCGCGCACCCCAGGAACCCACCCGGCACCGCCGAACGGCAGGCCCGGCTGCTGCGGCGACGGCTCGACGGCGCGGCGTAGCCCGCCCGGACGGCGGGCCGGGGGAGTGCCGGTGGCGTACGGGGTGCGGGGGAGGGGCTATCGGCGCTCGGGTTCGAGGGCCCGGGCGGCTGGGCCGTGTTCGGCGGTGAGCAGTCGTAGTGCGGCCTCGGAGGGGGAGCCGTCGGGGGCGGTGAACATCAGGACGGACTGGCCGGAGCCGTCCGGGGTCTGCATCATCTCGAAGTCCAGGGCCAGTTCGCCCACCAGAGGATGGTGGAAGTGCTTGGTGCCGAACGTGCAGTTGCCGACCACATGGCGTGACCACAGGCCGCTGAACTCGGTGCTCTTCATCGACAACTCGCCGATCAGCCCGGCCAGTTGCTGGTCGTCGGGGAGCTGTCCCGCGGCCACCCGCAGGGCGGCGACCGCGCGCCGGGTCTCCTCCTCGCGCCGCGGGTAGAGCTCGCGGGTGTGCGGGTCGAGGAAGAGCAGCCGCTGGGTGTTGGGCCGGTCCAGCGGGCGGGACGGGCTGTCGAAGTCGAGATGGCCGGCGATCAGGGCGTGCCCGAGGCGGTTCCATGCCAGGACCTCGAAGCGCGGTCCGAGGGCCACGGCCGGCACGGCCCCGACGGCGGCGAGCAGCTGCCGCACACCGGGGCGGGCGGTCGCGGGGCGGACCGCCGGGCGGCGCCGGGCCGGTTCCGGACGGGCGAGTTGGCGCAGGTGGGCGCGCTCGTCGGGGGTCAGGCGGAGCGCCCGGGCCAGGGCGTCGAGCACGCCCTCCGAGGCGTTGTGGCTCTGGCCCTGTTCGAGGCGGGTGTAGTAGGCGACGCTGACGCCGGCGAGCTGGGCGAGTTCCTCGCGCCGCAGCCCGGGGACCCGGCGGCGGGACCCGTAGGAGACCAGGCCGACGTCCTCCGGCTGGAGCCGGGCGCGGCGGGTGCGCAGGAAGTCCCCCAGTACGGAGGGGCCGGAGGGGCCGGTGGCGGATGAGTCCATGCCCGCCAGTGTGCTTGACGGGGCGGGTGGGGTGCCTGTCCCTGTCAGGGGCAGGCTCCCGGCACCGGGCCGCACCCTGGTCGTCCCCGGGCCGGTGGGGCACCCGCGACGACGGGCGGCCGGAACTGTTCCGTCGGTGGATACCGACCGCTTAGTATGCCGCGTGGCGAGGGCCGGGCCCCGGCCCCGCACCAGCCGTACGACTTCAGGTCTGTGGAGGCATCAGGTGAAGGCATGGCGCGTGCACGCGAACGGGGAGCCGCGAGCGGTGATGCGGCTGGAGGAGGTGCCGGACCCGCAGCCGGGGCCGGGGCAGCTGCTGCTGCGGGTGCGGGCGGCCAACGTCAACTTCCCCGACGCGCTGCTGTGCCGGGGCCAGTACCAGGCCCGGCCGCCGCTCCCGTTCACCCCCGGCGTGGAGATCTGCGGCGAGGTGCTGGCCGTCGGCGAGGGCGCGGCCGGCGAGGTCGGGTCGCGGGTGCTGGCCCAGCCCGCGCTCCCGGGCGGCGGGTTCGCCGAACTCGCGGTCGCCGACGCCGCCACCGTCCGCCCCGCTCCCGAGGCGCTGGACGACGCCGAGGCCGCCGCGCTGCACATCGGCTACCAGACCGGCTGGTTCGGACTGCACCGCCGGGCCCGGCTCCAGGCCGGCGAGACACTGCTGGTGCACGCCGCGGCCGGCGGCGTCGGCAGCGCCGCCGTCCAGCTGGGCCGGGCCGCCGGCGCCCGGGTCATCGGTGTCGTCGGCGGCCCCGACAAGGCCCGCACCGCCCGGGAACTGGGCTGCGACCTCGTCCTCGATCGCCACACCGACGACCTCGTCGCCGCCGTCAAGGAGGCCACCGGCGGACGGGGCGCGGACGTGGTCTACGACCCGGTCGGCGGCGACGCGTACGCCAAGTCCACCAAGTGCATCGCCTTCGAGGGCAGGATCGTCGTCGTCGGCTTCGCCGGCGGCACCGTCCCCACCCCGGCCCTCAACCACGCCCTCGTCAAGAACTACGCGATCCTGGGCCTGCACTGGGGCCTTTACCACACCAAGGACCCGGCCGCCGTCGACGCCTGCCACGAGGAGCTGACCGAGCTCGCCGCCCGGGGCGCCGTCGCGCCGCTGATCGGCGGACGGGTGCCCCTGTCGGCGGCCGCCGACGCCGTCCAGCGGGTCGCCGACGGGGACTCCGTCGGCCGCCTCGTGGTCGTTCCCGGAACGGAGGAGACCCGATGACCGACGCCGCCGACCTGCGCCGGCGCACCACCGACCTGCTCGCCGCCCACCCTCCCGAGCGCACCGGCCGGCTGGACTTCCTGCGCGCCCGTTTCGACGCCGGGCTTGCCTGGGTGCACTTCCCCGAGGGCCTCGGCGGCCTGGACGCCCCGCGCTCCCTCCAGGCCGTCGTGGAC
The DNA here is from genome assembly GCF_000373585.1 of Streptomyces sp. MspMP-M5. Lineage (GTDB taxonomy): Bacteria > Actinomycetota > Actinomycetes > Streptomycetales > Streptomycetaceae > Streptomyces. The sequence continues at coordinate 102,142 of NZ_KB891951.1, forward strand.
GCCGAACTCGCCGCCGCCGGTGCCCCGGACAACGACCCCGGCCGGATCGGCATCGGCCTCGGCATGGCCGCCCCGACGATCCTCCGCTACGGCACCGAGGAGCAGAAGAAGCGCTTCCTGCGGCCGCTGTGGACCGGAGAGGAGGTGTGGTGCCAGCTGTTCAGCGAGCCCGGCGCCGGCTCCGACCTGGCCGCGCTGGCCACCCGCGCCGTCCGGGACGAGGACGGCGACGGGGACTGGATCGTGGACGGGCAGAAGGTGTGGACCTCCAGCGCCCACCTGGCGCGCTGGGCGATCCTGATCGCCCGCACCGACCCGGCCGTCCCCAAACACCGCGGACTGACGTACTTCCTCTGCGACATGACCGCCCCCGGCGTCGAGGTGCGGCCGCTGCGCCAGATCACCGGCGAGGCGGAGTTCAACGAGGTCTTCCTCGGCGGCGTGCGGATCCCCGACGCCCACCGCCTCGGCGACGTCGGCGACGGCTGGCAGGTCGCCCGCACCACCCTGATGAACGAGCGGGTCGCCATCGGCGGCGTCCGCGCCCCGCGCGAGGGTGGGGGCACCCCCGCCGAAGGCAGGGGGAGGATGATCGGCGTCGCCGCGGCAGCCTGGCGCGACCACCCCGAGCTGCGCACCCACGACCTGCACCAGCGGCTGCTGACCCTCTGGGTGGAGGCCGAGGTGGCCCGCCTCACCGGCGAACGGCTGCGCCAGCAGCTCTCCCAGGGCCAGCCCGGCCCCGAGGGCAGCGGGATGAAACTCGCCTTCGCCCGGCTCGCCCAGCAGATCAGCGGCTGGGACGTGGAGTTCCGCGGTGAGGACGGCCTCACCTACGACGACTGGACGCTGCGCCGCCCCGAGGGCGTCGACTTCACCGGCCGCGAGGCCGGCTACCGCTATCTGCGCGCCAAGGGGAACTCCATCGAGGGAGGCACCTCCGAAGTGCTGCTCAACATCGTCGCCGAACGCGTCCTGGGCCTGCCGCCCGAGCCGCGCACCGACAAGGACGTCGCGTGGAAGGACCTCCCCCGATGACCCCCACGACCCCGGCCCCCGCGACCCCCGCCGCCGAACCCGACCTCCTCTACTCCGAGGAGGAGGACGCCCTGCGCGCCGCCGTACGGGCGCTGCTCGCCGACCGCGCCGATCCGGCCACCGTGCTCGCCGCCGTGGAGACCGGCCGGCCGTGTGACCCGGAGCTGTGGCACGCCCTGACCGCCGGGATCGGCGCCGCCGGGCTGCTCGTCCCCGAGGAGCTCGGCGGACAGGGCGCCGGCCCCCGGGAGGCCGCCGTCGTCCTGGAGGAACTGGGCCGCGCGGTGGCGCCGTTGCCCTATCTGACCAGCGCGGTGCTCGCGGTCACCGCGCTGCTCGGCTGCGACACCGGCCGGCCCGAGGTCGCCGGCCCGCTGGCCGCGCTCGCCGAGGGCCGCACCGTCGGCGCGCTCGCCGTCCCGCTGCCGACCGCTCCGGGCGGGACCGGCCCGGCCACCGTACGGGCGGACGCCGCCGGCGCCCTCACCGGGCGGATCACCTCCGTCGCGGACGCCCCCGGCGCCGGGCTGCTGCTCGTCCCGGCCGACGGCCCGGACGGCCCGGCGCTGCACGCGGTCAACGCCGCGGCCGACGGCGTGCGCATCGAGCCGGTCACCCCGCTCGACCTGACCCGGCCGCTGGCTCACGTGGTCCTCGACGGCGCCGCCGGCCGCCCGCTGGCCCACGGGGAGCGGGCCCGCGCCGCCGTCGAGCGCGCGCTGCGCACCGGCGCCGGACTGCTCGCCTCCGAACAGCTCGGACTCGCCGAGTGGTGCCTGACCGAAACCGTGCGGTACACCCGCGAGCGCACCCAGTTCGGCCGCCCGGTCGGCTCCTTCCAGGCCCTCAAGCACCGGATGGCCGCCCTGTGGCTGGACGTGGCCGCGGCCCGGGCCGCGGCCCGCAACGCCGCCGACGCGCTGGCCGGCGACACCCCGGACGCGCCGGTCGCGGTCGCGGTGGCCCAGGCGTTCTGCGCGCCGGTGGCGGTCCGCGCCGCCGAGGAGTGCATCCAGCTGCACGGCGGCATCGGGATGACCTGGGAGCACCCCGCGCACCTCTTCCTCAAGCGCGCCAAGAGCGACGAACTCGCCCTCGGCACCCCGGGCCGCCACCGTGCGGCACTGGCCGGACTGGTCGACCTGGCCGCGCCGTAGGCAGGCGCCTCAACCCGCCTCCCTGGCCTGTCAGTTGGTGACCGCGAACGGCCGGCTGAAGGCGTGCGTGGTGCCGTTGCCGGCGGCCACCTCCAGGGCGTAGGCCCGGCCGGGCGGCACCTCGGGCAGGGTCACCAGGGCCTCGCCGGCCGGTCCGGCGCCGGCCCGCGGGGAGACCATCGCCAGCCGCTGTATCCGGCCCCGGCCGGCGGCCGCGTTGAGCCAGACGTCCACCTCGGTGCCGGTGGTGTTGGTCCAGGCGACCGGGAAGCTGCCCTTGGCCCGCAGACTGGCCGGGCCGGCGGGCCCGGTGACCTGGATCCGCCCGCCCGGTCGCCCGGCGGCGGGCGGCGGTGCGGCCGGCCGGGAGTCGGGTCGGGAGTCGGGTCGGGAGTCGGCGGGGCGGACCGGCGCCGGTCCGGGGGCGCCGGGCGCGGCGTCGGCCGCCGGGTCCTCGGGGACCACCTCCGGCCCGCCGAGGGCGACCGCGGCGCGGCCGACGGCGGCCGGACCGGCAGCGGCCGCGGGCGCCGCCGCGGGGGTGGCGGACCGCTGGGCGCCGGGGTGGTGGGCGGGGGCCAGTTCGAGGACCAGCGTGCAGCCGACCGCGGTGGCGGCGACGGCGATGGCGAGGGAGTTGGCCGTCTCGGCGACCCTGCCCATCGCGTCCTCCTTTCGTCGGGGAGGGACGAGTCGTTCCTCGGGCCCTTCCGTGGGCGCCGCCGCGGGGCGTGCCCGGGCGCCGTCGGGGAAGGGACGAGCCCGAACATCCCCGGCGACCTTGATCATCAAAAAGCCGCGCCCGGCGACCACCTGGACGGACAGCCCCGGCGCGACAGGGCCGCCGGGGCACCGCATACTGCCCGCCATCCCCGGGACGATCGGTAAAAATTCGGTAAACCGCCAAGGGTGTCCTGAAAGTGCGGTTCGGGTAGCGTCGGAGCCATGAAGACCGCAATCCGCCGTGCGCTGACCGGACCGGTTCTCCTGCTGCTGGCGGCCCTCCTCGCGACGGTCACGGTGGCTGCACCCGGCGCGCACGCCGCGGGCGGCCTGGACGAGGCGGCCGCCGCCCTGCGGAAAGGCCCGGTCTACGTCGACCCCCGCGCCGCGGATCGGTTCTCGGCCGGCCAGGCGGACGCCCTCGCCAAAAAGATTAAGGACTCCGGCAAGCCGGTCTTCGTCGCGGTCCTGCCCCGCACCTCCGACTACCAGCCGGCCACCCTCCTCCGGGACCTGCGCACCAAGGTCGGCATCAGCGGCGTCTACGCCGTCGAACTCGGCGACGGCTTCAACGCCGGCGCCGACCCCCGGGTGATGCCGCGCACCGCCGTCCAGAACCTCGTCGGCGCCGTCGAGCGCTCCCGGTACCCGACCGTCTCCGCGCGCCTGAACAGCTTCGTCGACACCGCCGTCACCGAGGCCCGCGGCCACGCCCCGGCCTCCTGGGGCGGCCGCGGCGGCGGCTTCGGCACCGGCACCGCCGTCGGCATCGGCGCGCTGATCGTCATCGGGGGCGGCGGCGCCTACGCCATCGCCCGCCGCAACCGCCGCAAGCGGGCCGAGGAGGAACGCGCCGCCCTCGAAGACCTGCGGATCGTGGTCGACGAGGACATCACCGCCTTCGGCGAGGAGCTGGACCGGCTGGACTTCGACCCGGCCGCGCCCGGCGCCGACGACACCATGCGCGCCGACTACGCCCGCGCCCTGGACGCCTACGAGGACGCCAAGTCGGCGATGGCCGCGGCCGAGCACCCCGGCGACGTCCAGGCGGTGACCAAGGAACTGGAGGAGGGCCGCTTCGCGCTCGCCACCCTCGCCGCCCGCCGCGCCGGCGAACCGCTGCCCGAACGCCGGCTGCCCTGCTTCTTCGACCCCCGGCACGGCCCCTCCGTCACCGACGCCGACTGGGCCCCGCCCGGCGGCGCCGAGCGCACCGTCCCGGTCTGCGCCGCCGACAAGAGCCGGCTGGACGACGGCCGCGAGCCGCTGGCCCGCACGGTCCGCACCCCGCAGGGCGACCGCCCCTACTGGGACGCGGGCCCCGCCTACGCCCCCTGGGCCGGCGGCTACTTCGGCGGCGGGCTGCTCCCCGGCCTCCTCGTCGGCACCACCCTCGGCCACCTGATGATGTCCGGCCCCGCCTACGGCGCCGACCTCGGCGGCTACCAGGGCGCGGAGGGCGGCGACGACACGGGCGCCGACTTCGACGCCGGCGGCTTCGGCGGCGGCTTCGGCGACGGCGGCGGGGACTTCGGGGGCGGCGGCGACAGCGGCTTCGGCGGCGGCTTCTGAGCCACCCTCGCCGCCCGCCCGGTCACCCCTCCCGGGAGCCGCCGGGCACCACCCGCTTCGCACCCAGGAAACGCGCGTACCGCGCCCGCACCGCGAAGTCGGCGTAGCCCCACACCACCGGCCGGCCCACCTCCCGGCACAGGTGCAGCACCCGGTCCGGACCGAGGTGGACGCCGACGTGCGCGCCGTACCCCTCCGGCCGCCCGGCGACCGGCCCGCCGCCGAAGAGCACCAGGTCCAGCGGCCCCGGCGCAGCGGCCCGCCGGGTCGCCGCCCGGTCCGCCCACGGCTCCGCCGACCGCAGCGGCGGCACCCACAGCCCGAAGTGGCCCGGCACCGCGTAGGCGTACCGCCGGCACGTGGCGTCCCCGCCGAGATCCGGGGGCGGCGCCGTGGCCGGTCCACCCTCGGCGCCCTCGGCCGGGGGTGACGGGCATTCAGGTGGCCCGGCTCCCGGATGGCGGGCGGCCGAGCAGGGGACGTTGCGCAGCGCCCCGGGCGGCGCCCCGAACGCGACGGGGCCGTGGGCGGTGGGGACTTGGCGGCGATCGGCGGGGACCACCGCCCCATCATGCCGCCGTTCTCCCCGTGCCGGCGCGTGCGGTGTCGGCGAGGCTCGTTTGCGGGCCGATCCCTGCACCCGCCCACCTCCGGGCGGGATGTGTACTCGACACCGCGAGGAGACCCCCATGCAACGCCGCATTCCCAAGGCCGCCCTGTGGAGCGCGGCCGCCGCCGCCCTGGTGGCGGCCGTCACCCCGAACGGCCCGGCGCGGGCCCTGCCGCAGTCCGAACCCAGCCCCCAGCCCGCGCGGCGCACCATGCTCGACGCGATGCGCCGGGACCTCGGGCTGTCCCCGACCGAGGTCCGGACCCGGCTCGCGCAGGAGGCCGAGGCGCAGCACACCGCCCTCGCCGTGCGCCGGGCGCTGTCCGCGCCGCCCGCCGGGATGTGGTTCGACACGTCGCTCGGCCGGCTCGTCGTCGCGGTCAACGGGCCCGACGACGCCCGGCGGGTCCGGGACGCGGGGGCGGTCCCCAAGACCGTCCGGCACAGCCGGGAGACGCTGCGCGGAGTGGTCCGGCAGATCGCCGACCACGCCGGCCGGGGCGTCCCGGGCGTCACCGGCTGGGGCATCGACGAGCGCGCCAACGGGGTCGTGGTGCGGGTCGACCGCGCGGCGCGCACCACCCGCACCGCCGGCTTCGAGAGCACGGTCCGCCAGATCGCGGTCCGCTCCCGGGTCCCGGTCACCGTCGAACGCAGCGACCAGGCCCCCAGCCAGCAGAACGGCACGGTCGGCGGCGGCGAACGCTGGATGCCGGGGACCGACGGCATCTGCTCCATCGGCTTCTCGGTGACCGGACCCCACCACTTCCAGGGCTTCCTGACGGCCGGTCACTGCACCCTCAAGGCCAACCAGCCCGCCTACGGCAAGGACGGCAGCCGCATCGGGACCTCCAACCAGGGCGGGACGCACAGCGTCAACGGCTACGCCGGCGACTTCGGCCTGGTGTCGGTGAACCAGCCGGGCTGGCGGCTGACCCCGGAGGTGCGGGGCCAGGGCGGCAGCCCGGTCACCGTCACCGGCTCCCAGCAGGGCATCGTCGGGATGTCGATCTGCCACTCCGGCCAGACCAGCGGCTGGCACTGCGGCGAGATCACCCGCACCGACCAGACCGTGGACTACGGCACCACCGTCATCTCCGGGCTGTCCTTCACCAACGCCTGCTCGGCGGCCGGGGATTCGGGCGGTTCCTACGTCAGCCAGCCCGGCGCCCCCAAGGCCGTGGGCGTGCACTCCGGGGGCGGCGCGGCGACCTGCGACGTCGGCGGGGACACCGTCACCATCTTCCAGCCCATCGACGTGCCGCTGCGGAAGTGGAACCTGAAGCTGGTGACCGGCACCCCGTGACCGCCCGGTCCCGGGGACCCCGCGCCCCATAGCGGGCCACAGCCGTCCGGGACCGGTTCATGACCACACCTTTACGACTGTTTTAATGGCAGCCGCAGAAATGCGAGCACTTCGCAACAACAGTCGATCTTCAAAAGAGGTGTGGGCATGACGTCCCGGTCCATACGGCGAGCGGTCGCCACGGCACTGGCGGCCACCACGGCGCTCACCGCGGCGGCCTGCGCCACGCCGAACGAGGGCCGCGGCAGCACCAAACCCACCGACAGCGCCGTCGTCGGCATCGCCTACGAACCCGAGACCCTCAGCCCGCTCCTCGGCTACGGCAAGGACGGCAACTCCAAGATCTTCGACGGGCTGCTCACCCACGACGCCGGCATGCACCTCAAGCCCGCCCTCGCCGCCGCCCTGCCCGAGGTCACCGACGGCGGCAAGACCTACACCTACACCCTCCGCCCCGGCGTGACCTTCAGCGACGGCAAGCCCTTCACCGCCGACGACGTCGTCTTCACCTACACCACCATCCTCGACGAGAAGACCAACAACGCCTCCAAGGCCGAACTGGACGCCCTCGACACCGTCGAGAAGAAGGACGACCGGACCGTCGTCTTCCACCTGAAGTACCCCTACGCGCCGTTCGCCGAGCGCACCGTCCTGCCCATCGCCCCCCGGCACCTCGCCGGCAAACAGGACGTCAACACCGGCCCCTTCACCACCCACCCCGTCGGCACCGGCCCCTACGTCCTTTCCAAGTGGTCCAAGGGCGAGAAGCTCACCTTCACCGCCAACCCCCACTACTGGGGCGGCACACCCAAGGTCAAGCACCTCACCATGGCGGTCATCAAGGACGACGACATCCGCGCCACCCGGCTGCGCTCCGGCGACCTCGACGGCGCCATCCTCCCGCCCGAACTCGCCGCCACCTTCAAGACCGACAAGAGCCGCACCACCCTCGCCGCCAAGACCTTCGACTACCGCAACGTCACCCTGCCCACCGCCAACCCCGTCACCGGCGACCGGGCCGTCCGCCGGGCACTCGACCTCGCCGTCGACCGCCGGGCCATGGTCGACGGCATCCTCAGCGGCGCCGGCAAGCCCGCCTACGGACCGGTGCCCACCGACAGCCCCTGGTTCGCCAAGGGCACCGAGCGCCCGCACGACCTCGGCAAGGCCCAGCACCTCCTCGACGACGCCGGCTGGAAGAAGGGCCCCGACGGCATCCGCGCCAAGAACGGACAGCGCGCCTCCTTCACCCTCTGGTACCTCTCCGGCGACAAGCTCCGCCAGGAACACGCCCTCGCCTTCGCCTCCGACGCCAAGAAGGCCGGCATCGAGGCCAAGGTCGAGTCCGGCACCTGGGAGGCCATCGAGCCCGCCATGAAGCAGGACGCCGTCCTCGCCGGCGGCGGCAGCCCCGCCGACCCCGACTTCGACCAGTACCTGCTGCTGCACTCCGCACTCGCCGGCGACGGCTTCAACAACATGTCCCGGTACGCCAACAAGACCGTCGACGACCAGCTCGTCACGGCCCGCCGCACCGACGACCACACGGCCCGCAAGGCCGCCTACGACACCATCCAGCGCACACTGGCCGACGACCCCGCCTACGTCTTCCTCACCCACGTCGACCACCTCTACGTCGTCGACAACCGCTGGAAGGACCTCACCACCCAGGTCGAACCGCACGACCACGGCCTGGCCTCCGGCCCCTGGTGGAACGTCGAGGACTGGCAGCCCGCCAAGTGACCACGCACCACCGCCCGTTGCCCTGGGGGCCGATGGCACGGATGACGGCACGGCGCGCCCTGACCGCCGTGCCCGTCCTCCTCGCCGTCACCCTCGGGGTGTTCGCCCTCGCTGCCGCCTCGCCCTTCGACCCGGTGCGCGCCTACGCCGGCACCGCCGGACTCACCGCCTCCCAGGACAACCTCGACCAGCTCCGGCACAACCTCGGCGCCGACCAACCCCTGCTCACCCGCTGGTGGGACTGGCTCACCCGCGCCCTCACCGGCGACCTCGGCGACTCCACCAGCCTGCGCGCCCCCGTCTCCCAGGTCATCGGCGAACGCCTCGGCTGGTCCGTACTGCTGTGCACGCTGGCCTTCGCCCTCGCCGTGACCGCCGGCACCCTCCTCGGCGTACTGGCCGCCCGCCGCCGCGGCGGCCCCCTCGACCGCGCGATCACCACCACCGCCTACGTCCTGGAAGCCGCCCCGCCCTACTGGCTCGGCCTGCTCGCCGTCTGGCTCGGCGCCCTGAAACTCGGCGTACTGCCGGCCGGCGGCCTCACCGACACCGGCAGCGACCTCGCCACCCCCGGCCAGATCGCCCGCCACCTCACCCTCCCCGCACTGGTGCTCGCCGTCTCCCAGCTCCCGTGGTTCGTGCTGTACGTCCGGCAGGGCGTCGGCGACGCACTGGAGGAGGACCCCGTACGCGGCGCCCGCGCCCGCGGCCTGCGCGAACGCACCGTCCTCCACCGGCACGCGCTCCGCTCCGGCCTGCTGCCCGTCCTGACCCTGATCGGCTCCCGGGTACCCGAACTCATCACCGGCGCCCTCCTCGTCGAGACCGTCTTCAGCTGGCCGGGCATCGCCGCCGCCACCGTCCAGGCCGCCACCGGCGTCGACTTCCCGCTGCTCGCCGCGCTCACCGTGCTCGCCACCGCCGCCGTCCTCGCCGGCAACCTGCTGTCCGACCTCCTCTACGGACTGGCCGACCCGAGAGTGGGCTTCGATGGCTAGCACCGCCTCCACCCGCACGCCCCGGACCCGGCGCGGCCCGGGCACCCGGCGCACCCTCCGGCTCCGGGCCGCCGCCACCACCCTGGCCGTCCTCGTCCTCGCCGTCCTCCTCGTCCCGCTGCTCTTCCCCCTCGACCAGCAGGCCGTCGACCTGGCCGCCAAGCTCCAACCCCCCTCCGCCACCCACCCGTTCGGCACCGACGAAGTCGGCCGTGACCTGCTGCTCCGCTGCGTCTACGGACTGCGCGTCTCCCTGCTCGTCGGCGTGGTCGCCGCCCTGGCCGCCACGGTCGCCGGCACCGCCGTCGGCGCCCTCGCCGGGGCACTCGGCGGCTGGGCCGACCGCACCGTGATGCGCCTGGTCGACCTCTTCGCCTCCGTGCCCCACCTGCTGCTCGGCATCTTCGTCGTCGCCGTCTTCCGGCCCGGCGTCTGGCCGGTGATCCTCTCCGTGGCGCTGACGCACTGGCTGTCCACCGCCCGCATCGTCCGCGCCGAGGTGCTCTCGCTGCGCTCCCGCCCCCATCTCGACGCCGCGCTCACCGGCGGCGCCTCACGCCGGCGGGTGACCACCCGTCACCTCCTGCCGGCCGTGCTGCCGCAGGCCGGACTCGCCGCCGTCCTGATGGTGCCGCACGCCATCTGGCACGAGTCCGCCCTCTCCTTCCTCGGCCTGGGACTGCCCGCCCACGAGGCGAGCCTCGGCATCATGGCCAACGCCGCCCGCAGCTCCCTGCTGGCCGGCGACTGGTGGCCCACCCTCTTCCCCGGCCTGTTCCTCATCGTCCCCACCCTCGCCGTCGCGGGCCTGGCCGGCGCCTGGCGGGAACGGCTCAACCCCCGCCGCCGATCGGAGCTGACGCTGTGACCGCCCACGGCACCCCCGACGCACACCACGAGAAGCCCCGGCCGCTGCTCGCCGTGCGCGAACTGACCGTCCGCTTCCGGATGCCCGGCGGCCGGTCCGTCGCCGCCGTCACCGACGCCGCCTTCGACCTGGCACCCGGCGAGTGCCTGGTCCTCGTCGGCGAGAGCGGCTGCGGCAAGTCCGTCCTGGCCTCCGCCCTGCTCGGCCTGCTCCCCGGCAACGCCGACGCCACCGGCACCGCGCTGCTCACCGACACCCACGGCCCGACCGAACTGCTCACCGCCCCCGAGGCCGAACTCGCCCGCTCCGTCCGCGGCCGCCGGATCGGCCTGATCCCGCAGAGCCCCGCCGCCCACCTCACCCCCGTCCGCACCGTACGCGCCCAACTGGAGGAAACCGTACGGGAGTTGACCGGCACCAGACGCGGCCCCGAACTCCGCGCGGCCGCCGAACGGACCGCCGAACGCGCCGCCTTCCCACCCGGCCACCTCGACCGCCACCCGCACCAGCTCTCCGGCGGCCTCGCCCAGCGCGCCGCCACCGCCCTCGCCCTGGCCGGCGACCCCCCGCTGCTGCTGGCCGACGAACCCACCACCGGCCTCGACCGCGACCTCGTCGACCGCACCGTCGACGAACTCCGCCGGCACACCGGAGCCGGCCGCGCCCTGCTGATGATCACCCACGACCTGGCCGCGGCCGAACGCATCGCGGACCGGGTCGCCGTGATGTACGCCGGACGCCTCGTCGAACTCGCCGACGCCCGCCGCTTCTTCGGCACCCCCGGCCCCCGCCACCCCTACGCCCGCGGCCTGCTCGACGCACTCCCCGACCGCGCCTTCACCCCCATCCCCGGCATGCCGCCCGAACTCGGCGACCTGCCGGCCGGCTGCGCCTTCGCCGCCCGCTGCGACCGCGCCACCACGGCCTGCGCGACGCTCCCCGCGCCCCGCGACGGCGTCGCCTGCCACCACCCGGTGCCGCCGGAGAGGAAGAGCGACCGTGCTCGAACTGCGTGACATCACCGCCGGCTACGACCGCGGCGCTCCCGTCGTCCGCGGCGTGTCCCTGACCCTCGCCCCCGGCGAAGCGGTCGGCCTGCTCGGCCCCAGCGGCTGCGGCAAGTCCACCCTGGCCCGGGTCGCCGCCCTGCTGCACCGGCCCTACGCCGGCACCGTCCTCCTGGACGGCACGCCCGCCCCGGGCTGGCGGCACCGCGCACCCCGCGCCCTGCGCACCGCCTTCGGCGTCCTCTTCCAGCAGCCCCGGCTCTCCGCCGACCCCCGCCTGCGGCTCGCCGACGTGATCGCCGAGCCGCTGCGCGCCACCGGCCGCAAGACCGAAGTCCCCGACCGCCTACGGGAGTTGGCTCCCCTCGTCGGCCTCGGCGAGGACCTGCTCGCCCGCCGCCCCCACGAGGTCAGCGACGGCCAGCTGCAACGCGCCTGCCTGGCCCGCGCGCTGGTGCTCCGCCCCCGCTGGCTGATCTGCGACGAGATGACCGCGATGCTGGACGCCTCCACCACCGCCGCGCTCGTCGCCGTCGTCGAGACCTACCGCCGGGAGAGCGGTGCCGGAGTGCTCGCCGTCGGCCACGACCGCACCCTGCTGCAACGCTGGTGCGACCGCACCGTCGCCTGGACGGACCTGGGCACCCCCACCGGAATGACCGGCGACGGGACACCCACGGCCACCGGAATGCCCGGCGCCGGCTGAGCGTTCCTCCTACGATGGTGCGACGCGTGACCCACGGGGAGACAGGAGCGATCGTGACCGAAGTGGCGCATGTGGCGAGGGAAACGGGCCCGGACCGGCCCTTCGCCGTACCGATCACCGTCCGCGGCTATGAGACCGACACCCAGGGCCACCTCAACCAGAGCGTCTACCTCCAGTACGCCGAGCACGCCCGCTGGTCCGCCCTCCAGGCGGGCGGCATCCCGCAGAGCGAGCTGGTGGCCCGCGGCATCGGCCCGGTCACCCTCGAAACCACCATCCGCTACCGGCGGGAACTCCGCGCCGGCGACGAGGTCGAGGTCAGCTGCCGGTTCGTCTGGAACGAGGGCAAGACCTTCGTCATCGAGCAGACCGTACGCAAGACCGACGGCACCACCGCCGCCGAGATCACCGCCGTCTGTGGCATCCTCGACCTCACCGCCCGCCACCTCCTCACCAACCCCCGAACGGCCCTGCGCGACCTGGCGACCGCCCCCGGGGTGCTGGGGCTGGGGTAGGCCCGGCCCGGCTGCGACGGGGGAGCGGGCTCGGCCGGGGGCCCTGGGACCCTTGGGGGAACTCGGCCCGGGGGACCCTTGGGGGAGGGGCGAACAGATCCCGTAGGGGTCGCAAGCGCCCCCTCGGGGCCCCAACGCACGGCGCAGCCCGGCTATTCCACGGACGCGCCCCCACCCCCCGCCACCACCGTCACCTCCGTACCGGCCGCCCGGATCGCCCGCACCTCCTCCGCCGGCAGCCCGCCATCGGTGATCAGTAGGTCGAAGTCGGCCACCGGCGCCAGCGCATACAGCCCGTCCTTCGTGAACTTGGTGTGGTCGGCGGCCAGCACCCGGCGCGCCGCGCTCTCCATCATCGCCCGCTTGACCTGCACCGTCTCCGGCGACGTGTGATAGCAGCGGCCCTTGGCGACGGCCGTCGTCGACAGGAACAGCACATCCGCCCGGTACGCCCGCACCGCGTCCGCGGTGTGCAGCCCCATGAACGCGTCGTACGCCGGGAAGTACGCCCCGCCCAGCGTGATCAGCGAGATACCCGGCTCCTGCGCCAGCGTGGTGACCGCCGGCAGCGAATTCGTGATCACCGTCAACGGGGCGTGCGCGGGCGCCTGGTGCGCCAGCATCAGACAGGTCGTGCTGTCGTCCAGCAACACCGTCTGCCCGGGCACCAGCAGCGCCGCCGCGGCCCGCGCCAACAGCCGCTTGGTCGCCGCCATCGTCGCCATCCGCTCCGCGACCGTGCCGTGGAACTGCGCCGACGGCAGCCCCGTCGCCCCGCCACGCACCTTCCGCAGCCACCCCTGCGCCTGCAACGCGTCCAGATCCCGATGGGCGGTCATCAGGCTGACCCCGAACTCCGCGGCCAGCTCGGCGGTCCGCACGAACCCCCGCGCGACCACCGACTCCCGGATCCGCCGCCGCCGTTCCTCCTGGGCCTCGACCCGGTCCATCGCCCCGTCCCCTCCGGTTCGCGCCACGGTCACCTGCGTGAAGGCACCGCGTGATGTTCACACGAAGGTAACGCGACGCGCGACGTACGCCTGCCCACCGCATACGACTCCGCCGCAACGCATCACGGCAATCTCCCGCCGCAACGGGAAGATTCCAGCCACCCTTGACGCCCCTTTCACGCAAACGATTGCATCACCGCGTCGCCCAGCGGCCCGCACATCCCACCACCCCTCCACCGACCCGAACGAGAGCTTCGATGACGAACCCTCCATCGCCCGCACCGCTTGGCTGGCCTTCCCACGTTGTCGGCTTTCCCGCCGTAGGGGTTCGCCTTTTGCGCCTGGCGGCGCGTTTTCCGGCCCACTTCGCGGGCGTTGCTGGTCCGCTTCGCGGGCGTTGTCGTTCCGCTGCGCGGGGCTGTTGGGTGCGGTGCCGGGTCTGCGGGGCAGGGGGTGTGTCCGGACTGCTTCGCTTTACGTCCGGACACACCCCCTGCCCCTCCGACCCGTCCCCTCCCGTGGGGGGTCATGGAAGACGGTGGGTGGGGGCCGGCGTGAGTGGTCCGGTGCGGGTCGCTGTCGTCGACGGTCACCCCTCAGTCCAGAGCCGGCACGGGCCCACAGACAGATGGTGCAACTGGCCTGAAATCTGACCCCAACGGGAGGGGACGGGTCGGAGGGGGTGGTGTGCCGGACGTAAAGCGAAGCAGTCCGGCACACCACCCCCGCAGGCCCGTCACCGCACCCAACAGCCCCGCGCAGCGGACAAGCAACGCGCCGCAGGCGCAACGGCAAGAACCCCTACGGCGGGGAAGCCGACAACGTGGGAAGCCAGCCAAGCGCAGCGGACCGGCGCAGCGGACCGGCTACGCTGACCGCATACGTACCGATATCAGCGTTGATGCCCTCTCTGAAGCCGCGGCACAAGGGACAGGCACCGGCGGCCCCCAACCTCGGCGCCGGCACCTTCGTCCGACCCACCGTCGCCGCGGCCTTCGCCGGGCCGCTCGGCGTCGAAGGGGTGGTCTGGATCTTCCCGGGCATGGACATCTTCGCGGGCATGTACGCGGTGAGCCGCGCCCTCACCCTCTTCCCGAAACCGCCGGACGAACCCCGGACGGAAGCGGCCGGCTCGGACGCCACCGCGCCCCACACCGGCCCGGACGCCGCCGCACCGCACACCAGCCCGGCCCCGGCGTGAAAGGACCCCACTGATGTCCGTACTCACCATCGACGCCGGCACCACCGTCATCAAGTCCGTCGTCTTCGACGACGAGGGCCACGAGACCGCCGTCTCCCGCGTCGCCACCGAAGTCCTGCGCCCCCACCCCGGCTGGGCCGAACAGGACATGGACGCCGTCTGGCAGGCCGTCGTCCACACCGTCCGCGACGCCCTCACCGACCTCACCGACCCCGTCCGGCTGGTCTCCTTCACCGCCCAGGGCGACGGCGCCTGGCTCATCGACGACCACGGCCGCCCCACCGGCCCCGCCATCCTCTGGTCCGACGGCCGCGCCGGCGACCTCCTCACCACCTGGCAGCGCGCCGGCCTCCTCGAAGCCGCCTTCCGCCGCAACGGCTCACTGACCTGCGCCGGCATGCCCAACGCCCTCTTCGCCTGGCTCGCCGCCCACGACCCCGACCGGCTCGCCCGCTCCACCACCTCCCTCACCGCCGCCGGCTGGCTCTTCCTCCGCCTCACCGGCGTCCGCGCCACCGACGAATCCGACGCCTCCGCCCCCTTCCTCGACCACACCACCGGCCAGTACGACCCCACCGTCCTCGACCTCTTCGGCCTCACCCGCCACGCCCGGCTCCTGCCCACCGTCCTCGGCGAGGACCAGCGCACCGCCGAACTCACCTCCGGCGCCGCCGCCCAACTCGGCCTGCCCGCCGGCCTCCCCGTCGTCATGGCCCCCTACGACATCGCCGCCACCGCCCGCGGCGTCGGCGCCGTCAACCCCGGCCAGGCATGCAGCATCCTCGGCACCACCCTGTGCACCGAAATCGTCCGCACCGGCATCGACACCACCGGCGAACCCTCCGGCGTCCACATCGCCTACCGCGGCCGCGAACGCGTCCTGCGCGCCTTCCCCACCCTCAACGGCGCCGACGTCCTCAGCTGGGCCGCCCGCCTCCTCCACCTGCCCGGACCACCCGAACTCGCCCGCCTCGCCTTCCAGTCCCCACCCGGCGCCCGCGGCCTGACGTTCCTGCCCTACCTCTCACCCGCCGGCGAACGCGCCCCCTTCCTCGACCCCGGCGCCCGCGGCTCCTTCTGGGGCTTCTCCCTCGACCACACCCCCGCCGACCTCGCCCGCGCCGTCTTCGACGGACTCTCCCTCGTCCTGCGCGACTCACTCGCCGCCGCCCGCACCGACGTCACCGAACTCCGCCTGTGCGGCGGCGGCGCCAACAGCGACGCCTGGTGCGCCCTCATCGCCGACGCCACCGGCGTCCCCACCGCCCGCTCCGGCGACACCGAGATCGGCGCCAAGGGCGCCTTCCTCACCGGCCTGGTCCGCACCGGCGCCGAAGGCAGCATGCACCGCGCCGCCGACAAGTACGTCCACATACAGCACCGCTGGCAACCCGACCCCGAGCGCGCCGCCTTCTACGCCGCCCTCCACCAGGACTTCCTCACCTGGCGCGACCTCGCCCGCACCGCCGGCTGGCGCACCACCGCCACCTGGCACCCCGCCCCCCGACACACCGACGCCACCCACCACCCCGCCGAGACCCCCGCCCCTGGAGGCATCCGTGTCTGACCCGCACGCCCCCGGACCCACCGGCCCCGGCAGCGGCCCCGACCCCGACGGCATCTGGCTCGGCCTCGACCTCGGCACCCAGAGCGCCCGCTGCCTCGCCGTCGACGGCACCGGCACCCTCCTGGCCACCGCCACCCGCCCGCTGACCAGCCACCGCACCGGCAACCGCCACGAACAGGACCCCCACACCTGGTGGACCGCGCTCGCCGACGCCTGCCACGAGGCCCTCACCGGCCTCGACACCCACCGCATCCGGGGACTCGCGATCGACGGCACCTCCGGCACCCTCCTCCTCACCGACCCCCACGGCACCCCCCGCACCCCCGGCCTCATGTACGACGACGGCCGCGCCACCGACCAGGCCACCACCGTCAACGCCGCCGGCGCCCACGTCTGGGAGACCCTCGGCTACCGCAGCATGCCGCCCTCCTGGGCCCTGCCCAAACTCCGCTGGCTCCTCGACCACGACCCCACCCTCCGCACCGGCTCCCGCCTCCTCCACCAAGTCGACCTCATCACCTGGAAACTCGCCGGCCACCCCGTCCCCAGCGACGCCAGCCACGCCCTCAAAACCGGCTACCACCTCATCGACGAACGCTGGCCCCACGACGTCATGGACACCCTCGGCATCCCCACCGGCCTCCTGCCCGACGTCGTCCGCCCCGGCACCGTCCTCGGCACCGTCTGCCCGGAAGCCGCCGACGCCACCGGCATCCCCGCCGGCACCACCCTCGTCGCCGGCATGACCGACGGCTGCGCCGCCCAGATCGGCGCCGGCGCCCTCACCCCCGGCGCCTGGAACGCCGTGCTCGGCACCACCCTCGTCCTCAAAGGCAGCAGCGACCACCTCGTCCGCGACCCCGCCGGCATCGTCTACTGCCACCGCGGCCCCGGCGACACCTGGCTGCCCGGCGGCGCCTCCAGCAGCGGCGCCGGCGTCATCTCCCAGTACTTCCACGGCGAGAACCTCGACGTCCTCACCGAACAGGCCGCCGCCCAGGACCCGGACGCCGTCGCCTACCCCCTGGTCTCCACCGGCGGCGAACGCTTCCCCTTCCGCGCCCCCGAAGCCGAACCCTTCATCCTCGGCGAAACCCCCACCCGCGCCGCCGAGTTCCACGCCTACCTCCTCGGCGTCGCCTGCCTCGAACGCCTCTGCTTCGACTACCTCGACCACCTCGGCGCCCCCACCGATGGCCCCCTCACCTTCACCGGCGGCGGCGCCCGCAACACCTACTGGTGCCGGCTGCGCGCCGACGTCCTCGGCCGCACCGTCCACGTACCCGAACACGCCGAAGGCGCCCTCGGCATGGCCGTCCTCGCCGCCGCCTCCGCAGGCGCCGGCCTCCCCGCGACTGCCGCCGCCATGGTCCGCCCCGGCACCGAGATCCGCCCCGACCCCCACCGCACCACCCGCCACCTCCCCACCTACCACCGCTTCGTCACCGCACTCACCCGCCGTGGCTGGCTCGACCCCGCCGTGGCCGACCACGCCCTCAGGAGAGCCGCCCAGTGACCGACTTCCTCCTCGTCCGCCACGGCGAGACCGTCTGGCACGCGGAGAACCGCTACGCCGGCCGCTCCGACGTCCCGCTCACCGACCGCGGCCGCGAACAGGCCCACACCCTCGCCGACTGGGCCGCCACCGCCGGCCTCACCGCCATCTGGACCTCCCCCCTCTCCCGCGCCCGCCGCACCGCCGCCCCCGCCGCCGACGCCTGCGGCCTCACCCCCCACACCGACCCCCGCCTGACCGAACTCGACTTCGGCCAGGGCGAGGGCCTCACCCGCGACGAGATGCGGCAGCACTTCCCGCAGAAACTCGCCGCCTTCCTCGCCGACCCCGCCGACCACCACCTCCCCGGCGGCGAACACCCCCGCCACGCCGCACAACGCGCCGCCGCCTGCCTCACCGACCTCACCCGCGACCACCCCCACGGCCGGATCCTGATCGTCGCCCACTCCACCCTCATCCGCGTCCTCCTCTGCCACCTCCTCGGCATCCCCCTGGCCGAATACCGCCGCACCTTCCCCGAACTCCACAACGGCGCCCTCACCGAGATCCGCATCGAGAACGACCACACCGCCCTCCTCCGCCTCAACGCCCCTGCCCTCACCACGGCCCCCGCCCTCCCCTGACCCACCGCCGGCCACCGCATCACACCGCACGACGCACCACACCGCACACCAGGAGAAGCACCCCACATGACCACCACCGTCCTCGCCGCCGGCAACCACTTCATCCGCCCCGGCCTGTTCACCGCGGCCGTACGCAAGGCGACCGGGGACACCCCGCTCGACATACGCGAGATCCAGTTCGGCTGGCCCCACACCCCCTTCGGCCCCGTCGCCGAAGTCACCGAGGCATCCGGCACCGAGGACGAGATGATCCAGGCCCTCCAGGGCATCGAGATCTGCGTCACCGAACACGGCCCGCTCACCGAGCGCATCCTCGCCAACTGCCCCGACCTCAAGCTCTTCTGCACCAGCCGCGGCGGCCCCGTCAACGCCAACCTCGAAGCCGCCACCCGCCACGGCGTCGCCGTCTGCAACGCCCCCGGCCGCAACGCCACCGCCACCGCCGAACACACCCTCACCCTGCTGCTGGCCGCCGCCCGCGGCGTCGGCGACACCCACACCGCCCTCCGCTCCGGCACCTGGCGCGGCGACTTCTACGACTACGACAACTGCGGCATCGAGATCGACGGCACCACCATCGGCCTGATCGGCTACGGCGCCATCGGCAGCCGCGTCGCCAAGGTCCTGCACGCCATGGGCGCCCACCTCCTCGTCCACGACCCCTACGTCCGCCCCGACACCCTGGCCGGCCTCGCCGAACAGGTCACCCTCGACGAACTCCTGAGCCGCTCCCGCATCGTCTCCCTGCACGCCCGGGTCACCCCGGAGACCACCGGCATGATCGGCCGCGCACAGATCGCCGCCATGCCCCGCGGCGCCGTCCTCGTCAACTGCGCCCGCGGCGCCCTCCTCGACTACGACGCGGTCTGCGACGCCCTGGAAAGCGGCCACCTCGCCGGCGCCGGCCTCGACGTCTTCCCCCAGGAACCCGTCCCCGCCGGCTCCCGCCTGCTCACCGCCCCCGGCGCCGTCCTCACCCCGCACGTCGCCGGCGGCAGCCAGCAGGTCGCCCACAAGGCCGCCGCCCTCGCCGCCGCCGAAGTCGCCCGCTACCTCCGCGGCGAACCCCTCCACCACCAGGCCAACAAGTAACCGGCACAAAAAACGCCGGACGGGCCGGAAAAAATCCAGCCCGTCCGGCGTTTGAGGACCGGGGTCCGGGGCAGCGCCCCGCGCATCCGGACGCACGGCCCGGACGTCGTCAACCCCGCGCGATCAGCGCCTCCGCACCAGCGGGAACGGCAGCGTCTCCCGAATCGACAGACCCGTCAGGAACATCACCAACCGGTCCACACCGATCCCCAGACCACCCGTCGGCGGCATCGCGTACTCCAGAGCCTGCAGGAAGTCCTCGTCCAGCTCCATCGCCTCCGGATCACCGCCGGCCGCCAGCAGCGACTGCGCGGTCAGCCGCCGCCGCTGCTCCACCGGATCCGTCAGCTCCGAGTACGCCGTACCCAGCTCGGTCCCGAACGCCACCAGGTCCCAGCGCTCGGCCACCCGCGGATCCTTGCGGTGCTGACGGGTCAGCGGCGAGACATCGGTCGGGAAGTCCTTGTAGAAGGTCGGCAGCGTGGTCTTCTCCTCGACCAGCCGCTCGTACATCTCCAACACGACATCGCCCCGGCCCATCTCCGGATTGACCGGCACCGAAGCCGCCAGGCACAACCGCCGCAGCACCTCCGGATCGGTGTCCGCGTCGACCTCCTCGCCCAACGCCTCGGAGATCGCCCCGTACACCGTCTTCACCGGCCAGACACCCGAGATGTCGTGCTCGACCAGCCGCCCGCTCGCATCCGCCTTCCGCGCCGTGGCGCTGCCGAACGCGGCGACCGCCGCCCCCTGGATCAGCTCCCGCGTCAGGTTGAGCATCACGTCGTAGTCGGCGAACGCCTGGTACGCCTCCAGCATCGTGAACTCGGGATTGTGCTTGTACGAGATGCCCTCGTTACGGAACGTCCGCCCCATCTCGAAGACTTTCTCCATACCACCCACACAGAGCCGCTTCAGATACAGCTCCGGCGCGATCCGCAGATACAGATCCAGGTCGTAGGCGTTGATGTGCGTCTGGAACGGACGCGCGTTCGCACCACCGTGGATCTGCTGCAGCATCGGCGTCTCGACCTCCAGGTAACCCCGGTCGATCAACCCCTGCCGCAGCGCCTGCACCGCCGTGCTGCGCGCCCGCACGGTCTCCCGCGCGTTCGGCGACACGACCAGGTCCACATACCGCTGGCGGACCTTGGCCTCCGGGTCGGACAGACCCCGCCGCTTGTCCGGCAGCGGACGCAGACACTTGGCGGTCAACCGCCACCGCGTCACGAACACCGTCAGCTCACCGCGGTCACTGCAACCGACCTCGCCCTCGGCCTCCACATGGTCACCGAGGTCCACATCCGCACCGAAACGGTCCAGCAGCTCACCGCCCGCATCCCGGGTCAACGCGATCTGCAGATCGCCCGACCAGTCGCGCACCACCGCGAACAGCACCCCGCCGTGATCACGGACCAGCAGCACCCGCCCGGCCACCGTCACGGTCTTGCCGGTACGCTGCCCGGCCGCCAGCTCCCGGTGCTCCTCCCGCACCTGGCCCAGCGTGTGCGTCCGCTGCACACCCACCGGATACGGGTCGGTACCCGCCTCCCGCAGCCGCTCCAGCTTCCGGTGCCGCACCCGCACCTGCTCGGGCAGCGCCGCCAGCTCCTGCTCCCGGCGCTCCTCCTCGGTGGCCGGCGGAGCCGCCACCAGCCCCAGCTCGTCGAGCGACGGCAGACCCGCCGTGCTCGCCGGCGCCAGCACCCGCTTCTTGTGGCCCTTGCCCCACAGCTTGCCCAGACTCGGCACCGCCACGAAGCCCTCGGCGATACCCGACGCCAGACCGATCCGCGCCAGCGCACCGGCATCCGCGTAGCACAGGAACCGCGGGTACCACTCCGGCAGATACTTCGAGTTCGAGCGGTACAGCGCCTCCAGCTGCCACCAGCGCGAGAAGAACAGCAGCAGCCGGCGCCAGAACTTCAGCACCGGACCGGCACCGATCCGGGCACCCTCCTCGAAGGCCGACCGGAACACCGCGAAGTTCAGCGAGATCCGCCGCACCCCGATCGACCCGGCCTGCGCACACAGCTGCGCGACCATGAACTCCATCACGCCGTTGGGCGCACTGCGGTCGCGCCGCATCACGTCCAGCGAGATGCCGTCCTTGCCCCACGGCACGAACGACAGCAGCGCGATCATGTTGCCGTCGGCGTCGAACGCCTCCGCCAGCAGACACTCGCCGTCCTGCTCGTCCCCGAGCCGGTCCAGCGCCATCGAGAAACCACGCTCGGTCTCGGTGTCCCGCCACGCGTCCGCCCGCTGGATGACCTCCTGCATCTCCGCATCGGTCAACTCCGCGTGCCGCCGCACCCGGAACGTCGCCCCGGCCCGCGCGACACGGTTGACGGCCTGGCGGGTGACCCGCATGTCCCGGCCGTCCAGATCGAACTGCGAGACATGCAGAATCGCCTCGTCACCGAGCTGCAGCGCACCCAGCCCCGCACGGGCGAACGCCTTGGCGCCCTCCTCGCTCGCGCCCATCACCGCCGGCTGCCAGCCGTAGCGACCCGCGACCTCCAGCCACGCGTCGATCGCCGGACCCCACGCCTCCCGGTCACCGACCGGATCACCGCTGGCCAGGCAGACCCCGGTCTCCACACGGTAGGTGACGGCCGCCTTGCCACTGGGGGAGAAGACCACGGCCTTGTCGCGACGCGTCGCGAAGTAACCCAGCGAGTCCTGGCTGCCGTACTTCGCCAGCAGCGCCCGGATCCGGTCCTCCTCGTCGCCGTGCAGCGCCGCTTCCATCCGCTGCGAACGGAACAGCGCGGCGGCGGCGTTGAGCAGCGCCAGCGCACCCAGCAGCCCCAGCAGAGTGCCGATCCAGTGCGGCGGATGCCCCTCGACGATCTTGCCGCCGACCAGCCCGCCGCACACCCGGTTGGCCGCCCACAGCAGCCGGTTGCCGCCACCGCGCTCCAGCGAACCGGGCGCCAGCGACACCACGCCCCAGCCGATCAGCACCGCGACGACGAGCCCACCGGCCAGCACCAGCGCGGCCCGCAGGAACGCGCCGCGCCGGGTGATCGCGTAGAACTCACGGTGCGAGACGAGCAGCAGCACCAGCGCCCCGGCACACAGCACCAGGGAGAAGCCGAACTGCCAGGCCCCGTCCGCCATGAACAGCACATCCGCGAGGACGTTCAGCGCCATGTACGCGACCACGAACCACAGCGCCACCCGTTTCCGCGCGGCCATCGCGGCGGCCAGGAGGAAGAGGAACACGGCGTAGGCGAAGTTCGCCGTCACCGGGATGGTGAGCGTGTCCAGCCAGTAGGTCACCGAGTGGAGGGTGCGCCGAAGGGGCCCGATCAGTGCCGTCAGGGCACAGAAAAGGCCCAGCAAGCTGAAGACGATGGCGAAGCCATTGGGGACGCGGCGCCGCAGGCGCCGCCACCCCGTGAGTTGATCCTGGTCCTGCACGGTGCTCATTCCGTCACATTAGGCTCTGAAAAGGGGTTGGCAGACCAACCGCGGGGAGTGCGCTCGCCACCCCGGGTCCCCTGCCGCTGCGACCGGGCGACCATCCAGTCTCCGGCCCCGCCCCCTCGGTTGTCTGTCCCTCGCAGGGAGGGTTCGGTGACCGCTGTCAGGTCACCCACCTGGACCTTGCCATAAAGCCGGCGTAAGTCCGAGTCCGGGTGTGATGTACGCGTCAGAATCGGGGTCCGACCGGACGGCCGGACCCCGCCCCACGGTGAACCGCAGGCCGTAGTCCTTGGTGAAGAACCGCCCGTCACCGGAGTCCACGCCGTTGAGCTCGGCCCGCAGCGTGACCCTGGTGCCCGGCTTCCAGCCCTTCGCCGGCCGCCACACGATCCGCTCCTTGCCGTGGCCGGACACCCAGGTCCAGGCTCCCTCGGTGCGGTTGTCGGTGGTGACCTGCAGCCGTTGCTCCACCGCCGCCCGGTCCCGCACGGGGAACGCGAAGGTGAGGCTGATCGGATCGCCGGCGCCGACCACCCCGTCGCGCGGACGGGGACTGAGCGTCGCCCGGTTCCGCTTGGCCACCTTCCCGGTGGTCAGCGACTCCTTGGCCTCACCGGGGGTGCCCTGGACCCCCTTCGTCCGGGCGAGCACCGAGTACTTGGTGTCCGGCGCAGCCTTGGCCCGCGACGTCCATATCGTCCCGCCGTGGCTGAACGCCCCGACCAGCTGCCGCCCCCGCGGATCGGTCACCGTCACCTCGGTCAGCACCCCGCCGGCCGCACTGACCCGCAGTCGGTCGCCGGCCTGCACCGTCGGATGCCCGGCGGCCGACCCCAGTCCCACCTTCACCGGCCGCGCCTGCGTCGCCGACGCCCGGGCCGCGTCGCAGGCCGCCAGCGTGCCGATGCCGAGCACCGGCATCAGCGCGACGGCGACACACAACGACCGGGACGGCCGGAACGACCGGGCGGGGCTCAGGCTCATGGGCGGACTTTCCGTCGGTGGAGCGGGCGGCGGCGATGTCGGCCGCTAAGACGCTCAATCGCAACCCCCCGTTGCGAGGCGTGACGTGATCCATGCCACTTCTTTACCGACCCCTATGAACCCGAACGCCCTCACCCCACCCGCCACCCCCGGCGCCGCAAACCCACTCCTCACGCCCACCTCACACCCCCAAGTCCCGAACATCCCCACCCAAAAGAACGAAACCCCGAGACGAAAACCCTGCCCCGCACCCTCCACGCGACTCCGCCCCCACCCCGACCCGGACTCCGACCCTGAGTCGAGTCACCCACCTTCCCGCCCCCACTCGGCCGCGACCCGGCTCGGCCCCACTGGGCCCGGCCTCCGCCCTGGCCCGGCCCCCGCCCCGATCGTGAGCGACTCGACTTACCCGACCCGGCGAGGCACCCCTGCCCCTGCCCCTGCCCCGGAGCCCCCACCCCACCCGACCGAGGGCATCCACCCCGCCCAGCTCCGCTACCCACCCCTGCCTACGTGACCCGCAGTGACCACCTGTTTGGCGCACCCTCCCGTGAACCGGACATACCCCGAAATGCGCCAAACTGGCCACCGCTTACCGCCTGTTCGGGCGGCGGTCGAGGAGGTGTTGTGTCCATGGCGGTCTCCATCTCGGTCATCCTCTTGCTGGTGATCCTGGTCGTGCTCTTTCTGCGCAGCGGCAAGCTGAAGATCTCGCACGCCGTCGTGTGCGGACTACTCGGCTTCTATCTGGCCGGCAGCAGCCTCGCCCCCGACATCCACCACGGCCTCGCCGGCGCCGCCGACGTAGTCAGCAGCGTCCGCCCGTAACGCTGCCTTGCCCCCGCTCTCACCTGAAGTAAGAACGCCACCACCCTCCGTAAGGCTCCGGGAACAAATAACTCTCCGTAATCGTTGCCGAACAGAGGAAGAGGCAGAGGCACCCCGGCCCACAGCAGAACCCCAAGCCGCCCAACGACCCCACGCACGGAGAGCGTGAACCCACGCACGGAGAGCGTGAAGCCTCGCCCCACCGAAAGAAGCACCACCCGCCCGACAGAAAGGAGTCCCGCCGACCCCGACAGCGAAGCGGCGGAACGCCCCGGAGCACGCCCCCGGACGAAGACGCCCCGGACACCGCAGACGAGCCTCCCGGACTTGCCCAGGCTCGCCACGCCACGCACCCGGCCCCGACTAGCCTGCCGTCACCCCGCGGCGTGCCCCTCGGTGATCACCACCCCGAGGCGCCACCGGCCACCACCCCAAGCTGTCACCCCTACGAGAATCCCCCCAGGCCGCCCACGCCGGAGAACACCCCCACCGCATTGGCCACCGGCCGTTCCCTCCCGTCCGTCGGATGGTTGCGCACCTCCGCCTCGCCGTACGGATCCTGGGTGACGAACGTCGAGGAGCCGCCGCCGTCCAGGTCCATCGCGTCCCGCGCGCCGAGCAGCGTCATCAGCTTGGCCAGCTCCCGCACCGTGAGGCCCGTCTGGTGCTTCCCCTTCTCCCCGTCCAGCGCCATCAGGAAGAGGGTGCGGCCGCGGTCGGCGATGCCGACGGAGGTCCGCATGGTGACGGCCGCGGTGTCCAGGCCGCGGGCCGGGCGGCCGTGCCGCAGCACGGGGAAGCCGCCGACCGCGCAGCGCAGGCGGCCCGGCAGGTGGCCGACGAGGCGGTGGCCGATGTGCACGCGCTCGCCGCGGTGCAGGGTGCGCAGGCGTCGCGCGCCCTGTTCGCGGCCGACCAGGACCACCGAACCCCGTTGGATCACACCGGCACCCGGACGGGCGGTGGTCTGGACGACGCGGCCGTGGCGGATCGTGACCTCGGCGGTGTCGGTGTCGCAGCCGGCTCCGCGGTCGGTGTCCGTGCCGCAGACCGCGCGTTCGCGGGAGACCGCGCCCCAGAGGGGGGTGTAGGCGCCGATGCCGCCCTGGGGGAGGGCGTACTGGTTGAGTCCGCGCAGCGGCCAGGAGCCTTCGTGGCTGCGCACGGTGCCGCGCAGCGCCAGGCGGTCCAGCCGTGCGCGGTGGTCGTAGCCGATGGTGAGGACGTCCTCGGTGGTGGCGCCGGGCGGCAGGGTCGGGCCGAATCGCTGGCCGTCCGGCACCGCGGCCTTCAGCTCCCGCCCCGACTCAACCGCGGGCCCCACCGAGGAGCCGGTGACCTTGGCCTGGGGGTGCTGGGCCTCGCTGATGTCGAAGAAGTCGCCGTTGACCGCGCCGACCGCGTCCCGGTCGTCGGCCAGTTCGGACACCGGGGCCCGGGCGGCGACCGCGGCCGGGTGGAGCAGGTCCACCGAGACCGCGGGGTCGGAGAGGTCCACGGTCAGCAGATGGCCGTGGACGATGCCGCGGGGCAGGCGCATGCGGAACTCGGTGTAGGTCACGCCGCGGGCCAGGCGCGTCGGGGCCGTCCGGATGACACCGCCGTCGGCGGACGCCCGTGTCGCGCCCGCCGCCGTGCCGCCGGCCAGTAGGCCCCAGGCGACCGCGAGCGCCGCCACCGTCCGGAACTTGCCCAACTGCTGCTTCACAACAGCCCCCTGACGTCGCGTCAACAATCCCAGGTGGTGGCCGCGCTCACTATGACCCGCCGATGGCGGGATTCCGAACATTCGTGGAACGGTGCCGTGTCGCCCGGGAGCGGGCGGCGGCACGGGGCCCGGGCCGTGGGCGGCCGGCCCGGCGGGCTTCAGGAGTCGAGCAGGTCCTCCCAGAAATCGTCCCCCTCGCGGTCCCAGAAGTCGTCTCCCTTGCGGCCCCAGAAGCCGTCGCCCTTGTGGCCCCAGAAGCCGTCGCCCTTGTGGTCCCACTTGTGGTCCCAGGAGGAGACTCCCTTGACCAGATCCATGTAGTGGGCCCAGTCCCAGTACCGGCCGGGGTCGGTGTGGTTGGCGCCCGGGACCTCGACGTGCCCGATGATGTGCTTGCGGTCCCTGGGGATGCCGTAGCGCTCGCAGATGGCGGCGGTCAGCAGGGCGGAGCGGGTGTAGAGGCTCTCGGTGAACCACTTCGAGTCGTCGATCCAGCCCTCGTGCTCGATGCCGATGCTGCGGGTGTTGTAGTTCCAGTTGCCGGCGTGCCAGGCGACGTCGCGTTCGCGGATGCACTGGGCGATGTAACCGTCCGAGGAGCGGACGACGTAGTGCGCGGCGGCCTTGTGCCTGGGGTTCTGGAAGATCCGCAGGGTCTCCCTGAAGGTCTCCTGCGTCACATGGATCACGACGGTGTCGATGCGGTACTGCCTCGGGCGGTTGGCCGCCGTGTAGTTGCCCGAGCTGGCGGGGTGCCAGTGGACGGGCGGGTAGCCGGCGGATTTCCTGGCCCGTTTGCGGGGCGACATGGCGCCGGCCGGGGTGAGGGGGGTGAGGGCGGCGCCCGCGGCGAATGCGGCGGCGCCGGCGAGCAGCCGACGGCGAGCCGGGAAGTGCTGGTCGGGTTCCATGCGAACTCCTGACAAGGACCGAGGGGTGGTCGCGTACATGTCATGCACAGCCGGTGCGTTCGTCTTGCGCAGCAGCACGCGCCCTGCCAAGGGAATGGCCGTTGCGTCAATGGCTTGACCAAAGAAGGTCAACCGTGAATCAAATACGCTCAACGCCCCCTGATCGGACCGCACGAACGTCACCCGGGTGCCGCGCCACGCCCTGAAACTGACGGTAAGTCAGGGCAGCGCTGCACCCGGGTGACGGGGTTTCAGGTCCGGTTCGTTTCCCCCGGTCCCGTTCGCTCAGCGTCCGATCTCGACGTCCTCCAGGATGCCCAGCGCGTCCGGCACCAGCACCGCCGCCGAGTAGTAGGCGCTGACCAGGTACTTGATGACGGCCTGGTCGTTGATGCCCATGAACCGCACCGACAGGCCGGGCCGGTACTCGTCGGGGATGCCGGTCTGGTGGAGGCCGACCACGCCCTGGTTCTCCTCGCCGACGCGCATGGCGAGGACCGAGCTGGTCTGGTCCGGGTTGATCGGGATCTTGTTGCAGGGCAGCAGTGGGATGCCGCGCCAGGCTCGTACCGGCGTGCCCTCGATCTCGGTGGTCGCCGGGTAGATGCCGCGGGCGTTCCACTCCCGTCCGATGGCCGCGATGGTCCGCGGGTGCGCCAGCAGGAACTGTGTCTTGCGGCGGCGGGAGATCAGCTCGTCGAGGTCGTCGGGGGTGGGCGGGCCGCTGCGGGTGTGGATGCGCTGCTTGAGGTCGGCGTTGTGCAGCAGGCCGAACTCGCGGTTGTTGACCAGCTCGTGTTCCTGGCGCTCGCGCAGCGCCTCGATCGTCAGCCGCAGCTGCTGGTCCAGCTGGTTCATCGGGTCGTTGTAGAGGTCGGCGACCCGTGAGTGGATCTTCAATACGGTCTGCGCGACGCTGAGTCCGTACTCCCGCGGCGACCGCTCGTAGTCCGCGAACGTGCCCGGGAGCGTCGGCTCGCCGACGTGGCCGGCGGCCAGTTCGATGGCCGCCTCGCCGTGTTTGTTCTGTGCCGGGACGAGGGCGGTGCGGAAGCTCTCGACGTGCTCGCGCAGTGCCGCCGAACGGCCCAGCACCTCTTCGTAGTCGCCGCGGGAGAGGGTGAGGACGGTGCCGCGGGTGGCCGCGCGGAGGGTGAACTCCCACTCGGCGTCGGCGCCGAGCAGTGCCGCGTCGCCGGCCGCGTCGCCGCCGGTGAGCAGCGCGGTCACCGTCTCGTCGCCGTACTTGCCGGTGCCGACCCGTTCGATCCTGCCGTGGGCGATCAGGATCACCTGGTCGGTCGGCGTGCCGCGCTCGGCGAGGACGTCGCCGGGGACGACGTCCCGCTGGGCGAACCGCCCGGCCAGCTCCTGGAGGGTGGGGTCGTCGGTGAAGCCGCGCAGCGGCGCCAGCTCGCGCAACTCCTGGGGGATGACCCGGACTTCGGTGCCCTCGGTGACGAACTCCACCCGGCCGTCGCCGAGGGTATGGGTCAGGCGCCGGTTGACGCGGTAGGTACCGCCGGAGACCTGTGTCCAGGGCAGGACCCGCAGCAGCCACCGCGAGGAGATGCCCTGCATCTGCGGCGGGGTCTTGGTCGTGGTCGCCAGGTTGCGGGCGGCCGCGGTGTCGAGGCTGGACCGGTGCTGGTCGGTGCCCTCGGTCTGCGGGCCGGACGTGGGGTCCACGGATGTGGTCATGGTGAACGGTCACCTGTTCCGATCGGTGCGGGAGTCTCGGTGCGCAAATTCCGGAAAACGCGCGGGAAAGAACGGAGAAGTGGGCGGCGGGAGGCACTACCGTCCCGCGCGGTGCGGTAGTTGTTTCCCGGTATTCCGCTCAGTGCCCGATTTCCACGTCTTCCAGGACGCCGAGTGCATCGGGTACGAGAATGGCCGCCGAATAGTAGGCGCTGACGAGGTAGTTCACGATGGCCTGGTCGTCGACGCCCATGAAGCGTACCGAGAGGCTCGGTTCGTATTCATCGGGAATTCCGCTGCGGTGCAGCCCGACCACACCCTGCTTCTCCTCGCCGGTGCGCAGCAGCAGCACCGAGCTGGTGCCCTCCTGCGTCACCGGGATCTTGTTGCAGGGGAAGATCGGCACGCCGCGCCAGGACGGCACCGAGTGGCCCATGACGTCGACCGCGTCCGGGTAGAGGCCGCGGGCGCTGCACTCCCGGCCGATCGCGGCGATCGCCTTGGGGTGGGCCAGCAGGAAGCCCGGGTCCTTCCAGACCGTGGCGAGGAGTTCGTCGAGGTCGTCGGGGGTGGGCGGGCCGCTGCGGGTGCGGACGCGCTGCCTGAGGTCGGCGTTGTGCAGCAGCCCGAACCCGGGGTTGTTGATCATCTCGTGCTCCTGGCGCTCGCGCAGGGCCTGCACCGTGAGCCGGAGCTGTTCCTCGACCTGGTTCATCGGGTCGCTGTAGAGGTCGCCGACGCGGGTGTGGGTGCGCAGCACGGTCTGCGCGACGCTGAGTTCGTACTCCCGGGGCGACCGCTCGTAGTCGACGAACGTGCTGGGCAGGGCGGGTTCGCCGTGGTGGCCGGAGGAGAGGGCGATGGCGGATTCACCGCCGGCGTCGGTCGCCGGCGCGTCGCCGTCGGCGACCGACGCGAGGTGGTCGCGCAGCGCGGGGGAGCGGTCGACGACCTCCCGGGCGGCCTCGCGCGCCAGGGTCATCACCGTCACCCGGGTCACCGCGCGGTAGCTGAACTCCCACTGGCCGTCGGTGTGGTTGAGGGCGGCGTCGCCGAGGTGGTCGCCGCCGGCCAGCGCGTCGAGGACGGTCTCGTCGCCGTATTTGCCGGTGCCGATCCGGTCGACCCGGCCGTGTGCGATCAGCACCACCCGGTCGTGCGGGGTGCCGGCCTGGGCGATCACCTCGCCGGGGGCGTACTCGTGCTGGGTGAACCTTTCGCCGAGCGCCGCGAGGACCTCGGTGTCGGTGAATTCCCAGAGCGCGGGCAGTTCGCGCAGCTCCTCGGGGATGATCGCGACCGAGCCGCCGTCGATGGCGAAGTCGATCCGCCCGTCGCCGACGGTGTGCGCGAGCCGTCGGTTGACGCGGTAGGTGCCGCCCGAGACCTGCACCCAGGGCAGCAGCCGCAGCAGCCAGCGGGAGGTGATGCCCTGCATCTGCGGTGCGGTCTTGGTGGTCGTCGCCAGATTCCGCGCGGCGGTGGTACTGAGGCTGGAATTCTGGCTCTCTTCGGCGTTTCCGGACAGCGTTTCGCCGGCAATCGTCACCATGTCACCCATCTCGTGGAGGCTGCGGCGTGGAACACCGGGAGGGCGTCAGAAATATGCCCCGGCAGCTCGCCGCCGCATCGAAGATAGTGGCGCTGTTTTTATCCGCACAATCGCTCGATGGGGTGGCATGGATATAAGTTTCCGTGGAAAGAGTTTAGGTTTTTTCGGTGCTGGGCAAAGTGTGCCGGGGTGATTCCGGCGGTGCAGGTGCGGGGCGCCGCCGTCAGCCGCCGAGCAGCGCCGCTCCGTCCGCCAGTGTGGCCGTCAGCCGTGCCCAGGCGGCGTCGTCCCGCTCCCGGGCCGGGTACTCCGCGCCGCGGGCCGTGCCCCACCGGCGCGCCACCGCCGCCGGATCCTCGCCCAGCAGCAGCCCGGCCGCCTGCGCCGCGGCGCCGAGTGCGGCCAGTTCGCCGGCCTCGGGCACCACCACCGGGCGGCCCGAGAGCCGCCGTACGGTCTCCCGCCAGGCGCTGCCGCGGGCCCCGCCGCCGATCAGCAGCAGTGGCGCACCGGGCGCGGTCTCCGGCCCCGACACCTGATCGAGGGCCCGCAGGAGGGTGAACACCGCGCCGTCGTAGGCGGCTTGGAGCAGTTGGCCGGGTGTGGTGTCGTGGCGCAGGCCGTGCAGCAGGCCCGAGGCGTGCGGGAGGTTCGGCGTCCGCTCGCCGTCCAGGAAGGGCAGCAGCACGGCGCCGCCGCCCGGCTCGACGGCCTCCCGGTCGCGGCCGAGCAGCGCCGCCACCCGGTCCACGGCGAGTGTGCAGTTGAGTGTGCAGGCCAGCGGCAGCCAGTCGCCGCGGGCGTCGGCGAAGCCGGCGACGGTGCCGGTCGGATCGGCGGGCCGGCGGGTGGTGACCGCGTACACCGTGCCGGAGGTGCCCAGGCTCAGCACCGGCTGGCCGGGGCGCAGGCCCAGGCCGAGCGCCGCCGCCATGTTGTCGCCCGTCCCGGCGGCCACCAACGCGCCGTGCGGGAGCGGGAGTTCGTCGGTGCGTACGCTGCCCGCCGCTTCTCCGGGGAGTGCGACCCGCGGCAGCATCGCGGGCGTCAGCCCGACCCGCTCCAGGGTCCCGGCGTCGTACGCCCCGGTGGACGCCGCCCACCAGCCGGTGCCGGAGGCGTCGCCGCGGTCGGTGACGGCTTGGCCGGTGAGCCGCTGGACGAGGTAGTCGTGCGGCAGCCGGACGGCGGCGGTGGCGGCCGCCGCGTCCGGCTCGTGGGCGCGCAGCCAGGCCCACTTGGCGACCGTGAACGCCGGGCCCGGCACGCTCCCGATGCGCTCCGCCCATGCCTGCGGGCCGCCGCCCTCGGCGATCAGCCGGGCGCTCTCGCGGGCCGGCCGGACGTCGTTCCACAGCAGTGCCGGGCGCACCGGCTCGCCGGCCGCGTCCAGTGTCACCAGCCCGTGCTGCTGGCCGGCGACGGAGATCGCGGACGCCTGGCGCGCGGCGGGACCGCATCGGGCCAGTGCCTCGCCCAGCGCCTGCCACCACTGCCGCGGATCGCTCTCCTTGCCGGGGCCGCCGACCGTGTGCGGTGCCTGGCCCCGGGCCAGCACCTCGCCGGTCTCCGCGTCCACGACCAGCGTCTTGGTGGACTGCGTCGAGCTGTCCACGCCGACGACCAGCGGTCCGGCCGCCTGTGCGCCCATCGGGCACCTCCCTCCGCGGCCGGTGGTGCCAGGCCCTGATCCGGGGCTCCCGGCCGCTCAGGGCCCCGGCGTGCAGCCGCATCGTAATGTGCGGGCCGCGGGCCGCGGGCGGCCTGTGGACGACACGCGCGGCCGGTGCGGATCAGCCGCCGAACAGCTCGCGGAGGAAGCGGATTTCCGCGGTCCGCTGGGCGCCCCCGCCGCTCTCGTGGGCGTTGAACCGCCAGACCTCCAGCCGTTTGTCGCCCGCGTAGTGGTGGTGGGCGGCGAATCCGGTGGACGGCGGGGCGATCTCGTCGCGCAGTGCGGTGCCGAAGAGCGCCGGGGCGGTGGCGCGGGCCGCGAAGTTCAGGCCGTCGAAGTGGTCGAGGGTGTGCAGCGCGGTGTCGATGTGGCCGCGCTGGCCGGCGAAGTAGCGGGCCAGTTCGCCGTACGGCCCCTGGTCGGTGAGGTCGAGGGCGCGCCGGATGTGAGTGAGGAACGGCGCGTCGATCAGTGCGCCGGCGAGCCCGGGGACGAGCCCGGTCATGGCCAGCGCGAGGGCGCCGCCCTGGCTGTGGCCGGCGACCACGATCCGCTCGGCGTCCACCGCCGGGTGGCCGCGGGCCGCCTCCACGGCCCGTACGGCGTCGGTGAACAGCCGCCGGTAGTAGTAGGTGTCGGGATCCAGCAGGCCCTGGGTCAGCTTGCCCGGTACGCCCGGGTGCGCGGCGCCCACCGGGTCGGGGGTGTCGCCGGGCCGGTCGGGGCCGCTCTGGCCGCGGGTGTCCATGACCAGCGTGGCGTAGCCGGCCGACGGCCACAGCAGCCAGTTGTGCGGCAGCAGTCGGCCGCCGCCGTAGCCGAGGTACTGCACCACGCACGGCAGCCGCCCGGCGGCGGTGCGCGGTCGCAGGAACCAGCCGCGGATCCGGTGCCCGCCGAAGCCGGTGAACTCCACGTCGTCGGTGTGCAGCCGGGTCAGGCCGGTGTCGGCCGTGGTGAACCGGGGGGCGAGGTCGTGGGCGCGGGCCTCGTCCAGGGTGCGCTGCCAGAAGGCGTCGAAACCGGGGGGTTCGGGCAGCGGTGGGCGGTAGCGGCGCAGTTCGTCCAGGGGAAGGTCGGTGAACATGGAGCACCTCCGGGCAGTGAGGCGTACACGTCGGGCACGTTAGGGTCTGTCCGGGCGACCAGGGCCCAGGGCCGTCCGTCCCGGGCCGTGGAGCACCAACGGTGGCCTCAGGGGTGGATGTTTCGCCTCGGAACGGTCCAGATCGGTCACCGCGTCCTTGACTCCCCATCAAAGAAGCGATCACTTCCGCCATGAGCTTTCCCCCGCCCCCGCCGTCCAACCAGCCGCCGCACCAGCCGCCCCAGGGGGAGCCGGGCGGTTTTGGCCCGCCGGGAGGCGGCTACGGGCCCGGCGGGCAGCAGCCGGGGCCGGGGGGTTACGGGCCGGGCGGCTACGGGCCCTCGGCCCCGCAGGCCGGGCAGCCGCCGGCCGGCCCGTACGGTGCGCCCGCCGGCGGCTTCGGCCCGCCCGCGTCCGGCGGTCCCGGTGGCTGGCAGCAGCCGCCCGCGCCACCCTCCGGCGGTGGCAACGGCACCGCGATCGCGCTGATCATCGGCGCCGGCGTGCTCGTCGTGGCGCTCGTCGTCGGGTGCGTCGTCTGGGCCAACAGCGGTGACGGCGGCGGCACTCAGGCCCGGCCGGGCACCGGCGCCTCGGCGAGCGCCACCCCCTCGGCCTCCGACTCCGCCTCCCCGACGCCGTCCGCCTCCACGACCCCCACCGGCCCGGAGACCTCCCCGTCCGCACCCACGGGCCGCACTGCGCCGTTCTACACGCTGAAGACGGGCGACTGCTTCGACATCCCGCCGGGCGGGAACGGCGGCAACAACCGGGCGGCGTCCTGCAACGGCCCGCACGACGCCGAGGTCGTCTTCGTCTACACCCTGCCGCGCGGCCTGGCCTCCGAGAACGAGATCAAGGACAAGGCGTCCGCGCTGTGCTCCATCGAGCTCCCGGACAAGGCGGCCAAGCAGCCCGCCGGGACGGCCGGGGGCACCTACGTTCAGTTCCCGACCGTCCACGGCTACAAGCTGGGCGTCAAGTCCGTGGTGTGCAGCCTGACCGGCAACCGCAGCGGCACCAAGAAGCTCACCAAGCCGCTGGTCTGAGGCGGTGCGGTGGTCGGGGAGAGGCCGTGAGGGCTCGTCGTGCCCGTCTCGGGCGCGCGGAGACCAGGCCGCCGCCGGGTTTCCCGCGCCCCGGTCAGCGGCCCAGTGCCGTCGCCAACTCCGCGATGGCGTCCGGGCCGACCCGGCAGCAGCCGCCGATCAGCCGGGCGCCCGCCGCGACCCAGCCGGCCACCCGGTCCGCGGTGAAGGTGGGGCTGCCGCGCCAGGCGCGGGCCGTGGCGTCCCAGCGCTCCCCGCTGTTGGGGTAGACCACGACCGGCTTGCCGGTGACCCGGGCGGCGAGCGCCACCGCCCGGTCGGCGTCGTCCGGCGTGCAGCAGTTCACGCCGACCGCGATCACCTCGTCCGCGTCGGCGGTCAGGGCGAACGCCTCGGCCAGCGGCTGCCCGGCGCGGGTGCGGTCGCCGGCGACGCTGTACGAGAGATAGGCCGGGACGCCGAGGCCGCGCACGGCCCGCAGCAGGGCCCGCGCCTCGTCCGCGTCCGGCACCGTCTCCAGGGCGAGCACGTCGGGCCGGGCGGCGGCCAGGACTTCCAGGCGCGGCCGGTGGAAGCGCTCCAACGCGTCCACGGACAGCCCGTACCGGCCGCGGTATTCGGAGCCGTCCGCCAGCATCGCCCCGTACGGGCCCGCCGACGCGGCGACACGGAGCGGTCCGGTGACGCCGCCCGCGCGGGCCCGGGCGGCTGCCTCGCGGGCCAGCTCGACGCTGCGGCGCAGCAGCCCGGCGGTTTCCTCCGGGCCGATGCCGCGCCGCGCGAAGCCCTCGAACGTGGCCTGGTAGCTGGAGGTGATGGCGACCTGGGCGCCCGCCTCGTAGTACGTCTGGTGGGCCCGTACCACCGCTTCCGGTTCCTCGGCGAGGAGTCGGGCCGACCACAGGGCGTCGCTCAGGTCGTGGCCCTGGGCTTCCAGTTGGTTGGAGAGACCGCCGTCGAGGACGACCGGTCCGGCGGCGAGCGCCTGGGCGAGCGGCGGCTGGGGCGACGGGCCGGTCATGGGGTTCGACCTCTCCTTGCGGTGGCTACTCGGGCCGGACCGCCTGGATGTCCAGCTCGACCCGGATCGTAGCGCCGATCGCGGCGATGCCCCTGGCCAGCATCTTGCGCCAGTCCAGGGTGAAGTCCTCGCGGTGCAGTTCGGTGACGGCCTGGCACGCGGTGCGGGTCTCGCCCATGATGCCGGTGCCGATGCCCAGGTAGCGGGTGTCCAACTGGACGGTGCGGCTGACGCCGTGCAGATGGAGCACGCCCTGCACCGCCCACCGGCTGCCTCCCTTGTGGACGAACCGCTCGCCGGCGAACTGGAGATGGGGGAACCTGGCGACGTCCAGGAATTCCGCCGAACGCAGGTGGTCGTCGCGCATCCGCACGCCGGTGTCGATGCTCGCCGCGTCGATGGTCACCTCGACCCGGGAGTCCGCCATCCGCTCGCCGACCCACAGGCCGCCCTCGAAGCGGTTGAACCGGCCGTGGATCTCGGCCAGTCCGATGTGCCGGGCGGTGAAGCGGATGGCACTGTGGTCGGGGTCCAGGCGCCACTGGCCGGCGTCGGGCAGCGGCAGTGCCGGCGCCAGTTCCAGGGTGATCGGGCGGGGCGCGGTCCGTTCGCCGGCCGCCAGCCGGACCTCGCAGCGGACCGGACTGAAGCCGTCGCAGGTCACCAGGAGCCGGTAGTCGCCCGGTGGCAGGGTGACGGTCAGCCGGCCGTTGGGGTCGGTCCGGCCGGCCGTCGCCTCCTGGCCGTCGGCGTCCCGGACGGAGATCGCCACCCCGGCCATCGGCAGTCCGACGGGATCGTTGACGCACAGGTCCAGCGCGCCCGCCCCGCGGGGGAGGGCGGGCTGGAGGCTGTGCGGCGTACGGTCGCGCAGGCGGTGCAGGAAGGCGAGCGGCATGGCAGGACGGGGCCCTAACGGTCGGTTCGGTCCGACCGTCGGAACGGTCGAACGGCGGACATACGGGACGCGTGCCGCCGCAAGCCTGGACAGCGGGAGCCGGGCGGGCAGCATCGCGGAATGAATCGCATGAAAAGGGTGCGGATTCGGTCCCATCCTGTCATTGGCGCCGACCCGAAATGACCAATGGGTGTCAAGGTCTGATCAAACGTGACGTTTCTCGCATCGCGGCGGGATTCCCCTACGAGAACCCGCCCGGTGCGTCCGCCGCGAGGGCGGCCAGCGCCGCCGCCGGATCGTCCGCGGCCGGCCCGGCCGGTGCCCACCGGCCGGCCTCCTTGCGGAACGGCCACCATCGGCCGTCGCGCCCGTAGCGGAGCTGGGTGCCGCCGCCCACCACGGTCCAGCGGTTCCCGGCGGCCCGTAGCCGCGGCCGGGACGCCTCGTCCTCCCAGGCGGCCGCCAACCGGTCCTGCACACGGGACAGCACCTCGGGCGTCGGCATCCACTCCTCCTCCAGAGCCGCCAACCCGGCCGCGCCGCCCGTCCGCCAGGCACGAACGGCCAGCGCCAGGCCCCGTGCACCGCGGCCCGTGCCGTCCGCCAGGCGGGCCGCGACGGCCGCCCCGGGCCCCGCTGCGGCCAGCCGCACCGCGTCCTGGGAGAGCGCCGGAGCGGGCGTCGGCGGGGCGTCGGCGTGCTCGGGCGCGAGCGCCTCCGCCAGCAGCCGCCGGGCGCGCGCCGCCGCGTCCGCGACGAGGAACTCCAGTGCGTCCGCCGCGATTCCGGGCGCCGGCGGGGTGCCCCCGCCGAGCGCCGGTGCCGGGCCGGGGGACGTGACCGGCGGCGGGGGCGGCGGCAGCGGCGGCAGGACGTCCCGCGCCGCGTACGCCTCGGCGGCGGGCACGCCCGCCTCCTCCCCGCCTGCGGGACCGGCCGGCCCGGCCGCCGCCTCGGCCCGGGCCGCGCTGCGCCGCTGGAGCTCGTCCAGCAGCTCCTCCTCGCCCCGCCCGCGCAACAGCAGCAGCACGAACGGGTCCTGGTCCAGCAGCCGCGCCACCTGGTAGCACAGCGCCGCCGCGTGCGCGCAGTGGTCCCACGCCTCGCAGCCGCACTCCGGCTCCAGGTCCCCGATGCCCGGCAGGAGTTCGACGCCGGCCGCCGCCGCGTCCTCCACCAGGACCGGCGGCATATCGCGGTCCAGGAGGGCCGCCAGGTGCCCGGCCCGGTCCGCGACGACGTCCAGCAGCCGGTCCCAGTCCGCCGCGCTCAGCTGCTGCAGCAGCACGTCGGAGCGGTACGCGGTGTGGTCGGGGTCCTGGACAACGGCGGTCAGCCGGCCGGGGCGCACGGAGACCGCGCCGACCGCCCCGGCACGCGCATGACGGCGGCCCAGCTTCAGCTGTTTCCCGTCCAGGGCCGTGTCCTCCAGTGCCTTCAGCCACGCCTGACCCCACCAGGTGCGCGCGAAGCCCCGGCCGCGCGTCACCGGCAGCGCCGCGAAGGTCCGCTCCGGCACCGCCGCCCCGGCCCCGCTCCCGTACACCGCGTCCCCGCCTTCCCTGTGGTGCTCCGCCGCGTCCCTGTTCATCGTGTCCCCCTCCAGCAGCCCGTCCCCGTACACAAGGGCCGCCCTTCTGCCTGTCCCGTGGTCCCTGGTCGTCCTCCCGTTCACCGGTCGCTCCCGCGCAGCGCCACCAGGTCCGCGAGCTCGGCGTCGGTGAGTTCGGTCAGCGCCGCCTCGCCGGAGCCGAGGACCGCGTCCGCCAACCGCTGCTTACGGGCGAGCAGGGCGGCGATCCGGTCCTCGACGGTGCCCTCGGTGACCATCCGGTGCACCTGGACCGGCTGGGTCTGCCCGATGCGGTAGGCCCGGTCGGTGGCCTGCGCCTCGACCGCCGGGTTCCACCAGCGGTCGAAGTGCACGACATGGGAGGCCCGGGTGAGGTTCAGGCCGGTGCCCGCCGCCTTCAACGACAACAGGAACACCGGCACTTCGCCCTCCTGGAAGCGCCGCACCATCTCCTCCCGTCGGGCCACCGGCGTCCCGCCGTGGAGGAGTTGGGCCGGCACCCCGCGCGCCGCCAGATGGCCGGCCAGCAGCCGCGCCATCTGTACGTACTGGGTGAACACCAGGACGCCCGCACCCTCGGCGAGGAGAGTGTCCAGCAGCTCGTCGAGCAGCTCCGCCTTCCCCGACCGCCCGGCGAACCGCGCGGACCCGGCGTCCGGCCCGCCGGGCGGCTCCTTGAGGTAGTGCGCGGGGTGGTTGCAGATCTGCTTGAGCGAGGTCAGGAGCTTGACCACCAGGCCGCGCCGCGCCAGCCCGTCCGTCCCGGCGATCTCGCCGAGGCCCTCGCGCACCACCGCCTCGTACAGCTCGGCCTGTTCCCCCGTGAGCGCCACCGCCCGGTCGGTCTCCGTCTTGGGTGGCAGCTCCGGTGCGATCCCCGGGTCGGACTTCCGCCGGCGCAGCAGGAACGGCCGCACCAGACGGGCCAGCCGCTCCGCCGCGGCGGCCGCCTCCGGGGACCCCGCCGCGCCGCCCTCGATGGCCTGCGCGTGCCGCCGCCGGAACCGGCCCAGCGGCCCCAGCAGCCCTGGCGTCGTCCAGTCCAGGATCGCCCACAGCTCCGACAGGTTGTTCTCCACCGGCGTGCCGGTCAGCGCCACCCTGGCCTGGGCGGGAACGGTGCGCAGCGCCCGGGCGGTGGCCGAGAACGGGTTCTTGACGTGCTGCGCCTCGTCGGCGACGACCAGCCCCCAGCCGGCCCCTGCCAGTCTGGCGGCGTCCAGGCGCATCGTCCCGTAGGTGGTGAGGACGAACTCCCCGTCCGCGAGGTCCGCCAGGCTGCGCCGCCCGGCGTGGTAGCGGCGCACCGGCGTCCCCGGCGCGAACTTCTCGACCTCCCGCTGCCAGTTGCCCATGAGGGAGGTGGGGCAGACGACGAGCGTGGGCCCGGCCGACTCCGAAGTGGTCTGCCGGTGCAGATGCAGGGCGATCAGGGTGAGGGTCTTGCCCAGGCCCATGTCGTCGGCCAGACAACCGCCGAGGCCGAGGGAGGTCATCCGGTGGAGCCAACTCACGCCACGCACCTGGTAGTCGCGCAGGGTGGCGGCGAGCCCCGGGGGCGGGCCGAGCGCCGGGTCCTCGGTGCGCTCGGGGTCGGCCAGGCGGTCGCGCAGCCGGGCGAGCCGGCCGGATGCCAGGACCTCCACCCGCTGTCCGTCGCCGTCCTCGGCGGTGCCGGTGAGCGCGGCGCCCAGGGCGTCGAGCGGGGTGACCGCGCGGTCCTCGCGGTCCCGGGCGGCGCGCACCGCCTCGGGGTCCACCAGGACCCACCGGCCGCGCAGCCGCACCAGCGGGCGCCGCGCCTCGGCGAGCCGGTCCAGTTCCGCCCGGTCGATCTCCTGGTCGCCGATGGCGAACCGCCAGCTGAACGAGAGCAGCGCGTCCGCGGAGACCAACGAGGGCAGCCCGCCGGCCACCGCCCCGGTTCCGTGTGCGGTGTTCTCCGGTTCGTCGGGCAGGCCCACCACGGCCCGTGTGGTGAGCGTCCGGGCCAGCTCCGCCGGCCAGTGGACCCGCACCCCGGCGGCGGCCAGCGCGCCGGACGCCGGGCCCAGCAACTCGGCGACCTCCTCGTCCGCCAGCTCCAGCGCGTCCGGCACCGCCGCGGACAGCAGCGGCGCCAGCGGTTCCCACGCGGCGGCCGCCCGGCGCAGCGTCAGCAGGGCCTCGGTCCGCGCCCGCGGCCCGAAGGCCCGCCCCGCCGGAGCCGTGCCCGACCACACTTCCGCCGCGTCCGCGACCACCGTCGGATCGGCCGCGCTGTGCACCTGGACGACGGCAGTGAACGCGACATCCGGGGCCGCACCGGATTCCGGGTCCGGCCCCGGTGCGCGCGCATCGCGTTCGTCCGTCCACTCCGGGCCCGCTCCGTGCACCTCCACGCGCAGCGAGAGCCGCACCCCCGCGTCGTGGCCGGCGGCGATCTCCGCGGCCCAGGCGCGCTGTTCCGGAACGTGCTGCGGGGCGGGCGCCGCGAACGCCGGCCCGCCGGCGGCCAGTTCGGCCGCGGGTGTACGGGGAAGCCCGTCGACGACCGCGTCCAGAAAGGCCCGCACCAGCCGCTCCGGTTCCGGCAGCCGGACCGGGCCGCTCCCGGGGAGCGGGGCGGCGTGGGCGTACGGCGGCATCGCGGCGGCCAGCTCGCGCAGCCGCGCCGTGTCGTCCGGGTCCAGCGGGCCGGCCCGCCAGGCGTCGTGGTCGGTGGGACTGAGGCCGGGCAGCAGCCGGCCGTGGGCCGCGATGCGGAACG
The DNA here is from genome assembly GCF_000373585.1 of Streptomyces sp. MspMP-M5. Lineage (GTDB taxonomy): Bacteria > Actinomycetota > Actinomycetes > Streptomycetales > Streptomycetaceae > Streptomyces. The sequence goes on from NZ_KB891951.1 coordinate 142,505, forward strand.
CCAGCAGCGCGGCCGCGCCCCAGAAGGCGGCGGCCGGATGGGTGTGCCGGCCGCCCCGTATCCGGGTGAGCACGGGGAGCGCAGCGGCGACCGGCAGCACCAGGGCCGGTACGGCGCACACGGTGATGCCGTCGCCGTCGCCGCTCCTGTCCACTGCTTCGTCGTCGTCCGGCCCGGTGGGCAGGGCGACGGTCAGCTGCTCCGGTGCGGGCCGGTGCGCGCCGCTGCCCTCGGGCGCGCCGTACGGGGAGGTGTCCGGTACCGGTGCACCGTCCGGGCGCCAGAAGGCGACCCGACCGAGCCGGGGCGGATCCGAGGGCAGGAAGACCGCCGCGCAGCGGGCGAGATCCAAGAGCGGGGAGGGCGTGACCGCGGGGAGGGAAGCCACTGGGCCGGGTACTCCTCAAATTTGACTACTGGAGCATGGAGCGCCCGAGGGTACAGCACGATCCGGCCGGTCGGGGAACCTCTGGAGCCGAACCGGCGTTCAATGGAATACGACAGAGCGCGGCGCAGGCCGCGGAAAGGGCGTGAAGGATGTCCACACAGGCGAAGGTCGCGATCGGTGGTGTCGCGGTGGGAGTGCTCCTGCTGTGGTTGCTGCCCTTCTGGGCGGCCGTCTTGGTCATGGTCGGTATCCCGGCCGCCGCGTATCTGACGCTCGACTCCTCCCAGCGGCGCCGGCTGCGCCGGGCCGGCCGCAAGCAGCTCGGGCGCTGAGCCGGCGGCCCCGGCCCGTCCGCCCCGGGGTCGCGGGCCGTCAGACGGGGCGGGCCGCCAGCCCGTCCAACGACGCCAGCAGCCCGGGAAGTTCGGGCCCTCGGCCCACCGGGTGCACCTGCCCGGGCTCCTCGTCCAGCAGGACGAACGCGATGTCGTCGGTGCGGGCCACCATGCTCCAGCCGGGCCCGTCGACCCGCAGCGTACGGGCCTCGCCGGCGGCGAACGACGACCGCACCCGGCCGGGCGGCGGCGGCTCGGCGACGTAGCCGCGGGCCTGCGCCAGCACTCGCCGCACGCCCGGGTGCCGCTCCTCGCCGGGCTCCGCGAAGGAGACCTCCTCATCCTCCACCTGGGCCCGCCAGGACGCCCACTGCAGGGCTATCTCGTCCGCGCCCAGCCGCCGCTGGGCCGGCCCCCAGTCCGCGGCGTCCGGCGGTACCAGCGGCGCCCGGTCGCCCTCCTGCGGCTCCGGATCGTGCGGCTCCGGCACCCCGGGCGCCGCCACCGCGAGGGCCAGCGGCCACCCCGGGAGCGCCACGACGATGCCGTCCTCGCCCGGTGACAGGTCGTACTCCATGCCGCAGTCCCAGGCCGCGATCGCACAGGCCACCAGCGACACGTCCTCGGTGGCGACGGTCCAGCGCGCCCCCGTGCCGTCCTGGCCGAGGACCAGCCCGTAGCCCTCCGCGTAGGGCTCGAGGCCGAGGCCCGCACACACCTCGGGGTAGTCGTCGCCGAGCACGCTCGGGAACTGCGCGGGCGTCAGCAGCACCGCCGTCAGCACGAACAGCTGGTCGCTGTCGGCGCTCTCGGTCGTCGGCACGCCGGGCCTCCCTCCACTAAGGTCCGCACTTCGCCGCGCACCCTAATTGGCCGGGTGCGGCCTTGTCACCAGCCGTACGCTGCGACGATGCCATCCCGTGACGTCGGTGAAGGAGCCGTGGAGGACCCCGCCCGCCGACGCCCCGGCCATCTCGCGTAGAAATCCGGCCATTGCGGCCCCCGGCCCCTCGCCCGGAACGGTGCGGCAGTGCACCCGCGCCCGTACTGTGGGAACTTCGGCCGACGAAGGGACGGACAACAGGTGCGGCGCTACGACTGGTTGCGGGAGATCCAACGGCTCGATCCGGAGCGTGACTTCCTGCGGATCCACCGCATCACCTACGCCCACGAATTCCCGTGGGACATCACCAGGGCGCTGGAACTGGCGCTCTACCGCACCTACGCGGTGCCGAGCATCGGACGGCTGCTCGCCGAGACCGGAGAGCTGACGGACCGTACGCAGAAGCGCTACGACGACACCGTCCTCCTCCTGGACACCGTCGTGGAGCACGGCTTCGACGCCGGCGACGGCCGGACCGCGATCCGCCGCATCAACCAGATGCACCGCAGCTACGACATCACCAACGACGACATGCGCTACGTCCTGTGCACCTTCGTGGTGGTGCCGATCCGCTGGATCGACCAGTACGGCTGGCGGCCGCTGAGCGAGCACGAGAAGCGCGCCATGGCTGCCTACTACCGCACCCTCGGCCGCCACATGGGGATCGCCGACATCCCGCGGACCCACGAGGAGTTCGCCAAGTGCCTGGACGCCTACGAGGAGGCGCACTTCGGCTGGGACGCCGGCGCCCGCCGGGTGGCCGACGCCTCCCTGGACCTGATGGCGGGCTGGTACGGACCGCTCGCCCCGGTGGTGCGCGCCGCGAGCAAGGCCCTCCTGGACGACGCGCTGCTGGACACCTTCGGCTACGACCGGCCCCGGCCAGCGGTGCGGACCGCGGTGCGCACCGCCCTGAAGCTGCGGGCCAGGGCCGTACGGCTGCTCCCGCCGCGCCGTACTCCCCACTACTCCCGGCAGAACCCGGAGATCAAGGGCTACCCCGACGGCTACCGCGTCGCCGAGCTCGGGACCTTCCCCACGCCCCGCCGGCTGGGCAGTTGCCCCGTTCACCCCGTGGGCGGCGACGCTTCCCAGGGGGACCCGGCTTCGTCCTGAGGGGGTGCGGCCGCCGGGGCGCCTCACCCCTGGCGGACCGCCATTGCCAGATAGCGGGCGTCCTCGTCGACGTACCGGATGAGGTCCCAGCCGCTGCCGGCCAGAAGGGGACGCAGGTTGGGTTCGGCCCTGAGGTCGTCGGGGGTGAGCGGGTGCCCCTTGCGGGCCGCGAGGGCCGCCCGCCCGACGGGGTGGAAGAGCGCGAGCCGGCCACCGGGGCGGACCACCCTGGCGAGTTCGGCCAGCCCGGCCCCGGAGTCGGGCAGATGGGAGATCAGCCCGGCGCCGAACACCGCGTCCAGCGCGGCGGACGACAGCGGCAGCCGGGTCACATCGGCGTGCAGCAGGGCCGCGCAGGCGTCGCGTCCGGCCCGTACGGCGGCCGCCAGCATCTCCGGGGTGAGATCGGCGCCCAGGACCGTTCCGCGGGCGCCCACGGCCGCTCTGAGGGCCGGCAGGGCGCGTCCGGTGCCGCAGCCGGCGTCCAGCACCCGCTGGCCCTCCCGCAGGCCCAGTTCGGCCACGCCGGCGGCATAGGCGGGGCCGTCGCCGGGGAACTTGGCGTCCCAGCCGGCGGCGCGGGCGCCGAAGAACGCGCGGACGTCGTGCGGCTGACTGGTGGGCAGGCCGTTCATCGGTCTCCTCGGGGTGCGGTGGGACGGTGGGCCAGCGGCGCGGTGACGGCGTAGAGGACGCCCGCGACGAGCAGCGCGGCCACCACCCCGATGTTCATGGCGCCCGGTGTGCCGTGCGCGGCGCGGTCGGTGAGCAGGAACCCCACGACCCGGGCGATGTGGGGATCGGCGGAGGTGATCAGGCCGAGCCCGACGACGGTGGCGACGGTGAGCGAGAGGACCGCGGGCCACCCTACGGCGGGCGCCGCGGACGGCCCGGAACCGGAGCGGCGGCCGCGCCACCGCGCCACCAGGAAGACCGCGGTCCACGCGGCCATCGCCACCCCGACGACGGACAGGAACGCCTGGAACGTGGCGAAGAATCCGGGCGAGACGAACAGCACGTACCAGCCGCCGAAGGCCATCAGCGCCCCGTCCACCAGGACCGCCAGATGCCGGCGGACAGGCACCCCGAGGGCCAGCAGCGACATCCCCGAGCTGTAGATGTCCATGATCGCCCCGGAGACGAACCCCCCGATGGCGGTCAGCAGATACGGCACCAGGAACCACGTGGGCAGCGCCGCGGCGAGCGCGCCCACGGGGTCGGCGGAGGCCGCGGCGGCGAGCTTCGGATCGCCGGCGTTCAGCAGCACCCCGAAGACCAGCAGCACCACGGGGGCGAGCACCCCGCCCAGTGTCGTCCAGCCGGTGATCGCCCGGCCACTGCTGCCGCGCGGCAGGTAACGGCTGTAGTCCGCACCGCAGTTGACCCACCCCAGCCCCAGCAGGGTCATCGCGAAGACCACGCCCCCGATGGCCGTGCCGAGGCCGCCCGGCCGGCCCTCCAGGAGCGCGGAGGGGTGGATGCGGTCGGCCGTCAGCACCATGTAGGCCACGGTCATCACGGTGATGGCGGCGGTCAGGTACTGCTGTACCTTCATGATCAGCGCGTGCCCGTAGACGCCCACGACCACCACCGACACGGCGGTCACCGCGAAGCACAGTGCCTGGGCCGCGGTGGTCGGCGTCCGCCCGTCCGCCCGGGCGAAGACCGCCGGCGAGACGCGCGCCAGGATGGTGGCGCCGCCCAGGGAGGAGAGCGCGACCAGCACCGTCTCCCAGCCGACGTTGGAGACGTAACTGAACACTGTGGGCAGCTTGTTGCCCCGCCGGCCGAACACGGCCCGCCCGATGGCCATGGTGGGGGCGCCCGTCCGCGCCCCCGCCACCGACACCAGGCCGACCAGGACGAACGACAGCACATAGCCGACCGTCCCGGTCACCACCGCCTGCCAGGCATTGAGGCCGAGCCCCATGACGTAGATCCCGTAGGCGATGCCGAGCAGGGACAGCCCGGAGGCGGCCCACGGCCAGAACAGCGAACGGGGCGTGCCGTGCCGCTCGGCGTCCGGTACCGGGTCGATGCCGTTGCGCTCCACGGCCGACACAGAGGTGTTCGCCCCGCCGGACGTGGAGTGCCGTTCCGGTGACCGTGGTGCCCGCTGCTGCGTCATGCGCACATGATTCCCCATGGCCGGCACCGCCGGGGAACGTCTGTACGGAGACTGCGGTGCGGTATACGGGCGGCGCGGTACGACGTGGCCGAAAACCCCATCGTGCCCCGAGGGCGGGGCGGCTTTCCCGAATCCGGGGAAATCCCGATCAGCGGGCGGTACGGTCCTCGCCAAGGATCTCCGGACGGCACGTGGTGCCGCCCCCGGCCCCGTCGCTGTGCCCTGGATCCGCACCCCCGCGCCACGCGGGACCCCGCACCCCGAAGGAGACGGCCGATGAACGCCGTACACGGGACCCCGGAGGCGATAGCCCCCGGCCCCACGCCCGAACTGGCCCTGAAGATCTTAGTCGCGGGCGGATTCGGGGCGGGCAAGACGACCCTGGTGGGCGCGGTCAGCGAGATCCGTCCGCTGCGCTCCGAGGAGCGCCTCAGCGAGGCCGGCCGGGTGGTGGACGACACCGGGGGAGTGGCCGGCAAGACCACCACCACGGTGGCGATGGACTTCGGCCGGATCACCATCAGGGCGGGGCTCTCCCTGTACCTCTTCGGCACCCCGGGCCAGGACCGCTTCTGGTTCCTGTGGGACGACCTGTCGGAGGGCGCGCTGGGCGCCGTGGTGCTGGCCGACACCCGGCGGCTCGGGGACTGCTTCACGGCCGTCGACTACTTCGAGCGACGCGCCCTCCCGTTCGTGGTGGCCGTCAACTGCTTCCCGGGCGCCGGGTCCTACGGGGCCGACGAGGTCTCCCGCGCCCTGGACCTGGATCGCGGTACGCCCGTCGTGCTGTGCGACGCGCGGGACCGCGACTCGGGCAAGGAGGTGCTGGTCCGGCTCGTCGAGCACGCGGGGCGGAGGCACTCCGGCCGGCAGGTGGGCTGAACGGCCCGGAGGACCGGGCGCCCGCCGCCCCGGGGCGCGGAACACCGAACGGCCCGCGCCCCGCCGCCTCAGTCGGCGACCCCGGCGAGCGCCACCACCTTGTCGATGCGGACCCGCACCACCAGTTCGCCCGGGACGCCGTTGCGCGCCCCGTACTCCTCCGCACGCTGCTCGCCCATGTACCGGGCCGCGATCCGGGTCGCCCAGTGCCGGACGTCCGGCAGCTCCTCGCCGAGCTCCGCCGTGCCCTGCACGACCACGAACGTGAACGGCGGCCGGTCGTCGTCGACGCACAGCGCCACCCTGCCGTCGCGGGCGAGATTGCGGCCCTTGACCGTCTCCTTGCCGGTGTTGAACACCAGCTCGTCGCCGTCCATCAGGAACCATACGGGGGCGATGTGCGGGCTGCCGTCGGCCCGCACGGTCGACAGTTTTCCGGTCCGGGTGCCCTCGGAAAGGAACGCCCGCCACTCGTCCTTCGTCATTGTGTGTGCCATGCCGCCATCCTCGCCGCCGGTGGAATCCCGGAGGCACGTGGCACGCCGGTGCGCGGAGCCGCTTGCCGAGACGGCGGAGGTGGGACAGGCTGGCACGGCGGCCCGCGACGGGCTGCGAACTGCCGTCCGGCCACATCCGCGGACGGGGACACGGGGAGGAACGGGCATGGCACTGAGCAGCGGACTCGACTGGCTGCTGGACGACCTGACCAAACGGGTGGAGAAGGTACGGCACGCCCTGGTGCTGTCCAACGACGGGCTGGTGACAAGCGCGAGCCAGGGGCTGGAGCGGGAGGACGCCGAGCATCTGGCGGCGGTCGCCTCGGGACTGCACAGCCTCGCGAAGGGATCGGGGCTCCACTTCGGGGTCGGGCGGGTGCGCCAGACCATGGTCGAGTTCGACGACGGGGTGTTGTTCGTGACGGCCGCGGGGGACGGCAGCTGTCTGTGCGTGCTGGCCGGCGCCGACTCCGACATGGGCCAGATCGCCTACGAGATGACGCTGTTGGTCAACCGCGTCGGAGAGCACCTGGGCGTCGCGGCCCGCCGGCCGGAGAGTTATCCACAGGCATCAGGCGAGCGTTGACGCGTTGTCACCGCCCGCGGCTATCGTCGTAACCGTCAGTGATCGACGATCGAGTCGCAGGGGGAAGCACCATGACGGTGACAGTGATGTGTGACGGACGGCAGACGCTCTCGACGGCGCGCGCCGCCCAGGAACTGGAGCTGCGGACCGGCGAGTTCGAACTCGCCACCCAGCTCGGAGAAGTACGGACGGTCCCGGCCGAGCCCGACCGCCGGCCGGGAAGCGCCGGGCCGCCCGCCCGGCGCCGGGTACCGGCGGAGGAGATCGCCCGGCTGCAGGCCGAGCCGGGCTTCCCGGAGAGCCTCCGGGCCCGCCTCCGCGCGGTCACCACCAACGAGGCCGCCGCGCTGATGGGCATCGGCCCCGGCCGCGCCCTGCGGCTGACCCGGGCCGGCTGCGTGGGCCCCGTCCGCTTCTATGTGAACCGCTTCGGCGCGGTGGTCTGGCTCTATCTCGCCTCGGAGATCACCGAGTTCGCCGAGCGTGAGCCGGAGCTGCTGCAGGGCAACACCCCCGCCGCGATGCGGGTGATGCTCACCAGCGGACAGGACTGGCGGGCCCGCCAGTGGCGCAGCCGCCGGGTCGCCCAGCTGATGGGGCGGACCGACGACCCGTGGGAGTCGGCCGCGGTGATCGCCGCCGTTCTCCCGCCGGAAGAACTCGCCTCGGTGGCCGAGGACCCGCTGGAGCGCGACCTGTTGCGCCGCCTCCGGCCCGTCCTCGCCTCGATGATCACTGCGACGCCGGCGGCCAGGGAGGCGTTCGAACGGGTCCTGACGGCGGAGGAGTTCGACGAGGTGCTGTGGTACCGCGTCAATCTCTCCCGGGCCCTGGAAGCCGCTCGCCGAGAGGATCCCGGCCGGGTCCGGCCACCCGCCGCCGTCCGGCCCGGCCGGCCGTCGAGCCGGGGGACGAGCCCGGGGAACGTCCCGGTCTGGACGTCGGAACCCGGGAACTTCTCCCCGCGCCCGTAGCGCCGAAGGGCTCGTTGGGCCGCGGTGGAGGGCAGTACGGGAGGAGCCGGACGGGCGAGTCACCGGTCGGCTGACGGCGGATGCCGTCCGTCGTCAGCCGCGCGGCTCCCCGGTGTCGCCGCTGTCCGCCACCACGGCCCGCGCGATGGTGGAGAGGGTCAGCGTCCGCTCCTCGCCGACGACGAGCCAGCCCTTCTCCAGCAGGGACTGCAGCAGGGGCCGGACCTCGTCGCCCAGTTCGTCCGCCAGATCGTCGTCGGTGGGCGGCATGCCCGCCCGGAGGCGGCCGGTGAGACGGCGGACGACGGTCTCCTCCGCCGCGCTGATGCTGAAGTCCATGAGGCCAGCGTAGAAGAGGGCGGCGCCTGCCGCCGAAGAGCCCGTCACCCGTCGAGCCGGCGGAACAGCCCCTCCTGCACGACGGACACCAGCAGCCGCCCGGCGCGGTCGTAGATACGGCCGCGGGCCAGGCCCCGGCCGCCGGTGGCGACGGGGGACTCCTGGTCGTAGAGGAACCACTCGTCCGCCCGGAAGGGGCGGTGGAACCACATCGCGTGATCGAGGGAGGCCATGTCGAAACCACGCGGGCCCCACAGGGGCTCGACCGGGATGCGGACCGCGTCCAGCAGCGTCATATCGCTGGCGTACGTCAGGGCGCAGGTGTGCACCAGCGGGTCGTCGCCCAGGGGGCCGACGGCGCGCATCCAGACCGCGCTGCGCGGTTCTGCGCCCTCGATCTCGTCGGGCGTCCAGCGCAGCCGGTCGACGTACCGGATGTCGAACGGCTGCCTGCGGGCCATCCGCTCCAGCGCCTCGGGCAGTCCGCCCAGGTGCGCGCGGACCTCTTCCGAGACGTTCGGCAGCTCTTCCGGGTCGGGGACGGCCCGGCGCATCGGCAGTTGGTGTTCGAAGCCGGGTTCCGGCTTGTGGAAGGAGGCGGTCAGATTGAAGATCGTGCGTCCCTGCTGGACGGCGACGACCCGGCGGGTGGTGAAGGACCGGCCGTCGCGCACCCGCTCGACCTGGTACACGATCGGCACCCCCGGCCGGCCCGGTCGGAGGAAGTACGCGTGCAGCGAGTGGACCGGGCGGTCCCCTTCCGTGGTCCGCCCGGCGGCCACCAGCGCCTGGCCGGCGACCTGCCCGCCGAAGACCCGCTGGAGGCTCTCCTGCGGGCTGCGGCCCCGGAAGATGTTCACCTCGATCTGCTCCAGGTCCAGCAGATCGACCAGCTTCTCGGCCGGATTCGTCATGACCGGTGGTCCTCCGTCGTCTCCTTCGGCGGCCTCGGTCGAAGCCGTCGGCTCACAGCTGTCCCACGTCGGTGACCCGGATCACCGCGCGCCCCTCCTCGTCGGAGGCGGCCAGGTCCACCTCGGCCGAGATGCCCCAGTCATGGTCGCCGTTCGGGTCGGCGAAAGTCTGCCGCACGCGCCACAGTCCGTGCGCGGTGTCCTCCTCGATCCGCAGGAGCTTCGGGCCGCGGGCGTCCGGGCCGGTGCCCAGCTCCTCGTACTCGTCCCAGTAGGCGTCCATCGCGTCGCCCCAGGCGTCGGCGTCCCAGCCGGACTCGCCGTCCATCTCGCCCAGTTCCTCGACCTTGTCCAGCGCCGCGAGCTCCACCCGGCGGAACATCGCGTTGCGGACCAGCACCCGGAACGCCCGCGCGTTGGCGGTCACCGGCCGGACCTGGTCGGCCCGCTCGGCCGCCTGGTCCGCGGTCTCCTCCTCCGGGTTCGCCAGCTGCTCCCACTCGTCCAGCAGGCTGGAGTCGACCTGGCGGACCATCTCGCCCAGCCACGCCACGATGTCCTGGAAGTCCTCCGACTTCAGGTCGTCCGGCACGGTGTGGTCCAGCGCCTTGTACGCGCTGGCCAGGTAGCGCAGCACGATGCCCTCGGTGCGCGCCAGCTCGTAGAAGGAGGTGAACTCCGTGAAGGTCATGGCGCGTTCGTACATGTCGCGGATGACCGACTTCGGAGACAGCGGGTGGTCGCCGACCCACGGGTGGCTCTTGCGGTAGAGGCCGTAGGCGTGCGACAGCAGCTCGTCCAGCGGCTTGGGGTACTCGACGTCCATGAGGCGCTCCATGCGCTCCTCGTACTCGACGCCGTCGGCCTTCATCTGGGCGACCGCCTCGCCGCGCGCCTTGTTCTGCTGGGCGGCCAGGATCTGCCGGGGGTCGTCCAGCGTGGACTCCACCACCGAGACCATGTCCAGCGCGTACGACGGCGACTGCGGGTCGAGCAGGTCGAACGCGGCCAGTGCGAACGTCGACAGCGGCTGGTTGAGCGCGAAGTCCTGCTGGAGGTCGACGGTGAGGCGGACGATCCGGCCCTCCGCGTCCGGCTCCGGCAGCCGCTCGACGATCCCGCCGTCCACCAGGGAGCGGTAGATCGCGATGGCGCGGCGGATGTGCCGCAGCTGGTTCCGGCGCGGCTCGTGGTTGTCCTCCAGCAGCCGCCGCATCGCCTCGAAGGCGTTGCCCGGCCGGGCGATCACCGACAGCAGCATTGCGTGCGTCACCCGGAAACGCGAGGTCAGCGGCTCGGGGTCGGAGCCGATGAGCTTCTCGAAGGTGTTCTGGTTCCAGTTGACGAAGCCCTCCGGCGCCTTCTTGCGGACCACCTTGCGACGCTTCTTCGGGTCGTCGCCGGCCTTCGCCAGCGCCTTCTCGTTCTCGATGACGTGCTCCGGGGCCTGCGACACCACGAAGCCCGCGGTGTCGAAGCCGGCCCGTCCGGCGCGCCCGGCGATCTGGTGGAACTCCCGCGCCCGCAGGGTCCGCACCCGGCTCCCGTCGTACTTGGTCAGCGCGGTGAACAGCACCGTGCGGATGGGGACGTTGACGCCCACGCCGAGGGTGTCGGTGCCGCAGATCACCTTGAGCAGACCGGCCTGCGCCAGCTTCTCCACGAGCCGCCGGTACTTCGGCAGCATGCCCGCGTGGTGGACGCCGATGCCGTGCCGGACGAACCGGGAGAGGTTCCGCCCGAACTTGGTGGTGAACCGGAAATTGCCGATGAGCTTGGCGATCTCGTCCTTCTCGGCGCGGGTGCACATGTTGATGCTCATCAGCGCCTGCGCCCGCTCCACGGCGGCGGCCTGGGTGAAGTGCACGATGTAGACCGGCGACTGGCGGGTCTCCAGCAGCTCGGTCAGCGTCTCCGTCATCGCCGTGGTGCGGTACTCGTACGACAGCGGCACCGGCCGGGTCGCGGAGCGGACCACCGCGGTGGGCTTGCCGGTGCGCCGGGTCAGGTCCTCCTCGAAGCGCGACATGTCGCCGAGCGTCGCCGACATCAGCACGAACTGCGCCTGCGGCAGCTCCAGCAGCGGGATCTGCCAGGCCCAGCCGCGGTCCGGCTCGGCGTAGAAGTGGAACTCGTCCATCACGACCTGGCCGATGTCGGCGTACTTGCCGTCACGCAGCGCGATCGAGGCGAGCACCTCGGCGGTGCAGCAGATCACCGGGGCGTCGGAGTTGACCGAGGCGTCGCCGGTGAGCATGCCGACGTTCTCGGTGCCGAAGAGCTTGCACAGGTCGAAGAACTTCTCCGAGACCAGCGCCTTGATGGGCGCGGTGTAGAAGGTGACCTGGTCGTTGGCGAGGGCGGTGAAGTGCGCGCCGGCCGCCACCAGGCTCTTCCCGGAGCCGGTGGGGGTCGACAGGATGACGTTGGCCCCCGAGACCACTTCGATCAGCGCCTCCTCCTGGGCAGGGTAGAGCGCGATGCCCTGCTGTTCGGCCCAGCCCGAAAAGGCTTCGAAGAGGGCGTCGGGGTCGGCGGTGTTCGGCAGATGATCGATGAGGGTCACGCCCCCCATACTGCCTGCCTTCGGCCCGGATCAGGGAACCGGTGCTCCGGATGGAGATCAACCGGAGACCGGCGGCGGCCCCGGACGTCCGGCCGGCGCCCGCGTGGGGCCGGGTCCGCACCTCTCGCGCACGGCCGTGTGCGGATCGTGTTCGGTACGTCGCCCGGCCGCGCCGCGGTGGGGCACCCGCTCCGCTCCCGGAGATCATCTGACGCTACGCTGAGTCGCCGATCGGGCGTCAGAAGCGCAGAACAAGGGGTGGGGAACGACCATGATGGGACCGGCGCACTCGCTGTCCGGAGCCGCGGCCTGGCTGGGGGTGGGGGCGGCGGCCTACAGCGCCGGCTATCCGATGCCCTGGCCCGTGCTGGTCAGCGGGGCCTTGATCTGTGCCGGGGCGGCGCTCGCCCCCGACCTCGACCACAAGGCCGCCACGATCTCGCGCGCCTTCGGACCGCTCTCCCGCGGGCTGTGCGAGGTGGTCGACGCCCTCTCGCACGCCGTCTTCAAGGCGACCAAGATGCGCGGCGACTCGCACCGTTCCGGCGGCCACCGGACGCTGACCCACACCTGGCTGTGGGCGGTGCTGGTCGGCGGCGGCATGTCGCTGCTGGCCATGGCGGGCGGGCGCTGGGCGGTGCTCGGCATCCTCTTCGTGCACATGGTGCTCGCCATCGAGGGACTGCTGTGGCGGGCGGCACGGGTCTCCAGCGATGTGCTGGTGTGGCTGCTCGGCGCGGCGTCGGCGTGGATCCTGGCCCAGGTGATGGACCAGCCCGGGCAGGGCGCGAGCTGGCTGTTCGCCGAGCCGGGGCAGCAGTACCTCTGGCTCGGCCTGCCGATCATGCTGGGCGCGCTGGTGCACGACATCGGCGACGCGCTGACCGTCTCGGGCTGCCCGATCCTGTGGCCCATCCCGATAGGCCGCAAGCGCTGGTATCCGCTGGGCACGCCGAAGCCGATGCGCTTCCGGGCCGGCAGCTGGGTGGAGCTGAAGGTGCTGATGCCGGCGTTCATGCTGCTGGGCGGCATCGGCGCCCTGGGGGCGATGGGCTACATCTGAGCCCTGCGAGCTGTTCGATCCGCCTGATCCATCTGATCCGTCTGATCTGTTCGATCGGGCCGGGCCGGTGCTCCGGGCCGGCCCTGTCGCCGAGTGGCGTCCCGCGGTCCCGCGGGGCGCCACCTTTGCAGGGTCTGCAGCTTCGTCGGTATCGGCTGCGGCCCCAGCGGCCCGAGCGGCCGAGATGGTGGAGTCGTCCGCGGGCAGGCGGAGCGGTGCCGGCGCAGCGGGCCGCCGGGCGCCTTGGGCGAGTTGGGAGCCTCGGGGTGCCACCAGGCGCCGGATGCGTCGCCCGGCAGCGGCGCGCCACCTGCGGTGGTGCTGCTGCCGGGCGAGGGGACAGTGTGCCAGGGCGAGAGCGGCCGGATCGCGCCGTCGGGAAACGTCCGGTACGCGGGCGCCGCTGTCCCTGCGGGTCAGCCGTGCCAGGAGCGCCACAGTGCCGCGTAGGCGCCGCCGGTGGCGACGAGGTCGCGGTGGCTGCCCAGTTCGGTGATCCGGCCGTCCTCGACGACCGCGATGACGTCGGCGTCGTGGGCGGTGTGCAGACGGTGGGCGATGGCCACGACCGTGCGCCCGTCGAGCACCCTGCCCAGCGACCGCTCCAGGTGGCGCGCGGCGCGCGGGTCCAGGAGCGAGGTCGCCTCGTCCAGCACGAGGGTGTGCGGATCGGCCAGGACGAGGCGGGCCAGCGCGATCTGCTGGGCCTGTGCCGGCGTCAGAGCCGTGCCGCCGGAACCGACCTCGGTGTCCAGGCCGCCGGGCAGGGCGCGGGCCCAGGCGTCCGCGTCCACCGCCCCCAGCGCCGCCCAGAGTTCGGCGTCGGCGGCGTCCGTGCGGGCCAGCAGCAGGTTGTCCCGCAGGGTTCCGACGAAGACGTGGTGCTCCTGATTGACCAGCGCGACGTGTTCCCGGACGCGTTCGGCGGGCATCGCGGAGAGCTCGGCGCCGCCCAACGACACCGAGCCGGCCCGCGGTCCGTAGATGCCCGCCAGCAGCCGGCCCAGGGTGGACTTCCCGGCGCCGGACGGGCCGACCAGCGCCACCCGGCTGCCCGGGCGGACGCTCAGCGAGACCTGGCGCAGCACGTCCACGCCGGCGCGGTAGCCGAAGCTGACGTCCTCGGCGCGCACGTCCCGGCCGCCGGGGACCACCGAGGCGTCGGCGGCCTCCGGCTCGATCTCGCGCACACCGACGAGCCGGGCCAGCGACACCTGGGCCACCTGGAGCTCGTCGTACCAGCGCAGGACGAGGTTGACGGGGTCGGTGAGCATCTGCGCCAGCAGCGCGCCGGTGGTCAACTGCCCCGGGGTGAGCCAGCCGTGCAGCACGAACACCCCGCCGAGCGACACGACCGTGCCGAGGATCAGTACGTGGGTGACGTTGATGACGGGGAAGAGCACCGAGCGGAGGAAGAGGGTGTAGCGCTCCCATTGGGTCCAGGTGCGGATCCGGTGCTCCGACAGGGCGATCCGGCGGGCGCCCATGCGGTGCGCCTCGATGGTGCGGCCGGCGTCCACGGACTCGGTGAGGACGGCGGAGACCGCGGCATAGCCGGCGGCCTCGGAGCGGTAGGCGGAGGGGGCGCGCTTGAAGTACCAGCGGCAGCCGACCAGCAGCACCGGCAGCGCGACCAGCACGGAGAGCGCCAGCGGCGGTGCGGTGACGGCGAGCCCGCCGAGCAGCAGGCCGGCCCAGACGACGCCGATCGCCAGCTGCGGCACGGCCTCCCGCATCGCTTCGGCGAGCCGGTCGATGTCGGTGGTGATCCGGGACAGCAGGTCGCCGGTGCCGGCCCGCTCCAGGACACCCGGCGGCAGGGCCACCGAACGGACCAGGAAGTCCTCGCGGAGGTCCGCCAGCATCCGCTCGCCGAGCATCGCCCCGCGCAGCCGCACCATGCGGACGAACACCGTCTGGACGACCAGGGCGAGGGCGAACAGGCCCAGAGTGCGGCCGAGTCGGATCTGCCCGCCGCGGCCGGCGGACAGGTCCTCGACGAGGCCGCCGAGCAGATAGGGGCCGGCCATCGAGGCGATGACCGCGACGGCGTTGACGGTGACCAGGAGGGTGAAGTCCCGGCGGTGGCGGCGGATCAGCTCGGCGGCGTAGGCGCGCACCGTCGCCGGCGAGCCCACCGGCAGGGTGGCGGCGGTCCGGGGCGTGCCGGGATCGTGCTCCGGCGGAGCCAGGCCGATCATGCGGTCTCCTCTAGGGCGGTGCGGTCGGGGTGCGGTGCCGGCGGGCCGGGGACGGGGTCCGGCGCGCGGGTGACGACGGCGCGGTATGCGGGGTGGGTACGCAGCAGTTCGCGGTGCGGGGCCTCGCCGGCGACCTTGCCCTCCTGGAGGAAGACGACCTGGTCGGCGCGGTCCAGGAGCAGCGGGCTGGAGGTCAGGAGCACGGTCGTGCGGCCGGCCCTGATCTCCCGCAGGCCGTCGGCGACCCGGGCCTCGGTGTGCGCGTCGACGGCGCTGGTCGGCTCGTCCAGCACCAGCACATCGGGGTCGGCGACCAACGAGCGGGCCAGGGCCAGCCGTTGGCGCTGGCCGCCGGAGAGGGACCGGCCGCGTTCGGTGATGTGGGTGCGCATCGGGTCGCCGGAGTCGTCGGCGGACGCCTGGGCCAGCGCGGCCAGCACATCCCCGCACCGGGCCGCGTCGAGCGCCGCGGCCGTGGTCACGCGCCCCGAGGCCGGGACGTCGAGAAGCTCGCCGAGTGTCCCGGAGAGCAGTACCGGGTCCTTGTCCTGGACGAGGACGGCGGTCCGGGCGGTGTCGCGGGGGAGGTCGTCCAGCGGGGTGCCGCCGAGGAGGACGGAGAGCGGACGGCACGGCTCCGCCGCGCGGCCGTTCGCCCCGTGGCCGTCCGCGCCGCTTGCCGCCGGGACAGCGGCACCGTTCTCCTCGGCCGTAGCCGTAGCCGTAGCCGTAGCCGTAGCCGTAGCCGGGGCCGGGGCCTGGTCCGGTGGCGCGACCGGGTCCGTCTGCGGCGGATGTCCGCCGAGGCGTTCGGCGAGCCGGCCCGCGGCGTCCGGGTCGCCGCACACCACGGCGGTCAGCCGGCCGGCCCGGGCGGTCAGTCCGCTGACCGGGTCATGGAGGTCGCCGGACGGGGCTTGCGGGGCCGCGGGGAGCCCGTCGGGGCCGGCCGGTCGGCCGCCGGTCGGCCGGCTCAGTGCCAGTACCCGTGCCGTGCGCCCGGCCGACGGGCGGGAGAAGGACCACGCCATGGTGATCTCCTCGAAGTGGCGCAGCGGGTACAGCAGGAAGGCCACCGCGCCGTAGATGGTGACGAGTTCACCGACGGCGATCCGGCCGTCGAGGGCGAGCCGGACGCCGTGCCAGACCACGGCGATCAGCAGCAGCCCCGGCAGGGCGACCTGTATGGCGGAGATCAGCGACCACATACGGGCGCTGCGGACGGCGGCCAGGCGGACCTCCTGGGAGGCGCTGCGGTAGCGGCCGAGGAAGAGCTCCTCGCCGCCGATGCCGCGCAGCACCCGCAGCCCGGCGACGGTGTCGGAGGCCAGTTCGGTGGCCCGGCCGGCCTTCTCGCGCTGGACGTCGGCGCGTCGGGTGGCCGGCGGCAGCAGCGGGAGGACGGCCAGCGCCAGCAGGGGCGTGCCGAGGGCCACGATGAAGCCCAACTGCGGCTGGTAGACGACGAGTGCCAGGCAGACGCCGATGGAGGCCACCAGGGCCGCGCCGAAACGGGACAGCGTCTCGACGAACCATCCGATGCGCTCCAGGTCGCCGGTGCTGACGGCGACGATCTCGCCGGCCGCCACCCGCCGGGTCATCGCCCCGCCCAGTTCCGCGGTCTTGCGGGCGAGCAGCTGCTGCATCCGGGCCACCGTGACGATCCAGTTGGTCACGGCCGCGCGGTGCAGCATGACATCGCCGGCCGCGACGAGTGCGCCGAGCAGCGCCAGCAGGCCGCCCGCCAGCGCCAACCGGGCTCCGTCGCCGTCCACCGCGGCCTGCACGGCGAGGCCCACCGGCAGCGGGAACGCGGCCGTCGCGGCCATGTGGACCAGCCCCCAGAAGAGGGCCTTGGCGTGCCCGCCGAGCTGCTGCCGGCACAGCCACACGAGGAATCTGCCGCCCGTGCGGACGTCGGGGACGCCGGGGTCGGGGTGGGGAAGATCGCGAATGCGCATGATGTCCAAGGAGTCGTCGCGGCGAGTGGGGGTCGGCCGAGCGTCTCGGCGGGCCGGGGGACGAGGTGAGTCTTCGTCGGTGGTGAGAGTGATCGCACGCCGTTCGGGCAGGCCGGCATGGCCTCGCACCCGTGATGGCGGGCCCCGGCGCGAGCTGAGGCACAGCGAAGCGTGGCGTGCCGGGTGGCCCGGCTTCAAACGGTTTTCTCCGGAAAGGCGGAGAAGCCGAGGGATCTCCCACGTCCGTGGCGGACGGCGGACGGTGGGCGACGGCCCCGCGTCTGAACGGCTGTCAGGGGGTGGTGGCAGCATGGACGGTATGCGGACAGTGCGCAGTGCGGTACGGGTGGCGGCGGTGGCCGCGGCGACGGCGGCCCTCCTGGCGGGCTGCGGAGCCGGCGGCGAGGACGGCGGGAACGGCGGGCAGGGCCAGGACGGCAGGGGTGCCGAGGGCAAGGGGGCCGGCGCGCCCGAGCGCCCCGGGGGCGCGGCCCGCGCGGGCTCGGGCACCGCCCACCGCGGGGACATCCCCGAGGTCGGTCCCGCGCTCCGGTCGCGGATTCCGGCCGCCACTCGCCAGGTCGTCGCGGTCTACGGCGCGGGTCCCGATTCCCCGGAGTCGACGGTCGAGTTGTACGAGAAGGGCGCCGACGGCTGGGCCCGTAAGGGGAGTTGGCCGGCGCACAACGGCCGGCGCGGCTGGACGGTGGACCACCACGAGGGCGACCAGCGCAGCCCGGTCGGGGTCTTCGGGCTGACGGACGCGGGCGGGGTGCTGCCCGACCCCGGGGCCCGGCTGCCCTACACGCACTCGGCCGCCTTCACCCCGCCCGCCTACTGGTCGAAGAACACCCGCCACGACTTCGACTACGTGGTGGCCATCGACTACAACCGGGTCGTCGGGACGTCCCCGTTGGATCCGACGCGTCCTCAGGGGCAGTCCAAGGGCGGCGGGGTCTGGCTCCATCTGGACCACGGGAGCGGGACATCGGCCTGCGTCAGCGTGGCGAAGTCCGCGATGGCGGCGCTGCTGCGGGCGCTCGATCCGGCGCGGCACCCGGTCGTGGTGATGGGGGACCGGGCGCACCTCGCGGGCTGAATCCGCTGCTCCGGCCCCGGAGGACGGGGGACGGAAGGCGGAGCACGGGGCCGGAAGACGGGAGGCGGGCGCTCCTTGGATCAAGCTCCAAGATTTTCACGGAAGTTGCACGGCCCTCTTTCGGGAGCAACGACAACCGGCCATAGTGGCGGACCGCGGAAATCCCTTTCCGCATTTCAAAATCCGTCCATGGAGGAGTGCCCGTGCCGCACGCCACCGGAAGCCTCGCCCGGCGCGCCGGGCGGATGCTGCGTACCAGCCTGTTCGCCCAGGTGCTGCTCGCCCTGCTGCTCGGTGTCCTGGTCGGGCGCCTCTGGCCGCAGGCGGGCTCCGCGCTCCAGCCGCTCGGGGACGGCTTCGTCCGCCTCATCAAGGCGGTCATCTCGCCGCTCGTCTTCTGCGTCGTCGTCGCCGGCATCACCAAGGCCGGGGATCTCAAGTCGTTCGGCCGGATCGGCGTCAAGGCGCTGATCTGGTTCGAGGTGGCGACCAGTGCCGCCCTGGTCGTGGGCCTGCTGGCGGGCAATCTCGTCAGCCCCGGCGCCGGGATGCACATCGATCCGGCCTCCCTCGACAAGGGCGCCGTGGACGCCAGGACCGGTGGCGGAAAACTGCCCTCCGCGGCCCAGTTCATCCTGGAGGCACTCCCCAACAGCGCGGTCGGCGCGTTCGCCGAGAACTCGCTGCTCCAAGTCCTTGTCCTGGCCTGCCTGGTGGGCGCGGCGCTGCTGCACCTCGGGCAGAAGCGGGTGCCTCAGTTGCTGCCGCTGATCGAGCAGACCCAGGACGTGGTCTTCACCCTCGTCGGCTACATCATGCGGCTCGCCCCGCTCGCCGTCTTCGGGGCCACCGCCCATCTCGTCGGCCAGTACGGGCTGGGCGCGATGTCGACGTACGGCAAGCTGATCGCGGTCTGCTACGGCGTCGCGCTGGTCTTCCTCGTGCTGCTGGGGCTGGCCCTCAAGGCCGTCACCGGGCTCAGCCTGTGGAAGTTCGTCCGCTACACGCGTGAAGAGCTGCTGCTGGCGCTGGGCACCGGCTCCAGCGAGACGGTGATGCCGCGGATGATGCAGAAGCTGCGGGCGGCCGGCTGCCGGGACGACGCGGTCGGCCTGGTGCTGCCCACCGGCTACTCCTTCAACCTCGACGGCGCCTCCATCTACCTCTCCGTCGGGACGCTCTTCATCGCCCAGGCCATCGGCGTGCACCTCTCGCTCGGCCGGCAGATCACCGTCGTCCTGGTGCTGATGCTGACGAGCAAGGGCATGGCGGGCGTGCCCGGTTCGGCGTTCCTGGCGCTGTCCGCGACCGCCTCCGCGCTGGGCGTCATCCCGGCCGCCGCGGTCGCCCTGCTGCTCGGTGTCGACCGGATCATGGACTCCATGCGGGTGGTGACCAACCTGCTCGGCAACTGCGTCGCGGTCTTCGCGGTGTCCCGCTGGGAGGGGGCGCTGGACCGGGTGACGGCGAAGCAGGTGCTCGCCGGCGCCACTCCGGCCGGCCGGGCGCAGCAGCCGGCGGCCCCCGCGCCCGCCGACCGGGAGGAGCCGGACGGCGCCGCCGTCGCCCCGGGGGAGAAGTGACCCGCGCGCCGGACACGGCCCCGGGGGCGACGTGAACTCCCGTGGCCCGGTGGCGGATCGCCCGCCCCCGGGCCACGTACCGTCCGCCGGAGGCCCGCGCCCCCGTCAGGCGGCGGGTTTCTGCGAGTCCATCCCGGGCCGCGCCCTGCGCCACAGCCCCCGGGTGAAGTCCGGGATCTCCTGCGGGGCGCCCTGCGCCCTGATCGAGCGGTCGCTGAGCGGCAGCGGCGCCGACCACGTCGCCGCGTCATAGACGTCGAAGTCCGGTACCAGTCCCAGTTTCAGACACTGCGTCAGTCGGAGGACCAGCATGTAGTCCATGCCGCCGTGGCCGCCGGGCGGGTTGGCGTGCTCCTTCCACAGCCAGTGGTCCCACTCCGCGTACCTGCCGAAGTCGCCCCACTCGTCGTTGCCCTGGTCGGGCTCCAGGTAGATCCGCTCGGGGTAGTCCTCGAAGAGGCCCTTCGTCCCCGCGAGGCTGTTGATCCGGCTGTACGGGTGCGGTGTGGAGACGTCGTGCTCCAGCCGGATCACCCGCCCCTTGGCGGTCTGCAGCAGGCTGATCGTCCGGTCGCTCTCGATGTAGGACTCCTTCCAGCTGGGATCGCCGGGCGGCATGTGCTGCCTGCGGTACGCGGCCAGGCCCCGGGCCGGGGTGCCGAAGCTGGAGATCCGCACCACCCGGTCACCGCGGTTGACGTCCATGTAGTTGGCGACCGGCCCGAACCCGTGGTTGGGGTAGAGGTCGCCGCGCAGCCGGGTGTGCCACAGCCGCCGCCACGGACCCTCGTAGTACGTGGGGTCGAACATCAGCCCCCGCAGGTCGTGGATGTACGCGCCGGCGCCGTGCAGCAGTTCGCCGAAGAGGCCGGCGTGCGCCATCCGCAGCACCCGCATCTCGTTTCTGCCGTAGCAGCAGTTCTCCAGTTGCAGGCAGTGTCTGCGGGTGCGCTCGGAGAGGTCGACCAGCTCCCACAGCTGGTCCAGGCGCAGCGCCAGCGGGCATTCGGTGCCGACGTGCTTGCCGTTGAGCAGGGCGGTCCGCGCCATCTCGAAGTGCCAGTCCCAGGGCGTCGCCGCGTAGACGAAGTCGATGTCGGTGCGTCTGCAGAGGTTCTCGAAGTCGTGGTCGCCGTTGGTGTAGACGGCGGGCGCGGGCTGCCCGGCCCTGGTGACCTTCGCGGCGGCCGCGGCGACCTTGTCCTTCACCGGGTCGCAGAGGGCCACGACCCGGACGTCCGGCATCGCCAGGAAGAGGTCGATCATGCTGCCGCCGCGGTTGCCGAGGCCGATGATGCCGACGCGGACCGTACTGTGCGGCTCGAACGGTACCCCGATCATGGTCCGTCCACCGGGCTTCGGGGCCGGGGCGGCGGCCTCGGCCGGGCCGGCCGCCCCGGGTGCGGCGGCGGCCGCCGGTCCGGTGCCCAGTCCGGCGAGCCCCAGTCCGGCGCCCGCCGCGCCGGCGGTCCACAGGACCGAACGGCGGCTGGGTCCGCTCTCTTCGGGCTCCTGGTTCTGCGGTGGTGCCTCGTGCATCGGTCCTCCAAGGAAGCGGATCGTACGCGGGACAGTCGTGAACCTCGGTGAGGAACCCTGGCGGTTGGGCGGCCCGGGGCACAAGAGGGCCCATGGGACGCGTGGTTCGTGTACATGGACTTTGGTGCATCCGCTGAGGTGCCGGCCGTGGCGTCCCGCCCGGCGCCGTCAGTGTCTTTCGCAAGAGCCTGAAAAGCCTTGCCGAAAGCCTTGACGTGTCCACGCGAGAAAAGGCAGGCTCCGAAGCGGAATCCCCCCCATGGCGGCCTGGCGCGTGGCTGCTCTCGTGGGCGCGGTCCCCGTGCCCCATGACGAAGGAGCCTTCACCATGCAGCGACGCAGGAGCCGCAACCGCGCAGTGCCCGGGGAGTTGCGCCGGCGGCGCCCATCCCGGATGCGGGGCAGGACGCTGGCCGGAGCGGTGGCCGCGGCCGGCCTCGCCGCCTTCGCCCCCTGGCCCTCGCAGGCCACCCCGCCCGGCGCCCGGACCGTCACCGCCACCCTCTTCGAGTGGAAGTACGCCGACGTCGCCAAAGCCTGCACCGGTCAACTCGGCCCGGCCGGCTACGGCTACGTCGAGGTCTCGCCCGCCACCGAGCACATCCAGGGCGACCAGTGGTGGACCTCGTACCAGCCGGTCAGCTACAAGATCGCCGGCCGGCTGGGCGACCGCGACGCCTTCGCCGCCATGGTCCGCAGCTGCCACACGGCCGGCGTCAAGGTCATCGCCGACGCCGTCATCAACCACATGTCGGCCGGATCGGGCACCGGCACCGGCGGCACCCAATACACCAAGTACAACTACCCCGGCTACTACCAGAACCAGGACTTCCACGGCTGCCGCAAACCGATCTCCGACTACACCGACCGCGACGACGTCCAGAACTGCGAACTGGTCGGCCTGGCCGACCTCGACACCGGCAGCGACTACGTCCGCACCACGATCGCCACGTACCTCGACGACCTGCGGTCGCTCGGCGTGGACGGCTTCCGGATCGACGCCGCCAAGCACATCGCAGCGACCGATCTCGCCGCCGTCAAGGGCAAGATGAAGGACCCCGGCTACTGGGTGCAGGAGGTCGTCTACGGCGCAGGCGAGGCGGTCCGGCCCGACGAGTACACCGGCACCGGCGACGTCGACGAGTTCCGCTACGGCACCCACCTCAAGAGCGCCTTCCAGAGCGGCAACCTCGCCCAGCTCAAGTCCGTCGCGGACGGCAAGCTCGGCGGCGACCGGGCCCGGACGTTCGTCGACAACTGGGACACCGAGCGGAACGGCTCGACCCTGACCTACAAGGACGGCGCCGCCTACACCCTCGCCAACGTCTTCATGCTCGCCTCGCCGTACGGCTCGCCGAACGTCTACTCCGGCTACGAGTGGACCGACAAGGACGCCGGTCCGCCCGCGTCCGGTGCCGCCGGCTGGACCGACGAGCACGCCAAGCGGGAGATCACCGGGATGGTGGGGTTCCGCAACGCGGTGGGGGCGGCGGAGCTGACGAACTGGTGGGACAACGGGAGCAACGCGATCGCCTTCGGGCGGGGGGCGGCGGGGTTCGTCGCGATCAACGCCGGGGACGGGGCGGTGAGTCGGTCGTTCGCGACGTCGTTGCCGGGCGGCACGTATTGCGACGTGGTCGCGGCGGATCCGGGGGCGTGCGACGGGCACACGGTGACCGTGGGCGGGGACGGGCAGGCGCAGCTGACCGTGCCCGCGCATGGGGCCGTGGCGCTGCACATCGCTCGCTGACGCTCGCTCGTCCTCAAACGCCGGACGGGCTGGGGCTGTTGCCGGTCGGGCTGATGTCCGGGCGCGTTGCCCACTCCAGGGCCAGGAGGGCCGAGCGGTAGCCTCGGCCGTTCGTGGCGTGGTCCATGCCGATCTCGCACATGCGGTTCGCCGAGAGGTGGGCGTCGAAGGGGCGGGCGGTGACCTCGGCCGCCTCCTTCGCGGTGGCGGACTCGGTCAACTCCCGGTGGAGCAGGCCGCGGTCGCCGGCGAAGGCGCAGCAGCCCGCGTCGTCCGGGACCACCACCTCGCGGGCGCACGCCTCGGCGACCTGCCGCAGCTGATCCTCGTCGCCCAGATGCTGCATGGAGCAGGTGGGATGGAGGACGGCGGAGCCCAGGGTGCGGTGGATCTCCAGACGGGGGAGGAGGCCGGCGGCCCAGACGACGGAGTCGACGACGGTCAGTTCGGCGTGCAGGGCGCGGTTGAACGGCGTGAGGTGGGGCGCCACTTCGCGGGCCAGGCCGAGGGTGCAGGAGGAGGCGTCCACCACCAGGGGCAGCTGTCCGCCGGCCGTCCAGCCCCAGGCCGCCTCGACGATGCGGTCGGCCATCAGGCGGTTGCCCCGCTCGTAGCCCTTGGAGTGCCAGATGGTGGCGCAGCAGGTGCCGGTGACGTCCGGCGGGATCCACACCGGGCGGCCGGCCCGCCGGGCGAGCGCCACCACCGCCTCGGGGAGGGACGGGCCGCGGTGACCGGCGGGTTCGCCGAAGATCCGGTTCACACAGGCCGGGTAGTACACGGCGGCCGCGCCGGTGCGCTGCGTGGCGGGCAGCCGGCGGGCGGCGGCGCCGGGGAGCTGCGGCAACCACTCCGGCACCAGGTCGGGGCGGACGGCCCGGCGGGCGGCGCCGGTCGCCGCGGTCAGCCACCGGTCGTCGAGCCGGTCGGCGGCGGCCACCGCCAGCCGGGCCGCCCGCTCGACCGCCGCGAAGTGCCGGGCGGCGCGCTCGGCGATCCGCTCCTCGCGCGGAGAGTGCCGGCGGTGCCGGAAGTCCCGCATCAGCGCGCCGGTGTCGATGCCGACCGGGCAGGCCAGCCCACAGGTGGAGTCGCCGGCGCAGGTGTCCACCGCGGCGTAGCCGTAGGCGCCCAGCAGCGCGTCGTTGACCGCGGAGCGGGCCGGCTGGCGGAGCATCTCGCGGCGCAGCACGATGCGTTGGCGGGGAGTGGTGGTCAGGTCCTCGCTGGGGCAGGTCGGTTCGCAGAAGCCGCACTCGATGCACGGGTCGGCGACCGCCTCGACCTGCGGGATCGTCTTCAGGCCGCGCAGGTGGGCGCGCGGGTCGCGGTCGAGGAGGATCCGCGGGGCGAGGATGCCGCGGGGGTCCACGATCTCCTTGATCCGCCACATCAACGCGGTGGCGCGCGGGCCCCATTCCAGCTCCAGGAACGGGGCGATGTTGCGGCCGGTGGCGTGCTCGGCCTTCAGCGAGCCGTCGAACCGCTCGACGGTCAGCCGGCAGAAGTCGTCCATGAAGGCGGCGTAGCGGGCCACGTCGTCGGGGTCGGCGGCGTCGAAGGCGAGCAGGAAGTGCAGATTGCCGTGGGCGGCGTGGCCCGCCACCGCAGCGTCGAAGCCGTGCCGGGCCTGGAGTTCCAGCAGTGCGGTGCAGGCGTCGGCGAGCCGGGCCGGCGGGACCGCGAAGTCCTCGGTGATCAGCGTCGTGCCGGACGGCCGGGAGCCGCCGACCGCGGTGACGAACGCCTTGCGGGCCCGCCAGTAGCCGCCGCTCACCGCCGGGTCCCGGGTGAAGGCGTTGCCGACCGACGGCACCGGGGCGACCAGCTCCAGCCCGGCCAGCACCCGCGCCGCCGCCTCCTCGTACGCCCGCTGCGCGGTCTCGTCCGGCGCCCGGAACTCCACCAGCAGCGCCGCGGTCTCCCTGGGCAGTTCCGCCCAGTCGGCGGGCACCCCGGGCACGCTCACCGACGCGCGCAGGGTGTTGCCGTCCATCAGCTCCACGGCCCGCGCGCCCGCCTCGTTGAAGCGGGGGACGGCGGCGGCCGCGGCGGCCAGGGAGGGGAAGAAGAGGAGCGCGGTGGAGGTGTGCCGGTCCAGCGGCAGGGTCGTGAAGACCGTTTCGGCGATGAAGCCGAGGGTGCCCTCGGAGCCGACCATCAGCCCGCGCAGGATCTCCGCCGGCGTCCGCCCGTCGAGCAGGGCGTCCAGGCGGTAGCCGTTGGTGTTCTTGAGCGTGTACTTGGCGCGGATCCGGGCGACCAGCTCCGGGTCCGCCTCGATCTCGGCCTTCAGGGCGAGGAGTTCGGTGCAGAGCACCGGTTCGGCGCGGGCCAGCCGGGCGTCGGCGTCCGGGCGGGCGGTGTCGACGACGGTGCCGGACGGCAGGACGAAGGTCAGCGAGGCCAGTGTCCGGTAGGAGTTGCGGGTGGTGCCGGCGGTCATCCCGGAGGCGTTGTTGGCGACCACCCCGCCCACGGTGCAGGCGACGGCGCTGGCCGGGTCGGGGCCCAGCAGCCGGCCGTGCCGGGCCAGCGCCGCGTTGGCCCGTACCACGGTGGTGCCGGGCCGGATCCGGGCCCGGGCGCCGTCGTCCAGCACCTCGACGCCGGACCAGTGGCGGCGGACGTCGACGAGGATGTCCTCGCCCTGCGCCTGGCCGTTGAGGGAGGTGCCGGCGGCCCGGAAGACGACGTGGCGGCCGTGGGCGCGGGCGTAGGAGAAGACCGCGGCGACGTCCTCGGCGGTCTCGGCGACCACCACGGCCTGGGGGAGGAAGCGGTAGGGGCTGGCGTCGGAGGCGTAGCGGACCAGGTCGGTGACGGTGTGCCGCACCTTGTCCGGGCCGAGCAGGGCGAGCAGGTCGCCGCGCAGCGGCTCGGGGGTGCCGGCCGCCAGCCGCTCGGGCACCCGGTCCGGCGCGGGGCGGGTGGTGCGGGGCCGCAGGGCCTCGGGCGTGGGCTCCAGCAGGGGCACGGTCACCTCCGGTCGCCTGCGCGCCGGACGGCGCGGCAGGCCAGTGCGTCAGGTCAGTGCGGTTCACCCGGTCCGTCGACGAGGGTGGCGAGCAGACCGCCGAGCAACTCGCGCTGTGCGGCGGTCAGTGGGGCCAGGATCTCCTCCGCGGCGGCCCGGCGCGCGCCGCGCAACGCCCGCAGCGCGGACCGGCCGGTGTCGGTCAGCTCGATCCGCACCACCCGGCGGTTGGCCGGGTCGGGCACCCGGCGCACCGTGCCGTTCGCCTCCAGGGCGTCCACCAGCGTCGTCACCGCCCGGGGCACCACCTCCAGCCGCTCGGCGAGGTCGGCCATCCGGGGCGGGGCGCCGTGGCAGTGGCCGACGATCCGCAGCAGACGGGACTGCGCGGGGGTGACGGCGAGATCCAGGTGGGCCATGTGGCGCTGCTGGGCGCGGTGCATCCGGCGGGTCAGCCGCACCAGCTGCTCGGCCACGTTGGCTTCGGTGGCGCCGGCCGACGGCTCGGGGGAGGGCATGGCCCCAGAGTACAGGACAAGGCTCATTGTGAGTATAGGTAACAATGAGCTAGGCTCGGCAAAGTCCCGTCCCTCCTGCCCCTGGTTCCCACCCTCCTGCCCCCCTGGTTCCCGCCCGCCCCCCTCGAAGGAGCCCATGCGCCCCGAAGAACCGAACTGGACCCCGCCGCCCAAGGACCCGGACGCCCCCGTCCAGCTGCGGCGGATCCTCGCGCTGTTCCGTCCCTACCGCGGCCGGCTGGCCCTGGTCGGCCTGCTCGTCGCCGCCTCCTCCCTGGTCTCGGTGGCCTCCCCGTTCCTGCTCCGGGAGATCCTGGACGTCGCCATACCCGGCCGCCGCACCGGACTGCTGACCCTGCTCGCCCTCGGCATGATCGCCACCGCCGTCACCACCAGCGTCTTCGGCGTCCTGCAGACCCTGATCTCCACCACCGTCGGCCAGCGCGTCATGCACGACCTGCGCACCGCCGTCTACGCCAAGCTCCAGCGGATGCCGCTGGCGTTCTTCACCCGCACCCGCACCGGCGAGGTCCAGTCCCGGATCGCCAACGACATCGGCGGGATGCAGGCCACCGTCACCTCCACCGCCACGTCCCTGGTCTCCAACCTCACCTCGGTCACCGCCACCGTCGTCGCCATGATCGCCCTCGACTGGCGCCTGACCGTCGTCTCGCTGCTGCTGCTCCCGCTCTTCGTCTGGATCAGCCGCCGGGTCGGCAGCGAACGCAAGAAGATCACCAGCAAGCGGCAGAAGCAGATGGCGGCCATGTCCGCGATGGTCACCGAGTCCCTGTCGGTCAGCGGGGTGCTGCTCGGCCGCACCATGGGCCGCGCCGACTCGCTCACCAGCGGCTTCGCCGCCGAGTCCGAGGCCCTGGTCGACCTGGAGGTCCGCGCCAACATGGCCGGCCGCTGGCGGATGGCCACCATCGGCATCGTCATGGCCGCCATGCCCGCGCTCATCTACTGGGCGGCCGGCCTGGTCCTCCAACTCGGCGGCCCCGTCTTCTCCCTGGGCACCCTGGTCGCCTTCGTCTCCCTCCAGCAGGGCCTGCTGCGCCCCACCGTCTCCCTGCTGACCACCGGCGTCCAGATGCAGACCTCGCTCGCGCTCTTCCAGCGCATCTTCGAATACCTCGACCTGCCGGTCACCCTCACCGAACCCGCCGACCCCGTCCGCCTCCCCGCCCCGCGTGGCGAGATCCGCTTCGAGAACGTCACCTTCGGCTACGACCCGGAGGTCGCCCCCACCCTCGACGGCATCGACCTCACCGTCCCCGCCGGCACCAGCCTCGCCGTCGTCGGCGCCACCGGCAGCGGCAAGACCACCCTGAGCTACCTCGTCCCGCGCCTCTACGACGTCACCGGCGGCCGGGTCACCCTCGACGGCACCGACGTCCGCGACCTCGGCTTCGACACCCTCGCCCGGGCCGTCGGCGTGGTCTCCCAGGAGACCTACCTCTTCCACGCCTCGGTCGCCGAGAACCTCCGCTTCGCCAAGCCCGACGCGAGCGACGAGGAGCTCGAGCGCGCCGCCCGCATCGCCCAGATCCACGACCACATCGCGGCCCTCCCCGAGGGCTACGACACCGTCGTCGGCGAACGCGGCCACCGCTTCTCCGGCGGCGAGAAGCAGCGCCTGGCCCTCGCCCGCACCCTCCTGCGCGACCCGCCGGTGCTCGTCCTCGACGAGGCCACCAGCGCCCTGGACACCCGTACCGAACACGCCGTCCAGCAGGCCGTCGACGCGCTCTCCAAGGGCCGCACCACACTCACCATCGCGCACCGCCTCTCCACGGTCCGGGACGCCGACCAGATCGTCGTCCTGGACGGCGGCCGGATCGCCGAACGCGGCACCCACGAGGAACTGCTGGCCGCCGACGGCCGCTACGCCGCCCTGGTCCGCCGCGACACCCGCCCGGAGCCGGCGGCCGACCCGGCCGGTGCCGGCGACGACGGCCGCGCCCCCGGGGTCCTGGTGTGACCAGGGCCCCGGGGCGCCGCCCTCAACGGTGCGGCGAGCGCGGGGGAGCCGACGCGGTCAGAGCGCGTCCGGGTCGGTTGCCCGCGCCATCGCCCGGTAGCCCTCGTCGCCCGGGTGCTTGAAGTCCCCGCAGTCGTAGGCGGGCAGCAGCGCGTCGGGGGCGGCCGGGTCCGCCAGCGCCGCCGCGAAGTCGGCCACCGCGTCGAACGCGCCACCGGTCCGGATCCAGTCGTTGACCGCCCGGCGCTTCGCCTCCGCGGCCGGCGTGTGGTACTCCGACCCCTTGAACGGCGTGATCGTCCCGCCGACGACCCGCACCCCCGCCGCGTGCGCCTGGGCGATCAACTCCTCGTACCCGGCGATGAGTTGCTCGACGGAGTTGTCCGGGTTCGGCTTGTACGTCGGCAGGTCGACCTCGCTGAAGCCGATGTCGTTCAGGCCCACCAGGACGACCACCGACCGCACGCCCGGCTGCGCCAGCACGTCCCGGCCGAACCGCGCCCCGGCTCGCTCGCCGAAGTACGGCGCGTCGTTCAGCAGCAGATTGCCGCCGATCCCGAGGTTGAGGACCCGCAGCGGACGGCCCTCGGCGGCCAGGCGCTCGGCCAGCGCGTCCGAGTACCGCCGGTCGGCGTCGATGGCCGAGCCGAAGCCGTCGATGATCGAGTCGCCGAAGAGCACCACGGTGTCCGGCTTCACCGGGCCGCCGTCGGCCAGCTCCACCGCGGCCAGGTAGTACCACGACACCGAGGTCTCCCCGAAGACCGCCGGATCCGCCTCGCCCAACTGCTCGCCGGCGGCCCGGTAGGCGGTGGCCCACGCCTGCGCGTGGAACGTCGCCGGACCGGTCGGGCCCGCGAAGTACAGCGACACGGTCAGCGACTCCAGCGCCGCCACGGTCACCTCCGCCGCATCGCTGACGACCTCGCCGCCCGCCGGTATCCGCACCGACTCCGCGCCGTCGAAGGTCAGCGGCCGCACCGAACCCGGCGCCACCGCCGCCCCGTCACCGGCCCGGGCGATACTGGCGCCGGACACCTCCAGCGGCGCGGTCCCGTAGCGGTTGGAGAGCCGGATACGGGCCCGGGTCCCCGCCCCGGCGACCCGCACGGTCTGCCGCACCGTCTGGTCCGCGAAGCCCTCCTCGGCCCAGTTCTTGTGGAACCCCTCGCTGGGACGCTGCACGGCCGTGGCCCAACCGGACTGCCACACCGGGGAGTTGTCGTTGCGGTTCATGGGATGCTGCCTGCCTCTCGGTCATCTTGCTCGGTGGCGATGACCAGAAGTCTGCCGACGGCCGCGAGGGGTACCCAGACACCTGCGAGTGGTACGCATCCGGTGCGTACCACTGCCAGGGTCACCCTCCGGGCCGGCCGCCGCCCGGCTCAGCTCCCGCCGTCCTCCGCCAGCAGGACCACCTCCAGCGTCCGCGGCCCGTGCACCCCTTCCACCCGGTCGAGTTCGATGTCGCTGGTGGCGGACGGCCCGGAGATCCACGTCAGCGGGCGCTCCGGCGACAGGCGCGGCAGTGCTTCGGGCACGGAGCCGACGACCTGTCCGGGCACCCGCACCACACAGAGGTGATGGTCCGGGACAAGGGTGATTCGGCGCCGGCCCTGATCCGGGCCGGCGTCCAGCACCAGCGTGCCGGTCTCCGCGATCGCCAGCGCACACCCCGTCACCACACTGTCCACCGCGTCCAGTTCCCGTGCGGTGTCGCCGGCCCGGTCCGGGAGCACGGTGACCTCGGCGGCCGACAGCCACCGCGGGTCCAGCCCGGCCGGCACCACCACCGTCCGCGCCCCGCGCTCGGCCAGCAGCCGGCCGATCAGCGCCGGCAGTCCGCCGGGCGGGCAGCGGTGCACCACCGCCCGGTAGTCCGCGAGGTTCTCCGCCAGCAGCTCCACGGTCTCCTCGGTCGTCCGGGAGCCGTGCACCCGGAGGTAGTCCCGGGGCACCGGCGGATCGTGCGGCCCCTCGCCGCGGGGCACATCGGCCAGCGCCCGCCGGACCCGTGCCAGCACCACGTCCCTGCCGCTCATTCGGCGCCTCCCGCCTCGGAGTTCCCGGCCGCGCCCCGGGTGCGTCGCCACCAGTCGCGGAACGACTCGGCCGGCACCGCCGGCAGGGCACGGGTGTCGGACCAGGCGCGNCCCGGCCCCGGCAGCCGCCGCGGATGCAGCCGCCGGGTCCGGGCCGCCAGCCGCATCCCGCCGCGCAGCGCGCCCGGATGGTCGAACGCCCAGGCCGCGGCGCGCATCGCGGCCCGCTCCGCGGCATGCCCCCGGGCCGGCTTGACGACGACCCGGGCCCCGTTCCTGGTCACCGGCCCGCCCTGCACCACCCGCTCCCGCAGGTGCACCAGCACCTCGGGGATGTCGATGGCCACCGGGCACACCTCGTAGCACGCCCCGCACAACGAGGAGGCGTACGGCAGCGACTGCTCCAACGGGCCTGCCATGCCGCGGAGTTGGGGCGTGAGAATGGCGCCGATGGGGCCCGGGTAGGGGGAGCCGTAGGCGTGTCCGCCGGCCCGCTCGTAGACCGGGCAGACGTTCAGGCACGCCGAGCAGCGGATGCAGCGCAGCGCCTGCCGCCCGACGGTGTCGGCCAGGGTGTCGGTCCGCCCGTTGTCGAGCAGCACCAGATGGAAGGTGCGCGGCCCGTCGCCGTCCGTGGTCCCCGTCCAGGTGGTGGTGTACGGGTTCATCCGCTCGGCGGTGGCGGAGCGCGGCAGCAGCTGGAGGAAGACCTCCAGGTCCTGCCAGGTCGGCACGGTCTTCTCGATGCCGACGACGGAGATCAGGGTCTCCGGCAGGGTCAGGCACATCCGGCCGTTGCCCTCGGACTCCACGACCACCAGCGTGCCGGTCTCGGCGACCATGAAGTTGGCGCCGGAGATCCCCACCTTGGCGGTGAGGAACTTCTCCCGCAGGTGCAGCCGGGCCGCCTCGGCCAGCTCGGCGGGGGAGTCCGACAGCCCCTCCGGCGCCGGGCGGCCCCATTTCCCCATCTCCCGACGGAAGATGTCGCGGATCTCGGCACGGTTGCGGTGGATCGCCGGCACCAGGATGTGCGACGGCAGGTCGTCGCCGAGCTGCACGATCAGCTCCGCCAGATCCGTCTCGTACGCCCGGATGCCGGCCTCGGCCAGCGCCTCGTTGAGCCCGATCTCCTGCGTCGCCATCGACTTGACCTTGACGACCTCGCGCTCGCCGGTCTGCCGGACCAGCCGGGTGACGATCCGGTTGGCCTCCGCGGCGTCCGCCGCCCAGTGCACCTGGCCGCCCGCGGCGACCACGGACTCCTCCAACCGCTCCAGATAGTGGTCGAGATGACGGAGCGTCCGGTCCTTGAGCGCGGCGCCCGCGGCACGCAGCCGCGCCCAGTCGTCCAGCTCCGCCACCGCCCGGGCCCGCTTGTCGCGGATGGTGTGGGTGGCGTGGGCGAGGTTGGCCCGCAGCCGGGTGTCGCGGGTGGAGACGGCCGCGGCCCGCGGGAACGCCGGCATGCCCAGGAAGCTGCGGCTCATCGGGCGCCCCCTGCCGCACCGGCCGCCCGGCCCGCGCCGCCGCCCGCCGCCACGTCCTCCTCCGTACTGGCGAGGATCTCCGCGAGGTGCACCGGCCGGACCGGCGAACCCTGCCGGACGAGCATGCCCCCGAGATGCAGCAGACAGGAGTTGTCCACCGTGCAGACCGCCTCCGCGCCGGTCCCGGTCACCGCCCGGACCTTGTCGGCGCCCATCGCCACCGACACCGCCGGGTTCTTCACCGCGAACGTCCCGCCGAACCCGCAGCACTCCTCGGCGCCCGGCAGCTCCCTCAGCGTCAGCCCCCGCACCCGCTCCAGCAGCCGCCGCGGCCGGTCGCCGAGCGCCAGCATCCGCAGCCCGTGGCAGGTGGGGTGGTAGGTGACGGTGTGCGGGTAGTACGCACCGACGTCGGTCACCTTCAGCACGTCCACCAGGAACTCCGTCAGCTCGTACGTCTTGGGCACGGCCCGCGCCGCGGCCTCGGCCAGCTCCCGGCCGCGCCCCTCCGCCGCGGCCCGCGCCGCGATCCGCGGAAAGTTCTCGCGCACCATCGCCGCGCAGGACCCGGACGGGGTCACCACGTACTCGTGGTCCGCGAACGCCCGGTCGAAGCGGCGCACCAGCGGCTCGGTGGCGTGCCGGTAGCCGGTGTTGAACTGCGGCTGGCCGCAGCAGCTCTGCTCCGCCGGGAAGTCGACGTCGACGCCCAGCCGTTCCAGCAGGGTCACCACCGCCCGCCCGGTCCCTGGGCGGAGCGTGTCGTTGATGCAGGTGACGAACAGCGCTACCCGCACGGTGCCTCCTCCTCGCGCTCTTCTCCGGCGGCCCGCCGGGCACCGCCACCGCGTTGCGGCCGTGTTGCCACAGCGTTGCCGCGGTTCTACGGCCGCGACCGCGCCGCCGTATCCCCTGGCGGCGACCCGCCCCACCGGTACATGATCACCTGGGTCATCCTGCCCCAGTGGCACGCCGAGGAGAAGAACCGGGAGCTGAAGGACGATGTCGAGCGCACAGCACATAGCCGAGGACCGGGCCCCCGACGGCCCCCGTCCGCCGTCCCGGCTGCGGCAGTTGGCCGCCGCCTCGGTCGGCAACGCCGTCGAGTGGTACGACTGGTACGCCTACTCCTTCCTGGCGGTCTACTTCGCCGACCAGGTCTTCCCCAAGGGCGCCGGCAACTCCCTGGTGCCGCTGCTCGCCACCTTCGGGGTCTTCGCCGTCGGCTTCTTCATGCGCCCGGTCGGCGGGCTGCTGCTGGGCGCGGTCGCCGACCGGCGCGGCCGGCGCGCCGCGCTGACCCTCACCATCCTGCTGATGGGCGGCGGCAGCCTGCTGGTCGCGCTCACCCCCACCTACGCGGCCACCGGCGTCCTCGCCCCGATCGTGCTGGTCGTGGCCCGCCTGGTGCAGGGCCTGTCGGTGGGCGGCGAGTTCGCCGCGTCCACCACCTTCCTGGTGGAGTCCGCCGGACCGGGCCGGCGCGGCCTGTTCTCCAGCTTCCAGTACGTCTCCACCACCCTCGGCCAGCTGCTCGCCTCCGGCACCGGGGCACTGCTCGCCGCGCTGCTCACCGAGCGGCAGATGGGCCAGTGGGGCTGGCGGATCGCGTTCCTCGTCGGCGCCCTGCTGAGCCTGTTCGGACTGTGGATCCGAAGCGGTGCCCAGGAGACCCTTCCGCAGGCCGCCGAGGACGCCGAGTCCCCGGACGCCGCGCAACGGGCCGCCCGCCCCGGCCTGTTCGAGGGCCTGCGTCGCTACCCCCGTGAGTCGCTCCTCATCTGCGGCATCACCGCCGGCGGCACCCTCGCGTACTACACCTGGACCACTTACCTGCCCACCTACGCCCAGGTCAACGCCGGTTTCGACAAGGGCGACGCGCTCACCGTCGGCACCCTGTCGCTGGCCTTCTTCGCCCTGCTCCAGCCGCTGGGCGGCCTGCTCTCCGACCGCATCGGACGCAAGCCGCTGCTGCTCGCCTTCGGCCTGGGCTTCGCCGTGCTGAGCGTGCCGCTGCTGCACCTGGTCACCGACGCCTTCGTCTCGCTCCTGCTGGTGCAGTGCGCCGGCATGGTGCTGCTCACCGGCTACACGTCGGTCGCCGCCGCGGTGAACGCCGAGGTCTTCCCGGCCCGGGTGCGCGCCGCCGGCATCGGCTTCCCGTACTCCTTCACCGTCGCGCTCTTCGGCGGCACCGCCCCCTACGTCGGCACCTGGTTCAAGCAGGCCGGCCACCCGGACCTCTTCCCCTGGTACGTGGCGGCGCTCTGCCTGGTGTCGTTCTTCGTCTACCTGGCGCTTCCGGAGACCGCGCGCAAGCCGCTGGCACAGTAGCCGCCCGTCGGCCAAGTGGCCCGCCCGTCAGGGTGGTTGGGCCCCGGACACGCGGAAGGCGCCGCTCCTCCTGGGACGAGGAGGAGCGGCGCCCCGCGGTGCGGCAAGTGCGTCAGACCAGCCAGCCCACGAGGTGGACGATGCCGGCAAGCAGGCTGGTGATGATGTTCATCTGGTTCTGTCTCCTAGCGAAGTGTGGGACCAACTCCCCGGCGCGACAAGGGGTGTCGGCCGGAGGCGCGCCGTAACGGTCTGCAGCCCGTCGCCTGCGCCCCGTAAGCATCACCCGTCGCGGGGCGGCAGGGAAGCCGTTCCATGATCGACCACGCTTTCCGGCGAACACTCGATCGGCCGTTCGTTTGTTCCCGCATGGGCGGGAGGTGGGACTGCATTGTCAGACAAGAGAGTGGTGTTCGGTGCCGTGCCGGGCCCGGCGGCTCCGGTCGCCGGAGTCGGGGTGCCCGGTCATCGGCCCCTGGTCGGTGGGAAACTGGCGGTGCGCGCCCGTCCGGGGCGCGGTGCGAGTGGTCGACCACGGACGCGGGGAGACGGACATGGCTGGCAGACAACAGGACCGGGGGAGCGCCCCGGTGCGGCCCCAGCGGCGCCCGGTCGTCGCGCTGTACGAGCGGATGGTCGAGGCCATCCGTACCGGCACCTATCCGCCGGGCTCCACCTTGCCGTCCGAGCCCCGGCTCGCCGCCGAACTGGGCGTGAGCCGGACCGCGTTGCGCGAGGCGCTGATCCTGCTCCAGGAGGACGGCGTGATCAGCGTCCGGCGCGGGGTGGGCCGCACGGTCAGCCATCATCTCCCGCCGCGCGGCTTCGAGTTCCTCAAGCCGGTCGAGCGGCTGCTCGGGGAGGGCGGGCAGGCGGTGATCGTGCCGCTGGCCCGCACCCGCGAGGAGCCCACCGACTTCTCCACCCAGCACCTGGTCCTGCCGGCCCACGGCGAGGTGCGCTTCTGGGAGAGCGTGATCGAGGTCGGCGGCCTCCCGGCCTGCCTGACCCAGGAATGGGCCTCGGACGAGACGCTGACGGAGCTGCTGCCGGACGCCGTCGCCGCGTTCGACGGGCCCGGCGGGAACACGTCGTCCCTGCTGGGCCTGCTGCTGGACGCCGGGCGCGGACTGCCGCTGACCGGCAGCAGCACCATTGTGGCCACCACCCTCGGCCGGCAGCGCGGCGCCCAGCTGGGCCGCCCCGCGGACACCCCCGGCGTCCTGGTCACCCAGGTCGTCCGGCTGGACCGCACGCCGCTGCTGGCCGCCAAGCACATGCTGCCGCCGGGCGCCCCCGCCCTTCCCGTCTGGCAGGCCCGCTGACCGGCCCGGACGCCGCGCATCCCGACCGGCCGCCGGGCCCGGTCGCCCGGTGGCGGCGGGACGTGTCATACTCCCGCCCCATGACCTTGTCTGACAAGCTTCCGACGCAGTCCCCGCACCTCCTCGACCGGGAGCGGATCCGCCGCGCCCCCAAGGTGCTCCTCCACGACCACCTCGACGGCGGGCTGCGCCCGGAGACGATCATCGAACTGGCCGCGGCCATCGGCTACCGGAACCTGCCCACCACCGACCCGGCAGCGCTGGCCGTCTGGTTCCGGGACGCCGCCGACTCCGGCTCCCTGGAGCGGTATCTGGAGACCTTCGCGCACACCTGCGCCGTGATGCAGACCCGCGAGGCACTGTCCCGGATAGCCGCCGAGTGCGCCGAGGACCTGGCTGCCGACGGCGTCGTCTACGCCGAGGTCCGCTACGCCCCCGAGCAGCACCTGTCCGCCGGCCTCACCCTCGACGAGGTCGTCGAGGCGGTCAACGACGGCTTCCGGGAGGGCGAGCGCCGCGCCGCGGCGGCCGGCCGACCGATCCGGATCGGCACGCTGCTGTGCGCCATGCGGCACGCCGACCGCTCCCTGGAGATCGCCCGGCTCGCCGTCGCCCACCGCGACCGCGGCGTGGCCGGCTTCGACATCGCCGGCGGCGAGATCGGCAACCCGGCCGGCCGGCACGCCGAAGCCTTCGACTACCTCCGTGCCGAGGGCGCCCGGGTCACCGTCCACGCCGGTGAGGCGGTCGGCATGGAGTCCATCCATGAGGCGGTGCTGCGCTGCGGCGCCCACCGCATCGGCCACGGCGTCCGCATCACCGACGACCTCACCATCGGCGCGGACGGCCGGGTCGCCCTCGGCCGGCTCGCGTCCTACGTCCGCGACATGCGGATCGCCCTGGAGATCTGCCCGACCTCCAACCTCCAGACGGGTGCCGCCGCCGGCTACTCCGAGCACCCCATCGACCTGCTCCGCCGGCTCGGCTTCCGGGTCTGCCTCAACACCGACAACCGCCTGGTCAGCGGCACCACCATGACCCAGGAGTTCGCGCACCTGCGGGACACCTTCGGCTACGGCACCGCCGAGCTGGAGGAGTTCACCGTCAACGCCGCCAAGGCCGCCTTCCTCCCCTTCGACGAGCGGACCGCCCTGATCAACGAGGTGATCCGCCCCGGCTACGCCCAGCTGCGGGCGTGGGAGCTGGGCCGCGTCCCGGTGAGGGAGACCGCCGCCGCGCCGGCCGCGTAGCCACCGCCCCCGACGAGGCCATCGGCCGGGCGCGGGCCCGGAACATCCGCGTCCGGGGGCCCGGCCGGCAACTGCCGGATCTCCTGGACAGCGGCCCGGCCGGCCCGGTTGGCGCCGATGGTGCCGGCGGACGGCCCGTAGCCGACGAGGTGCACCCGGGGGTCGCGCACCGCCCGGGTCCCGGCCATCCGGATGCCGCCGCCCGGCTCGCGCAGCCGCAGCGGCGCCAGATGGTCGACGGCGGCCCGGAAGCCGGTGGCGTACTCGACGGTGCGCCCGTCGTCCCAGGCCACCCCGTCCGGCGTGACCCGGTCGAAGAGCGGCAGCCGCGTAAGGACGCCGCTCTCCCGGGCCTGCCGGACCGCCTCGGTCATCGGCAGCCCGGTCACACTGACCACGCTGCGCGGCGGCAGCCCCTGCCGGACCCGCTCCGCCACCAGCGCGACCGCCGCCCGCCCCTCGTCCGCGCCGAACGGCCCGGTACGGAACACCGGTGGCCGCCGGGTCACCCAGGTCGTCGCCGCCGCGACCGGCGCGATCTCCAGCAGCTGCTGGACGGCCGAGGTGCCGCCCCCGACGACCACCACCCGGGCGCCGCGGAACCCCTCGGGGCCGCGGTACCGGGCGCTGTGCAGCTGCCGCCCGCGGAAGTCCTCCTGCCCCGGGAACCGCGGCCAGAACGGCCGGTCCCAGGTGCCGGTCGCGTTGATCACCGCCCGCGCCGCGTACGTCCGCTGCGAGGTCTCCACCCGCAGCCGCCCGTCGCCGGCCTCCCGCACCGCGGTGACGCTCACCGGCCGGTGCACCCGCAGCCCGAACCGCCGCTCGTACGCCGCGAAGTAGCCGCCGATCACCACGACCTCGACCTCACGCACCCCGGTGTAGTTCATGTTTCTACTAACTCGTGGTGGGGCCGGAATCTTCCCACCGCCCCACCCCCTGTGCCGACCGCCCGGCTCAGCGCCCGCCGGACACCAGCAGCGGCGCACCGCCGGGAGCCGAGGCCGGCCGCCCGTTCGCCGCCGGCACCCCGGCGAGCGGCGCCGGCCCGGCCGCCAACAGCCCCCGCCCGGCCAGCTCGGGCCGGACGCCCTCCCCGAACCAGTACGCCTCCTCCAAATGCGGATACCCGGACAGCACGAAGTGCTCGATGCCCAGCGCGTGGTACTCCTCGATCCGGTCCGCCACCTCCGCATGGCTCCCGACCAGCGCGGTCCCCGCACCGCCCCGCACCAGGCCGACCCCCGCCCACAGATTGGGCGAGATCTCCAACCTGTCGCGCGAACCGCCGTGCAGCGCCAGCATCCGCTGCTGCCCCACCGACTCGCTCCGGCCCAGCGCCTGCTGCGCGGCGGCCACGGTGTCCGGGTCGAGGTCGTCCAGCAGCCGGTTCGCGGTGGCCCACGCCTCCTTCGACGAGTCCCGGGAGAGGGTGTGCAGCCGGATCCCGAACCGGACCGTCCGGCCCTCCCGCTCCGCCAGCCCGCGAATCCAGTCGATCTTCTGCTTCACCTGCTCCGGCGGTTCGCCCCAGGTCAGATAGACATCGACGTTCCGCGCGGCCACCGGCCCGGCCGCCGCCGACGACCCACCGAAGAAGATCTCCGGCAGCGGATCCGGCGGCAGCGCCGTCAGCCCGCCCTCGACCTCGTAGTGCTCCCCCCGGAAGTCGAACGGCCGGCCGCTCCACACCCCCCGCACGACCCGCAGGAACTCGTCCGTCCGCGCATACCGCTGATCATGGCCGAGATGGTCCCCGAACCGCTTCTGCTCGGTGGAGTCCCCGCCCGTCACCACGTTCAGCAGCAGCCGCCCCCGTGAGACCCGCTGGAACGTGGCCGCCATCTGCGCGGCCAGCACCGGCGAGATCACCCCCGGCCGGAACGCCACCAGGAACTTCAGCCGCTCGGTGACCTGCGCCAGCGCCATCGTCGTCAGCCAGGCGTCCTCGCACCACGTACCGGTCGGAGTGAGCACCGCCTCGAACCCCAACTGCTCGGCGGCCTTGGCGATCTGCGCCAGATAGCCGACGTCCGGGGCGCGCACCCCGCTCACCGGAGTGATCCGGTCCCGCCGGACGCCGCCGTCGGTGTAGGCGTGCCGGTCGACGAGCGTCCGCCCGTCGCCGCCGGTCGGCAGGAACCAATGCAGGTGTACGGACATATCACCGGGCCTTTCCGTAGGTACGCGGCGCCGTGCCCGAAGGCGGCAGACCGCTGTTGAAGCGGGGATCGACCAACTCCCCGAAGTCGAAGGAACGCGGGATCAGCTTCAGCGCCGCGAAGGTGTCCACGATGCGCTGCTCGGAGGCGACGGCGTTCTTGTCCACGGCGACCGGCACCGCCGTCCCCCGGGTGCGCCGGACCGCGTCCAGCGCCACCTTCTCCGGCATCCCGGTCGCCTCGGCCCAGACCTTCGCCCAGGCCGCCGGGTGCCGGAACACCCAGTCCTGCGCCCGCCGCAGCCGCGCCGTGTAGTCCTTCAGCGCCGCCGACTTCGCCCCGTCGGCCAGCGCGGCGGGCGCTGCGACCTGGAAGCTCAGCCCGTTCACCCGCCCCTGACCGTTCGTCAGCACCCGGGCGCCGGCCTGGTCGAGCGCCTGCGAGGTGTACGGATCCCACACCGCCCAGGCATCGACCTTCCCCCGGGTGAACGCGGCCAGCGCGTCCGCCGGCTGGAGGTGGTTGAGCGTGACGTCCTTGGGCGACAGCCCCGCCTCCTTCAGTGACGCGATCAGCTGGTAGTGGGCCGAACTGCCCTGCGCCACCGCGATCGACTTCCCCTTGAGCTGTGCCGGGGACGTCAGCGGCGAGTCCTTCTTCACCAGGATCGCCTCACCGTCCGACCGGCTGTGGGACCCGGCGATCACCTTGATCTTCGAGTGCGCGGCCCCCGCGAACACCGGCGGGGTGTTGCCCACCGCCCCGACGTCCACCGCCCCCGCGTTGACCGCCTCCAGCAGCGGTGGCCCGGAGGTGAAT
This sequence comes from Streptomyces sp. MspMP-M5, assembly GCF_000373585.1. Classification (GTDB taxonomy): domain Bacteria; phylum Actinomycetota; class Actinomycetes; order Streptomycetales; family Streptomycetaceae; genus Streptomyces. The sequence goes on from NZ_KB891951.1 coordinate 182,210, forward strand.
GTCGACCACCTGATCGTGTAGGGCAGCTCGTCCAGCTCGCCCGCCGCCCGCAGCATCGCCTCCGAACCCCCTTTCTGATCCCCGACGTTCAGCGTCGGCGCCCCCTTCCCGTCGGTATGTCCGCCGATCCCACCCATGCCTCCGCCGGCCCGCGGTGCACCCCCGCAGGCCGTCGACGCCAGCACCAGGGGCAACGCCGCGGCCAGCGCGAGACGCATCCGACGGTGCCTCGGTGAGCGCTCGGCGGTGCTGCGTGCAGTTCTCATGGGGTGTCCGTTCCGCCGTCGGGCGCCACGGGCCCGCTGCTCGCTGTCGCCGTCTCGCCGTCGGTCGGCTGCGGCCGGCCGCCCACCGGTTCCGTCTCGCCGTCCACCGTCTCCCTCTCGCCGTCGTCCGTTCCGGCCACGCCCAGGCGGCCGAGCAGCCGGGCGCGCAGCGCCGCACACCGCGGGTCCGTGACATCCCGCGGCCGGGGCAGCTCCACCGCCGTCTCGTACGCGATCCGGCCGTCCTCCATGACCAGCACCCGGTCGGCCAGCAGCAGCGCCTCCTCCACGTCATGGGTGACCAGCAGCACCGCGCACCCGCGCTCCTGCCACAGCTCGGCCACCAGCCGCTGCGCCGTGATCCGGGTCAGCGCGTCCAGCGCGCCGAACGGCTCGTCGAGCAGCAGCAGATCCGGGTCGCGCACCAGGGCCCGCGCCAACGACACCCGCTGCGCCTCGCCGCCGGACAGCGTCTTCGGCCAGGCATCCGCCTGATGCCCGAGCCCGACCTCCGCCAACGCCTGTTCCGCCACGGCACGTTCGACCCCGCCGGGCAGCCCCAGCACCACATTCCGCCAGACCCGTTTCCACGGCATCAGCCGCGGTGCCTGGAACGCCACCGCCCGGCGCCGCGGCACCAGCACCTCACCCTCGATCTCCCGGTCGAGCCCCGCCAGCACCCGCAACAGCGTCGACTTCCCACACCCACTACGCCCCAACAACGCAACGAACTCACCCTCCCCGATGCGCAGTTGAAGTCCATCGACGACCCGCCGCCGATCGAACTCCCGCACCAGCCCCGCGACCCGCACCGCGCCTCCGGCCACCTCCTCCGACCGGGAGGACGCGGACGACGCGGACGACAGGGGCGACGGGGGCGGCCCGGACGACGGGAGAGTGGTGGGCGTGGGCGTGGACGATGCGCCCACCGCGAGGGGGCTCACCGCCCCGTGAACGTCGGTCGCCACTGCAGCAACAGCCTTTCGAGGGTACGGACAAGGAAATCGGCGAGCAGCCCGAGAACCGCGTAGACCACCAGACACACGACGATCACATCGGTACGGAAGAACTCCCGTGCCTGGTTCATCAGGAAGCCCAGCCCGTCGTCGGCGTTGACCTGCTCACCGAAGACCAGCGCCAGCCAGGCAGTGGCCAGTGCGTACCGCAGCCCGGTCATGGCACCGGGCAACGCCCCGGGCAGCACCACATGCCGGATCAGCCCCCACCGGCCCAGCCCGAGCGAGGTCCCGGCCTCCATCAACTGCGCGTCCACGCCCCGGATCCCGGCGTACACGTTCAGATAGAGGTGGAACGCCACCCCGACCGCGATCAGCGCGATCTTCGGCGCCTCGCCGATTCCCAACCAGATGATGAAGAGCGGGATCACCCCCACCCAGGGAATCGACCGCAACATCTGCACGGTCGCGTCGACCAGGTCCTCACCCAGCCTCGAGAGGCCCGCCACCAGCGCCAGCCCGATCCCGGCGACCCCGCCCAACACCAGGCCCACCACGACCCGTTGCAGCGAGACCCCCATCGCCGACGGCAGCGTCCCGTCCGCCACCATGCCGCCGGCCGCCCGGGCGATGTCCACCGGCGACGCGAGCAGGTCCGCCGCCAGCACCCCGCTGCCGCTCAGCACCTGCCACACCACGACCAGCCCGACCGGCCCGACGGCCCGCCGCATCCACCGCGGCACCTTCCACCGCCGCCCCGAAACAGGCACCACCCGGGACAATTCCACGGCCCCACCGCTCATAGACAACCCCAGACATAGAGAACCAGGCACCCGGACCCGCACCACACGACGCCAGGCAACGTCCGCCCGGACGCACGGAACGCAGGCAGCCGCCCGCAGACACACCCGAGCGCACACCGGCACAGCACGCCACCCCGGCAAGGAACCAACGCCGAACGCCCAGCCACAGAACAGAACTCAACGAGTGCGAAAGAAACCCACTCAGACCGAACAAAGCTCAGCGAGCCCTGCGGAGACCGAACAGCACACAAGGACCGAGCCGAACCGCCCGGAACGGAACGAACGTCAGCAACCGCGGCCGCGGCGACAACACGCGGCGGACGCCACCCGCAGCAGGTCGATATGACCGCGCGTGGTGAGCAGGGCTGACGTAGACATGCCGACGAACGTAGCGCCGCCCGGAGAGCCGGTCAAACCCCCGTCTCGGCACCCGGACCTTTGTTTCCGCAGCATTGACCGGCCATGTCGACCGGCCATGACCATCACCAGGCAGCCCCGCCGCCACCACCCCCGCACCTACGGGGTCCGCCCCCTCGCCTTTGCGAAAATCGCCGCATGGCTGCAACCTTCACGACACGAGAAATCGACGTACACACCGGCTCCGCGGAGACCGTCCACGACCTGACCCGGGACTGCGTCGCCTTCCTCCGGGACGTGGCACAGGGCCGCGACGGCCTGCTGAACGTCTTCACACCCCACGCCACGACGGGCGTCGCCCTCCTGGAGACCGGCGCTGGCAGCGACGACGACCTCCTCGCCGCACTCCGCGATCTCCTCCCGCCCGACGACCGCTGGCGCCACCGCCACGGCACCCCCGGCCACGGCCGCGACCACGTCCTCCCCGCCCTCGTCCCCCCACACGCCACCCTCCCCGTCCTCACCGGCAAACTCACCCTCGGCACCTGGCAGTCGATCTGCCTGGTGGACACCAACGTCGACAACCCGCACCGGCGGGTGCGACTGAGCTTTCTGGGCTGATCAAGATCGCTCCGGGGATGGCTGCGAAGTCTCCGTACCCTGCGTGCGCGAAACGGAGAGTCCTTGGCCTTCGTCGCCGCAAGGTGGCTGCGCTGGGAACGGTGGTCGCCGGAGCGGCGGCGGGTCCTGTGGGGGCGGGTGCCGCACCGGGCTCGGCGATGCCTGTCATCGGCGGCTTCCTCTGCGCGCTGTGCTTCGCCCGTCCGGTACGGGGGGCGAGGACCACCGCGATCGTCTTCGCATCGTTGGTGATTCTCTTCGGCCTCGGTGTCTTGGGGCGTGGAATGCCAGCCCGGATCGTCCAACTGAGTCTGGGGATCGCCATCGTCCGCAGGGGAGGCAGCCGCTGCGGATTTCGTGGGTCGCCTGGTGCCTGCTGGCTGGAGGGTCGGCCCGCGAGTCCGCGTCGATGCGCGAAGAGGCGCCTGGCGAGTCAGGGGGACGGGGCAGGGCTGGCGGGCGCGGGCGTGGGCGCGGGCGGATCACCTTCTTTCTCTGCAGGAAAGAAGGTGGCTGTGCAGGACGGCAGCTGTGTCGGCGAACGTGGACCTACGGCACGTGATCGAGCCGCCGTCGCCCTAGCCGTGGCTATCGGTGTCCGCGGTGTCGAAGGGGCGGTCCAGGTTGCCGTTGTCGTTGCCGGTCCGGTGGAGGATGCGCTCGGGCGGGGTGTCGGTGGTGGCGCACAGGTGGTCCCGGAGCTGGGCGTGGCGGAACTGGTAGACCGTGCCGACCTGGCGCAGGACCTTTCGCTCGCAGGCGTCCTGCAGGAACGCGTCCAGGTCCCTCGGCAGCCATCCCGACAGGGGCAGCCAGATTCGGGCCAGGACCACCCAACGCCCCCAGGCGGTCATGGTGCCGACCCCGAGCGCGATCATGGATCCGGCCACCAGTCCGGCCCCGAGTCCGAACACGGCGCTGTTCACCACGAGCCCGAACAGGATCCCGTATCCGGACCCGATCACGAGCCCGATGGTGAGTATCTGCTTGAGTACGGTGGCGCGGTTCGTGTTCAACAGGACCGACGGCAGGGCGAATTCCTCTCTTTCCTCTCTCGGGATGACAGTCTCGAACCCGGCCCCGAGCGCGGCGACGAGCCCCATCGCGAACCCCAGGCCGATCCCGACCGCGAGTTCCTCCCCCGCACTCAGCGCGATCATGGGCCCGGGGACACCCAGGAGGGCCATCAAGGCCGCGCCTCCGAGCGCCCACAGGAGCCCGAACAGGAGGCCACCGGCGAGCCCGCCCGCGACTCTGGGACGGAAGCTCTCCCGCAATCTGGCCTTCGTCCCGTTCTTCGTCCAGCCCCGAAGTCTGATCTCCATGAGCGACGGTTCGAACTTCGGGCCGCCGACCTTCATCTTCGTGACGAACCCGTGCATGAGCCCGAAGGTCAGACCCAGCCCGAGCCCGTTCACCGGGCCGGTGAGGCTTGCCGCCATGAAACCGACCGCGGGCCCGTACAAGAGCCCGTCCTCGGCCCCGTTAACCAGCCCGGCTACGAGGCCGGACGCGATTCCGACCGTGACCCCGACCCGCAGCATGAGCCAGCGCAGCTTCACAGTGGTCCCCAGCCGCCACCATTCGATGTCGGGCGTTTTGAGTTCCGTCAGATGTGCGGCGAGGTAGCGGAGCCAGTGCTGGGCGCGTTCGGCATCCCAGCGCCGGTGTTCTCCTGCTGCGGGCTCGTCGCTGAGAAAGCGCTTGTAGGCGGTGGGGATGAAGATGTCCAAGAGGTGTTTTTCAAGGGCTTCTCGGGTGCCGAACTTCTCGGGTTTCAGCAGGTCCGACGGGTCGAGTTCGGATTCGTAGACGAATCGGGCCAGTGTGACCATCAAGGGGGTGGTCAGCACGGCGCCGAGATTGGCGGCGGCCTGTGTGTGGGGACGGCGGCGCAACTCACGCAGGACGTAAGCCCACCCGGTCCGGGGGGCGACGTCCATACTCTCGGGGAGAGTTGTGCCGGTGGCCTCCTGCAGGTAATTGACGGAGTCGTCGAGGTTGAGGTCGATCAATTCGATAGCGGCGGCGGAGGGCACCACCTTGGCTTCTTCCCTGACGGCCTCGATTTCGGCGCGGCGACTGGTCACGAGCAGCGGAAAGTCGCAGCTGTTGAGCGCTATCAGCGCGTCTTTGCGCAGACCGATGGCGATCTCGTCGAACCCGTCCAGGATCGGTAGCACGTAGTCGGCATCCACCAGCGTGGCGGCCCACGTCTTGTTACCGGTGGGGCCAGCCTCGGCGAGAAAGGACTGATCCCGCTCCAACCGGTTGATCAACCAGTTGCGCAGCAAGGTAGTTTGAGGATTCCATGATCCGAGACTGAAGATCACCGGTACTGGCGCTTCGCGGGCGCGACGACGCGCCTTCAGGCGGGTCAGTGCGAAACGCAGGGCCAGGGCGCTCTTCCCTGAGCCTCCCCGCCCCAGCACCAAAAGCCAGGGGGAATCCGCCTGTTCGTGGCCGCCTGCCGTGATCTCGTCCAGTGAACCGGCCAGGTCCAGCGGGGGAGCATCCGTTGCCCCGGCCGGGGCTTTGCGGATGTCTTCCCCGCGGCCGAGCACGTTCCCAGGCACCGGTTGCCAGCGCACCGGCAGCGAGTCCCGATCCCGTAGCCGCAGTTCTGCCACCTCACGCTGCAGGCGAGCGCGCACCTCATGCGCGAGCAGATCGGCCTTTTGGGCCAGCTCGTCATCAACGGAGCCGCGCTCGGCGCGCACTGCCTGCACGAGTTGCTCGACCAACTCGGCCAGCGCGTGTTCGGTGGTGGCCCCTTTGGCGAATTGCACGATGACATTGCCGTCTCCGAAAGTGACAATGCCCGAGACGTCTCCGAACGTGACCTTCCGTTCGCCGCTCGACTGGTCAGGCGTATGTGCGACGGGCCCCGACTCCTGCGGATCCGGCGCGACGCTCACAGGTACTGGATGTTCGTCGCGCCATCGCCGACGGAGATGATCCCGGTATTGTCCGTGACGGAGACGCTGCGCGCCCCGGTGGCCTGTGGGGCCGGGCGCTCGGGCAGCATCGCCGACAACTCGTCGGCGAACTGGGGGTCGTCCCTCAGCGCCCTTTTGATCTGCCGGCGCAGTGCGGCCCGTACGTCCGGGTCCTCACCCCTCCCCGCCAGGTCGGTGACGCCGACCTCAACCGACACGGCGTCGGTGCCACGGTGCAGGATCCGGGCGGGCAGCCGCTGTCCCAGCCGCACCGTCGCTCCGGCTGCCTCGTCCTCGGTCCTGGTCAGCACGCCGACGCCGTACGCGCCCACCGCCGCTTCACCTGCAGGCATGACCTGGCCGAGCAACGTGTCGATCTCAGTCAACAGAGGTACCTCCCTCTTCACGCGGATCGTCGGTTTCCGCGGCCGTCCTCGCCTCGGCAGGCAGGCGCCTGTGCCTGCCTGCCGCCCTGCTTGAGCCTCCGTTACACAGGCGGTGGTCGCTCACTACACCTGTCGAACGTATGCGGTGCTGGGCTTCTCGTCGGTCACGACATCGACGCCTTCACCCTGTAGCAAGCCCGCGAGTTGGCTGTCCAGATCGGCGCCACTGCCGGCCCGCGCACTGACGCCCTGTTGGCCGACCCGGTGCGGAACATGACGTGCCGGCAGGAGATTCCGGCCGTCCGTAGCCTTCCGGCCCGTGCTGCCGTGCGATGTTGCCCTACCGTCACACCTTCGACGCTGGGGGGCGGCGGCAATCAAGACCTTCCGTTGGCAACTGACGTCGCCCCTCCCGGCCTTGACACCTTCGACAGGCCGGTCGGGCTTCGGGGTGATGTACCGCTGCTCCTGTCCGTCCTCACCGGTGCGGCGGTGGTTTTTCAGCCGCGCGCCGAGGAGGAAGGCGGCGCCGCATGCGACGAGCGCACCCACGGCCAGCAGGATGAGATCCCCAGTGTCCTGCTCAGCGGTCGAGCCCTTACCGACGATCGTGGGTTCGGTCGACTTCGGCGTCGCACGGGTGGGGTTCGTCACCGTTGGGGTGCTGGAAGCCCTGGGGCTCGGATTGCCGGGCGTGGTCGCGCTGTCCTTTGCGGGCCCGGCGCCCTGTGACACCGTCGGTTTGGGAACGGCAGCGCCCACCGATCCGGTCGTCGGCCTCGGAGCAGTGGAGGCCACCGATCCGATCGAAGGGCTCGGAGTGGCGGAGGGCGCCGAGTTCGGCGTCGTGATGTCGAAGGACGCCACGACATCGCTTTGGCCGGCGTTCAGGGTGCACGGCGCATCGCCCGCCAGTGTCACGGTGCCGCTCGCGTTCTTCGCGAGGAGGTGGAGCGTGAGGCCGCCGGCGGTGACCCTCCCCTTGCCCGGATGACTGAAGGTGCGCGTGGTCGCGCTGGCGGTTGCCGTGACTTTGAAGGGACCGGATGCCGGGACGCTGGTCGTGGCCATGTGGAAGGGGACCGTGACGTCGAAGCCATTCTGTGGCGCGGCCACATGGGCCCTCGCGTCCACCGTGCCCCCGAGGGTCTTCATGCCGGCGCCGGCGAGCCACCGGGTGAAACCCGCGCCCACCGTCGCCACCGCGTTGACGGTGATGGTCTTGCTGGGCGCGCCGACTGCGACCGAATGCGGGATGTCCGAGTCGACCTCTGCTGTGAATGGCTGGTCGCCGATCATGAGAGACGAGCACGTATAGCCGAACGTACGAGAAGGCGGTTGCGCGGCAGCCGTTCCGGTTCCGATACCGCCCACCAACCCGCTTGCCGCTGCCGAAGTTGTGGCGACCGCAAGGATGATCCTCATCCTTGGCCTGCCGCACCTGATGCTCATGAGTTAGCCCCCGTCCACTGTTCGGGTGTGCGATGAGAGAACGACTCTCATTTCCTGAAGCTCGGCATGCTGCTCAGATCGCGTGCCCCGTGCGGGATCTGCGGCGCCCGGACGATTCCGTCGGCGGGGCAGGTAACGCTACTTGGAAGACGCGGCTCAGGCGGCTCTGGTTGCCTGAGGAACGTGGCGCACCGCTCGGCCACGTCCCAAACCACCTTACTGGTGGGCGACTTACAGGAATCCGCTTCACAGCTGTCTGAACTCCGGCCGGCCCGGCTCGACTTCCGCGCCGGCTCGCTGCACGACATCGGCCCCGGGAGGATCGCGGTCTCCGACGACTTCGCCGAGCGGGCCGGGCTCCAGGTCGGAGCCACCCTCGACGCCGAGTTGGGCAGCGGCGCCATGAGCAGCGACAGCGGGGCACGGCACATACGAGGCTTACGCTATGACCTGCTGAGCTTCACCACATCCCCCGCCGCGTCACCCGCGAGAACGTCGATCCTGGCGCCGCTGTCCGGGTCCGTGAAGTGTTGGCCGGGGGTGTACGCCGCCAGGTCGAGGGCGGTGCAGCCGGCTTGCGGCCCGGCGGACGGGTGGCCGTTCATGACCCGGACGGGTCCCTCACCGGTTGGGGTCGCGGAGTCGACCCGGTAGATGAGGACGCCGCGTGAGCACGCGTCCGCGTCGTGGCCCCGGGCCCTGCGGGACTCCGCGACGTACGCCGTCGTCGCCCCGGTGCGCAGTACGGCGATCTTGGTGCCGTCGCGCCGTTCCACCGGGGTCAGCCGCACGGTGCGCCGGCCTGGTCCGGCCAGGCAGGCGACCTGGGCGTCACGGGTCCAGCCGAGCTTCCAGGAGTGCCAGCCCAGGTACTGGGGCGCGGGGCCGGCGATGTTGCCCATGACGTCCCAGCCGCCGACGTACCGGTGGGTGGCGCCGGTGAAGGAGTACAGGTCGGGCAGGCCGAAGGTGTGGCCGGTCTCGTGGTCGGCGACCTTGAAGCCCCAGTGCCACAGGTCCTGGCCGAAGGTCACGGCCCACTTGATGCGGGTGCCGTCGGCGGTCACCCCGGGCGTGCCGGGGTCGTAGAGGTAGGTGGGGGAGAAGGAGATCGCGGAGGCCGCCTTGGTGGGGACGACGTAGACCATGTCGTAGCGGGAGAAGTCCGCGTACGGGTCGGCGGCGTTGATCGCGTCGCGTACGTACTTCTCGTGGGCCTCGAAGGTCAGGCCGCGCCGGAATCCGTACGAGTCCGAGGTCGCCGGCATGCGGACCCAGCGGCGCAGTGCGGTGAGGGCGAGGCGCGTGCGCCCGTAGCTGGCCGTGCGCATCCAGTCGGCGGCGGGGGCGAGTTGCGCCGCGTACGGTGCTGTGGAGCCGGTGGCCCGGGCGTCGGGGAAGTCCACGAACAGCATCAGGACGCGCCTGGTTCCGGTGGCGCGCTGGAACCGGGTGGGGTCCGTGGCGTGGCCCTCGTCGGTCCATCCGGTCCTGCCGGGCAGCGCGCAGTCGGGGGCGGGGGACGAAGGACGGTGGGTCGGCGGTGGCGCGGCGCCGTGGGCCGATATGGGGGCGGCGAGGCAGGACGTGAGGGCGAGAGCCGCGGTGACGGCGCGCAGACGTGTGGGGAGGGCGGACATGTCACTCCTGTCCTGTGGTGGGTGGGAGGAGGGGCGGTGCGGGACGAGCGGACTACGCGCGTCCGGCGGCCAGGTCCATCAGGCGGGCGAGGACACGGCCGTTGGAGGCGGTGACGCCGTCGTGCTCCCATTCGTTGGTGACCCAGGCGCGGGTGGCGCCGACTTCCCGCGCGGTGCGCAGCGAGAGTCCCGCGTCGACGTACATGTCGTCGTGGTAGACGACCGCGGCCAGGGGGACCTGGTTGGCGGCGAGGCGCCGGGGGTCGTAGAGCGGGGGCCAGTCGGTGCGCCGGGCGAGGAGGTCCGCGGCGTCCGCGAAGGGGCGCAGGCCCTTGATCTCACGGAACATCCAGGGGTAGATCATCTCTCCGGTGAGGAGGAGGGGGTCGGCGTCCTCGGTGAACTCGGGGAAGTCGGTCAGTGACCGGGCGGCGGCCCAGGCGGTCGGGCCGACCCCCTGGCCGTACAGCGTCTCCTGCATGACGGCATACAGCGGGTTGTCGACGAAGCCGGTCAGGGACTCGGCCTGGTGGAGGAAGGTGTCGGTCAACTCCCCCTCCGAGTCCAGGGATTCGTCGAGCAGCCAGTGGAGGCGTTCGAAGCCGTCGCCCATCCCGAGGACGAGGCCGAGCGTGCGGAGACGGCGGGTGGTGAGGCGGTCGCCGCCGGGCAGCCGGATGTCGTCGGACGTGAGAAGGTCGGCGATCTTGCGGAGTCGAGCGGCGTCGTCGGGGTAACGGGCGTAGAAGTCGAGGACCCGGTCCCGTACGCGGGGGTAGGTGCGGGCGTAGACGTCGTCCGCGGTCGCGGTGAGTCCGGGCAGGCCGCCGGTGACGTAGCAGGCCCGCAGGCCGTGGGGGGCCTGGGAGAGATAGGTGAGGGTGAGGAAGCCGCCGTAGCTCTGGCCGAGGGTCTCCCAGGGCTCGTCGCCGCACAGGTGCCGGCGGATCAGCTCCGCGTCGGCCACGATCGCGTCGGCGCGGAAGTGGGCCAGGTGAGCGGCCAGTTCGGACGGAGCGGCGAAGCGGGAGGCCGCTTTGGCGGTGACCGGAGTGGAACGGCCGGTGCCGCGCTGGTCGAGGAGGAGCACCCGATGGGTCTTCAGCGCCTGGGACAGCCATCCCGGTGATCCCGCCGAAGGGCGGGGTGCCTTGCCGCCGGGGCCGCCCTGCAAGTAGAGCAGCCAGGGCAGTTGGTCCTCGGCGCGGGCCGGGTCGACGACCTCACGTGCGAACACCTGGAGGGTCGGGCCGTCCGGACGGGAGTGGTCCAGCGGGACGGTGAAGACGTGATCGGTGGTGGCGGGAGCGGGGTTCATGGCGCCCTTTCACGGTGCGGCACGGCGGGGGACGGAAGCTTTGGTGAGGTGTGACATTGCATGGGTGCGCACAAGTCAGCGTGCCTCAGCCGACTGTTCCCGGGGAGCCCTCGTCCGGGCATAGCGCGGCGTTATGGAGGCCCCTTCGCTGCCTCAGCGCCTCAGGAAGAACGCTGCCCGGAGCGCTGCCTCGCCGCCCCCTTGGTCTCGGCCGGGGCAGAGCTGCCGCCGCCGGCCCACAGGGAGCGGACGTGGCCCAGGTGCCTGGCCATGCACCGCTCGGCCTTCTTCGCGTCGCCGGCGAGCATCAGGTCGAGGAGTTCCAGGTGTTCCTCGGCCGAGGGGATCAGTTCACCGCGCTCGTCGAGGGCGGTGAGCCCGTACAGGCGGGAACGCTTGCGCAGATCGCCGACGGTCTCGACGAGGCGGTCGTTGCCGGAGAGCGCGAGGAGCGAGAGGTGGAACCGCCGGTCGGCCTCCAGATAGCCGATGAGGTCGTGCTCGCGGGCGGCCCGTACGATCTCCTCGGCAACCGGGCGCAGCGCCTCCAGTTCCTCGCGGGCGGCGGTGCGGGCGACCCGGCCGACCGTGGGGATCTCGATGAGCGCGCGGATCTCGGTGAACTGGTCGAGGTCGCGCTCGTTGACCTCGGTGACCCGGAAGCCCCGGTTGCGGACGGGCTCGACCAGACCCTCGCGGGCCAGGTCGAGCATCGCCTCGCGCACGGGGGTGGCCGAGATGCCGAAGTCCTCGGCGAGGACCGGCGCCGAGTACACCATGCCCGGACGCAGTTCACCGGAGATCAGGGCGGCCCGCAGGGCGTTGCTGACCTGGTCGCGCAGCCGCTCCCGGCCGACGTTGAGGTCGCGGTGCTTCAGGTGCCCCATGGCGCTCGTGGTCCCTTCGGTCTGGTGTGGACCACCGTACAATGTCACGTTGCCTTCGACGGTGACAGGGTGTAGGTCCGGGTGGAGGTGTAGAACTCCAGCGCCGCCCGCCCCTGTTCGCGCGGCCCGTGGCTGGATGCCTTGGTGCCGCCGAACGGCAGGTGGAAGTCGACACCGGTGGACGGTGCGTTGATCCGGATCATTCCGGTGTCGAGCTGGTCCAGACCTCCCAGCGCCACGTCCAGATCGGCGGTGTGGACCGACGTGACCAGGCCGTACGGCACGGAGTTGGTGAGGTGCACGGCATGGTCGAGGTCGTCGGCGGGCAGCAGGACGGCGAGCGGACCGAAGATCTCCTCGCGCAGCAGGCGGTGCCCCGCGGGCACCTTCTCGACCAGGGTCGGGGTCGCGTACCAGCCGGGCCCGTCGGGCACCGTTCCGCCCACCACCGACTGCAGGCCCCGCCAGGCGTCGCCGACCCGGTCGCGGGCCGCTGCGCTGATGAGCGGCCCGCTCACGGTCGCCGCGTCGGCCGGATCGCCGACGGGTACGGCGTGCAGCGCCGCGGCGAGCGCCTCGCGCAGGGGGGCGAGGGCCGCGCCGACCGCGATGACGCGGCTGGTGGCGGTGCACTTCTGCCCCGCGTACCCGGCGATGGCGGCGGCGAGCTGGGCCGCCGTGCGTTCGATGTCGGCGTCGGGGAGGACGATCGCCGCGTTGAGCCCGCCCATCTCGGCCTGGACCGGGACGCCCCGTTCCGCGGCGGCGCGGGCGACGTCCCGGCCCACGGCGGTGGAGCCGGTGAAGGAGACGACGTCGGCGGTGGAGACGAGCGCCCGGCCTTCGGTGGCTCCGCCGGGCAGGAGGGTGAACACCCCGTCGGGTAGCTCCTGTTGAACGATCTCGGTCAGGCGCTGTGCACAGGCGGTGGCCTCGGGGGCGGGCTTGAGGACGACCGCGTTGCCGGCCGCCAGCGCCGGGGCGGCCTTCCAACTGGGGATGGCGAACGGGAAGTTCCAGGGCGTGATCAGTCCGGCCACGCCGTGCGGGCGGCGGCGGGTGAGCAGCAGGCCGGGGCCCGCGGCGGTCTCGTGGACGGCGCCGACGGGTTCGTAGGGGGCCTGGGCGTAGTACCGCCAGATCGCGACCGTGCGGGCGACTTCGGCCCGGGCCTCGGCGAGCGGTTTGCCCACCTCGCGGACGGCGAGTGCGGTCAGTTCGGCCGCGGCGGCGTCCAGGGCCGCGGCGACCGCGCCGAGCGCGGCCGAGCGGGCGGCCGCCCCGCCGCGCAGCCAGTCGGGCTGGGCGGTGCGGGCCCGCTCCACGGCGTCGGCCGCCCCCGGGGCGCCGGGCGCCGGAATACGGAGCAGGACATCGGCGGGATCGGCCGGGTTGTGCGAGGTGAGGAGGGGGGCGGTGTCGGTGGTGTCGGTCACAGGAGGAAACCTCCGGGGAAGGGGTCGTCCGGGTCGAGGAAGTACTGGGCGGTGCCGGTGATCCAGGCGCGTCCGGTGACGGTCGGTACGACGGCGGGCAGGGCGCCGACCGTGGTTTCTGCGACCAGACGGCCCGTGAAGCGGGTGCCGATGAAGGATTCGTTGACGAAGTCGCGGTCCAGGGGGAGTCGGCCGCGGGCGTGCAGCTGGGCCATCCGGGCCGAGGTGCCCGTTCCGCAGGGGGAGCGGTCGAACCAGCCGGGGTGGATGGCCATCGCGTGCCGCGAGTGGCGGGCGTCGGAGCCGGGAGCGGCGAGGTAGACGTGCTTGACTCCGGTGATCTCCGGCCGCTCGGGGTGCACGGGCCGTTCCGGCGAGGCGTTGACGGCGTCCATGACGGCGAGTCCGGCGGCCAGCAGGTCGTCCTTGCGGCCGCGGTCGAACGGCAGCCCCAGCGCGTCGAGTTCGACGAACGCGTAGAAGTTTCCGCCGAACGCCAGGTCGTAGGCGACCGTGCCGTACCCGGGCACCTCGACCGTGCGGTCCAGGGCGGCGCAGAAGGCGGGGACGTTGGTGAGGGTGACGGACGTGGCGGCGCCGTCCGCCACCCGTACGTCGACGCTCACCAGCCCCGCCGGAGTGTCGAGCCGGACGGTGGTGACCGGTTCGGTCACCGGCACCATGCCGGTCTCGACCAGGACGGTGGCGACCCCGATCGTGCCGTGCCCGCACATCGGGAGCAGCCCGGAGACCTCGATGTAGAGGACCCCGTAGTCGGCGTCGGGGCGGGTGGGCGGCTGGAGAATGGCGCCGCTCATGGCGGCATGACCGCGTGGTTCGTACATCAGGAGCGTCCGGAGGTGGTCCAGGTGCTCGATGAAGTACGTCCGCCGCTCGGCCATGGTGGTGCCGGGGATCACGCCGACGCCGCCGGTGATCACGCGGGTGGGCATGCCCTCGGTGTGGGAGTCGACGGCGTGGAAGACATGGCGGGTGCGCACGGGCTTCCCTTCGGTGGACGGGGTGCTCTGGTCGTCGACGAGCGGGTGACGTGGTCAGCGGTGACCGTCGGCGACGGCCTTCTGCGTGGCGGTCCGCACCGCCGCCTCGGTCTGCCCGGTGAGCGGGGAACGCGGCGGGCGGGTGGGTCCGCCGCGCCGCCCGACGATGTCCATGGACAACTTGATGGACTGCACGAACTCCGTCTTGGAGTCCCAGCGCAGCAAGGGGTGCAGGGACTTGTAGAGCGGGCGGGCCGTGGCCAGGTCGCCGGCGACGGCGGCGTGGTACAGCGTGGCGCAGCTGGTGGGGAAGGCGTTGGGGTAGCCGGCGATCCAGCCGACGGCGCCGGCCAGGGCGAGTTCGAGCAGGACGTCGTCGGCGCCGATCAACAGGTCGAGCTCCGGGGCGAGTTCGGCGATCTCGTAGGCCCGGCGGACGTCGCCGGTGAACTCCTTCACGGCGACGATGCTGCCGTCCCGGTGCAGCCCGGCCAGCGTGCCGGGGGTGAGGTCGACCTTGGTGTCGATGGGGTTGTTGTAGGCGACGACCGGTATCCCGGCGCGGGCGACCTCGGCGTAGTGGGCGCGTACGCCCGGCTCGCCGGCCCGGTAGGCGTTCGGGGGCAGCAGCAGCACCGAGCCGCAGCCCTCGTCGGCCGCCTGCTCCGCCCAGCGCCGGGCTTCGCCGCTGCCGTAGGCGGAGACGCCGGGCATGACCCGCGCCCCGTCGCCCGCCGCCTCGACGGCGGTACGGACGACGCGGGCCCGCTCCTCGTCGGTGAGGGTCTGGTACTCGCCGAGCGAGCCGTTGGGCACGACGCCGTCGCAGCCGTTGTCGATCAGCCAGCGCACGTGCTCGGCGTAGGCGTCGTGGTCGACGGAGAGATCGTCCCGCAGGGGAAGGGCGGTGGCGACCATGATTCCGCGCCACGGACGGTCGGGGTTCCAGGTGGTGGAGACGGTCATGTGAACGAAACACCTCTCTATGGAATGTGACATTTTACTGTGGGGTGTGGTCACCGGGTTCATCGGTGAGGGGCCCTGGCTCGGTGACGGCCGGTACGACCGGTGCGGCCGGGTCGTCGAGTGCGGCGAGTGCCGAGAGCGGGACGGGAGTGGCGAACGGGCGGCGTTCGGCCGACGGTTCGGCGGGGTGGCCCCGGGCCGCGAGGCAGGCCACCGCCGCACCGCACATCCGGCCCTGGCACCAGCCCATACCGGCTCGGGTGAGCAGTTTGACGGTGCGCGCGTCCCGCGCCCCGAGGTCCTCGACCGCCGTCCGGATCCGCCCGGCGGTGACCTCCTCGCAGCGGCACACGTCGGTGTCGTCGGCGAGCCAGCGCGGCCACCCGGGGCCGGGCGCGTGGACGGCGGTCATCGCGTCGGCGAAGGCGCGCATCCGGTCCCGGCGGCGCCGGAGCTCCCGGACCCGGCCGCCGTGGGCGGGGCGTCCCCGGACGCGTGCGGCCACCGCCACCGCCGCCAGTTCCCCTTCCATCCGGGCCAGTTGGGCCCCGCCCACCCCGCCGGTCTCACCCGCCGCCCACAGGCCGCGTACCGAAGTCTCCTGGAGGTCGTCCAGGGTCAGGGCCCGGGTGCCGTCGGACAGCGGGCGGGTGGCGCAGCCGAGCGTCACGGCCAGCTCGATCTGGGGGACGAGGCCGTGTCCGACGGCCAGCGCGTCGCAGGCGATCCGGCGTCCCGTCCCCCGTACGGGGCGCCAGTCGCGATCGAGACGCATGACGGTGACGGCCGCCACCCGATCCGTGCCGTGCACCTCGGTGACGGCGCTGCGCTGCCGCACCCGCACCCCGTGGCGCAGCAACGCCGCGCCGTGGACCAGCGCCTCGGCGGCCTTGTGCGGATTCGTGGCCAGCGCCCGGAGGTGGCGGGCGTAGCGCAGATAACCGGACGCCTCGACGACGGCCGGCACTCGCGCGCCGGCAGCCGCCAGCGAGGAGGCCACCGCGAGCAGCAACGGGCCGCTCCCCGCCACGACGACCTCCCGCCCCGGCAGCACCAGACCCGACTTGAGCATGGCCTGGGCCCCGCCGGCTCCCACGACACCGGGCAACGTCCAGCCGGGGAAGGGGAGTTGCCGTTCGTAGGCGCCGGTCGCGAGGAGCACCGCACGGGCCCGTACCCGCACGGGGCGCTCACCGCAGCCGTCGGCCCCGGTGACGGCGTGCACTGCCCACAGCCCGTCACCCGCCCCGCCGCCCGTGCCCTCCTCGTCGTCCTGCGTCACGCTCCACACATGATGCCCGGGAAGATGGCGGACGTCGCTCCGGGCCAGCCGTCGTCGCAGGTCGGTGTAGGCGGACCAGTCGTGGTGCAGGGCCTCGGGCCGGACGGCTCCCAGGGCGGGGGCCGGGGTGCGGTAGAACTGTCCGCCCGTCTGCGGAGAGGTGTCCAACAGGGCGACGGACAGCCCGAGTTCACCTGCCGTGACGGCTCCGGCGAGACCGGCGGAGCCGGCACCGATCACCGCGAGGTCGTACGGTTCAGACGCCGAGATCGGCACGGCCGTGTCCTTCCTGGGTGGTGATGACGTCCCCCGGCCGGGCCGGAACGAGGCAGGCCCGCCGGTTCGGCTCTCCGTTGACGGTGGCGAGGCAGTCGTAGCACTGGCCGATGCCGCAGAACGCGCCCCGCGGGCGTCCGCCGCCGCGCGTGGTGCGCCAGGCCAGGATCCCGGCTCCCCACAGGGCGGCGGCGACGGACTGGCCGGGCAGAGCGGTCACGGCGCGCCCGTCGAAGGTGATCCGGAAGGGCGGACCGGGCCGGGCCCCGACCAGTTCGGCGGGGGTACGGGCCATGGCTCCTCCTCTCATGACTCATCGGACAGTGACGTGTCGGACAGTGACGTGTCCGGCGGTGGCGTGTCGGCAGTTACATGTCGGGCGGTGGCTCATCGGACGGGCGGATTTCAGGCGGCCGGGGAGAAGCGTTCCGGCCTGAACGGGGTGAGGTCGAGCGGCGGTTCGCCACCGGTCAGCGACCGTGCGACGGCCAGTCCGGTGGCGGGGGCCAGCCCGATCCCCGCGCCTTCGTGGCCGCAGGCGTGCAGCAGGCCGGGGACGCGCGGATCGGGGCCGATGGCGGGCAGGTGGTCCGGAAGGTACGGACGGAAGCCGACGTAGGTGCGCATCGCCCGGACCCCGGCCAGGACCGGGAACAGGGCGGTGGCCTGGGCCGCCAGGCGCCGCAGCGCCTCGGGTGAGAGTGTGCGGTCGTAGCCGACCCGTTCCCGGCTGGCGCCGATCAGGACCGGCCCCGCCGGGGTGCCCTCCACCACCGCCGATGTCTGCAGCGTCGCGGAGCCACTGGCCACGTCGGCGACGTAGTCGGCCGCGTACACCTTGCGGCGCACCACGCGCGGCAGCGGCTCGGTGACCAGGACGAAGCCCCGCCGGGGCCGGACCGGCAGCGCGACCCGTGCCAGGCGGGCGATCTCACCGCCCCAGGTCCCGGCGGCGTTCACCACGTACGGGGCGTGGAGTTCCCCGGCCGTCGTCCGCACTCCCCGGATCTCGCCACTCGCCCCGGTGAGCAGGCCGGTGACCTCCTCGCCGAGGCGCAGCCGGACCTGCTCGCCGCCCGCACGCAGCAGATGTGCGGCGGCGAGCGCCGGCATGACCTGTGCGTCCTGCGGATAGTGGAAGCCCCCGGCCAGTCCGGCGGCGAGATGGGGTTCGAGGTCCGGCAGGCGGTCGGCCGGGACCTCCTCCGCCGTGACGCCCGCCCCGCGCTGCCCGGACGCGAAGTCGCGCAGCGCGGCCATCCCCGCCTCGTCGGAAGCGACGACCAGTCCGCCCTTGGGTTCGTACTCGATGTCCGGCGGGAGCTCTTGGGCCAGCTTGCGCCACAACTCGCCGGAAATCCTGGCCAGTTCGAGTTCGGGGCCCGGCTCCTTGTCGGACACCAGGAGGTTGCCCTCGCCGGCCCCCGTCGTACCGCCCGCCACGGAGCCACGGTCCAGTACGGCGACACGGAGACCGGACCGGGCGGCGTAGTAGGCGCAAGCCGCGCCAACCACGCCTGCCCCGACGACGATGACGTCTGCGGAGTTCCTTGTCAGCACCTCGGTAATATTTCACATTGCACTCTCGCCTGCCAAGGGTCCGCACTCAATTGCCCTTGGAGGGAGGTGAGTTCTGCACCGACACCTTGTCAGTGCAATTTCACATTACTATGTTACCCGTCACGCTCCAGCCAGCTCTGGCTGTCCGATCGCTTCCGGAGTGACCCACCCATGAAGAAGCGCACTTCCCGCACCTTGTCCGCCGCCCTGTCCACCGCGCTGACGGCGGCCCTCCTCCTCGGCACGGCCGGCTGTTCCGGCGGGCGGCAGGCGGACGGAGCCCACGGAAAGAACCTCGCAACGGCCAACAACGGCCGGGTCGTTGGCGGCACACCGCAGAAAGGCGGGACCCTCACCATCCTGTCCGACCAGGACCTCACCCACCTCGACCCGGCCCGCAACTGGGTGGTCAATGCGATGGATTTCGGGACCCGGCTGCTCTACCGCACCCTGGTGTCGTACAAGGCGGCCCCCGGGACCGCCGGCGGCGAGCTGGTCCCCGACCTCGCAACCGACCTCGGCACACCCTCGGACGGCGCCAGGACCTGGACCTTCCACCTCAAGCCGGGGATCACCTACGAGGACGGGACGCCGGTCACCGCCCAGGACATCAAATACAACGTGGAGCGGTCCTTCTCCCCGGACCTGCCCGGCGGCGCCGACTACGCGGCCCGCTACCTCAAGGACGCCGAGGGATACCAGGGTCCGGCCGACGGCAGGCAGCTGGACTCCATCAGGACACCGGACGACCGGACCATCGTCTTCGAACTCCGAAGGCCCTTCGCGGAGTTCCCCAACGCGACGGTGATGCCCACCTTCGCCCCGGTGCCGAAGGCGAAGGACACCGGGCCCCAGTACGACAACCGGCCGTTCTCCTCGGGCCCGTACAAGATCGAGACGTACCAGCGGAACAAGAAGCTGGTCCTGGTCCGCAATACCCACTGGGACCCCGGGACGGACCCGATACGCAAGGCGTACCCGGACAGGCTCGTCATGGTCATGGGGCTCAGAGCCAACCAGATCGACGACCGGATGGTCGCCAGCCGGGGCGCGGACGCCTCCACCGTGCCCTGGTACGCACTCCGGCCGGAGAGCGCGGGCAAGGTCCTGCCCAGGGCCGACGTCCGCGAACGGCTGCTGGCCGAGTCGATGAACTGCACCGACATGGTGCAGATGCACACCGGGCGGGCCCCTTTCAACAATGTGAAGGTCCGTCAGGCCGTGCAGTACGCCCTCGACAAGGAGGCCGTGATCACCGCCTCCGGCGGTCCCGCCTTCAACGACGTGTCCACCGCGTACATGCCCGCCGCGCTCTTCGGCGGCAAACAGCCCGACGCCCTGAGGATCCCCACCACCGGGGACGCGGCCAAGGCCAGGCAGTTGCTGAAGGAGGCCGGCAAGGCGAACGGTTTCACCACCACGATGACGGTCTCCAACGGTGACAAGGGCCGGGCCGAGGCGATCCAGCAGGCGCTCGCCAAGGCCGGCATCAAGGTCACCATCGAGACGGTCGACCCGTCCGCGTTCTACGCCACCATCGGCGACACCACCCACCGCACCGACATGGTCTACACCGGCTGGTGTCCCGACTACCCGTCCGGCTCCACCTTCCTGCCCTTCGTCTTCGACGGCCGCTCCATCAAGGAGAAGGGAAACTCCGGCAACCACTCCCTCTTCCGGGACGCCCCGACCATGCGGCGGATGGACGAGATCGCCGCCATGACCGACGCCGGGAAGGCGACCGCGGCCTGGCGGAAGCTGGACGGCGAGATCCTCGCCAAGGCTCCGGCGGTACCCGTGCTGGTGCGGCGCTGGCCGCTGGTGGTCGGGACCAACGTCGCGGGCGCATACGGGCAGACCTCCTTCGCCGGCCAGCTCGACTACGCCTCGGTCGGCCTCAAGGACCCCGCCAAGAGCGAAGGCTGAAGGGGACACCGTCATGGCCACCACCTCCGTCCCCGCCTCCACCGTCGCCCCGGCCGGCAGCGGCCCCTGGCAGCGCGCCTGGGAGCAGCTGCGCCGACGCACCTCCGTGAAGATCGCCCTCGTCGTGATCGCGCTCTTCGCGCTCATGGCGGTGGCCGCCCCGCTGCTGAGCGCGCTGGGCGGCTGGTCACCCGAGGAGTTCGACAAGACCGCCGTCGACCCCTACCTGGGCGGTCAGCCCATCGGCCCGCTCGGCGGAATCTCCGCCGACCACTGGCTCGGGGTCGAACCCGTCACCGGCCGCGACCTGTTCGCCCGGGTCGTGCACGGCGCCCAGGTCTCCCTGCTCATCGCCCTCACCGCCACCGCGATCGTCGTCGTCGCCGGCACGGCGGCCGGTATCGCGGCCGGCTACTTCGGCGGCCGCACCGACGCGGTGCTCTCCCGGCTGATGGACCTCACCATGTCCTTTCCGTCCCTCATCTTCATGATCGCGATGATGTCGGTGGCACGGGACGTCAACCGGATCGTGCTGATGACCGCCGTCATCGGGCTCTTCGGCTGGCCCGGTATCGCCCGTGTGGTACGCGGCCAGACGCTCTCGCTCAAGCACCGCGAGTACGTCGACGCCGCCCGCGTCGGCGGCTCCGGCCCCTGGCGGATCCTCACCCGCGAGGTCCTCCCGGGCGTCGCCGGACCGGTCATCGCCTACACCACCCTGATCATCCCGGGGATGATCGCCACCGAGGCGGCGCTGAGCTATCTGGGCGTCGGCGTCCGCCCGCCCACCCCCTCCTGGGGCCAGATGATCGCCGAGAGCGTCGCCTTCTACGACACCGACCCCATGTACTTCGTCATCCCCAGCAGCTGCCTCTTCCTCACCGTGCTCGCGTTCACGCTGCTCGGCGACGCGCTGCGGGACGTCCTGGACCCGAGGGGAAGCCGCACATGATCTCCTACGCCGGCCGCCGGCTGCTCAGTGTGATCGGCGTCCTGATCGCCGTCGCCGCCGTCACCTTCGTCATCTTCTACGTCCTGCCGTCCGACCCGGCGGCCGCCGCCTGCGGCAAGTCGTGCAGCACCGCACGACTGGCGGCGATCCGAGCGCACATGGGTCTCGACCAGCCGCTGTGGCGACAGTTCACCGACTTCGTCACCGGCATCTTCACCGGCCGCACCATGGGCAGCGGCCAGTACACGCTGCACTGCCACGTCCCGTGCCTGGGCTACTCCTACGAGAACAGCGCGGACGTCTGGGACCTCCTGATGGACCGTCTGCCGGTCTCCGCCTCACTGGCTCTGGGCGCCGCCGCGATCTGGCTCGTCCTCGGGCTGTCCGCGGGGGTCGTCGCGGCCCTGCGCAAGGACACCCTCACCGACCGCGCTCTCATGGTCGGTTCCGTGGCCGCCGCCTCGCTGCCGGTCTACTTCACCTCGATGATGCTGATCTACGGCGTGATCCGGATCGCCGGCCTGCTGCCCTACCCGAGTTATGTGCCCTTCGGCGACGACCCGCTGCACTGGGCGTCGAACCTGCTCCTGCCCTGGCTGGCCCTGGCCGTCCTGTACGTGGCGATGTACGCGCGGCAGAGCCGCAGTTCGATGATCGAGACGATGGCGGAGCCCTACATCCGCACCGCCCGCGCCAAGGGCCTGCCGTACCGGACCGTCGTGGTCAAACACGGCCTGCGGGCCGGCATGACACCCCTCCTGACCCTCTTCGGCATGGACCTGGGCGGGCTGCTCGCCGGCGCGGTGATCACCGAGTCCCTCTTCGGGCTCCCCGGCGTCGGACGGCTCTTCTACGGTGCCCTCTCCAGCGGCGACCAGCCGGTGATCCTCGGCGTGACGCTGCTGGCGGCCACCTTCATCGTCCTCGCCAACCTGGCCGTCGACCTGCTGTACGCCGTCGTGGACCCGCGAGTGAGGTACTGATGAACGCCGCCCCCGACACCCTCCTGCGCGTACGGGACCTGACGGTCACCTTCGCCACCCCGCGCGGTCCCGTACGGGCCGTGGACGGCCTCGACTTCGAGGTACGGCGGGGGGAAACCCTCGGCATCGTCGGCGAGTCCGGCTCCGGCAAGTCCGTCACCTCCCTGGCCCTGATGGGACTGCACACCGGCGCCTCGGTCGGCGGCTCCATCACGCTGGACGGCCGGGAACTGACCGGCCTGGCGGAGCGCGAGCTGAACCGGTTGCGCGGCCGGAAGATGGCGATGATCTTCCAGGACCCGCTGTCCGCCCTCCACCCCTACTACACCGTGGGCGAGCAGATCGCCGAGCACCACCGCGTGCACTTCGGCACCGGCAGGCGAGCCGCCCGTGCGCGTGCCGTGGACGCGCTCGCCGAGGTCGGCATTCCCGAGCCGCGACGCCGGGCGCGCGACCACCCGCACCAGTTCTCCGGCGGCATGCGCCAGCGCGTGATGATCGCCATGGCCCTGGCCTGCGAACCCGACCTGCTCATCGCGGACGAACCGACCACCGCCCTGGACGTCACCGTCCAGGCACAGATCCTGGAACTCCTCGCCCGGATCCAGGAGGAGCGGCAACTGGCCGTCATCATGATCACGCACGACCTCGGTGTGGTCGCCCGTGTCGCCCACGAGGTCCTGGTGATGTACGGAGGCAGAGCCGTCGAACAGGCCGACGTGGACACCCTCTTCGCCACACCGGCCCACCCCTACACCCGCGCCCTCCTCGACTCCCTGCCCCGCCTCGACGACGACGGCGACGCACCCCTACGGGCCATCACCGGCAGTCCGCCCTCCCTGCTCACCCCCGCCCCCGGCTGCGCGTTCGCGCCCCGCTGCCCCCGACTCGCCGGCGCGGCCCCCGAGGAGCGCACCCGCTGCGAGACCGAGCGCCCCCACCTCACCGGCCCGCCCGGCCACCCCGCGGCCTGCCACTTCCCCACGCACAAAGGCGAAACCTCATGACGCCCACAGAACCGCCCACAGAACCGCCCACAGAACCGACTACTGCATCGCCCACTGAACCGCCCACCGAAATGTCCACCGAACCCCTCCTCTCCGTACGGGACTTGAGCATGACCTTCCCCGGGCGACGGCGGGCCGCCGCCCCGGTCCGGGCCGTCGACGGCATCACCTTCGATGTGTCCGCGGGCGAGACGCTGGGACTCGTCGGAGAATCCGGGTGCGGCAAGTCCACCACCGGCCGCCTGATCGTCCGCCTCCTGGAACCCACCGCCGGATCGGTCACCTACGACGGCCGGGACATCAGCCACCTGTCACAGCGCGAACTCAAGCCACTCCGCAGGGACCTGCAGATGGTCTTCCAGGACCCGCACTCCTCCCTCAACCCGCGCCAGACCGTGGCTCGGATCATCGCCGACCCCCTGCTCGTTCAGGGCACTCCGGCAGCCGAGGCACGGGCGCGTGCCGCCGAGTTGATGGAGCGGGTGGGGCTCATCCCCGAACACCTCGACCGCTATCCCCACGAGTTCTCCGGCGGTCAGGCGCAGCGCATCGGCATCGCCCGCGCCCTGGCCACCGGCCCCCGCCTGGTCGTCGCCGACGAACCCGTCTCCGCCCTCGACGTCTCCGTCCAGGCCCAGGTCGTCAACCTCATGGCGCGGCTGCAGCACGAACTCGGCCTGGCCTACCTCTTCATCGCCCACGACCTGTCGGTCGTCAAGCGGGTGTGCGACCGGGTCGCCGTGATGTACCTCGGCCGGATCGTCGAGATCGGCCCGAAGGCGCAGGTGTACGCGGCCCCCGCGCACCCCTACACACGCGCCCTGCTCTCCGCCGTCCCGGTACCCGACCCAGCCGTGGAACGAGCCCGCGCACGCGTCTCCCTCCTCGGCGACCCTTCCCCGGACTCCCCGCTCCGCTCCCGCAGGCAAGTCCCCGACCGCCCGGCCACCCACCCACCGGGCTGCGCCCTCCGCCCGCGCTGCCCCAAGGCCCAGGGCATCTGCCACACGGACACCCCCACACTGCGCCCACTGAAGCCGAACACAGCCCACCAGGCGGCCTGCCACTTCCCGGAAGCGTCCTGACGGGCCCGAACGTGGGCGTCCAGGCCGGTCGCGTGGCCATCTGCCCGCTGACCGTGAGCTGAGCTGCGTCTCGGCCCACGGTCAGTGCATGCTCGGACTCGGTGCGGAACGGGGGTGCGGAGCCGGCGGGTTGGGAGGGGTGTCACCATGGGTGCACGACCGTATCCATCCGAGGCGACAAGGCGACAAGGCGACAAGGCGACGGGGCGAGCAACGTCCCGAAAACTGTGGAGGTTCGAAGAGCGCATGCACGACGTTCTGGTCACCGGTGCCAGCAAGGGCATCGGGTTGGCGGTTTCCCGGCAGTTGGCGAAGGCAGGGTACGGGGTCATCGGTGTGGCCCGGAGTGCGCCGGAGGAGGAGTTCCCCGGCACGTTCCTGCGGTGCGATCTCGCCGATGTCGAGGACACCGCGCGCATGCTCAAGGAGGTGACCCGAGGGCATGCGGTGTGTCGGGTGGTCAACAATGCGGGTATCGCCCAGCCACAGCCCATCGAGGAGCTGGACCTGACGGTCTTGCAGCAGGTGGTCGACTTGAACCTGCGTGCTTCGGTTCAGATCGTCCAGGCACTGGTGCCGGTGATGCGTGCGCAGCGGTTCGGCCGGATCGTGAACATCACGTCACGGGCGACGTATGGGGCCAAGGACCGCACGTCCTATGCGGCGGCCAAGAGTGCGCTGGTGGGTTGCACGCGGTCGTGGGCGTTGGAACTGGCCCCGGACGGCATCACGTCCAACGCGGTGTCGCCCGGCCCGACCGCGACGGAGTTGTTCCGCCGTGCGCGGCCGGTCGGCAGCGAGGGCGAGCGACGGGCGATCGCGTCGATCCCGATGGGGCGCCTGGGCACCCCCGACGATGTCGCCGCGGCCGTGACGTTCTTGCTCTCCGACGAGGCGGGCTTCATCACCGGCCACGTCCTCGACGTCGACGGCGGAAGCAGCCTGGGCGGCCGCTGAAACGACGTGGCCTGACGCGGGCACGAGTACGAGTCGAAGGCTTTGATCTTCTCCTTGGTGGGGGTCCGTGGTGGTGCCGGTCAGATACGGGAACTTGTCCTTGGGGCGCTGTTTGGCGATCTGCCGGTGGCGCGACGATGATGGGCCGCGGCTTCAGCCCGCCAGCCCGGCGTCCCTGGCGCACAGTGCCGCCTGTACCCGGTTGTCCACCTCAAGGGCTGCCAGGATGCGGCTGACGTGCGCTTTCACCGTGCTCTCCCGCATACCCAGCCCGGTGGCGATCTCGGCGTTGGACGCACCGTCGGCCAGGAGCCTGAGCACATTGGTCTCGCGCGGCGTCAGGCGCTCCACCCGGGCCCGGGCGGCGGCCGAGGCGCCGCGTGCCGTGTGGTGATGGTGCTCGATGAGCCGTCGGGCGGCGGAGGGGTGCAGCATGGCCTGCCCCTCGGCGACGACCTCGACGGCCCGGATGATGTCCGCAGGGTCGGTGTCCTTGAGCAGGAAGCCGACCGCGCCGGCGGCCAGTCCGTCGTAGACGTACTGGTCCAGGTCGAACGTCGTGAGCATCACGACCTTGGGTGGATCGGGCAGCGCGACCAGCCGTCTGGTGGCCTCGATCCCGTCCATGTGGGGCATCCGCACGTCCATCAGCACGACGTCCAGGCGCTGCGTGCCGGCCCGTTGGACGGCTTCCCGGCCGTCGGATGCCCGTGCGGCGACGGTGATGCCTGGTGCGTCCTGAAGGATGTCGGCGAGCGCCGGCCGCACCAGGACGTCGTCGTCGACGAGCATCGTCCGGATCACGCCGGCTCCCTGCTGCGCTCGTCGTCGAGCGGGATGGTGGCGGCCACCTGCCAGCCTCCTGATTCCGTAGGGCCGTACTCCAGCCGGCCGTTGAGTGCGGCCACCCGCTCAGCCAGTCCCACCAGGCCGTAGCCCGAACCCTCGGGCGCGGCCTCCAGCGAGGCGCCGGCGGGGTTGCGGATCGCCACCGTGGACTGCGGCGGGCCGTAGCGCACCTCAAGCTGTGCGGTCGCTCCGGCGGCGTGCTTACGGGCGTTGGTCAGGGCTTCTTGCACAAGTCGGTGGATGGCCAGACGATGACTGGCCGGTACGGAGTCGGGGTGGCCCTCAAGGACCGCTTCGATCTGCTGTCCGGCCGCCCGCGCCTCGTCGATCACTGTCGACAGTGCCGGCAGACCGGGGACCCGTGAGGCTTGCCTCTCGCCAATGTCGTGGCCGCGCAGCACGCCCAGCACGTCGCGCAGATCGCCGAGCGCTTCGGTGGACGCGGTGCGCAGCAGGCCGATCCGGTCGGCCACCGGCTCGGGGAGTTCGGCGGCCCGCCGCTTGAGGGCACCGGTGTGCAGGGCGATGACCGTGAGCCGGTGGGCGAGCACATCGTGCATTTCGCCGGCGATCCGGGTGCGCTCCTCCAACCTGGCCTGTTCGGCGCGGAGTTCTCGTTCCACCCGCAGACGGTCGACCTGTTCGGCGAGCGAGGCGACGTGCCGGCGGCGGTTGCCCGTCCACAGCCCGATGATCACAGCGAGCAGCAGCACCAGCAGCGGCCCGTATTTACGGGTCATCCACAGGCTGCTCCCCGGATGCGCCAGCGAACTTCCGATCATCGCGACCACCACGCACAGCCCCTCG
This sequence comes from Streptomyces sp. MspMP-M5, assembly GCF_000373585.1. Taxonomy (GTDB): domain Bacteria; phylum Actinomycetota; class Actinomycetes; order Streptomycetales; family Streptomycetaceae; genus Streptomyces. The sequence goes on from NZ_KB891951.1 coordinate 208,922, forward strand.
AAGAGGAACCGGCCCTGGGCGACACGGTAGAAGAACACGATCAGGAGCGGGAAGAACAGTCCCAGCAGCAACGCGCCGACCATGGTGCTCACCAAGGCGAACACCGGCCAACGGCGCCGCAGCAGGACCGAGAGCGTCAACGCCACGGCCACCCCGACGCGGGGGCTGAGCAGTGTGGCACCCGCACCTACATACGCCTGTTGCACCGTTCCCGCGCCGACGACGCAGATCATCAGTGCCTCGGCCCACCACGGCCAGCCCCGGCCCTTCAGCTTGTTCACCAGATCAGCATGGGTACGCAACTTGTCTCCCGCATCGGCTGGTTGGCGGTCAACACCCCCTACTTTCGTACGGGGTGACCGCAGCGGAACGGCCGATGGAACACCTTCGGTCGCTGCCTGGCGTCGGGAACACGAACCAGGCACCGGCTACCCCCGGAAGCCGCCCGTTCCCTGCACACCACCGGCACGGTCGCCCCCAGCGGTAGGCGCGGCGGGCCCTGACCAGCGCGGGCGGGGGGAATCGCGCTGTCAGGGCCCTGGCTGTCTGTGGGCGGGGGTTGCGGTTTCAGGGAGTGTGGAGCGCCCACTTGTTGCCGTTGACGGGGGTTGTGCCGGGGAGGGCTATGAGTTCGGGTTTGAAGAGGGGAGGCGCGTCCATGGCGGGTTCCCAGGTTGCCAGTTTCTCGTCCTGGGGGACCTCGATGCGGCGGTCCTCGGCGAGGTCGGTGACCACCCGTACCAGGAGGCGTACGCCGAGTGGGGCCAGGTGGTCGCGCCAGAGGCTCTGTGCGGTCGAGTTCGGGGGGACGAACAGGTGCTCCTGCGCGGCGATCGGGCCGGCGTCGGTGCGTTCGGTGAGGTGGTAGACGCTTCCGCCCGTCACCTTGTCACCGTCGCGGATCGTCCACCGGATCGCGTCCCGGCCGCGGTGCAACGGCAGCAGGCTGGGGTGGTAGCCGATGGTCGCGACGTTGGCCCTGGCGCGTGTCCGGCGGCCGATGAAGGCGTGCGAATGCGCGGCGACGATGAGGTCCACCCCGTCCGGGATGTGCATCGCGCGCAGTTCCGCCGAATCCGTCCATTGGATGCTCCTGGGGTACGCCCAGGAGCGCAGGCGGTCCCAGGACAGCGCATTGCTGTCGTCGGAGTGGCCCTTGCGCAGCCGGGGGGCGGCCGCACCCACGATCTCGTGGCCTTCGTCGCACAGGGCCTCCGCGACCTGCACCGCGAATGCTCCTTGTCCTGAAATGTAGATCTTCACTCGCGCTCCCGGCGGTCGCTGGTCGGGTGTCTGTTCAGTACGGCTGAGAGAGCGCTCCACCAAGGCACGGGAACGGCCGATCGATCGCGGTTCCGGTGTCCGGTGCGTTCTCGTGTGAGGGGCGTCGTCGTCGGTCGGTGTGGCCGGGCTCCGGGGGCCGGGTGCGGGTGGTGCGGCGCCGGCCCCCGGAGCGGGTCAGGGCGTCGGTGTCGGCGCCATCGGCGTGAAGTGCTGTTCGACGTAGTCCAGGGCGCCGTCGCGGGCGGTGGCGGTGTGGACGATCCGCCAGCCCTCGGGCACCTTCAGGTGCGGCCGCCACAGTGCGTGCTGTCCGCCGGCGTTCGCCACGACCAGCCAGTCGCCGTCGCCGCCGTCGAAGGGGTTGCCGCTCATCAGTCGACCTCTTTCGTCGCGGAGTGGTCGGGCCGGAACCGCACCGGCAGCGTGGAGAACCCGGTCAGGAAGTTGGACCGGATGGGCAGCGCCTCACCGGTCTGCTCGAAGCCGGCGGTGAAGTCCCGCAACGCCATGAGCAGTTCGGCGATCTCCACCTTGGCCAGGTGCGAGCCGACGCAGAAGTGCGGTCCGTAGCCGAAGGCCATGTGCTTGTTGGGGGTGCGGCCGAGGTCGAACGTCCCGGGCCGGTCGAAGACCCGCTCGTCGCGGTTGCCGGAGGCGTGCCAGAGCGTGACGATCTCGCCCGGCCGCAGCCGTACGCCGTGCAGTTCGGTCTCGCGGACGACGCTGCGCCCGAAGTGCAGGGTGGGGGAGGCCCAGCGCAGCACCTCGTCCACGGCGGTGTCGATCGCGACCTCACCGTGCTTGAGCCGCCGCCACTCCTCGGGCCGGGCCGCGAGGGTGTGGATGCTGTCGATCATCGTCAGCCGGCTGGTCTCGTCGCCGCCGATGATGAGGCTGTAGCAGTTGAGCACGATGTCCTCGTCGGACAGCGGCACACCGTCGATGGAGCTGCCGATGAGCATGCTGATCACGTCGTCGCCCGGCGACTCGCGCCGCTCCTCGACCATGTCCATGAAGTACAGCAGGATCTCGTTGCGAGCCATCTCGGAGTCGACCTCGTCGACGTCCTCGGCGTCGGTCGACAGCGCGGTCTTGGTCTGCGCGAGCAGGTATTCCCGGTCCTGCGCGGGCACACCGAGCAGGTTCGAGATCGTGTTCATCGGGATCCGGCCGGCGATCTGCTCGGCGAAGTCGCAGCCACCGGCCTCGACCGCCTCGCGGATCAGCTGCCGGGTGTTGACCCGCACCGCCGCCGCCACCTCGCTGAGCACCCTCGGCGAGAGCACCCGCTGCAGGATCTTGCGCAGCTCGTGGTGCCGGTGCCCGTCGGTGACGGCCAGCATCCGGCCGGCACCGGCGTCACCGCCGCCGAGCAGGGTGACGAGCACGTTGCCGCGCTCGGAGGTGAAGTGCACGTCGTCCCGGTAGGCGGCCAGGATGTCCTCGTGGCGGGAGAGGACCCAGAAGCCGCGGCGGCCGTCGGCCGGCGGGTTCCAGTGCACCGGTGCGCTGTCCCGCAGGTGGCGCCAGAACCCGTCGAGGTCGTGCTTCGCGAACGTGCCGGGGTCGCCCAGGTCCACGGTGTCCAGTGCTGGTGTGGTCACGGTCACCAGTCCGTACGCCAGAGCCGACGCGGCTGGAACGGGTAGGTGGGCAGCGGCACGCGGTGGCTGGCCTCCCCCTGGTGCAGGGAGCCGAAGTCCACCCGCTCGCCGTTCACCCAGGCCGCGGCGAGGTCGAACAGCGCCTGCCCGTCCTGGCCGGACGGCACGATCCCGCCGTCGGTGCGGCCGAGGGCGGACACGTCCACCTGCGGTGCGGCGCCGGTCGCGGCGGCCAGGCCGCGGGGGGCGTCGGCGGACAGCGCCTCGATCAGCTCCGCGCGGCTGCGGACCACGGCCGCCCAGCGGCGGCCCATCACCTTGCGGCCCAGGTTGAGGCTGTAGCAGACGTCGTCGAGGCGCAGGTCGGGGTTGGCCACCAGCCAGTCCTTCAGCCGTGCGCGCTGACGCGCCAGCGCCTCGTCGTCCAGTGCGGACAGCGTGGCCAGTCGCGGCCGGTCGGCGACCTCGGGGGTACGCGCGGCGAGGGTCGGCGGCTCCTCCAGCACCAGGTGCGCGTTGTAGCCGCCGCCACCGATGGCGGTGGCGCCCGCGCGGCGGATGCCGGACTCCGGCTCCCAGTCGGCGAGTTCGAGCTGCGGTACGAACGGGGTGCTGGGGAAGTCGATGTCCTCGTTGACGTCCGTCAGGTTGATCGTCGGTGCCAGCTTCTGGTGGTACAGCGCCATCGCGGCCTTCGCGGCACCGAAGCCGCCCGCCACCACACCGCCGTGCCCGACGTTGCCCTTGACGCCGCCGATCGAGCAGGTGCCGGTCTGCTTGCCGAACGCCATGCTCACCGCGTGCACTTCGAGCTCGTCGGTCATCGGCAGACCGAGGCCGTTGGCCTCGTACATGGACACCGTGTCCGGGGTGACGCCACCGACCTCCATGGCGTTGGCGATGCACGCGCTCAGCCGCTCGGGCTGGGCCAGACCGTAGGCCACCGCACTGACACCGTTGTTGTTGATGGCCGAACCCTTGATCACGGCGTAGATGTGGTCGCGGGCGGCGACGGCCTCGGCCAGCGGCTTGAGCAGCATCGTGACGACTCCGCTGGAGAGCACGGCGCCGGTGCCGTTGGCGTCGAACGGGCGGGTGTGGCCGTCCCGGGACAGGATGCGGTTCTCCTCCCACAGATGGCCGCGCGGGTGCGGCAGGCGGACCATCGCGCCACCGGCTATCGCCATGTCGGTCTGGCCGAGCAGCAGCGACTGGCAGGCCAGGTGCACCGCGTAGTGGAAGCCGGCGCAGGCGGTGGTGACGGTGACGGCCTCACCGGTCAGCCCCAGGTAGTACAGCGCGTTGGACGTCATGGTGTCCGGCGACCACGCCAGGCCGTGCTCGATCGCCTCGGGGCCGACCGACACCCGGTCCGGCGGAGAGCTGTAGAGGGCCGCGGTCTGCGGGTTGTTGGCGCCGTAGACGCCCACCTCGCCGCCGACCCGGTCCGGGTCGTAGCCGCCGTCCTCCAGCGCCTCCCAGGCACTCTCCACGAACAGCCGGTTCTCCGGGGTCATCGCGGCCGCCATCCGGTCGCTGATGCCGAACACCGACGGATCGAACGCGTCGTACCCGTCGAGCACCCCGCAGGCCGGCACGTAGAACGGGTTGTTGATCAGCGTCTCGTCGACGTTGATCTCGTCCTTGGACAGGAACCGCACGGACTCCCTGCCGTGCACGAGGTTGTCCCAGAACTGTTCCTTGGTGCGGGCACCGGGCGACTTGCACGCCATGCCGATAATGGCCACGTCGCCCGGGTCGTAGTCCTGCTCTGGACTGTCGGACATGAAAGGCTCCTGCTCAAGTGGGGTGGGTGGGGGCTCAGTTGCCGGTGGCGGCGGCGCGGCCGCGCAGCGCGGCGCGGCGGATGTTGCCGCGGCGGCGGGCCGACTGGACCATCTCGGGGGCGGCGCCGCTGTCGTCGTCGAGCCAGCGGCCGAGGGAGTGGATGTCCCGGAAGCTGAAGAGGTCGGGCACCCGGACGCGGCGGTCGAACCGCCGGGTCATCAGCCTGGCCAGCCGGACCAGCAGCAGCGAGTCGCCGCCGAGGTCGTAGAAGGCGGCCCGGACGTCGATGCTCGCCGGTTCGAGGCCGAGCAGCTGGCCCCAGATCTCCGACAGCGCCACCTCGGTCGGCGTGCCGGCGGCCGTCACGGGGCGCCCGGCGTCGGCCGCCGGCGGCTCGGGCAGCGCGGCGCGGTCGAGCTTGCCGCCCGGCGTCAGCGGCAGCGCGGGCAGGAACACGATGGTCCCGGGCACCATGTACTCGGGCAGCTCGGCGGCGAGCCTGCCGGTGATGGTGGACCGGAGCTCGGCGTCCACCCGGACACCGTCCCGGGCATCGCCCTCGGGCACGACATAGCCGACGAGCCGGCGGCCCTGGACGGCGGCGGCGGCCTCCCGGACCTCGGGGCAGCCGGTCAGCCGGGCCTCGACCTCCTCCAGCTCGATGCGGTGGCCGCGCACCTTGACCTGGTTGTCGGTGCGCCCGACGAACTCCAGCTCACCGCTGTCGGTCAGCTGGACGACGTCGCCGGTGCGGTACATGCGTTCGCCGTCCAGGAACGGGTCCGGCACGAACCGTTCGGCGGTGGTGCGCGGCCGGTTGACGTAGCCGGCCGCCAGGCCCGCGCCGCCGAGGTACAGCTCACCGGGCACGCCGGCCGCCAGCGGCCGGAGGTTCTCGTCCAGCACATGGACCCGGGCGCTGAGCGACGGCGAGCCGATCGTGGGCTCACCGGCGCCGTCCTTCGGCACCGGTCCGAAGGTGCAGAAGACCGTCCCCTCGGTGGGGCCGTAGGCGTTGAAGACCCGGTCGGCGCCGGTCTCCTGGTACACCCGGTCCACCAGCTTGCGCCGCAGGGGCTCGCCGCCGCACACGACCGTGCGCAGGTTCGGGGGCAGGCCGCCGGCGTCGAGCAGGCTGTTCATCACCGACGGGATGGCGTGGAGCAGGGTGATCCGGTCGACGTGCGGGCTCTCGGGCAGGTGGACGGCGCTTTCCACGAGGACGACGGCGCCGCCCCGGCACAGCGCGGGGAAGATCTCCATCACGGACATGTCGAAGCAGATCGAGGCGGCCGCGGAGACGCCGCTGCGGTCGCAGCCGGCGAGGACCCGGTCCATCTCGTCCAGCATGGCGACGCAGCCGCTGTGCCGGACGGCCACGCCCTTGGGCCGGCCGGTGGAGCCCGAGGTGTAGATCACGTACGCGGTGTCCGCGGGCACGACCGGCACCGGCTTCTCACCGGGCTCGGTCTTCACGGTCCCGTCCAGCACGACCACGGTCGGGCCGGCCGGGCAGTTGGCCCGGGAGGCGGGCGTGGTCAGCAGCAGACGGGTCCCGCTGTCGCGGACCATGAGGTCCAGCCGCTCGGTCGGATACCTCGGGTCCAGCGGCACATAGCAGGAGCCGGCGCCGAGGACGGCCAGGAGGCCGACGAGCAGATCGGGGCTGCGCTCGATGCAGAGGCCGACCGGGACGCCGGGGCCGGCGCCCTCGGCGACGAGCCGTTCGGCCAGCGCGCGGGACCGCTCGTTCAGCTCGCGGTAGGTCAGGTCGCCGGTGTCGGCGTGGACCGCGGTGGCGTCGGGCCGCTTCTCGGCCTGTGCGACGAACTCGGTGTACAGGGTCTGGGTCACTGGTCCGTCTCCTCAAAACGGCCGCCCGGCGTGATCTCGTCGAGTGCCAGGTCGGGTTGGGCGATCGAGTCGAAGAGCACGGTGCGGTAGAGCGTGAGCAGTGCCGTCACGGTCTGCTTCTCCAGGTAGCTCGGTTTGTACTGGACGTGGCCGACCACCTCGCCCGAGACCTCGGCCATGGAGATCTCCAGGTCGAACTTGGCGAGATGCCTGCGTACGGGCAGCGGCTCCAGCGGCAGGGCGCTGTCGGGTGCGAGGGTGTCGCCGACGCCGTGGAAGAGCTTGACGGAGCGCGGGAAGGCGTCCGAGGACAGCCAGTTCACGACCACGTCGAACCACGGCGAGCGGCCCTCCGCCCGCGGCGGCTTCAGCGCGGAAGCCAGCAGGTCGAGGGGGTAGTTCATATGCTCCAGCAGGCCGAGCGCGAACGCGTGGACCTCGCGCAGCAGGTCGCGGAAACTGCGGTCGCCGGCCGGCTTCGCCCGCACCAGCACCGTGTTCAGGTAGTAGCCGATGGCGGACTCCCAGCCGGCCTCGCCGCGTTGGGCGATGGCGGTGGCCAGCACGGAGTCCTCGACGCCGGCCGCGCGGTTGAGCGTGGCGAAGAAGCCGGCCAGCACGACGGTGCTGAGCGAGACGCCCTCGCGCACCGCGAACTCCCGGAGCCGGCGGGTCTCCTCGGCGCTCCAGCGGAACGTGAGGTCGCGGCCCTCGTAGGTGACGCCGGGCGGGCGCTCCGTGGTGGACAGGTCGAGGTGGGCGGGCGGGTCGGCCAGCTCCCGCGACCACCAGTCCAGTGCCGCGTCGGCCGCCGGGCCGGCCAGCCACTGCCGCTCCCACTCGACGAACTCCGTGTAGGGCGCGACCGGTGTGCTGTCGGCGGGGTCGGCGCCCTCGTAGAACTCCTGGAGTTCGCGGATCATCACGTCGGCCGACGCCGCGTCCGAGGCGATGTGGTGCACGAGCACCAGCAGGTAGTGGTCCTCCGGGCCACGTGTCATCAGCACCACGCGCACCAGTGGCCCGTTGTCCACGTCCAGCGGCAGATGGCCGTACTCGGCGAGTTCCTCGCGGGCCTGCTCGTCGTCCAGGTCCGTGCTGTCCACGACGAGGAACTCGTACAGCGGTTCGTCCAGGACGACCTGGCGCGGGACGCCGCCGGCCTCGACGAAGATCGTGCGCAGCGCCGGATGCCGCTCCATGACGGCCCGCACGGCGCGGTCGAGGGCGTCCTCGTCGACCGCGGTCCGGACCCGGGCGGCCACCATGAAGTTGTAGGGCACGGCGTCCGGATCGACCTGCTGCATGAACCACAGCGAGACCTGGCCGTGCGAGGCCGGCGCCAGTTCGAAGCCCAGACCGTCGGCGCGCAGCTGGTCGAGTGCCGGTGCCTCGGTGGGTTCCAGCAGACCGCGTGCGGCCAGCTCGTCCACCAGCTCCTCGGCGTCCAACTCGCTCAGGTCGTCGAGGAAGTCCCGTACCGGCCGGGCCGTGGGCGCTGGTACCGGTGCCGGCGGGGCCTCCGCGGCCGGTGCCGGTGCCGGTTCGACCGTCGGGGTCGCGGTGGTGGTCGTGGTCGCAGCCGGCCCGCCGACGGTCTCGACGATGTGGTCGACGAGCTCGGAAAGGGGCCGGCCGTCGAGGAACACCACCGGCGACACCCGCTGCCCGAACAGCGACTGCAACCTGTTGACCAGGCGGATCGCCAGCATCGAGTCCAGGCCGAAGTCGCGCAGTCCGGCGCCCTCGCCGAACCTGTCCTGCGGTACGCCGAGCGCGTCGGAGATCTCACCGAGGACGATGTCCGCCGTCGACCTGCTCGGCGCGGCCGTGACCACGGGCTCGGCCGCCGTCGCCGCCGTGGCCACGGTCTCGACTGCCGGTGCCGACGCGGCCTCGACTCGCGGCCTGGTGTCGGTGTCGATCCAGTAGCGGTCCTTCTGCCACTGCACGAGCGGGGTCTGAACGACCTCGACGTCGTCGGTGAACAGCGAGTCGAAGGTCAGCGGAATGCCCCTGACGTACAGCGAAGCGGCGGCCCCCAGCAGGCAGCGGCGGTCGCTCTCGTCGCGCCGCAGGGAGTTGACCGCGTGCACCCGGGCACCACGGGTCAGCGCGATCTCCTCGACCGCGCCGCGCAGCGTCTCGTGCGGGCCGATCTCGATGAACGTGCCGATGCCGTCCTCGCTCAGCGCGGCGACGGTCTCGGCGAACCGGACCTGGTTGCGCAGGTTGTGCACCCAGTAGTCGACGTCGGCGACCGGATTCACCGTGTCGGCCAGTGCCGTGGAGTGGAAGTCGAGGGTGCCGGTCAGCGGGGTGATGCCGGCGATCCGTTCGCGCAGCGGCTCGATCAGCGGGTCCATCCCGGGGCTGTGCACCGGCCGTTCGACCCGGATGTTCCGGGTCGAGATCCCGTCCCGCCGGAGCTCCGCCTCCAGGGCGCGCACGGCCTCGGGCGAACCGGAGACCGCCGCGCTGGTGGGGCTGTTGACCACGGCGACGGCCGCGTGCTCGGCGTACGGCGCGAGCCTGGGCAGCAGTTCCTGCTCCGGCAGGTCGACCGAGATCATCGCGCCCGGGGCCGCCTTCCGTTCGAGCAGATGCGACCGGGCGACCACCACGCGGGCGGCGTCCTCCAGCGACAGCAGGCCGGCCACACAGGCGGCCGCGACCTCGCCCAGGCTGTGCCCGACGACGGCGGCCGGCCGGACCCCGAGTTCGAGCCAGACCTTCGCCAGCGAGACCTGGAGGGCGAACAGGACCGGCTGCTGGAAGTCCATCTCCTCGAACCTGGCCCGGTCGGCCGGGGCGGCGAGCTGGTCGAGCACCGAGCAGCCGCCGGCCGCGCGCACCGCGGTGTCACAGGCGTGCATCCAGGTGCGGAAACCGGCGTGCGAGCCCATCAGCTCCCGGCCCATGCCGACCCACTGCGTGCCGCCGCCGGAGAACACCAGCGCCACCCGCCGGTCGCTGTTGCCGACGACCGTGCCCGTGACGACATCGGGGTGCGGCTGACCGGCGGCGACCCGGGCGAGGCCGTCCAGGACGTCCTGACGGTTGCGGGCGAACAGCGCCACCCGGTGGTTCTGCGGGGTGCGCCGGGTCGCGAGCGTGTAGGCGAGGTCGGAGACCCGCAGGCCCGCATCGCGTTCGACGTGGTTGGACAGCGCACGGCAGGTGTCGGCCAGCGCGGCCGCCGAGTGCGCCGTGACGGGTACGAGGTGCAGCTCCTCGTCGGCCGCGACCGCGCCCTGGACCGGGGTCCCGTGCCGGCCCCGGTCACCCGCGAGGAACGGGCTCGCCGTGACGGGGTGGCCGGCGGCGTACAACGCGCCGAGCGAGCCCAGCAGCGTCGAGGCTTCGTCGGCGCCGCGCCGCAGCGACGGCAGGGTGGTCGCGGGCAGGATCTCGCCCACGGACTTGAGCAGGACGGGATGCGGACTGAGTTCCACCACCGCGTCGATGTCGTGGTCGCGCAGGGCCGTCAGGGCGTCGACCACCCGGATCTCCCGGCGCAGGTTGTCCGCCCAGTAGTCCGGCCCGAGCTCCGCGCCGTCGACGCGCTCGCCGGTCACCGTCGAGATCATCGGGATGCGGGTGGACTTGGGCGCGAGGCCGGCGAGTTCGACCTTCAGCGGGGCGAGGACGTGGTCGACCAGCGGCGAGTGCGGTGCGTGGCCCATCCGCACCCGATGGGTGGTCAGGCCCGCCTCGGTCAGCCGCTGGACGAGTCCGTCGATCTCCTCCGGGGTGCCGGTGACCAGCGTGGAGTTCAGGCCGTTGTGGCCGGACACGGTGAGCCGGCCGGTCAGATACGGCTCGACGGCGTCCGCACCGGTCGTGACCACGATGCCCTCGCCACGTCCGACGGCCAGCTGCTGGAGGAGCCGGCCGTGGCAGGCGGCCAGCCGGGAGGCGTCCTCGAAGTCGAGGGCACCGGCGATGTGGGAGGCGGCGAACTCACCGACGCTCTGTCCCACGACGACGTCCGGTTCCACCCCGAGCGAGCGCCAGGCGTCGGTGAGGGCCACCTGCATGCAGAACAGCAGCGGCTGGAAGACGTCCATGTCGTCGATGCGGCCGTCGGGCGCCAGCAGCTGGTCGACGAGCGAGAAGCCCAGCAGCTCCCGCATCCGCTTGTCGGAGCGCATCATGGACCGCCGGAACACCGGCATCCCGGCGAGCAACTGCCGCCCCATGCCCACCCACTGCGAACCGTTGCCCGAGAACAGGAACGCCACCCGGGGCCGGCGTCCGGTCTTCTCCCCGACACTCAGCCCGGCGGCCGTCGTGCCGGCGGCGAAGGCGTCCAGCTGCCCCCGCAACTCGCTCAGGTCGCGGGCGGCGGCCGCGAGCCGGAACCGGCCGTCGCCGGGCTGCCGCCGGCAGACCGCCCGCAGATCGCTCTCGTCCCGCAGCGCCAGCGCCTGCTTGGCCAGCGCCTCCGGGGAGTCCTCGGCCAGCAGGACCAACGCGCCCTCGGGACGCGGCAGTTCCTCGACGGCGACGTGGCAGATCGCACCGCCGAAGCCGAACGAGCTGACGCCGCCGCGGCGCGCGTCGGACCGCCGCGGCCACGCCGTCAGGCGGTCCTGGACCGTGAGGTGGTACTCGTCGAACAGGATCTGCGGGTTCGGGGCGGCGTAGTGCAGGCTTGCCGGCAGCACGCCGTTGCGGATCGACAGCGCGAGTTTGACCAGGCCGACGATGCCGGCCGCCGCCTCCAGGTGCCCGACGTTGGACTTGACGGAGCCCAGCCGCAGCGGCTCCGGACGGTCACCGCCCAGGACCGCACCGATGGCGTTGGCCTCGATCGGGTCGCCGAGCGGTGTCGCGGAGCCGTGGCACTCGATGTAGTCCACGAGGGAGGGTGCGATGCCGGCCCGCCGGTACGCGGTGCGGAGCATCAGCTCCTGTGCCTGGGGATTGGGCGCGGTCATGCCGTTGCTCAGGCCGTCGTTGTTGGACGAACTGCCCTTGATCACGCAGTACACCGGCAGTTCGCGCTCCAGCGCCACGCTCAGCGGGGCCAGCACGACGACACCGGCGCCCTCACCGCGGACATAGCCGTCGGCGCGGGCGTCGAACGACTTGCAGCGGCCGTCCGGGGCGAGTGCGCCCATCTGGTCCATGGCGGTGTAGTAGTCCGAGACGAAACTCAGGTTCACGCCACCGGCCAGCACCAGTTCGCTCTCGCCCAGCCAGATCGACTGGCAGCCCACGTGCACCGAGACCAGCGACCCCGCACAGGCGGCGTCGATGGCCATGCTCGGGCCCTGCAGGCCGAGGACGTAGGAGACGCGGTTGGCGATGATGCCGTCGTGCATGCCGGTCGCGGTGTGCGGGGTGATCTGGCTGTCCGGACCGCGATAGTGCGCCAACGCGGCGTAGTCGCCCCAGCAGGAGGCCATGAACACGCCGGTGTCGCTGCCGACGAGGCTGAGCGGCGCGATACCCGCGTCCTCCAGCGCCTCCCAGGCCAGCTCCAGCGTCAGGCGCTGCTGCGGGTCCATCTGGACCGCTTCCCGGGGCGAGATACCGAAGAACAGCGGGTCGAACTGGTCGATGCCGTCGATGAATCCGCCCCAGCGCGCGCTGTCGCGCAGCAGCTCGCGCCGCGCGGCCGGCACCGGGCCGACGGCGTCGCGTCCCTCGGTCAGCATCTGCCAGAACGACGACGGGTCCGGCCCGCCCGGGAACCGGCAGCCGATGCCCACGATCGCGACCGGCTCGTGCGAGACCGCCCGGCGTCCGGTGCTCGGGGCGGCGGTCTCCGCGGCACGCGGACCGTCGACGAGCGCACGGCTCAGCTCGTCGACGGTCGGGTACTGCCACATCCAGGTGACCGGCACTTTCCAGCCGAGGAATTCGGACAACGAGGCGGCCAGCGCCGCCGCCTTCACCGATTCCAGGCCGTACTGGTGCATCGGCGCCCAGCGGTCCACCGCGTCCTTGGACACGTCCAACAGCTCGACGACGCGAGAAAGCAGAAAATCTGTTACGGCGCGCACATTGCGCGGTCCGCGCTCTTGGGGCACTTCGCCTCCTCGGCAGGGCGGATGGCAGGGGCTGGTAATGGATTGCCGCGGCGGATCGAAGGCGCGGGAAACTCCTTCGGCCACGCCAGGGCAGCGGGAGACCCAGGGGATTGGGGCAAGGGGGTATCGGGGGACGGGAGATTGCGGAAACAGAGGGGAGGAGCCGGCTCGGTGCATACGGCCGCGCCGGTCCAACGGCCGGGGCCGGCGGTATGCACAAAGGGGTGTTCACAAAGGTCGGTCAGTGCACGGGCGGTCGGTACGCGGAAAGCCGGCCAGTGCGCGGAAGCCGGCCAGTTGGCCTACGGTCCGTCACAGCTGTTTCCGCTCACGCGAATCTGCCCGCGCGCGCCGACGAACCAGAGGATTCCAAGTCTGTCCGAGTGGTCGGTCGGGTATCCGCGGCGCGCGGTCGGCTACCGCCCGACCGGCGCTTTCACCGCCGCGCCCGGTCGCGCCGTTGCGTCAGCCTCGACGCACCTACCGTGCTGTGCCCGGCTGCACTCGGCGGTGCGCCGGCCTCGTCGGTCAGGCTGGAATACGGCGAACATGAGAGATGTGAGGAAGCCCGGTCAGGGCGAAGAGAGCCGTGTGGTGCGCGACGGCCGGTACCCCCCTGGAGATGAAGGCGTAGCTGCCGAAAGGCCGGTAATTGCACTGTGACTGCCCCCGTTGAGTCATGACCGAATCAGGTCACGGTCTGATTCGGGATCACTGCCCGGCATTCCACCCGCCGGGCACGTCGTCCATCTGCTGGTCAAGTTGATCGGCGACTGCTTTGACTGTGGCAACGTGCGTGCTGTGACTGCGGCGATGTGCCTGCGAAAACCCCTCGCCGGCACGACCGCAACCGACGGGCTTCCAGGTCCGCTTTACCCAAATGGACCGGATGACGAGGCGCTTGCCCGATCGGCGAACTCAGACTGCCACTCTGTGAACGGATGAGACAAGAGTGATCTGGGGGCCGGAGGTGCAGTGGCAAGAATTGACCCCCAAGTGGCCGGTTCCGACTTTTTCCCGCGGCGATCGCGGGAGAGTCCGGACGCTGTGCGCCGAACTCGGCAATCGTGCTCAGGCCAGGCAATTCCGGACGCACGCCCCGCGTATGTCGGGCCGTCCGTCGCAGCGGTCGCCGGCGGGCGGCGGGCGAAGCCAGTCAGGCCACCAGACCAGTCAGGCCAGTCAGGCCAGGCGCCCCAGGCAGGACGTCGTCGGTGTCGCAGACGCCCCACCAAGGGCACCAAGGGCTGCCGGCCCCCGCACCTGCCAGTCACCCGTGAACTATGCGATGTTTCCGGCCAGTTGGGAAACAAGCAGTTGACCGGCTGTGCGGCGCAGTGATCGGCTTGGCGGGTTCGTGTCCAACCCGCCTGGGGAGAGGAAGCAACGCCGCTATGCGCAAAAGATCATTACGGGGGCGGGCCCGGCCGGCCGCGACGGGCGCGGCCCCGCTGCGGCCCGTCGGCCTGATCGGCCCGGCGCATGCCGAAGGTCACCCGTCCCTCGCGGGCGGGCAGCACCTCCTCCGGGCAGTCGCCGGCCACCGCCGCGACGAGGAGTCCCTCGGCAGGTCCGCATGACCACCACCATCGCAACGACCACGCAGCGCAGGCCGGGCCTGGCGCTCGGGGTGCTGGCCGGGGCGCTCGCCCTGGACCTGAGCGGTATGGCCGTCCTGAACGCGGCCCTGCCGTCCGTCGGAGAACGCTTCGGACTGGCCGACACCACCCTCCAGTGGGTCATGACCGCCTACTCCGTCACGTTCGCCGGCTTCCTGCTGGTGGGCGGCCGACTCGCCGATGTGTTCGGCCGCCGGCGGGTCTTCGAGGCCGGCGTCGCCCTGTTCACGGTGGCCGCGCTGGCCGGGGCCGTGGCGCCGACCGGTGCGGTGCTGCTCGGCGCGCGAGCGGTCCAGGGCATCGGCGCGGCGCTGTCGGGGCCGGCCGCACTGGCGCTGCTCACCGAGGTGTTCCCGGCCGGACCGGAGCGCGGCCGCGCGCTGGGCGTGTACGCCGCGGTCGGCGCGGCCAGCTTCAGCGGCGGGATGCTGCTGGGCGGCGTACTGACCGAGTTCCTCGGCTGGCGGTCCGTCCTGTGGTTCTCGGTGGCACTCGGCGTGCTCGTGCTCGCGGTCACGCGGGCCGGACTGCCCGACGGAGCGGGCCGCCGAGGCCCGGTGGACATGGCCGGTGCCATCACCGGCACCCTCGGCCTCGCGCTGCTCGTCGTCGGCGTGAGCCTGGGCGGGGCGCGGGCCTTGGGCGTCATCGCCGCCGCGGTCGTCTTCCTGGTGCTCTTCGTCGTGCGTGAACGCCGCACCGCCGACCCGCTGTTGCCGCTCCCCCTCTTCCGGCTCTCCTCGGTGCGGCTGGCGACCGTGGCGGCACTGCTGCAGTACACGGCGTCGGTCGGGATCGTGTTCTTCGCGCCGCTGTATCTGCAGGGGATGCTGCACTACTCCCCGGTCGAATCCGGCCTCGCCCTGGTGCCGATGTCGCTGACCGTGTTCCTCACGGCCACGTTCGCCACCGGACGACTGCTGACCAAGTACAGCCCGCGGGCACTGATGGTCACCGGAATCCTGCTCATCGGCGCCGGCACGGCACTGTGGATGACCACCCCGCAGCACGGCAACTACCTGCTGCATGTGATGCCCGGGTTGGTGATCAGCGGTTTCGGCCAGGGACTGAACTTCCCCGCGATGACGACGTCCGGGCTCACCGACGTGCCGGAGCACCAGCATGCGGTCGCCGGAGCGGTCAACGTCGTTGCGCAGCAGATCGGTTCCAGCGCCGGCGTCGCGGTCCTGGTCCTGGTTGCGGCGACCGGCGGCACACAACTGGGCGGCTATCACCTCGCCTATCTCGCGGCCGGCGCCGCCTGCGGGATCGGTGCCCTGGGCATTGCGCTGGTGCGACGGACCTGAGCGGGCCCCGCGCGGGCTGGCGCCCTGCACCGGGCGGGCGGTCGAGGCCGCCCGCCCGCACCGTCACACCACCAGGTTGATCAGCTTCGGCAGCCGGTTGACCAGGTGCGCCATGGGAGTCCTCGAAGGGGTCGACCGGCCGTGCGTTGGACGAAGCAGACGCAGTCTGCAGTCTACCGAGCAGCCACCCGGACGGACGGGTGAGGGCGTACGCGGTGCCGTGCGGCGCCGTGGCCCCGGACGACACCGCGACGTGATCGGACGACGGGCCGGTTGGCCGGTGGCGAGATGGAGGGCGAGTGGCGCTCAGCCGGCCGCCAGCTCCGTCACCAGGCGCTTCAGGAGCGGTGCGTGGATGCCGTGCCGTTCTGCCGCCCGGAGCACGGCGCCGCCGATGGCCTCCAGCTCCAGCGGACGGCCCGCTTCCGCATCGCGCTGCATGGACGACTTGCTGCCGGGCGGGAAGGCGTCGAAGCGCGCCAGGAGTTGGGCGACATCGCCCGGGCCGCCGCAGGCCCGGCTCACGGCGGCGGTCTCCTCGACCAGCGCTGCCAGCTCCTCGGGCCGCTCGGACCGGATGTCGCCGATCGGCGCGCGGTAGCGGGTGGTGAGGAGGGCGAAGGGGGCCAGGAAGGCCAGTTTGGCCCACAGGACCGTGCTCTCGTCGGGCAGTACGCGGGTGTTCACGCCGGCGGCCGTGAGCGCGGCGGCGAGCGGGGCGAGCCGCTCCTGCCCGCCGGCCAGGTCGATCTCGACGAACGGACTGCCGTGCTCGATGACCCCCGGCGCGGTGCGGGTGGACTCGACGCGGATCACGGCCGGCACCACCTGCCGTATGCCGAAGCGTGCCCGCAGGGTGGCGATGTGCTCAACCCCGTTGAGCAGGGGAAGCACCACGCCGTCGGCGAGGAGAGGGGGCGGGACGCGGTCGAGTGCCGTGTCGAGCGCGGTGTGCTTGACCGACATCACGCACAGATCGACCGGTGTGCGCAGGACGGTGTCCGCCTCGACCGTGGCGGTGAAGTCACCGAACTGCCCGCTGCGCACGCGGACACCGCCCTGTTGCAGGGTGCGTGCGGTCTCGTCGCCGGCGATGCAGATGACGCGGTGTCCGGCGCGGGAGAGGAGCGCGGCGAGCAGCCCACCGACACCGCCGGGCCCGAGGACGGCCACGGTCGAGCGGGCGTCGGGGGCCGGGGCGGGGACACCGCTGAGCGGACTGGTGTCTGACATGGCTCAAGTTCCTCTCGCTGCTGGTCACCGGTCTGTGGGACCGGAGGCCCGGGGGCCTGTGATCGGCGAGCGTACCTCCGCCCACAGCCCCAGGCAGCGCAGGGTTGCCAGCCGGCGCGCAACTCCGGCAGCCATGACGCTCCGCAAGGCAGGCCGGTCCGCGGGGACTGGGAGACGCTAGAGGTCCAAGATGCGCTGGATCAGCTCGGGGTACGTCCAGCCGGCCCCGCCGGCCGCGAGCGGCAGCAGGCTCGTCGAGGTCAGGCCCGGAAGCGCGTTGACCTCGATGCACATCGGCTCGCCCCGGCCGTCACAGCGGAAGTCGGTGCGCGAGTACGCATCGTCGCCGAAGCCCAGAGCCCGGTGCGCGCGCAGGGCCAGCTCCTGGAGCCGGCGGGCGAAGTCGTCGGGCACCTCCGCCGGACAGACCTCACTGGCCGCACCGGGCTGGTACTTGGCGGTGTAGTCGAACAGTGGAGTCGTCAGCTCGATCTCGACGACGGGCAGTGCCTGGCTTCCGACGACAGCGACGGTGAACTCCCGCCCCGGGAGGAAGGGTTCCACCAGCAGCTCGTCACCGGCGGGAACTGCTTCGGTGCCGATCTGCGCCAGTTCCACAAGTGCATCGACCCGGTGGACGGACACACTGGAACCGTCCGCGACCGGCTTGACCACCACCGGGCCCGCAGCCACCAACTCCTTTGCAGCATGCGGTACTTCACCCGACCCCGGCCGCCACTGCACCCGTTCGACGACCGGCAGGCCCGCGGCGCCCAGCACCGCCTGTGCACGCCCCTTGTGCCACGCCGCCGCACAGGCGCCATTGTCGGCCCCGGTGAACCGTACGTCCGCCATCTCCAACAGTGCCTGAACGTGCCCGTCTTCGCCCCAACCACCATGCAGCGCCAGGAACACCGACTCCGCACCGCGCAGCAGCTCCAGCACCGGCCCACCGGTCAGCGCCGCATGCATGCGCCGCTGCAGCCGACGCCGGTCGTCGGCGGACGGCGGCTCCGTCCCGACCGTGAACTCCTCGACATCATCACCGGGTTGGAGCGGTCCGGCCAGGACCGGCAGGTCGGCTGCCGGGTCGACCAGCGTCACCTCGTGCCCCCGCTCCAACATGGCCCTCGCCACCGACCGGCCCGAAGCATGGGAAACGTCTCGTTCCGAGCTCTCTCCGCCGCACAGGATCACTACGCGCATGCCTGGCCGCCCTCTTCCGTGCCTGTGATCATCCAGGCATCGTAGGGGAGCGGCTTGGGTTTTCCAAGTATTCACTTGGAAAACCCAAGCTAACGCCGCGCGGGGTGATCAGCGAGCGACTGTCGCCGCCTATGACGAAGGCCGGGCCGTCTCTCCCCGGCACGACGGGAGCTCCAGCTCTGCTTCCAGGGAAGTGCGGGTTCCGCCACCGGCCGGATCTCCGCCCGTCAGGCTTGGGGAAGAACGCCGCAGGCACGGGCGGCCGTCAGCCAGGTGGGGAACTCGCCGAGCAGCCGGTCGTAGAGTTCGGCGTCGGGCAGGGCGGCAGGAGTGGTGCCGGCCGGGAAGAAGCCGGCGTTGTCGACGATTCTGCGGGTGGGGACCGGGAGTTCGTCCAGTCGGCGGAGGAAGTCGAACTCGCGGTGCTCCGGATCGCCGAAGCCGATGAACTGCCAGAACAGCGGCAGCCGGGCCGCCTTGCACAGCCACTTCTCGGCGGCGGTCCGGCTGGTGGGGCCGCCGTCCGTCTGGAACACCACCAGAGCCGGCGCGGTCGCCCCGGAGGCGAGATAGTGGTCGAGCACGGCGTCCATCCCGGCCTCGTAGTGGGTGCGGCCCATGTGCCCCAACTGCTCGTGGCAGGCGGCCACGCGCCCGTGGTAGTCGTCCAGGCCGATCTCGTGCACCCCGTCGACATCCGTGGAGAAGAACACCAGCGGGACGACCGCGTCATCGTCGAGGTGCGCGGAGACCGCCAGGACCTGTTCGGCCAGGCGCTGCATGGTGCCGTCCTTGTAGTACGGGCGCATCGAGCCCGACCGGTCCAGCACCAGGTACACCGCGGCCCGTTGCCCCTGGAGCCCGTGCTTGCGCAGGCTGACTCCCGCCTGCTTGTAGAGGCTCACCAGCGGTGGCGCGGCCTGCTGCACCTTCTCCAGACTCAGCGGACTCATCGATCAGGCTCCTTTCGTCCCTGGGAGCCTACGACGCCGGCGTCCGGCGGCAGTCGGCCCGGACGCGGCGTGGTCCGCCTCGCCGGCTACTGCCGGGCCTCGACGGGGGCGGACCGCAGGGCGGCACGGGAAGGTTTTTGTGCTTCCCGGGTACGTCACGGCACGCGCCAGGCACCTGTGGGAACCATTCCGGGCACCCGGGGGAACAATCCCAGGCACCGTGGGAGCATCCCCGGCACCTGTGCGAACATCCCAGGCACCTTCCGGAAAGCCGGCGTCGAGCTGGTCAGCGGAGCTTGGCGCCGTACACGTGGTCCACCGGCATCGCCATCAGCACCCTGCGGTCGGACACCATCGCCGAGCGGTACTCCTCCCAGTCGGGATGCTCCCCGGCGGCGAGCCGGTAGTAGCGCACCAGCGCCTCGACCTCGGGGCCGTGGGGGTCGGTGCCCGGGCCTATGAGTTCCGCGGTGCCCTCGGCGGTGGCCCAGGAACCGCCGTCGGCGCTGGTGACCTCCAGGGTGGCGCGCGGGTCCCGGCGCAGATTCGCCGTCTTGGCCCGGCCCTCGGTCATCGAGACGTAGAGGACGTTCGCCGCCGGGTCGTAGAACGGCATGACGGGGGAGAGCTGCGGGCGGCCGTCCGACTTGATCGTCGCGAGCACACCCAGGCGGCTCTCCGCGAGCAGTGTGCGCGGGTCGAAGGACGTGAAGGGCGTAGCGGTCATGTTGGGTGAAGGCGCGGCGGCCACCGACTATTCCCGGCCCATCACGGCGGGTCGCCGACCGTACACAGAGGAGTGTCTGCCCCGTCCCGGCCGCCTCTCGTCACCCGGCCGCGCCGTGCCCTCCCGTGTTGCCGCCGGCCGCTCCCTCTCGGGTGTCCGGCCTGTCAACGCCCCGCAGTCGGCCGGGAGTTGGCCGGCAGGGCGCAGGCCGGGGTGCCGCCGGGCATACGGTGGCGGTTGTCCGCGACGAGGCGGTAGACGGCGTGGGCGAGCCAGCGCACCGGGGGAAGGGTGAGCACGGCGCCGGCGACGGCCCAGGGGCCGCCCGCGTTCAGCAGCAGCTTGGCGACGGCCTGGGCGCCGCCATGCACCGCTCCGGACGGCGTGATCCACAGCAGCTCGTGCTCGGCGCGCTGCTGGGTGACGCCGAACTCGTCCAGGTCCGCGAACTGCCACGCGGTGATCCGGCAGCGCGGGCGGAGGTACCGCTCGGCGGCGTTGACGGAGGTGGTGCAGAAGCCGCAGTCGCCGTCGTAGACGAGTACGGGCCGGGTCCTCGGAGTCGTCATGTGCCCCTCATGTCGGGTCGGGTGCCGAAGGGTGAGGCGGCGGGTGTCGCCGGATCGTGCCGACTGCCGACTGCCGACTGCCGACTGCCGACCGCCGGTCCGGCCGGACCGGCGAACAGAGGCCGGACCGGGGCGTCGCCCGCCGTCGCGGGGCGGTTACGCCTCGTTCTGGGCGCGCCGCTTCTCCTTGAGGCGGGCCCCCTCCTTGCGGACCTCGGCCTGGGTGGCGCGCTCCTTCTGCAGCCACTCCGGGTTCTCCGCCTTGAGGGCGTCGATCTGCTCCGTGGTGAGAGCCTCGGTGACCCCGGCACGGGCGAGGCCGGAAATGGAGACGCCCAGCTTCGCGGCGACCACCGGGCGGGGGTGCGGGCCGTTGAGCCGCAGCTCGCGCAGCCACGCGGGCGGGTCCGCCTGGAGTGCGTTCAGCTCGGCGCGCGAGACCACGCCCTCCTGGAACTCGGCGGGGGTGGCCTCGAGGTACACACCCAGCTTCTTCGCCGCGGTGGCGGGCTTCATCGTCTGGGTGGTCTGGTGCGACGTCATGGTTCCAGGGTATCGAGCGTGCGCACCACCTCTGACCACGGCCTCTGACGACGGGCTCTGGATCACGGGCTCCGGCCACGGCGGGTAACCTGGCGGGGTGACAGGTACGGAAGCACCCCCTTCGTTCCGACTCGCGTATGTACCGGGAGTGACACCCGCCAAGTGGGTGCGAATCTGGAACGAGCGCCTGCCGGACGCACCGCTCACCCTGCTCCAGGTGTCCGCAGCCGAGGCCGCCGACCTGCTGCGGAGCGGTGGCGCGGACGCGGGTCTGCTGCGGCTGCCGGTCGACCGCACGGACCTCAGCGCGATCCCGCTCTACACCGAGACGACGGTCGTCGTGGTGCCCAAGGACCACCTCGTCGCCGCGTTCGACGAGATCTCCGTGGACGATCTCGCCGACGAACTGGTGCTGCATCCGCTCGACGACACCCTGGACTGGGAGCGGCTGCCGGGCCGGCCCGCGATCGAGCGCCCGGCCACGACACCGGACGCCCTCGAACTGGTGGCGGCCGGTGTGGGCGTCGTGATCGTCCCGCAGTCGCTCGCCCGTCTGTACCACCGGCGGGACCTCACCTACCGGCCGCTGACCGGCACGCCCCAGTCACGGGTCGCGCTGTCGTGGCGCGAGGACCGGACCACCGACCAGGTGGAGGACTTCATCGGGATCGTCCGCGGGCGGACGGTGAACAGCACCCGCGGCCGCCGCCCCGCCGCCGGGGAGGGCCCGCAGCAGTCGGCGTCCGGCAAGAAGGCGAAGGGCGGCCAGACCGCGGGGGCGAAGAGCCAGGGCAAGGGCACCGGGGCGGCGCGGGGCAAGGCGCCGTCCGGGCGGAGTCCGCGGCGCGCGGCCGGGGCGCCCAAGGACGGCGGCCGGCGCGGTCGGCCGCGCCGGCGGTCGTAGCGTCGTCGATCGGGCGCCCGGGGGCTCAACGCCCCTGGGCGGTCTTGACGTTGTCGCCGAAGGTCCAGTCCTTGGCGCCGTCCCAGTTCAGGGACCAGGTCATCAGGCCCTTCAGGCCGTTGTGGTAGGTGTTCCACGCCTGGCCCACCAGGCCCGGGGACATATAGCCGCCGCCCGCGCCCGGTTGGGCAGGCAGACCGGGAACCTGCTTGTCGTAGGGGACCTCGACGGTGGTGCCCTGGATGGTCAGGCCCTTGTCGAGGCAGTCGGTCTGCTGGGTGAAGCCCTCGACGGTGCCGGCCTCGTAGGAGTCGCCGGAACACCCGTACATGCTGCCGTTGTAGTACTGCATGTTCAGCCACCACAGGCGGCCGTTGTCGGCGTACTTCTTGATGATGGGCAGGTAGGCGCCCCAGATGGAGCCGTAGGTCACGCTGCCGCCGGTGACGTAAGCGGTCTCGGGGGCCATGGTGAGGCCGAAGCCCGCGGGCATCCGGGCGAGGATGCCGTCGATGATCCGGATCAGGTTGGACTGGGACGGAGACAGCTGGTTGATGTCGCCGCTGCCGCTCAGGCCGGTCTCGATGTCGATGTCGATGCCGTCGAAGTTGTACTTCTTCAGGAGCGGCACGATCGTCGCGACGAAACGGTCCGCGACCGCGGTGGAGTTGAGGTCGATGCCGGCCGTCGCGCCCCCGATGGACATCAGGATCGTGGCGCCGTCGGCCTTGGCCTGGCACATCTCGGTCGGGGTCGGCACCTTCGCGGTCGCGTCCATGCCGTCCTCCCAGAGGGCGGTGCCGTCCGCGTTGATGACGGGGAACGCCGCATTGAGGACGTTGTAGCCGTGGGCGCGGATCCGGGGGTCGGTGATCGGCGTCCAGCCGAACGGCGGGTGGACGCCGTTGGCCGCGCCGTCCCAGTTCTCCCAGTAGCCCTGGAGGACCTTGCCGGCGGGTTTGGGTTTCGTCGCACAGGTGTCGTCGTGGGGCGCGGCGACGGCGGGCGCCGCGGCGCCCAGTAGCGGCAGGAGGCAGGCGGCCGCCAGGCCGGTTCTCAGCAGACGCGCTATCCGACCGGTCACGCTGGCTCCCTTCGCGCCACGACGGACGTCGGTGGCGGGGAAACGGGGGGTGGTGCGGACACCGTAAGTTGGTCCATACCTTTCGTCAATGGGTAGGGGACGGGCGGGAGTTGACGACGTGCGATCTCTGTGGTGAGGGGTGCGGCGGCGCCTCCGGCCCGGCGCGGGCCGGCGTCTTCCGCGACGGGGTGTGGGGGCGCGGTGGCCGTCTGCGGCGGGACGGCAGGAGTCCAGGGGTCTCTGTATGGCGGGACTTCAGGAGTCCGTGTGGCGGGTGCGGCGGGCCCGTGAGACGGCCTTGATCATGAGCGGGAGGTAGGTGCCGAGCAGCTCGTCCGGAGGGAGACGGTCCGGTTCGACGAGGCTCTGTGCGAGGGAGCCCTCGTGGAGGGCGGTGACCAGGCGGGCGAGGGAGTCGAGGTCGACGGTGGGGCGCCGCCCCAGGCGGTCGAAGAGGGCGGCCAGCAGCCTGGCGATCTCCGCGCGTAGCCGGCGGTCGTGCTCGGCGAGCGTACGGGCCGTGTCGGGGTGCCGGATCGCGTGGAGGGTGAACTCCGTCGACAGCAGATACCAGCGCCGTTCGGCCTCGTCCAGCGCACTGGTGCGGGCGATCAGCGCGCGCAGTGGGTCCTCGCTGTCCTGCATCTCGTCGACCGCGGCGGCGAGCCGGTCGACCACCCGCCGGGCATGCAGGTCGAAGAGGGCGAAGAACAGCTCTTCCTTGGTGCGGTAGTTGGAGTAGAACGCGCCGCGGGTGAGACCGGCGCGTTCGCAGATCTCCTCGATGGACGCGCCGTGGAAGCCGCGGTCGGCGAAGGTCTCCCGCGCCGCCTCGAGCAGGCGCGCTGTCGTCTGCGGCCGGCGCTTGGTCGGTCCCTTGGGCAACGCGTTCCTCCACAGGCATTGACAGGGACATCGGCACAGGCACTGACGCGGGCACATCGGCACAGGCGCTGACGCACCGACGCGAACGAACCCGCTCACGGTACAGCAACGTATCCGATGCGGACCTGTATCAGATCTGCCTCGGTTCGGCCTCGGCCACGGTTCGGATCGGCCTGGGATCTGCCTCGGTCACGGCTCGGATCTGCCCTGGACGTGGCTCGTCTTCCTGACGCTACGTCAGCCATTCCTCCCGGTTCAGCGCGTACTCCACATCGCCGTGTTCATCGCCCTCGACCCGGTAGGGCCACTCCTCGAAGTAGGTGCGGACGTAAGAGAGTCCGCACTTCTCCATCACGCGACGGGACCCCGCGTTGACATACATGGTGTTCGCGGTGATCCGGTCGTAGCCCAGCTCGCCGAAGCCCTTCGCCACGAGTGCACGGGCACCCTCGGTGGCGAATCCCCTGCCCCAGGCGGCCTTGCGCAGGCGGTATCCCAGATCGGCCGAGCCCGCCGGGGTGCCCGCCAGCGGGCGGAGGCAGTGCCAGCCGAGAAACTCGCCGGTCGCCCGCAGATGCGTGGCCCAGAACCCGCCCGGCAGCATCCGCACGAACGACTCGGCGCGGATCTCCTCACGGGTCATCGGACGGCCGCCGGTGATGTACCGCATCACCTCCGGGTCGCTGTCGAGCTCCACCACCAGATCGAGGTCGGCCTCGGTGTCGGTGAACGGGCGGAGAGCCAGCCGCTCGGTCGTCAGGAAGATGTCCATGCAGCGATGCTCCGCGCGCCGGGCCCGCCTCCGCCAGCGAATTACGGGGAGGCGAGAAGGGGACGGCGTCACGGAGCGGGGAGGGGCCACGGCGTGGGGAGGAGCCACGGCACGGGGAGGAGCCACGGCACGGGGAGGTGGCATGGAGCGTGGACGCGGCATGGCGCGGGAGCGGACATGGGGCGGAAAGAGGGCCTAGTGCTACGTTCCTCAAAGTATGTACGTATAGCGGCGTCGTAGTTGGCGGGTTGGTGGGGCGGGTCTGCCCCAGATCCATGGTCTGGCACGGGCATTGAGCTGGGCCGTTGCCAGACGGGTTGCCTGGTCGATTTCGTCTGGTCCGGCGAAGGACTGGCCTGCGAGGGCAGCTTTACGGAAGATGCGCCACCAACCTTCCTGCAGGTTCAGCCAGCAGGCACCGACAGGGATGAAGACGTGTCGGATGCGG
>NZ_KB891952.1 GCF_000373585.1 Streptomyces sp. MspMP-M5
TGCCCGGCGGGCGAGACGGCACGGGTCGCGCACTGGATGGGCGCCGAGTCCGCCGGCCAGTGTGGGCCCTGCGCACTGGGGCTGCCCGCCCTCGCCGACCAGCTCGACCGCGCCGTACGGGGTGGCGGGAGCGCCGCCCTGGAGGCCGTGCACGCCCGCCTGCGGGCGGTGCGTGGTCGCGGCGCCTGCAGCCACCCGGACGGTACCGCGCGCTTCGTGGCATCGGCTCTCGCCGCCTTCCCCGAGGAGTTCGACCGCCACGCGCGCGGGTTCGGGTGCGGCCGCCCGGTGACCGGGGTGCTCCCGGTCACCGGCGACCGGCCGCGGCTCCCCGCCCCGCCACGGATCCCGCCGATGCCCCCGTATCCGCCGCCCTCACCTCCCCCACCACCGGAGCGACTGCTGGTCGACTGGACGCTGTGCCGCGGCCACGGCCTGTGCGCGGAGCTGGTACCGGCGATGATCCGGCTCGGCCCGGACGGCTACCCCGAGACCACCGGGGTGCCACTGCCGGCCCGTATGCGCCGCCGCGCCCGGCTCGCGGTGCGCCGCTGCCCAGCCCTCGCCCTGCGAATCCAGAGCGGGAACTGACCTGATCTGCCGGGCGGTTGAGAGCGCACGTCCCTGGATGCCCCCGCCCCTACGGCCTCGGCCCTCCACATCCCCTCTCCTCTGACCCCACACCCCTCACCCATATCCATGGAGACTCGCCATGCCCGTAACGACACCCCCCTCTGCCTTCTCGGCCCCGTCGGCCGGGGCCTCGGCCCGGCGGCATGCCGTCCTTGCCCTCACCGCCCTCGCCGCCGTCCTCACCTTCACCACCGCCTGCGGCAGCAGCAGCGGCGGATACGCTGCCGGTACGGGTACCGGCAGCGACGGCGTGCAGCCCGCCGGCCAGGGCACCGACGGCTACGGCGGCCAGGCCGACGGCGACGGCGGCAAGCCCGCCGCGGCCGGCAAACCCGCAGGCACCCTCGCCCTGCGCCAGTCCGCCGCCCTCGGCCCGTTCGTCACCGACGCCCAGGGCATGACCCTCTACCGCTTCGACAAGGACACCGCCAAGCCGCCCACGTCCAACTGCTCCGGCGCCTGCGCGACCACCTGGCCGCCGGTCCCCGCCGACGGCGCCACCGCCCCCGCCGGCATCGCCCCCGGCGCCCTCGGCTCGGTCACCCGCGCCGACGGCACCAAACAATTGACCATCAACGGCTGGCCCGCATACCGCTACGCCAAGGACACCCGGCCCGGCGACACCAACGGCCATGGCCTGGGCGGCACCTGGCACGCGCTGGCCTCCGACGGCACCAAGGCCGGCACCCGACCGACCGGCGACGTCGGGGTGTTCACTCAGCCACAGCTCGGCCGGATTCTGGTCGACGACATGGGCCGCACCCTCTATCGCTTCAACAAGGACAGCCCCTGGCCGATGAAGTTCGGCTGCACCGGCACCTGCCTGAACACCTGGAAGCCCGCCAAGCCCGCCGACCGCTCCAAGCTCAACGGCATCGCCCCGCACCTCGTCTCCACCGTCACCCGACCGGACGGTACCCGTCAGCTCGCCATCGGCTGCTGGCCGGTCTACTGGTTCACCGGCGACAAGCAGCCCGGCGACATCAACGGCCAGGGCAAGATGGGCCTGTGGTTCGCGGTCTCCGAGAACGGCAAGAAGAACACCTCCGCTTGATCCGCTTTGACGGACGTCGGAGATCAGGGGCTTCGGCTTCGGCTTCGGCTTCGGCTTCGGCTTCGGCTTCGGACGGATGATGTCCATCATGGAGAGCATGGGGATGAAGAAGTCGCGTCCTCGCCGCTCGTTCACGCCGGAGTGCAAGGCCGAGATCGTCGAGCTGTGCCACCGTGGCGACCGCTCGATCGGCCAGGTCGCCCTGGGTGGATCACATGGTCGGGCTTGCCAAGAAGATGGGAGACTTGGGGGAACGGTTGCAGGACTCCGCCGACGGTTACGACGCCGCCGACCAGGAAGCGGTCTCCCGGCTGAGGGCCGCCATGTCGGATCTGGGGAGGCACTGACCGGCCCGGCGACATCATCTACTACGAGCAGCAGGGGCCCAACGACCCTATCGAGCACGGCAACACGCATCACGCCGCCGTGGTCACGGCTGTCATGCCGGACGGCGAAATCAAGTACACCCAGCACCAGGACTCATACCAGAACGTGAGCCTGCAGGGCCGACTGCCGACAACGGAAAAGGCCGAGGGCCAGCAGCACATCCGCATCGTCCGCCCCCACCCGGATTGGTACTGACAGGCAGATGACCGAAACCGTCACACAGCCCGGCGCGAGGCCGCCCACCCCGCGCGACGCCGGCGGGTCCGAGCGCTGGCGGTACCGCTGCTCTCGCTGGCCGCCATCGGCTGTCTGATCACCACCGTGGCGCTGTCCACCGCCCATGTCCACCATCAGTCGGCCTCCTGCCGCTATCTGGCGGTGCCGTGGACGCACTTCGCTTCCGCCTATGCAGCCCTGCTCGCAGCCGCCTCGGCTCTCCTCGTCCACCTCGTGCTCTCCCGTGCCGCGCGACGCGACGGGCTCCAGCCGGCCTCCGGCTGGCAGAGCTGGCTCCCGACGCTCTTCGTCGTCATCGCCAGCATGATGCTTCCCCCGACGGCCGTAGTCATCGCCCTGACCCACAAAGACGCCGCAGAAACGGCCAGACACCTCGGACAGCCACTGTGTGAAGGGTAGAGCCTGTGAGGACATCGGACGAACGAAGTCCCAGCGCCCACCACCGAGAAGGCGGCCTCTTCGACTACAGGCCACCAACGCGGTGCCGTGCGGCGGCCGCTGGGCCAGGCACCTGTGACGGGCCACAGCTGCGACGAGGACGGTGTCGGCCAGTCAGCTGGTGCGGCGTAGGAGCACGATGACGGTGGCGTCGTCGCGGTAGCCGTCAGCGTCCTCGTCGGCAGGACGCATCGACGCCGGCCGCCGCAATGCCGGGGTCCACGCGCGGGTCCGGGGCTACCCGATCCAGATGATGTCCAGGACGGACAGGTGCCGGGTATGGCGGTTGATCACGTGGACGGCGGAGAGCCGCCCGAATTTCAACCGCTGCCGGCCAACAGGTGGTGCCCAAGTGACAGCACAACGTAGCTGCGAGGCGGGAACCGTACGGATTCGTGTGCCGACTGGCCGTTCCTGGATGGTGAGGGAAGTTTCCGGCCAATTGGGCTGGAGCCGTGGCCGCTCCCTACCAAGGGGATGTAGCCCCGAACCCTGTCGAGATGGAAGGCGCGCATTCAAAACAGGCCAGATCTTGCGGAGCGGATCTGCCCGGCGCTGATGGGGCGATTTACGATCAGCGGTCGGTGGCGGTCGAAGATGCTTGAGGAAGTGGAGGTTGTGGTGTTGTCCGGCAACTTCTCGCATGGTTTCCGGCCCTGCCGCCGCTGCCCCTTGACCCTGGCGGTGCTGCCCCCGGGCCATGTCTGTCACACGCCTGGCAGACGCAGGGAGTTAGGCCCCTCGGTGGCATCATGAGGAAGCGCCGCTACCGGGTCCGGTGTCCTTACGGTCCAACAGGCGCTGGGGAGCCGACCACGATGCGCTGGAGGCGATTGCGCCGTCGATGCCAGGGGATGATCGACGGGCTTCCGGTGCCGGCGCCCTTCTCCGCCCCGGAACTGTGCGCCAGGCTCGCCGTGGAGCGAGAACGTCCCCTCCCCCTATGGCCGTTGCCCACACCGGCCGTCCCTGATATGCCGACCCGTATCTGGCTGGCAACCGAGCACGAGGACTTCTGGTGGATCTTCTTCACCTTCCGCCTGACCGCGGATACCACCTGCGGGCTGGTGTGCTGGCGGCACAGCCGTCAGGAAAGCATCCCGCGTTCTCTGCGGTACGGGTTGGGACTGTTCGGCACAGGCATGCTGTTGGCAACTCTGTTGTGGCTGCTCAAGCTCGGCTACCGCGGCACCCGCTCAACGCTCTTCACCCCGCCGTTCTCGTCCGTCACCGGAGCCGAGGCGCTTTTCCTCGCAGTCGGTGTGGCATTGCCGTTCCTGATACAGATGCGGGACCTGTTGCGGTACCACAGGTTCCACCGCAGCCTGGCCCCGTTGTGGCGGGACCTGGTCGCCGCCGCTCCCGACGTCGTCCTCGCACCAGGCAACCGCCTGCGTGCCGCAACGATACCGATCCAACTGCGCCTGTACCGCAGAGTGATCGAAATCAGGGACGCCATGATCGTCCTGCGCAGCTACGTCACGCAGGCCACCGCCGACCAGGTACGCCGGCACGTCACTGACCAGGCCGTCCCTGATCACTTGGCCTATACGCACATGACCGCCTGCTGGCTCACCGCAGCCCCGCACCACCGGCGCAGCGGCCAGACCCCCGAGGCCCAGTCGCTGAACCTCTCCGGGGGCGGAGCTCAGGACCTCTCTGAGGAAATCAGCTACCTACTGCGAATCGCCGCCGCCCACCGATCACCAATCACCAATCACCAATCACCAATCACCAATCACCAATCGTCCACGAATACCGGGCCATGCTGTCCGGCCCGAATCACTAGAGGGGATTCACTACTGTGCTCGTTGCTTTCGCCTTGACGCCCATGGGTGTAGAGGAAGTTGTCGCAGACTACATCGCGGAGGCGGTGAAGATTGTCCGTGAATCCGGGCTCCCCAACCGCTCGGATTCCATGTACACCATGATTGAGGGTGAGTGGGACGAGGTCATGAGTGTCATCAAGCGCGCTACCGAAGCGGTCGCGCTCAAGGCACCCCGTGTCCAGGTCAGCATCAAGGTCGACGTGTGGCCGAACATGCCTGATCCGCTCAACAACAAAATCGCTCTCCTCGAGGAGAGAATCTCGGAGAGCGGCGGTGATCGCCCCAGGCCGGTCGTCGAAGGTATCTGAGGCTCCGGCCGCTGTTGGCACTCCGACTCGCACATGGCCAGGCCGCACCAGGGCGACCATCGGCGAGAGCAGGTACCGAGCCAGCGACTCAGGAAAACCATGCCTGCAGCACGAACCACCATATATGACTTCCGCAGGTGTCCAATCGAGGGCAAATCGAGGGGAGGCGACACCATGACGACACGGGAGATCCGCAAAAAGTGCCAGGCACTCGTCAGCACACTCGACTTGCCTCGGCCTTTCTCCATCGACGCTTTCGTCCGCCAATTGTCCGCACGGAGAAGCCGGCCGATCTGGATCCGCACCTTACCGATCGGCTCCACCATCAACGCCTGCGGGCTGTGGATCGCCACCGAGTCAGGCGACAATATCTATGTCGAGGAGAAGACAACCAGATTCCACCAGGACCACATCGCCCTCCACGAGATCGGGCACATCCTTTGCGATCACGGCTTCACTGACCACGAAACTCAGGATGCGCTCGCCACACTGCTACCCAGCATCAGCCCCGAGATGATCAGCCGGCTCCTGGCCCGCACCAACCACACCACCGAGCAGGAACAGGAAGCGGAACTCGTCGCCACCCTGATACACACCGCCGCAGGCATGCTCGCCCCCTGCCCGTCCACGGGCGTGCGCGGCGAACTCGAAGCCGCCCTCGGTATACGCGAGTAGGAGCCGTGAACACAGACCCCCTCTACACCCTGGGCTCCGACATCGAGCTCCTAGGCGCCGTTGCCCTCTGGCTGGTGATCTTCCTTCGATTACGCACCGTCCGGCGCTCCCGCCAGCAGCAGATGCTGCTGCTCGCGGTCGCCGGAATCGCCGGGTCGATCACCGTCTACTTGGACCCGGTCACGGCTGTCCTGAACCGGAGCCTCACCTTCGCACAGAGCTGCGGCCTGTTCATGAACGCCTGGGGCGTCCTGAGTTCGGCCCTCATCCTCGACTTCGTCCTCGCCGCCATGTCCCGGCGCCGGCCCTGGCTCGTCTACGGCCCGATGCTCATCACCATCGCCGCTCTGATCACGCTCAATTCCACCATCGCACCGCACGCCGGCTGCGTCACCGCCGAGGTCGTCCCGTGGTACAGCCCCTTCTGGTGGCTCATTGTCGCCGCCCACCTCGTCGGCACACTCCCCTGCGCCGTCCTGTGCGCACGCTACGCCCTCCGGACGCGAGGAGACCGGACCCTCCGCACCGGACTTGTCCTACTCGCCGCCGGCTTCGCTTCCTCCTGCGTGTTCTGGCTCATCGTCCTCGCGTTCCTCCTCACCCGCCCCATGTGGCTGGGCGCACTCTTCCCGCTCAACATCGGCATCACCGCTTGGCTCATGACCGCCGGAACCTGCCTGCCCCTGGTGCTCACCGCCCACCGCACGGTCCGCACCACCCTCACGCTGTGGCGCCTGCGCCCCTTGTGGAACGACCTCACCACCGCCGTCCCACACGTCACCCTGGCCAAACCACTCACACCCATCAGCGCTCTGCTCGACAGCCCCCGCGCGGCCCACCTCCGTCTTTACCGGCAAGTCATCGAGATCCGCGACGCCCTGCTCATCCTGCAGGACTACGTAACGCCCGAGACCATCGCACGCGCCCAGCACCACGTCGCCGCCCAGGCCCTGCCCGAGGAACAGATCAGGCCGGCCGTCACCGCGTGCTGGCTGCTCGCAGCCCTCCAGGCCAAATCAGCCGGAGGCCCTCGACGCCCCAACCCCCTCGCCCCCGCACGCACCACCGGAGACAGCCTGCACAACGAAGCCGACTTCCTGACGGCCGTCCAGCGCGCCCGCACATTGCCCGCCGTACGCTCCTTCACCCAGAGCCGCCCCGCCCCTGCGCACGCTCCCGACGACCACACCCCGTCCATCACAACCACGAAATAGGCGATTCCCGTGGCACAGCAGCCAGCCGCTCCTGCCCCTTACCGCACCGGCATCTTGAGCAACGACAGCCCGCGCGAACGAGACCGTCTGGAGGCCATCCAACGCAACGTGGACGCGTTCACCACCGGTATCCTCCAGGGTCTCCCCCTCCAAGCCTCCTGGCACTGCCTGGAACTGGGCGCAGGAGCGGGCTCCATTGCCTACTGGCTCGCCGAACGCTGCCCAGAAGGCCGGGTCGTGGCCGTCGACCTCGACACCCGCCACCTCGACGCCGACCGGGCCGCGAATCTGGACATCCAGCAGGCCGATATCACCTGCGGCGGCTACGAGCCGGGCAGCTTCGACCTCATCCACGCCCGCTACCTCTACTGCCACCTGCCCACCCGCGACGCGATGGTCGAACGAGCCGCCCGCTGGCTCGCCCCCGGCGGCTGGCTCGTCATCGAAGAGCCTTACCATCTGCCCGCGGAGACGTCCCCCTTCCCCGCGGTCCAACGGCTCCTGGCCGCCTATCAGCGCACGTACCGCGCACACGGGGCCGACATGACCTGGGCCCGCGGCCTCCCTGCCTTGCTCGCCCGAAGCGGACTGGCCGAGGTGTCCTTCACCGGAAACCTCGGTTGCATGGGAGGACTCGACAAGGACCGCTGGCGCCCCCTCATCGCCCAGGCAGCCCCCTCCCTCCTCGCCGAGGGCCTCGTCACCGAAGCCGACCTGAGCGAGTTCTCCGCCCTGCTGGATGACCCAGCGTTCATCGACATCCCACAAGTCACCGTCGCTGCATGGGGCCGCCGCCCTACACAACTCCCAGCAGCGCCCGCCACCTCGTAGGGCGACAGGTCGGCACACGCGCTCTCTCCCCAGGGCAGCCTGCACCGGCTGCCCTCCAGTTCACCTACCGGGGTGGTCGGTTGAACGATCACGGTTCTGCCTCGTCACGGCGGGCCGGAGATGCAGGGTCTCAAGATCCTTGCATGAGAGGTCGAGCTGATCTCGGCCTTCTCCGAAGGTCTCATCGCGTAGCGGGATCGTTCAGCCGCAGGCTGATGGCACTTCTTCAGCGTGTGGTGTTGTGGACTGTTCCACAGATGTCACGGCAAACTCGCTCGCATGGTGCGTCTGCGGGTTCTCACGACTGACGACTGGCCGTTGTGGCGGGACATTCGTCTCGCTGCGCTGGCTGAGGCTCCGCGCTCCTTCAAGTCCCGGCTTGAGGACTGGCACTGCGGTGGGCAGGAGCGGTGGCGTGCGCGTTTGGACCTGCCGGGGGCTCACAACATCGTCGCGTTTCTGCGCGGGCAGGCGGTAGGAATGGCCAGTGGACTTCCTGTGGACAGCGACACGTGCGAGCTGAGATCGGTATGGGTTGGCCCCGAGGCTCGGGGCTGTGGCGTCGGAGACCTCCTGGTCGCGGTGGTCGAGGCGTGGGCCCGGCGGTCAGGCGCCACCGCGATGAAGCTGGCGGTGATTCCGGGCAACGAGCCTGCCGTGACGCTGTATCAACGCCACGGTTTTGACTTCTCCGGAGAGTTCGGGGATCTCGTGTCCGATGACGGGGTCAGAGAACGGCTGATGGTGAAGATTCTCCGCAGACAAGCGGGGAACCCCGGGTAGCTGAGGGCTCAGTGGACTGGACAGCGGCGGCGACTTGACCTTGAGGTTCGCCGCCAGCAGCGGCTGGTCCGCTCGGCGCGGTTCCCCCGGCCCAAGCGACGCTCATCCAGACCGACACCGAGTCCTACCGCTTCCAAGCCACCGCATCCGAACGCGCCAAGACCTCTGGACCGTGAGCGAACGACGCGGAGGGTCAGATCGGTCCGTAGATGGCGGCGCGGGCACCAGTCATGAGCGCCCAGTAGCGGTCACCATAAGACCAATGCCACCACTCGCTGGGATAGTTCACGAAGCCCTCTTCACCCAGTCAGTGGGCCAAGAGGTTGCGATTACCCCGTGCGGCCTGCGACAGCCCCGGAGCGTCAAGTGGGCACGTCCTGAAGATCAGCCGGTGACCGTTCGTCTATGCGGGCCTCATCCCGATGTCGGAGCAAGCCCCCGGAGCAGGTCCAACCCGTACACCACTTCTCTGGACGCAACCCTCCGCACCGCACACACGCATCACCCGATAGAGGCGGCTCCAATCTCACCGGAGACCGACAGTCACAAACGAGTCCATCCAGACCACAGATGGCACAACGTCGGCTCTCATTCACACCGGATCACTGGCTCTCATATGACCCGGTACAACACGGCGTCATGCTTGGCGCCGGCAGGTCCTGGGAGGTCGGGCCCTTCGGGTCTGGAGTGCGGATGCGGAGTCGGAACGCACTGCCGGCAGATTCAGGAGGCCGGGCTCCCCGCGCTGGAGCAGGCGCAGGCCGACCTCGACCAGGGCCAGCGTGTCGCAAGCAGCTGGCTGCCGAGACCTCGGACTCGTCCAGGTGGGCACGCGATGAGCCCTCAACTGAACCAGCTGCCCGCTCTGCCCAACACCGCGGCCGGGGCCTTCTCGCACACCTCGGGGACACCGGCGGGTTACGCACCGGCTTCCACCCCATCCAGCCCCACGCGTGCACCGTTACGGCTCCACGTGAGGCACCTCCGGCGCCATCTGGGCCCGTGCCCGGGCACCCTGCAGCGGGCACCGCCCCGTCGGTCAGAACGTGAGACCGGACGGCCGGTGGGCCACGGCAGGGTGTGCGCACCGTCGGTCAACTCGTCGGCTACGTGGCCGAGGCCAGGGCGGGGCACGGCAAGCAGCTGGGCGGGACGCGGGGCTCCCTCCCCTGGTCATGGGCGTGTAAGTGATTTTGTGTAAGTCCTTGGGTTTCAGCGGGTGTTGAGCCGGTCCTCAAAGAAGAGCGAGAACTGGTTCAGCGCCTTCTTCCAGTGTGCCGCGAAGTGGTTGGTGTCGCGTGCCCTGGGGGCGATCAGCCCGTGCACGGCGAGGTAGAACACCTTCAACGCAGCGTGCTCGGAGGGGAAGTGCCCTCGGTTGCGGGTCACTTTCCGCAGCCGCGCGTTGATCGACTCGATGAGGTTCTTGGAGTAGACCACCTTCATTATCTCGGGTGGAAGGCCAGTTAGGGGGTGAACTCGCTCCAGGCTGTTCGCCAGGTCCGCACGACTGCCGGGTAGCGTTGCCCCAGCTCGGAAGTGGCGAACTCCTCCAGTGCCTGCTCGGCCGCCCGCTCGGTCGGGGCGGTGTACACCGCCTTGAGAGCCGGGACGAGCTTGGGAAGGAATTTCATCTGGGCTCTCGCAGATTTCGGCGCGGGACGGGTGAACACGGCGCGTTCGGCCCGCGCGAGCGCGGCGCGGATCTTGCCGGCGCGCGGGGCCGGCGTCCGGGTGGTGTCGTCCATGCCGCCCATGAGACGTAGTTCGCCTGTGGACAGTGGGCGGCGGATCTCCCAGGAAACGAGGACATGCGCCCTTGCACTGGGAGCGGTCAACGGGGGTTGCGAGGCGCTGGTGGGCGCGGAGCGTTGCCGTTGGCGAGCCCGGCGCACCCGCACGGTGACGAACGTGCTCCTTTACCCCGATGGATAGTCGACTTCCCAGTGCCGGTAGGTCGCGTGGCGCTGGCCCTCGTCGGTGTCCCCGTCAATGTTCGGCGGCGGCGGGCAGTAGCCCGAGATCAGCACCCTTTTGTGGTCCGGGGAGAAGGACGTGGCGAACTGCGCAGGCAGCGGAGGCTTCGTCGTGTTTGGGCAGATGACGGGGAAGGGCAGGGTGACGACGGCCAGGATTCGGTGGGAGGTGGGCTCCCAGAAGAAGAGCCGCGTGTCCTGTAGGACTGCCGCTGCCCTGCCGTCGTCGGCAACCGGCTGGATCGGGCTGTGTCGGGTGCTGATGGTTTTGTCGGCGATGACGCCGCTGAGCACCGGGTGCGGCTGCCCGGGAACGGCGGAGGCACTGGGCAGCGGGCTGGTGCGACGGTAGTCCAGCAGCAGCGCGTGGGTGAACGAGCTGTAGAGGATGCGGCCGTGGCCGACCAGGGCGTTGCCTGTGCCGGGGAAGTTCACCTGCCGTTCCATGCGTAGTGTGGCGGCGTTGAAGAAGTTCGCGCAGTTGTCGTACGCGGCGATCAGCTCGCTGCCGACGAAGGCCAGGTCGCGGGCGCCGGCTTCGCACTCGTCGTAGGGCTGCTCCAGCCAGTGCGGTGAGCCGTTGCCGTGCAGGTCGTAGACGCCGATCAAGTCCGTCTGGAGGGCGAGCAGGTGGCCGGTGCGGTCGATGGCGAGCTGGTTCGGCCTGATCAGGCCGGCGCCCAGGGGGGTGTAGGTCCGGACAGGGCGATGGACCACGGGGGTGGCGGGATGGGCCGTGTCCGCGACGGCGAGCTCGTTGATGCTGGCGGCCGCGAGCCACCGGGCGCCGGGGTCGAAGGCGAGCTTCACCACGCGGCCCTTGAGGACCGTGAGCCGCCGTGGTTCGGAGTGCCCGGACGAGAGGTAGACGTCGCCGTTTACCGTCCCGTACGCCAAGCTGCCGATGCCGGCCGCGACCGTGGTGACCTCTTCCCCTGCCACCGTCCCGGGCAGCGCGTGCAGACGGGGCGCGGTCACCTGCTGGGTGGGGCTTGCCGAGCCGGAGCCGTTCTGTCCGAGCCGGAGCACGACCAGGGACAGGAGTACTCCCGCCGCCACTGCCGCGGCCAGGACGGCGGCGAGCGCTCGTCCGCCCGTCGGACGCCGAGGGGTCCGTGCCGTCATGACGTCCCGCTCGGCTGTCCTGTCGCGGCACCGCTGCCGGGGAGCCTGAACCAGCTCCCGCTGTGAGGGTTCAGCTCCCAGACGGGCGCATCGGTGGGGCGGGTCATCGTGGTGAACGGCTTCTGGTCGTCCTGCAGGACGACGGTGCGCTTTTGGCCGTCCTCCACCAGGTCGACCGCGAGTTTCCACTGCGCCGCACCGTGCGTGATCCGGGCCCTGACCAGGAAGGTCTCCAAGTCCCCTGCGGGCACGGTGAAGTCGGGCGGCACGCTCTTGCCCGCCTTGTCGTAGAGGCCGTAGGGCTGTGGCTTGTCGAGATCGATGTTCACCGCGTGCACCTTCGCCTCGCCCTGCAAAGTGCACTCGGTCACGACGACGTGGGAGACGGGCCGGCGGGATACCACCTCGGCCCGAATGCCGGTGATCAGCACGGTGTTCGAGCCGCTGTTGGTCACCGTCAGCTGCATGGTCGTCCGGCCCTCGTCCACGCCGTCCCGGGCTCGCGCCCAGTTCCAGAAGCCCGCGCACCCTTCCCGCGGTTCAGTGCCGTCGAATCGCGCGGCGGGCACGAGCTGGATGAGATCCCCTTCGGCATCGAGACGCATGGGGTCGGTTTCCGCGGACAGGGAGACCTTCGACGAGGCGGGCCACAGGTGCACCGCTCCCGTGAACACGGCCGTGGCGGCCGCTGCCGCCAAAGTGGTGACGATGGTGGAGGCTGCCAGCCCGGGG
>NZ_KB891953.1 GCF_000373585.1 Streptomyces sp. MspMP-M5
GGGCCGGCGGTCGACACCGGCCGGGAGCGCGAGGTGCCCGATCATCGTCAAACCGTCCGCCGGGTACCGGACCGTACGCGTCGTAATCGTCGTCATGAGACTGGACCATAGTGATCGTCGAGTCCGGTCGGGCCGGGGTTCGCCGCTGGCAGAACAGCGCGGGTGTCCCTCTGAAATGCGGCGACGGCTCATAAGATCCGTCACAACCCCCGTTCCCACGGCAGCACTATCAGATCACCTGCCCTGGCCACAGTGCTGGAGACTGACCCCCGGGTCGGCTGATTTCACCTGGGTCCCTATTCGGCGGTCGGCATCTGGACAGGGTCACGGGCGACAGCGGCGGTCGGAGTGGGAGAGGCGCACCTCTCGGCTGATGTGATTGCTGAACTCATCGCCTCGGTGCACAGGTTATGGTAAGCCGGGCACTGAGTCAGGCTCGAATCCAGGCCGCGCAAGCATTGGCAGTTACTGAGTGGTGAGGAGACACAGCCGGGTGGTTGCCAGCGGCGAACAACAACACATACAGGGCCAGCGGATCTGGGCAGTCCGCGCGGCACGGCTGTTCGACGGGTACGCATTACGAGCGGGGCGCCCGCTTGTACTCATCAAGGGTTCGCGGATTACCGGTATCGATATGACGGGAGCGGCCCCCGCTGCTGATCTGCGCGTTCTGGATCTCGGTGACGCCACGCTGGTGCCCGGGCTCATCGACTCTCACGTGCACCTCGCCTTCGACCCCGACGACAAGTCGAAGCAGGCGATGGCGGAGGAAGATGACCACACCACCCTGACGCGCATGCGCATCCACGCCGGCCAGCAACTGCGGGCGGGCGTCACGACCGTACGGGATCTCGGCGATCGTCGCTTTCTCGGCCTGTCGCTCCGTGACCGCTACACGGCGGGCATAGAGATGGGCCCGGAGGTTGTTGCCGCCGGGCCTCCTATCACGCGAACTCTCGGACACTGCTGGTTCCTGGGAGGCGAAGCCGACGGCATCGCGGCTGTGGAGGCCGCGGTCGGGGAGCGCGTCGCTCGCGGCGTCGACGTAGTCAAGGTTATGGCGACCGGTGGTGTGACCACTCCTGGGTGGGGGCCGCATCAGTCGCAGTACACACGCGACGAACTGGCCGCGGTGACCCGGGTCGCCCATGCGCACGGCAGACCGGTCACCGCGCATGCGCACGGCCGGCAGGGAATGGCTGATGCCGTCGCAGCCGGGGTCGACGGCATCGAGCATGCCTCCTTCTTCACCGAGGACGGTGTCGAGCCCGACTGGAAGACGGTTGCGGCCGTGGTGGAGGCAGGCACCTTCATCGGCGCCACCGAAGCATGGCTGCCGACAGGCTCGATGGTCGCACCGCACATGGCCGAGCGTGTGGAGCAGCGCAGTGCGAATTTCGCACGGATGCACCGCGAAGGAACGCGACTGGTCTGCTGCTCCGACGCCGGCGCCGGGCCCCGCAAGCCCCACGGCGTGCTCCCGTACGGGATCATCCACTTCGGCTCTCTCGGCCTCACCAACACCGAAGCCCTGGCTTCGGCCACCTCCCTCGCCGCGCAGGCATGCGGGCTAGCCGACCGCAAAGGCAGGATCGCCGTCGGCTACGACGCCGACCTCATCGCGGTAGCCGGCAATCCACTGCAGCATCTGGAAAGGCTGCTCGACATCCAAGCCGTGATCCGAGCCGGAAAGGTATTCCACGGCTGATCCCGCTGATGTGCAACGCAGCGCGCGAGCGCGTGTGCCCGCACGCTCCCCGGCCTCGGGTACATCCGCGCCCATGAAGGCCACGGCCCTCGTCTGCCGCGTAACGTCCCGGGGTCCCGCCGGTATTGCTCCAGGATTGAACGCTAAGGGCTCTGGCCAACGCCGAGTATCGATTTGATCACTGACGGCCTCGTGGTCGTGCCGTCTGCCTATGGCCGCAGGTTGACAGGCCGTGCCAGTTGAGTACCTATCGGATGATCAGGTCGCCCGGTACGGGCGGTTCGCGGGTGAGCCGTCGGTTCAGGAGCTGGAGTCCTTCTTCAGGCTGGACACCGAGGCGTTGGAGATGGCCCGGTCGAAGCGCCGTTCCCATAACCGGCTGGGCTGGGGTGTGCAGTGGGGGACGGTGCGGATGCTGGGCACGTTCCTTTCCGAGCCGGCCGCGGTGCCGACGTCGGTGGCGGACTTCGTCGCGGAGCAATTGGGGATCGACGATCCGTCGTGCCTGAAGCTGTATCCGAAGCGGTTGCCGACGCAGCACGAGCACGCGCGGGAGATCCGGAAGCTGCTGAAGCTGCGGGACTTCGAGGAGGGCGACCTGCCGCTGCGGGAGTACATCGCGGGGCGGGTGTGGGTGTCGACGGAGGGGCCGCGGGCGCTGTTCGACCGTGCGGTGACATGGCTGCTGCGCAACCGGGTGCTGCTGCCGGGGATGACGCCGCTGGCCTACCTGGTCGCGGAGGTGCGGCGGGGTGAGCAGGCGCTGATCTACTCGGTGGCGGACGCGCCAGTGACACCGGAGTTCCGCCGTGAGCTGCTGGGGTTGCTGACGGTGCCGGAGGGCTCGTCGGTGTCGGTGCTGGAGCGGTGGAGGAAGGCGCCGAGGGACATCTCGGGACGGGGCCAGAAGGCCGCGCTGGAGCGGGCCCGGGACATCCGCGCGATGGAGGGGCGGAAGCTGAATCTGTGGCGGGTGCCGCCGGTGAAGCAGGCGGAGCTGGCCCGGTACGGGCTTTCCACGCACGCGCCGACGCTGCGCCGGCTCGCGGAGCCGCGGCGGACCGCGACGCTGCTGACGACGGTGCGGCATCTGGAGAACTCGTCGGTCGATGACGCGCTGACGCTGTTCGAGCTGCTGATGGCCACCAAGCTGCTGGCCCGCGCGGAGCGCGAGGAGGGCAAGGCCCAGCTGAAGGGCATGCCGAAGCTGCGGAAGGCCGTGGTGAAGCTCAGGGGCGCGGTGACCATCATGATGGACACCCCCGTCGTCGCGGAGAGCGAGGGGGAGCCGGTTCCGCTGAGCATGGCCCAGGCATGGGAGCGGATCGAGCAGTTTGTCACGCGTGAGGAGCTGGCAACGGCCATCGTGGCTCTGGGGGAGGTGTTCCCCGAGGGCGACGACGAGGACAGCGATGCGCTGTGGCGCAAGCAGTTGCTGGACCGGTACGCCACGGTGCGGCCGTTCACGTCGCTGCTCGCGACGGTGGTGCCGTGGGGCGCGAGTAAGGCCGGCACGTCCGTCGTGGAGGCACTGCGCGAGCTGCCGAAGGTCCAGGCGCGGCGTAAGCCGGGGCCCGAGCACATCGACTCGACGCTGTTGCTGGACGCCACGTGGTGGCGGCTGGTGCTCGGCAACCCGGTGTTGGTGCCGAACGGGCTGATCGACAAGCAGGCGTGGACGTTCTGCGTGCTGGAGGCCCTGCACACCGCGCTCAAGCGCCGGGACGTGTTCGCCAAGGGCACCGACGTATGGGGTGATCCGAGGGCGCGGCTGCTGACGGGACCGGGGTGGGCCCTCGCGCGGCCGAAGGTGCTGACTGCGCTGGAGCTGCCGAACACCGCCGACGAGCACTTGGGCGAGCTTGGGGCGCTGCTGGATGAGACGTACCGGCATGTGGCCGAGGGGCTGCCGGGGAACGCGGCCGTGGACATCGTCGGCCGGAAGATCCGTCTGGACCGGCTTCAGGCCGAGCCCGAGCCCGCCGGATACAAGATGGTGCACGACGCCGTGCAGGCGATGCTGCCGAAGGTGGACTATCCCGAGCTGCTGCTGGAGGTCCACGCCCACACCGGCATGCTGAACGCCTTCGAGCACATCAGCGGTAAGGTCGCCAGGCCGTACGACCTCGACATCACCCTGACCGCCCTGTTGGTGCACAAGTCCACCAACATCGGTCTGGAGCCGGTCATCAAGCCCGGCGACAAGGCTCTGACCCGCTCGCGCCTGACGTCCGTGGACTGGGGGTACTTCAACACCCCGGGCATCAGCGCGGCCTCGGCGCTGATGGTCCAGAAGCAGGGCGAGATCGACATCGCCGGCGACTGGGGCGGCGGCCACGTCGCCTCGGCGGACGGGATGCGCTTCACCGTCCCGGTCCGCCTCCCTGCATGCCCGCCCGAACCGCAAGTACTTCTCCACCGGGCGCGGGGCGACCTGGCTCAACGTCGTCTCGGACCGCG
The DNA here is from genome assembly GCF_000373585.1 of Streptomyces sp. MspMP-M5. Taxonomy (GTDB): domain Bacteria; phylum Actinomycetota; class Actinomycetes; order Streptomycetales; family Streptomycetaceae; genus Streptomyces. Next base: position 4,169 of record NZ_KB891953.1, read on the forward strand.
TGATGGGCCTGGGCGGCATCGTGATGCCCGGCACCCTGCGCGACTCCCTGGGCATCCTGGACGCGGTGTTCAACCTCGACACCCGCGAGCGGCCCGAGATCGTCATCACCGACACCGGCTCGTACAGCGACCTGGTCTTCGGGCTGTTCGCGATCTGCGGCTACCAATTCTCCCCGCGGATCGCCGACATCTCCGACGCCCGCCTGTGGCGCTTCGACATGAGCGCGAACTACGGCCCGCTGGAGCCGGTCTCCCGGCACCGGGTGCAGGCCGAGCGGATCCGCCAGCACTGGGAGGACATGCTCCGTGTCGCCGGATCGTTGCAGACCGGGAAGGTGCGGGCGTACGACCTGCTGCGGATGATGATGGCCAGCGGCGACCGCATGACCGGCCTCGGGGACGCGTTCGCCCACTACGGGCGGATCTTCAAGACCCTCCACCTGCTCCAGTACCTCGACTCCGAGGCATACCGGCGCATGATCGGCGTCCAGCTCAACATCGGCGAAGGCCGCCACTCACTGGGCCGGCGGATCTTCTTCGGACGGCTCAGCGAGCTCCGCCACGGCTACCGCGACGGCATGGAAGATCAGCTCGGCGCCCTCGGCCTCGCCCTGAACGCCGTCGTGTGGTGGAACACGCTCTACACCGATGCGGCGGTCAAGAAGCTGGAAGCCGGGGGCGTGACCATCTCCCCCGAGATCCGCTCACGCCTGTCCCCGCTGGTCCACGAACACATCAATTTCCACGGCCGCTACCCCATCATCCGCTTCCACAGCGACGGGGCCCTGCGGCCCCTTCGGGAGCCGGGCGAGTCCGAGGAGTAGAAGGACGGGTACGCCCTGGGCGGGGGCCGTCACACTTCCCGTCCAGGGCACCGGCTTCGGAAACAGGACGTTGACACCCTTTGAGGCTCATGGGGCCGCTCGTCCACTCGGGGCAGACAGTCATCACCCCAACACGCCCTGAGCGTGGCACGGACTCAGATGCCGCCACTGCGCCTCGCAGACACGATCCACAGGTCTTGACAATGACTTGCATTCTCCCAGGTGGGGAGGGGGGGAAGCCCGCGTCGGTCATGATGGCATCTCTTTTCCAGTAGCCGCAGCCGATCACCAGCGGACGAGAACGAGTTCGACAGCGAATCCGGGGCCCATGGCTGCGACGAGCCCATGAGTGCCGGCCGGGGGCGGGCTTCCCATCGCGGTGTCCAGGACATCGAGGACTGACACGGACGAGAGATTGCCCCGGGCGGCCATGGAGCGGCGGGTGAGTACGGTGGCGTCCGGCGCGAGGCTCAGAGCCCGTTCCACCGCGGTGAGCACCTTCGGCCCGCCGCCGTGGATGATCCAGCTGCCGATCCGGTCGGTCGTCAGCGCATGCCGGGAGAGGAAGGAGTGCACGGCTTGGGGCAGGTGTGCCTCGGTGAGCGCGGGCACCTCCGGCGCCAGACGGATCCGGAAGCCGTGGGAGCCGATCGCCCAGCCGAGCGCATCGTCGCTGTCAGGCACCAACCAGCTCGCGCCGTCCACTAGTTGTGGCCCCTGACGCTCGTTTGCCCGGTGGCCGCCCGCCGCCACCACGACCGCCGCGCCGTCGCCGAACAGGCTGCCGGCGACGATGTTCGCTATCGATCCGTCCTTCTGCTGGTAGGCCAGGGAGCAGAGCTCCACTGCCAGCAGGACGGCGATCTGGTCCGGGTGCGCGCTCAGGTAGTCGCGGAGCAGGGCGAGACCCGCGGCTCCCCCGGCGCAGCCGTTGCCGAACAGCGGGATGCGTCTGATGTCCGGCCGCAATCCCGTCCGCTGGGCCAGTCGTGCTTCCAGTGAGGGTACGGCCAGCCCCGTCACGGTGGTGCTGATCACCGCGTCGACGTCCCCCGGACGTACCCCGGCCTCGCTCAGGGCTCCGGTCAGGGCCTGCTCGCCGAGATCCAGGGCGGTTTGCAGCCATACCTGGTTGGTCTGTGTGAAGTCGTCGAGATCGGCCAGTTCGACGAGCTTGTCCAGGGGCAGGGACAGATGGCGCGTGGCCACGCCCGCGTTGGCCTCGATCTTCCGCAGCATCAGGACGCCGGTCGCGGAGTTCATGAGCGTGGTGCGCGCCAGCGTGGCCATGATCTCGTGCTGGGGGTAGCGGTACGGCGGGAACGCCGTCCTGATCGCCCTGATCCGCGGAGCGGGCGAGGGGCCTTCCGGCGGTTGTGCGTGGCGGTATGTGGTCTGGGTGGTGGAGTCTTGCGTCGGTTCCCCCATCGATTACCCTCCGCATCTTTTCCGGGTGTGCGGTCAGCTTGTGTCATGACGGCGGGCACCAGCACTCCGCGTACGAGTACGGCGTCCACGGCCCCGCCCAGCGCCACGCCGATGCCGATGCCGATGAGCTTGAGCAGGGCCACGTCCGAAGTGCCCATGGCCGCCGTGGAGACCGCGACGGCCGGTGGAGCGGACGTCATCAGTCTGCCGGTGCGGCCGATGCCGTCGACGATCGTGGTGCGGTTGTCTCTGCAGCGCACGTACTCCTCGCGGATCCGGCCCAGCAGGAACACCTCGTAGTCCACCGACAGAGCCAGGGTGATGATCAGGACGAACAGCAGGGGCGAGGGATCGAGGGTGTGTGTCACCGTGAAGCCGCCCAGCAGGGCGCGGCCATGGCCTTCCTGGAAGATCAGGACGAGGCCCCCGAGGCTGACGGCCGCCACCGTCAGCGCCTTCAGCGGCGCGATCACGCTGTGGGTGAAGGCGCCGAGCAGGAGCGCGAGTCTCACACCCAGCGCAGTCAGGCACCACGGCAGGGCGCCCGCAACGGTGTCAGCGACTTCGGCGGCTCGGCCACCCACGACCACGGTGCCGGGTGCGGGCGTGTTCCGCACGGCCCGCACCACGTCGTGGGAGGCCCGGGTGCCGGGAGCGGACGGAGAGACGGCCAGCAGCACGGCAGCCTGCTGTGCGGGCAGGGTTCGTACGACGCGTACGGCCGTGACATCCGCCAGGTCCTCCAGTCGGCCGGCGTAGGCGTCAGCTCCGGCGGCGGCCTGCGGACCGGTGACCACCACGGTGAGGAGCCGGTCGGGCGGGGCGGCGAACGCGGCGCGCATGCGCTCGGCCGCGGCAGCGGCCGGAGCGGTGGGGGGCAGCTGCCTCAACGCTCGTACTCGCATCCTGTCCGTCTCAGGGGGCTGTGAACAGCAGGACGGCGTTCTGCCCGCCGAACCCAAAGGAACAGCTGATAGCCGTCTTTGTGTCGACCGGGCGCGGGCGGCTGGCCACGATGTCCAGCTTGTACTCGCCGTCCTGGCCCTGGAAGTTCGCCACCGGCGGGATGAGGCGGCGGCGCAGGGCGAGGACGGTGTACGCGGCCTGGATCGCTCCAGCCGCGCCAAGAGCGTGACCGATTACGCCCTTGGACGCGGTCACCGGTGGCACGTCGTCACCGAACGCCCGGGTCAGGGCTGCGGCCTCGGCGGCATCGTTCAACGGTGTCGACGTACCGTGCGCGTTGACCAGACCCACGTCACGCGCAGCGCAGGCCCCGTCCGCCAGCGCGGCGCGGACCGCACGGACCGCTCCGGCACCGGCCGGGTCCGGGGCAACCGGATGACGGGCGTCCGCACCGGCTCCATAACCGCGTAGCAGCGCCTGCGCCGGAACGCCGCGGGCCTTTGCCTGTGTGAGGCGTTCCATTACGAGGACGGCGGCGCCCTCGCCCAGGACGAAGCCGTCCCGCGCCGCGTCGAACGGCCGGCTGGCCAGCTCCGGCCGCTCCCGCTGTCGGGAGAGCGCGCGCATCCGGGTGAAGCAGGTCGCCGTCATGCGGGAGCGCCCGGACTCGCTGCCGCCTGCCAGGACGATGTCGCAGGTGTCCGACCGCAGCAGGTCCCGTGCGACACCGATCGCGGTCGCGCCGGACGCGCAGGCGCTGGAGGTGATGAAATTCGGCCCCTGGGCGCCCAGGTCGATCGCGACCTCGCCGGCCGCCATGTTCGGCACACTGCGCGGCAGCGCCAGCGGTGAGACCCGCTCGGGGCGGCCCGCGCCGAGGTGGCCGAACTCGTTGGCATAGGTACTCAGGCAGTTCGAGCCCACACCCAGCACGACGCCCACCCGCTCAGCCGGCCAGGACGTGGGGTCGAGCGCGGCGTCGGCGACGGCTCGCCTGGCGGCGACGAGGGCGAACTGGATGAACCGGTCCACCCGCCGGGCGAGCGACCGTCCCAGTTCAGCGACGGCGTCGAAACCGGGTACCTGGCACGAGAAGTCGACGGGCAGTCCGGCGAGTTCCGGATCGGAGGCGGCCAGGGAGCGGCCCCGGCACAGAGCCGCCCAGTTGTCCTCGGCGCTGTGCCCCGCGGGAGTCACCAGACCCAGTCCGGTGACCGCGACCTCAGCGCGCACGCTCGAACACCTGGGCGGCCTCGCCCAGCGTGGCTATCGGGGACAGTTCCACGGCGTCCTCCGGCAGGACGATCCCGAGCTCCTCCTCGGCCGCCACCACGAGTTCCATCAAGGACAAGGAGTCCATCCCGAGGCTTTCGAATGTCGTCGCCGCCGTCAGCTGCTGCGGGTCCGCCTTGACGTCGAGATGACTGGTCAGCAGGGTGACCAAACGCTCGGGCAGCACCGGCTGGATGTCCTGTCCCACTTCCTGTGTCATGCCGTGACCTCCTGTGCAGTGGTGCGGGAACGCCCTGGACCGTCACCGGCGTTCATCCGCTCGTACAGTTCTCGCGCGCGGGACGCCTGCGCCCGCAGTGACTCCAGGTGCTGCCCCAGTCGCTCCTGGGCCTGCTCGCCGGCCGGGCCGAGGCCGGACAGAGACACATCACTCCCAGGGCGCGCAAAAGGGGCCGCACGACGTGCTGGTGGTGGACATCGAGGTCGAAGATGCCGGCGACCGCGACCCGCAGAGCGCGGGCGCGGAAACCGGGAATCGTCGTGCCCGGCATCCTGAAGTCGCAGATCACGTCGGTCAGGGCCGTCAGCGCGTCGTCCGGGAACACGCGGAGGGCGTCGGCGTACAGATCCCGGCAGAAGAGCATGTGCAAGCTCTCGTCTGCGGCGATACGCGCCATCAGCTGTTCACCCACCGGAGCACCGCACATGACGCCCACGTTGCGGTGCGCCTGGCAGGTCGCCAGCTCCTGCACCGTCACGTACGACAGCGCATGCAGGACGGTCGGCAGGTCGCTGCGGTACCCGGCCGCCCGCATGCCGCATCCGTAGCTTCTCAAGGGCCACCGGGTCCATCGCACGACGGGCGTGGACGTAGGCCCGCATGAGACATGCGTGGCGATCCTCCTCCGCCGTCCACCGGTGCACCCAAGCGCCCCAGGCATCGTCCCTGCCGAAGCGGGCCGCGATCTCGAAGTGATAACTGGGCAGATAGTCCTCGGTGAGCAAGTTGACAAGCAGGGCGCCCTGCACCGGCTGCGGCAGCGCCGACTGCTGCGCACTCCAGCCCGTACCCTCCAGCGGGCCGTCGAAGTCCCGTGCTCCGCTCCACGGCACGTACTGATGGGGGAACCACTCACGGGCCACCGCCAGATGCCGGTCGAGCAGACGCCCCCCGACGGCTCCAAGTCCCGCAAGGCACCTGCTGTCGCGCCGCTCAACATGCACCATCTCTTCATTGCTGCGCGCCCCGGCTCCGCCGACGCGCGAGACGGGAGAAGACCGGCGCCCCTGTTACCGACCGGTTGATCCAGACTCAGGGCGCTGTCACGACAACCACTTCTGCACCAGTGCCGCCAGAAACACTGCTACCGGCCAGGCAGGCTGCGGTCTCGTTTGCCAGCCGGAGAGGCAGAAGATTGATGGCGGCACCCGAGTAGTGCCCATTGATGATGGTGCCCTCGGCACGTCCGACAATGTGGCCTTCCACGCGTTCGGCAGTGAACGTGTTCACGTTGAACGCGCTGGTGGTGCCGTCCGACCACTTGAGCGTGCCATGGTGGTTCGCCTCGGTGACGGTGCCCAGGCACTGAGTCACAAAGGTGCCGTCGACCTGAGAGGACATCAGTAGCCTGGTAGGGGCATCGGCACAGGGCACAGGCGGCACAAATGTCGTATCGCTGTGCACAGTGACCGTCTGCGCGCTCTGGGTGATGGGCGGACTGTAGCTGGAGCTAGCCGTTCCCAGGCCGGCAAGGATGTGAGTCGGCATATGTGATGCCCCTTTACTTGTCGTCACTTGTCACGGAACGCCTGCCCTCTCCAAGCAGGGCGGGACGGTGAGAAGACACCTCCACACCAAGCGAATCCCTGCCCCTGGCCCCTTCGGGTCTTCCTCGCAGGAGGGGCGGAACTCGTCCGCATACATACCGAATCCCCACCGTCCCCTCCGGGGCACACGTACGACGGAGGGGCGCACGAAGCAGACTTGGGGCGTACGTCATCGGGGTATCGCCGAGGTGAGCCCCAAAGCCGCCAGCAGTTGATCTCGAGCCTTGGTCTGACCAGGCCGGCGCAATCAACCCGGGACATAGCCACCCGGGCAGTCACCTCACGTGCCGTACTCCGGCAACAGCCCCTCCAGCGCGTATACACGGTCTTCCCTGCTCTGTCGTGGCACGCTCAGGGCCATGGTCTACCGCTACCACCACAAGGCTGTCCCGATCACCGTCGGGCAGCTCCGCCTCCGCTTGTCCGGGCTGGAGGAATCTCAATGATTGTGTCAAGCCGCCTGCGTGACCGGTGGGGCGGAGGTGAAGAGCCTCTTGTCGCGCAGCATCGCCCAGAGGACGTCGACCCTGCGGCGGGCGAGTGCGAGCAGGGCCTGGGTGTGCAGCAGTCCTTCGGATCGTTTCTTGAGGTAGTAGTCGCGGGAGGGGCCTGGTCGCATCATTGCCGTCTGGGCGGCCATGTAGAAGATGTGCCGCAGGC
>NZ_KB891954.1 GCF_000373585.1 Streptomyces sp. MspMP-M5
GTCGACGTCCTCTGGGCGATGCTGCGCGACAAGAGGCTCTTCACCTCCGCCCCACCGGTCACGCAGGCGGCTTGACACAATCATTGAGATTCCTCTCGTCACTCATGGGCGCTGGTCCGGTGGGCCGCCGGCCCGTGCCCCGCTTCTCCGGCGGCCGCCACCGCCCGGCCCGCCACCGCGCTCCCCAGCGCCAACAGCCCACCGATGACCAGCAGTTTCGCCAGCGCCCGCCCGGGCCCGGTGGCCACGGCCAGCGGCACCACCACGGCCACCACCGCGGCGTAGTTGAGGCCGGTCACCGCGCGCAGCGCACGCGACGGCGGCGGGCCGGCCGCCAACCGGTCCGCGAGCAGGCGCGCGTACAGCAGCGTCCCGGCCGGGCCCAGCACCGCGAGCACCAGCGCCGGGTCCTGGTACGCGGGCCGGGCGTAGCCCTGGGCCAGCAGCAGGACGACCAGGGCGAGCGCGGTGGTAGCGGCGTTCTGGGCGATCACCCGCCGCCCCACGGGACCGGTGGCGGCGCCCCAGCCCGCCGGCGCGGCCCCGCACAGCAGCAGGGCCGTGGCCGCGGCCGTCCAGGCGTTCACCGGCCGCCGGACGCCCGTCGCGCGGCACCGGCGGCGACCGCGGCGAGCAGCGCGGCCGGCCCGCCCACCACCCACTCCAGGGGGTAGACCGCCGAGATCAGCACCATCCACAATGCGGTCAACGCCGCCCACCAGGCGAGGAGTTCGCCGCCCTTCGCGAGCGTCGACACCGCTCTCCGGCGAACCATCCGTACACCTCCCGCCGGCCTGTCCGGCTCCGCCGCCGGCCCCAGGCTCACACGGGTACCGGAGGCCGCCCGGTCACCGCGCCGGGCGTTACTCCGACGGGGTGCGGCAAGCCACGCCTGCCCGTCCGGTGGGGAATCAGTCCACCTGGTACCCGAAGTCGTACGGGAAGGACGGCTCCCCGGCCTGACAGCGGTAGCGGCCCGAGCCGCTCAGCCCGGCCAGCTCGCCGGTCGCCGATCCGGGCACCACCTCGAAGGTGCCGTGCACCGTGCCGTCGGCGTCGAAGCCGCCGTTCTCTGCCACGACGAAGGTGCCCTCCCGCCCGTCCAGCCGCCCGGTCAGCAGCTGCAGGCCGGTGAACGTCCCGGTCTTGTCCGAGGTGTAGACGATGGTGTACTCGCAGCTCGTACGGGCGGCCTCGATGCCGCCGGAGAAGGTGTTGACGACGGAGGCGCGGGCCAGGCGCGGGCTCGTGGCGTCCGAACCGACCGGGTGCTCCTCCCAGTTGGCGTAGCTGATCCGGCCGGTGGTGGTCTGGGTGGGCATGGGGTGTCCTCTCGATCTGCCGCACGGCTGGTGCGGTGCGATGTGACCCCATCCTGATCGCGGTACCTGACATCTTCTGTCAGGTACCGCGGGAGAATCGATCCATGCGCGCCGACCGTCTCCTCGCCCTGCTCCTGCTGCTCCAGAACCGCGGCCGGATGACCGCCGCCGAACTCGCCGCGGAACTGGAGGTGTCGGTCCGCACGATCTACCGCGACATCGAGGCGCTCGGCGCGTCCGGCGTCCCGGTCCGCACCGACCGCGGGCCGGACGGCGGCTACCGCCTGATGGACGGGTACCGCACCCGGCTCACCGGGCTCACCGACGCCGAGGCCGGCGCGCTCTTCCTCGCCGGAGCCCCCGGCCCGGCCCGCGACCTGGGGCTGGGCGCGGTGCTGGCGACCGCGCAGCTGAAGGTGCAGGCGGCGCTCCCGGCCGAACTGGCCGAGCGGACGCGGCGGATCCAGGACCGCTTCCACCTCGACGCCCCGGCCTGGTTCCGGGACGCCGACCCGGTCGCCCACCTGGCGCCGATCGCCCGGGCGGTGTGGGAGCAGCGGGTGCTGCGCACCCACTACCGGCGCTGGCGCGGCGAGGTCCACCGGGAGCTGCGTCCGCTCGGCATCGTTCTCAAGGGCGGCATCTGGTACCTGGTGGCGCAGGTCGACGAGGCGGTACGGACGTACCGGATCGCACGGTTCCTGGCCGTGGACCTCACGGACGAGGCGTTCGCCCGCCCGGCCGGCTTCGATCTGGCGGCCTACTGGGCGGAGTCCTCCCGGCGTCTGGAGGCCACGCTGCACCAGGACACGGCGCGGCTGCGGATCTCCCCGCGGGCCCGCAGGCTCCTGCCGATGTACTACGGCGCCGCCGGCCGGCGGGCGTTGGAGGAAGCCGGGGAGCCGGACGCGGACGGCTGGACGGAGGTCGAGATGCCGGTCGAGGGACCGGCCGTGGCCGTCGGCGATCTGCTCCGGCTGGGCGCGGAGGCGGAGGTCCTCGGCCCGCCGCCGCTGCGCCGGGCCGTCGCGGAGGCGGTGGCCGCCCTCGCCGACCGGTACGGGGCGACCGCCGCTGCCCGGGAGGTCATGTCGCCGTGAAATCCGGCGTGTTGGAGCTGGCGAAGGCGGCGAAGGGGCGGGGCGGCCGGCCGGTGACGCGGGTGACGGCGTAGGCGTCGATGAATCCCGACCCTGCCCCGGCCCGTCGCCGTGACGACCAGCGGCCCGTCGGCGCGGATGCCGGTGACGGCCCATCAGGTCTCAGAGGTGGCCGATCAGCCCGGTGCGCAGTCGGCCCAGGATGCGGGCGAGCAGCCGCGAGACATGCATCTGCGAGACGCCCAGCTCCTCGCCGATCTCGGACTGCGTCTTCTCGTGGACGAAGCGGAGGGTGAGGATCCGGCGGTCCCGTCGGTCCAGATTCCGTACCAGGGGCGTCAGCGCGTGGAGGTCCTCGGCGAGCTGGAGCCGCGGGTCCTCGTCGCCGAGGGCGTCGGTGAGGCTGCGGGCCGAGTCGTCCTCGGCCGGATCGGTGGGCTGGTCCAGCGAACCGGCGGTGTAGCCGTTGCCGGCGATCAGGCCGTCGATCACCTCCTCCTCGCCCCGTCCGAGGTGCTCGGCGAGTTCGGCGACGGTCGGCTCCCGGTCGAGGCGGGCGAACAGGCGCTCCTTGGCCTGGGCGATCTCGATCCGCAGCTCCTGCAACCGCCGCGGCACATGCACCGCCCAGGTGGCGTCCCGGAAGAACCGCTTGATCTCGCCCACGATGTAGGGCACCGCGAAGGTCGTGAACTCGACCTCGCGGGACAGGTCGAACCGGTCGATCGCCTTGATCAGCCCGATGGTGCCGACCTGGACGATGTCCTCCATCTCCGTCGGGTCGCCGCCGCGGTTGCGGAACCGGGCGGCGGCGTAGCGGACGAGGGAGAGGTTCATCTCGACCAGTGTGTTGCGCACGTACTGATACGCGTGGGTGCCCTCCTCCAGCTCCGCGAGGCGCTCGAAGAACGGCCGGGACAGGACCTTGGCGTCCTTCGGCGCGACCTTGGACGCGTTCGCGAGGTACGGCAGCCCGCCGGTGCCGGAGCTTGCGGTCCGGTGGTTCGGGCCGTGCCGCGTCCCGGTGTGCGTGGATACTGCCGTCGTCATGACAGCCCTCCCATAATTTGGATCATGGTCCGGTAGAGCCCGTCTGCCCTTGGTTCCGGTGGCGAAACATCCACCCCACCTTTTTTGCCATACCAGATCTTGACGATGGGTCAGGGCTTGTGGTGCGGCGGCGCGTGCGCTCCCGGCGGGCCGCCGGTTGCACGGCGTGGCCCCGCTGCACCGGTCGAGCCGCCCCGGTCGCGGCAGCTGAACGTTGGCTGAACAATCGGCGGCCCGTGGATCCCCGTCGCGCCTCCGGCCATCTGGCACACCGACCGGTGAGTTCCACCAGGGAGGATCGTCCATGGCCAGCACCACCTCAGCGGGGAACGCGCCCTCGGCGGAGGAGGCGTTCCCGGCGGGGAACGTGTCCCCGGCGGCGGACGGGTCCGCGGCGGCCGCCGGCCCCGCGGCGGCGAGTCAGGCATCGGCGGGGCGCACGGGCGGCGGGCGGCGGTTCGGCCGGATCGTTTCGGTGCGGCCGGGCCCGTCGGCACGGCCGGCGTACGCCAGACCCGTGCTGTCGGCGATCCTCGTCGTGGCGGCCGTGCTGTTCGCCTGGGACATCCAGCACAGCGTGTTCCACACGTTCTACGCGGAGACCGCGCGCAGCATGGCGGAGAGCTGGCACGCCTTCCTCTTCGGCGCCTTCGACCCGGGCGGTTCGATCACCATCGACAAGTTGCCGGGCTTCCTCTGGCCACAGGCGCTCTCCGCGCGGATCTTCGGCTTCCACCCGTGGGCGCTGACCCTGCCCCAGGTCGTCGAGGGGGTGCTCAGCGTCGCCGTCCTGTACCGCGCGGTCCGCCGCTGGGCGGGGGAGAGCGCGGCGCTGCTGGCGGCGGGCGCGTTCGCCCTCACGCCGGCGATCGCCGGGCTGTTCCGCACCGCGGTCGAGGACCCGGCGTTCACCCTGTGCGTCCTGCTGGCCGCCGACGCCACGCTGCGCGCGGCCCGCGCGGCGCGGCTGCGTCCGCTGCTGGCCGCCGGTGCCTGGGTGGGGCTCGGCTTCCAGGCCAAGATGCTGGAGTCCTGGGCGGTCCTCCCGGCGCTCGGCCTGCTGTATGTGCTCGCCGCGCCGACGGGGCTCCGGCGGCGGCTGGCGCACCTGTCGGCGGCGGGCGCGATGTGCCTGGCGGTGTCGGCGTCGTGGGTGCTGCTGGTGACGTTCACGCCCGCCCAGGACCGGCCGTACGTCGACGGGACGACCGACAACTCGGCGGTCAGCCAGGTCGTCGGCTACAACTTCCTCAACCGCTTCTCCGACCTGCACATCGACGCCAAGGACACCGGCAGCGTCGCCGTGTCGACCATGGCCGGTACCGCGGCGGCGCCGCCGACCGGACACTCCCGGCCTGGCCTCGCGCAGTGGGCCAAGATGTTCGCCCCGTCGCTGGTCTCGCAGATCGGCTGGCTGTATCCGGCCGCGGCACTGGCGGCGGTGTGCGGGGTGGGGTGGCGGCGCGGCCGGCCGCGAACGGATCCGCTGCGGGCCGGATTCGTGTTGTGGGGCGTGTGGTTGATCACGTACTTCCTGGTGTTCAGCGGCGGGGCGATAGGCGGCCACACGTACTACATGGGGGTGGTGGCCATCCCGTTGGCGGCGCTGTTCGGCGGCGGGACGGTGCAGTTCTGGCGGGCCTGGCTGGGCGGCGGCCGGGCCCGGGCATGGGCGTTGCCGACGGTCGTGGGGGCCACGGTCGCCTGGTCGGCGGCGATCGCTGCGCTGTTCCCGGACTATCTGCCGTGGCTGGCGCCGGCCGCGGGCGCCCTGGGCGCGGGCGCGCTGGCGCTGCTGGTCTGCGCCCGTCGAGGAGCGCGTGCCCGCCGGGGAGCCGCCGAGCGCTCCATCCGCACGGACGCCCCGCCCGCCCGGCCCGTCCGCCGGCGGACGGCCGTACTGGGCCTGGCCACCGCCCTGGTGGCGATGCTCCTGCCGTCCGCAGCCTGGGCCTCCTCCGTCCTCGACCCGACGTACGGCCACTCCGGCATGGGCTCGACCGGCCCGGTGGCCATCCGGCGCCACAGCGCGCCCCACGGAGACACGTCCCACCCGAGCGCGTCGCTCCAGAAGCCCACCCAAAGGACCACCGCACCCCACCCGGCCGACGAAAGCTCGCTGACCCCCGCCCAGCGCCGACTCCTCGCCTACACCCGGGCCCACCGGGACGGCGCCCCCTACCTCTTCGCCACCACCAGCTGGCGCACCGCCTCCCCCTACATCCTGTACACCGGTGCCGCGGTGCTCCCGATGGGCGGCTTCACCGGTACCGCGCCCACCCCGACGAGGTCCGGATTCCGCCACCTCGTCGCCACCGGGCAGCTGCGGTACGTCGTCCTCGGCGGTCCACGGACCGGCCCCGGCCGCGCCATCGCCCCCTGGGTGCGCGCCCACTGCGACCGGGTACCGGGCCAGGCACACCAGCTCTACCGCTGCACGCCGCGGTCCGCCGCGGACCACTGACCGGGTACGGGCATCGCCGGAGCCGAGCAGGCGGTGGCCATGCACCGCGTGGCGGCGCCGACGACCCCGCACCGCGCCGCCGTCGGGTCAGGGTTGCGTCAACGTCCGCGCACGGCCGCACGGTTTGCGGTGGTGCGCGGTGACGATGCTCGCAGGACTCGGCGGAGAAGAGCGCGCGCCGGCCGGTGACAGACCGCGGGAGAGGTTCCGCGCGGTGCCGGCCGGCGTGGTCGTGTTGCAGAAGGGAAGTACGTGATGGGGTGGGGGAGCGAGGGCTCCGCGGTGGGCGGGCCGCCGCGGGCCGGCCGGCTCAAGGTCTTTCTCGGCGCCGCACCCGGTGTGGGCAAGACCTACCGGATGCTCGACGAGGGCCGGCGCCGCACCGCGCGCGGCACGGACGTGGTGGTGGCGTTCGCCGAGTGCCACGGCCGCCCGGCCACCGAGGCGATGCTCGACGGGCTTGCCGTGCTGCCGCGTGCCGTCCGCAGCCGTCGCGGCACGGAGTTCGCCGAACTCGACCTGGACCTGGTGCTGGAGCGCCGCCCCGAGGTGGTGCTCATCGACGAACTCGCCCACACCAACGCCCCTGGCTGCCGGCACACCAAGCGCTGGCAGGACATCGAGGAACTGCTCGGCGCCGGCATCGACGTGGTCGCCACGCTCAACGTCCAGCACCTGGAGTCCCTCACCGACGTCGTCGAGAAGATCACCGGGGTGCCGCAGTACGAGACCGTGCCCGACGAAGTCGTCCGCCGCGCCGACCAGATCGAGCTGGTCGACCTGCCGGCCGAGGGCCTGCGGCGCCGCATGGCGCACGGCAACATCTACCCGCCGGAGAAGGTCGACGCCGCGCTGTCGCACTACTTCCGGCTCGGGAACCTCAGCGCGCTGCGCGAGCTGGCGCTGCTGTGGGTCGCCGGCCGGGTCGACGAGGCGCTGCGCAAGTACCGGCACGAGCACGACATCGGCCCGGTGTGGGAGACCCGCGAGCGGGTGGTGGTGGCCCTCACCGGCGGTCTGGAGGGCACCACGCTGATCCGCCGCGCCGCCCGGATCGTCCGCTCCTCGGCCGGCGACCTCCTTGCCGTGCACATCACCCGCAGCGACGGCCTGGCCGGCTCCTCGCCCGCCGCGCTGGCCGACCAGCGGCGGCTCACCGAGAGCCTCGGCGGCACCTACCACGCGGTGGTCGGCGACGACGTCCCCGCCGCCCTGCTGGACTTCGCCCGCGCCCAGAACGCCACCCAGCTCGTCGTCGGCGCCAGCCGCCGCGGCCGGCTGCGGCGGCTGCTGGCCCCGCGCGGCGTGGGGGATACCGTCGTCGAACTCTCCGGAGACATCGACGTCCACACCGTCGGCCACGAATACGCCGGCCAGGGCCGCATCTGGGCCGCCCCCGGCAGCGGCCTGCCGCGCATCCGCCGGGCCGCCGGGCCGATCGCCGGCCTGGTGCTGCCCCTGCTGCTCACCCTCGTACTGCGCGGCGTCTCCGCCCCGCTGTCGCTCAACCCCACCAGCGAGACACTGCTCCTCCTGCTGACCGTGCTGGGCGTGGCCTGCATCGGCGGCGTGGTCTCCGCACTGCTCGCCTCGATCACCACCTCGCTGCTCCTCAACTACTACTTCATCCCGCCCGTCGGCCAGTTCACCTTCGCCGAGGCCAACATCGTCGTCGCCCAGGCCGCGTTCACCACCGTCGCGGTCACCGTCGCCGCCATCGTGGACCGCTCGCTGCGCCTGGGCCGGCGCGCCGCCCGGGCGACCGCGGAGGCCGAGACGCTGTCCTCACTGGCCGGCGGCATCCTGCGCGGGGACCGGGCGGTGCCGGACCTGCTGGAACGCACCCGCGAGACCTTCGGCATGGACCACATCGAGCTGCGGGCGCGCGGGGCCGCCCGGGGCGCCCAGGCCGTGGGCACCCCCGGCGAACCGGGCGCCGACCACCGGACCGAGGTCGCGATAGGGGACGACAGCGTGCTGGTGCTGACCGGGCGCCGCCTGCCCGCCTCCGAGCACCGGGTGCTCACCGCCTTCGCCGCGCATCTGACCGCGGCCGTCGAACGCGCCCGGCTCGCCGAGGCCGCCGCCGAGATCGAACCGGTCAAGGCGGCCAACCGGATGCGGACCGCACTCCTGGCCGCGGTGGGCCACGACCTGCGCACCCCGCTGGCCGGCAGCTGGGCCGCCATCAGCTCCCTGCGCAGCCGCGAGGTGGACTTCTCGCCCGAGGACCGCGAGGAACTCCTCGCCACCGCGGAGGAATCACTGGCCAAGCTCAGCCGCCTGGTCGACAACCTCCTGGACATGAGCAGGCTCCAGGCCGGCGCGCTGACCCTGCACCTGGAGCCCGTCGCCCTCACCGACGTGCTCCCCGCCGCTCTGGACACCCTCCCCGGCTCGCCCCCGCAGACACCCGGACGCGTCCTCGCCCAGGGGCTGGACACCGCCCCCGACGTGCTCGCCGACCCGCCGCTGTTGGAGCGCGTCGTCGCCAACCTGGTGTCCAACGCGGTACGCCACTCGCCCGCCGGCCACCCGGTCACGATCGGCGCCAGCGCCCTCGCCGGCCGCGTCGAAGTGCGGATCACCGACCGCGGCCCGGGCATCCAACTCCCCGACCGGGAGCGGGCGTTCGAGCCGTTCCAGCGACTCGGCGACACCGACAACACCACCGGTCTCGGCCTCGGCCTGGCACTGTCCCGCGGCCTGACGGAGGCGATGGGCGGCACGCTCACCCCGGAGGAGACGCCCGGCGGCGGCCTCACCATGGTCGTCTCCCTGCCCGCCGCCCCGGAAGCACGGCTCCCGGAACCGGCGCCGGCCGCCACCACGCCGCTCCACCGCGCTCCGGCCGAGGCGCCCCCGGCCGAGCCCGCCGGCCGCCCCGCCCACCCGCACTAGTGCGCGGGTGAGGCCCCCGCTACGGGGCCGCCGCCTACGCTTCCACCGCCTCGACGATGGAGGCGAAGGTGGGCGTGGGCAGGATCCGGGTGCGGCGCAGACCGGCGCGGGAGAACAGCTCGTCCAGTTCCCGCGGGCCACGTTCCTTGCCGGTCACCAGCGTCATCATCGCCACGTCCAGCGCCTTGCCCGGGTGGGGGCCGTTGCCCGGCTCGGGCACGGAGTCGACGACCAGGACCCTGCCGCCCGGGGCGAGACCACGCCGGCAGGCACTCAGGATGCGGACGGCGGCCTCGTCCTCCCAGTCGTGCAGGACGTGCTTGAGCAGATACACGTCGCCGCCGTCCGGTACGGAGGCGAAGAAGTCGCCCGGTTCGGCGCGCCACCGGCCGGACAGCCCGGGCGCGTCCAGGACGTGGTCCGCCAGGGCGGGCGCCTGGTCGAACAGCACCCCCGACAGGCCCGGATGACGCAGCAGGACCTGGCGCAGCAACCCGCCCCGCCCGCCGCCGACATCGACCACCGTGCCCTGGTCGGGGAACGGGTAGGCACCGGCCACCAGGTCGTCCATCGGCTCGGAGAACGCCGCCATGCCCGCGTCGAAGAGCTCCCGGGTTCTGGGGTCGCCCTTGAGATACTCGAAGAACGGTGCGCCGAAGACCTGGGCGAAGCCCGGTGCACCGGTGCGTATCGTGTCGTCCAGCGCCCCCGACGAGCGTACGAAGAGGTCGTCGGTGAGCATCAGCACCGCGTCCCGCAGCGAACCGGGCACCTTGGTGCGCAGGAACTGCGCGGCCGGCGTCAGGTGGAAGGCGCCGTGGTCGTCCTCGCTGAAGACCTCGCGGGAGGCGAGATAGCGCAGGCAGCGCCGTAGGAAGACGGGGTCGGTGCCGGTGAGCCGGGCGAGTTCGGCGGCGGTGCGGGGGCCGCCGGCCAGGTGGTCGGCGATGTGGTTCAGGGCGGCGGTCCGTAACGCCGCGGAATACAGGTGACCGAGCGCCTGCTCGATCAGATGGGCCGCCCCCGCGTGCGCCGCGGCGTCGGTCAGGTCCGGGTGGTCGGTCGGGTTGGGGGTGTTCACCGTCAGCCTCCGGGCAGATGGTCGGCGAGTCGGGCGGATGCCCCTCACTCTTGCCGCGTCCTCCCGTTCCCGGCACCGCCCAAGTGTGGATCTTCGTCTCGGCCTTCCGGCCTAGGGCGCTTCTGACGTGCCGGGCCGGGGGAAGTTGAGGCAACTGTGGTCACTCGGCGGCGTCAGCAACGGCAGAACGGCCCCCGTCAGCAACGGGGATTCGAGAATGGCGCAGCGCGGGGCACCCGGCAAGACGGCCGGTCGCGCCGCGGACGGCGGGACCGACCCACGTCCCGGCCGGCCCGGTCGCCTCAGCCGGTGAAGCCGCCGTCCCGCAGGATCGTGTCGATACGGGTGCGGTGTGCCTGCTCCCAGTCGTCGAGGGTCTCGCCGGCCTCCTCGGCCAGTTTGGCCCGGGCGGCCTGGAGGACCTCCTCCTGCCGGTCGCGGGGCACGACCACCACACCCTCCTCGTCAGCGACGACGACGTCCCCGGCGGAGACGGCCACACCGCCGCACCGCACCTCGACGTTGAGCGGTGCCACGGCCTTCTTGCTCCCCGGAATCGGGATCACCCCGCGGGCGAAGACGGGGAAGCCCAGTGCCCGCACCTCGGCGAGGTCGCGGATCAGTCCGTCGGCCACGAACGCGGCGACTCCCCGGCGTTGGGCCACCGCACAGACATTGCCGCCGGCGAGCGCGTAGTCCAGGTCGCCGGATTCGACGACGATGACCGCGCCCGGTTCCGCGCGGTGGATGGCCGCATGCAGCATGAGGTTGTCTCCGGGCGGGCAGCGTACGGTGAACGCCGGCCCGGCGACCCGCGGCACCGCGGGCCACAGCGACCGGATGCCGATGTCCATGACCTGCCCGCGGCCCAGCACGTCCGCGAGGGTGGTCGGCGATATCTCCCGGAAGGCGGACGTCGCGGGGGTGCGGGAGCCGGGCGCGGCGGGG
>NZ_KB891955.1 GCF_000373585.1 Streptomyces sp. MspMP-M5
GTCGACGACTTCCTCGCCGAGGCCACGCCCGAGGACAAGATGGCGCTGATCAAGCGCGAGCAGGCCGGCGGCAAGCTCGTCGCCATGACCGGCGACGGCACCAACGACGCCCCCGCACTGGCCCAGGCCGACGTGGGCGTGGCGATGAACACCGGCACGTCGGCCGCCAAGGAGGCCGGCAACATGGTCGACCTCGACTCCAACCCGACCAAGCTCATCGAGATCGTCGAGATCGGCAAGCAACTCCTCATCACCCGGGGCGCGTTGACGACCTTCTCGATCGCCAACGACGTCGCCAAGTACTTCGCGATCATCCCCGCGATGTTCTCGGTGGCGTACCCGGGCCTGGACGCGCTCAACATCATGGGCCTGGCCTCGCCCGAGTCCGCGATCCTCTCGGCGGTCATCTTCAACGCGCTGATCATCATCGCGCTGGTCCCGCTCGCCCTGAAGGGCGTGCGGTACCGGCCGATGAGCGCCGACAAGATGCTGCGACGCAACCTCGCCCTCTACGGCCTGGGCGGGCTGATCGCCCCGTTCATCGGCATCAAAATCATCGACCTGCTCATCTCTCTGATCCCCGGGCTGCACTGATCGAAAGGCGTGGTGACGGTCATGAACAACTCCATAGCAAGCACCCTCCGCCTGGCGTGGGCGTCCCTGCGCGTCCTGCTGGTCCTCACGGTGGTGTGCGGCGTCGTCTATCCGCTGGTCGTCACGGGCATCGCGCAGGGTCTCTTCCGCGACAAGGCCAACGGCTCCGAGGTGACGGTCGACGGCAAGGTCGTGGGCTCTGAACTCATCGGCCAGAGCTGGAACATCAAGGGCACGAAGACGCCCGATCCCAAGTGGTTCCAGGGACGCCCGTCCCACAGCAACTACGACCCGATGGCCACCGGCTCCAGCCAGCTCGGCGCAAGCGACCCCAAGCTGGTCGCGAACGTGAAGGCGGCGAAGAAGCAGGTCGCGGAGTTCAACGGCGTGCCGGAGTCCGAGGTCCCCAAGGACGCGGCGACCGGCTCGGCCTCCGCCATCGACCCGGGAATCTCGCCCGCCTACGCCGAGATCCAGGTCAAGCGCGTCGCCGAGCACAACCGGCTGACCGTCACACAGGTCGAGAAGCTGGTGAAGGACAACACCAGCGGCCGGACCGCCGGTTTCCTCGGTGAGCCGGCGGTGAACGTCCTGAAGCTCAACATCGCGGTCAAAGAAGCGGTCAGAGAGCTCGCCACGAAGTGAGAAGCCGTGTCGCGGGTGGCCCGCCAGGGGAGGGCGGCCACCCGCGGCACTCTCGCGCACAACAGAAGGGGGACACCGATGACCCGGATACCGCTCACCCCGACTCACTGGCATCTGGTGGAGGTGCTGGTGCGCAACAGCGGCCGGCTCGTCAGTCGGCAGCAGTTGCTGGAGGAGGTATGGGGCCCTTCCCGCACCACGCCGGGCCATTATCTCCGCGTCTGCATGGCGCAGCTCAGACGCAAGCTGGAAACCGACCCGGCGCGTCCTCGGCACTTCGTCACCGCGCCCGGTAAGGGCTACCGCTTCGACCCCTGACGCCCCGGGCTTTCGCCCCCTGGCCACCCTTCGACACGAGAGCGGGACCACGTGGCACGCGGCAAGTTGCGGATATACCTCGGCGCTGCACCGGGCGTCGGCAAGACCTACGCGATGCTGTCGGAGGCGCACCGCCGCGTCGAGCGCGGCACGGACTGTGTGGTCGCCTTCGTCGAACACCACGACCGGCCGCGCACCGAGGTGATGCTGCACGGCCTGGAGCAGATCCCGCGCCGGGAGCTGGACTACCGCGACACGGTGTTCACCGAGATGGACGTGGACGCGATCTTGGAACGCAGGCCGGCCGTGGCGCTGGTGGACGAGATGGCGCACACCAACGTCCCCGGCTCGCGCAACACCAAGCGCTGGCAGGACATCGAGGAGCTGCTGGAAGCCGGGATCCATGTGGTCTCGACGGTGAACATCCAGCACCTGGAGTCCCTCGGCGACATCGTCGAGTCGATCACCGGGATACGGCAGAAGGAGACCGTCCCCGACGAGGTGGTGCGCCGCGCCGACCAGATCGAACTGGTCGACATGTCCCCGCACGCGCTGCGCCGCCGCATGGCACACGGCAACATCTACAAACCGAACAAGGTCGATGCGGCGCTCTCCAACTACTTCCGGCCCGGAAACCTCACCGCGCTGCGCGAGTTGGCGCTGCTGTGGGTCGCCGACCGGGTCGACGAATACCTTCAGGAGTACCGGAGCGAACACCAGGTTTCGAGGATCTGGGGATCACGTGAGCGCATCGTCGTCGGACTGACGGGCGGCAGTGAGGGCCGTACGCTCATCCGGCGCGCCGCCCGCCTCGCCGAGAAGGGCGCGGGCGGCGAAGTGCTCGCCGTCCACATCGTCCGCAGTGACGGCCTGGCCTCCGGATCGCCCAAGGAACTCGCCGTCCAGCGCACCCTCGTCGAGGATCTGGGCGGCACCTTCCACCACGTCCTGGGGGAGGACATCCCCTCCGCACTGCTGGAGTTCGCCCGGGGCGTGAACGCCACCCAGATCGTCCTGGGAACCTCCCGGCGCAAGGCGTGGCAGTACGTCTTCGGCCCCGGGGTGGGCGCCACCGTCGCCCGTGACTCCGGACCCGACCTGGACGTCCACATCGTGACGCATGAGGAAGCCGCCAAGGGGCGTGGGCTCCCCGTCGCCCGGACCGCGCGGCTGGGCCGGTCGCGGATCATCTGGGGCTGGCTGACCGGGGTGGCGGGACCGGCGTTGCTGACGCTGATGTTGATGAGGATCGGAACGGGCCTCGGTCTCGCCAACGACATGCTGCTGTTCCTGACGCTGACCGTGGCGGCGGCGCTGCTCGGCGGCCTGCTGCCGGCACTTGCGTCGGCCGTGGTGGGCTCACTCCTGCTGAACTGGTTCTTCACGCCACCCGTGGGCCGCCTCACCATCGCCGACCCCAAGAACATCCTGGCCCTGGTCATCTTCGTGCTGGTGGCCGTCTCGGTGGCCTCCGTCGTCGACGTCGCCGCCCGGCGCACCCACCAGGCCGCCCGCCTGCGTGCCGAGTCGGAGATCCTCTCCTTCCTGGCGGGCAGCGTCCTGCGTGGTGAAACCACCCTCGACGCCCTTCTGGAGCGGGTGCGTGAAACCTTCGCCATGGACACGGTGGCCCTGCTGGAGCGGGAGTCCGAGACGGCCCCCTGGACCTGCTCGGCGAGCGTGGGCGACACCGGCCCGCTCGCACGCCCGGAGGACGCGGACGTCGACATGCCGGTCGGCGACCACATGGCGCTCGCGCTGTCCGGCCGGGTCCTGCCCGCCGAGGACCGCCGCGTGCTGGCGGCCTTCGCGGCCCAGGCCGCCGTCGTCCTCGACCGCCAGCGCCTGCGATCCCAGGCCGAACACGCCCGGAAGCTCGCCGAGGGCAACCGCATCCGCACCGCCCTGCTCGCTGCCGTCAGCCACGACCTGCGGACTCCCCTGGCCGGTATCAAAGCCTCGGTCACCTCCTTGCGCTCCGACGACGTCGAGTGGTCCGACGCGGATCGGGCCGAACTGCTCGCCGGCATCGAGGAGGGCGCCGACCGCCTCGACCACCTCGTCGGCAACCTTCTGGACATGTCCCGGGTCCAGACCGGCACCGTCACGCCGCTGATCCGCGAGGTGGATCTCGACGAGGTCGTGCCGATGGCCCTCGGCGGCGTGCCGGAGGGCAGCGTCATCCTCGACATCCCCGAGGAACTGCCGATGGTCGCCGTCGATCCGGGGCTGCTGGAGCGTTCGGTGGCCAACATCGTCGAGAACGCGGTGAAATACAGCCCCGAGGGCGAACCCGTCCGCGTCTCGGCCAGCACGCTGGGCGGCCGCGTCGAAGTGCGCGTCGCCGACCGCGGCCCCGGCGTCCCCGACGACGCCAAGGACCGCATCTTTGAACCCTTCCAGCGCTACGGTGACGCCCCGCGCGGGGCGGGCGTCGGCCTTGGTCTGGCCGTCGCCCGGGGATTCGCCGAGGCCATCGGCGCCACCCTCTCCGCCGAGGACACCCCCGGCGGCGGCATGACCATGGTCCTCACGGTTCCCACCGCCGCCGGTCACCCGCCGGCCGCGCCCGACCTCCCGGACGCGGTCACGTCGTAGTAGTCGGCACGGACTCCGGCAGACCGCCGGACCGCGTGCCCGGCACGGGCCGGGCGCCCCTTACGCGCGAGGGGCCGTTGGGCCCTTACGCGCATGGGTAGGCGCTCCTCTTACGCGCGCGGCGCCGTCGGATGCGGCTGGACCCCCGTCATCAGGAAGTCCAGACCACGCCGGGTCGAGACCACCACGACCCGGTCGCCGGCGCGCAGAATCCTGCCGTGGGCGGGACGCCAGTCGAAGCCCGGCCGGTCCAGGCGCAGACCGCCGAGTGTGTCCGTCGGTCCGGCAGACGCGACCTCGGCTGCGGAGCCCACCGCCAGGACGCGCCACTCGTTCTCACGGAATGCCTGGTGAACGGAGCGTCCCTCCAGCTCCGGGTGGCCGGCGACGTCCACCGCGGTGAAAAGGAGAGAGCCGCGTTCGACCGGCATGATGCCCAGGACATGACGCCCCATCATCGCGGCGGCGAAGGGAAGCGCGGCGAGCGCCGATACGCTGCGGCTGCGCGTGGTGGCGTCGGGGTACGAGGCGCGCATCGTACGGGAGACGGTCGCCGCGAAGTCGTCGTCGTAGAGCCGCATCACCACCCGCACCCGGGGGTTGCTCTCACGCGCCGCCATCACGATGTCGAGGTTCTCGCCGTCGTCGCGGGTGAGCACCAGCAGGGACTTGCTCTGGCGGATGCGCGCCCGGTCGAGGACATCGGGGGCGCCGGCGTCCTCCAGCAGCAGTGGCACACCGAGTTCACGAGCCAGCGCGACGCCACGCGCGTGCGGGTCACGCTCTATGACCACCACCTGGTGTGCGGTGGTGCGCAGTTGCGCCAGCACCCGGGTGCCGATCTTCCCCAGCCCGACCAACACGATGTGATCGCGCAGGTCCTCGGCCGGCGGATGCTCGACGGACGCCTGGCGGAACGCCTCCGTGGCGTTCATGGTCGCGGCCACCACCAGCGGCATGACCGCCAAACCGGCGAAGCCGGCGAGGAGTTGGAGCACGCGCCGGGCCGGGGATTCGTCCGTCGCCGGGTCACCCATGGTGAAGATGTCCAGCAGCGGCAGGTACACCGACTTCCACAACGGACCGGGCTCGGCCAGCGCGGTGGCCATGGCCAGCACCAGCACGATCGCCGCCAGCGCGCCGAAGACCGACAGGACCTCGCGGGAGAGGAAGACCTTCCACGGCAGGTGCGCCAGCCGAGCCCGCAGCCATGCTGCGTAACGGCGCCGATCGCGCTGCGGTGCCTCGGGCCGGTGATGATGCGTGACCTCCTCCAGCATGAGCCGGCCGTGGGTGAACTGCCGATGGTAGGAGGTGACCGTGTCGGGCAGCAGCTGAGTGCCCTCCTCCCCCGGCGTCTCCGGGCTGTCCTCGCTCGCCGGGTCGTCCTGGTGCGCACCGGACAGCACCGCGAGGGTGACCAGATCGGCGGACTGCGGCGGGGTACGGGCAGGGCGTACGACTCCGCGGAAGACCTGGCCGTCCACCTGCAACGTGTCCCCCTGCCCGACCGCGGCGGCGGCCACCAGTTCGGGGACGGCGGTGTCGGTATCGGACAGCACGGTGGTGGACATGTCGAGCGCCATGTCGCCGGTCCGGCCGAGCGCCGAGACGGCGCGGTCCAGGAGCCGTTCGAGATGCTCACCGCGCTGTCGGTTGTACATGCGGATGACCAGGCGGACCGTGGGGTTGATGCTCCGAGCCACCAATGCGGCGGTGAGGTTGACCTGGTCGTCCCGGTAGGTGAGGGCGAGCGCGGCCGCCCGTTCCACTCCTGCCGCCCGCAGCGTCTGCTCGTCCGGTCGGGCGGCCACCAGCAGCTCGACGGGGGACCGTGGATCGCGGTGCAGCGCGGCAATCTCCGGTGCGTGCCCCTCGCGCCTGGAGGGCAGCACGACGGTGACCGCCTCACCGCACACCGCGTCCAGGGTCACCGCGAGCCGGTGCGCGAGCCCGTCGTCCCCACAGATCACCATGTGCTGAGAGCGCTGCCCAAGCGGCATGCTCAGTTGGAGAGTTGACGTCACAACAGCAAGATCGCCCGTACATGACACGCGGTTCCACTGGGCACAACAGTTCGACATCAAGGTTCCGTATCGACGGGAGCCACCCTCCCGTCGACATCATCGATACGATGACCAGCGCCTTCACCACGCCACACCCGCCGAGCAAGCACGCCCCCAAGGCCGGGACACGGGCGACGAGGAATTTCCGGCCCGCGGGAAGAGGGCTTCGGTTGCGTCACGGACTTTCCGAGCCAGTCGACGTCAACCTCAGCTGTGAACAGCTGGGCCTATGGGTTTCGACAAGGGTTGCGACAAGAAGGGCACCTGGCCCCTGATTCCTTGATCACCTCATGCCTAGGCTTCCGGGGACACGACCTCGCCTTCGGCGTGCTCCACAGGGAACGGAACTCATGAGTGGTGACGAGTCCGTAGCGGAGCAGGTCTACGAGGCCGGCCTGGAAATCATCAATCCCGGCGGCGATCCGGACGTCCTGCGTGGGGCGGCCAAGGGCTGGCTGGATCTGCACGAGAATCTCCACAGCATGTTCCGAGACCTGGACCGCGAGGTGCAGCAGACGCTGAATTCCGGCTGGCGCAGTCTGGCGGCAGACGCTTTCTCGGAACACTGGAAGAATCTCGACGCGGCGATGAGGAAGAGCCTGCCGCAGTTGCCCGAGGCGGCCAAGAGTCTCGACGAGGCCGCGGACGCCATCGAGGACATCAACCGCGAGATCCACGAGATCTACCTGGAGATCGACATCTCCATCGGTATCTCGGTCGGCATGCCCTTCCTGACCATGTCCGCAGCGGTGGCGACCCGACTGCCACGTCCCCAGCGCTAGGGATTGTGAGAGGTTGTGATCAACCACGGGTTTCGCTCGTGCGGGGCGGAACCCGGTAGGGCGGGCGGGTATGACGCTCAATCAACTTACTGGCAAGCATTGCAAGTTGACTGGCCCATATCTGGCGATGGTCAGATGCCGAACGGTGCGGCGTAGCGGACGGTACCGCTGGGCAGCGGGTGGTCGGCGTCGAGGGTGCGGGCCATCAGGGCCTCGTCCGGGACGTCGATGGTCAGGCCGATGCCGTGGGCGGAGGCGCGGGTGAAGCCGAACCGGGGGTAGTAGGTCGGGTGCCCCAGGACGACGACGTAGTGCTCGCCCGCCCCCTTGGCCGCCGTCAGAGCGGCCTGAACGGCAGCGGAGCCGACGCCGCGACTTTGCTGTTCGGGCCGGACGGCGACCGGTCCCAGGCACAGGGCCGGGACATCGCCAATGTGGCAGCGCGTCAGCAGTGCGTGCCCGACGAGATCGCCGTTCCCCTCTGCGGCGACAAGAGACAGGCCGTCGATCCAGGCACTCGGGTCGGCGCGCAGGGCCTCGACGAGGTCGGCCTCCTGCGCTGTGGGAAAGGCGGCGAGGTCGAGCGCACGAATGGCGGGGATGTCGGCGCTGGTCTCAGCGCGCGTGATCCAGGTACTGCTCATGATCGATGAAGTCCGTTTCAGAGTGATGTTCGTGTGGGCCGCCCCGCGAGCCCAGGCTCCCAGCGAGGCGAACAGGATGAGTTCAGGCCACAGCCCGGGGCGGGGGCCCGGACGCTGTGCACGGTGGCCACCGGGATGGGGGTCCTGCAGGCAGAGCCTGCAGGACCCCGGAGGTCATCGCCGTGAATGGTCCGGACTCGGACTCGTCAGCCTGAACCGGACTATGTTCTCCTCGGTGGCCCACCGTTGGAATCCGGCCTTCTCCAGCACTCGGATCGAGGACGGGTTGGACAGTTCCACGTTGGCCGACACGGTATGGACCGCGGGCGTGGTGAGGGCGAACTCCGCCAGGGCCTGGGTGGCTTCGGGGGCATAGCCCAGGCCGCGGCGGGATGCGACGATGCCGTACCCGATCTCAAGGACGCCCTGGCTGGGCGGCCAGAACAATCCGATCGAGCCCACCACCAGGCCGGTCTCGCGCTCGATGATCAGGCGATGCCCGTATGCGCCGAGCCAGTCGGGATGCTGGTCGAGAAGGCCCGCGACCACGCGGTCGCCTTCGGCGGGAAAGTCGTCCGCCCAGTGCGGGGACCGGGACCGGGTGCCGTCGAGGACCGCGGTGGCCTCGCTCAGGGTCCAGGTCCGAAGGGCGAGGCGCTTGGTGAGCACGTCGGCGTGGGCGGGTGTAGAAGAGGAAGACACGCGTCTCTCCTGGTCGTTGGAACGACCCGGCCGGCGCTGTGCTATCGCGCGGGCCGGATGAGGGCATGCTGACGAGGGCCGACGGCGGCCATATTCATCAACCTCCCCATCCCAAGATCACGCGTCTGTCACGCTCACGCGACGGTAGTAGCCACTCACCGGCGGGGCAACGCATTTTCGAGCTTGATCAGTCCCCCGATCAGAGCGCCGATCTCAAAGGACTTCGACAAACCCCCGCCGGCAACCGCCAAGTGCCGGGCCCCGGTCGCCACCGCTGTGGCCAGCACCACGAGGACACCACGAGGAGAAGAACGATGGTCAGGCCGGTCATGTGATGGTCCCCCGGTCGATAGCGGCTGCTCTGTTGTCACGCTGCCGACCAGACTTCCCGGCACTCCGCAAGCGAGCCTCCGCGAACGCAAACGCCACCAGCAGCACCGGCCCGGCATGGAGCCCCCTGGCACGTGAGCCGGCCTGGGCAGCGCCGCGGTGGCGGGTGGTCTTCATCAAGGGAGTGCGCTTTCCGGTCCGCGCGGGCAGGACTGCCCGTATCACCGACCAGACTTCCCGGCAGACCCTGCGCGGACCGTACTCCGACAAGAACCGGTAAGGACGACAGCCTCACACCACCGGTTCGCCCACCAGAGTGCGCACTCCCGCCGCGCCCTCCGGGAGCAGCTCCCACTCAGCTGACCCGCTCGCCTGTCAACGGCCTCTTGATCGTCCCCGAAATGCAACAGGAGATCTGCACAGGTCGGCCGGCAGACGACCCAACCCACTGCACTCCACCGCCCTGCACTCGTCGTTCCAGGACACGGTGCTGGAACGACTCGGATCCGCGTGGACGGATCATGACCTGGTGTTCGCCTCGACGGCTTCCAGCTCTACGGAGGCGAGGCAGGTGGCCGCAGGACCCCGAGAAGGTCTCGGCACGGTGGCGCACCCTGCGCACCCGGTTGAAGCTGGCCGAGGAGTTCCGGATTCACGACTGGAGGCACAGCAAGGTCACGAACGATCTGGAGGCCGGGGAGAACCCGGTTGAGCCCTCGCCAACGTCCGGCACCACTCGCCGGGCTACGCCATGGCCCGCTACGACCACAGCAGGAAGAATGGCCCCCGGAAGCTCGCCGCCTCTGGAGCGAACAGGCTTGGCCTGCCATCCCTGGTCTGACCTGGGGATTCCCTGGGCCGCTGGTCACGTGATTGGTCAGGCCACCGCCCAGAAATAACGAAAGCCCCTGGTGAGGCGCTATTCATACTGGCGTCCGAGGCCCGAGTTGCACCATACGCACATGCCGGCGATGCGGGGCGAATTGCTGCTGGCGTGGCCGCGCACGGCCGGCACATGTCTACCGCGTGCCGCACAGGAAGCTCTCTCCTTCCGCAAGTTACTACTCTGCAGGCGCGCAGGCACATAGCCCTCCGTGTGAAGGCTCGTGCTGTGAGAGGGTATTGTGCGAGTTTTTATCGGATTTCAGCTTGAGTTGGCCTCTGGGGTGAGGCGACGACGGTCTGTAGTTGGCCCATCAGAGAGCTTGTTGGCCCGTGTGATGCTCGTCCTGAACCTTGAGTACGTTGCGTGAGTAGGGATGAGCATGGACAAGGTTGGTCTGTACGTGAAGTTCCGTACGCAGGCGGGGCACCGGGACTCCCTGGTCAAGATCCTGCTGGAGGCCGCAGGGCTCATGGCTGGCGCGTCGGGGTGTGAGCTGTACATGGTCAACACCGTTCCCGGCGAGGATGACGTCGTATGGGTCACGGAGATCTGGCGGAGCGCGGCTGACCACGAGGTCTCACTGTCCGTGCCTGGGGTGCGCGAGCTGATCGGGCAGGCGATGCCGCTCCTGGCGGGTCCACCCGAGCGGATCGACGTGCGCCCGGCCGGAGGCGCCGGATTGGACGGCTGAGAGAGGCGGTCGCGGGGCCCATCACCGGTCTTCGTCACAGGTGACGGGTGTCGGCTGGGTGAGCGGCGAACGCCCCGTGCACACCGCGCCGTTCTCCGTCTACGAGGTGCACATGCCGTCCTGGCGACCGAGTTTGACGTACCGTCAGCTGGCGGATCAGCTGCCCGCCTACGTCAAGGACCTGGGCTTCACCCACGTCGAGTTCATGCCGGTGGCCGAGCATCCCTTCGGCGGCTCGTGGGGCTACCAGGTCACCGGCTTCTACGCGCCCACCGCCCGGATGGGCACCCCCGACGACTTCCGGTACCTGATCGACGCGCTGCACCGGGCCGGGATCGGGGTGCTGATGGACTGGGT
>NZ_KB891956.1 GCF_000373585.1 Streptomyces sp. MspMP-M5
ATCATGCTGGCGACGGCGAACGGGCCACATGACCCTGCTGACCTGCGAAGCCCCTCGGGGCTTGCTTGAGCCGGATGCGCTGAAAGGTGCACGTCCGGTTCTGAGGGGGCCGGGGATCAGCAATGGTCTCCGGCTACCCGACCACAGCTGTTTGTGACTGGGCACTAGATCTGTCCGATGAGCACTGGACTTGTCGTGCTGTGCATTCGAGTTGGCAGGGTAGTGCGGGCCAAGGCCCGCCGGGCCGCCTGCCCTGAGCGGGAGACTGCCAGGGCACAATCGGGAGCCATGCCCACACTTGCTGATCCCGCGGTCCTGTACCCCGACGTCACAGCCTGCGGCAGCCTCGCCACAGCGCTCCGGGCCGAGGCGGAAGGCTGCCTCGGCGTCGTCCCCGTTACGTCCCCCGGCTCCGATCCGTTGCTCCACGCGACCGTCGCCAGCACCCTGCCGCATCGTGAGCTGCTGCAGATCAGCGCTTGGCGGCACGAACGGGGTTGGTCGATCCGTGGCGAGGACCCGTTCCAGAACATGGCCCTGATTGATGGCAGGACGGACGATCTGACGGAGGTCGCCAGGGCCGCCCGGGCGTGGCACGACGGGGCGGACCTGGACGACATTCGCCGGGTGGCACCCTTCGTGCACCTGAGCGGCCGTTTCGAGGTGCCCGATCGCGATCCCGTGCGCCTGACGGAATCCGAGTGGCAGAGCATGCGCAAGGAAGCGGGCGAACTGGAGTACGCCTGGCAGGAGAAGTACCAAGCCCTGATCGAGGCGGCGCACGCTCAGCCGGCGCTGCGAGCCCTCTACCCCTTCACGAGCCACTGGGCACTGCGCTTCTCGACCACCACCCGCCCGCACCTGACCGCCGTCGGGGTGTGCCTGACCACGAGCAGCGATGGCACGTATGGGGTGGGCAGGACCTTCATCACTCCCGACCTCGGCCTTTTCGCCACAGCGCACGAGGCCGTCGCAGCGGCCGTGCACAGGCTGCCGTCCGGCCTCGGCCCAGTCAGGCTCGGCGGCTGACCCCGTTCGTACCGGAGCCGTGTCAGGGCGCCGGCCCCCGTCCGCACGGGGGAGGACGAGATCCTGCCCAACGGCGCTGAGCGCTTCAGTTGTTGAGCGCAGGTGAGCGGCGAACCGGCAGTACCGCATAGTTGCTCCGGCGGTCGCCCGCTCGGAGATTCCTGACGGCTCACCGCCATCGTCGACCACCTCGCCGCGACGTTCCCGCCCCACCCCGGCTCGCTGCCCCGCACACCCGCACCAGCCCCGGCCGTGGCACATGACGGCGACGAAGCGGCCGAGGAGGAGCGG
The DNA here is from genome assembly GCF_000373585.1 of Streptomyces sp. MspMP-M5. Lineage (GTDB taxonomy): Bacteria > Actinomycetota > Actinomycetes > Streptomycetales > Streptomycetaceae > Streptomyces. The sequence continues at coordinate 1,321 of NZ_KB891956.1, forward strand.
CTGCTGCTCGCCGCCGCAACGGCACACCCTCGCGACGCCGAGCAATGCGATGGCTGACCGCCGGCAACTTCACCCGCCCCCCCACACGGCGGACTGTGGCAATCCACGACCGCCCTGGCGCAACGCCGTGCTCCCATCGACCCGGTCACCATCCTGTGGGAGGCCCAGCAGCACGGCCTGCTCACCGCTGACACCGAACCAGCGGAACTGCTCGACCTGCTCGGGGGACCGGCCGTCGGATCCCCGCACTATCAACCTGACGGCGACGGCGAGGAGTTCGACGGCGTCGGCGTCCTCATCGCCCTTGGGAGTGGTACCAACAGCCAGGCGTGGACCTGCGCGGTTCCGGGTTTGGTGATCCTCATCGCCCCTCGGAGGGGTACCAACGGGTAGGGCAGGACACGGCCCCGGGTGAGCGCGGCGAATCATCATCGCGCCTGGCACGGGTTCCAACATCATCACCGCCAGCGGCCACATGCCGGTCGCCTCGTCCTCATTACCCCTGGAAGAGGTACCAACACCCAGGCCAGCAGCCCTAGTTCGCCAAGTATGCGCAGTCCTCATCGCCCCTGGGGGACAACCTGGGACGGAGTGGTGCTGTCGTGATCGGCATCGGGTTCCCCGCCGGGCACCTCAGGTCCTTCCGGCACCCAGCTGAGCATCGCGTACGTACCACGCCGGGGGTTCCCGAACAGCCCCTGCGCCTCGACGCAGAGGCCCCAGGCATGGCCGTGCTCCGTCTCAGTCAGCGTGTACCGCGTGCGTCCGCGATGATTCTCGTCCTCGTCCACGGTGGGAATCATGATGCCCTGGCAGGCTTTGACGACGAAGCCGGGCGCCGCCTCGGGACGCAGAGTCAGCAGCCTTCGCTGGCTGGGGCGGTGCACGTGCTCGGTGTCAGTCGACACGACACGGTGGCGCCTCTCTCGAAAAGTCGCAGCAGGGTAGCGGGCCGCACCAGAGCTCGTAGTTCGGACAGGCCCAGCGTCAAGCGAACACCGGGTGGAGCGCGCCGGCGTGAGCCACGTTCGTCCGGTATCCGGCGCTACTGCGCATGAAGGCAGTGCTGAGCACGCCATTGATTGCACCGAGGGCAAGGTCATGCCGGACCGGGCCGTTGCCCGGCTCGAAGTCGATCTCCGTGGGTGGGCAGTACTCCTGCACCAGCCAGCCCTCTCGACAGGCGAGATCCAATGCTGCGCGCCACTGGGCTGGTTCATCGGCCTCATGACCGATCACCACGCCCCGGCCACGTGTGTCGAGCGGACGCTTGAGGACGTACTGAGTGGGATTCCTGCGGATGCAGTCGACCTCCTCGTCCGAACAGCAGGCGGCATTGCGTGACCATGGAATCGCAGGGGCGACGACGTCCCTGTCCTGCTGGTCGAAGAGGTCACCGAAGGCCGGGTCTGACATCACAGCCAGACAGAGCTTGTTGTCGCCGATCCAGCGACCGAGCTGACGGTTCTGCACGAACAGGGCACCGTGGCGCACTGCTTGGACGAACGGCTCCACATCCTGACGTATTCGACAGAACTCGGGCATCAAATACTTCAGATAGGCGTGCCGGACCGGACGCCCAGCAAGCGACACTCCGGAGCCTCTCTGCTCCAGGTCCCGGAGATCCGCCTCCTGCGCCTCGACGCCGAGTTCAGCGAACAGCCTCTGCAGGATGTCGAGCTCCCAACGGACGCCGTCCCGCTCCCGGAGAAGCGCCACAAAGGTGGGGCGCTCCCCGGTCTCCTCTTCCGCGACCTTGAGGAACCATTCGGCCATCCAATGTTCTCGTTCCCCGGGCAGCGGCTCAGGGAGCTGCTCCCCATGGTTTTCCGCCAACCGGCGCCAGGCACGTGCGGCAGTGCCCGAAAACATCAGCAGGGCGGGGGAGTCCGCGTTGGTCTCGGTGATCTTGACCTGTCCGTCGGTCTGCGGCAGCACATCGGCGCGCATCAGGTGGACCCGGGTGTCGCGCGGATGGGCGGGGGTATGCAGATCTTCGGTGAGCTCGTTGGGCATCGAGAGTGTCTCCCGCAGACGGCGGTCCTCATGGTAGGCGGAGACGATGGTCTCGATCATGTGGTGATAAGCCGCCACCAGAGCGGTCAGCCGAATGCGCTCCCCCGGCGCCAGGACGGCCGGGATGCCTATGGGGACCAGCGTGCCGTCGTCCTTCCGAAACGAGCTGTTGAGGCGGGTGGTGAGCCTCTTGCCGGCAGTGGAGTCGGCCATGGCGGTGAGGCGTTGGCGGAATGCGTGGTCCAACCCTGGCCAGTGAGCTCCGTTTGCCGCGAACTCCATGTCACTCACGGAATCTTTCGGCTCAGTCATGTGTGGCTCCTCTGTCCTGCGCGCGGGCCGCCATCGCTCAACGCTCGCACGGGGCCGCTGCCCGGAGGAAGCAGTGTGCCGGTCATTCTCGGCACACGACCGAGAGCACACAGACCCGTCCTCCTGCCACTTGGTGGGCGGGGTTCACTCCTGTTGAGGCGCCAGGACGCCGATGCGGACGAGCGCGTCCTGTGCCGCGGCGACGTGTTCTCCGGGACGGCAACCGAGCATCACCGGCGAGGTGCCCGTTCACCCACGCAGGCCGACTGCTGCCGCTGGGATGCCATGCTGTAGGGAACCTCGATCGTGTGTCATCGAAGTTTGCGCTGTGGACACCGTCACAGGTGCTCAAAGTAGCGGGTCCACCATGTTGCGCAGCCCTGGTGCGGGCCATAGCTGGCGTAGAAGTATCCTTCGTCGGCGAGCCGGGTCACGCCGCCGTAGGGACGGTGGAGCAGCCGCGGTGGGACCAGTGTGTAGCCGAAATCGTGGAGGGCGGTCTCGATCCGGCTGCGGTCCGCTGCGGTCAACGCGCCCTCCTGAACTGCCTGGTCCAGGTCGTCATGGCTGTCGGGCCTCGGAGTGGTCACCACCGCCAGGTTGCCGAAGTTGCTCAGCCTCACCGCCAGTGGCACGCCGGCCTCGGTCGCCTCGGCCGGGATGGCGACCTTGAGGTAGTAGCTGGCGTCCTGGATCTGGTCATCGAGTCCGCAAGCCCACCCGAAGTCGTGGGTCAGCCGTTCGTTGAGCCGATTCGCTTGCGCCTTGGCCAGCGGATAGTCGAATCCATCGGGAAACTCCAGGTGATCAGGCCCCGGCAGTTGGTCCAGAGAGCGAAGCAGGGCCAGGGTCTGCGCGTCCTCGTTCACGGCCCCACCCTACAAACTCCCTGGTGTGGACCGTGCTGTCCCCGTCTCAATGAGGTTGGCGATCGCCTCGGGGGGCCTGAGCTGGGGATGGTCAGTCATTTGAGGAATTGTCAAATTCTGTGGACTGACCGGACAACCCAATGACCGGTCGATCAAGCAAGCGGCTTGCGGTATCGGACGTACTCGTTCTGCCTCCGGAACCCCACGCTCTCGTAAAGATCGTAGGACCGGTGCGGATTTGCCGTGCCCGTGTACAGCCTGGCGGTCGTCGCACCCTGCTCGCGAAGGCTTCGCAACCCGTCCAGCAGCAGGACCCGGCCGATTCCGAGGCGTCGCTGGTCCGTTCGGACACTCAGCTCTTCCACCTCGCCCACGGTGTGGTCGTAACGGCGGATGGAGCAGAGGGCCACGCCGAGCATGTCCTGCCCGTTCCAGGCAGCCCTCCAGCATGCCGGGTCGGCGGTGTCGACGAAGTCCTGGAAGGACCATTTCTGAGTGAAACCGGTGTCCGCATACGAATCGACGGCCGTCCTCCACGCTGCACGGTAGTGGCTGATCCCGATCGGCCCCGTCCGTATCCCGGCCGGCAGTTCGCTGCCCGCCTCGGGCAACTGCCGCAGATCGCCCAACTCCAGCTCGACCAGGCTGAAGACACGTCGATATCCGGCTGCGAGCAGAAGCGCCGTGGCGTCCCGCTCGGAGGCCATGGCGTTCGCGCCTATCACTGCCGTCCGCGCCGTGCCATGTTCTTCGACGAGTTGGCGGATCCGCTCTTCGGCCCAGCTCAGCATGGCTGATCCGATGCCCTGGTGGCGATGCTCGGGCAAGAGATAGCCGCGGTGCAGGTAGAGCCACGTGTCGTCCCGCTCCTGCCACCACCGGATCGTCGCGTAGCCGACGACGCTCCCGTCGTGCACCACCAGGATCTGGTTCTTGGACGGCTCCTGAAGCGTGGCAGAGGCTTCGGCGATCTCGGCCGCTGTCGGGAGCCCTTCCACAACCGAACGGGCGTCGACCCGGTCCCGTTCGGCACAACCCAGCCGCACCGCGGCCATGGGGCCGTGGTCTTCGTCGCCCCGATACGGCCGGAACCCGAAGCCGGCTGGGAGGTCCTGTCCCGGCGTGTCATCCGACATGTTCAGATGATCTCGAACTTTGAGGCAGGTCCGCCACCCTGTTCATGATTCATGCGGCGGTCGTCTGTGGCCGTTCCACGAGGTGGCCGCGTTCGAAGTGGGCTCCGGCTCGGACGAGGGCGACGAGGTGGGGTGCGTTCACGGCTCGCCAGCGGGTCTGGGCGGACTCGACGAGCTTGAAGACCATCGCGAGGGCTGCGGCCCGGGAGCCGAGCCGGCCCTCTTGGTGACCTCGGTCCGCAGCCGGACGGTCGCGAAGGTCGACTCGATGGGGTGGGTTGTCCGCAGGTGGATCCAGTGCTCGGCGGGCACGTCGTAGAACGCCAGCAGCTCGGCCTCGTCAGCGACGATCTTCTTGACGGCCATGGGGAACTTTGCCCCCTACTGCTTGGCGAACGCCTTAACCGCGGCGACCGTGTGCTCCTTGTCCTCAGAAGGTGTTTTTGAACCGCAGGACTCGGAGGCCGGACGGCGTTGACGAGGGATCAGGTGGTGGCCAGCAGGAGGTTCTCTCCGCTTGACGGGCGAAGGCCGTCGGTCCGGTCGGCGAAGTAGCGCTCGGCGAGCGAAGTCCCCGGTACGTGCCGGGCGTCTTTGAAGCCGGCTTCGCGCGCCAGCGCCAGCATCTCCTGCGGGGTGTAGAAGCTGATGAACGGTGTTCCAGATGCTCGTGCGCCTTGCTCGCTCGCCCGGAGGCCGGGGCGGTCGGCGTCGTCGACGAGTTCGGTCGGCAGCAGGAAGGTCATGGCGAGCGTTGTGCCGGGTGCAAGCCCGGCAATCTGGCGCAGAGTGGCCGCGGTGGCGTCTTTGGTGAGATACATGGTGACGCCGGTGGAGACGATGACCGCCGGCTGGCCGGGATCGAAGCCGGCAGTGGACAGCTGCCCGGGCCAGGACGCGCCGGCCTCGAAGTCGACCGGTACCAGGTGCAGCCAGTCGGGGATGTCGTAGCCGAGTTCGACTAGGCGGTGGCGCTTCCATGCCTGGGTGCCGGGCTGGTCGATCTCGAAGATCCGCAGGTGGGAGGCGAGCTCCGGCTTGCGCTGGGCGAAGGTGTCCAGACCTGCTCCCAGGATGACGTACTGGGTCACGCCCCGGTCGGCCTGTTCAGCGATCAGGTCCTCGATGAAGCGGGCGCGGGCAACGGTGGATGCCCGGAACCCGCTCGTGGCCTGCGGGTCCATGTCCGGGCGGTCGCGCCAGTCATCGCCGGGGGCCACCAGTTGCAGGCCGATTTCGTCCTCGATCACATGCGGGGGCGGGTCGACCTGGAGGTGCATCGCCCGCCAGAGGGCGGTCCGCACTGCGGTGTTGTCCGGTGGCTCTATCTGCTCGTGCGTCACGGTATTCCCCCTTCGTCGCGATCAGTTCTTGACGGGAGCCTGGAGACTCCACAGGCGTCCGTCGGGGTCGCGGACGGTCATCTCCTTGGTCCCGTAATGGGTGTCCTCGAACGGCGTGACGATCTCGACGACAGAATCGGGACGGAACGCCTCTGCGTCCGGCACCTTCAGCGCGATCCGTGTCTGGGGCTCTTGGTCCTCGGGAACCTCGGCGATGAACACGTAGGGACCATCGCCGTTGCGGAGCTGGCCGGAGTTGTGGTCCGTCGCGAACTCCAGCTCGTAACCCAGCGCCTGGAAGAACTTTGCCGCCTTGCCCCAGTTGTGCGTCGTCAGGAACACGGCCTCGATTCCTTCGGTCGTCATGTCAGGTCTCCTTCTCAGGCGATTGCCGTTTGTTCCCGTGGGCGTCGTCGAGGTAGGCGCGCAGGGCGTCGGCGACGAGTGCCGACAATGACATGCCCGACTCGATGGCGCGGTACTTGACCTGCTTGATCAGATCGATCGGCAGGTACACGTTGAACTGCTTGACTTCCTCATCACCCACGAGCCGAATGCTAGCATCCTAGCAAGCTAGATAGTCATGTTGCGCCGATACGGCAAACCAGCCCGAGCCGGTTCAGGACGTCGGTGCCGACTTCTTCGTCCAGCGCGGTGCCGGGTGCTTGCGGGCCAGGCGTCGGGTCATCGTGGTGATGAACGCCCAGTTCAGGTGGGCTTCGGAGTGCTGGGGAAGCCGCTCGTAGTCGCGTGCATTGCGGCGGGCGTTCCTGCACCAACCGATTGCCCGCTCAACTTTCCAACGGCGGGGCAGCACGCCGAAGCCCTTGGTGCCCTTGGGCCTGGAGACGATGCGCAGGGTCAGCCAGAGGCGTTCGCGAGCCCAGTCCATGAGGTCGCCGACGTATCCGCGATCGGTCCAGACCTGCGTGATCTGCGGCTGGGTGAGACAGAGCCGCCGGAACACGTCGCGGGCGGCATCGCGGTCTTGGAGGTCAGCGGGCGTCACCGTGATCATCACGGGCAGGCCGAGCGCGTCGACCGTGATACGTCGTTTGCGTCCATTGATCTTTTACCCGGCGTCGTAGCCGCGGCTGTTCCTGCCGACGGTGGAGGCGCCCTTGACCGACTGGGAGTCGACGATCAGCGTCACCGGGTGGGGGCAGCGGCCCTTGCCGGTACGGATCCGGCGGCGGAGCTGGTCGCGGATGTAGGTGACCCCCAGCCCGATTCCACCGGAGCGCCGGCAGGAGCCGCTGCCACCGGCCCCCGCACGTCGCCGAACAGTTCCGGGCGCCGAGCCCGCAGCGCCTCGGCCGCCGCCTGAATCTGCGCCTCGTCCGCGTCCTCGTCATCTGTGGCGAGCAGCCGCTCCGCGTCCACCAGGTCCTCACCCGAGGCACCCAACGCCACCAGGGCCGCCCGGCGCAGCGCCGCCTGCTCCCGCTGCGCCGCCAGCTCCTCACGTCGCGCCGCCTGCAACTCCCTCTCGGCAGCCGCCTGTTCCCGACGCTCGACCTCCTACAACGCGGCCTGCTCAGCCTCCCGCTGCGCGGCGACGAACTCCGTCAAAGCCTTCGGACTCTCGAACCCCAGTGACGCCAACAGTCGCTTGATTGCAGCGCGTTCACCCTGCGCCTTCTCACGCGTCAGCAACTTCCCCAGACGCTCTTGGGCGTCCGTCACCTGCTGCTCCTGGCCGGCGGCTTCCGGCGCATCATCAAGCTGATCGTTCGTCTCGCCTTCCGGCGAAGCCCCGAGAACCGGGAAGATCGGCCGCCCATCGCGGCGATACCCGACAGGCCGGCGGGACGGCAGGGAGCTGACCATCTGTCTCCTCAGGTGCGCGCCCCCGCGCTGCCGATCAGTGCAGCCAGCGACGAACGTCTGCACTATCGGGTCACCAAGATACCCGCCAACAACACTCGATGTTGCGGCCGTTGGGACAGGGACAGGAACTACGCGACGCGCTGCTCCAGGGGGACGGCGCTTAGAACTCCTAACGAAATGATCTCCGAGGTGGTTGGATCACTCCGGGAACGTTGATCCGGGGGTGCGGGGCGGCCCGGCCGCCAACGCCACCGGCATCCTGCTCGCCGCCACTTTGAACAGAGGCAATCGCAACGACGGCCTTCCTCACCCTCAGATGCGCACTCATCTGCTGGCGGCGTCTGAGCTCGTCGCAGGAGGGGTTCTTAGTGGGCGGTTCGTGAGTCTTTGAGTCGTTCTGTGGTCGCCCGATGGTGTGAGGTGTGGGCGGAATCCGCGGGTCCGTCGTGTGGGGTCTGCTGGGGTTGGCGGGGTGAGTGAACGCAAGTCATATCCCAGCGACTTATCGGACGGGCAGTGGTCGTTGATCGAGCCGGTGATCACCGCGTGGAAGGACCGGCACCGCTCGGTCAGCGGTCATCAGGGCGCCTATGCGATGCGGGAGATCGTGAACGCGATCCTCTACCAGGGGCGGACCGGCTGTC
>NZ_KB891957.1 GCF_000373585.1 Streptomyces sp. MspMP-M5
CCCGCCGCTGTGCGGAGTATCTGCTCGCCAGTCAACGCCCGGACGGCACCTGGCGTTTCGCCACCAGCGATGTCTGGGACACCGCGCTGAGCGTGCGGGTCTTCCGGGGCTCGGCGGCCTTCGACCGGAGTGCCCTGCCGGCCGCGGTGGCGTTCCTGGTCGCGGCGCAGAATCCCGACGGTGGCTGGCCCTACCGCTCGGACGTCGAGTCCGACACCGACACCACCGCGGCCGCCCTGCTCGCCCTGCTCGCCCTGGACGGCGCAACCGGCGCGCCAGGCACGGCGATCCGGGCCGGCCTGCGTCACCTGGCCGAGCAGCAGACGCTCGACGGGCTCTGGCGGACCTGGCAGTCGGCCGGCGACCCTCCGGTGGACGATGTGATCGCCCATGTCGTCACCGCGTTGGACCGCCACTCCGGCCGTCACCGCATCCCGCTGACCGCGGCACGTGACTGGCTCGCCGGGCGCTATGCCGAACAGGGGCGCTGGCACGCCGGTTGGTACCGCGGCCTGCCGTACGCCCTCGCCGAGGTGCTGCCGGCCTTCGATGCGGCAACCCACAAGGGCGGCCATCCGGCTGCCCGGACCCTGGCCGAAACCCGCAACCCCGATGGTGGCTGGCCCGTCGAGGCGGGCGGCCCGAGCACCCCCGCCGCCACCGGCCTCGCGCTCGCCGCCCTGGAACGCGGCGGCGTCCACGACGCCACCTACTGGATTCCGGGACTCGGCTACCTCCTGGAGACCCAGCGCGACGACGGCACCTGGCCGGGCGTACCGCTCATGTACGGCCCACGGCCGCTGCTGACGCACTTTCCCACCCAGAACCACGCGTTCACCGCCGAGGGCCTCTTCGCCGGACTGCGCCATCTCCACGCTGCCGGGCGGGCCGCAGCCCACGTACCGGAGGCCGGCTGACGGGCGTCAGGCGCCAGGCACCAGACGCCAGGCATCAGTAAGGAGCGGAGCAGTATGAGCAGGACGGACACCGAGCCGACCGGCGCACGGAGGGCGGCCGTCGCCCCCGGGCGGGTACCGCTGGTCGGGCACGCCGCAGCACTCCACCGTGACGCGCTGCGCTTCCTGTGCGGGCTGCGGCACCACGGCCCGGTGACGAAGATCTACATCGGCCCGCGGCCGGTCCATGTCGTCAACTCCCCGGAAATCATCCGCGAGTTGTTGACGCTCCAGGCGCGTGACTTCGACAAGGGTGCGATGTTCGACGCCCTGCGCGTACCGCTCGGCGACGGCCTGATCACCACGGCCGGCGACCGCCACCGCCGCCACCGCCGGCTGATGCAGCCCGCCTTCCACCACGAGCGGATCGCCCGCTACGCCCGGACCATGGCCGAACGCTCCCAGGCCCGGGCCGCCGACTGGGCGCCGGGCACCACACGCGACCTGGTGCCGGAGATCCACCGACTGACCCTCGACATCCTGCTGCGCACCCTCTTCGCCGACCCGCAGGACCCGGCGCTGGACGCCGCCGTCAAGGGCTGGCTGACCGTCAAGTACCACTCCATGCGCCTGGCGCTGTCCCCGCTCCACGCCTGGGCGGAACGCCTCCCCCTGCTGCCGGGGTGGCGGCCGCCCGACCCCGGACCGTTGCGGCGCCTGGTCGACGTCCAGCTCCGGATCATCGAGAGCTACCGCGCCGACGGGCGGGACCGCGGCGACCTGCTGTCCATGCTCCTGCTCGCGGGCGGCCCCGAGGGCGCGCTGACCGATGCGGAGGTGACCGACGAGCTGATCACGCTGTTCCTGGCCGGTACCGGCACCGTCAGCGCGTCCCTGGCCTGGGCGCTGCACGAGATCTCTCGCCGTCCCGGCGTCCAGCGCCGGATCCACGACGAACTGGACACCGTGCTCGACGGACGGCCGCCCGGCTTCGAGGACCTGCCCGCGCTGGTCTACACGCGGCAGGTGCTGACCGAGGTGCTGCGGCTGTACCCGCCGTCATGGCTGCTGATGCGCCGCGCGGTGCGTCCGGTCACGCTCGGCGGCGTCCGGCTCGCCCCCGGCGACGAGGTGTTCTTCAGCCCGTACGCCGTGCACCGCGATCCGCGACTCTACGAGGACCCCGAGCGCTTCGCCCCCGACCGCTGGCCGTCCGACGCCGCCGCGAAGGCACCACGTCACACCTTTCTGCCGTTCGGAGCAGGCAGCCGGCTGTGCATCGGCGAAGACTACGCCTGGGCCGAACTGACCCTGGCCGTAGCCGCGTTCACCGCCCAACGGTACCTGGAACCGGCCGATACCACGCCGGTACGGCCGCTGGTCGGCACCGTTCTCCGTCCGGACCGTCTGCCGTTGACGGCGCGGGCCCGTCCGTCCTGACGGCCCCCGACCGACGCCGCCGTCGCACCATCACCATCACCATCTCCGCGACGACCAGCCGCCCGTCGCGGACAGGAGCCGCATATGCCCATCCCTGAACCGCCGTCCGACGACGCAGCACAGACCGGCCCACCAGCCGAGCTGCCAGTCGGTGCACCAGCCGGCTCAGCAGTAGACCCCCAACCTGTCCCGCGGTCCGGGCGGTTACAGGACCGGGTCGCGCTGGTAACCGGTGGCGCCTCCGGGATCGGCGCGGCATGTGCGGTGCGCCTGGCCGCGGAGGGGGCCGTGGTGGTGGTCGCCGACCTCGACGAGGTGGGCGCGACCAGGGTCGCCGGGCGGATCGCCGACGCCGGCGGCACGGCCCTGGCCCGCCGGATCGACGTCACCGATGCGGACAGCGTCGCCCGCGTCGTCACGGAGGCCACCACTATGTACAACGGCCTGCGGATCGCGGTCAACTGCGCCGGGATCAACGGTCCGCTCAGCCCGCTGGCCGACCTCCCGCCCGCCGACTTCGACACCGTGATGAAGGTGAACCTGTACGGCGTCTTCCACGCGATGCGCTGTCAGCTCCCCGCCATGGCCCCCACGGGCGGTGTCATCGTCAATCTCGCCTCCATCGCAGCACATGCGGGCTTTCGCAACCATGCCGCCTATGCCGCCGCCAAGCAGGGTGTGCTCGCCCTGACCCGGACGGCGGCCCGGGAGTACGCCGGCCATGGCATCCGAGTGCTGTCCGTGTCGCCCGGCATCGTCGACACCCCCATGGTCGCCGCGTTGCCGCCCGGGGCCGCCGACGGGGTACTCGCCGCCGTCCCGCTGGCGCGCGCCGCCCAGCCGGCCGAAGTCGCCGCCCTCGTCGCCTACTTGGTGTCCGACGGCGCCTCGTACCTGACGGGCAGCGATCATGTGGTCGACGGCGGCTATCTGGCCAAGTGACGGGCCGTTGGCGACGGCCTTGGCGCTGCCGAGCTTGTCACGGGCGTTGTCCCACTCCGGTGGCCAGTTCGCGGATGCGGCCGCCGGGCAGTCGCGCGGCCAGGGGTGCGGTGTCCATGCCCGCCACGTCCCTGAGCCCGTGCAGGAACTCGTCGAGTGCCTCGACGGCGCTGTAGCGCGGCGTCCACTCCAGTTCCGTGCGGGCGCGCGCGGTGTCCAGCAGCGGCAGCCGCAGCACCGCGTCGAACAACTCGGGAGAGGCCGGCACGAGGTGCAGCCGCCAGGCCGCCGCCACCGCGTCGCGCACGGGCCGCTGGGGCAGCCGTACGGCGCGGGCCGCCAGCAGGTCGGCGAGCCGGGAGCCGTCGACCACAGGGTCGGCGGCCAGATTGAAGGCGCCCCGCACCTCGCGGACCACCGCACGGCGGTAGGCGTCGGCCGCGTCGTCCGTGTGCAGGGCCTGGAACCGCAGGTCAGGGAGGTCGGGGACGATCGGTATCAAGGACGGCCGGACGAGCCGCTGCGGCACCAGAGGGCCCGCGAAGAGCCGGCGCTGTTCGGAAGCCGCCTCCCTCTTGAAGAGGAAGCCGGGGCGCATGCGGACCACCCGGATATCGGGGTGGCGTTCCTCGAAGGTGTCCAGGACCCGCTCCAGATATGCCTTCTCCCGGCAGTAGGCCGCCTCCGGCCAGCCGTGGGTGGGCCAGGACTCGTCGACGTAGCGGTCCTTCGGCCCGGGACTGTAGGCGCCCACCGAGGAGGCATGGATCAGGGTGGGCACACCGCTGCGCGCCACCGCCTCGAAGACCCGCAGACTGCCCAGCACATTGGTCTCCCATGTGGTGGCCGGGTCGTGGGTGGGCTGGAAGAGCCAGGCCAGGTGGATCACCGCGTCCGCGCCCTGGAAGTGGGACGCCAGATCGTCCTGCGGATCCGCCACATCCACACAGGCCCAGGCAGCCTTGGCGATCGGCAGGTGACAGGGCCGGCGAGCCAGTCCAAGGGTGGAACCCACCGCCCGTTCCTGACCGAGGACCCGCATCACGCTGGTGCCGACGTTGCCGGTCGCTCCCACGACAACCACGCGGAGTCCTGGGCCGTGACCGTCCGTACGGTTGCTCTGCATGAGTCTCCCTCCGCGAGGGCGCCGCCCATCCGGGCCCGCTGCCCGCGCACCGGACGGCTCCAGCCCTCCGGACGGCTCCAGCCCTCCGTCGTCGTACCCCTCCTCCACGCTAGGGGGACGGCTGCGGCGGTGCCACCGCGTCCCGCCCAGGCGCCGCAGGCCGGATGCAAGGCCCGGACACCGAGCCGGCGAGCGGTGTCCGGGCCCTGGCTGTCGGCCGGGCCGTCCGGCTCAGCGGCCGACGGCCTTGCGCAGCTGCTCCTTGTTCATCTGCGAGCGGCCTTCGACGTGCTTCTTCTTGGCTTCCTCGTACAGCTGGTCCCTGGTCGGGCCCTGGGCCCCGCGGTGGCTGCGTTCGCCACCCCGCTGCGAGGCGGACTTGGGATCCTGGGTGGAGACCTTGCCGGCCGACTTGGACTCCCCGGACCGGGCCCGTTCCTTGTTCACGGTCCGCGCGGCCATCTCCTTCGCCCGCTTCTCCGAGGCACCGCGCTCCTTGGCGCTCTCCTTGATGTGCTCGTACTGCCGCTCACGCTTCCTACTGGATCCCGCAGGCATGTTCTGATCCAACTCCTTGATCAAGCTGCCCTTCCGCATCCTCCGCGTCCTTACGCGTCCGTCTGCGCTAGTGGTGGGTGGCCCAGCGAGCCGCCCCACCACACCCGCACCCTTCCAGTCCACCTCTCTTCGGCGTCCGGCGCGACACAGCGCGTCGGACGGACGTCGGCGGACGGTCTGAGGCGCTGGACGTTGGGGTGGGAACATGAGGTGGGAAACGAGAGGTCGGCAAGCCCGACGCCCACGAATATCGCGTTGTGGGTGCCGGACCATGGCCATAGGGTCACCGCTATGTCTGTGCGTCTACGTATGCGTCAAGCCCTGCCGGAAGCGATGCGCGCCCGCGACAGAACCGCGGTGAGCGCGCTGCGCGCCACGCTCGCCGCGCTGGACAACGCCGAGGCGGTGCCCGTGGAGGAAGTCGAGCTGCGCGCCGCGGCGCTGGAGCAGTCGCCGGTCGGCGCCGGCGCCACCGAAGCGGCCCGGCGCGAGTTGAGCGAGCACCGGGTGGTGGACGTCGTACGTGCCGAGGCCGCCGAACGCCTGGAAGCCGCAGCGCAGTTGACGGCACCCGCCCACGCCGACCGAGCCGCCCGACTCCGCGCCGAGGCCGCCGTGCTGATCGGATTCCTCGACGGCCCCGGCGCCGGCGACCCGGGCGTCGCATAGCGGCCGGCGCCGCGCAGGCGCCGGCTCCGCGTTCAGTGTCCCAGTCGTTCCAAGGCCGCTTCGGGGTAGCGTTCGCCGGCCACGGCTTCCTCGGGGACGGTGCGGCGCAGCAGATCACGGTCGGCGTCGGACAGGGGCACCGTCACCGCGGCGACGTTCTCCTGCAGATAGCGCCGGCGCTTGGTGCCGGGGATGGGCACGATGTCCTCGCCCTGGGCGAGCAGCCAGGCAAGCGCTGCCTGGGCAGGCGAGCAGCCGATCCGTTCGGCGACGTCCCGTACCGCCTGGACGAGGGCCAGGTTGCGCTGGATGTTCTCGTCGGCGAAGCGCGGCCAGCGCCGGCGGTTGTCGTCCGCGGCGAGTTCGCTGCGGGAGGAGAGGGAGCCGGTGAGCATGCCGCGCCCGAGCGGGGAGTAGGCCACGACGGCGATGCCCAACTCCCGGCAGGTGGCGAGCAGTTCGCCCTCCACCACGTTGCGGGTGAAGAGGGAGTACTCCACCTGGACCGCGCTGACCGGGTGGACCGCATGGGCCTTGCGCAGCGTCGCGGGGCTGACCTCGCTGAGTCCGATGTGCCGCACCAGTCCGGCCTCCACCAGCCGGGCCATGGCACCGACCGTCTCCTCGATGGGAGTGGCGGGATTGCGGCGGTGGGCGTAGTAGAGGTCGATGTGCTCGACGCCCAGGCGGCGCAGCGAGGCCCGGCAGGCGAGGGGCACGTACTCGGCGGAGGTGTCGACGTCGCCGACCCGGCCCGTGGTGGCGTCGTGGCGGAGCCCGAACTTGGTCGCCACCACCATCCGGTCGCGCTCCTGGGCGTGTCTGTGCAGCCAGCGTCCGACCAACTCCTCGTTGCTGCCCTGCCCGTAGGCGTCGGCGGTGTCCAGGAGGGTGACGCCCGTTTCGAGTGCCTGGTCCAGGGTGCGCTGGGACTCCTCCTCGTCCGGCACCCCGTAGGCGATCGACATTCCCATGCAGCCCAGGCCGATCGCGGACACCTCGGGGCCGTTGCTGCCCAGCTTGCGGTACTTCATCGAATTTTCCTCTCCGTGCACCGGTCGGCGGACCGGACGGTGGCGTAGGCGCGGGCGATAGCCAGCAGCCGGCTGACTTCTTCGGTGTAGTCGCCGCCCTTGGCGGCCTCCGGGCCGACCGCCGTGGAGGCACGGACCGGCGGCTGGTTGTCGTGCTTGGCGCGCAGCGCCGACACCAGTGTGGTGGCCTGCACCATGGCGTGCAGCCGGTCGCCCGACAGTCCCGCCGCCTCGGCCGACTGCCGGGCGTCGGCGGCCGCGCCCGGCGCCACGTACGGACGGAGCGTGAGCAGGCCGTCCTGGATCTCGATGACCATGCGGTAGAGGCGATAGCTGATGTCACCGGGCAGGAAGCGGGCGAGGCGGCCGGCGTGTTGCGGATGGAGCGCGATGTCCGGCACCGCCGCGTACAGCGCCGCCCACAGGGGGTGCAGTCGCTGATAGGTGACGAAGTTGCGGGCCAGCCGCCGCCATTCGGCGACCCGTGGCCCCCAGGAAGGCATGGTGAGCCCCGCCACCAGGAAGAAGATGCCGGTTCCGTTGGCCACCGGCGTCAGCAGTTCCCAGTCCAGCGGGTCCAGTCCGCACTGCACCGCGATCAGCGAGACCAGTCGGTTCAGGCAGTACACCAGGCACGCACTCGCCCCGATCGCCGTGCTGTAAAGGCCCCTTC
The DNA here is from genome assembly GCF_000373585.1 of Streptomyces sp. MspMP-M5. Taxonomy (GTDB): domain Bacteria; phylum Actinomycetota; class Actinomycetes; order Streptomycetales; family Streptomycetaceae; genus Streptomyces. Next base: position 7,339 of record NZ_KB891957.1, read on the forward strand.
GCAGCCACTGCCGGCCGGCCACCCGTCCGTAGCGGCGGCACAGCCGGATGATCTCGATCATCCCGGCGCCGAACGCGCAGACGTAGAGCAGCAGATAGGCCGCGACCAACGGCCGGTGTGCGTTCTGCAGCAGATAGTGGGCGCTGCGCCGCTGGTCGCCGCCGCCCGCCGCCGCCCACATGCTGACCATGGCGACCGCGCACAGGGCCGCGATGAGCAGCCGGACCAGGGCATGCCGCCGGGCGGCCTCGGGCGGGTACACCCAGAAGACGATCGCCGTCAGGAAGGCGGCACTGGAGGCGACGCCGCCGAAGAGATGGATGCCCAGCGCCCCGAGATCGGCCACCCCCGCGTACGCGTCCACGGCCTGCGAGACGGAGGGCGTGGAGAGCGTGAACGAGATTCCCTTGCCGAAGAACGCGATGAGCAGCGCGAGCAGGGCCGGATCGCGCCGGTGGTGGCGCAGGTCGCGCAGTTTGTAGAGCAGCGCGAGCATGCAGAGGACGGCACACGCGGGGAAGGCGGCGGCCTTCACCGCGTTCATGAGACCGCCTGCCGTCCCGCGGCCGGGCACCGTGCGAAGCCGCTACTGGGCATGGGGCCCCGCGCCAGGGTTGAGCGAGCTCTCGATGCGCCCGACGGTCTCGGCGTCGGCGGACGGCACGCTCCACACCGACTCCACGGCGGGGCGGGTGACGCGTTCGAGGATGAGGGACGCGACGATCTCCGCCTCCTGCTCCTCCGCGGTGGAGTAGCCGGTGCGCCCCAGCATCTCCCGCACCCGCTCCGGGTCCAGATTCGGCATCAGGTCGCGCACCGTCGCCGCGTCGAACCCGGCGGAGTCGCGGTGCCGGCACAGCATGTGTGCCAGCTCATGGGCGATGATGTGGTCCTGGTGCAGACGGCTGGTGTCCGCCTCGACCACGATGACGTCGAAGGCGTCCGTCGCCAGCCACATACCGCAGGGAGCGTCCGCCCCCAGGGGAAGTGGTACGAGCTGGATCGGCCGTCCCCGGTCGGCGCTGAGCCGTTCCATCACCGTGGCGATACTGCATCCGTCGGACAGGTCCAGGCGCGCCAGTACCGCGGCAGAGGCCCGGCGCAGCTGTTTGAGTTGCTTCTTGCGGGGCTGCTGGTGAGCCCTGGAGGACAAGGCCGCCACTCCCGTGCCTGCTCCTTCCTCTCCACTGGTCGCTTCGTCCCGCCCGACGAGGACTCGTCCGGAGGAGTCATGGCGTGCCGTACGGACACGCGAACACAGTAGCCCCTCGCCCGTGGTGCGGCGCATTTTCCGGGCTGCGCGCCGATCGCACCACGCCGCTGAAGTTGGGCAAACGGAAAGGCGGTTGGCCCGAATTCGTCGCACGGGCCGGGGCGGTCGGTGTTTCACGACGATTCCATCGGCGCTTTCTAGCGTCCCGTTCAGCGTGTTCGCAGTGCGCGCAGCACGGAGCCGAGCACGCCTGATTCAGCCCGACCGAAAGGAGAGTCATGACACTCTGGAAGACGCGTCACACCGCTGTCAGGGGCATGCTGGCCGCAGCCGTGGCGGTACCGTCGCTCATGCTGGCCGCGGGCCCGGCGTCGGCCGCGCCCGAGGACATCGTCGGGGTCGCGAACGCCAATCTCGACCATCACGCCTGTGACACCAACAGCGCGGGCCAGCAGGGCTACAACTCCAGTTGCACGGGCGCCGGCGGCTCACCCGAGAACTGGTGCGCGGACTTCGTGTCCTGGGCCTGGGCGCAGGCAGGCTACAACGTCAACGGCCTGACGCCGGCGGCCGGCAGCTTCGCGCAGTACGGCGCGGGGTTGCATCCGGATCCCCATGTCGGAGACGCGGTCGTCTTCAACTACAACGGCAACGGGGGCGCCGATCACGTCGCCATCGTCACGGCGGTCAACGATGACGGGAGCATCGAGAGCATAGGCGGCAACGAGGTCACCGAAGACGCCGCGACCTCCACCGTCCACCACGACGGCCCCTACAGCGGCGCGGTGGGCGACAGCTCGTACTGGAACATGGCGATCAGCGGCTACGTCTCGCCGACCAACTAGGGCGCTGCTGACGGATCTCCGTGGAGGAAGGAGCGGCGTCTGGTGCGTGCTCTCGCAAGGCGCCGGGATGGCTTCATAGCGGAGCTATGGAGACATTTCGGC
>NZ_KB891958.1 GCF_000373585.1 Streptomyces sp. MspMP-M5
CTGTCGGTGCCTGCTGGCTGAACCTGCAGGAAGGTTGGTGGCGCATCTTCCGTAAAGCTGCCCTCGCAGGCCAGTCCTTCGCCGGACCAGACGAAATCGACCAGGCAACCCGTCTGGCAACGGCCCAGCTCAATGCCCGTGCCAGACCATGGATCTGGGGCAGACCCGCCCCACCAACCCGCCAACTACGACGCCGCTATACGTACATACTTTGAGGAACGTAGCACTAGAGCGTGTCTCTTTGAACGGCGATGGACAGGCGGGCACGGGCGTGCCGGACTGCATAGAGGTGCAGGAAACCGGGCTAGCTGCCAATCAAGCAAGATCGCAAGCAGTAGTCCGATCAGGTGACATTTCTGAGCCTATGTCAGTTTGGTCTCTAGGCTTTGCTGGGAGCGCCCGACCTGGCGCTTGCCCCTGTCCCCTTGCGATGCCCGAGGAGCTCCATGCCGCCTTCCAAGCCGCCCGGTGTCTACATTACGGAAGTAGACAGCGGGGTTCGGATGATTACCGGAGCGGGTACCTCGACGCCCGCGTTCATCGGCTCTATCCCCGGTGAGGTGAGAGAGCCGCGCCAGGTGCAGAGCTGGAACCAGTTTCGCGAGATCTACCTTCCCTCCGGCGACGGAGAGGACTTCACTGCTTCGTCGTATGCGGCTGAGGCGGTGTACGGCTTCTTCGCGAACGGCGGGGGCTCGTGCTACGTCGTCGGCACGGCCGACGGCGATGACTGTCTAGCGGCCTACCAAGGAAACGAGGACGAGGGAACCGGCCTGGCCGCGTTGGAGCTCGTCCCCGAAGTGAAGATCATCGTTGCTCCAGATCTGTGGCAGACCGCGGAGGATGCTCCCGCCATCGCGAAGGCCATCGCCCGGCACTGCGCCGACCTGGGCAACCGCATGGCAGTGCTCCACACCAAGCAAGGTCTCTCCGCAACTGACGCAGAGAAGGTGCCCGCAGCGTTTGGCTTGGATGAGGAGGAAGCGCAGTTCACGTCCGTCTACTACCCGTGGGTCACTACGCCCGGCTTTGACGGAACCGAACGTCTGATTCCGCCCTCAGGGCACATCGCCGGGGTATGGGCTCGCACCGATGCGCAGCGCGGTGTGCAAAAGGCCCCCGCGAACCAGAACCTTCAGACGGTCACCGGTATCGAGGTGAGCCTGAGCGACGATGAGCAAGGGCCGCTCAATGCGGCCGGGGTGAACTGCCTGCGGTCCTTCCCTGGACAAGGCGTATTGGTGTGGGGTGCCCGCACCCTCTCCGACAGCAGCGAATGGCGCTACCTGAACGTCCGCCGTCTGGCCAACTTCCTGAGGGAGTCAATCCGGACCAGCACCAAATGGGTGGTTTTCGAGCCAAACGATGAACGGCTTCAGTCTGCCGTCCGCGCGAGCACCACCTCGTTCCTGATGGAGCAGTGGCGTTCCGGGGCGCTGCTGGGACATACGCCGCATGAGGCGTTCTACGTTATCTGCGACGAAAGCAATAACCCGCCCGAAGGCATCGCGGACGGAAAGCTGACCATCGACGTCGGCGTCGCCGCTGTCAGGCCAGCAGAATTCATCACCTTCCGGATCCTCCAGATCTCCGGCAGCGAGACGTAGGAAAGCATCGGCCAGCCGGCCAGCCGGCCAGCCGGCCAGCCGGCCAGCCGGCCAGCAAGCAAGCAAGCCGACTGCCCCTGGCCTGAGGCCCCCTTGGGGGGTCTCAGGCCAATTACCTTCCTCTGGTCATCTGCGAGCCCAGATCAAGATCGCGGCGAGGTGGAGTGCAGCCTGGTATGCGATAGCGAGTTTGCCGGTTCGCATGGCCAAGCCACGCCAATGCTTGAGCCGCGCAATGCAGCGTTCGGCGCTGTTGCGCTGCTTGTAGGTGTCACGGTCGAAGCCAGGCGGCCGGCCGCCGTGACGGCCGCGTCTGAGCCGGTGGCTGAACTGGTCGGCGAGCTGTGGGATGACGGCACGGATGTCCCGGCCGCGAAGGTGGCTGAGGATCGCGCGGGACGAGTACGCGCGGTCCGCGATCACGGTTGTCGGGCGAGTCCGTGGCCTTCCACCCCGGTGCGCGGGACTCGGATCCGGGCCAAAGCCGTCTCAAAGGCAGGCGTGTCCCCGGCCTGACCTGCCGTGACGACCAAAGCCAGAGGGCGGGCGCGTCCGTCACAGGCCAGGGCGCAGGAGGTGGGGTTCGGTTCGCCGGGCCCGGCCCGGTGGTCAGGCCCGGGCCCGGGTGTGTGGTCGCTACCGTCCGGCGCCCCAGCGCACCACATCGTCGTGGTTCATGGTTCGCCGTCCTTTCAAGTGCTGCGGGCCCGGCGGTGGCTCGCACCCGTACCCCGGCGGCGTGTGGACATCAGCCACAGGAGTGCCGCGAACAGCACCACAGCGACGATTACTCCGGCCAGCGTCGCGCCGCGGAACATCGGCGTTTTGACGTCCATCACGGTGCGGCCCGCGCGGGCCCCGCCGCCTCGGCCGACGACGACGGCGAGGGTACACAGGTTGGGTGCCGCCAGCAGGAGCGCGCCCAGCGTCGCGATGCCCCGGGCTTCGGGCGACCGCTCGCGGTGTACCGCGAAGCGCAGCAGCAACAGCGGCAAACAGGGTGCACACCAGGCTGATGGTGATGCCCAGCACGATCCCAACCCACAGGTGGCCGCCCACCGCGTCGCCGATCCGCTGGGCCCACCATCGCGGCACCAGTGTGGCCGCAATGAGGTAGACCGCGACCAGACCGGCCACGGCCGCGAGGCCGAGCAGCAGTCGGCGGCGCCACTCGGGGCCGGCGGCGGACACCGTGCCGGCCGCAGCCGCGCCCCTGGGGGCTTGGGTACGCCGGGTGGCCATGCCTTCATCGTCACCCTCACGGACCGCATCCGCTCGCCGAAAGAAGCCCGGAGATTACTGTCCGTACGGAGGGGCGCTGTCCGTGCCTGGGGCGGCGCGGCGGATGAGGAGTGGTGGATGGCGCACTGGTTCATCCGGCATGTGGTCGACACCGGGCGGCTGCGGCTGTTCTGCTTCCTGATCGCCTTCATCGGTGCGTTCTTGTTCATCCGGTTCAGCGTGCGCATGATCAGGGCTGGGGTGAAGTGGTGGCCGGGCAATGTCACGCTGGGCGGGTTGCACATCCACCACGTCGTCTTCGGCTTGGTGTTCATGATGATCGGGGGCGTCGGGGGGCTCGCCGTACAGGACGGCGCGTTGCTGTGGGCCGCGCTGGCCGCGCTGCTGTTCGGGGTCGGTGCGGCGCTCAACTCGCCCATTTCCTCCGCGAGTCGGATCCCGGGGCCGTCTTCCGGTCCCTGATCGCCCAAGCCCAGCACGATCCGGTGTTCGCCGAGGAGTTCCGGTCCCGGTTCCTCGACGAGCAGCGCGTCCGCGACCGCCTGCCCCTTGAACGCGCCCTCCAGCGAGGCCAGCTGCCCGAGGGGCTGGACGTGGCGGCGGAGACGGATCAGCTCGTCGGGCCCCTCTACTACCGCGTCCTGGTTATGGGCGAGCCGGTCAGCGAAGGCTTCATCGACCACATCATCGACGGCTTCCTGCAACGCACGCACTGAACAGGCCCCGACTTGCCGGATGGACGTGGGCGGCCCATGCGCCTATGGCACCCGCGACTACCGTCACCCTCTCGTCGGCCCGCTCACCCTTACGCATCAGGTCCTCAAACTCCCCGACGACGAGGGCCAGCGCGTCGTGGTCTTCAACGCCGCTCCGGGCTCTCCGACCGAGGCCGGCACTGCGGCTGCTCGCCGAGCAGCCAGTACCGAAACCCCCACCCAGCGAAGGGACGAGCGTGAGCACAACCGACATCCACCTGGAGTACGCCGATGACCACACGACGGACATCCGACTGACCCAGGAACTGCACGCGGGGCTTCGGAGCCGCGCCACCGCATCGGTACCGTCGTCGTAGTGCCGTCCCGGTCCAGCAACCCGCGGACAGTGTCCGGGTGCCCGGCGCACTGGCCGCCTTGCGGAGCAGGTGGAGAACGACACAGACCGCACACCAACAATATCGGCGTCACGCGCTTCGAGCCCGGGCGATGCTCAGCGGCGTCCCGTCGCGCAGGTCACGGCAACTGGAAGCAACGCAGCCGCTGCAAGGGCAGGGGACTGCCGGGCCCGGGTACTGGGGTTGCCCGGCGCTATGGATACCGCCCGGTCGTCAGCGCCTTGGATGTCGGCGTCGCCGCAGTACCCGGCACCGCGACCGTACTGCGGGATCTCTCGGTCGAATCACCATGATCCCCGCGCCCCGACCAGTCACTGCGTCAGATCGTCCGGAGGGCGACGAGTGGGCCGAACTCGTGCGACAGCCGGGACCGAGCGCGTGCGGGCCTAGCTGGTCGGGTGAATGACGGGGCCCCGTGGTGCGCCGGTTCATAGCGGACGGGCAGGCATACGGGCACGGGTTCCTGCAAGGAAAGGATGGAGCTGTGCGCCGTGCTCTGATCGTCGTCGATGTGCAGAAGGACTTCTGCGAGGGCGGCAGTGTTCCGGTGAAGGGCGGCGCGGACAGGGCTGTCGCCATCGCCGACCTGGTGCGGCGCGCTGACGGGGGTTACGCGTATATCGTCGCCACCCGCGACCACCACATCGATCCGGGGGCTCACTTCTCCGAGCACCCGGATTTCGAGAACTCCTTCCCCGTGCACTGCGTCGTCGGCAGCGAGGGAAGCGACTTCCATCCGAACTTCGCGCCCGCCGTCGCCTCCGGGTCCGTCGACGAGGTCTTCTACAAGGGGGCGCACTCCGCCTCGAAGAGCGGTTTCGAGGGTTCGACCCAGGACGGCACGTCGCTGGCCGACTGGCTGCGTGCCCGGGACGTCAGCGATGTCGACGTCGTGGGCATCGCCACCGACCATTGTGTGAAGGCCACCGCGTTGGACGGCGTACGAGGGGGCTTCGCGGTACGGGTCCTGCTCGACTACACCGCCGGTGTTGCCGCCGACACCACCAGCACGGCGATCAGCGAGCTGCGCGAGGCGGGTGTGGCGCTGAGCGGCGAGCCGGTCGTCCTCAGCTGAAGCAGCTGCCGCTTCTGCTGTGTGGCCGGCAGGTCCTCGCGGCCGTGTGAGCTGTTGTCGAAGGTGGCTGGCGGCTGCCTGGTAGTTGTCTGTGTCTGACACGCTCGGGGGTGCCCTTCGTGTGCCCCGCTGTCGGAAAAACCCTGGCCGAAAGGCAGGTTCCGCGCAGCATCCGGCCCGGAATCAGTAGCGCAGAGCCACGACGTGAGCGCCGGTCGACAGCACGGTGATCAATGTGGGGATGACGCGCAGCCCGGTGCAGCCGGTGGGGCGGCCGGCCGGCCGCCCCGGTCATCAGCCGATGGTGAACTCGACGGATTGCTCGCTCAGGACGACTTTGTCGTTGCCGGTGTAGTTACGGCCGTCTGTGGTCTTGCTGCCTCGGGTCTTCACCCCGCTCGCCGTGACCTTGTGAGTGCCCAGGGCCAAGTCGCGGAAGACGCGCTCGGCCTTGAGCGGATACGGCACCTTCTTGCCGACGACGGTGATGTCCTCGGAACTGATCATCGCGCCGTCGGGACCCGTCAGGGTCAGGGTGAAGTCCATCTTCGGCTCGAAGCCGGCCGCCAGCTCGTTGTTCTCCCCGAACCACTTGATTGATTCCCAGATGTAGGGGATCACCTCGTAGGTGACGGTCACCTTCTGCAGCTCGACGTCCCAGCCCAGGTCGGCGGTGAGGACGGCCTCGACCTTGGAAACGCGGTCCTTCTCCCCCATGAAGGTCTTCTTGCCCGTGGCCGGATCGCGGTAGGTGCGGAAAGGCTTGTCGGGATCGACTTTGATGCCCGTTTCGATCCAGTCAACGCGTCCGTACATGCCTACCGTGCACTGCTGGACCTGCTCCTGGCCGTCAGGTCCGAAGCGCCGGCGGCGCAGCGTACCGAAGGGGTGCTTGGTTCCGTCGGAGGCGGTGCAGGTGCTTCGGGCCAACTTCTCCTGCCTCAGCTGGTCCGCCTCGCCCAACGCCTGTTTCACCAGTTCGAAGGGCACCTCAACGTCGGTGGTGATCTCGAACTGGGAGATCTTGTCTCCGGCAACGGTGAACTTCCAGGTGACGCCGTCCAGGTCTCTTGGGTCAAGGTGGACACTTTGTTTTTTGCAGTGGGAGACACCCGTCACGGATGTGCCTCCGTCGGTCTCGGAGCCGACGGTGAAATGCCGGGTGGACTCCCACCACTCGATGATGCCGACATAGTCACCGTCCTGGACGAACACCGCATCACCTCCATCGACCAGGACGGCCTGCCAGGCATCAAGGTCGCGCTGGTTGAAGGCTTCGATGAACGAACGGACCACCGGATGGGAAAGCGCCTCGACGGTCGTCATGTACTACCTCTCCTCCTCTTGCCCCCACGTGATGGCATACAGTAACGATCGCGACACTCAATGCAACCCTCCCGGCGGCCTCCTCTGCCTCCAGCAGGCCCAGCATCGCTACGCCGTCGAGCGTCCCCACTCGCTCCGGCAGGACACCGTGCCGGTTCGTCCCATCGGCGGCAGGGAGCTCACGCCCGTCCAGGGAATACTGGTTGAGGTAGTCAACCGCGCTGCCAGGAGGCGGAAAGGGGGCGGGCTACTGACGCGGGTGCTGACTCTGTCCGGAACCAGAGCTCTTCGAGCCCAGTCGTGGAACAGGGCTGTCCCAAGTTCCGGATCGGCCGCCTCGGTCAACGGCTGATCATCACCGACAAACCTAGGAAAAGCGCCATTCGTTCACAGCTTGTGGGCATCGTCGGGGCTGGCAGTGGTGCTCGGCTTATCGGTTCCGAGGTCGCTTGGGCCTGCATCCTTCTCGGATTGGTCACTAGATAGAAAGAGCGACCACCGGCTAGCCCGACCACCGGGAGAGGGCACGGTGCGGACGTATGGACCTCCCTCTCCGTCAAGGTACTGCCCGTGATACCTGTTTGAGATATGTACTAGGTTGCCTGATCGCAGTACTGGTAGGCCGTCGACGTTGACCCCGCCCTTGACGGTCAGCCCGTCCCAGATGCCAACATTTTTATTGAGGCTGACCGGGCCGTTGACGGTGAGGGACTTGCCGGGCCCGATGGTCACGTGGTCGTTGGCTTTGATAGGCCCGTTGGTGGTAAGGGTCTTCCCGGCTGCGATAGTTACCGAGTCCTCGGCTTTGATGGGCCCGTTGGTAGTGAGGGTCTTCCCGGCCGCGATGGTTACCGAGTCCTCGGCCTCGATAGGACCGTTGGTGGTGAGGGGACCGTCGGTGGTGACCTTCCCCTGTCCGGCGGTTGCGGCGGCTTCTGCGGTCAGTGCGCCGTAGACGGTGAGCTGACCGCCGTTTGCGGGGATGTTCAGGCTTGCCTTGTCCTGCAAGGACAGGGTGTTCTTGACGCTGATGGCACTGCCGGCGGCGGGGGCTGCGATGCTCGTGACGGCGAGGTCGGGGTTGTTGACCTTGATGTAGGTGGTGAGGTAGCGGGTTTCGTCGCCCATTTGGGCTTGGAGGGTGATGCTGGTGTCGTCGACCAGTTCTTCCGGGGAGGTCCAGATGCCGTTTGCGGCCGGGACTGACTCCTGGGTGCCGTCCGGTTTCCGGTAGTGCATGGTGTAGATCGCGTTGGGGGTGCCTTCCCAGTACAGCGTTGCCTTGGTGGCGCGGTTGATGGCGACCGTGGCCGGGCGGAAGCTGTGGAGGTAGAAGGAGTCGTCGCGCTTGATGATGTCGCGTCCGCCGGAGCGCTCGGTGAACGGCCCGTCTGCTCCGGTGGTCGAGGTGGACTCTTCCCAGGCGATGTTGACCGGGCCTGGGCCGCCGTTGATCTCGATGCCCCACAGTTCCAGTTGGAACGACCAACTGCCGTCGAACTTCGCAGGTCCGCCTTCCGGCTTGCATGTGAAGACGACTTCGTCGGGGCTGCTGTGGCGGTCGACCTTCCACTGCCGCTTGTCGTCGGGAACGGTGGCGTCGGCACGAATCAGAGTCGGTTCGCTGGTCAGGGCGGTTGCCTGGCGGCCGGTCGGGATGCTGACGGTGAACCGCTTGCAGTGCACGGGCCAGGTGGCGGAGTCGTCCTTGACCTTGCCGTAGGTGATCGTCAGCTTGCCGTATTCCGGTTTGGCGAAGGTGGAGACCCGCAGCGGGCTCGGGTCCTCGACCATGGAGGGCGGGAGCATCATGTCACCGGTGGTGGAGTTGGGAGAGGTCATGGTTGTGGTCTCCTCACAGTGGTGATGGGTGGTCAGCTGGGCTGGGGTGTGGTGGTGAGGGTGGCGCTCCTGGTGTGGTGCTCCGGGCTGCTGCCATCGAGCGCGGTGTCCTCGGAGACGCGGATCGTGTCGCCGAGTGGGGTGCTGATGTCGAGGGTGAGGGTGAGTGCCCAGGTGCCGTCGAAGCGGGCGGTTTCGGCGGGGACGAGGGTGAGGAGGGTGTTGGCCGGGTCGGTGGTGGAGGCTTTGACCATCCATTGCCGGCCGTGGCCGGGACCTCGGGGGAGGTCCAGGCGCGTGCGCAGGATGACAGGCTCACCGGTCGGCACGCGGGCGGTGGGGGCGGCGGGGAGGCTGAAGGTGATCCGCTCGCAGTGCACCGGTGGGTTGAGGGAGTCCTCTTCGTTGTTCCCGATGGTCAGGCGCATGCGGTTGAGGGCCAGTGCGCCGGGTTGTGCGGCGGTCGCCGGGGTGTGCTCCGTGCGGTAGGGCAGGAGCAGGATGTGGTCCGGGCTGGTCACGATGTGGGTCCTTCCGGGGCCGGTGAGGTGGCCGGGGCAGGGGTGGAGCGGGTCTGAGCGGGGGCGGCGGGGTGGAGTTGGAGGTAGCCGGAGCGGGCGATGGGCAGCGGGGTGTCCGGGTGGGAGAGCTGGTCGGCGTTGTAGATGAGGTGCTCGTCCCAGTCGGGCAGCGGCAGGCCGGTCGCGGTGCCGTCTACGGGGATGGGCTCGGCCCAAGTCCAGTCACCGTGCCAGGCCGCGGGTCGGGGCATGACGAGGGACTTGTCCGGTGGTGCGGCCAGTGCCGTGAGCTCCCGGACGACGACGGGCTCATCGGAGGGTGCGGTGTGTCGTAGCCGCAGGTAGCGGGCGGTGAGCGGGGGGTTGGGAGTGTGGTGGATCTCGGTTACCTGCGTGCTGCTGAGCAGGAGGGTCCACTGTTCGCCGTCGGTGGATGCTTCCAGGTCGGTGGCTTGGGGGGTGTGGGTGCCGTCCGGGTGGCCGAGGAGGATGTCGATGGCTTCCACGGGGCGTTCGGTGTGCAGGTCGAGGCGGACCCAGTCGCCTGCCGCGGGTGGCTCGCTGCTTTCGTAGGAGGTGGTCGGGTCGCCGTCGGTCATGGCGGAGGCCGGGTGGCCGG
>NZ_KB891959.1 GCF_000373585.1 Streptomyces sp. MspMP-M5
CCAGGCCGTCCGGCCGCGGGCCGGTGACGCTTCACCAACCGAACCCCGGCGCGGCGCGCTCGCCGCGCACCGGGTCTTCCGAGTCCTGACCGGCTGCGGCTGTCCCGAGTATGGGGGGCTTCCCTCAACAATTTAGTATAAGATTCAACTACCAGGCGCAGGGAAATCCAGCCACCCCCATTCGGGCTGCGTAGCGCGCACCTCTCGGAGCAGCAAGAGAGCCGCTCCGAGACCTCACCCCGTAGGAGATGTCATGCCGACCAAGAGCGGCCTTATCGATCCCGCAGAAGCTGCGGTGCTGCTGGTGGACCACCAGAGCGGCCTGCTGCAGATCATCAACCACGTCAACCCCCGCGAGCTGCGTAACAACGTGGCCACCCTGGCCAAGGCCGCAACGCTCTCGGACGTCCCGGTGATCGCCACCGCGTCGGTGCCCGAGGGCCCCAACGGCCCCCTGCTGCCGGAGATCTTCGCCAACGCTCCCAAGGCCACCTATGTGCGCCGCCAGGGCCAGATCAACGCCTGGGACGCCGAGGGCTTCCGCCACGCCGTCGCGCAGACCGGCCGCCGCACGCTGATCATCGCGGGCATCATGACCAGCGTCTGCGTCGTCGAGCCAGCCCTGTCCGCCCTCGCCGAGGGATACGACGTCTACGCCGTCATCGACGCCTCCGGCACCTACTCCGACGAGGCCCAGCGCGTCTCGACGGACCGCATGATCCAGGCCGGCGTCAAGGTCGTCGACGTCCTCGGCGTCGCCGCCGAGTTCCAGCGCACCTGGATCCGCGACGACGCCATGGACTGGGCCGGTGTCTACGCCGGCGTCAGCCCCGGCTACGGCGCCGTCATCGAGTCGGTGATGCGCGCCCAGGCCGAGGCCACCGGCGGCGAGGGCGCCGCGGCCGAGAACAAGTGGGCCGAAGCCCGCGGACGCCTCGTCTGAACCCCGGCATCCGCACTCCCGGGTTCCGTCTCCCCAGGTCCGTCCGGCCCCGAGGAGACGGAACCCGTCCGGGGCCGCTCGCGCCCCCTGCTCGTCACGCACGTGCCGTGACCTTCGCTCTGTGATCGTGGGATGGTTCAAATGAGTACTACTGCTCGGGAGGTGGTCTCGGTGAGCAATCTTGAAACCGAGCCCGCAGAGATCAAGTGCGGCACCCTGGTTGATGAAAGACGACCGTCCCAGGCGCCTGCCGTCGAAGTGCTCTCCGCACGGGAGGTACCCCTGGGCGGGCCGCGCGCAATGACGGTGCGGCGCACGCTGCCGCAGCGGGACCGGACGCTGATCGGCGCCTGGTGCTTCGCCGACCACTACGGGCCCGATGACGTCTCCCGCACTGGTGGCATGGACGTCGCCCCGCATCCCCACACGGGCCTGCAGACGGTCAGCTGGCTGTTCAGCGGGGAGATCGAACACCGCGACAGTCTCGGCACCCACGCCCTCGTCCGGCCCGGTGAGCTCAACCTCATGACCGGCGGATACGGCATCGCCCACTCCGAGGTCTCCACCCCGCACACGACCGTCCTCCACGGCGTTCAGCTATGGGTGGCCCTGCCCCAACATCACCGCAACACCGAACGGGACTTCCAGCACTACGCACCCAAGCCCGTGCGGATCGACGGAGCCCAGATCAGGGTGTTCCTCGGCTCGCTCGCCGCAGACGCCTCCCCGGTACGGACGTTCACCCCGCTCCTCGGCGCCGAGATCACCCTCGAACCGCGCGCGGCGGTCACCCTCTCCGTGGACACCGCCTTCGAGCACGGCCTCCTCGTCGACAGCGGCGAGGTGTGCCTGGCCGGCACCCTGCTGAGCCCGGCCGAACTGGGCTACCTCCCGCCCGGCACCGAGACGCTGACGCTGGCCAACGAATCAGACGTCCCCGCGCGGACGATTCTGCTCGGCGGCACACCGTTCGACGAGGAGATCGTCATGTGGTGGAACTTCGTCGGCCGCACCCACGAAGACATCGGCCAGGCCCGAGAAGACTGGGAGACCTCCTCCGATCGCTTCGGCGCCGTCGAGGGATACCCAGGAGACCGCCTCCCCGCACCCGTCCTGCCCAACGCCACCATCAGGCCCCGCAGGAACCCACCGCGTCACTGACTCCCAGCTAAGACCGTGTCCTACGTGGTGAGGTGGACGTTGATCCGTGTATGGGGCGGGGTACGTGGAGTTGGATTGTTCCGGACGGGCTGTGGGAGATCGCGAAGCCGTTGATCCCGCCGTCGAAGGTGCGGCCGCAGGGTGGTGGGACGCAGGACACGCTTCCCAATGCTGATGTCAAGCCGCTTCGGTGGCAGGGGGTGCGATCTCGTAGCACCGTCCGTCACGAATGAGAGCCCACAGAACGTTCACCCGACGGCGTGCGAGCGCGATGACGGCCTGCGTATGACGCTTCCCCTCCGCGCGCTTCCTGTCGTAGAACGCGCGGGAGTTGGGGTCGCGCTGGATACTGATCAGCGCGGAAGTGTAGAAGACGCGTTGCAAGCGCCGGTGGTACCGCTTGGGGCGGTGGAGATTGCCGCTGACTTTCCCCGAGTCGCGTGGGGCCGGGGAGACTCCGGCAAACGCCGCCAGGCGGTCCGCAGTGGGGAACGTGTCCAGGCTGCCACCCACGGCGGCGAGAAACTCGGCACCAAGCGTCGGGCCGATACCGGGCATCGAGGCGATCACTTCGGCGAGGTGGTGCTCGCGAAACCGGCCCTCGATGAGCTTGTCAGTCTCGGCGATCTTCTCGTTGAGGGTCATCACCTCCTCGGCCAGGGTATGGACCATCCTGGCGATGGCCTTCTCCCCGGCAACTGCGGTGTGCTGCCGGTCGGCGGCCTCGACGGCCTTCGCGGCCAGGGCCTCGGAACTGCGGACCTTGCGGTTGCACAGCCACGTCGTCAGCCGCTTGACACCGGCTCGGCGGATGGCAGCCGGGGTCTGGTAGCCCGTGAGCAGTCGCAGCGGCCCGGTGTTGCCAAGGTCCAGGGCCCGTTCCAGGGCGGGGAACATGCTGTTCAGCAGGGACCGGAGCCGGTTGGTGACGCGGGTGCGGTCGGCGACGAGGTCGGCGCGGTGCTCGGTCAGCAGCCGCAGCTCGATGACGGCCTCGTCGTCCAGGCGGACCGACTGCAAGTCGTTGCGCATCCGGGCCTGGTCGGCGATCACGTGGGCGTCGCGGGCGTCGGTCTTGCCTTGCCCGCGGTAGCTGTCGGTGGCGCGGTTGACCGCGACGCCGGGGATGTAGATGAGTTCCTGGCCGTGGTTGGCGAGGAGGTTGATGAGCAGACCGGGCTCGCCGCCTGCCATGTCCATCGCCCAGGTCACCGACCTACCTGCGGCGAGGTCCAGGACATCAGCGAGGAGGCGGAGGAGCTCCGGCTCATCGTTGGCCACGCGCCGCGACAGCAGTGTGTTGCCGTCGGCGTCCAGCACCAGGGTGTGGTGGTGGGTCTTGCCGCAGTCGGTTCCCGCCCATATCCGGCTCATCGTGCTCCACCAAGTCGTGCTTGCAGTGCGTACCACGGACGACCTCGCCGGCATTGCTCTACTCAGCGACTTGCTCGCACTTCCCAATCGGCGGCCGAGTCGTCGTGGGGAGCCGGGCGGCCAAGCGTCTCCAGCCACGAACGGCAGCCTGATGAAAGCCACACCCGGTTCCCCTGGGTGCCACAACCTTACGAATGGCTGAGGCGATCCCAGAAGGAAGGTAGAGCCTGATGAGACGGTGTTTGCGGCGATTGTCTATGTGCTGGTCAGTGGCTGTGCCTGGCGTGCGTTGCCGCCGTGCTTCGCGATATCCAAGTCGACTGCCCACCGCCGGTTTTTGATCTGGTCGCGGGCCGGCGTATGGGGCCGGCTTCACGAGGCGGTCCTGCACCGGCTCGACGATGCCGGCCTGATCGACGTCTCGCGCGTCGTCCTCGACTCGGCCCACGTCAGGGCGAAAAGGGGGGCGATCTCACAGGTCCGAGCCCCGTGGACCGGGGTAAGCCGGGTTCCAAGATGCACGTCATGTCGGACGCGAGCGGACTGCCCCTGGTCGTCGGCGTCTCGGCTGCCAACACCCACGACAGCGAAGCCTTGAAGCCGATCGTGGAAGGTCACCAAACGAATCACGACCCCCATCGCGGCCGCCACTTCAAGCCCGGCAAGCTGCATGCTGACAAGGCTTACGATGTGCCTCACCTGCGGAAATGGCTGTGTGGGGCACATTTGCCCGGCGGCGACCTTCGTGCGCAAGGCAGCGGCACCAACGCTTGGTGATCTGCTCGGGAACGGTGCCGAAGCGAGACGGGACTGGTGCACCTCAGAGGGAAATCAGGATCGGATCGCCGCCGTGATTATTTCGGCGCGGAATGATCACGCATAGACCCTCGACGGGCGCAGCGGCTAGGCCCGCATCCCCGCATCCACATTCCCAAGGCCGCCTCACACGGCACGCGCTCGACTCGAAGGCATAGGTCGGGACAGTGCCCTTGGCAGCGAAAGCATGATCAACGACGCCCAAAGTCATCCCACCGCCAGCGACACGTCCAGCATGCCGGACGAGCGACAGAAATGACGTTATCCGCAGCCAGGATCCGAAAATCGAGCCCACACAGCAGCTCGACACCTGAAGACATCAGCCCCCTGGGCCAGACCAAGCGAGTCGGGCCAACATGACGCCCCATCAGTACAACCTGACACCCCGTCACTCAAGTCAGCATCGAGTCAGCATGTGTCCTGCCAGAGGTGGTGANAGGTGGCGACACATGCACTTGCACCAACCCGCCCCACACCACCTCTGANCTGCAAAGATGCTGGCCAAACCGCTACACCCACCAGAACGCCGCCAACCCGGCGCCAATGGAAGCCGAAGAGGCACGACAAGACATCGTTGCAGGTCAGGTCAGGGGGCGTTTCGGGGCCAGCCAGTCAGCACAAGGTCAGCATCAGCGGCGCTACACCGGGAAACAGATCGGCTCCCGGGCGTCATGCGGCACGCCGCGGTCGACACCTCCGCAGCGTCCGGGGTCGAGATCCGATGCCAGGTGTCGCACCACACTACAACCTTCCACACAATTACAAGCAGCCCCAGAATGCTTGGAGTTGGGTCGTGCGGAACCTGACATCTTCATCCTGGCCAGCGTCGCAATCAGCCCCAGGGTGGCGCGCGCGACCGACCGCTACGGGTAACACCGTGCCGCGCTGCCTACGTTGCTGGTCTCCTGTGCGGGACTGGTGGCGCACGCCTGCTTTGTCGGCCGTGACGCCATCCTGGACGGTGGGGCCCACAATCGCCTCTCTGCACTCGTCCTCAACCTGGCAGGCCCGGACGAATCCGGTGATCAGCGTCGCCACTGCTTCGAGGGCTTGCAGGACCATGGGGGTGTCCTGCGTCGATTTGAGCAACCGTGATCGTCGGCCGATTGCGGGAGAGCTCGGCCAGTTCTTGGCAGAGCCCTCGTGCGAACCGGGCGGTGAGGTCGGCGAACCAGTCCGCCGTGGGTCCAGGCGGTCGAGGACAGCCGGCTTGCACCAGCAGGAGCGGGCATGCCCCCCTTCCAGCCAGGCGGTGACACCGGGCGCGCCGAGCCTGTCGAGCTCTGCGTACATTTCCAGCGCCGGGGCCCGCTCCGGCAGCGTCTGCCAGCGGCCGCACGGCGCCACGGGCCGCGGCCTCGGCCCGCAGTCGCTCCCCCACCCGCTCGGCGTCGGGGTACTGACTGGGCCTCCCCCACCAGAACACCGGTTCGGGCGACAGTGGAGGCCAGAACTTGGGAGGGGAGGTGCGCCACGCTAGCGTGCGAACGTGGACGACCTAACGTCGTGGCTCCCCGCGCAGGCTCCGGCCGAGGCCGCGGCACTCAAGGCCCTGTAGGAACAGCGGCGCGACGCGGCCCTCGCCCAAGCCCGGTACTACAACGAACTCATGGAATCTGTCCAGGACTTCGAACACCACGAAGACCTGTACCGCGAGCTGCACACCGCACCACTCCCGCACATCGGCACCGCTGTCCCCTCACCTAGCACCGCACCACCCACAGCCGAACCAGACCCGGATCCTGACCAGGTTCTCGCCCTCATCGCGCAAGAACCGCGGCGGCTGTGGAAGACCGCTGACGTCTGCGCCGCCCTTGGCTAACAGCCCGTCAAACCCGCCAGGGTCTGCCTCAAAGCACTGACGGGCGACGGCTGGCTGGAAGAGGTCCGCCGCAAAGCCCGCCACGTGCTCTACCGCATCCCTGCCCCACTGCCCGCGCCGGCAGCGGCCGGCGACCTGTTCGATGCGGCAGGGGAGCAATCGCAGTCAGCGCCGGCAAGCTGACGCGGTCCGTCCTGGCCCCGAAACGCGCCGATATCCGGACCTTGCCATCTGGTCCGCGCATCAGCCTCACCTCCAGCCGGCGCTCTGGCGGTGCCAGCTGGAGGAGCTCCGGTATCCCCATCGGTGCGGCGGCTGGGCAGCCCCGGATGCCTTGTCGGTATCGGCGAACAGCTTGCGATCGGCCCGGCGGCGACCGGTGGCGCGCGGTGTCCACGACCGGCGCACCCGGTGCCGGATGCCGGCGAGGGTCTTCACTGCGCACGCCGAGGCTCCGTCCACCCTTCGACCGGTCTGTTGTCCCGAAGCGCGCCTTGAGTGGCTTCCGTATCTCGAAGTTGCCGACAAAGTGGGCACCTTGGGGTCAACCGACCTGGGCCTGTTTGTCGAGGGGTACGTGGAAGGGTGGATTCCCGAGGGGTGGATCACAATGTGCTGAGCCTGATGGGCCTGACCCGGGCACGGTGCGACAGTCGCAGCGGACATCGGTCGCATAACCTCTCCGCCGCCGGCTGGCGCAAGGCCAAGGTCAGCGGACCGGAACACAACTGAGTTGAGATCACCGGCCTTCCTGGAGGCGGCATCGCGTACCCGGAGCGGGCCGATCCCCTCGACCCCGCCTCGGCGCCGACCGGCAGGCTCCCCTGCGCACTCGACGCCTGCTACAGGACCAGTAACGCGATCGTCGCTTGAAAGCGCAGGCTCCGCACGCAGGTGGTGACCCTTCACGATGGATCGGTCAGCAACTCCCTCTGACAGGCGGGCGACGCCCGGTGATCGTCCCGCCCCAGCCGTCCACGGGAACGGCTGGGGCTCTCGCACGTTCAGGCCAGGGGGATTTCGAGGTGGGACGGGTCGTCGGCCGGTGAGGAGACGGAGATGGTGGTGCCGGGCTCGTTGGCGTTGCTGTAGAAGGGGTCCGTGGTGTCCAGGACGAGCATCAGCCGGTGTCCGGCCGGGACGGTGTAGCCGGTGGCCTGCAGCGGGATGTCGACGGTTACCGATTGGCCGATGAGGGCGTCGGGATCCGTGAACGGCGCGTGCGTGATGATGTTCGCCTGTCCGGCGTCGTCGACGTCGAAGAGGTACGCTACGAATGTCGCCTGCGCCGCACTCGCGGTGTACGTCAGCCGGAGCCGTGGGACGCCGCGGAGCGTGGCGCCGGCGGTCATCGGCGCGCTCACCCACACTCCGGCGTCGGCACGGTTGATGTCACCGGTCCGGTACACCTTGGGGCGCCCGTTCATCTCCTCGTAGCCGGTGTTGATGATCTTGTCGGCGACGGTGGCGGGGGTGTCCACGCCTGTCCGGAAGGTCAGGCTCCAATTAGCTTCGGGCTTGTCCGCCAGTGTGCCGTCGTCAGTGCCCTCGGCCGCGCCGGTCAGGTACAGCGGCTCGGGGCGGCCGACGAAGGCGTCCCAGGTCTCGGCGTCGTCCCGGGGGCCCTTCCACATCAGGTGACCGGACACCTGCCCCTCGGTGTCGAAGTCGTTGCGCTCCTCTTTGAGGTGCTGGGCGAGCCAGCGGTGTGCACCCTCCCAGATCCGGTTGGGCAGCCCGATCGTGCCGGGTGTCTCGGGGCCGGAGTGGTCGCCGATCGACAGGATGAGGCGCTTCGGTCCGGTGAGCGCGTTGAATACCTTCAGTGTCTGGTTGGTCGGGAAGAGCGTCTCGTGCCAGGCATGCGCGAAGTACACCGGAACTGCACGGGTGTTGAGACGGTCCACGTAGGTGTATGGGGAACGCTCGCGAGCCCACGCCAGGGTCTTGGGAATGTTCCGGCCGGCCAGCACGTCGTCGAAGATCTCCTGGGTGCGCTCGCTGAGGCGGGCGTTCTTCGCGGCGTTGAACAGGCCCTGCACGGCGGCGGTGTGACGGGTGGAGTTCTCGTAGAACGCCTCGCCCAGGTCTCCCCAGGTGCTCATGGCGACGACCGCCGATACCCGCGGGTCGTCGGCGGCGACGAGCTGGCTGATGCCGGAACCGTACGAGTCGCCGAGGAAGCCGGCCTTGGCGAATGCGCCGCCCGACTGCTCGATGAGGTAGTCGAGTGCCCGGGAGCCGTCCTTGATGTCCTCGGGCCCTGCGACCTCGACCTCGCCCTCGGACCGGCCGAAGCCGCGTGCGGTGTAGGCCAGGACGTTGTAGCCCTCCAGCGCGAGAAGGCCGACGGCGGGCCCGAGGAATCGGCGTTCACTGCGTTCGTCGACCCGGCCTCGCCCAGGGAGGCGCCCCGTGCCGACTACATCGGCCGCGTCCATCCCCTGGCCGACGGCCCCTGGACCGAACCGCCCGCCCGGCCGCTGTTCCTCACCGCGATCGGCAGTGGCCTGCCCGCCTTCGCCGCCTTCACGCCCTACCACGAGGACGTCTTCCTCTTCCACGACACACTCGCCGACCTCAAGGGCAACGACAACTACCCGCCGGACTGCACCGTCAGCTACTGCGTGATCGGCTGGTACAGCGACGACGACGCCGACATCCTCCACACCGCCAGCGGCATCGAGGGCCTGCTGCCCCCCGGCGCCGACCCGGACGACCCAGCCGCCGTACTGCGGGCCCTGGGCTGGGCCGCCCCCGACGGCATGCCCGACACCATCACCCGGACCCGGTACGTCGGCACCGCCTTGGGCATCCCGTGGGACCGCGAGGGCGGCCACCCGGTCTCCGACCGGCCTGACAAGGCAGAAATCAAGGTGGCGATCGGCCACAGCACCGCCGACGCCGTCACCGCGCTCGTCGCCCACCAGACCCCCGGCACCCACCTCGCCGACCAGGTCAGTGCCCTGTTCCACGGC
>NZ_KB891960.1 GCF_000373585.1 Streptomyces sp. MspMP-M5
ATGATTCGGCCGCCAACCGGGCTTATAGGCACCGCCTCACGAGCGCCGGGACCAGCGGGCCAACCGCCAACGGCGCGGCAGCCAGGGCGGTCACCCCGCGGGTTTCGACCGGGCGCAGTACGCCCGCAGGAACGAAGTCCAGCGGACGATCAACGCACTCAAGGGCAGAAGAGCCGCACCCAACGTCGCTTTGCACTCGAGGGATGATTCGGCCGCCAACCGGGCTTATAGGCACCGTCGTTCGTCGCATCTCCCGCCATGCTCCTTATTTTCGTGGCGAGTTGTCGAGTAAGGGCTCTGTGCGGAGCCGCGAGCTGGGATACTTCCACCCTGTCGGTCGTGGAGGGGTGGATGAGCACAACGTCGGGCACCGGTAACGCTGGGGCGGCTGGAGCGCTGGATCTCGCGGATGCGATCACGCTGCTGCGTGATCAGATCGCCGAGGCGCAGCGTCGAGTGAGTGAGAGCGGGGATGCCGGGGTGAGGTTCGGACTGGGGGAGATCACCCTGGAACTGGGCCTGGAGCTAGCGCAAACGCGTGGCCTGGATGGTGGACTGCGGTTCAGTGTGGTGGGCCTCGGAGGCAAGAAAGAAAGCACTCGTTCCGCTACCCACACCCTGTCGGTGCGGCTCCTCCCGCATCTACCCGACGGTGGAGACGTCGACGTCAGCGACGAGGACGACGAGTAGACGGCGCAACGCGACGTGGCTGTGAGGGCCAGCACACGAGGCGGGAGCTGATGTGGAGTTCGACCGGATCGTCCAGGTCAGGGGCGCAAAGCCGGAGAGTCCGGGTAAAGCGGCGTTCGCGACGGGCTACCTCGTTGCGCCGCGGCTGGTCCTCACCACATCTCATGTGCTCGCGACGGGCTCCCCGGCCGGCAAGGACACGGTGACCGTCTGCCGGCCCGAGACCGGCGAGCACCGATTCAAAGCAACGGTGCGCTGGCAACGCAAGCACCTCGCGGTCGACGCCGCCCTCATCGAGGTGGCACGGGACGCCAACTGGCAGACGCCGGGATCTCTGCGCGATCTCCATACCCGCCCGCCCCAACGCTGGGGCCAGTTGATCGGCACCCGTCCACACCCGGTGACCGTATGCGGCTATCCGCGTATGCAGAAGGACACCACAGGGAGAAGAGAAGAGCAGCTCACCGGCGACATCTACCCCGGCGCCAGCCGAACGGATGGCCGCTACGAGATTCTGAGCACGCACCCGATGCCTGCCACCCTGCCTCCTGCGGGGGCGCGCACCACCAACTGGTCCGGGTTTTCGGGTGCTGCGCTGTTATGCCGAGATCTCCTGGCCGGCTTGGTGGTCCAAGACCGCCAAGCACCGGTCGGTGTCCGCCTGACTGCCACCCGGATCTGCGACTTGCTGGCAGATTCCGAGTTCGAGTCGCTGATCGCTGAGCACAGCGGCTGGCACCCGGTCCTCGAGCCCATCGAGCCCGACCACTTGCTCACCCCGGCCGCTCGCGGCCGCGACCTGCGCTCGCCCGCCATGCTGCTGCGCGCCGACACCGAGGCCGTCACCTTCCACGGCCGGAAACAGGAACACGAGCATCTGCTGAACTGGTGCACCAACACCTCGGACACTTTCGCAGTCCACCTGCTCACCGGACCCGCCGGCCAAGGCAAGACACGTCTGGCACGCCATCTCGCCGCCACCCTCCGGGGGCGGGGCTGGATCGCAGCGGAGTTACGCGCGGACCTCGACGACGCATCCGACGCGCCAGGTCTCGGCTATGAGGCCCTGGACACCAGCCTGCCGATGCTGCTGGTCGTCGACTACGCCGAGACCCTGCCCCGCCAGATCCGCCACCTCATCGAGTCCTTACGCCGCAGCCGGCACCGCACCCGACTCCTCCTCCTCGCCCGAACCCAGGGCGACTGGAAAACCGGGTCACTGCGCGCGGGAGCCGACACACGGGCGCTGTTGGCCACAGCGCCCGTGCTCAAACTGCCCCCTTTGCACAGCGAGACAACCGATTCCACGTCCCGAACTGCCGCCTTCGCCCGAGCAGTACGCGACCTGGCAACGCTGCTCGCTCAGACCCCTGCTCTGACCGGCACGGTGGACTGGCAGCAAGTAGCCGCGACGCTCCCACCCCCTCCCCATCTCAACCACGCGCGATACGGGAGCGCACTGACCTTGCAGATGGCCGCCCTGACCTCCCTCCTGCAACGCGGCCCGTCTCCCGTGCGCACACACAGCGACATGTCCCTCGAGGCCCTGATGCTGGCCCACGAAGAGCGCTACTGGGAGGGCACCGCCGCATCCCCCCTGTTCCAGCTCGACGACCTACGTCCAGCCACCCTGCGCCGCGCCCTGGCCGCCGCAGCGCTCTACGGTGCCATAACGCGAGACGAGGCCCTCGCCCTCACCCGCACCGTGCCCGGCCTCCCAGCCGACCGGGCCTCCGATGTCGCCGAGTGGCTGCAGGGGCTGTACCCGCCCGCACCCGGCCACTACTGGGGCTCGCTACAACCCGACCGGCTCGCCGAGCACCACGCAGAGGCTGAACTCGTCAGCCCCGCCGCAGACGTCCTAAGGGCGCTGTGGTCCCAGGCCACCGACAGGCAACGCCTGCGCGCCATGATCGTGCTCATGCGCATCGCCCGCGCACACGTGCTCACCCGGCGCCCGGCTGACGCCACGAGCGTCCTACAGATCCTTGAAACCATCCTGACGAAGACACCCCCCAGTGTCCGAGTCCTCCACATCGCAGCGAACCTGCTGCCCCTGCGCCAGGTCGCCCGGATCTCCCAAGACCCCTTCGCCCCCCTCGGCCTGTGCATCGACAAGCAGCTGGCCACTGCCTATCGCGAACTTGCCCCCACCGACCCAGGCCGATATGGACCCGACTTCATCGACACCCTGAACAACATCGGCGTCCGCTATCACCAGCAGGGACAACCGGATGAAGCCCTCAAATGGTGCAAGGAAGCAGTCCACCTGGGCCGAGAATTCACGCGCACGCACCCCGCAGTCTGCGAAGTACGACTCGCGATGGCGCTACGCAACCTGTCCTTCCTTCTCAGAGGAAAGGGCCGGCAGAACGACAGCGATGCCCTGGCCACGGCCGAGGAGATCCTCGCCATCGAACGCCGCTTCATCGCTGCGCATCCGAACGGCGACACGTCATATCTGGCCCTGACGCTGTACGACACAGCCAGGCACCTCAGCCGGGCCGGACGCCCGGAAGAGTCCGTGACCGCCCTGGACGAGTCGGCGACCCTGTATCGCCGACTCGCGCAGACCGAACCCGCATACGAGCCCAGCCTCGCCCGTGTGCTCACCGCGCTGAGCATTGAGCTCGAAGACCTCGGACACTTCGATCAGGCCCGTGCTCCTGCCAACGAAAGCGCAGACATCCGTGACCGCAGAGGGCTGCCGTTCAGCCCGGACCCCGTGGCAGGGCTCCGGAGGAGAAAGACGAGGATCTGAGCCACAGAGCGGAACCGCTCACCGCCCTGGACAGGAACCGATGCATCCGAGAGCGCCTTGAGGCGATTCGCTCATGAGCAAGCAGAGCTTTCCTGTGCCAGCTGTCGAACGTGGCACACTCCTCCCGCTATGCCTGGCTCGCGTCGGGTTATGTCTGGCTCGCATCGGCGAAAGCCCCCGACGCACGGAAAGCGGCCGATGACACCCTGGCCCACGAGATCACCATCGTCCGTGCCACGTCCCATCACACGCACGGCGTTCCGCGGATCCACGCCGAACCGCGCGCGGGCGGTGTGACGGTGAACCGCAAGCGCATCGAGCGGTTCATGCGTCAACATGGCATCCAGGGGCGGAGGTTGAAGCGACGACACCACACCACGATCCCGGACTGGGCTGCCACCCGAGCCAGCGATCCTGCGGTGGACCGACGGGGGCCGCGTACGGCCACCGCGCATCATCCGAGTGCGTGGACTGCGAAGTGCGGTGGCCGGGCCGCGGCGCCGGCCACTGTGTCGGGCGCCGCTCAGGTGCGGTAGGCGTAGTACGCGGCGGTCGGGTACGACGCGACGACGCTGGCCACCGACCTGTTGTAGGTGTCGGTGGAGTGATACGTGACGTACGGCATGCCCTGTCGGCTGCGCTTGGTGACGATCATGGAATGGTCCTTGGACCCGTCCTTGTCGAAGTCCAGTTGCAACACGTCACCGACGTCCATCTGGTAGACGTTCGCGAGGCTGGTGACACGCTTGGAGGACAGGGCGAACCAGGAGAACTCGTTGACGCCGACGAACGAGTCCGACTGGATGTCGGAGTTGCCGAACCACTTGTGGAAGTCCGTCGTGTAGCCGGGGACGTGCTGCCAGCCGCCCGCCTTGAGGGACTGGCTGACGAAGTTGGTGCAATCTCCGCCGGCGCCGGCGCCGCTGAAATCGGGGTAGTCCGGGTTGTAGTTGTTCCAGTACTTCGTCGCGTAGGCCGCCATGGCCTTGTAGTCGTACCCGGTGACCGTGAAGTTCTTCGGGTTGGCCGGCGCGGGCCACGTCGTGGCCGAGCGGGTCGCCGAGGGCGGGTCGGCGACGGTGGACGGAGCGGCGACGGACGGCTTGGCGACCTGGTTCACCGCGACGTAGCCGTCGTCGGTATCGCGGACACCGGTCAGCTGCCAGTCACCCTTGCGGTCGGCCTGGAAGGTCAGTTCGTGCCGGGCCCGGAACCCGGTGGTCTCGGGCCCGGCGCCCTTGGCGTTCTCGTAGGCCAGAGTCGTGGTCTCGGTGACGTCGACGGTGGCATACCGGCCCTTCACCCGGGTGGCGTCCAGCGTGACACCGGTACCGGCTCCGCTGTACTTCTCGCCGAGCCGGGCCAGGCGGGACTTACGGGCGCGCAGTTCGTCGAGTGTCGATCGCTCCTCGCGCGACCGCTTCTCGGACAGCCGCACTTTTCCGGTGAAGCCGGACGTCCGCTGCGGGTGCGACTTGTGACGTCCGTTTTGGGCATCGCTCACCAAGGACTGCGTGCGATCGGTGAAGACCGCGTCGGCCAGCCGCTGAAATGCGGCCCTGGTCGCCGAGTCCACCGTCGGGTCGGTGGCGGCCGCCGCATTCGCGCTCCAGCTGGGCAGCAGAATTCCCGTGGCCACTGAGGCTGCCACCACCGTGACTATGGTGGCGCGGCTCCGATTGCGGCCTGTTCTTGTGGATTTCAACGATGTTCCCCTCTGCGCCGGTACACAGTCCGGGCGATCGAATTCTGCACGAGGTGTGTGAAGCATGTGAAGAGGTGCGGACAATGGGAGCCAGGCTGGTGGCCGGGTCAATTGACGACCGTGGCCCAGTCCGGCGACTGGGCCGGATCCAGACCGCGCAGGCGCCGCAGCGTCTCGGGCTTCTGCACGTCGAGCCAGTCAGCGAGTTCCTTGAAGGACACGCACTTGACGCCCTTCTTCGCGCAGGTCTTCTTGACCACCTGGTCGATGGCTTTCATGTAGATGCCGCCGTTCCAGTCCTCGAAGTGGTTGCCGATGAACAGCGGTGCCCGGCTGCCGTAGTAGACGCGATGGAAGCCTGCCATATAGGAGTCGACGGTCTGCCGCTCCCAGTCTGCGTACTTGGCCGGATCCCCCTCGGTCTCGCCATGGGACTGGTTGTAAAGGAAGTTGAAGTCCATTGACAGGCCCTGGTAGTTGCCACCGGGGTACGGAAGCATCTGCAGCGGAAAGTCCCAGATGCCGTTCTTCTTGCTCGGCCATATCTGGAAGTCGCCCGGTGAACTCGCGTCGTAGCGCCAGCCGTAGCTCTTCATGGCTTTGAGCAGGTTCGGCTGACCCTCCAGACAGGGGGCACGACCACCGGTCACCTCCTTGCGGAAGTCGAAGGGAAGCGCGGGAGTGTCCTTGTCGCCGGTGTTGGTCCGCCACTTCTCCACGAAGTCGTAGAACTGGTCGATCTCGCTCTTCCACTCCCCCACGCTCCAGTCCGCGCCCCCCTTGGCGCCGCAGAAGTGGCCGTTGAAGTGGGTTCCGATCTCGTTGCCGTCCTCGTAAGCCGCGGCGAGCTGCGTCAGGGTGGTGCGGATGTGCTCGTCGGTGGGGTAGCTGATCGCGGCGGAACCCACCGGGTGCTGGGGCGGGTGGTAGAGGTCCCTCTTGCTCTTGGGCAGCAGGTAGATGCCCGTGAGGAAGAAGGTCATGTGGGCGTCGTAGTCCTTGGCCATCTGCCGGTAGTGGGAGAAGAGGCGCTCGTCGCCCTCCAGCGCGCCGTCCCAGGAGAAGACGACGAACTGTGGCGGCTTCTCCCCCGGTTTGAGCGGAACTGCCTTCAACTGCCCCTTCTGCGGGCCGGTGTAGGAGGTCGATCCGTCCCCGAGAATCTTGGTGGTGCCGTCCCACTCCGGCTCCTTGCCAGGCTGCGGCGGGCCCTGGGCAACCGATCCCCCCTCGCCGCCCGTGGGAGCCGAAGCCTGGCCGTCGGTCCGGGTCAGCACCAGGTAGCCCGTGGCGGCCGCGCAGACGACGAGGGCGGCTGCCGCGAGGGCTACGAACCGGGTACGGACGGTGCGGCGGGGGGTGCGCGCCCTACGGCGGCGGCCTGGAGTCGACTTCATGCAACGCTCATATCTGCGAGGAGGTTCCGGTGCGGATGCGGGTGCGGAGGGTCCGCCGGTCAGCGCAGTGGGCCCATGGCTCCCGCCCAGATGTCGTACGGGGCACTGTCGGCGGCGGTTCCCGCGAGCCCCTTCAGCGGCAGCGGTTCGAGGCTCTTGGCCAGATCCATGCGGTAGACGACCACGGCCGTCGACACGGCGCGGGCCGTGCCGACGTACCAGGCGGCCGTGTCATCGGCGGCCGTGCCGGCCTTGCCGGACACCGCCGCCGCGGCCGGAGCGGCGTCAGGGTGGGCGGAGCGGAAGGAGTCCGCGAGCGCCTGCGTCACCTGCCCGGCCACCTCGGCGGTGACCGCGCGGCGCGCGTCCGGCAGGTCCAGCCGCACGGTCGAGCCGTTCCGGGTGACGCGGCGCACGGAGTACGGCTCGACGTGCTGCCCCGCGGCGGCGAAGGTGGCGTAGCCGCTGGCCATACGGATCGCGCTCGGCGTGGAGCTGCCCAGCGACAGGGCCGGTACCTGTGGCCCCATACTCGACGACAGCAGCCCGGCGGCCTGGGCCGTCTGCTTCACCTTGTCCAGGCCCGTGTCCATGCCCAGTTGCATGAAAGGGGTGTTCACCGACTTGGCGAGCGCCTCGCGCAGCGTCATCCGGCCCCACGACTTCCGGCCGTCGTTGTGGGCGGTGACCTTCCTTCCGCTGCGGTCCCAGTAGGGGCCCTCCGGCGTACTGACGGGCACGCCGTCGTCGCCGTCGTAGAGGGACTGCGGGGTGACCTTCTCCCGGGGTGCGTCCCGCCGCCTGACAACGCCGTGCTCCAGGCCGGCCGCGTACACGAAGGGCAGGAAGGCCGAACCGGCCGGAACGGTCCCGGCGTTGGACTCGTTGTAGCCCTGCTTCCGGTGGTCCGGGCCGCCGTACACGGCGAGGATGCGGCCGTCGGTGGCCAGCGACGCGACGCCGTAATGGGCGGTGGCTGCAGCGTCCGGGTGGGTCTGCCGGGCCTTCTTGCGTGCCTTTTCCACCTGCTCGTCGAGAGCCGCTTCCCGTGTGCGGTCGAAGGTGGTGTAGATCTGATAGCCGCCCAGATCGAACTGCCGGTCCGAGAGGTGGCCGGCTTTCTTGGCGTACTGGGAGGCGAGTTCCACCAGGTAGTCGCTCTGCTGACCGGTGTCGTACAGCGGGTTTTGTTTGAGGGGCTCGGGGAACGTCCGGTACCCGGCCCGCTCGGACGGCGACAGTCTGCCGATCTTGACCATCCGGTCCAAGATCCAGTTCCAGCGCTTCACCGCCCGGTGGTGGTTGGCCGCGCTCAGCGTGGGGTCGTACAGGCCGGCGCCCTTGAGCAGCGACGCCAGGAAGGCAGCCTGGCTCGCGTTGAGTTCGCCGACGTCCTTGCCGTAGTAAGCCTGTGCGGCACGCTGGATGCCGTAGGTGCCGCGGCCGAACCAACTGGTGTTGAGGTACCCCTCCAGGATCTCGTCCTTGCTCATCCGGTTGTCCAGCTTGAGAGCGATCATCGCCTCGGTGAACTTGCGGCTGACGGTCTGGTCGTGGTTCAGGTAGACGTTCTTGACGTACTGCTGGGTGATGGTCGAGCCACCCTGGGTCTCGCCCTGACCGACCGTCCGCCACAGGGCGCGGGTGAGGCCCTTGAAAGAGACGCCGGGGTCGCCGTAGAAGCTCTCGTTCTCGGCCGCCAGCACGGCCCAGCGAACGTCCCCGGGTATGTCTTTGAGCGGCATCGCCTGCCGCTGCACCCAGCCGGTGCGAGCCATGGGTGTGCCGTCGGACCAGAAGTACACGTTGTCCTGCTGGGTGGCGTACGCGTTCAGGTCCTTGGGTATGTCGGTGGCGGCGTAGGCGAGGGCCAGGAACAGTCCGGTCAGGCCGATGGTCATCGATACGACGCCCAGCCACTGCCGGCAGGAGGGCATCCAGCGGCGCCAGCCGGTGCGGCCCGGACGCGGATAACACGGCCTGAGCCGGCGAGCGCACAGCGTCAGCCGCGCGACGAGGGGGGCC
>NZ_KB891961.1 GCF_000373585.1 Streptomyces sp. MspMP-M5
CGGCGGCCCGCCGATGACCGACGGCACACCCGCCCTCCACCACGAGCCCAACCCGGCCGCGCCCAGCGCTTCGCCCTGCCGCGCCTGCTCCTGCCGGACACCGCCGCGGCAACCGCCGTCGTCGTGCTGCTCGCACTGCTCGTCGCGTACGTGTGGCTGCGCGGCGACCCCGAACGACCCTGGCGCGGCGCCCTGTTGGTCACCGACACCGCACTGCTGCTGGTCTCGCCCAACTACCCCTGGTACGCCCTGCTCGTCGTCGCCCTGGTCGCCCTCGACGGCCGCCGGGAATGGCTGAGCGTCCCCACGCCGGCGCGCTGCTGTATCTCGCGGGGCCTCTGTTGCCCGGCTTTCCGCTCCAGACAGTGACGTACGGCGCCGCGCCCTGGCCGTCATCGCCGGTGCCCTGCTGCGCGGTGAGGGGAACTGGCGGCCCGGCGGGTGGTCCCGCATCCGCCGCCGGGGTCAGGACTCCCGCTCCCACAAGGAATGCTCCCGCCTGGCCCAGGCACGCGAGACATAGCCGGTACGCAGCGCGCGCCGGGCCTCCGCGTCGCGGGCCGCCATCCCGATGTGACCGACGACGAGGACGCCGATGAGCAGGGCGGTCCAGTCGTGGACGAAGGTCGCCCCCGTCCGCCAGAGCACTGGCACCAGGCCCGGGAACCACAGCACCAGCCCGGTGCCGAGCAAGACGAGCGCCGCGCCGGCGAGCAACGCCGCATACAGCTTCTGCCCGGCGTTGAACTTCCCCGCCGGACGCCGGTGCCCACGCAGCGCCGCGCGCACCCAGCCGCGGTCATGCGGCCCGAACCGGTTCAGCCGGCCCAGATCCGCCCGCAAGGCCCGCGAGACCAGCCCCACCAGCAGCGGCACCGGCAACGCCAGCCCCGCCCACTCGTGCAGGCCGACCACCAGCCTGCGACGACCCACCAGCTCCGCCAGCCACGGCACATACAGACAGGCAGCCGTGATCAGCATGACGCCCATCAGCACCGCCGTTCCCCAGTGCACCCACCGCTCCACCACGGTGAACCTCCGCAACACCGGCTCCTCGCCCCGTGCCGCGGCCGCACGCTCAGTCGATACCGGCATCGTCCCGCCCGTTCGACCTGCCGACCCAGGCATCCACCTCGTACCCATACTGCTCCCAATAGCCGGGCTGCACCCGGTCGGTGACCGTGATGCCGGACAGCCACTTCGCCGACTTGTAGAAGTACATCGGCGCCGCGTACAGCCGGACCGGGCCGCCGTGCGCATCTGTCACCGGCCGGTCGTCCATCGCGTAGGCGACCAGCATGTCCGGACGCCGGGCCTGCTCCAGGGTGAGGCTCTCGCTGTACACCCCGTCGAAACAGGTGAAGCGCACCGCCCTGGCCTGTGGTTTCACCCCCGCCGCAGCGAGCAGACGGGACAGCAGCACCCCGGTGAACGGCGTCTTCGGCACCCGCCACCCCGTGACACACTGCACGTCCTTCACCAGCCGGGTACGCGGCAGGCCCTGGAGCTCCGCCAACGTGTACGTCCTGGGACGCGTCACGAGTCCGTCCACGGTGAGCCGGTAGTCGGCCGCGGTCCGGCGCGGAACCGACGACGCCACCGAGTAGAACCGAAAGCCACCGGAGCCGGGCAACAGCCCCGTGATGCCGGTGGGATCCTCGTCGCGTACGCGCGCGAGCGCACCGTCGATGCCGTCCTGCAGCGGTGCCCCCAGCGCCACCCCTGCGGCACCGAGCCCGAGCATCCCCAGCACCAACCGCCGACCGACGGGCCTGTCCTGCCGTTCACTGACCATCCGCCCAGCAGAACACCACCCCCGGCGCTCCCACCACCCCGCACGCCCCACCGTCAGCGAATCGTAAGACCCGGCCCCACCCCCGACGACGCGGATGCGCGGCCCCTCCGACCCCTCGCGAAGCTACCGAAAAACCCGGAAACCCGCTCAACGAGAATCCGAAATCCCCTCGACGAGCAGCAGCCGCCGCTCCAGCGCCGACTGCCGGATCTCCAGCGCCTCGGCATACTCGGCAGACGCGTACCACTCTTTGGCCCGCTCCGCATCCGGGAACTCGACGACCACCACCCGCTGAGCAGCGGGCCAGGCACCCTCCAGGACCTCGGGCGCGGCACCCCGGACGACATAGCGGCCGCCGTAGCGACGGATGGATGCCTCCGCCAACGCCCGGTAGCGGACGGCCAGTTCATCGTCCAGTTCTCGACCTCGGAGATCACGTAAGCAGACATGCCAGCATGATGCCAGGCGAGTCAAGATCCATCGTCCTCTTTCCCCGGCGGAGCCGGCACCGCGGCTGCCAGGCGCTCGCGGAACCAACGGTGGCCCGGAACGGACGAGTTGCGGGGGGGGCAGGCAAGCCCTGCCGCAGTGCCGGACCGCCCTCCACCGCCTCCGGCAGAAAGACCACATCAACGTGCGGGGCCTCGGTGTGGATCAGCTCCGTCAGCGGTCCGGCCAGACCCGCCAACAGTAGATCGGTGGCTCGCACGGTGAAGGTACGCATATCACTCGGGCTACCACCACGCCAACAGCGGTCGACGCACCGAGGTGACCGTCATCGACCCGGACACCCGCCGCATCGTCGAGGTCGTGGACCTCGCTCCCGAACACGGCCCGCACGGCCTGGCGTTGGACGCCTCGCGCCATCGCCTCTACGCCAGCGGGGGGGGGGCCTCGGCGGATCGCCCCGGCGGCGTCGTGGTGATCGACACCCACACCCGTCGGCCGCTGGGCCGGATCGACACGGACGCGCCCGGCCCGCACTGGTTCGCCATCGACCCGGCGGGTACGACGGGCTTCGCCGCCAACAAGGAGGCCCCGTTCGTTTCGGTCGTCGACCTCGAACGGGGACCCTCACGGCAAAGGTCGAGGTGCCTGACAGCGAAGGACTTGCCGTCTCGGCCGACGGCACGCACGTCTGCGTGGCCGCACCGTACGCGGGTTCCTCCTCCGCCTCGGCGGAGGGCGGGCCGGCCATGGGCGAGATCGAAGTAGGACACGTCCCGCTGACGATCACCTCGTCGCCCGACGGCCGACTCGCCTATGTGGCCTGTGTCGCCTCGTCCACCGTCGACATCATCGACCTGGAAACGCTGAAGCGCCTGGCCCGACTGGACATCCCCAAGCACGGCGAGGCCGGTGCCCACGGCATGGCCTACATCCCGCGCCCGGCCTGATACGCATGGCACGGCTGCGGACCGGGATCACCGGCTGTCAACAGGCCCGTCCGCCTGCTGTCCTGGCTGCGGGACTGAGTTCCTGCGCGCCCGCAGCTCCTCGATACAGGTGTCCACCTGTAGCCGGTCGTACCCACGCCGGACCAGGTCGAACGCCGGCGGTTCGCTCGGCGGCGGTCCGGCCTGGGACAGCCGCTCGATGTACGCGTCGACCTGCCCGCGGTCATAGCCCCGCCGCACCAGCCCGAACCTCGAAGCGGACTTCGGACTTCCTGCCTTGCCCGAGAACACCTGGTCCCCCGTTCCTTCCGTTGTTCTTGCGTGCTCTGAGGCATACCACGTCTCAGCAATCGCCGCGGCTGCTCTTGACGCGACCTTGGCGTGCCCGGAAGGGAGGCCGCGGCGGGAGATTTTGCCGAACGGTCTCCCAACGGCGTGCGGATGTTCCGTAGCGTCCCTACGTCCCGTTACGAACACGCTCGCGGGCGCCACCGGTGGTTGCAAACCCTCCGGCGAGGCTGCCCGCCAGGAGGTATGTCATGAGCCTGGTCGCACTGCGCAAGACGGCCGCGAACCTGCCGGATGCCTGGAGTTCGCGGCTCCTGGGACGGATCGGGGGCGCCGGCGTGAAGGTTCTGCGGATGGACGGCAGCCCTCTGGCGCGTGAGTCCCATGGAGCGGCGGAGGCATTGCTGGTACTGGAGGGAACGCTGTGCCTCACCGTGGGAGACGCCGACGTCGAAGTGGGCGCAGGAGAGATGTACATCGTCGGACCAGGAGTGGAGCATGCCGTCCGTCCCGGAAGCAACGGCACGCTCGTCATTGTCGAGCACCTGGCGGACGTACCGTGCGCCGGCGGCACGGCCTGAACGAGGGCGGTCTGAACGACGACGGTGCGGGGAATCGAGCATCTCGTCCGCTACCCCGCCCTCGCCAGCCGCCGCCCCCGCACCAGGTCACAGTCCGGCGCCGTGGAGGCCGCCGGACTGTGATGGTGCCTGCCTGTCTGTACCTTTGCCGTGCGTGTTGCGCATGTCAGTGCATCTTGGAGCGTCTGTCACGCCGTGCTGAGGTCTGTGCGAACGGCTTCAGGGACGGCCTGACGCCGTCTCACGGTGTGAAGGCAGCCGTCCCGTTGGGCGTTCCGAGGCCGGTCGGGCCGTCGTAGCCGTCGCCCGCGGTGCAGAGGTACGAGGGCGAGCAGGAGCCGTTGGCGCCGCTGGTGATGTCGTTCAGCGCGGAGGCGTGGCTGTAGGGGTACGAGGCCGGGGTGTCGGATGCGCCCGGGGTGCCTGCGAGGGCGTAGACGCCGGCGACGAACGGGGCCGAGGCGCTGGTGCCGCCGTAGACGTTCCAGCCGCTGGCCTGGTAGGTGTCGTAGACCGCGACGCCGGTGGCGGGGTCGGCGACCGAGGCGACGTCCGCCACGGCGCGGTTGCTGCAGCCGGTGTCCTGCTGCCAGGCCGGCTTGGCGTCGTACTGGGAGCAGCCGGAGCCGGCGCCTTGGCCGCCCGCGCTGGTGCCCCAGACAGTCTCCGACCAGCCACGGGAGCTGCTGTCCTGCTGGAGCGAGGTGCCGCCGACCGCGGTGACGTACTTGGAGGCCGCGGGGTACTCGACGCCGTAGCCGCTGTCACCGGAGCTGACGGTGATCGCGACCCCCGGGTGGTTGAAGTACTGCTCGTCGGAGGTGGCGTCGGTGGAGTCCTCGGAGCCGCCGTAGCTGTTGGAGACGAACTTGGCGCCCATGGCGACGGCGCGGTTCACCGCCGTCCCCAGGTCGTCCATGCTGGCGCTGTTCGCTTCCACCAGCAGGATGTGGCACTGCGGGCAGGCGGCGCTGACCATGTCGACGTCGAGGGATATCTCGCCGGCCCAACCGGAGTCCGGTGCGGGGTAGTTGGTGCCGCCGTTCTGGTCGACCTTCTGGAAGCAGCCGTTGTCGGTGGTGCACTCCGGCAGCCCGTACTGGGCGCGGTAGGTCGCCAGGTCCTGTTCGGCGTTGGGGTCGTCGTTGGCGTCGACGATCGCCACCGTCTGGCCGTCGCCGCCCGACTGGGGCAGGTTGTAGGCACTCCGCAGGTCAGCGGGGCCGTACCCCCCTGGGGCGGCGTGCGGCCGCAGGGACAGCTGCTGTTTGAGGTCCGTCCGGGCCACCGCGTTGCAGGCCATCTCGCCGGGCTTCGACGGGTGTGCACACAGCCGACGGGTGTGCATGTGCGCGTGGGCGCGGGCCAGCGATGTCGCTGCGGAGATGGTGGGGGAGGTGTGACGCGTGAGCGCCGTCGATGCGGCGTTGGACGGGCTGGCAGCGATCATGCCGCCGATGACGAGGGTTGCCGCCGACAGCAGGGTCGGGACCGCGCGACGCGCCAGTCCTCGGGTGCGAGCGGATCTGCCCTTTCGTGGGGAACGCAAGGCAATGACCTCCGTGGGGGAAAGAGTCCGGCCGCCGGCACTGCCGATCCGGGAACGCCCACGTCGCTCGTGCTCAGCGCACACACCTCCGGCGTGTCAAGAGCATGACATGTCAAGGAAGTGGTGCGCTGGGCGGAGCGGATGTGACATCACGTCAGGATTGCGGCGAATTGCCGGTGCTGAGTTGCGCGCGTGCACTCAATGGCGCCACCCCGGTGAGTGGTGGCTCTCTTGCAAAGTAGTGAACCGTGCGTCAAAGAGATACCGGGCTATGGCAAAGGCTTTCCCTGGCCCGCCGGGCCCACCGCGCCGTGGTGGCCGGTCCGGGGGCGGCTCCCCCTGCCGAGCTCGTTCTCACCGGATGGTCGCCGTGGACCCCGGGCGCGGCCGTTCCCCTGATCTCTCGCCCCGGGCAGTTCCCGCGGGGTGGTGCGGCCGATCGCGCAGACGCTCGCAACGCACCGCGTGCCGGAGGTCGTTGGCACGCGGAATGTCCGCCGAAAAGACCGCACTCGCCCCCCCCGTGTGGCACGGGTACCGTCAGGCGGTTCCGGAACTCTTGTGGAAGTCCGCGGTGAACGCCTTCTCGATGCCGTTGATGACGGCGGAATCGCGCACTATCAGGCCGAGTTCACGATTGTGGTTGAGGGAGTTGCTGGAGAAGTTCTCCGATCCGGCGAACACCTTCGCGGACGACGTTCCGTAGTCGGCGACGATCGCTTTGGCGTGGATGTAGTAGCCCGTGGAGCTCGAGTAGGTGGTTACCTTGCCGCCCGCAGCGGTGACTTTCTTCAGCTGCTTGCTGTACTTGGACGACTGGTTCTCCACGACGACACGTACGGCGACGCCGCGTTTCGCGGCCGCGACGATGGCATTCACCAGTGTGGTGTCGCCGAACTCCTCCTGCTGGATATCGAGGGAGCGCTTTGCCCCCTTGATCAGGCTCAACAGGTGGCTTTGCGAGTCGGTGGGCGACCAGACCAGGTCGGTGCCGTCGGACGGGGTGACGGAGGTCTTCGCGAAGTCCGCGTCGAAGACCTTCTCGATCGCCGCGACATCGGCCTTGTCGGAGTCGAAGACGCCGTAGTCACGCGAGGTCGCATAGTACTTCGTGTCGAAGTTTCCGGTGCTCACGTACGACTTGGCGCCGTCGACGGTGATCGTCTTCTGGTGCGTGTAGGTGAATTCCGAGGACGAGTACGTCACCCCGGCACCGGCCGCGGCGAGCGCCTTGTAGGCGGCGCCGTCGATGGACGCGTGCTGGGCGTCGAAGACCACACGGACCTTCACGCCCGCCTTTTGTTTCTTGACCAGAGCGTTGACGAGTGTGGTGTCCCGAAGCTCGTAGATGGTCACGTCCACCGATTTCTTCGCCGAGTTGACGAAGTCATAGATCGCGCCTTCCTTCTGATCCGGCAGGATCACCAGGGAGAAGGCGCTTGCGGTGTGGGCGGAGGCGGTGGCGGGCATCAGTGCGCCCACTGCGCCCACTGCGGCCAAGGCGCTTGCGGTCAGTGCGGGTATGAGGCGTCTGGTAGGACTCACCGGGACTCTCCTGACGTAGTGGGGGGGAAACACGCAACGCGCGTAGCGCATCCCCAGTAAGGCACAGCCCCGGTGCTTGTTGAAGTCAAGTTGCGTGAACAGAAGGGAAGAGTTGTGCAAAATGCAGGGGTACTTGACGGTGAATCAAATCACCAAAATCCCCCGCAAGTTAATGATCGTCACCAAACAGTGTGGCGGTGTTTTGGTGGTGCTTCGGTGGTGTTTCGGCCCGAGCGCCGGCTTGTGTGTCAGCCACGTCGTCGCGTTGCCGACTCGGGGGTGACGGAGGTCGGGATTCCGGCCGCCAGGCGTGGCAAGGGCATCGAGCAACTGTCACAACCTTGATGCAGGAACGCGAAGGAGGGGCCGTTCGACGCCGTTAGGTTGGGCTCGTCGTCGTTCTCAGGGAAGGGTGTGGTCATGGCCCGGTTGATGGTCGTGTTCCTCGGCATCGCGGTGGTCTTCTCGATGATCGCCTTCAACGGCGGTAACCCGCTCGTCGGTGCCCTGTTCGCCGTGGTGGCGGCCGCCCCGGTCCTCTGCCTCGGATACCTGGTGGCGACCGGACGCCGGTCCGGCGGGGCGCCCGTCGAGCCCCCGCGGCCCGAACAGCGCCGGCGGCAGACGCTGTTCCTGCGGGTCACCGCGCTGGCCATGGTGGTCGCCGTCGGCTACGGCGTCTACTGGGTGATGGCCGAGCCCAAGGCCAACGCCAAGGCGCT
Source organism: Streptomyces sp. MspMP-M5 (assembly GCF_000373585.1). Classification (GTDB taxonomy): domain Bacteria; phylum Actinomycetota; class Actinomycetes; order Streptomycetales; family Streptomycetaceae; genus Streptomyces. The sequence continues at coordinate 7,878 of NZ_KB891961.1, forward strand.
GAGCCGCGTTTCCGACCTGGAGACCGGTTGCGGCGACGGTATGGCCCGCAAGTACTTCCCGCAGGCGGCCGACCACGGCGGTGCCGGTCCGCATCCGATCGCGATGTTCGGCATCAGCGAGTCCGGCTCCCCGCGCCTGGCCTACCCGACCTCCGAGACCGCGGAATACTGGAGCGGGAACGGCCTCGACCCCCACCGGGTGCAGCTCATCGCCTGCCTGGACTCCCCGGACGAGGGCGAGTTCCTGACCGACTGCAAGTTCACGACGGACTCCGTCAAGCTGTACCGCGGCGTGTACGACGTCAGCGTGTACGAGGCCAGGACGGGCAAGAAGGTCGGCAGCGAGCAGCTGCTCGGCAGCGGGAAGCCCAACTGCCCGGGCATGGTCTACCTCAAGCGGGGCACCGACGCGCTCCACACCGAGCCGGAATTCGCCGACTACCAGGCCGTCTTGCGGAAGTACGTCGACCGGTGAACGCGTCTTCCCGTCCCTCGGACTCGCACTGTCGGACCCGCGTCCTAGACTCGATTTTCGAGGGCTCGTGGCAGGGGAAGTCCTCATGCCAGGGGGAAACGGAGTGGTGTCCATGAGTGGGGAGTGGCTTGGGGGCGGCCTGCCACCGGTGGCGGCGGCACGCACGGCCGAGGC
>NZ_KB891962.1 GCF_000373585.1 Streptomyces sp. MspMP-M5
CGCGTTGAACCGGTGCAACCACCACCGCACCGCCTTGCGACCGCACCCCAGCTCAGCCGCGATCGCCGATACCCGCATACCCGCCCAACTCAGATTCACGATTCGCGCCCGCATCACCAGATCAGCCGGCGCCTTCCGCGCTCCCGCAAGTTTGTCGATCGCCCTCTGCTCGTCAGTCCCCAAAGCCTCCCGAGCCCACAACAACGCCGGCACATCCACCCCCTACGCGATCCCAACACACCTCTTATGCCCGCAACTTGAGGAATTAAGCACTAGGGCACGGAAAAGCGGAACGGGATCGTCCCACCGGACCGGCATGACCTTCCGACTTGACCTTCCGACTTGACCTTCACCCCGGCGTGAAGGTCGAGGGTGACGCCCATGAGCACCAGCATCGCGACCACCTCACACCCCTCACACCGCTCGGCCGAGGCTCCCGAGGAGGGCAACGACTTCAACCGCCGTGTCATCGCGCAGTTCCGCGCCAACGGAGGCGTCGTCGGCGGCCCGTTGGCGGGGCACCCACTGCTCCTGCTGACGACCACGGGTGCCAAGTCCGGCCTGCCGCGCACCACGCCCGCCTGTTACCTGGCCGACGAGGACGGCCGGTTCGCCGTGTTCCCCTCCAATGGGGGCGCGCCCACCCCACCCGCCTGGTACCGCAATCTGACCGTCCACCCAGAGGTCACCGTGGAGGTCGGCACCCGCACCTTCCGGGCCCGCGCCACAGAGGCCACGGGGGCGCCCCGGGACCGCCTCTGGGACCGGCAGGTGGCCGCCGATCCGCAGTTCGCCACCTTCCAGGCCCGCGCCGGGCGGCTCATCCCGGTGATTGTCCTCACCCCGCTCGGCGACCCGGCTTGACGTTCACGTCCGCGGCAAGGTTTACGCTCCCCCTGACGGCGGCCACCAGGGCCGAACGTCCTGTCGGCAGTCACCAGGAGGGGCAACCATGCGCATCGGGGAACTCGCCCGCGCCACCGGCGTCACCACCCGGGCGCTGCGCTACTACGAGGAGCAGGGCCTGCTTCGCCCGGAGCGGTCCACCAACGGCTACCGCAGCTACGGGGAGAGCGCGGTGCGGGTCGTGGCCAACATCCGGCTCCTCCTGGCCGCCGGTCTGACCACCGACGACCTGCGGCTGCTCGACGGCTGCCTGCGCGACGAGCTGACCGGCGCGCACACCTGCGTCGACCCCAGCCCCAAGATCGAGGTCTTCGAGCAGCGGCTCGCTCTGCTCCAGGCCCGTATCAACGACCTGGTCGCGGTCCGGGACCAGCTCCTGGACCGGCTGTCCGACCTCCGCGGGCAACCGGACCGGGCCGGGCGGCCGGCCTGCCCGGCCTCCGCGCACTCCGAGCCTGCCACCGCGGCCTGATCCGCAGGGCGGGCCCGACGACGGCCCCGCGGGCGGGGGTTGGCGTCATGCCTGGAGTTGGCGTCATGCCTGGGGTCTACGGATCGGGCCTGACAAGTACGACCCTGGGGTTGACGTCGGTCGCCGTTCCCGCCAGGCACCGTTGAGCCATGAACACAGCCATCCGACTGACCAAGCACCCCCGCGACACAGACATCGACACCGCACCGCCACCGCCACCGGCACCGGCACCGGCACCGACACTGAAACCGACACCGCCGCAGACAACGGCGCTGGCACCGGCACAGACAACGGCGCCGGCATCACAGCCGAGGGCCCATCGCTCAGTCCGCCAGCAGCCGCATGGCCGTCCCGGGCACGGCGCAGCGCGGGCGTTCGTCGCTCGGTTCCCGGGGCACCGCGCGCCCGCACCGCCCGCCCGGATCCCCGACCCGCACCGCGACCAGACAGTCCGCCAGCCCCGCCGCCCTTGCGGCCACAGGCCCCGCCCAGCTGCCCCGCCTCTGGCTCTCCGCCACCGGCCCGCTGGCCCTGCTCCCGCTGCGCGCCGCCGGCCACCACACCGACCCGGACCGCGCGTGCTCCCCCTGGAGCGGGCGGTCCCCTCGTACCCCCGACGGCCGCCGCCCTCGCCGCCGCCGTCCGCGCGACCCCCGCCGCGGCCGGCGGCCCTTGCACCTCGCGCCGCTCGGTCGTGGCGATACCGGAGACGCCAGGATTCGCGCCCCTGGCCGGCGCCCTCACCAAGGCCCGCGCCGCCGCCGACCGCTACGGGCCCGGCACGCCCTCGTCACCGGTGCCCGGCCACCCGCGCACGGCTGCTGGCCGTCCTGCCCGCCAGCACGCACGACCCCTTCGCCTGCCACGCCGTCGCCGACGCGAGCAGCCCGTACGGCAGTCACCTGATCCGCCACGACCCGCCGCTGACCGTCGCCGAGATCTCCCGGCTCCGCCTCCCGCACGGCGGGTTCTGCTATCTCTCGGCCTGTACCACCGCCGGTTCCGGCCGCGTCCCCGACGAGGCCGTCCACATCGGCGGCGCCTTCCACCTCGCCGGCTTCGGCCAGGTCGTCGCGACCCTCTGGCCCGTCGAGGCCGCCACCGAGGCCGCCCGCCTCTTCCACACCAGCCCCCGCCCGCGTCCTCCACGAGGCCATACGCACCCTCCGGGCGAACACCCAGCTGCTGCCGGGCAGATGGGCGGGTCACCTCCACATCGAGCCGTAGGCGGCGGACACGCCGGCGTCACCCGCCCGAGCCGGGGCGGGTGCCACCGGGCGGAGCCGCGTCGACGCGAGGTCCCGCCCGGTGGTGGCGACCGTCAGCCGAGCCGGATCGGCAGTGCGGCCAGCCGCCAGTTGCCCGGCAGCGGTACGCGCTGGAGGGCCTCCGGTTCCACCGCCAGCGCCACATCCGGGTAGCGGGCGAGCAGCTTGCCGAACGCGACCTCGCCCTCCTGGCGGGCCAGGCCGGCACCCAGGCAATAGTGCATGCCGTGCCCGAAACCGACGTGGTTCTCGGCCCGGCCCGCCGGATGGCGCGTGAGGTCGAGCCGTTCGGGGTCGGCGTAGTGGCGGGGGTCGAAGTTGGCCGCGACCAGGATGGGCGTCACGGCCTCGCCCTTCTTGATCTGCACCCCGGCCACCTCGACGTCCTCGGTGGCGTACCGCATCTGCGTCAGCTGCGCCGGACCGCACCAGCGCATCAACTCGTGCACGGCACGGGGCAGCAGTTCCGGATCGGACTTCAGCAGCTGCAGCTGATCGGGATGGGTGAGCAGTGCGGCAGTGCCGTTGCCGATGAGATGGGCGGTGGTCTCATGACCGGCGAGGACGAGGGTCAGGACCATCGTGACCATTTCGATGTCACTGAGCCGGCCGCCGTCGTCGTCATGCACCCGGATCAGTTCGCTGAGCAGATCGCCGGTGAGCGCCGCGCGCCGTTCCCGGATCAACTCGTGAATGTGCTCGACCATCGCCGGGAATGCCTCGCTGAGTGGCTTCGGTTGCAGTGAGACGAGCTTGGCACCCCATTCCCGCCACTGCGGCCGGTCCGCCTCCGGAATTCCCACCAGTTCGCAGATGACCGTGATGGGCAGTGGATAGGCGAAGTGCTTGATGAGGTCGACGACGCCGTCCTCGGCGTGTTCGGGCAGTCGGCGCAGCAGATCGTCCGCTATCTCCTCCACCCGCGGCCGCAGATCGGTGATCTTGCGGGCGGTGAACGCCCGCGAGACGAGCCGCCGGAGCCGGGTGTGATCCGGTGCGTCCATGTTCAGGATGCTGCCGGAGAAATACACCCGGTAATGCTCGGGCAGCCCCATGAGTTCCAGCAGCCGGTCGGTGGGCGTCTCCCCGCCCTCGCCACCCGCCGCGCACTTCGGGTTGTTGGCGAAGCGCTGGTCGCGCAGCACGTCGCGGACCTCGTCGAAGCGGGTGATGAACCACACCGGCGTGTCGTCCACGAACCGGCCGCGGACCACCGGTCCCCGCTCGCGCAGCTCCCCGTATCCGGTGAACGGGTCGGTGAGCAGGGCCGGTTCCATCATATTCGGCTCGCCGGGGTGTTTGCCGACGTGCTTGCTGAAGGGCGATTCCGCCAGTTCGCTCATGGCTTTCTCCTGTGAAATGAGCCTGGGGCGGCACGGATGCCGCGATGAGTTGCGGCCGGATTCGTGCCGCGTCCGTACGGGCGTTCAGTCACGCAGTTGCCGGCGCATCTCCCGGGCGCCGTACTCCTCCACCTGCTCGTACAGCGGAATGATTTCGCGCGCCGCGGAGGCCAGTGCCTTCTGTACGGTCGCGCCCCGTGAGAGGGCGGAACCGGACGCGGAAACGGCCCCGGCGTCCGGCACGCGGAAATCCTCCGCCGGTATTTCCAATACGCTGCGGATCGTCTCGGCGAGCAGGGCGCCGCGCACCTCCGGAGTGTCCGGCGCGCGGTCGTGCAGGGTCGCCTCGGCCATGAAGAAGCCGGTGGTCGTGGACAGCAGAATGTACTGCTGGTGCCGGACGTCGGTGTCGGTACGCACCAGCCCGTGTTCCCGCAGCACTTCGAGATAGCGCAGGCCCACCTGGTTGGTGAACTCGATCAGGTCGGCGAATTCCTTCTTGGCGGCGTCCCGGAGCCGGTCGAGAATGTCGACGTCGTCGGTGTAAAGGGCCCGCAGGACCGGCTCCTCCAGGAAGTTGCGGTAGTAGCCGTGCATCATCCGGCTCGGCAGGACATCCCGTGCATCGGCCCGCATCCGCGCCAACTGCCGCTGCTGACCGTGCCATTGGGCCTTCAGGACGACGGCCAGCAGCAGGGAGTCCTTGGTCTTCCAGTGCAGATAGACCGTCCCCTTGCCGACCTTGGCGCGGCGGGCGATCTCGTCGATCGTCACACGCCGATAGCCCCAGGCGAGCAGCAGTTCCCCGGCGGCCTCCAGGATGCGCTCACCGCGCTCGGCCCGTTCCACGTACCCCCTCCTCCGTGTCCGTGACCAGATTTTGAATCTGGTCACGGAGTCAAAGCTAGGCCGGGACCGGTTGCCCCATAAGGCGGTTTCCGGCCACGCGCGGCCGGTGGAGAGCGGGAGTTGGCGCCTCGATGTCATTGGCGCCTTGGCGTATCGGGCCCGAACGGCCGGGAACCATGGCATCGTTCGCCAGAGCCTGCGCCGACCGCGCCGAGGCGGTGACGGGACCGAAACGAGGAGAACGCCATGCTGAAGACCTTCGCCGAGCTGTCCACACCCCTGGTGGCCGATGCCTGCGTCCGGCTCGGCGTCCCGCTGCGCGCCGCCCCGCCCGGCATCGGCGCGGTGGTATCCGGCCACCGGATCGCCGGACGCGCACTGCCCGCCCGCCACTACGGGAGCGTCGACATCTTCCTGGAGGCGTTCACCGACGCCGGGCCCGGCGACGTCCTGGTCATCGACAACGGCGGCCGTCAGGACGAGGCATGCGTCGGCGACCTGCTGGCCCTCGAGGCGCAGGCAGTGGGTCTGGCCGGCGTGGTGATCTGGGGGCTGCACCGGGACACCCCGGAACTGGTCGAGATCGGTCTCCCGGTCTTCAGCTACGGGCGCCATGCGCCGGGCCCGGTCCGGCTCACCGAACGGGAGCCGGACGCCCTGGTCAGCGCGCGCTTCGGCGCCCACCTGGTCACCGCCGCCGATGTCGTCTTCGGTGACGACGACGGGGTGCTGTTCGTCGCCGCGGACCGCGCCGAGGAGGTACTGGACACCGCACGCACCATCTGGGAGACCGAACGCGAACAGGCCCGCAGGATCCGTGCCGGCGAGACCCTGCGCCGGCAAACCGCCTTCGACGACTTCCTTGCGCGCCGCGCCGCCGATCCGGCCTACACCTTCCGCCAGCACCTCCGGCGCATCGGCGGAGCGGTGGAGGAATAGCGAGGTCAGGGGGAGGGCCAGAGGCGCCGGTCGACCGCAGGGGCGCGGCCGGCGCCTCGCGTACAACCTGGGGTTGACGCCGCGTTACCACCCTCGGGTTGACGCCCCCGGACGGCGGATCGCGGACAGTGGAACACGTCGCGGGGCGGCAGGGAACCGCACCGGACGGACCCGACCGACTGTCCGAAAAGAGGGGGCATCATGAACGACTTCGCAGCACACCGGCCGGCACATACGGAGCGGCGTACGGGACGGCGTGGGGAAGGGCGCACGGAAGGGCGGCCGACGCCACGAACGGGAACCGTGCACGGCACGGCCAGGGGCGCCCGCGGCCGACGGGAGACGGGCCGAGAGGAGGTGACATGCCGCCGATGGCGTAATCGTCGGGCTGGCTGGCCGTGCGCGTCAGGCTGTGGGCCTTGGGCACGGTCTGGCAGGAGCAGGAGTCCGGCAGGAGCCGGTGGCGGGAGCCCGTGTGAACAGGTCGCGTGAGTGGGTCGTCGAGCGGTGGCGCTGAAGGCCAGGATGACGGCGTTGCCGGGTCCGGACCCTGCGGCGCGGCAGGAGCCGCCGCCGTGAGGCTGTCGCATCGTGGCCGCCCGGTCCAGCGGATCTCCGGACTGGTGGACAGCAACGGATTCGAGGCGCCGACGGTCCCCACGTGGATGCGCTGGCTGCCCGGCCTCTACGTCCTGGCCGTACTGCTGGTGGAGTTCATCACCCCCACGCAATGGGCGGTGAGTTCCCTGCTGATCGCCGTGCCGGTGCTCGCCGCCTTCACCCACGGTCCGCTCGGTGTCGCCGTCGTCACCGCCTTCGTCGTCGTCCTGGAAGGCGTGCTCGCGGGAACGCCGTGCTGCACGGGCCACAATCCACATCAGCTATGGGGGAACCACTATGTCGCGACGTATATCTCCACCATCGTCGTAGGGATCATGGGCGTGGCGCTGGCCTGGTACCGGCAGCGTCAGCAGCGGCACCTGGTGCGGGTCAACTCCGTGGCCGAGGCGCTGATGCGGACCCTGCTGCGGCCGGTGCCCCACCAGGTCGGCAAGGTGCTGGCGGCCGGTCTCTACCGCTCGGGCGAGATCGGCACCATGGTGGGCGGAGACCTCTACGACATCCGCGCCACGAAGGCCGGCGAGCGGGCCATCATCGGCGATGTCCGAGGGAAGGGGTTGCAGGCGGTCCGCACCGTCGCGGACATCCTCGGCAGCTTCCGCGAGGCGGTCCACGACCCGGGGGACCTGCTGGCGGTGGCCACCCGGATGGAACGCCGCCTGGCTCACGAGGCGGCCGAGATCCCCGACGACGAACTGTTCGTGACCGCGGCCCTGATCGAGTACGACGCCCGCGCCGAGCAGGTGACGATCATCAACCACGGGCACATCGAGCCGGTGCTGATCTCCGGTGGGAAGGTGAGCGCCCTCACCGGGCCGCCCGCCCTGCCGCTGGGACTGGGCGGGTTGGCCGCCGACCCCCCGGTCTCGTACACCCACCGCTTCACCTTCGGCGATGTGCTGCTGCTCTGCACGGACGGACTGATCGAGGCCCGGGATCACACGGGTGCGTTCTATCCGCTGCTGGACCGGCTCGGCCAGCGGTTCGGGGGCCGGTCCACCCCCGGACCGGCCGACGTCATCGACTTCCTCAACGCCGACCTGCCCCGCCACACCCGCATCCTCCACGACGACGTGGCGATCCTCGCCATCGCACCTTGCCGGAAGGACCCCATCGTGGAGGGCCCCGCCTGACGGACCCGGCCTGACGGACCCGGCCTCAAGGGTCCCGCCCAGGCGCCGCACGGGGCACGTGCAGAGGTGGCGGAGGCGGGGGCCGGGGCGGCAAGGCGGTCGGGGACGGGGCAACCGCCGCTGGTCAGGGCGTTTGTAAGTACGCGTAAGCGCACTCGGGTCGCTTCCGGCCCTTGGGCGGAGGACCCTGGAGACGTAATGGGGGGCAGTGAAGAGGTTGTGAGGTGTCCGATGAGCACTCTCGAAGAACACATCGACATCGGTGTTCCCCTCGAAACAGCCTGGGATTGCCTCCATCGTGCGGAGAGCTATCCCCGCTTTCTGAACGGCGTGCGGGAGGCCCGGCCAGAGGGTGAACGGCGGGCGCACCTGGACGTCGACGCGGGCGGCCGAGCCCAGGCGTTCGACGTGGAGATCGTCGACCGGGAGATGGAGAACGTGATGACGTGGCAGACCACGAGCGGCCCCGATCTGGCCGGGACGTTCTCGCTGCTGCCCATCGACCGGGGGCACACCCGGCTCCAGGCCCGGTTCGAGTACGACCCGGGCACGATCAAGGAGACCTTCGGCGGGCCCCAGGGGTTCGCGCAGGCGGTCGCGATCGAGCGGGGTGTGCGCACCGATCTCCAGCAGTTCAAGGAACTCGTGGAGACAGAGGGCAGGACCAAGTAGAAGCACGAGAGAGGAAGAGAAAAGGAGAATGAGGGGGACGTCGGGACGGGGGTGACGGGACGGTGCTCCGGCCGGGGTGGTGCTCGGGCTCAGACGAGGAAGCGTTCGGGCATCGGGCGCTCCACGCCGTCCAGTTCGAGTGTGCAGCGGGGAGCGGTGGGGACGAGCCGCGGCTCCCGGACGCGTACTCGGAACAGCCGGGCGGGGTCGTCGGGAAGTTCGCCGGTCAGGAGGTTCAGGCCGGTGCTGTGTTCCTTCTGGTAGGCGACGACCTTGCCGTTGACCAGGAGTTCTATCTCGCCGTCCCGGCCCGGGCCGACGTTCACGGTGATCGAGTGGCCACCCTGATCGAGGTGGAAGTGATGGCTGCGTCCCATGGCCCTCGCCTCCGTCCCAGGGCGGTACGCGTTTCCGTATCGGCGGCCGCACAGCCGGGCGTCCGCACCTCCAGGTTAGTTCGGGGGACGGGCCGGCACCGGCCGAGGCGGCGACGGAGTTCGACGACGACGGAGTTCGGCAGGGGAGGGGGCGAGCGACAATGGGGGGTGAGTGCCGTGCCGGGCGGTCCGTGGAGTGCGGGGCGTGGGGCCCTGCCCGGAGAAACCACCGCCAGGACCGGCGGGAGACGCTGATGAACGGCTCGGTCCGGATCGGACATGTCGTAGGGGTGCCGCTTCGCATGCACTGGAGCGTGCCGCTGCTGGTGGTGCTCTTCGCGTACGGCCTCGGACGGCAGACGCTGCCGGTGATCGCTCCCGGCCGTTCGGCCCTGGTCTATGCCGTGGCCGGGGTCGTCGGGGCCGCGCTGCTCACCGCCAGTCTGCTGCTGCACGAGACCGCGCACGCCGCCATCGCGCGGCGCAAGCAGATCTCCGTCGAGGACGTGACGCTGTGGGCGCTGGGCGGGATCACACGGATGGGGCGGCCGCAGAGCGCCTCCGCGGCCTTCGCCGTAGCCGTCAGCGGGCCGCTGACCAGCCTGGTCATCGGTGGCGTGGCGCTGGGGGCCGGCTTCGGGCTCAGCGCACTGTCGCTGGGCGCGGTGCCCGCGGTCGTCCTGGTGTGGCTGGGCTGGGCCAATGTGTTCCTGGGCGTGTTCAATCTGCTGCCGGCCGTTCCCCTGGACGGGGGCCGGGTGGTGCAGGCGCTGCTGTGGTGGCGCACCGGCGACCGCGACCGCGCCGATCTGGCGGCCTCCAGGGGCGGGCAGGTGATGGGCGGGCTGCTGGTGGCAGTCGGCTGGATATCCGTACTGCGCGGCATAACGGGCGGGCTGTGGCTGGCGGTGATCGGGCTGTTCATCATGGTCGTCGCCGGGTCGGAGCGGCGCCGTGCGACGCTGCAGTCGGCATTGCGCGGGGTGCGGGCGGCCGATGCGATGTCCAGCCCCGTGACGACCGGGGCGGACTGGCTGACGGTCCAGCGTTTCATCGACGAGGTGGCGGTGCAGACCGGGCACTCCACCGTCCCGTTGCTGGACTTCGAGGGCCGGCCGAGCGGTGTGGTGCAGCTCCGCAGACTCGCGTCGATACCGCTCGCCCAGCGCGAGGAACTCCGTGTACGGGACGTGGCGACGCCGCTGTCCCAGTGCGCGGTGGCCGCGCCGGACGATCTGCTGACCGAGGCGCTGGACCAGCTGTCCCTGCGGACCGGGATGCGGATCCTGGTCGTCGACGCGGGGCATCTGGTGGGGATCATCACCGCGAAGGACGTCTCCCGGCTGATGCAGCGGCACACGCTGAGCGGCCGGGCGGGGACCGGTTGAGCCCGTGGGCCCGGGGCGAGGCCGGATGCGTCGCGGCGGGCCCGGCGGGGGAGCGACCGCGAGGGAGCGACGGCCATGGACACGCCGATGCGGTACATCACGGTGACGGCGCTCAGCCACACCGGCCTGATCCGGGAGCACAACGAGGACAGCCTGGTCGCCGGACCGTGGACGCTGTGCGGCACGGTGACCGAGAATCCCCATACGCTGGTGTTCCCGGTGGGCAGCCCCCTGGTGGTGGCGGTCGCCGACGGCATCGGCGGGCAGCCGGGCGGTGAGGTGGCCAGTGCGCTGACCGTGGCGCATCTGGCGGCCCTCGGGCCGTCGCTGGACAGCGAGGACGCGGTGCGGCAGGCGCTGACCCGGTGCAACCGGGCGGTGTACGCCGCGGCCGAGCGGGACCGGGCGCTGACGGCGATGGGCACCACGGTGGCCGGCGCCGTGATCCTGCCCGATGCGCTGCTGGTCTTCAACGTCGGCGACAGCCGCGTCCTGGAGGCCGGCGACGACGGGCTGCGCCAGGTGAGCGTGGACGACAGCCCGCCGCTGCGGGAGGGGCAGCGGACCACGTCGCTGGTGACCCAGGCGATCGGCGGCGCGCCTCGGTTCAGTGCGATCACCCCGCATGTGCGGTCCGTGCCGCTCGCCCAGGACCGGCGGTACGTGGTCTGCACCGACGGACTGACCGACCCGGTCCTGGAGGAGGAGATCGCCGAGGTGCTGCGGGCGCACGACGGCGGGCGGGCCGTCTTCGAGCTGTGGAAGGCGGCCATGGAAGCGGGCGCACCGGACAACATCACGCTGGCATTGGTCGCCGTAGAGGGAGAGGAAGAGCCGCAAGTCGAGGGCGAGGAGGGACCGGAACGGGCCCGCTGATCCGGCCGGCCGCGCACGCCGACGGAGCCCCGGACGGTGATGGTGGGCGCGCGGGCGGTCGCCGGGTGCCCCGCGGTGGTCTCGTCGAGCCGGTCGCGCCCCCCTTCCGACCTCCCGGCCTCCCGGCTCCCGGGTGTCCACGGTGCCGGCATGTATAGGCGGCGATGGGCGATGCCTCACGGCTGACGACGACGTGCGTCAGCCCGCGGTCTGTCCTGATCGCTGCCAGCGGAGCCATGACTGCCACGGCGATGTCCGGGGCGAGCGCGCGTCGAGGTGACCTCGTCGCACAGCGGCGCGTCCGGTTCGGCGGCCAACGTGCAGGCGATGGCGACCCGTTGGCGTCGGCCGCCGGAGAGCCCACCGCTGTCCCCCTGCTGCGCCGCTCACGCCACCGCCCTGCGCACCCGCCCCACCATCACGCCCGCCCTGCCCGCCCGGCCGCCCCCGGCGCCCGGCCCGTGGACCCGACCAGCCCCTACGACCGGTCGCGAGGTAGTGACGGCAACCCCAGCCGCTCGCCGGTGTCCTCGTCGAATTCCGCGCAGAACGCGCCGATCGCATCCTCAAGATGGGAGAAAGACCGCGCCGCGAACAAAACGGATTGATAGCTGGAAATACGGTACGGAGTGCTGGCTGCCTGGCAGATGTCCAGTTCGCGTACTTCCCGGGCGTCTTGGGCGGCGATCTCCCCGTATGACGACAACAGTGCCGCACCGTAGGCTTTCGGCACGCCGGATTCCGTGATCAGCCCGTATTCGAGGGTGTACCAATAGACCCGGCTCAGAATGTCCAGTGCCTCCGGGGTGCGCACCCGGTTCGCGGCCCGCCCGATGACCCGGTACAGCTCCGCGATGCGCGGTGACGACAGATGGATCCCGTGCCCGAACACGTCGTGCAGGACATCCGGTTCGGGGGTGTACAGCGGCACGGCCGGATGGCGTACGAACTGCACCGCATGGAAGTAGCCGTGCTCCATCGCGCCCAGGAACCGCTCGTTGGGCACCACGCCGCCGGCCAGGGTGAGCGCGAACCCGGTGCGAGCCCGCAGCCCGGGGGTGATGTCGGTGTGCTGCGGAACCCCCTCGGCGGGGATCTCGGCGTCGGCCAGCGCTGCCAGCACTTCCCGGCAGGCGTGCGCACGGTGCGCCGGGGCCAGTGCCCGGTGCACCGTCCGCCAGGTCCGGTGCTCCTCCTCGGTGTACGCGACGCCCGGATACGGCGTCCCCACCTGGTGGTTCTCGGCGCGGGCCGCCAGGGCGTCGCGGCGCTGCCGATAGACGTGGTCGCAGCGCCCGGGATGCTCGTTGGCGCGTCCCAGCCGCCCCTCCGCGGAGATCGGGGTGTACTTCCGTGCCGTGCTCATGGCTGTGAACCTGCCCCGCCACGGGGCGAAGTTCACCTGGCGTAGCCCGCCGCACCGCGGGGCACCGGCCGGCACCGGCCCGCCCGCCGCGCCCCGTTGCATCAGTCGACGTCACACCCTTCGGCATCTCAACGCAGATCCCGCTTCCGGATCGTTATTGCTTCGTTTCTTGACGATTCGGGCTTCGGTGACGTTCACTCAGCCATTCATGGGCCGAGTCAGGGCGGCCCCTGTGGAGGTACATTTCATGAGGCCGATGAAGGCAATGGACGCAGTGAATGTGATGAATGCAACAATACGTCGCCGCGTCGTCGTCAGCGTGCTGGCGCTTTCCCTCGCCGCCCCCTTGGCGGCCTGCGGAAGTGATCAACAGGAAGCGCCCGAAGGGAAGGACCACATCGGCCTCCTCCTTCCCGAGAGCAAATCGACGCGCTACGAGAAATTCGATCACCGCATCATTTCCCGGAGGGTCGCCGCGCTCTGCCTCGAATGCACGGTGGACTACGGAAACGCCGAGTCCAGCGTCGAGAGCCAGCGCACCCAGTTCGAGGCCCTGGTGAAGAAGGGCGTCAAGGTGATCATCCTGGACCCGGTCGACGCCCGTGCCGCCAAGGACTGGGTGGACTCCGCCGCACGTCAGGGCGTACAGGTCATCGCCTACGACCGGCTCGCCGAGGGCGATGTCAAGGCGTATGTCTCCTACGACAACGAGAAGATCGGCCGACTCCAGGGCGAGGGAATTCTGGCCGCGCTCGGCTCCCGGGCGGCCACCGCGAACGTCGCGATGTTCAACGGCTCCCCGGACGACCCGAATGCCCCGTCGTTCAAGAAGGGCGCGCACGCCGCCCTCGACGGCAAGGTGCGCAAGATCGTTTATGAGAAGGACATCCCCGGGTGGTCCGACGCCACCGCGAAGAAGGAGATGACCGATCTCCTCAACGCCCGTGGCGCACAAGGCGTCGACGCGGTCTACTCGGCAAATGACGGGATGGCCGGAGGTATCGCCGACGCGCTGAAGTCCGCCGGGGCGAAAAACGTTCCGCTCGGTGGTCAGGACGCCGAACTGCCCGCCCTGCAGAGGGTGTTGAACGGCACTCAGTCGTTCACCATTTACAAGCAGGTGCGGCCGGAGGCGGAGACCGCCGCGGAGCTGGCCTTCCGTCTGCTGCGGGGGCAGAGCATCGCCTCGCTCACCTCCACCACCGCCGACAGTGCCAGCCGGACCGGCATCCCCGCCAAGCTCTTCAAGGCCGTGATGGTCACCAAGGCGAACATCAAGGAGACCCTCGTCGACGACGGCGCCGTCCGCACCGATCTGCTGTGCACCCCGGCCGTCGCGTCGGAGTGCGCCTCCCTCGGCATCAAGTGAGCCACCCCCGGGGCCGGCCCGCACCACTACGGCCGGCCCCGGGCACCACCCCGCACACCGCGGCCCGCCGGCTTCAACCTGTCTGCCTGGCCGCCGTCGTCCCGCCCACGGCCTCGACCAGCGGCAGCATCCGATGCGGCACCCGCTCGCGCAGCGCCATCTCCGTGCGGGTGCGCACCACCCCCGGCAGGCTGATCAGCCGCTGGATCACATCCTCCAGATGCGCCGCGTCCCGGGCCACCACCCGCGTCAGCAGGTCCCCGCCGCCGGTCGTCGAGAACGCCTCGATGATCTGTGGCACCGCGGCCAGCGCGGCGGCCACCTCCTCCAGGTAGCCCTGCGTCACCTCGATGTGCACGAAGGCCAGCAGCGGGTGGTCCAGCGCGGCGGGCGAGAGTCGCGGGACGTAGGCGGTGATCACCCCGTCCCGCTCCATGCGGTCCAGCCGCGCCTGCACCGTCCCGCGGGCGACACCCAGCAGCCGGGCATACTCCCGCACGCTCGTCCGCGGCTGCTCCAGCAGCAGTCGGAGGATCTTCGCGTCCAGCGCATCCACGGACATCGGCCCACGGCCTCCTCACGGTCGGCGGGTTGGTCGGCGGTGCGCCGAAAGTGCTCGGAGCGTTCCGGGGGTAGATCCATTATCCAGCCGCCGAGCCCCTGCTGTCACCGTACCCAAGAACGATCTTTTGTGCCGATTCAGGCGTTTAGCGTGGACGCACCCGGCCCGACGCAGGGTCACCGACGAAGTCTGGAACGCAGATGACGCACGACGTACCGCAGCACCCCACCGACGACGATCTCGCAGCGGTGGCCGCCGAACTCGTCGCCATGGCCGCCGAGGACAACGCGGCCGCACCCCGCGCCAACAGCGACGACTTCGCCGACCAGTTGGCCTGGCGCCGGCTGACCGCCCGGCACGCCGACCGGCTCACCGAGATCCTCGACGCCCACGGCTGGCCCACCGCGGACCGCTTCGGCGCCGACGCCGCCCGCGCCGCCTGGCTGATCGCCCAGCACGCCGACCGCCAACTCGACGTGCAGCGCCGCGCCTTGAGCCTGCTCGAACGCGCCGTGACCGACGGCCTGGCAAGCCCCCGCGACCTGGCCTTCCTCCAGGACCGCACCCGCGTCAACGACGGCCGCGAACAGCTCTACGGCACCCAGATCGCCGGCGTCCGCAACGGCGCTCCCATCCCCTGGCCCTGCCAGGACCCGGAGTCGATGGACCAGCGCCGGGCCGAGGTGGGCATCCCGCCCTTCGACGACTACGTCGCCCAGTTCTCCTGAGCCCCCCGCCTCAGACCACCGTGAGCGTCGTCCTCGTCGCGGTGGTCGAGCTGGTGCCCACGTAGAGGTCGAAGCTGCCGGGCTCCAGGCGGAAGTCGCCGTGCGGGTCGTTGCTCCAGAAGCCGAGGTCGTCGGCGGCCAGACGGAACGTCACCGTGCGGGTCGTCCCCGGGGCCAGGGTCACCCGCCGGAAGCCGCGCAGGCGGCGGACCGGCTGGGCGAGGCTGGCGGCCCGGTCGTGGAGGTAGAGCTGGACGACCTCGTCGCCGGTCCGGGAGCCGGTGTTGGTGACGGTCGTCGCGACCTCGACGGTTTCGCCGCGGCGGAGGGCGCTCGCCGCGATCCGGTCGGTGCTCACCTCGGGCGCACCGGTGCGGAACGTCGTGTAGCTCAGCCCGTGGCCGAACGGGAACTGCGGCCCGTCCGGCAGGTCGAGGTACTTCGAGGTGTACTTGTCGTCCGGGTCGTAGGGGCGGCCGGTGTTCTCGTGGTTGTAGTGGATCGGGAGCTGCCCGGCCGAGCGCGGGAACGACACCGGCAGCTTGCCGCCCGGGTTGGCCGTGCCGAACAGCACATCGGCGATGGCGTGGCCCGCCTCGATGCCGGGGTGCCAGGCCACCAGCACCGCCGGGGTCCGCGCCAGCCAGCCGCCGAGGGTCAGCGGCCGGCCGCTGACCAGCACCACCGCGAACGGCCTGCCGGTGCCGGCGATCGCCTCGACCAGCCGCTCCTGGGCGCCCGGCAGCCCGATGTCGCTGCGTGCGGCGGCCTCCCCGCTGAGCGCCGGCGGTTCGCCCAGCACCACGACCGTCACCTCGGAGGCGGCGGCCGCCGCGACGGCCGCCGGGATGCCGCCAGTGTCGCCGCCCTGCGGGTCGACGCCGGGGGCGTACCGGACCGTGCTGCGCGGAGCTGCCTGCCGCACCGCTGCCAGCACCGTGCCGGCCGGGAACTTCCGGGCGGCGGGCGGCATCACCCATGTCCCCAGCAGGTCGGGGGAGTCGGCGAACGGCCCCACCACCGCGATCGAGCCGGCCGTGGCGCGCAGCGGCAGCACCCCGCGGTCGTTCTTCAGCAGCACCATCGACCGGCGCGCGGCGTCCCGGGCCGCCGCCCGGGCCTCGGCCGACGGCTCGCCGATCGCCTTCCCCTCGTCGGCATACGGGTGCGCGAACAGCCCCAGCGCGTACTTCAGCCGCAGCACCCGGGTGACCGCCTCGTCCAGCCGGCGCGCACTGATCCGCCCCTCCTGGAGGAGCCGCCTGCCGTGGGTGACCAGGGTGGTGCTGGTCATCTCCATGTCGACGCCCGCGCCGAGCGCCAGCCGCGCGGCGTCCGCGTCGTCCTCCGCGACCCCGTGCGGCACAAGTTCCCGCACCCCGTTCCAGTCGCTCACCACCATCCCGTCGAAGCCCCACTCCCGTCTGAGGACGTCGGTGAGGGTGTGCGGATTGGCGTGCGCGGGGACGCCGGCGATGGTGTTGAACGAGGCCATCACCGTGGCCACCCCGGCATCCACCGCGGCCCGGAACGGCGGGAGGTAGAGGTTCCGCAGCCGGGACTCGGAGACGTCCACGGTGTTGTAGTCGCGGCCGCCCTCGGCGCCCCCGTATGCCACGAAGTGCTTGGCGCAGGCGGCGATCCGGTCTGAGTCGGCGAGCCGGTCCCCCTGGTAGCCGCGGACCTTGGCGGCGGCGAACGCGGCGGTCAGGTACGGGTCCTCGCCGTTGCCCTCCGCGATCCGGCCCCAGCGCGGTTCGTGCGTCACGTCCATCATCGGCGCGAAGGTCCAGTGCACGCCGTTGGACCGGGCCTCCCGCGCCGACACCTCCCCGTCCCGCGCCGCGACCCGTGGATCGAAGCTGGCGGCCTGCGCCAGCGGGATGGGGAACGTCGTCCAGAAGCCATGGATGACGTCGAGCCCGAACAGCAGCGGGATGCCCAGCCGCGACTCCTCGACGGCGATCCGCTGGAGCGCGTTGCAGGTACGCGCGCCGAAGATGCTGAGTACCGAGCCCAACTTCCCGTTGCGGGCGGCCTCTTCGACCACCTTGGTCCCCGGCCCGCCGGGCCCGGTGTCGTACGCCCACGGGAGCTGCTGCAACTGCCCCAGTTTCTCCTCGGGGGTCATGCGCGCCAGCAGTGCGGCGACCTTCCGGTCGTACGGGCCGGGGCGATCTCCAGCAGCCGGCGCGGCCTCCGTCACCCCGGTCGCCCCGGTCGCGGCCGTCCGGGGGTGCGCCGATGCCTGGGACGTTCCGGTGTTCGCCAGACCGGCGGCCGCCGCGGTGCCGCCGGCGGCGGCGAGCAGAGAACGACGTCGCAGCCCACCCATGCCTCCACCTTTCCATCCGAAGCGGGGTAAAGGTTTACTCAAAGGCGCCAGGAGCGGGAGTGACGGTAAGTGTGCGGGCGTTGACCGTCAAGAGTCGTGCAAGGGTCACAAGAGTCATGCGCGGGCCGGTATGTGGACCCGTGTCGGATCTGCGCCGGATCTGCGCCGGATGTGCGTCGGATGTGCGTCGGATCCGTGCCCGGTTCCGTGCTGGCCGCGGAACCGCGCGGCGGATCATGATTCCGGCATGACGAAGCTCCCCACGCCGCTCGCCGCCGCTCGGCTCGACGACTTCACCCCCGGCCACATGACTGAGATCCTCGGCGACGGCCCCGACCCCTTCGGCGTCGACGACGCCGGCCTGACCTGGCTGCCCAAGGAAGAGCACTTCGGCATCCGGCTCGACGGCCGCCTGGTGGCACACGCCGGCCTGCGGCGACTGCCGATCGAGATCGACGGGACCGCGACCTCGGTCATCGGCATCGGTGGGGTCGCGGTGGCGTCCGACCTGCGCGGCCTGGGGCTTGCGCGGCGGGTGGTGGCGGCCGCGCTGGACCACGCCCGCACCATGGGCCCCGACCACGGCCTCCTCTTCTGCCGCCCGCCGCTGGTCGCCCTCTACGCACGGCTCGGCTGGCGGGAGGTCCGCGCGGAGGTGCGGGTCGAGCAGCCCTCCGGGCCGGTGGTGATGCCGCTGCGGACGATGTGGACGCCGCTGCGCGACGGGGCCGGGTGGCCGTCCGGCCCGGTGCGGCTGCGCTCCCTGCCCATGTGACGGCGCCGCGCGGGCCGGCGGTTCGGATCACGCCGCCCCGGCTGGACCGTTGGCCCGCTGTTGGCGCACCGAATGCCCTTCGCATTGGACCAATGGCCCAGCATTTTCGTTCTCTCTTGAGCCAACTGGCCGCTTGATGGTGAGATGGTCCCGTCGATGGCGCTGCGGATTCCG
Source organism: Streptomyces sp. MspMP-M5 (assembly GCF_000373585.1). GTDB lineage: Bacteria > Actinomycetota > Actinomycetes > Streptomycetales > Streptomycetaceae > Streptomyces. The sequence goes on from NZ_KB891962.1 coordinate 18,154, forward strand.
CGGCGCCTTTTTTATGCGTTTTCCATGGGTTCCATGGGTTCCATCGGTTCCGTGGGGTTTCCATGGGTTGTTTCCCGCGCCGGCGCACCGGCCGGCGCGGACGAGGGATGCACACGAAGGGGAGGCCGTGCTGAAGAGGATGTTCGTGGCCCCGGATCCCGGACGGCTGCGGCTGCGCAGCGCCGCCCGGGCCGTCCTGGGCGTCGGGGCCGCGGTGACGGTGGCGGGTCTCGTCGTCCAGTCGCTGCCCGCGGCCGTCGCCGGCGGGGTCGCCGCCCTGCTCGCGCTCTTCACCGTCGGCGACCCCACGGTGCGCGGCCAGGCCGTGACCACCGCCCTGCTGCCGGCCGCCGGCCTCCCGGTGCTGGTCGCGGCGGCCGCGCTCCACGGACACCCCCTGCTGCGCGACGCGGCGTTCCTCGCCGTCGTTGGCGCCGGCGTCTACGCGCGCCGCTGGGGCCCGCGCGGGCACGCCCTGGGGATCTTCGCGTTCATGATGTTCTTCATGGTGCAGTTCCTGCATGCGACCCCGGCCCGGCTGCCGGAGCTGTGCGCCGCGCTCGCGCTCGGATTGCTCGCCTCGTCGTCGGTCCGCTTCGGCCTGTGGTGCTACGAGCGCCGGATGCCGCCGCCCGCCGCGGTGCCGCAGCCCGCCGGCCGCGGCCTGGCCCGGATCACCACCCGGCAGGCGGTCCAGGCGACCGCCGCCTGCGGCTTCGCGCTCGCCGTCGGCCAGGTGCTGTCCCAGGACCGCTGGTACTGGGCCGTGGTGTCGGCCTGGTGGATCTTCGTCAACACCGCCTCCCGCGGCGAGACCCTGGTCCGCGGCTTCCGGCGGGTCCTGGGCACCGTCACCGGCATCGCGGTCGGCCTGCTGGTCGCGATCCCGCTGCACGGCGCCCCGGTTCCCACGGCCGCGCTGGTCGCCGTCTGCGTCTTCGGGATCTTCTACACCGCGGGGCCGTCCTACAGCTGGATGATGTTCTTCGTCACCGTCATGGCCGGGCTGCTCTACGGCCTGCTCGGGGTCCTGCACCCGGGGCTGCTGGCGCTGCGGCTGGAGCAGACCGCGGTCGGCGCGCTGGGCGCCGCGCTGGCGGTGGCGCTGGTGCTGCCGGTCACCACGCACGCCGCGACCGACGCCTGGATCCAGCGCGCGGTGCACTGCGTACGGGACTGCACCGCGGTCGCCGCCCGTCGGCTCGCCGGGGACGACGGGGCCGACCCCGCCCCGCACGTCGCCGAGCTGGAACTCCTGCTGGCCCGCGTGCGGCTGTCCCTGGTGCCGTTGCTGCACCCGCTCAACCCGTTGCGGCACCGCAAGGCCCGCGCCCGCCAGGTCGTGGCCTGCCTGGACGAGTGCGCCGCGCAGGTGCGGGGCCTGGCCGAGGTGGCCGCCGACCCGGCGGCCTCGCACGACGCCCGGCTGACCGCGGCCTGCCAGCGGGTGGCGGCCGTGGTGGGCACGCTGTTCGCGCCCGGTCCGGACACCGGCGCCGCGCTCGACGGCCCGGCCGCCGCCCCGGCCCACCACCCCGGCGCCGAACGCGCGCTGGCTCATCTGCACGGCCTGGAGTCCGCGCTGACCGCACTGGCACACCCGGTGCGCAGTTCGCCCCGGGCGCCGTTCGCCGCGTCCTGACGCCGGCCGGGCCCGTGGGCCGGGGCGGGGCGGCGCCGGCCCACGTACCGTCCACTCCCAGCCATCGCCGGGCGCCGCCCCGACCCGCCCTGTTAGCGTCGCCCGCACAGCGGGACACCGCCCGGACGGCACACCCCGCGCCGCACCGGCGCCCGGCCGGGCGGCCCCCACAGACAGGCGGACGAAGGGCGGCGACCAGTGGCGCCGACGGGACCAGCGGCCGAGCCGACCACCGGCGGACCGGCGTACGGGGACGGCCCGCGCGCCTACCTCGGCTCCTTCACCACCGCCGGTGGCCCCGGCATCACCACCGCGGCCGTCGACCCGGATTCCGGGGCACTGACCCCGCTGCACTCCACGGATGCCGTCCCCAACCCCTCCTACCTGGTGCCGGACCCCGGCCGCCGCCTCCTCTACGCCGTCAGCGAGACCCCCGACGGCGCGGCCGCCGCCTTCCGCCTCACCCCCGAGGGCCCCGCGCTGCTCGCACCGCCGGTCCCCGTCGGCGGCGCCGGCCCCACCCACCTCACCCTGACCGCCGGCCACCTCGTCACCGCCAACTACGGCTCCGGCGACGTCAGCACGCTCCCCGTACGGGACGACGGCACCCTCGGCGGACCGGCACAGATCCTCGCCCACCACGGCAGCGGCCCCCGGACCGACCGCCAGGAGGGCCCGCACGCCCACTGCGTGCGGCCCGACCCCGCCGGCCGGTGGCTGCTCAGCGTCGACCTCGGCACCGACGCGGTCCGGGTCTGCACCCTCGACCCGGCGACCGGCACGCTGACCGTGCGGCACGAGACGCCCCTGCGCCCCGGCGGCGGGCCCCGCCACCTCGCCTTCCACCCCGGCGGCGACCTCGTCTGCGTCGTCAACGAACTCGCCCCGACCCTCACCCTCTGCCGGTGGGACGCCGACCGCGGCACGCTGACGCCGCTGGGGGAGACCCCGCTGCTCCCCGACGGAGCCGCGCCCACCGGACCGACGTTCCCCTCCGCACTGGTCCTCTCCCACGACGGCCGGTTCGCCTGGGCCGCCAACCGTGGGCACGACAGCATCGCGGTGCTCTCCCTGGACGCCGCGGCCGGGACCGCGGAGCTCGTCACGACCGTGCCGTGCGGCGGCCACTGGCCCCGCGACCTCGCGCTGCACCCCGACGGGCGGCACCTCTACGCCGCCAACGAACGCTCCGGCGACGTCACATGGTTCACCCTCGACCCGGCGACCGGCGTCCCCGTCCGCGGCGGCTCGGTCGCGGCGCCGGCCGTCTCGTGCGTGGTCTTCGCCTGACGGACCACCGGGCAGCCGGTCACCCCCGGGGGAAGCGCCCGCCGAAGTACACCTCGGTCTCGGTGAGCTTCCCGTCCCGCACCGTCATCACCTCGACGTTGCGGTGGCGTTCGCCGGTCGTGAGTTCGTACGCGTACCGGACGAAGACCTGGCCGTCGCCGAACGGCACCGCGTCGAGGAGCTTCTGGGAGTGCAGGCGGTCCGCGGTCGGGAAGCAGACCTCCAGGAACGCCTCCCGCCCGATGCGGTCGTCCTGCGGACTGGTGAAGACGAACTCCTCGGCGAGCAGCCGTTCCATGGCCGGCCGGTCCTGGGCCAGGTACGCGGCGAAGCAGGCCCGGACGACGTCCTCGGGAGCGGGGGTGGTGTCCGGCACGGTGGCCTCCTACGGGGCGGAGTCGCGGGGAGGGGCGGAAGGGCGGTGCCCCGACGGTAGACGAGGCGGCCGTGGCCGACACCGGGGCCGTGCGGACGGCCGGGGCGCGGGCGATGTGCCGCGGGGCGCACGGCGGCCGCGGAGCGCCCCGCTCGGGGCTCGCCGGCCTCGCCGGGCCCCCCGGGGGTCCATTCCGCTTTCACGGGCCGTCTGACGGGCGTTCATGCCGCTCAGCGGGGTGCGGACGAGGGCGGGGAGGCGCCGGGCAGCGCGGAGGGCCGCCCCGCGCTCGGCGCGGGACGGCCCTCGGTGAACGGAATGCGGCTCCGGCTCGTGCCGCCGGTGCCGTGCGGGCCTACCGGACGGGCGACCCCAGGCCCTGGCCCGGCAGGGTGATCCCCACCGCCGCCGCGTAGTTCGACAGGGCCAGCCGGCCCACCGCGCCGTATGCGCCCAGCGCTTCGGCCGAGGCGCAGCCGGCCTCCTCCGCGGCCGCCCCCAGCAGGCCGTCGGCGAGTTCCGGACCGATCAGGTACGGGGCCAGCGCCAGCTGCTGCGAGCCGGACGCGCGCAGCTGCTCCGCGGTGCGGGCGATCGCGCCCTCCTCGTCCAGGCCGGCGGCCAGCACCGGCACGGCCAGCCGGGCGGAGAGCAGCATGCCGGTGATCCCGGCGGCCTGCACCGCTTCCTCGCCGCCGACGGTGGCGAGGATGATGCCGTCCGCCGCGGTGGCGACGGTGAACAGCCGGGCCCGGTCGGCGCGGGCCAGCCCGGCCTCGGACAGCCGGACGTGCAGCGCCTCGGCCAGCAGCGGGTGCGGGCCCAGGACGTCGGTCAGTTCGGCCCCGGAGGCGCTGTTCAGGACGGCCTGGCGTATCCGGCGCAGCAGCGCGCTGTCCGGGCCGGCCAGCAGCGGGACGACGACCGCGGCCGGGCCGGGGTCGGGCTGGCCGGTCTCGGTCGCCCGGGCGTTCTGCTCGGCGGCGGCCGCGGCCAGTACCGCCTCCAGGGACGGGAACTCCTCGTCGCCGCCGTCGACGTAGCCGATCCGCGCGTCGAGGCCGGGCAGCTCGGAGCGGGCGATGCTGGAGACCTCCTCCGCCAGGCTGCGCGAGGTGGCGGACGGGGTGCCGGGCACGGCCAGGACCAGGGCGGGTGCGCCCTCGGGTGCGGCGAGCGGCTCCGGCTTGCGGTGGCGGCCGGAGGGCCGCGTGCGCGGCGTACGAACGGGCAGGCCGGGGGCTGCGGCGTCAATGCGGGGCGAGCCGGGTGCGGGCCCAGTGGGGGAACTCATGGCGCCGCATGCTAACGCCTCGTCGCGCCCGGCCGCCGAGGGAGGGTTCCGCCACGAGGTATCCGTCCCGTTTTATCCCGCGCGTCGTGGCGGCGGGGCCGCCGCATGCCCTGTGATCTGCAACAACTTGCCGTCGACGGGCAGTGCCAGGCGGTCCGCGGCCAGTGCCGCCGCCAGTGCCAGCGCGCCGTCGAGCGGGCTTCCGGACGCTTCGATCGGACGCGCGCCGGGCGGCCGTTCGGTGAGCGCGGCGCGCAGCGGGGAGAGCAGCGGTTCGCCCAGTGCGAGCAGGCCGCCGGTGAGCGCGACCGCGGCGCCGGGACCGGGCGGGCAGACCGCGGCGGTGGAGTCGGCGATATGGCGCGCGGCGTCCGCCAGGATCCCGGCGGCGACCGCGTCCCCGTCCGCGCAGCGCGCCACCTCGGGGGCGAACGAGGCCAGTACGGCGGGCCGGTCGGGCCTCGGATAGAGCGCGGCGGGCAGCCCGGTGACCGGACCGAACACCGCCTCCGCCCGGGCCAGCAGCGCCGGTGAACCACCGGGGCGGCCGTCGTGGGCGCGCAGCGCCGCCTCCAGCCCGGCCCGCCCGATCCAGGCGCCGCTGCCGCAGTCGCCCAGCAGATGCCCCCAGCCGTCGGCCCGGCGCCAGCCGCCGGCCGGCGTCAGGTCGGTGCCCAGGGCGACCAGTCCGGTGCCGGCGGCGACCACAGCACCGGGTCGCTGGCCGAGCGCCCCCGCATAGGCGGTCACCGCGTCGGCCGCGAGCGCCAGGCGGCAGACCCCGAAGGCGGTGGCGAGCGCCTCGGGCAGCCGGGCGCGCAGCGCGTCGCCGAGGGTGCCCATACCGGCGGCGCCGACGCACGCTGCGACGAACCGGTCCGCCCCCGCCTGCTGCGCCAACTCGGCGCCGGCGGGAAGGAGTTGGGCGAGCAGGTGGTCCGCGTCGATGCCGTCCGGGCCGGTGCGGACCGGCTCGCGCGAGGTGAACGTGGCCGCCGGCCGGGGCGGTTCGCCGCCGGCGCCCACCCGGGCCACCGCGATCCGCAGCCCGGACCCGCCCGAGTCCACCCCCAGGACGTGGTCCCCGGCGCGCGCCCCCGCCGACTCAGCCAAGGCCGCGGGAGTCCTGCTTGAGGGCGGTGTCGACGGTCAGCGCGGTGGCCACGACCAGGCTCGACAGCGGGTCGGGCAGCTGCCGGTGGATCTGCAGGACGTAGTTGTCCGCCGTGGTGAACATCGTCTTGGCCAGGCCCTCCCAGGTCTTGGTGATCCGGGCGATCTCGGTCTCGGTGTGGTCGACGATCGCGAAGTTCCAGGCGCGCCAGTTCTCCGCCTTGATGGCGCCGACCTGCCGGCCGTCGACCGTCATCGCGAAGTTGATCTTCCCGATGGCGTTCTGCTGGACGATCTCGCCGACCGGCCGGCCGTCCGGACGCGCCACCAGCACCTTGGACTTGATGAGCTTCGCGGGCCGGGTCAGCACCAACTGCGGCTGCCCGTAGGCGTCCCGGATCTCCAGCTTGTGGGTCATGTACTGGTCGAGGCTGGAGACCACCCGGAACACCTTCCGCGCGGTGCTCTGGCCGATCTCGACGACCGAACCGAGGGTGTTGCCGTTCTGGTCGTAGACCGCGTACTCGTTGCTCACCTCGATGAGCTTGGCCTTCTGGTTGACCACCAGCACGGGCTCGGAGAAGAGCGTGCCGCCGCCCGGCCCGGTGGGGCCCACCCCGGCCTGCTGCTGCACCTGGCGCTGCACACCGGCCTGCTGCTGCGCCTGGTGGTGCGCCTCGGCCGAGTACGGACCCGGCTGGCCCGGCTGCTGCCCCGGCATCTGCTGGGGGTGGCCCCCCTGCCGGCCGTAGGGGGCGCCGCCGGGCTGCTGTCCGTACGGGGCCTGGGCCGGCTGCTGCGCGTACGGCTGCGCCTGCGGCTGAGGTGCCTGCTGGGGCACCTGCTGCGGCGCGGGCTGTGCGGCGTGCGGGGCGGCGCCCGACGGAGCGGCCTGCTCCGGTGGCTGTGCCTGCTGGCCGGGGTGGGTGTGCCCCGTCCACTGGGAACCGTCCCACCAGCGGAGCTGATGGGGGGTGCCCTGCGGATCGGCGTACCAGCCCGCAGGGATGTTCGCATTCGTCATGTGCGGAACACTATCCCCGGCCGCTGAGCACGGCGCGGGTCAGGGCAGCCGCCAGTCCACCGGCTGGGCGCCCTGCCGGACGAGGAGGTCGTTGACCCGGCTGAACGGCCGCGAGCCGAAGAAGCCGCGGTCGGCGGACATCGGGGAGGGGTGTGCGGATTCCACGGCCGGCATCCCGCCCAGCAGCGGCCGCAGATTGCGCGCGTCGCGCCCCCACAGCACCGCCACCAGCGGGCCGCCGCGCGCCACCAGCGCCCGGATGGCCTGCTCGGTGACCTGCTCCCAGCCCTTGCCGCGGTGCGCCGCCGGCTTGCGCGGCGCGGTGGTCAGCGCTCTGTTCAGCAGCAGGACGCCCTGCTGGGTCCACGGGGTGAGGTCGCCGTTGGCCGGCCGGGGGAGCCCGAGGTCGGAGTGCAGCTCGCGGAAGATGTTCTCCAGGCTTCCGGGCAGCGGCCGGACGTCCGGCGCCACGGAGAAGCTCAGCCCGACCGCGTGCCCCGGCGTGGGGTAGGGGTCCTGTCCGACGATGAGCACCCGCACCTCATCGAAGGGTTGCTGGAAGGCGCGCAGCACATTGCTGCCGGCCGGGAGGTACGTCCGGCCCGCGGCGATCTCCGCCCGCAGGAAGTCGCCCATCGCGGCGATCTGTCCGGCGACCGGCTCAAGTGCCTTGGCCCAGCCTGGTTCGACGATGTCTTGGAGAGGTCGTGCAGCCACGGCATCACCCTACTGGCCGATGTGCCCTCCCTCTCACATCCCGGTCAACCGCCGCTCAGGCCACCGCCGCCGCCCGCACGCACAGCACGTCCGGCAGATGCGAGGCGAGCTGCCGCCAGCTGTCGCCGTCGTCGGCGCTGGCGTAGAGCTCGCCGCAGCGGTTGCCGAAATACACCCCCGCGGGGTCCGCGTCGTCGACGGAGAGGGCGTCCCGCAGCACCGTGCCGTAGTGGTCCTCCTCGGGGAGCCCGGCGCTCAGCGGCTCCCAGCTCGCACCGGCGTCGGAGGTGCGGAAGACCCGGCAGCGGTGCCCGGCCGGCACCCGGTCGATGTCGGCGGTGATCGGGAAGAGGTAGGCGACGTCGCCTCTGCGGGGGTGCGCGGCCACCGCGAAGCCGAAGTCGGAGGGCAGCCCGCCGCCGACGTCCGTCCAGGTCGCCCCCGCGTCGTCCGACCGGTAGACGCCCCAGTGGTTCTGGAGGTAGAGCCGGTCGTGGTCGACCGGGTCCGGCGCGATCTTGTGGACGCACTGGCCGAACTCGGGGTGCTGGTCGGGCAGGAAGACCGCCTTGACGCCGGAGTTGGACGGCTCCCAGCCGGCGCCGCCGTCGCGGGTGCGGAACACCCCTGCGGCGGAGACCGCGACCGTCACCCTGGCGGCGTCCCGCGGGTCGGTGACGACGGTGTGGACGGCCAGGCCGCCGCCGCCCGGCACCCACCGCTCGCGGCTGGGGTGCTCCCACAGTGCCCGGACCAGCTCGAAGGTCTCGCCGCGGTCCTCGGAGCGGAACAGTCCGCCGGGCTCGGTGCCGGCGTAGACCACCTCGGGCGCCGCCGGGCCCGCCGGGTGCAGCTGCCACACCCGCTCCAGCGAAGTCCCGGTGTCCTTGGGGTACTTCACGGCCGGGCGGGCCGGCTCCTGCCAGGTGTCGCCCAGGTCGTCGGAGTGGAAAACCGACGGGCCCCAGTGCGCGCTGTCGGCCCCGGCCAGGAGTCTGGGCCGTGCGCCGCGGGTGTCGATCGCGAGGGAGTAGACCGCCTGGGCGGGGAAGTGCGGTCCGCTCAACCGCCAGGCCCCGCGCCGCCGGTGGCCGATGAACAGCCCTTTGCGGGTGCCCACCGCGAGGAGTACGTCTGTCATGCCGGAACACCTCCGGGACGCCGTTGTCTCAGATGGTTGCCAGTGTGCACCCGGCCACTGACAACGGCGTCCCGATCGGTGTCCGCGCAGGTCAGATGGCCCGGTGATACTGCTGCGGAATGTGTACGGCGGCGCGGAGTTCGCGCGCGGCGTGCTGGGCGAAGCTCGGCGAGCGCAGCAGCTCGCGGCCGAGCAGCACCGCGTCGGCCTGGCCGTCCGCGATGATCTTCTCGGCCTGCCGGGCCTCGGTGATCAGCCCGACCGCGCCCACCGCGAGGCCGGCCTCCTTCTTGACGCGCTCGGCGAACGGCACCTGGTAGCCCGGCGCCACCGCGATCCTGGCGTTCGGGGCGTTGCCGCCGGTGGAGGTGTCCAGCAGGTCGACGCCGTGCTCCTTGAGGTCACGGGCGAACCGCACGGTGTCGTCGGCGGTCCAGCCCTCGCGGTCGTCGCCGTCGTCCTCGCTGAGCCAGTCGGTCGCCGAGATCCGGAAGAACACCGGCAGGTCCTCGGGCCACACCGCGCGCACCGCGTCGACGATCTCCAGGGGAAGCCGGGTCCGGTTCTCGTAGGAGCCGCCGTAGGCGTCGGTGCGCCGGTTGCTGTACGGGGAGAGGAACTGGTTGATCAGGTAGCCGTGCGCACCGTGGATCTCGGCCACCTGGAAGCCGGCGGCGAGCGCCCGGCGCGCGGTCTCGGCGAACTTCCCGACCAGCTCGGCGATCTGCGCCGGCGACAGCTCCTCGGGGGTGGTGGACGCGTCGTCGAAGGCCAGCGGGCTCGGGCCGACCGGCCGCCAGCCGTACTGCTCCTCGGGGCGCAGCGGGCGGCTGCGGTCCACCCAGGTGCGCTCGGTGGACGCCTTGCGGCCGGCGTGGGCGATCTGGATGCCGGGGACGCTGTTCTGGGCCTTGATCGCGTCGGTGATCCGGCGGAACGCCGCGGTCTGGGTGTCGTTCCACAGCCCCAGGTCGTAGGGGCTGATCCGGCCCTCGGGGGCGACCGCGGTCGCCTCGGTGAGGATCAGGCCGGTGCCGCCCGCGGCCCGCGCCGCCAGGTGCTGGAAGTGCCAGTCGCCGGGGACGCCCTCGGCCGGCCCCTCGGGGGCGGCGCTGTACTGGCACATCGGCGCCATCCACAGGCGGTTGGGGACGGTCAGCGACCGAAGACGGAGGGGATCGAAGAGTGCGCTCACGGCAGGCTCCTGTACCGGGACGAGGACGATGGACGGGGCCGCGACGGCCCGCCCTTCTACGATAGGCATCGTATTACGGCAGGTGTCAAACTACGATGGTTCTCGTACAATGAGGGCCTCGGAGGTCGCAGGAACACCGGGAACGCCGTGCGCGAGTGCGCCACCGATCAGCCGCCCGTCAACAGATCCGCAGGTCAGGAGCCGTCATGACGACCGAAACCGCAGTCGCCGGGGCCGCCTCGGGCGCCCGGTCGCTACCGCACCCGGAGCGCGAGGACATCCGGCTCGCCCAGGTGCTCCACGCCCTCGCCGACCCGATGCGGCTGCGGATCGTCTGCGCCCTGGCCGCCGCCGAGGGCGAGCTGAACTGCGCGGACATCGAACTCCCGGTCAGCAAGTCGACCTGTACGCACCACTACCGGGTGCTCCGCGAGCACGGCGTGATCCAGCAGTTCTACCGCGGCACCGCCAAGATGAACGGCCTGCGCCGGGCCGACCTCGACGAGCTGTTCCCCGGCCTGATCGACGGCGTCCTCCGCGCGGCCGACCTCCAGGAGCGTCGCCTCGGCGAACGCTGAACGGGCCCGCGCCGGCGACGGCACGGGCCCGGCGGGCACCACGCCTCAGCGCCCCACCATCGCCGACCGCGCCGCGCGCAGCAGCCCCTCCCAGTCGGCCAGCTTGACCGTCCCGCGGCCCAGACCGCGGCCCCGCTCCGCCTCCGCCGCCTCGATGGCCAGCCAGCCCCGCCAGGGCACCGGCCGCGCCCCGGCCCGCTCCAGCGCCGCCACCGGATCCGCCGCCACCGGCCGCCGCGCCAACTCCGCCGCGTCCGCCAGCAGGGACGTCGCGGTTTCCTTGGCGCACGGCCGGTTGGTGCCGATCACCCCGGTGGGGCCGCGCTTGATCCACCCCGCCACATAGACGCCCGGGTACGGCTCCCCGTCCCGCAGGACCCGCCCGCCCGCGTGCGGCACCGTCCCGGTCGCCTCGTCGAACGGCAGCCCCGGCTGCGGCAGCCCCCGGTAGCCGACCGACCGTAGTACCAACTGCCCCTCGATCTCCTCGTGTTCGCCGGTCCCCGTGACCCCGCCGCGCCCGTCGGGCACGGTCCGCTCGAACCGCACCGCCCGCACCCCGGCCGCCGGATCGCCGAGGATCTCCACCGGCCGCAGGAAGAACCGCAGATGGATCCGGCGCGGCCGGCCCACCCCCGACGCCATGGCCACCGGCCGCTCGGCCCAGTCGTGCAGCACCTCGATGTTCCGCCGCACCGGGGCGGGCAGCGCGCTCGGGTCGCGGTACCCCGGGTCCAGCGCCAGTTCCTCCGGCCGGACCAGCACCCGCGTACCGGGCAGCGCGCCCAGCTCCCGCAGCTCCTTGGTGGTGAACTTGGCGTGCGAGGGGCCCCGCCGCCCCACCATCCACACGTCCTCGACCCGGCTGTCGGCCATCGCCCCCAGCGCCCCCTGCGGCATGTCGGTGGCGGCCAGCTCGGCGGCCCCCCGGGACAGCATCCGGGCCACGTCCACCGCGACGTTCCCCACCCCGATCACCACCGCCGAACGGGCCGTCAGCGTGAAGCCGTCGGCCGCCGCGTCCGGGTGCGCGCTGTACCAGGCGACGAAGTCGGTGGCCGGGTGGCTGCCGGGCAGCTCCTCCCCGGGGATGTCCAGCCGCCGGTCGGTGGCGGCGCCCACACAGAACACCACCGCGTGGAACATCTTCCGCAACTCCGCCAGGCCCACCCCGGCGTCGCCCACCTCGATGTTCCCCAGGAAGTGCACCCGGGGGTGCTCCAGCACCGTCCGCAGGTTGTTCTGCAGCGACTTGATCTTCTCGTGGTCCGGTGCCACGCCGTACCGCACCAGCCCGTACGGGCAGGGCAGCCGGTCCAGGACATGGACCTCGATGTCCGGGACGGCCTCCTGTCCGACCAGCGTCTGGGCGGTGTAGACACCGCTCGGTCCGGAACCGATCACAGCGACACGAAGCACGGGTGGCCCCTTCCGCGGAGTAACCCCAGGATCGCACCGGCGGCCGTGCGGCGGGAGAGCTGCGCTATCGGGGTTGCTCCCGGTCCGATGAGCGTGCCGCGCCCCTTGGCCGGGTGAGCTGGAGGCTAGGTTTTGTTTGTGTCGGAAAGTGAGTTTTATACCGATAACCCCCGATATAAAGCGCAAGGTGGGGCACTGGCGTGGCCCGACTGGGAGCTTCAGGCGCATGGCTCGGCAGCGCCCGAACTGGGCCCCTGGTTCAGTGCCCGGCTGTCCTTCCCCCACGGCGCCCGGATCGACGTCCTGGTCACGGTCAACGGCGACCGCCTCACCGTCGAGGACGTCCGCGCCGACCCGCCCCTGACACTCGACGACCTCGCCTCCCTCGCCCACTGGATCGAGGGCCCGCTCGACGATGCCTGCCGGGCCGCCACCGGACGTCCCCCGAAGTCCCCGGCCGGCGCCGCGGCGGCCCCCGATCCGGCGCCCGGCCCGGCACCCGCCGCACCGGAGCAGCGCGAGGGCACGGCCCGGCCCCGGCGGACCCGCGCCGGCACCAACGCCCCGGCGGGCGACGTCGTCCACGGCGAGGGCGCACTCTGCGGCCCGGCCACCGCACCGGCGGCCGCCGCCACCCCGGCAGCCCCGGCACCCGACGACGCGACACTCGCACCGGCGCCCGGTGCCACACCGGACGACGCCCCCGGCCCGGCGCCCACCGACGCAACCGAGGCGGCCCCCGGCACGGCGCGAACCACCGCAACCGCCGAGGGCGACGCCCCGGAGCCGGAGACCGGCCCGCACCCCGCGCCGGGCGCCACCCCGGACGACGGGGCGGGTTCCGACGCCGCCGGGCCGCCCGCCGAACCGCGCTCGGCCGTCCTCGTCCGCTCCCGGGCCGGCGAACGCCGCAAGATCGCCGCGGCGGCCTACCGCGCGGCCCAGCAGGACGGCCGCGACCCGATCCAGGCCGTCATGCACGCCACCGGCCGCAACCGCCGCCGCGCCCTGCGCCTGATCGCCGGCGCCCGCGACGCGGGCCTGCTGACGCCGCGTCACAACAAGCGGTAGGTCACCCAGTGCGGACTACGACACCCGAACCCCCCTACAAAACAGAGGAGTTCACGACCTCAGCACCCAAAACGCTCGAAGTGCGTGAAACGCTCGAAACGTCCGCAAGGCCACAGTGCCTTCGGTGCGGCCAGTGTCCCCAGTGCCCGCAGCACCCGCAGCACTCACATCGGCCCGGAGGCTGCCGGTCCCTCCCGTCACACGCCGGGGCGTCCACGCGTCGTCGCGCCCTCGGGAGGCCGTTCGCCCGGCGGGACGCCCATCTCCCAGGAAAGTCCGTACCGTTGGAAGAGTTCGGCGCGCAGCCGGACCCGCGGCATCTGGGCGCCCGGCAGCAGCATCGGCACCACCGAACCCATCAGTAGCGCGCGGAGCATCGGATAGTCCGTGTCGGGATCGGCCGACCCGTACGCCGCCACCGTCTCCCGCAGCAGCTGGGCCAGCCGTTGCTGCTCCGGGCACTGGATGAATCCCGGGGACATCAGGATGCCGGCCATGTGGGTACGCATCAGCAGCGGTTCGTCGTGGGCCAGTCCCAGGATCGCGTCGATCGCGCGGGCCAGCAGCTCCCGTCCGGCGTCCGGGCCCGTCGGGCGGGGGGCGCGCTCCAGGGCGGCCTGCAGCGTGCGGTGCATCAGCCGGTGCACCGCCGACTGGAGAAGCTGGTGCTTGCCGGGGAAGTAATACGAGATCAGCCCGCGGGCCGCCCCCGCGCGCTGGGCGATGTCGCCGAGCGTCGTGGCCTCGTAACCGCGCTCGCCCACCAGCTCGACCGTCGCCTGTAAGAGTCGCTCGCGGGAGCGCCGCCGCAATTCTTCGTTGACCGATGCGCTGCGGGGGGACATGCTGTAACTCCTGCGTTGACTGGCTGAGAGCCAATATACTCAGTGCAGGTTCCGGAGGCCCGCTCGCGAGGGCGGTGAATCCGGCCAGGCTGTCTGGTTCGGGCGATGCGGGGGATCGCCCGAGTCAGGCTGAGGTGGGGCCGGGGTTGGCCTCGTGGCCGGCGTGTTGCCAGGTCAAGGGTTAACCCCGGTTCACGTCAGGTTGCAGGTTCGCTCACCTCTGGTCGGTTCTGATCACGCCTTGCGGATCACATCTTGCTGGCTCGTTGCTGACTTCCTGACGCCCAGTCAGTTCCCTCTAGGTGCCCTGCAGATCCCTCCGCGGGCGATCGTGGCCCTTCAGTGGTGCCGGCCGCGCGAGCCCGTCCGCTGGACGGCTTGACGTCACGATTTCCCTCTCGGGCGCTCTGAAGTCGCACTTGCTGGTCAATTGATTCCCGTCTCTGCTCTCTGTGTTGACGCCATCCTGAAGTGCCCGCAGAGACCTTCCCGGGTGTCGTTCGCCGGGTGTCTGCAGTTGCGGGCGGCGAGTGACTGATGGCTCGTCAGGAAGCCTCCGAGGGTGTGTGGTGTGGCTGGGAGTCGTGCGGGGTGGGTGTGGTCTCCTGGGGCAGGGGTTGAGCGTGGGTTTCCCGCATGCGGAAGGCGGCCGGGAGGCCGAGGAGGGCTGACGGCCAGGGCAGCAGCAGGGCGAGGCGGTAGTCGCCGAGGTGGCGGATGGTCCTCGGCCACCTGCGCCCTTGCCCATCGGCGTGGTGAAGACCGGGAGGGCTGCCGTCTGTTGCACGGCCGCGAGCTGCGCGCACGCGTCGGAACCGGGTACTCCGACGCCGGCGGTCACGATCGGCCGTTGTCCCCGGGCCGGCAGTTCGGCCGCCTCGCGCACCGCGGACGAGTCCGGGCACGGCCGGTCCGGCGGCACCCGGTCCAGTCGGGCCGTCCGCCGGCCACCGGCGCCTGCGGCTCGGCCGGTGCTCGCCCGAGAACGTCCTTCGGCGCCAGCAGCACGGCCGGCCCGGCCCGGCCGCCGCGGTGAACGCCATGTCGACGTAGTCGTCGGCGCGTTCCGGGTCGTCCACCGATAAAGGGTCTTTATCGCACCTTCGGGGGCCGTAAAGGAGCTTTCGCCGAAGGGAGTTGGGGGCGGGGGGGCGGATCAGGCCAGTGCGCCTTGTTCCGTGGGGAGTTCGGGCTCGTCGAGGTGCCAGTGGAGGTCGCGGACGTCCGGTTCCAGGGAGAGCCGGGCGATGACCTGCTCCAGGGCCTGGGCGGGGGTGCCGGAGACGGTGACCGCGGCGCGGATGCCGGTGGTGTCCTCGGCGTCCCGGCGGGCCCGCAGGCTGACGGGTGTCAGTCCGGAGGCGGTGAGCGCCTGGAGCAGGAGGGCGCGGATGTGGGTCTCCGCCCGGCGCTCGCAGACCACGTGCACGGTGGCGTGCACCGCCGCGTCCGGGTCGGAGCCGGCGGCCGGGGCCCGGTCGAGCAGCCGCCCGGCCGGGCGGAGCACGAGGTGGACGGCGAGTACGGCGAGGGTGCCGAGGACGGCGAGTTCGAGTCGTCCGGAGGCGGCCAGGACGCCGGCCGCCGCCGAGCACCACAGCGTGGCGGCGGTGTTCAGCCCGCGGACTCCCGCCCCGTCCCGGAGGATCACCCCGCCGCCGAGGAAGCCGATGCCGGAGACGACGTAGGAGGCGACCCGGGTGGGGCTGCCGGAGTCCCCGACGGCGGTGCTGTAGAGGACGAAGAGGGTGGCGCCGGTGGCGACGAGGGCGTTGGTGCGCAGCCCGGCCATCCGGGCGCGCCACTGGCGCTCGACACCGATGAGCGCTCCGCAGGCCACGCCGGTGGCGAGCCGGACCAGGAAGTCGACGACGGTCAGGGTGTGCATGGGAGCACCTCCTCGGAGACGGGGGAGGGGGACGGGAGAGGGGGACGTCGGTGCGGACGAACGGGCAGTGGCACAGGGCGACTTGCCGGCCCAGGGGGCCCTGTGCCGACCGCCCTGCGCCGACCGCCCTGCCCCGACCTCCCTGCGCGGACGCGCAGCACGGTGACCCGTGACGGCGGGCGGCCGTACGGGGGCGCGGTGCGGCGGGGTGGCCGCGCTGGGAGGGCGGTTACCGTGTGCCGGAAGGGTGCGAGGGCGGGCGGAAGCGGGGCCGATGACGACCCGGATCACTGCAATCCATGTCTCTCGCCTCCTTCCGGCCGGGGTGTGCCCGGGGCGCCGTCGTCGATCCGGAAAGGAGCGGACCGGTCGCCGTCGACCGGCTCACCCCATACTCGTCAGAGCTTTGGCACGTCACGGCGTAGCCCCGTGCGGGCAGCCACCTGGGGTCACCCCTTGTGCCGGGGAGACCTGTCCTGATCCGGAGCGTCTCTCGACGGGTGGGATCAGTGGCCGGTGTCCGTGGCGACGCCTCACCGAACGAGGTGATCGCTGCGTCGAACCTCCAGGAGTGTAGCCCCTTACTTGCGTATGCGTGCAAGTCTTGACCGATTCTTGATGCCGGGCGGCTCCGCCCCGCTGGTCCGGGGTGCGGCGCTGGACACCGTCCCGGGCCTCGGGTGAGCATGAGGCGCATGTCCCACGACCCCGAGCCTGGCGAGACGGGCCGTGCCGGCTCCGAAGCCGAGCGCCTGGACCGCATCGAGGCACTCCTGGCGCCCGCCATGGCGGGGGTGGAGGAGGCCGGGCGGCGGCTGCGGCCGGCCTGGCGGCGGGTGACCCGCGGCGAGCCCCGCTGGCCGTCGACCCTCGCGGTGCTGGTGGCGGCGGCGCTGCAGGGGCTGCTGCCGGCGCGGCTGACGATCCATCCGGCGTGGCTGCTGCCGGGGCTGGAGACCGCGCTGGTGCTGGTGCTGGTGGTGGCCGATCCGTTCCGCATCGAGCGGGTCTCCCGGCTCTACCGGTGGGCGGGGCTGGTGCTGATCGCGATGATCAGCGCGGCGAACGGCTGGTCCGCGGTGCATCTGGTGATCGGCCTGGTGCGCGGTACGGAGGGCGAGGACGCCGGGCCGCTGCTGGCGACCGGCGGCGGCATCTGGGCCACCAATGTCATCGTCTTCGCGCTGTGGTACTGGGAGTGGGACCGCGGCGGCCCGGTCGCCCGGGTCCACGCCGTGCACCGCTACCCGGACTTCCTCTTCCCGCAGATGGCGACGCCGGAGCTGGCCGCGGAGCACTGGGAGCCGCAGTTCGCCGACTACCTGTATCTGTCGTTCACCAACGCCACCGCCTTCAGTCCCACCGACGTGATGCCGCTGACCCGTTGGGCGAAGTTGCTGATGCTGTTGCAGTCGGCGGTCTCGCTGCTGACGGTCGTTCTGGTGGTGGCCCGTGCGGTCAACATTCTCAAGTAGCGTGCGCCGGGCATCCCGCGGGGCGCACGGGGCGTCAAAAAAGGTGTGGGGGCGGCGTGATGAGGGTATGGCGGCGTCATGACGGGTCGATGAGACGGCCGTGAGAATTCGATGAAGACTTGCTCAGTTGCGCAATCCTTGATCAAGACTTGACCGGGTGCCCCGTAACCGTTCGACTGCAAGGCTCTGACCTGCGGTTTTGAGGGTCGGGAGAGTGGTGCCGAAAACAATCCCCGGCAGCGGTCAATTCTTCCCCATGGCATGGTCAGGTGCCGGTGCCGGATTCCGGACGCTGCCTGCCCAAGCGCCCGGCTCCCCCTTTCACAACACGTTCGATTGGGGGAACGGGGAACCCGAGCCGCGAACCGGTGCCCGGGCGGCGGCATCTCTAGTGGCGAACGTCCGAGGGTTTCCAACCCACCGGCACCGAACAACAGAGGCATATCGATGTCGTCGCCCCTTCTCGAATCGTCCTTCGAGCCGTCAGAATCCGTGCCCTCACCGGCCGTCTACCGCACCGCCGGCACCCCGGCCCCGCGAACCCTGCTCGACGTGCTCGATGCCACCGCCGCCGCACATCCCCAGGCGATCGCCCTGGACACGGGCTCCGAAGTGCTCACCTACCGCGACCTGTGCACCGAGGCCGAACGCCGCGCACGGCAGCTCAGGGACCGCGGCATCGGTCCCGGCGACCGGGTCGGAGTCCGTGTGCCTTCGGGGACCGCCGAGCTGTACCTGTCCATCCTCGCCGTCCTGCGCAGCGGAGCGGCCTACGTTCCGGTCGACGCCGACGACCCCGACGAGCGGGCCGCCACCGTCTTCCGCGAGGCCGCCGTCTGCGCCGTCCTCGGCCCGGCCGGCCCGCCGCCCGGCCTGGCCCGGCCCGCCGGGGCCGCGCGCGCCCCGGGCCTCCGGGACGACGCCTGGATCATCTTCACCTCCGGCTCGACCGGCGCGCCCAAGGGTGTCGCGGTCAGCCACCGCTCCGCCGCCGCCTTCGTCGACGCCGAGGCCGGACTGTTCTGCCAGGACCGGCCGCTGGGCCCCGGCGACCGGGTGCTGGCCGGGCTGTCCGTCGCCTTCGACGCCTCCTGCGAGGAGATGTGGCTCGCCTGGCGGCACGGCGCCTGCCTGGTGCCCGCGCCCCGCTCGCTGGTCCGGGCCGGCCATGAACTCGGCCCGTGGCTGGTCGAGCGCGGCATCACCGTGGTCTCCACCGTGCCCACCCTCGCCGCGCTCTGGCCGGACGAGGCGATGCGTCGGGTCCGGCTGCTGATCGTCGGCGGCGAGTCCTGCCCCGCCGGGCTCGTCGACCGCTTCGCCGGCCCCGGCCGCGAGATGTGGAACACCTACGGCCCCACCGAGACCACCGTCGTCGCCTGCGCCGCCCGCCTCCTGCCGGGCGAGCCGGTCCGCATCGGCCTGCCCCTGGAGGGCTGGCAGCTCGCCGTCGTCGATGGGGCCGGGCGGCCGGTGCCGTACGGAGCGGAGGGCGAGCTGCTGATCGGCGGCGTGGGCATCGCCCGCTACCTCGACCCGGTCAAGGACGCCGAGCGCTTCCGGCCCGACGACGTGCTGGACACCGACCGCGCCTACCGCACCGGCGACCTGGTCCGCGCCGAACCCGAGGGCCTGCTCTTCGTCGGACGCGCCGACGACCAGATCAAACTCGGCGGCCGCCGGATCGAGCTGGGCGAGATCGACGCCGCGCTGGCCGCGCTGCCCGGCGTCCGCGGCGCCGCCGCGGCCGTCCAGACCACCCCGGCCGGCACCCAGGTCCTGGTCGGCTACGTCGTCCCCGACCGGCCAACCGCCGACGGCTCCGGCTTCCAGCAGGACAAGGCCCGCGCCCTGCTCCAGGAACGGCTGCCGGCCCAACTGGTGCCCGTCCTGGCCGAGGTCGAGAGCCTGCCCACCCGGACCTCCGGCAAGGTCGACCGCAAGGCGCTGCCCTGGCCGCTGCCGGCCGCCCCGCTCGCGGCCGGCACCGACGACCCGGCCGCGGCCCTGCACGGCACCGCCGCCCGCCTCGCCGAGATCTGGACCGACCTCCTCGGCGTCCGCCCCGGCCCGGACAGCGACTTCGTCGCCCTCGGCGGCACCAGCCTCGTCGCCGCCCGGATGGCCTCCCGGCTCCGCGCCCACCACCCCGGCGTCTCGGTCGCCGACCTCTACCGCCACCCGGTGCTGCGCGACATGGCCGAGCACCTCGACTCGCTCGGCGGCCCGGTGGACGAGGTCCGCCCGGTCCGCCCCGTCCCGCGCCGCACCGCCGTCGTCCAACTCCTCGTCCAGACCGGCCTGTACGGCATCGCCGGGCTGCGCGGACTCGTCGGTCTCGCGCTCGCGGACAACATCCTCGGCTGGCTCGCCCCGCAGGTCTGGGCCCCGCACACCGCCTGGTGGCTGATCATCGTCGGCTGGGTGGTGCTCTACAGCGCCCCGATGCGCTGCGCCCTCGGCGCCCTCGCCGCCCGGACACTCGCCGGCTCCCTCCGCCCCGGCGCCTATCCGCGCGGCGGCGCCACCCACCTGCGCCTGTGGACCGCCGAACGCGTGGTCGCCGCCTTCGGCGTCCCGTCCCTGCTCGGCACACCCTGGGCGCGGCTCTACGCCCGGACGCTGGGCTGCGCCACCGGCCGCGACGTGGCACTGCACACCATGCCGCCGGTCACCGGCCTCGCCGAACTCGGCGACGGCTGCAGCGTCGAACCCGAGGCCGACATCTCCGGCTGGTGGCTCGACGGCGACACCCTGCACATCGGCACGGTCCGGATCGGCGCCGGGGCCCGGGTCGCCCACCGCAGCATGCTGATGCCCGGCGCCGTCGTCGGCCGGGACGCCGAACTCGCCGCCGGCGGCTGCCTGAACGGCGAGATCCCCGACGGCGCCTGCTGGACCGGCTCCCCGGCTCGCCCCGCCGGCGCCGCCGAGCGGATGGCCGGCGCCGCCTGGCCCGCGCCCCGGCGGCACCGCTCGCGCCGCTGGACCGTCGCCTACGCGCTCGCCCTGCTCGGCCTGCCGCTGCTGGCCCTGCTGTCCGGCGCCCCCGCACTGGTCGGCGCGTACTTCCTGCTCCGCGACAGCGGCACCCTGGGCACCGCCGCGGTGCGCCTGCTGGTGGCCGCACCGGTCTTCACGGTCCTCACCACCGGCTGCTCGATCCTGGTGACCGCCGGCGTGGTGCGGCTCCTCGGCCGCGGCATCAAGCCCGGCCTGCACCCGGCCGGCGGCGGCGTCGCCTGGCGCGCCTGGCTGGTGACCCGCCTCCTGGACGGCGCCCGCGGCAGCCTCTTCCCGCTCTACGCCAGCCTCGGCACCCCGCACTGGCTGCGGCTGCTCGGCGCCAAGGTCGGCAAGCACGCCGAGATCTCCACCGTGCTGCCGCTGCCCTCCCTGCTGCACGTCGAGGACGGCGCCTTCCTCGCCGACGACACCCTCGTCGCCCCCTTCGAACTCCGCGGCGGATGGCTGCGGCTGGGCACCGTCCGGATCGGCCGCCGGGCCTTCGTCGGCAACTCCGGCATCGTCGACCCCGGCCACGACGTCCCCGACCACAGCCTGGTCGGCGTGCTCTCCAACGCGCCCGCCGACGGCGAACCGGGGATGTCCTGGCTGGGCCGCCCGGCCATGCCGCTGCCCCGGGTGGCGGCCCAGGCCGACCCGGCCCGGACCTTCGCACCGCCGCGCCGGCTGGTCCTGGCCCGCGCCGCCGTGGAAATGTGCCGGGTGCTGCCCCTGATGTGCGCAGTGGCCCTCGCCGAGGGCGTGTTCCTCACCGAACAGGACGCCTTCACCCACGGCGGCCTCGGCCTCGCGGCGCTGATCGGCGCCCCGCTGCTGCTGGTCGCGGGCCTGCTGGCGCTGCTCGTCACCACCGCCGCGAAGTGGACGCTGGTCGGCCGGTTCACCGCCGGCGAGCATCCGCTGTGGTCCTCGTTCGTGTGGCGCAACGAGCTCTACGACACCTTCGTCGAGTCGCTCGCCGTGCCCTCGATGGCCGGCGCCTTCACCGGCACCCCGGTGCTCAACTGGTGGCTGCGCACCCTCGGCGCCAAGATCGGGCGCGGGGTCTGGCTGGAGAGCTACTGGCTGCCGGAGACCGACCTGATCACCCTCGCCGACGGCGTCAGCGTCAACCGCGGCTGCGTCCTGCAGACCCACCTCTTCCACGACCGGATCATGCGCCTGGACACCGTCCGCCTCGCCGAGGGCTCCTCGCTCGGCCCGCACGGCATCGTGCTCCCCGGCACCGACGTCGGGGCGCGCGCCTCGATCGCACCGTCGTCCCTGGTCATGCGCGGCGAGAGCGTGCCCGCCCACACCCGCTGGGCCGGCAACCCGATCGCCGGCGAACGCCCGGCCCGCCCCACCGCGGCCCGCGCGGAAGGCGGGGCGGCCGCGTGACCCGCTGCAGCAGGCGCGCGCTCCTCCGGGGCGCCGCCCTGCTCCCGCTCGCCGCGACGGCCGCGGACGGCCTCGCCTGGTCGCTCTCCGAGCGCTACTTCCCGCGGCACGGCACCTACGCCCACGACACCGTCTCCTACGACCTGCACCTGACCTACCGCCCGTCCGACGGCGGCCTCCAGGGGCGGGCCCGCATCGAGGCGGTGGCCAACGGGCCCCTGGACCGGGTCGAGTTGGACCTCTCCCGTCTGACCGTGCACACCGCCCACATCGACGGGACCCGGGTCCGCACCCGCCAGCAGAACGGGAAGCTCTACCTGGCGGCCCCCTACCCGCTGGCCACCGGCGCCCGCTTCACCATGGACATCGGCTACCGCGGCCGGCCCCGCCCGGTCCGCTCGCCGTTCGGCCCGATCGGCTGGGACCGCACCGGCGACTCGCACGGCGGGACCCTGGTCGCCTCCCAGCCGCTCGGCGCCCCGTCGTGGTTCCCCTGCAACGACCGTCCCGACGACAAGGCGGCCTTCACCTTCCGGATCAGCGTCCCGCACGGCCAGCACGCCCTCGCCAACGGCACCCTGCTCGAACGCCGCCGCAGCGGGCCGCACGAGTGCTGGACCTACCACCACCCCGGCCCCATGGCGCCGTACCTCGCCGCGCTCTACACCGGGCGGTTCCGGCACGACAGCGGCACCGCCCGCCTCGGCCCGGACCACCCGGCGATCACGCTGCACAACTCCTATCCCGCGCGGCTGGCCGAGCAGGCGGCGTACGACCTGGCCCGTCAGCCGGACATGCTCCGGGCGTTCAGCGACCACTTCGGCCGCTACCCGTTCGAGGCGTACGGCGCGGTGGTCGTCGACGCCGAACTCGCCGCCCCGGTCGAGAACCAGACCCGGTCGGTGTTCGGCAGCAACCACATCGACGGCCAGCGCGGCGCGGAGACCCTGGTCGCGCACGAGATCGCCCACCAGTGGTACGGCAACAGCGTCAGCCTGCGCGACTGGCGCGACATCTGGCTCAACGAGGGCTTCGCCACCTACGCGGAGTGGCTGTGGTCCGAGCACATCGGCGAGGACACCGCCGACGAGATCGCCCGCCGGGAATGGCGCACGCTGCGCGACCGCCCCCAGGACCTGCGGATCGCCGACCCCGGCCAGCGCCGGATCTTCGACGACCGGGTCTACGTCCGCGGTGCCTGCGCCCTGCACGCGCTCCGCCGCGCCGTCGGCGACCAGCGGTTCTTCGCCGTGCTCCGCAGCTGGCACAGCGCACACCGCGGCGCCAGCGCCGACACCGGGGCCTTCCTCGCCCACGCCGAACGCTGCGCCGGCCCCCGGGCTCGGCCGCTGCTGCACACCTGGCTGTACGAGAAGCCGCTGCCTGTACTGGCGGCCTGAACACCCCGCGTCCCCGGGTGGCGGGGCGGGCGGGTGCCCCGCCCGCCACCGGGGACGCCCGGCTCAGCCCCGCCCCTCGGTCAGGCCCTACAACTCACCTTCGACCGACCCGCCCACGTCGTGGGCGATGTGCACCGCCGCCTCCTCGGCGGACGCGGCGCCGCCGTCGATGCCGACGTCGCGGGCGGTGATGTCGTTGCTGCCGCCGCCGCGCCAGAAGCCCTCGTCGTGGCTGACGATCCGCCCGGCGCGCTCGTCGCCGACCTGGTCGTCGTAGGGCTCGCCCTCGCCGTCCGGCAGATCGCCGATGCCGTCGCCGTCCCGCGCGCACACGTCCGGCAGCTCGATCGAGAGCCGGTGGGCCAGCGACTCGCGGTCGTGCTGCTCCTGCGCGGTGGTCCCGTCGTGGTTCACCACGAACGGGCGCTCCGGCGGCGAGTAGCCGGTGTCCAGCGTCTCGTCGAGCCCGGGCTCGTCGAGGGCGTCCTCCATGTCGAGGTCGTTGGGGTTGTCCTCGGGGGCAGATCTGGGCGGCTGGTAGACCTCGTCGCCCATGGCGTCGTCGGACATTGCCGCCCTCCTTTTCGCCTCCGTGCGGGGTCGGTGGGTGCGCTCCGTCATGGCCATTGTCCGCCGGTGAGCGCCGCTCGGCCTCAGGAGCGCCGGTCCTCGGTTCCCAGCCCGAGCGACTCGGCGATGCCCTGCACGTTTCCGTAGCGGTGGTGGGCGGGCAACTGCTCGGCCATCGTGACCAGGCGGTCCGGGGCGTGGTTGCCGCGCAGGGTGCGGATGATGTCGCCGCGCTCGGCCGGATAGACGCTGCGCCCGAGGTACTGGGCCAGCTCGGAGCGCAGGCCGACATCGCGCTCGGACATACCGTGCGGGGTGCCGCCCCGATAGACGCTCTCCGGAGAGGGGGCCGCCACCGGCTGGTCCTCGCCGGCCGGCTCCAGCTCGCGGCTCTCGTCCGTGCGCAGGGAGCGGTCCAGCGACATCTGGCCCCGAAGCTGCTTCTTCATCATGTCGTCCCGGGCGGGACCGGTCTTGTCCATACCGTGTTCCATGACCATTGCTGCCTCCGTTGCCTCCCTTTCCAGTCTCCCTTTTCCCCTGGCCCTGACAACAGGGCGGGACGGGATGGACAGGAATGAACAGGGAGGGACCGCGCCGCTCGTACGACGCGACCGCCCGCCGCCCCGGGGTCCGGGTGCGGCGGGCGGTCGCGTCGTAGGGCCCGTGCCGTCGGTCGTCAGCCGTTGGCCTCGGCCGCCACCGGCTTCGGGATCAGGAACGACGTCGCGATGGCCAGCGCCAGGATGACCACACCGGCGATCATGCCAGCGGTGTAGCCGCCGGCCGAGGCCGGGTCGGCGGGCGTCAGCGCGGTCTTCACCGCGTACAGCGCAGCGAAGCTCAGCCCCGCGCCGAGGTTGAAGGCGCCCGCGTTCAGACCCGGCAGGAAGCCGGGGTTCTCGCCGGGGGAGAGGACGATGCCCAGCCCGTTGAGGACGATGTTGGCCACGCCCGCGTAGGTGATGCCCACCAGCAGCGAGGTCACCAGCAGCAGCACATGCGACTGGCTGTGCATCGTCAGCAGCATCAGCACCACCGACCCCACGGAGCCGAAGAGGCCCAGCCGCAGGATCCGGCCGTAGCCGAAGGTCGCGGCCAGCCGGCCGGCCACCGGGCCCATCGCCAGCCCGGCGAGCGCGTACGGCGACAGCGTCCACCAGGCGGACTGCTCAGCGGACATCCCCAGACCGGCCTGTGCGTCCTGGGCGAAGGCCGGGATCAGGCCGTTCATCACCGCGAACACACCGGTCATCGTCAGCACCGTGGTCAACAGCAGCGACCAGGTGGCGCGCTGCTTGAGGTGCCGGGTGGCGACCAGCGGGTGCCCGCTGCGGTTCTCGGTCCGCCAGAACAGCGCGAACGCGACGGCGGCCAGCACCACCAGTACGGCGATCATCGTCCAGTCGGCGGCGGCCAGCTTGCCGGCCTCGTTCAGGGCGATCAGCAGCGCGCCGACCGAGACGACCAGCAGTGCCGCGCCGGGCCAGTCCATCCGGGACGCGGCCGCGGCCTTGGACTCCGGGGTCAGGGTGGCCACCAGGGCGGTCGCCACGGCCGCCACGACCGCCATCGCCCAGAAGACCGACTCGAAGCCGTGGTGGTCGGCGAGGTAGCCGCCGGCCAGCGAGTCGATGCCGGCGATACCGCCGTTGACGGCGGTGATCACGCCCAGCAGCGTGCCGTACTTCTTGGGCTCCTTGACCTCGACCCGCAGCATGATCAGGCACAGCGGGACGACCGGCCCGCTCACGCCCTGGATGATCCGCCCGGCGAACAGCATCGGGACGCTCGTCGCCAGCGCGGCGACCACACACCCGACGGCCATCAGGGCCAGCATGCCGGCCAGCACCCGGCGCCGGCCGAGGACGTCGCCCAGCCGGGGCAGGAAGAGTGAGAACAGCGCGGCGGAGGTGAAGAACGCGGTCTGCGTCATGCCCACTTCGGCGGAGCTGGCACCGAGCGAGTCCTCGATGCTCTTCAGCGCCGGGCTGAGCATGCTGGCGTTCAGCTGGAAGGCGAAGCAGGCCGCCAGCAGCGCGGTGACCAGTACGCCGATCCGGACGCCGGACCCGACGCCGGAGACCTCGGTGGTACGTGGTGCGGTGGAGAGGTTCATGCCCGGCCTTCGCCGATCCGCTCCAGGGCGTCCACGACGAGGTTCCAGAACCGCTCGTGGTCCAGCTTGACCGCGACCTGGGTGTGGCAGTCGGCCGGCGCCGGCGCCCGGAAGTCGGTGACGGTCATGCCCAGGGTCAGCGCGCCGCGCAGCTCGATGTCGACCGGCGCCTTGCGGACGGTCATCACGTCCGGGTCGATGACGTACGCCACCGCGCACGGGTCGTGCACCGGCGGGTGGTCGAAGCCCTGGTTCTCGCGGTACGCCTCGCGGAAGAAGTCCAGCAGCTCCAGCACGAACCGGGACGGTGCGGTGCCCAGCGCGGCGATCCGCGCCTCGACCTCGGGGGTGGCCAGCGCCTGGTGGGTGAGGTCCAGACCGACCATGGTGACCGGCCACTTCTCGTTGAAGACGATGTGCGCGGCCTCGGGGTCGATGATGATGTTGAACTCGGCGACCGCGCTCCAGTTGCCCTCGTGGTAGCCGCCGCCCATCAGGACGACCTCGCGCACCCGCTCGGCGATCCGGGGCTCCTTGCGCACGGCCATCGCGATGTTGGTCAGCCCGGCGGTGGGGACGATGGTGATCTCGCCCGGCTCGTGCGACATCACGGTGTCGATGATGAGGTCGACGGCGTGCCGGCGGTCCAGCTCGAAGGCCGGCTCGGGCAGTTCGGGCCCGTCGAGGCCGGTCTCGCCGTGGATGTCGGGGGCGGTCTCGATGGACCGGACCAGCGGACGCGGGTTGCCCGCGGCGAACGGCACACCGGTGATCCCGGCGATCGCCGCCACCGACAGCGCGTTGCGGGTCACCTTCTCCAGCGTCTGGTTGCCGACCACGGTCGTCACGGCGACCAGTTCGACGTCGGGATTGCCGTGGGCCAGGAGCATGGCGATCGCGTCGTCATGCCCCGGGTCGCAGTCGAGGATGATCTTTCTGGCCAACGGGCGAGCCCCTTTGCTCTGCGGAACGGTGAAGCGGGGTGAACTCGATCTCTGGGGCGCGCCGCAGCAGGCAGCTACCTCGGGAAAACGTTCTCCGGAAATTTCGCTCATACGCCGCGGAGATGTCAATGAAACGTCAACGAAGTGTGAGGCAGGTGACCCGGCTACCCACTGGTATCGAGCCGTACGGAGCTGGTACGCCTGTGCACGGGCGGTGATAACGTTTGCCGCCATCGTCCGGGACGGCGCCGTTCGCACGGCCGCCGTCCCGAAGTGGAAGGGCACGCCGTCGTGGCCGAAGTGACCTTGCGGGACGTCGCGCACGCGGCGGGCTGCTCCGTCGCCACCGTCTCCCGCGTGCTGGCCGGCACCCGCCCGGTCGGCGCCGAGACGGCCCGCGCCGTGCGCGAGGCGGCCGACCGTCTGGGCTACCGCCCCAACGAGGTCGCCCGCGCGCTGCGCAGCCGCTGCACCGGCACCGTCGGCCTGGTCCTCCCGCAGATCACCAACCCCTTCTTCCCCTCCCTGGTCCGGGAGTTGGAGCACGTCCTGCACGCCGAGGGCCGGGCCGTCCTGCTCGCCGACTGCGACGACGACCCGGAGACCGAGGCCGCCCGGATCGCCGCCCTGCTGGGCCGCCGGGTGGACGCCCTGCTGCTGATCCCGGTGGACGAGCGGCGCAGCCGGGACGCGGTGGCCGCCGCCGCGGCACAGGTGCCGCTGGTGCTGCTGGACCGCGGCTGCGGCCCCGGCGTCGCCGACTCGGTCGCGGTCGACAACGCCGCCGGGATGGCCCTCGTCCTGGACCACCTCGCCGCCACCGGCCGCCGCCGCCCGTGCTTCATCGGCGCCGCCGGCACCGCCTCCGCGGCGGTCGAGCGGCGCACGGCCTACGCCGCGGGGGCGGCCGCCCTCGACCCGGCCGCGCCCGCACGCACGGTGCTCGGCGACTTCTCCGTGGAGTGGGGCCGGGCTGCCGTGGACCGCATCTGGCCGGCCCGGCCGGACGCCGTGATCTGCGCCAACGACCTGATCGCGGCCGGCGCCCTGCAGCGCCTGCGCCAGCTGGGCGCCGACGTCCCCGGCGAGGTCGCGGTCACCGGCTTCGACGACATCCCGCTGGCCGGTCTCGCCGATCCGGCGCTGACGACGGTGCGCCAGCCGGTGGCCGAACTCGCCGCCGAAGCCGCCCGGTTGCTCGCCCGTCGCCCCGCCACGGCCCCGGTCCCCGGCCCCCGCCGCCCGGTGCGCACCGTCCGCCTCGCGCCGGAACTGGTGGTCCGGGTCTCCAGTGCGGTGGGTGGGGCGCGTGGCGAGCATGTACGACCTCTTGACCGTACGCGGTCAGAGCATTAAGTCTGGACCAATCGCTCGGCACGTCTTCACGTCAACCACCCCCCTACGCGAAAGGGTTGACATGGACAAGAAAAGAAGGCTGGCCCTCGCCATAGGCGCCGGCATCGCCCCCCTCCTCGTCGTCACCCTGCCGGCCGGCCCGGCCAGCGCCCACGGCTATGTCTCCTCGCCGCCCAGTCGGCAGGCCCAGTGCGCCGCCGGCACCGTCGACTGCGGCCCCATCAAGTGGGAGCCGCAGAGCGTCGAAGGGCCCAAGGGGCTGACCAGCTGCAGCGGCGGCAACAGCCAGTTCGCCGATCTGGACGACGACTCCAAGCCGTGGCAGGTCACCCCGGTCA
This sequence comes from Streptomyces sp. MspMP-M5, assembly GCF_000373585.1. Taxonomy (GTDB): domain Bacteria; phylum Actinomycetota; class Actinomycetes; order Streptomycetales; family Streptomycetaceae; genus Streptomyces. The sequence continues at coordinate 46,356 of NZ_KB891962.1, forward strand.
ACAGCAGCCAGACCTTCACCTGGCGGTTCACGGCCCGTCACGCCACCAGCAACTGGCAGTACTTCGCCAACGGCCGGAAGGTCGCCGAGATCGACGGCCACGGCGCCCAGCCTCCGGCCGAGGTCTCCCACACCGTGGACTTCGGCGACATCAAGGGCAAGCAGAAGATCCTCGCGGTCTGGAACATCGCCGACACCGCCAACGCCTTCTACGCCTGCATCGACGTCAACATCGGCTAGGACCACCCGCTCGTCCGGCTCCGCATTCCCTTCTGTATTCCCTTCCGTCTCCCCTCCGCTCACCGTCCCCACGGTCGCCCCGCGTCCCCGTCCCCGGCCGCGGGGCGACCCCGCTGACGGAGGCACCCGTTACCATCGGCGCATTCAAGGCCGATGCGGCCGGCCGCAGCCGGGAGGAAGAGATGGGTCTGTTCCGCCGAGGACCGAAGCGGGATCCCCGCGAGCTCGCACGCGACGAGGAGTTCGGCTTCTTCTCGGAGCGGGAAGGCCGCTTCTTCAGATCCGAGGTCCGGCAGGCGTTCGCCGAGCGCGGCCTGGAGGTCACCGTCTACGCCGGCGTGGTCACCGACTCCGCCGGCCGTCAGTTCGGCCTGGGCAATCTGGCCGCCGTCTGCCATCGTGACCGCCGCGGCGAGCGCTGCTGGCCGGGGCTCGTCCGCGACCACGTCGGCAAGGTGCTGCGCACCATGGACGGCCCGCAGCCGCTGGAGATCCTCTCCCACGACGAGATCCGGGCCTGTCTCTATCCCCGGATCGTCGCCCAGGAGACCCTGCCCGCCTCCGACTCCTTCCACTACGGCCACGAGCCGGCGCCCGGCCTGTGCGAGGTGCTCGCCCTCGATCTGCCCGAGGCCGTCCAGATGCTCAGCGAGGACTCCCTCACCGACCTCGGGGACGTCGCGGAGCTGCGGATCCGCGCCATGAACAACCTCCGCGCGCTGCCCGTCGAGGGGCACGAGACGGTGCGGCGCGGCGACGGCTCCGCGTTCGAGGTGCTGCTGGGGGACTCCTTCTTCACCGCGAGCCGGGTACTGGTCCTCGACGACCTGGTCGAGCGCCTGATGGGCACCGCCCTCACCCCCGACGGCGCCCTGGTCGCCCTGCCCTTCCGCCACCAGCTGGCGTTCCACCGCATCCACGACGCCCAGGTCATCCCGGCGCTCCAGGCGATGGCGCAGTTCGCCGCGGCCGGCCATGAGGACGCGGCGGGCGCGATCAGCCCCCGGGTGTACTGGTGGCGGCGCGGACGGATGACACCACTGAGCGAACCGGACGGCGACGGCCTTCGGGTGGTGGTCGACGTGGAGTTCCAGGACATGCTGGAGCGCCTGGTCCAGGACGAGCCGTAACCGCCCCGCCGCCCGCCCGGAGGCCCGGGGTCCCGCCCGTACGGAATTTTTCCGCACTCTTCCGCGAATCTTCACCGGGCGGGAACTCCGGCCGCCGCCGGCCCGTTGGGCCCGGTGAGACCCCGCGCTTTCCCCCGTGCGCGGGGTCTCACCGTTTCCGCCGGAGCCTTTGCTCCCGGCTCCCGCCGACCCGGGGCCTTATCCGTCGAGCCGCGCCCGCTCCTCGTCCGTGAAGAGCCGCGAGCGGATCAGAAAGCGCACCCCCTCCGGCGCCTCCAGCGAGAAGCCGCTGCCCCGCCCCGGTACGACGTCCACTGTCAGATGGGTGTGCCGCCAGCGGGCGAACTGCTCGCCCGACATCCAGAAGTCCACCGTCTCGGGCACGCCCGCCACCGCCAGCCGCCCCAGCCGCACGTCCGACCCGCCGGTACGGAACTCCCCGGCCGGGTAGCACATCGGCGCACTGCCGTCGCAGCAGCCGCCGGACTGGTGGAACATCAGTGGCCCGTGCCGCTCGCGCAGCGTGCGCAGCAGCGCGGCGGCGGTGTCGGTGAGCGCGATCCGCGCGGCGCCGTCGTGCGGCAGGCCGGTTCCCCGGTCGTCCGTGGCGCCTGTGACGTCCGTGTCGTGCACGTGCTGCCCCCTTCGTCGGCCGGACACCTACGGTGCCCCCGCCGGGCGGGGAGGCACCCCGCCCGGCAGCATGGCAGACGCCGCCCGCATCACGGAACACGGCGCCGCACGACGGCCCGAGGGCCGCACGCTCCCTCAAGAGACCTCAGACCCGGTCGACGGGCCTCACATCCGGTGCTCCAACAGGGCGGTGGCGATGGCCACTTGGTCGGATTCGAGCGCGGACTCGCCGTCCTCGATCTCCCACAGGGCGTTCTGCAGCACCCGGCCGAGCGTCCAGCCTGCGGCCCGTTCGCGGTCCAGGCCGACCACCTCCGTCAGCAGGTCGAAGCGGCGCAGCACCGCTCGCCGCACATCACCGGTGGCCACCATCTCGTCCCACCGGTTGCGCAGGGCGGGCATCAACTCGAAACCGGGGTCGCCGGCCAGCGGCTCCGGATCGATGGCCAGCCAGGGCTCCCGCTCGCCGGCCAGTACGTTGTCGTAGTGCAGGTCCCAGTGGAGCAGGCGGTCCCCGCTCTCACCGAGCAGACCGGCCACGACGGACGCGCAGCAGCGCACCAGTTCCCGTTCGGCCGGGTCGTGCAGCGCGCCGACGGCCCGCGGGGCCTGGTCGAGCATGGCGGCGGCGACGTCCGCGAGCCGCCGCAGCCCCGGCGGGGCCGGTACCGCCACCAGCCGTGCCATCAGCCCGGCCAGGATCAGCAGCGCCTCGGTGTCGTCGGGCACCGCGGACAGCGGCCGGGCGGCGTCCAGCCGCTCCAACAGCAGGGTGGCGCTCGCCTCGTCGTGGTCGAGCAGCCGCACGATGCCGTTGCCGCCCCAGGTCCGCAGGCCGATCGCGGCGCCCTCGGTCTCCTCCCGCGCCTGCTGGAGCTTGAGCGCGGCCGGCGTACCGTCCGGCCGCCGTACCGGCAGCACGAGCGAGGCCATGCCGTAGCGGGCGGGGCCGTCCGGCCGCAGCGCCCAGCGGTCGAGGAACTCCGCGCCGAGCGCGGGCAGTCGGGCGAGCCAGGCGCGCTCCGCGGCGCCGTGCGCACCGTAGGAGGCGGCGAACGCCTGGGGGACGTCGATCGGGGTCGACGTGGTCATGAGGAACTCTCCTTCGTGGATCCGGAGCCGGATTCGGCGTGTGATGCGGCAACGAAGGAGTAGGCGGGGGTGCCCGGGCTGCGGGCAGGCGTCAAAGCATGGGTCCACCCTAACGCGGGGGGCCGTGATGGGGGGCGGCGGTGCCTGGCACACGGGCCGGGACGCCCGCCCGGGGCGCGGCCCCGCGACCGCCTCCGGTAGAGCAAATCCCGTGTGTTGCAAGGGAGTTGGCGTGATCCGCCGGTGCCGTACCCATCATCGGAACCGAGGCCGGGGGCCTGGCCGCGCCCGGCGCCGGAACATGACGATCACTACGTTGCCGCGATCGCTACGCCGCGGAGGGCCACGCAACGGGGTCAGTGGCTGGATGAAGGTCCGCGTTTTACGCCCTGTGCGTAACTGAGGGTGCCGTAGGCCGTTGGTGTGCCGCCCTGGACGACGCGGAACACGCAGGTCGCGTGGTGCCGGGTGCACAGGACGCGCGCGGACGGCGCGAGTTCGGTGAACCGGACCGCCCTCAGCCGCCCGGCGCACGGCCGGGCCAGTGCGCCCCCGCTGCGGTAGGCGACGGCCTGCCGGGCCGCCTCCAGCAGCACCATCCCGGGTACGTGGTCGGTGGGGTGGTCGAAGAGGAACGGGTGCAAGGGGTCGGCCGGTGCCACCAGAAGCCCTTCCCCGTCCTCGGCCAGTACCGCGTCCTGGGGGTGGTTCACCGTCAGTGCGGCGGTGTCCGGCCGGTGCGCCGCCGGGGGCATACGCGGCGCCGGGTCGGCCGCGCCCCGTGCCCGCAGTGCGGCGTAGCCCGCCCGGTGCACGAACCGCACGCCGCCGCCGCCCCACCCGAACACCACCCCGCGGGCGGCGAAGACGGCGGACAGGCGCAGGCCGGTGACGGAGCCGTTCGGAGCCCGCCGGACGCCGTTGACCTCGGTACGGCAACTGACCTCCGTCGCGCCCGGCCCGGGCGCCGGCTCGCTCGCCGGCACCAGGCGGAAGTGCAGGTCGGTGATGATCGCCCGGTGTGCCGGGGGCACCCCGTGGAACCGCAGCGGCACATACAGCCCGAGCTGGCGCAGGGTCTCGACCAGGACCAGCGGACTGTGCCGCTGCGATCCGTCGCGGGGGAACGTCGTGTGGGCGCGCGGCCAGCACGCCGCCGCCTCGAAGACGTCCGGGGCGGCTGTCCGCCGGACATCCGTGAGCAGGACCTCCGCCACGGAGGTCCGGTGCACCAACTCCCGCTCGACGGTGCGGGACCAGCTCAGCGGTCCGGGCCCGCCGCCGGCGCTGCCGACAGGTGACGTACTCATATGACCAGGGAATATCGAATCTCGAACACGCGCACCTGTGAATGTGCGGGGTCCGGGCGCGCGGTACATTTCCTGCCGAGGGCACGAGGACGACATCCGAGGTGCATGTGCAGAGCCGGGCGAAGACCACCCGCAGGTTCCTTCTGGAAGCGGCCGCGACCCTGTTCGACGAACGGGGCTATGCCGGGACGAGCATCAGCGATATCAGTTCTCATTCCGGCCGCACCAGCGGCGCGATCTATTTCCACTTCGCCAGCAAGGAGAAGCTCGCCCTCGCCATCGTCGAGGAACACTTCGTCACCTGGCCGCAGTTGATCGGCCGCTACCGGCAGACCGGAGTGCCGGCACTGGAGAAACTCGTCGGGCTGAGCTTCGACGTGGCGCGGGCGTTCCGGGACGACATCGTGGTCCGGGCCGGGGCCCGCCTCTGGGCCGAGCGCAAGGCCATCGAGACCCAGCTGCCGACGCCGTTCCTCGGCTGGATCGAGGCCGTCACCCAGCTGCTGGAGGAGGCCGACCGCAACGGCGAACTCGCCGTCGGTGTGGCGCCCGCCGCCACCGCGCACGGCGTCGTCTGTGCCTTCTTCGGGCTGCACACCGTCTCCGACGCCCTGGAGGGGCGGCGGAACATCGAGCGGCACCTGGGCGACCTGTGGCTGCTGCTGCTCCGCGGCCTCCAGGCCGAGCCCGACCCCGCCGCCCTGCTGGACCGGGTGCACCGACGGGCCCGTGCCCGGCAGCCGGCCCCCGAGCCGGCCTGACGCACCAGCCGACGGGGTTGGTCGCTATGCCCGGCGGCCGGCGCGCAGAAAACGCCGGAGCTTGGTGAGCGGCCAGGTGTTGATGACGTCGTCCGCGGTGAGCCAGCCGCGCTGCGCGGTGCCCACCCCGTACCGCATATACGGCAGATGCGTGGTGGAGTGTGCGTCGGAGTTCACCGCGAATTTCACGCCGTGGCGCTTGGCGCGCAGAATGTCCTCGTCGCACAGGTCCAGCCGCTCGGGATGGGCGTTGATTTCCAGTGCGGTGCCGGTCCGCGCGCAGGCCGCGAAGACCTCGTCGAAGTCCGCGTCGATTCCCGGGCGTTTGCCGATCAGCCGGGTGGTGGGATGGCCGATGATCGCGACGTACGGATTCTCGCAGGCGCGGACGAGACGGCGGGTCAACGCCTTCCGGCTCTGGTTGAAGTGCGAGTGCACCGAGGCCACACAGAGGTCGAATTCCGCCAGGAATTCATCGGGCCAGTCGACCTCCCCGTCCGGGCCGATGTTGAGTTCGGTGCCGTGCAGCAGCCGCATACCGCGGTGTTTACGGTCCAGCGCGTGCACCTCCTCCCGCTGCGCCAGCATCTTCTCGTCGGTCATCCGCTGCATGTAGAGGTTGGGGGCGTGGTCGGTGACCGCGTAGTACTTGTAGCCCCGGGCGGCGGCCGCGACGACCATGTCCTCCAGGGAGGACAGCCCGTCGGTGAGGTCGGTGTGGGTGTGCAGATCGCCCCGGACGGCGTCCTCGGCCACCAGGTCGGGCAGTTCGCCGCGCAGCCCGGCGGCGACCTCGCCCCGGTCCTCACGCAGCGGCGGCGCGATCCACGGCAGCCCCAGCCGGGCGTAGATCTCCTCCTCGGTCTCCGAGGTCACCAACTCCCCGCTCTCGGCGTCGAACAGCCCGTATTCCGACAGCTTGAGCCCGTGCCGTACCGCGATCGCGCGGGTGCGGATGTTGTGCGCCTTCGCCCCGGTGAAGTACTGCAGGCCCGCGCCCCAGGACGCCGGCGGCAGCACCCGCAGATCGACCTGGAGGCCCTTGGTGGTGCGGACCGAGGTCTTCTTCTCGCCGTGCGCGATGACCTCGGCGGTGGACGGGAGTTCCGCCAGCGCCGCCATGAACGGCGCGGAGTGCTCCGCCGCCACCAGGATGTCGATGTCCCCGATCGTCTCCCGCATCCGGCGCAGCGAGCCGGCGTAGGTGCACCGCTCACAGCCGGTGACCCGGGACAGCTCCCCGGTGATCTGCTCGGCGACGTCCATCGCGGCGCTGATCAGGATGCGCCCGCCGCCCGCCTTCTGCAGCAGCGAGATCCCGTGCAGGATGTTCTCCTCGGTCTTCTCGCCGAATCCCTTCAGATCCCGCAGCCGCTCCTCGTGGACGGCGTCCAGCAGCTGGTCCACCGAGGTGATGCCGAGGTCCTCGTAGAGCACCAGGGCCTTCTTCGGCCCCAGGGTCGGGATGGTGATCAGCTCCCGGACCCCCGCCGGGATCGTCGCCCGGGTCTCCTCGATCACCGACACCCGGCCGGAGTGCAGATACTCCACCACCTTCTCCGCGATCGACGCCCCGACGTGCGGGATCTCCCGCAGCCCCGTCGCGTCGAGCTTCGAGACGTCGGCGGGATGCCCACCGATGGCCCGGGCGGCCTTCTCGTACGCCCGGGCCTTGAAGGCGTCACCACCACTGATCGCGATGAGGTCGGCGTACTCCTGGAGCAGCGCCTCGACCTCCTCATTGGCGCGGACCATATCTCCAGGGTGCCCCCACCACCCCGGCGCGGCATGCGCAGACCACCGGAGGGTTGCCGGCCCCCCTGGTCCGTGTCCCGAGAACGCCGGCTCAGCCGCCGAGCGCCGCAGTCCGCGGAGCCCACCGGCCCAGGCGGGCGGCGGCGTCCTGCGCCATCCGGCGCACCACCTCTCCCGCGGGCAGGATTTCCCGGACCAGGCCGACCCCCTCGCCGACGATCACGTTCGCGAGGTCGAAGTCCTGCTCCGCGAGGGCGGCCGTGAACTCCGCGGCGACCTCGGTGAGATGGGCGTCGAGTTCGCTCTCCCGGCCGTGCCACCGCTCGACGAACTGGTTGCGCAGCAGGCGCGCGTCGTACGGCGCGGGCCAGTCGTACCGGCGCACTATGTCGTAGACCGTGGTGCGCAGGGTGTCGTCGCCGTCGGCCGCCACCGCCCGGGCCTGGGCGCGAGCGGAGGCGTCCGCTTCCTCCGTCGCCCAGAACCGGGTTCCGACGAGGACACCGTCCGCGCCGAGGGCGAGTGCGGCGGCCAGTCCGCGACCGTCCGCCACCCCGCCGGCGCCCAGCAGAAGAGTGCCGGGGGAGCGGTCGGCGATCAGGTCCGCGATGTCCGGCACGAGGGTGAACGTCGAGCGGGTGCCCGCTCCGTGCCCGCCGGCCTCGCCGCCCTGCGCGACGACGACGTCCGCACCGGCGTCGAGGGCCTGCCGGGCCTGGTCGAGCGTGTGGACCTGGCAGATCAGCGGTACGCCGGCGGCGCGGATGCGGTCGGCGAACGGTGCCGGATCGCCGAAGGACAGCATCACGGCGGCGGGCCGGTGCTCCAGGGCGATGTCGAGAAGTCCGGGACGGCGGGCCAGGCTCCAGGTGATGAAGCCGCACCCCACGCGGGTGCCGGCTGCCGTGGCGAACTCACGCTTCAGCCACCGCTCGTCGCCGTAGCCGCCGCCGAGGAGACCGAGTCCGCCGGCGTCGGTCACCGCCATGGCGAGCCGGGCCCCGGAGACGACGTCCATGGGGGCGAGTACGACCGGGTGCTCGATTCCGAAGGCGTGGGTGAGGCGCGTGGTCAGCATGGCGAAGTCTCCTTGGTCCGGGGCAGCGTCCGTCGGCTGAGCGGCGGGCGGTGCGGCGTCAGGAAAACGGTAGGTTCGCCGAGAGTTCCGATCCAACGATTGATGGCGATGGGAGCCATCGCCGAAAGAGAACTCTCCGATGGCCAACGGGCCAACGGGCCAACTGGTCAGCGGGCGCGCCGGATCGGCGAACCGTCCGTCGCCGTGGAACCCCCGGCCATGCGCAGGACGGGCGGCCCCGGATCCACCGCCTGCGCATGCGTGAGGAACCGCGTCAGGGCGGGCATCGGCGGTGCGTCGGCGCGCTGGACGAAGACGGTCTGCGCGCGGGCCTCCTGCTCCGGCAGCTCGTGCACCCGGACCTGTTCGCGGGCGGCGTGCCGCTCGACCACGGCAGCGGGCAGCAGACTGATTCCCATCCCGGCCCCGACGCAGCCGAGGATGCCGTCCAGCGTCCCCAGCTCCATACAGCGAACGCCGACCGCGCCCCGCGCGTGCAGGACGCTCTCCAGACGCCGTCGATAGGAGCAACCGGAGCGGAAGACGAGGATCGTGGGATCAGCAGGCACCGAGTCCAGGTCGGTGACGCGGCGCGCCGTGAGCAGGACGAGGCGCTCCTCGAACACCGGCGTCTCCACCACGCCGGGCTGCCGCACCGGGCCGCTGACCAGCGCGCCGTCGAGACGGTACCGCAGCACGTCCCGTACGAGCTGCTCGGTCGGCCCGGTGACCAGCGACACCTCGACGCGGGGACAGTCCTCGGCGAAGGTGGCCAGCACTCCGGGCAGACGCAGGCCCGCCGTGGTTTCCAGGGCCCCGATCCGCAGCGGTCCACTCGGATCCGTCTCGTCGCCGACGGCCTGCCGCGCCTCGTCGACCAGCCTGCTGACGCGTTCCGCGTACGGCAGCAGCCGCTCGCCCACGTGCGTCAGCGCCACCCCCCGGGCATGGCGGCGGAACAGCGGAGCGCCGAGTTCCTTCTCCAGCGCGTGGATCCGGGCGCTGACGTTCGACTGCACGGTGTGCAGTTCCCGAGCCGCTCTGGTGATGCCGTGTGTGCGCGCGACGGCCAAGAAGATCCGCAGGTCGGACAGTTCCACGTTGACCTCCGCATGAGCCGGGGCAGCCGGCGGCGCAACCGTGCGGCCACCCTGCCGCGCACAGGGCCGGTTGACGGTCCCCACACCGTGATCATCCCACCCGCTCGGCCGGGCCGACCACCTCGTCGAGCACTCCGTACAGGAAGGGGACGACCCCACCGGCCGACGAGGAGCGGCGCCTGCCCGGCGAGAGCCCGGGTCAGGCGCCTGCTCTGGAGCGTTCAGAAGAACCCGAGCTTCTTCGGCGAGTACGACACCAGCATGCTCTTCGTCTGCTGGTAGTGGTCCAGCATCATCTTGTGGTTTTCGCGGCCGATGCCGGATTGTTTGTAGCCGCCGAAGGCGGCGTGGGCGGGGTAGGCGTGGTAGCAGTTGGTCCATACCCGGCCGGCCTGGATGGCGCGGCCCGCGCGGTAGGCCGTGGAGCCGTCGCGGGTCCAGACGCCGGCGCCGAGGCCGTAGAGGGTGTCGTTGGCGAGGGTGATCGCCTCGTCGAAGTCGCCGAACGGGGTCACCGCCACGACTGGGCCGAAGATCTCCTCCTGGAAGATCCGCATGTCGTTGTGGCCCTCGAAGACGGTCGGGCGGACGTAGTAGCCGCCCTCCAGTTCACCGCCGAGTTCGGCCCGGGTGCCGCCGGTGAGGATCTTGGCGCCCTCCTTCTGGCCGATGTCGAAGTAGGAGAGGATCTTCTCCAGTTGGTCGTTGGACGCCTGCGCACCGATCATGGTGTCGGTGTCGAGGGGGTGCCCCTGGACGATCTTCTCGGTGCGGGAGACACCGGCCGCCAGGAAGTCCGCGTAGTGCCCGCGCTGGATCAGCGCACGGGACGGGCAGGTGCACACCTCGCCCTGGTTGAGGGCGAACATGGTGAAGCCCTCCAGGGCCTTGTCGTGGAAGTCGTCGCTCGCGCGGGAGACGTCGTCGAAGAAGATGTTGGGGCTCTTGCCGCCCAATTCCAGTGTCACCGGCCGCAGATGCTCGGACGCGTACTGCATGATGAGCCGGCCGGTGGTGGTCTCGCCGGTGAACGCGACCTTGGCCACTCGGCGGTTGGACGCCAGCGGCTTGCCGGCCTCGACGCCGAAGCCGTTGACGATGTTGACGACGCCCGGCGGCAGCAGGTCCGCGATCAGGCTCATCAGGTAGTGCACCGAGGCGGGCGTCTGCTCGGCCGGCTTGAGGACCACCGTGTTGCCGGCGGCCAGCGCCGGGGCCAGCTTCCAGGTCGCCATCAGGATGGGGAAGTTCCACGGGATGATCTGGCCGACCACCCCCAGGGGCTCGTGGAAGTGGTAGGCGACGGTGTCCTCGTCGATCTCCGAGAGGGTGCCCTCCTGGGCGCGGACGGCGCCCGCGAAGTAGCGGAAGTGGTCGACGGCGAGCGGGATGTCCGCGGCCAGCGTCTCCCGTACGGGCTTGCCGTTCTCCCAGCTCTCGGCGACCGCCAGCGCCTCCAGGTGCTGCTCCATCCGGTCGGCGATCCGGTTGAGGACGGCGGCGCGTTCGGCCGCGGGGGTGCGGGCCCAGGCGGGGGCGGCGGCGTGTGCCGCGTCCAGGGCGCGCTCGACGTCCTCGGCCGTGCCGCGGGCGACCTCGGTGAACGACCGGCCGTTGACCGGCGTCGGGTTCTCGAAGTACCGGCCCTGGGCGGGCGCCACGAACTCACCGCCGATCCAGTGGTCGTAGCGGGACTGATAGCTCATCACGGCATCGGTGGAACCGGGGTTCGCATAACGTGCCATCGGTGGACTCCCCATTGCTCGCGCGGCGCGGCCCGCCGCTCCCGTGCGGCGGGCGGTGGGGGGAGGGTAGGGCGGCGGAGGTTGCGCGAACGTTGCACCGTGGTCGCGAGAGCGGGACGCGGCACGCATCACGCTCCCGGCCGTGCTCCTAGGGCGCTTCTGACGGATCTCCGTGGCGTCGCGGCGTCTGGCACGCATTCTCGCGGCGTTGCCGACATGTCTCCATAGCTCCGCTATGAAGCCATCCCGGCGCCTTGCGAGAGCACGCACCAGACGCCGCTCCTTCCTCCACGGAGATCCGTCAGAAGCGCCCCAGCCCGTACTCGGCGCGCAGTCGCTCCGCCGCGGCGGTGGACGCCCGGCTGGCCGGGGAGTGCTCCGGCAGGGCGGCGGCCAGGGCCTCGTGGACCTCCAGGTCGTGCTCGCCCCAGGGTGTGTGGGCCCACGCGCGCAGCTGGTCCGGGTCGCCCATGGCGAGCAGGGCGCGGCGCATGCGGTCCTCCAGCGCGGTGCGCAGCCGGCGGATGCCGGGCGCCTCCGAGGAGGGCAGCAGGGGACCGCGGTAGGAGTCGAGGGCGGAGGTGAGGTGATGGCGCGTCAGGTCTCGTTCTGCCAAGTCGAAGTCGCTTTCGATCGGTTGGGTGAGGCGGTACGGGCGGGAGTGCAGGAGCGGGCCGACGAGTTGTCGCAGGCGGGAGAGTTCGGCGCGCAGGGTCACGGGGCTGATCTCGCGCTCGCCGTAGAGGAGGACGGCGAGTTGATCGCCCGTCAGGCCGGCCGGATGGTGGGCGAGCAGGACCATGATCTCGCTGTGCCGGCGGCCCAGGCGCAGCCGTTCGCCGTCGCGCACCAGCAGTGCTTCGTCGCGGCCCAGGGCCGTGAGGAAGGTCCCCGGCCGGCTGGGCCGGGCGGCCAGATGGGCTTCCGCGGCACGGGCGGTCGCCTGGACCAGGGCGAGGCTGTGCGGGCTGGCCAGATGGTCGCCGCCGGTGATGTCCACCGCGCCCAGCAGCCGCCCGGTCCGTACGTCGTGCAGTGGGGCGGCGGCGCAGGTCCAGGGCTGCACCCGCCGGTTGTAGTGCTCGGTGGCGAAGATCTGCACGGCGTGGTCGGCGGCGAGCGCGGTGCCCGGTGCGTTGGTGCCGGCGTGGCGCTCGTCCCAGCGGGCGCCGACCACGAAGTTCATCCGCTCGGCGCGGCGCAGCACCCCATGGTGCCCCTCCACCCACAAAAGCCGCCCCTGCGGGTCGCAGACCGCCAGCAGATGGGCCCCGTCCTGGGCGATGCTGCCCAGCAGCTCCCGGAAGACCGGCATCGCCCGGGCCAGCGGATGCGCCTCGCGGTAGCTGCGCAGCGCGGCCTCGTCGAGTTCGACGGGGGCGACGCCGTCCGGTGCGGCGCGGGCCCGGGCCGAGCGGCGCCAGGAGTCGGCGACCACCTGCCGGACCGGCGGTGCCACCGTCCCGTCGCGGAGGAACGCCTCGTGCGCCCGCCGCACCGTGCGGATGCGCTCGGCCGGATCGGCGCCCGCCTCCATCGCCAGCCAAGGGTTGACCACGCGTCACCTCTTCGTTACGGCTCCTGCCCCGTACGCCCGATGGTGCTCATGCCGGCCGGGGCCGTAAACCCCGCCTCGGGCGGACCGGCTCAGTGGCCGCCGGCCGTGCCGCCCGCCCGGAGCCGCAGGCCGTCCGCCACGATCAGGTCCGAGGTCACCAGGGCCTGCTCGGCGGTCACCCGCGTCATGTAGACGAACGGCGGGACGACCGGCGGAACGGGGAGGGTGTCGGGGGTGAAGGTGAGGCAGAGCGCCCCCTCGATGCAGCCGCTGAACTTGGTGAGGTAGAGCGTCACCTCGCCCTTGAGGTCCAACGCGTCGGATTTCAGGCCGAGTTGGGGGCCGTGTGCGTCGTGGGTGGTGAGCCGGTAGTCGGTCAGGGAGGCCGCTTTCATGCGCAGGACCATCACCTTCAGGGGGCCGCCGGCGGTCGGGACGGTGGTGACGCCGGCCAGGGTGAAGCCCTGCGGGGCGAAGCGGGTGGTGGTCACGGTCGGCGGGGCGGGGGGCGCCGGCGGTGCCGGCGTGCCGTCGGCGTCGGCCCGCTGCACCGGGCCGCCGAGGGCGGTGAGCAGCGCGAGCGGCAGTCCGACGGCCAGTGCCCTGGTGCCGGTGGCGCGGCGGGCGGGCGTCCCGTCCGGTGCGGCCGCCTCCGTCCCCACCGTGCCCTCGGCGCCCTCCGTCCCCTCCGTCTCCCGGTCCGGTGGCGTCGCGGGGTCCGGGCCGCCGCCGGTCGCGCGCCGCGCCGACGTCCAGCCGAATCCCATCGCGCTGCCCGCGATCCCCAGTCCCATCCCGACCAGGAACCCGCCGAGATTGGTCGCGGCGAACGAGAGCACCGACAGGATCAGCGCATTGATGCTCACGTAGTGGTGTGCGGACGGGGTGCACCACAGGAACAGTCCGGCCACCATCAGCGCCAGTCCGATGCCCAGCGCGGCCAGTCCGCCCAGTCCCAGGCTGACCAGCACGGGCAGCGGGGCGAACGGCACCAGCAGCAGTTCGGCGCCGCCCAGCAGGAGCAGCAGCCCGGCCCAGAACGGCCGGGTCCGGCGCCACCGGCGCAGTGCCGCCCGCCGCGCGGGCCAGGGCAGCGCCTGGTCCAGGCGGGCGCCCCACCGGGCCCGGCGCGCGCTCAGAAACACGTCCGGCCGTCCAGGCTGACGCTCACCCGCAGCCCCTTGAGGCGGAAGTTGCCGCCGGTGGCGGACCAGGCGTGCGACTTGACGCCGGCCACCTCGATGTCGCCTGCCTGGAGCCCGAACTTCCCCCGCGGGCCCCTGACCCCCGGCACCGAGTCGAGGGTGCCGGCGTCCCGGCCGATCTGGGCGGTGCCGAACCGGGCGTCGCCGACCAGGTCCTCCCCGTCGATGACGAGGTTGTCGGCGCGCACCGGTCCGGCGTCGCCGCCCGCGGTCAGCTTGAACACCACCGTCCCCAGCGGGGTCTTCACCTGCGCCGCCTGGCAGATGTCGGAGAGGTGTGCCCGGCCGATGCCCAGCAGGGCCACCGGGTGGCCGTGGTCGTCGGTGTCGCGGTCGGTGTGCACGTACGAGGCGAGACCGGTGCTGGTCAGTTTGCCCGAGGCGACCTGGAAGTTGGTGCCGGACACCGCGAAGGACGCGGCCAGCACGCCCTGTGCCATCACGGTGGCCAGTGCGCCGACGGCGAGGACGGCGGGCACCGCCACCGCCGCGGTCTTCTTCCAGGAGGTCCGTCCTTCGGGCGCGTTGCCGTTCGGTGTGCTCACTGCGTCCTCCCCGGGGCAGCGGTCGAATGCGCGAGGGAAGTGCTGGGTGGAGCCGTCCGCGGGGGTCCGCCGCAGACCGGATGTTGCACATGACGTTCTGTCATACTGCGCAAAAATCCTGGCAGTTGGAGACTAGGGCGGATTTTGAATAAGAGTCAACAGCGCGGACGGACGGCCTCGCGGGAGGCCCGCGGCACCGACCGCTCCCAGGCACGCCGTGCCGAACTGATCGCCACCGGGAAGAAGCTGTTCGCCGACACCTCGTACGACGCGCTGTCCATGGACGACATCGCGCGCCAGGCAGGGGTCGCCAAGGGCCTGATCTACTACTACTTCACCAACAAGCGCGGCTACTACTTAGCGATCATCGAGGACGCGGTGGCCGAACTGGTCGAGCGCGCCGGCAGCACCCACGACCTGCCGCCCGTCGAACGCGTCCGGCGCACCGTCGACGGCTATCTGCGCTACGCCCAGCACCACCAGGCCGCGTACCGCACGATGGTGACCGGCGGGGTCGGCTTCGACGCGGAGGTGCTGGCCATCCGTGCCCGGGTCCGGGCCGGCCTGCTGGGCACCATCGCGCGCGGTGCCTGGGGCCGGGAGGAGGTGCCGGTACTCGCCCGCACGGCGCTGACCGGCTGGCTCTCCAGCGTCGAGGGCGTCACCCTCGACTGGATCGAGGAGCAGGAGCTGCCGCGTGAGACGGTGGTGTCGCTGCTGGTGCGCGGACTGGGCGACACCCTGCGTCTGATAGAGGAGCTCGAGCCGAGCTGCCCGGCGCCGCCCCGGCCACGTGCCTGATGCAGCATCAATAACCCTACGACCAACTGGACTTGCTCGAGCGGGCGGAAGGCCGTCGCCTCCCGCCCGCTCGGGTTCCCCCGTTTCCCACGGCGGCTCTCGACGGGGTGGCCGGCCTCGTCCGCGTGGTACGGAGTGCCTACTTGATGGCCTTGATCAGCTCACCGTCGAGGGTGTCCCCGCTCAGCTCCCAGAAGAACGTGCCGCCCAGCCCCTGGGCGTCCTTGTAGGTCATCTTGCTGCCGATGGTCTGCGGGGTGTCGTAACTCCACCACTGGTCACCGCACTTGGCGTAGGCGGTGCCGCCCACCGTGCCGGTGGCCGGGCAGCGGTCCTTGATCACCTTGTAGTCGTCGATGCCCGCCTCGTACTTCCCGGGTGCCGCGCCGGTCGCGGTGCCGCCCGGTGCGTCCTGGGTGACGCCCTGCCAGCCGCGCCCGTAGAAGCCGATGCCCAGCAGCAGCTTGTTCGCCGGAACGCCGAGCTTCTTGAGCTTGGCGATGGTGTCGGTGGTGTTGAACCCGGCCTTCGGTATGCCGTCGTACGACGTCAGCGGGGAGTGCGGGGCGGTCGGGCCCTTGGCGTCCCAGGCACCGAAGTAGTCGTAGGTCATGGCGTTGTACCAGTCGACGTACTGGGAGGCGCCGCCGTAGTCCGCGGCGTCCATCTTGCCGCCGTCCGAGGCGTCCGCGGTGATCGCCGCGGTCACCAGGTTGTCCTGGCCGAACTTCTCCCGGACCGCCTTGAGCACGTCGGTGAAGGCGTCCTTGCCGCTGGTGTCGCAGGTCAGACCACAGGCGTTGGGGTACTCCCAGTCGATGTCGATACCGTCGAAGACATCCGCCCAGCGCTTGTCCTTGACCAGGTCGTAGCAGGACTGGGCGAACGCCGCGGGGTTCTTGGCGGCCTCGCTGAAGCCGCCCGACCAGGTCCAGCCGCCGAACGACCACAGCACCTTGAGGCCGGGGTGCAGCTTCTTGAGCTTGCGCAGCTGGTTGAAGTTGCCGCGCAGTCCGTTCGGGTCGTCCCAGGTGTCGGCCTTGCCGTCGACGCTCTGGTCGGCGGTGAACGCCTTGTCGTAGTCGGCGTAGGAGTCGCCGATGGCGCACTTGCCGCCCTGGACGTTGCCGAAGGCGTAGTTGATGTGCGTCAGCCTGTCCGCCGAGCCGGAGGTCTCGACGTTCTTGACCTGGTAGTTGCGGTCGTAGATCCCCCAGTCGGTGAAGTACCCGACGACCTTGTCGCCGGCCGCCGCGGGGTGGGCGCCGGTGGGGGACGGGTGGGCGGAGGCGGAGCCGGCGAACAGCGTGCCGGCCAGGGCTGCGGTACACAGCGCGGTCGCGGTGGCGATCAGCTTCCGTGGCGCGCACATCCGATGCGCTCTGAGCATGTCTTCTCCTCGGAGGGGGGCGAGGGCGGAGCATGGGGGCGTTCCGGCCGGCATGCCTGCCGATTTGGCATGAACGCGCAGAACGTTGCTGGAGAAGGTAGAAGGACTAGACCAGTGAGTCAATGGTTCGGACCAATTTGCCGGCGGGGACTCCCGGCTCGCCAAACCGCCCGGAACTGCCCGGAGATCGATGATCGACCCGTGACGCCGGGCCGCCGATCGGGCATACTCCTACCGCCACAGCCGCAGGTCATCGCCTTCCGCGACCCGGAACGCAATCATCGGCGAGGCACGACGGAAACCGGCGCCGCCGCCTACCCCTGCGCGCGTCGCCGCAGCGCCCGAAAGGGAGGAGAGCGCCGCCATGACCGAGTACGTTCCCCCGCCGGTGGACCGCAGGCTGCCCACAGAGGAAGCCCGCGACCTGATGGCCCTGGTACGGGAGCTCGCCGAGCGCGAGATCCGGCCAACCGCCGCCGAGGAAGAGGAAGCCGGCCGTTTCCCGCGCGCCCTGTTCACCCTGCTCTCCGAATCCGGCCTGCTCTCGCTGCCCTACGCCGAGGAGTTCGGCGGCGGCGACCAGCCCTACGAGGTCTACCTCCAGGTACTGGAGGAGCTCGCGGCCGCCCGGCTCACCGTCGGCCTCGGCGTCAGCGTGCACACGCTCGCCTGCCACGCGCTCGCCGGATTCGGCACCAAGGAGCAGCGCGCCGAGCACCTGCCGGCCATGCTCGGCGGCGGCCTGCTCGGCGCCTACTGCCTGTCCGAACCGTCCGCCGGCTCCGACGCCGCCTCCCTGACCACCCGCGCCACCCGCGAGGGCGACATCTGGACGCTGGAGGGGACCAAGGCGTGGACCACCCACGGCGGGGTGGCCGACTTCTACACCGTGCTGGCCCGCACCGGCGACACCGGCCCGCACGGCATCACCGCCTTCCTGGTGCCCGGTGACGCCGAGGGCCTCACGGCCGCCAGGCCCGAGCGCAAGATGGGCATGAAGGGCTCGCCCACCGCGCAGCTGCACTTCGACCGCGTCCGGGTCCCCGACTCCCGCCGGATCGGCGACGAGGGTCAGGGCTTCACCATCGCGCTCTCCGCCCTGGACTCCGGCCGCCTCGGCATCGCCGCCTGCGCCGTCGGCGTCGCCCAGGCGGCGCTGGACGAGGCGCTCATCTACACCGCCGACCGCCGCCAGTTCGGCCGCCCGATCGTCGACTTCCAGGGCCTGCGGTTCATGCTCGCGGACATGGCGACCCAGGTGGAGGCGGGCCGCGCGCTGTACCTCAGTGCTGCCCGGCTGCGCGACGCCGGACTGCCGTTCTCCAAGGAGGCGGCGATGGCCAAGCTCTTCTGTACGGACACCGCGATGAAGGTCACCACCGACGCCGTCCAGCTCCTCGGCGGCTACGGCTACACCCTCGACTTCCCGGCCGAGCGCTATATGCGCGAGGCCAAGGTCCTCCAGATCGTCGAGGGCACCAACCAGATCCAGCGGATGGTGATCGCCCGGCACCTGGCCGGCCCCGAGTCGCACTGAGCCGCCACCGGGGCGGGGCCGGACGGCGCCCCGCCCCGTGGGTCCGCCCACGCGCGCTCTCGCGATCCTCCGGAGTGCGGCCGCACGGTGGCCGCCCGACGCGATCTGACGTACCGTCAATTCCACGCGATTCCCGGGGGATCCGCCGTCCGACCGCGCCCAGGAGGGCCCGTGACCGACCGTCCGATCGCGCTCGACGAATACCCGATCCACCAGGCCCCGCTCTCCATGCGGCAGGTGGCCACCGGCGACCGCAACGCCTACGACCGCTGCATCTTCCACGTCCTGGACCACAGCGGCCGCGCCCTGCTCATCGCCGGCCTCGGCGTGTACCCCAACACCGGCGTCATCGACGCCTATGCCACCCTCCGCCTCGGCGACCGGCTGCACGCCGTCCGGGCCTCCGACGCCCTCACCGACGACCGTCTGGCGCTCACCGTCGGCCCGCTCACGATCACCGTCGAGGAACCGCTGCACCGCCTCCGGCTCACCTGCGACCCCGACCCCTCCGATCCGGACGGCCTCTCCTACGACCTGACCTGGACCGCGTCCTTCCCCGCCGTCTGGGAGCCGCACCACACCCAGCACCGCGGCGGCCGGCTGGTCCTGGAGGGCCGCCGCTTCGTCCAGGCCGGCACCTGCACCGGCACGATCCACGCGGCCGGCGAGCGGCTCACCGTCACCGCGGGGGAGTGGACCGGCACCCGGGACCGCAGCTGGGGCGTGCGCCCGATACCCGGCGAGGACGGCGGCCGGGCCGCCGCCGAGGCGCCCACCGAGGGGTTCCACTGGATCTGGTGCCCGGTCCGCTTCGACGACCGGTTCGTCATGGTCATCGTCCAGGAGGACGCCGACGGCCACCGCACCCTCAACGAGGCGCTGCTCGTCCGCGACGGCGTCCCCGACCGTCAACTCGGCTGGCCCTACGCCGACATCAGCTACCGCCCCGGCACCCGCCACCCCGAACGCGCCGTCCTCCACCTCACCGACCCCGCCCGCAAGCCCCTCGAACTCACCGCGGAGATCCTCACCTCCTCGCCGCTCGCCCTCGGCGCCGGCTATCCCCCCGCCGACGACTGGCAGCACGGCACCTGGCAGGGGCGCGGCTGGACCGACCGCCGGGTCTACGACCTCACCGACCCGGCCACCCACCCCCGTGCCGCCTACGGCGTCACCGACCACGCCGCCCGCTTCACCCTCGACGGCCGCACCGGCCACGGCATCTTCGAGCACGGCAGCTTCGGCCGCCACGACCCCAGCGGCTTCACCGGCTACGACTCCGTCGCGCCCGACCGCACCCGGCGCCCGGGGGAGGCGGCCCGATGAGCACCGCACCCCGCCCCCGCCCCACCGCCCTCCCCCACGCCCGGCTTCACTCGCGCGGGGGCACCCCCGTCCCGGAGGACCTCACCCGGCGGCTCACCGCCTGGCTCGCCCCCCGGCTCCCGGGCGCCCGCGTCACCGGGGTCACCGTGCCCGCCTCCAACGGCATGTCCAGCGAGACCCTGCTCTTCGACCTCGACCACCCGGGACCGGGCTCCCCAGGGCTCCCGGCCGCGCCCGAGCAGGCAGCGGTCCCCGGCTCCTGCGTCCTCCGGCTCGCCGCCGACCCCGCGGCGTACACCATCTTCCCGCGCTACGACATGCCCCGGCAGTACCGCACCATGCGCCTGGTCGCCGACCGCACCGACCTGCCGGTGCCCCGAACCCTCTGGCTGGAGGAGGACCCCGCGCACCTCGGCGCGCCGTTCTTCGTCATGGCCCGCGCCGCCGGCCGCGTACCGCCCGACGTCATGCCCTACACCTACGAGGGGAACTGGCTGCACGACGCGACCGACGCCGAACGCGACCGGCTGGAAGCCGCCAGCGTCTCCGTCCTCGCCCGCCTGCACGACCAACTCCCGGCGGAATCAGCGGAGTTCCTGGCGTTCCCCGGAACCGGCAGTCCGCTGCGGCGCCACGTCGACGCCCAACACGCCTACTACACCTGGGTCGTCGACGGCCTCCCGCGCTCCCCGCTCATCGAGCGCGGCTTCGCCTGGCTCGCCGACCACTGGCCCGAGGACACCGGCGGCACCGTACTGAGCTGGGGTGACGCCCGGATCGGCAACATCGTCTACGACGGTTTCGAACCGGCCGCGATCCTCGACTGGGAGATGGCCGCCCCGGGCCCCCGCGAACTCGACCTGGGCTGGATGATCTACCTCCACCGCTTCTTCCAGGACCTCACGGAAAGCAGCGGCCAGCGCGGCCTGCCCGACCTCCTGCGCCGCGACCGCGTCGAGAGCCGCTACGCCGCACTGACCGGGCACCGGCCGCGCGCCATGGAGTTCTACACCCTCTACGCGGCCCTGCGGCACGCCATCGTCATGCTCAGAGTGGCCTACCGCCAGGTCCACTTCGACGAAGGGCCGGTGCCGGACGACCCCGACGGGCTGATCCTGCACCGGGACACCCTGGAGGCGATGCTCGCCGGCCACTACTGGTGAGCCGCGGCCGGCCCGCGGGCGTCAGACCCGGCGTCGCGCGCGCGGCACCCGGGCCGACCGCTCACCCGGCCCGCCGGGGTGCGAGAACGGCTGACGGCGCCAGTCCAGGCCCTCGGGCAGCGTCAGCAGGACGGCCGCGTCCTGCTCCTGAGCGTCCCTCATGTCGTCGGTGTCCGCGGCGTCCGCCGCCGGCCGGCCGGAGCCCTGGCACACCGTCAACGCGAACGGGTCCCAGGGCGAGGGGCACAGCGCGTGCTCCGGGAGGGTGTCCTCGTCCGCCAGCAGCGCGATCGGCTGCCCGCAGTCCGGGCAGGTCACACGGTAGATCTCATAGGTGTCGAAGGGATCGTCCGCACCGTCCTCGACCGGGAAACCGAAACTGTCGCCCTCCTGGGCGCCGACGTCGGCCGCGGCGGAGTCCTGCTTCAGGCGTCGCATGATGTCCATCCCCCTCGGGTGGGCCACTCGGACCGCTGCTTCGTTCGTGTGACCGGCGGTCTCGGCCAACACCAGCAATGCCCTTCATGCCGGGCGCATAATCGCCGGCGCCGTGCGGAGCCCGCGCCACGGGTGTGGCGTTCCTCACACGGGGCGCTGCTCGGGCGTCCGCGGTATGCCGCGCGCTGCGCGCACGCGCCCGCGCACAGTAGGTTGAACGGGTGGAGGAGTTGGACCGACAAATCGTGGATCTGCTCGTCAAGGACGGGCGGATGAGCTACACCGACCTGGGCAAGGCCACCGGCCTGTCCACCTCGGCGGTGCACCAGCGGGTGCGCCGCCTGGAGCAGCGCGGGGTCATCCGCGGCTATGCCGCCATCGTCGACCCCGAGGCCGTGGGGCTGCCGCTGACCGCCTTCATCTCGGTCAAACCCTTCGACCCCAGTGCCCCCGACGACATCGCCGACCGGCTCGCCGAGGTCCCCGAGCTGGAGGCGTGCCACAGCGTCGCCGGCGACGAGAACTACATCCTCAAGGTCCGGGTCGCCACCCCGCTGGAGCTGGAGCACCTGCTCACCCGCATCCGCAGCCTGGCCGGCGTCTCCACCCGTACGACGGTGGTCCTCTCCACCCCCTACGAGGCCCGCCCGCCGCGCATCTGACCCGGCCGGGAAGCGACCCCCGGGCGCCGGGCGCCTCCGCGCAGGGGCGAAACTGTCCGGTATGAGCGAGCGCAACCCGGACAGTTCCGAGCAGCACCCCTCCCGCACCGTCCTCCTGCGGGGCGGTGAGGTGCACAGCCCCGCCGACCCCTTCGCCACCGCGATGGTCGTCGAGGGCGACCGGATCGCCTGGGTGGGAGAGGAGGGCGCCGCCGACTCCTTCGCCGACGGCGTCGACGAGATCGTCCACCTCGACGGCGCACTGGTCACCCCGGCGTTCACGGACGCACATGTGCACACCACGGCCACCGGGCTCGCCCTCACCGGCCTGGACCTCTCCGGCGCCGCCACCCTCGCCGACGCGCTCGACCGGATCCGCACCCACGCCGCCGGCCGCCCCGCCGGGAGCGTGCTGCTCGGCCACGGCTGGGACGCCAGCGCCTGGCCCGAGGGCCGCCCGCCGTCCCGCGTCGAACTGGACGCGGCCGCCGGCGGCCGCCCCCTCTACCTCACCCGCGTCGACGTGCACTCCGCGGTCGTCACCACCGCCCTGCTCGACCTGGTCCCGGGCATCCGCGACCGGTCCGGCTTCCACCCCGACGCACCCCTGACCGGCGACGCCCACCACGCCGTACGGGCCGCCGCGCACGCCACCGTCACCTCCGCCCAGCGCGCCGAGGCCCAGGCCGCCGCGCTGGCCCGGGCGGCCTCGCTCGGCATCGGCACCGTCCACGAGTGCGCCGGCCCGGAGATCTCCAGCGAGGACGATTTCACCGCGCTGCTCGCCCGCGCCGCCGAGGGCACCGGCCCCCGCGTCGTCGGCTACTGGGCCGAACTCATCGCATCCGCAAAGGAAGCCGACCGGATCCGCGAGCTCGGCGCCCACGGCGCCGCCGGCGACCTCTTCGCCGACGGCTCCCTCGGCTCGCACACCGCCCACCTGCACGCCCCCTACGCCGACGCCGACCACACCGGCGCCGCGCACCTCGACGCCGACGCCATCGCCGCCCATGTCGCCGCCTGCACCGAGGCCGGCATCCAGGCCGGCTTCCACGCCATCGGCGACGCCGCCCTGACCGCCGTCACGGACGGCGTCCGGGCCGCCGCCGAACGGCTCGGCACGGCCCGCGTCCGCGCCGCCCGGCACCGCGTCGAGCACGCCGAAATGCTCACCGACGCCACCGTCGCCGCCTTCGCCGGCCTGGCCCTGACCGCCTCTGTGCAGCCCGCCTTCGACGCGGCCTGGGGCGGCCCGGACGGCATGTACGCCACCCGCCTCGGCGCCGAACGGGCCGCCGGCCTCAACCCCTACGCCGCGCTGCTCAAGGCCGGTGTCCCGCTCGCCCTCGGCTCCGACAGCCCGGTCACCCCGCTCGACCCCTGGGGCACCGTGCGGGCCGCCGTGTTCCACCGCACCCGCGCCCACGGCATCTCCGCCCGCGCCGCCTTCACCGCCCACACCCGCGGCGGCTGGCGCGCCATCGGCCGCGACGACGCCGGCGTCCTGGTGCCCGGCGCCCCCGCCGACTACGCGGTCTGGCGGACCGGCGACCTGGTCGTCCAGGCACCCGACGAGCGCGTCGAGCGCTGGTCCACCGACCCCCGCTCCGGCACCCCCGGCCTGCCCGATCTCACCCCCGGCAACGACCTCCCGCAGTGCCTGCGCACGGTGGTCGGCGGCCGGACGGTTTTCGACCGGCCGATCGAGTGACATCGCAGGTGCCGGTGGTGCCGGGCACGGTGCCCGAACCTGCCTGCCCCACCTGGGAAGGCTCGGCACTGACCTGGGACGACGCGAAAACGACGCAGGCGGAGCGACTGTTGACAGCAGGCGCCGGTCGGCCGGTAGGTTCGGCCGAGTCCACCACAGGACGTCCGACCGGGAGACCTCCGCGCAGCCGTCGAACGCAGCTGGGCCATGGGGCGGCGAGCCATCCGGCACACCGCCACTGGGAGCCAGGTCCAGTGCCAGGGCGATGGCGAGGTCGGTCGGCAGGTGCGACCCGGGTGGGGCCCGGCGCTCAGTAGACAACGGCTCTCGGTCGACCCGCAGCCAGCGGGCCCCAGGCCGGCCCGAAGGGCGCCGGGCCCTGATCCGCACCTTGCGAACCCTCTCCGGCGCCGCTCCGCTTCGCCCCGCCTGCTCCTCGTCCGCTCTCCGCAGCGGTCCGTGCACGGCCCCGCACCCCGCCCCCGCACCCCCGGCCCTCCGATGTACGGTCAGCTGACAACCGGACGACCTGCAGGAAGGCCCGCGACCGTGCCATCGGGTTCCGACACCACCGCAGCAGCCGCGCGCGGCACCGCGCCCGACGGCGTGGTGCCGTCCGTGGCGAACGGCGATCGCCGCCCCGGCCGCGTCCGCCGGCTGGCCGCCCTGGCCCGCCGCGAGGCGCCGCGCACCGCCCTGGCGGCCGTCGCCGGCCTCGCGCTGGGCCTGGCCTTCCCGCCGTACGGCCTGTGGCCGCTGTCCCTGGTCGCGGTGGCCGCACTGTCGCTGCTGACCCGCGGCCGGCGGGCCCGCCAGGGTGCCTGGACCGGCTTCGCGTTCGGGCTGCCGTTCTTCCTCGTGCTGCTCAAGTGGCTGCATGTGGTCGGCTGGGACGCGGTGGCGGGCCTGTCCGTCGCCGAGGCGCTCTTCGTGGTGCTGCTGGGCGCGGGGCTGGCACTCACCTCCCGACTGCCCGGCCGGCCGGTGTGGGCCGCGTGTCTGTGGGTCGCCCAGGAATGGGCCCGGGACCGGCTGCCGTTCGGCGGCTTCCCCTGGGGCCGGCTGGCGTTCGCCAACACCGGCTCGCCGTTCACCCCGCTCGCCGCGCTCGGCGGCGCCCCGCTGGTCACCTTCGCCGTCGCGCTCGCCGGCGCGCTGCTGGCCGGCTGCGCGGTCGCCCTGTGGAGGATGCGCCGGGGCGGCGGCCCGCGGGCCCTGGTCCGGACGCTGGAGGCGTTCGGACTGGCCGCCGCGGTCAGCCTGGCCGGTCTGGCCGTCCCGGTCCCCACCAAGGCCGACGACACGGTCCGGATCGCCGTGGTGCAGGGCAACGTCCAGCAGCCCGGCATGGACTTCCTGGGCCGCCCGATGAAGATCCTGGACAACCACGCCACCGCCACCGAGAAGCTCGCCGACGACGTCCGCCACCACCGCGTGCCCAAGCCGGACCTGGTCATCTGGCCCGAGAACTCCTCGGACCTGGACCCCTTCCAGTACCCGCAGGCGTACGACCGGATCGAGGAGGCGGTGCAGGCGATCGGCGTGCCCGTCCTCGTCGGCGCCCTGGTCGACCACCCGACCAAGCCCGGCTACGTCTTCAACGAGGGCATCGTCTGGGATCCCAAGACGGGCCCGGGGGCCTCGTACACCAAGCAGCACCCGGTGCCGTTCGGCGAGTACGTCCCGTTCCGGGAGCAGCTCAGCAAGATCATCACGCGGTTCCAGCGGGTGCCCCGCGACTTCTACCCCGGTGATCACACCGGCCTGCTGAAGGTCGGCCCGGCCAGGCTCGGCGACGTCATCTGCTTCGAGGTCGCCTACGACGAGATCGTCCACGACACCGTCCGCGCGGGCGCCCGGGCCCTGGTCATCCAGACCAACAACGCCACCTACGGGCGCACCGGCCAGCCCGAGCAGCAGCTGGCGATGTCCAAGCTGCGGGCCGTCGAGCACGGCCGGGCCGTGGTCACCGCGGCCACCAGCGGGATCAGCGCGGTGGTCGCCCCCGACGGGACCGTTACGCACCAGATTCCCGAATTCACCCAGGGTGTGGTCTCGGCGCGCATCCCGCTGCGCGACGAAACGACGCTCGCCGACCGCATTGGCGCGGCTCCCGAGTGGCTGCTCGCTATCGTGGGCCTCCTGTCCTGCGGGGCCGCCGTCATCGCCGGCCGGCGCAGGCGTACGAAGGACGAGAAGGGACAGCAGTGACAGACGGTCAGCGGCAGTACGGCCCGCTCGGCACCACGTTGGTGATCATTCCGACGTACAACGAGGCGGAGAACATCAAGCCGATCGTCACGCGGGTGCGGTCCGCCGTCCCCGAGGCGCACGTCCTGATCGCGGACGACAACAGTCCCGACGGCACCGGCAAGCTCGCCGACGAACTGGCCGCCGAGGACGACAAGGTCCACGTCCTGCACCGCAAGGGCAAGGAGGGGCTGGGCGCCGCCTACCTCGCGGGCTTCCGCTGGGGCATCGAGCAGGGCCACGGCGTGCTGGTGGAGATGGACGCCGACGGCTCCCACCAGCCCGAGGAGCTGCCCCGGCTGCTGACCGCCCTCAAGGGCGCCGACCTGGTGCTGGGCTCGCGCTGGGTGCCCGGCGGCCGGGTGGTCAACTGGCCCAAGCACCGCGAGATCCTCTCCCGCGGTGGCTCCACCTACTCCCGGCTGATGCTGGACGTCCCGATCCGCGACGTCACCGGCGGCTTCCGGGCCTTCCGGGTGGAGACGCTGCAGGGGCTGGGCCTGGACGAGGTCGCGTCCCAGGGCTACTGCTTCCAGGTCGACCTGGCCCGCCGGGCCGTCCAGGCCGGCTTCCACGTCGTCGAGGTGCCCATCACCTTCGTCGAACGGGAGCTGGGCGCCAGCAAGATGAGCCGCGACATCGTCGTGGAGGCCCTCTGGCGGATCACCGCCTGGGGCGTCGGTTCCAAGGTGAGCAGGATCCGCGGTCGCTGACCCCGGTTCGGAACGGGCCAGGCACACTGGTGGCATGACGTTCGGAGCCACGCCGCCACCGCCCGGTCCCCGCCCACCCCGTTCGCGCGTCCGCCGGTTCGCGCCGTTGGGCATCGCCGCCTGGATGGTGCTGGAGATCTGGCTGCTGACGGTCATCGGCGGCGCCACCAACGGCCTGACGGTCTTTCTGCTGCTGCTCGCGGGGGTGCTCGCCGGCGGTGCGGTGATCAAGCGGGCCGGCCGCCGTGCCTGGCGCAACCTCACCGGCGCCCTGCAGACCGGCGGCGCCCCCGAGACACCCCGCGAGACCGGCTCCGCCGGCACCGGCACCACCCTCCCGATGATCGGCGGGCTGCTGCTGATGGTGCCCGGCCTGCTGTCGGACGTGCTCGGACTGCTCTGCCTCTTCCCGCCGACCGGCCGGCTGATCCTGCGCCGCGCCGACCGGCTGCTGACCCGGTCGGGCAGCTTCACCGCCGGGTCCTTCGGCGACGTGTACCAGCAGGCGCGCATGCACCGCCCGGACGGCAAGGTCGTCCAGGGCGAGGTGATCCACCCCGACGAGCCGCCGGCCGCCCGGCGCCAGGACCCGCCGCTCACCCGCTGAACACCGGTCGCGGACACGGCAAGGGCCGGTGCCACCGTCGGTACGGTGGCACCGGCCCTTGTGTGCCGCTCTGCTCGATCCGCCTCGTCAGGCGGACTTGCGGTTGCTGTCGCGCGGATGCACGGCGATGTTCATGGTGCCGGAGCGCAGGACCGCCAGCCGCTCGGCCAGCACTTCCTCCAGCTCCTCGCGGGTCCGCCGCTCCATGAGCATGTCCCAGTGCGTACGCGCCGGCTTGCCCTTCTTCTCCTCAGGACCATCCCCATCCACCAGGAGCGAGGGTGCGCCGCACACCTTGCACTCCCACTCCGGCGGAATCTCGGCCTCAACCGAGAACGGCATCTCGAAACGATGTCCGTTCTGGCATGCGTACTCCACCGCCTGGCGCGGGGCCAGGTCGATGCCGCGGTCGGTCTCGTAGCTGGTCACCACGAGGCGCGTGCCGCGGAGAGCTCGCTCACTCATGAATCGTGCCTCCCGGGCTTTGTCGCCCACAGGACAGGTGTCGCTGTCGTCGTCATCCGGTCAACGTCCGGTCGGCGGTGAAGATTCCCGTCATCGGGACATGCGTCGCCTGCGTCGCCCGTCGTGCCGCCCCTTGTTGTACCCACCAACGCCCGGTTTGTCACATCTGGCAGCAGATGTCACCCAGCGCCTCAAGGTGTTGAGCGCGCAGTAACGGTCCGCCTGGTGAGCCAAAGGCGTACACTACCGCCCCGCACCCTGAAGGGCTAAATCCGGTCACGTACCGGATTCCCGGCCGCGGCGATCGCCCGGGAGCAGAAGCGCCCTAGACCCAGCATCCCCGTTCGGTCAGCACTGTGCGCAGGGTCTCGATGTGGTCGGTCATGATGCCGTCGACGCCCAGGTCCAGGAGGGTGCCCATCCGGTCGGCGTCGTTGACCGTCCAGACGTGTACCTGCAGGCCCAGTGCGTGCGCGGCGCGCAGGAAGAGGGGGTCGACGACGCGGATCCCGGACTGCCGCTCGGGGACCTGGACGCAGACCGCGCTGCGCCGCACCGCCGCGCCCAGCAGCCGGTCCAGCGGCAGTGCCCCGCGCCCGTAGGAGCGCAGCCGCAGCCCGGCCACCCCGCGGATGCCCAGCGAGCTGGCCATCCGGCCGCCGGCCAGCCGCTGCGCCCGGGCCACCCGGGCCTCGGAGAACGAGCCGACGCACACCCGGTCCCAGGCGCCGGTGCGGCGCAGCAGGGCCAGCAGCGGCTCCAGCGCGCCCTCCGCCTTCAGGTCGACGTTCCACCGTGCCTCGGGGAACTCCTCCAGCAGCTCCTCGAAGAGCGGCAGCGGCTCCCGGCCGGCGACCCGGGCCCGGCGGACCGCCCGCCAGGGGAGTTCCGCGATGGCCCCGCCGGAATCCGTGACGCGGTCCAGGGTCGGATCGTGGAAGGCGACCAGGGCGCCGTCCGAGGTGGCGTGGACATCGGTCTCCAGATAGCGGTAGCCGAGGTCCACCGCGCGGCGGAAGGCGGCGGCGGTGTTCTCCAGACCGTCCGCGGCCCCGCCGCGGTGGGCGAAGGGCAGCGGACCGGGGTGGTCGAGATAGGGATGGCGCAGGCGTATCGCAGGGGTCACTCCCGCAGTATCGCGCGCTCCGGTGACGGCTCGGGGGAGCGGGCCACCACGGTGGACGGCCGCTCGGGCAGCCCCTTGATCGCGAAACGGCGCAGGAAGAACTGCGCCAGCGGCCCGATGGCCAGGGCGTAGACCACCGTGCCCACCCCGAACGAGCCGCCGAGCGCAAAGCCCGCGGCCAGCACGGTCACCTCGATGCAGGTCCGCACCAGCCGGACCGGGCGGCCGGTGCGCCGGTGCAGGCCGGTCATCAGGCCGTCGCGCGGCCCCGGGCCGAAGCGCGCCGTGATGTAGAGGCCGGTGGCGGCGCCGTTGAGGAGGATCGCGGCGGCCAGCAGCGGGATGCGGACGGCCAGCGGTCCCACCGGGGGGACGAGGTCGAGCGTCGCGTCCATGACGAGCCCGAGAATCACCACGTTGGAGACCGTGCCCAGGCCGGGGCGCTGCCGCAGCGGGATCCACAGCAGCAGGATCAGCGCGCCGGAGACGATGGTGACGGTCCCGATCGTCAGTCCCGTATGCCGGGCTATGCCCTGGTTGAGCACGCTCCACGGCTCCAGGCCCAGCCCGGCGCGGACCATCAGGCCCATGCTCGCTCCGTAGAGCACCAGCCCCGTATAGAGCTGTACGAGTCGGCGCGGCAGATGCGACCGCCCCGTGCCGGACCCCTGGGTGATGGACACGACGTTTCCCCCTCCTGGCAGGATTGGACTGGTGCGTGCCACCATGTGGCATGTACGGGCTCGATATGTAGAGCCAATTCGGGGAAGGTGGACTGATCTTTATGGCGCAGTGGACTTCCGCGGTAGGGGCGCCGCAACTCGCCCGGCTGCTCCGGTCGCAGGACCCGCGGGCCGCCGAACTCACCGCGAACGGGCGGAAGTTGCCCGCCTACCGCAGCCTGGCCGACGGCGTCCGCCGGCTCGTCCTCGAAGGCCGGGTGCCGGTCGCCGCCCGGCTCCCCGCCGAGCGCGAACTGGCCGCCGCGTTCGGCGTCAGCCGCACCACCGTCGCCGCCGCCTACGAGGCGCTGCGCGCCGAGGGCTTCCTGGAGTCCCGGCGCGGCTCGGGCAGCTGGACCGCCGTCCCGGCGGGCAGCCCGCTGCCCACCCGCGGCCTGGAACCGCTCCCGCCGGAGGCCGCGGGGTCGATGATCGACCTCGGCTGC
Source organism: Streptomyces sp. MspMP-M5 (assembly GCF_000373585.1). Classification (GTDB taxonomy): domain Bacteria; phylum Actinomycetota; class Actinomycetes; order Streptomycetales; family Streptomycetaceae; genus Streptomyces. The sequence continues at coordinate 75,864 of NZ_KB891962.1, forward strand.
GCCGCCCTGCCGGCCCCCGAGCCCTGGCTCACCCGCGCCGTCCAGGGCGCCATGGCCGACCTGCCGCTCTACGCCCACACCCACGGCGACTACCCGGCCGGTCTGCCCGTGCTGCGGCAGGCGCTCGCCGACCGCTACACCGCCCGCGGCATCCCCACCATGCCCGAGCAGATCATGGTCACCACCGGAGCGATGGGCGCCGTCGCCGCGATCTGCCGCCTGTGCACCGGCCCCGGTGAACGGGTGGCCGTCGACTCGCCCTCGTACGCCAACATCCTCCAGCTGATGCGCGACGCCGGCGCCCGGCTCGTGCCGGTGGCCCTCGGCGAGCGGCTGGCGGGCTGGGACATCCCGGCCTGGCGCCAGGTGATGCGGGACGCCGCGCCCCGGATGGCCTATGTCGTCGCCGACTTCCACAACCCCACCGGCAGCCTCGCCACAGAGGACCAGCGCCGCCGCCTGGTGGACGCCGCGCGCTCGGCCGGCACCCTGCTCGTCGTCGACGAGACCATGACCGAGATCGTGCTCGACCCGGACACCGAACCGCCCCGCCCGGTCTGCGCGTTCGACCCGGCCGGCAGCGCGGTGATCACCGTCGGCTCGGCCAGCAAGGCGTTCTGGGCCGGGATGCGGATTGGCTGGGTACGGGCCGCGCCCGACCTGATCCGCAGCCTGGTCGCCGCCCGCGCCTACTCCGACCTCGGCTCGCCCGTCCTCGAACAGCTCGCCATCGCCTCCCTCCTGGAGACCGGCGGCTGGGAGGAGGCCGTCGGGATCCGCCGCGAACAGGCCCGGGAGAACCGCGACGCGATCGTCGACGCGCTCCACCGGCACCTGCCCGACTGGGAGTTCAGCGTGCCGCGCGGCGGCCTGACCCTCTGGGCCCGCACCGGCGGGCTGTCCGGCTCGCGGATCGCCGAGGCGGGGGAGCGGCTCGGGGTGCGGGTCCCCTCCGGGCCGCGGTTCGGCGTCGACGGCGCCTTCGAGGGCTTCGTCCGGCTGCCCTTCACGGTCAGCGGCGCGGTCGCCGAGGAGGCCGCGGTCCGGCTGGCCAGGGCGGCCCGGCTGGTGGCGACCGGGGCGCCGGTGGATGCGGAGCCGCCGCAGGCCCTCGTCGCCTGAGCGGGCGTCAGTCGCCGTTCACCGGCGCCGCGTCGGTGTGCTTGGCGAGGGACACCGGCCAGGCCGCGTCGTCCACCGGCTCCGCGTCGTCCGCCGGCAGCCCGTCCTCCACCGGCAGCGCGCCGTCCGCCGGCAGACCGCTGTGCTTCGGCAGCAGCTCCAGGACGGCCTGCCGGTGGTCCGCGCAGGCGGCCTCGTCGAACGGGTCGGGGGTGGCCGGCACCTGGAGGCGGAGCACCGGGCCGCCGCCGAGCCGGGCGTAGCCGCGGCCCGGCGGGACGTGGAGGAGCGGCGTGGTGCTGGGCGGGGCGCCGAGCACCGCCCGCACCTCCTGGGCGGTCGCCGGACCGAGCACCACCCGCGCCTTGGTGTGCGTCCGCAGCGGGTCGCTCAGCAGCTCGGCGGTCTCGAACTGGTCGGCCGCCGCCACCGTGACCTGTGCCGCCCGGCCGTGCCGCAGCGGCACCTGGAGCAGCCGCTGGGGGTCGCCCCGGCCTTCCACCGCCGCCAGATGGGACAGCGCCGTCAGCTTGTCCGCGATGATCCACAGCGGCCGCCGGGTGCTCGCCGGCGCGGGCTGCCCGGCCTGCCGCGCCCGGTCGGCGACGACCAGCCGCCGCTCGGTCTCGTGCGCCGCCCACTCCAGCGCCGCCAGCGCCCCGGCCAGCCCGCTCTCCACCGCCAGCACCCCGTGCCGCCCGGCCAGGCACCCGAACTCGCCGGTGCCGCCGCCGTCGATCACCACCACATCGCCGTCCTGCAACGCCTGGAGCGCGATCGAGCGCAGCAGCGTCGTCCCGCCCGCGCCAGGCTGCCCCAGCGCCAGCAGATGCGGTTCGGTGGACCGCCGGCCGGTGCGCCACACCACCGGCGGCACGTCCCTGGCCGCGTCCCCGCACACCACCGGCAGCGTCCGCTGCACGGATTCCGGATCGGTGAAGCCGAGCACCGTCTCGCCCGGGGAGGTCACGAAGCGCTGCGTCGCGATGTCCGCCGGCAGCGGCCCGAGTGCCGTCATCACCAGCTGGTTGGCTTCCTCGTCCCAGTCGAAGCGGTACTCCCGGCCGCGCCCGGACTTGGCGTGCAGCAGCTGCTCGACGCGGGCCCGGGCGCCGGCCTCGCCGTCGGGGAAGTACGCCGGGTACGTCAGGTGCAGCCGCGCCGGCCGGCCGTCCTCGTCGAAGGCGTACGCGGTGAACGCCTCCTGCCAGTCACCGTCATGGGCATACAGGAGACCGGGGTCGTCCTCGACGGAGAAGCAGGGCACCAGCGCCTCGTAGAGCGCCTGCAGCCGTCCGGTCTCGGCCTCGCTCGGACCGGGCTCCACCTCCGGCTCCGGCTCCGGGGCCCGGCCCACCCAGGCCGCCACCGCCGCCACCGCCGCCAGCGCGAGCAGCGGCCCGTACGGCACCAGCGCCACCCCCACCACCACGCCGCCGACCAGGAAGCACAGCGTCCCCCGCTGCTCCTTGGGGGTCGCGGCCCAGCGTCCGCGCCCGGCCGCCGTCAGCCGGCGCAGACCCCGGCCGACGGTGATCAGCGGTTGCAGCACATCGCTCGCGCCGTCGGCGGCGCTCCGCGCCAGTTCGCGGCCGCGGGCGACCGGGGCGCTGCCGGTGAGGATACGGGGCAGGGGGCGCCGGGCCACGGCTTCTCTCCTGGTGCTCGTAGGGACGGCGGGCCGCACGTCCGGCGGGAGGACGGCCCGCCGGGATCCTTCGCACCCGCCCTAGAGCTTGATCCCGCCGAGGAGGCTGGCCAGGCTCGCTCCGCCGGCCTTGATGCTGGGCGCGATGGCCGAGCCCGCGAGATAGAACCCGAAGAGGGCGCAGATCAGGGCGTGGGACAACTTCAGGCCGTCCTTGCGGAAGAAGAGGAAGACGATGACACCGAGCAGGACGACGCCGGAAATGGACAGAATCATGGGGTTCTCTCCTGGGTGTGGGGACGGTCACCGTGAGTCCTTCCAGTCTCACGGTCGGTATCAAGCCAAGAAAAGCCGCAAATGGCGTATTTATCGTGGAAATCCCTCAAACGGTCCAGATGTGGGGCGGTCTGACGGGCCCACACCCCGCCCGCCGCGGACCGGTCCCGCCCGACCCGGCACAATCGTGGCGTGTCAAAGCCCAGAAAGCCGTCGAGATCCCCGAGGCGGCGGAGCCGGCAGAAGCCGCCCGCGCCGCCCGCCGTCACCGAGGACGCGCCCTGCCCGTGCGGCCGCGAAGCGACCTACGGCGCGTGCTGCGCCCCGTTCCACCAGGGCCGCGCCGACGCCCCGACGGCCGAGCGGCTGATGCGCTCCCGCTACAGCGCCTTCGCCGTCGGCGACACCGCCTACCTGCTGCGCAGCTGGCACTCCACGACCCGCCCCGCGACCCTCGAACTCGACGCCGCGCAGCGCTGGACCCGCCTGGAGATCCTCGACGCGACCGGCGGCAGCGCCTTCCACACCGAGGGCACGGTCGCCTTCCGCGCGCACTACACCGTGCACGGCCACGCCGGCAGCCAGGAGGAGCACAGCCGCTTCGTCCGCGAGGACGGCCGCTGGGTCTACGTGGACGCGCTGCCGTAGCCGCTCAGGGCCCCTGGTCGGGGGCCGGGCCGGTGCCGAGGTGGCGGCGCAGCTGGTCCAGTTCGCGGCGGTCGCGCTTGGTGGGCCGGCCCGCGCCGCGGTCCCGTACGGCGATCACCGCGACCTCCTCGCGCGGCGGCGCCGGCGGGCTGTTGTCGACGTAGCACTCGACGGCGACCGGGGCGCCCACCCGCTTGCGCACCAGCCGGGTCACCACCACGATGCGCTCCCGGCCGGACTGCCGCAGCCGCACCTCGTCACCGGGCCGTACGGCGTGGGCGGGCTTGACCCGCTCGCCGTTGACGCGCACATGGCCGGCGCGGCAGGCCGACGCGGCCATCGAGCGCGTCTTGGTGAGCCGCACCGACCAGATCCAGCTGTCGACCCGGGCGGTGGTCGTCCCCTCGTCTGAAGCCATGCTGCGACTCTAGATCAGTGGCGGGACGGGCGGCGCGGGACGGCCTCGGGCCGCCGCGGCGGGTGCGGCCTACGACGCGGTGGACTTCGACGTCCGCTTCGCCCCGGTCTGCTTCCTGGCCGCGGTCCGGCCGGTGCCGCCGGTGCCGCCGCGCCCGGACGCGGTCTTCCCGGCGGCCGATGAACCACCGTTTCCCGTACGGGCGTTGGACCTCGTGCCACCGGCCTTCCCGGCGGTGGCCTTGCCGCCGGCGGACCTGCCACCCGCCGTCGTCTCGGCGGCGCCGCCCTTCCCGCCCGTTTTCCCTCCGCCCGCCGACTTCTTCGCCGCCGTCTTTCCGCGGGCGGTACCGCGGCCCCGGAGCGGGGTGACCGACGCGTCGCCCTCCGCGCCCTCGTCCAGGGTGCCGCCCCGGGCGGCCCGGACGCTCTTCTCCAGCGCCGTCGTCAGGTCGATGACCTGGGCGCCGGGGGCGGCCGAGACGTCGGCCGCGGCCGGGGTGCCGCCCGCCAGCTTGGTGGCGACGAGTTCCTCCACCGCCTCGCGGTAGTCGTCGTGGAGTTCCGCCGGGTCCAGCTCGCCCAGCGAGTCCATCAGGGTCTCGGCCAGCTGCATCTCGTTCGCGCGGATCCGGACGTCCTCGGGCGCGATCCCCTCCGCGGAGCGGATCTGGTCCGGCCACAGCAGCGCGTGCATCACCAGCGCCCCGTCGTGCGCCCGCAGCATGGCGAGGGACTCCCGCCCGCGCATCGCCACCTTGCCGATCGCGACCTTCTCGTGGTGCTCCAGCGCCTCTCGCAGCAGGGCGTACGGCTTGGCGGCGCCGGCCCCGTTGGGGCCGAGGTAGTACGCCTTGTCGAACTGGAGCGGGTCGATCTCGGCGGGGTCCACGAAGGAGAGGATCGACAGCGTCTTGGCCGTCGGCATCGGCAGCCGGGACAGGTCCTCGTCGGTGATCGGCACGACGGTGTCGTCGCCGGGCGGCTGGTACCCCTTGCCCACCTCCTCGTTCGGCACCTCCTCGCCGTCCAGTTCACAGACCTTGCGGTACTGGATCGGCGCGCCGTCCTTCTCGTGGATGCGGACGAAGGAGACCGAGGAGCCGCGGTCGGTGGCGCTGTAGGTCTTCACGGGGATGGTGACCAGGCCAAACGATATGGACCCGTTCCAGATGGATCGCATGGTTCGTCCCTTGTGTGGGATTCTCAATGGTATGTCGCCGATCACCGTCGTGGAGGGGCGGCGCCTCTCGCTGACGAACCTGGACAAGGTCCTCTATCCCGGGACCGGCACCACCAAGGGTGAGGTGCTCCACTACTGCACCACCACCGCGGACGTCCTGCTCCCGCACCTCCACGACCGCCCGGTGTCCTTCCTCCGCTACCCCGACGGGCCGGACGGCCAGCGCTTCTTCACCAAGAACGTGCCGCCCGGCACGCCCTCCTGGGTGAAGAGCTGCGCGGTCCCCCATTCGAGGTCGGGGCCGGCCCGCCAGGTGCTCCTCCAGGACCTCGCCTCCCTGGTCTGGGCCGCCAACCTCGTCGTCGAACTGCACACCCCGCAGTGGACCTGCGGCGCACCGGGCGTCGCCGACCGGCTGGTCTTCGACCTGGACCCGGGGGAACCGGCCACGATCGTGGAGTGCTGCGCGGCCGCCCTGTGGCTGCGCGACCGGCTGGCCGCCGACGGCCTGGCCGCCTACGCCAAGACCAGCGGCTCCAAGGGGCTGCACCTGGTAGTCGCCGTCGAGCCCACCTCGTCCGACCGCACCACCGCCTACGCCCGGACGCTGGCCGTCGAGGCCGGCGCCGCCCTCGGAGACCTGGTCACGCACAAGATGACCCGGGCGCTGCGGCCCGGCAAGGTCTTCATCGACTTCTCGCAGAACGCCGCCGCCAAGACCACCGCCACCGCCTACACCCTGCGCGCCCGCCCCGCCCCGACCGTCTCCACCCCGGTCACCTGGGACGAGGTCGCCGACTGCACCGAACCGGGCCAACTCACCTTCCTCTTCGGCGAGATCGCCGCGCGCCGCGCACGCCACGGCGATCTGCACGCCCCACTGCTCAGCCCGGAGGGCGCGCGCCCGGTGCCGCGCGGCGCCCGGCGGCCGGCGTAGCGGCGGACTCGCGGACCTGGCGATGGTCCCCGGGGCCAACGTGCCGGTGACGCCGGGTCGTTGGTCAGCACGGTGCGCTCCTCCTTCCTCTCGTCCTTCCGCACGCTCGGGGTGATCGTGGCGGAAGAGGCCCGGCAGGCGCTCGTGCCGGTCGGGGAGGCGCGCGGGATGCGTGCCGCACGGTCCTGACGGCGTGGCGGGGGAGCCGGGGGAGCCGGGGGGCGGCCGGCGGGCCTCGGAGAGTCGGCGGGGCCCGCGCGGGAACCGTATGGAGTAGGCCAACCGGCGCGCGGCCCGAGGCGTTCTTAGCGTGGCCACATGTCGACAGCGACCTGGTCCCCCGTCAGAGCCCTGACCGCAGCGGCGGTCTGCGCCGCGAGCCTGCTGGCCCTGCCCTGCCCGGCGGTCGCCGACGGCCCCAACGGCATCGACGACCTGCGCGGCGCGCCCCCGGCCCCGGTCCGGAACCTGCTGGACGAGCCCGGCGTGCAGTTCCTGCCCCGGCCGGGCGTGCCCGAGCCGCCCCGGGTCTCGGCCCTGTCGTGGGCCGTCACGGACCTGGGCAGCCACCGGATCCTCGCGGCCAAGGACGCCCACCGGCAGCTGCCGCCGGCCAGCACCCTCAAGACGCTGTTCGCACTGACCGTGCTGCCGAGGTTCGCCCAAGGCACGGTGCGCACCGTCTCCGGCGCGGACCTGGCCGGCATCGAGGGCGGCAGCGCGCTCGCCGGCCTCCGGGAGGACATGCCCTACCGCGTCGGCGACCTGTGGCACGGCGTCTTCCTCAGCTCCGGCAGCGACGCCGTGCGCGCCCTCGCCGCCATGAACGGCGGCTGGCACAAGACCATCGAGGACATGCAGGTGACCGCGCGGCGGATGGGCGCCCGCGACACCGTCGTGGAGTCCGCCGACGGCTTCGACACGCCCGGCCAGTTCTCCTCCGCCTACGACCTCTCCCTCTTCGGCCAGGCCGGACTGGCCGACCCGGACTTCGCCCGGCTCGCCGCCACGAAGACCGCGCTGCTGCCCGAGGACGGCGGGCCGGACGCGTCCGGCATCCAGAACACCAACCGGCTGCTGGTCGGCTCGCACGGAGTCACCCCCTACCAGGGCCTTATCGGGGTGAAGAACGGCTACACCTCGCACGCCGGCAACACCCTGATCGCGGCCGCCCGGCGCGGCGACCGCACGCTGCTGGTCATCGTGATGAACCCGCAGTCCGGCGCCGACAACGCGGTCTACGAGGAGGCCCGGGCCCTGCTGGACTGGGGGTTCGCCGCCGCGCCCCGGGCCGCGGCGGTCGGCGTGCTGCCCGCCGCGGCCCCCGACGGGCGCGACCCCGGGACGGAGCCGGCCGCCCACGGGTCCTCGGCCACCGCGCTGCGCCGGGCGTCGGACGCGAAGTCGGCCGGCCGCACCGGTGACGTGGTCGTCTGGTCCTTCTGCGCCGCCGCGGTGGTCGCACTGGCCGGGCTCGGCACCGCGCTGTGGTGGCGCCGGCGGCGACCCGACGGTTCCGTAGACGGCGGACCGGCCTCCTGACCGGCGCCGATGTCGTACATGCGTCCGATCGGTCGGGGATACGGAGGACGCGGTGTGACCTTGCCCGGTGAAGGATGACGCGTTTGCCATGGTTTGTGGTGACTGGCGGGCTCGGTCGGTGTAGCGTCCTGATCAGCTGTCGTGGTTCCGAAGTGCCGGGCGCCCGTGTCGCATTCACGGGCGTTCTTTGTGTCCGGTACGTCTCCGGACCAGGGCGATCACCTCCGGATTCCGCGGGTTGCGGGAGCCGATTCGGGCCCATAGAGCGAAGGAGACGCAACATGGCTTCGGGCACGGTGAAATGGTTCAACTCGGAGAAGGGCTTCGGCTTCATCGCGCAGGACGACGGCGGCGCCGACGTCTTCGCGCACTACTCGAACATCGACGCCACCGGCTACCGCGAGCTGCTGGAGGGCCAGAAGGTCACCTTCGAGGTCACCCAGGGCCAGAAGGGCCCGCAGGCGGAGAAGATCCGGGTGCTGGCCGCCCCGTGATCGCGGCCCCGCCGGAACCGACGGCGCCCGCCCCCGTGCAGGGGGCGGGCGCCGCCGTATGGGACGTCCCGGCTACGGGTGGCGGTCGTTGAGGATCTTCTGGAACAGCCGGTGGTCCCGCCAGGCGCCGTTGATGTGCAGGTACTTCTCCGCGGTGCCGTAGAGGGTGAAGCCGCAGCCGGTCAGGACCCGCTGCGAGGCGGTGTTGTCCAGCAGCGTGCCCGCCTCCAGGCGGTGCAGCCCCAGCTCCCGGTCGGCCACCGCGCACACCGCCCGCAGTGCGGCGGACGCCAGCCCGCGGCGCAGCTGCCCGGCGTCGATCCAGTAGCCGACGCTCGCGCTGCGCAGCGGGCCGTAGGTGATCTGCGACAGGGTGATCGCGCCCGCCACGTCCGGCTCATCGGACCCGTCGTCCGGCTCGCGGACCAGGACCCAGGGCATCACCCGCCCGGCGTCCCGCTCCGCCAGCAGAGCCCGGAGGCGCTCGGTCTGGCCGGCCGTCGTGTAGTACCCCTCCGCACGGACCGGTTCGGTGGCGCGGATGTGGTCGAGACTGCGCTGGTAGGACCGGGCGAACCCGGCGGCGTCCGCCAGCTCGGCGGGGCGCATGAGAACGTCGGCGGCGAGCCGGGCGGACGCGGTGGTGATCATCCGTTCAGCCTAATCCCGGCCCGCTTCCTCGTCCCGGGCCGGGCGCGGGTTCACTGCGGCGGCTGGTCCGTGTCCCGGTCCGTTCCGCCGAGCTGCTCCTTGAGCTTGTCCTGGGCGGTGTCGACCTGGCTCTGGTACTTGCCCTGGGTCCGTTCGTCGACGTAGTCGCCGGCCTTGTCGATGCCCTTGCCTGCCTGGTCCTCATGGCCCTTGAGCATCTGCTTGAGCTTGTCCAGCACGGACATGGGTCGTCCTCCTCAGCGACGGACCCCCCTCGGCTCCAGCATCACCCCCGAACGGACGATCTGCATCACGAGTCGCTGGGAACCGGGGCCTTCAACTGGTCGCTGATGAATTTGATGGAGCTCGCCGCCATGCCCTTCTCGTAATCCCAGGCATTGTGCCGGCCGCCGGGAATGACCTGGAGTGCGGTGTGGATCGGGCCCTTTCCGTACTTCTCCCGGAAGCGATGGATCGGATTCAGCACCGACGGACCCTCCTTGCTGCCGGCCTGGAACGCCAGATACACCTCGGGCCCGCCCTTTTTCAGCAGGCCGGCCGCGAGCTTTTCCGGGTTGTTGGCGTCCTTCTCCTTCTGGTGCCCGGCCCACATCGGGGAATCCGGCACGATGTCCGGGCCGCTGGCTATCGCCGCCTTGAACTTCTCCGGGTACTTCAGCACCGACTTCAGGCCGGCGAAACCGCCCGAGGACGAGCCCATGAACGCCCAGCCGTCCCGGGACTTGAAGGTACGGAAATTGGCCTTGACCAGATCGACGACGTCGTCGGTCAGCCAGGTGCCCATCTTCTGCTGGCCGGGAATGTCACTGCCGTCGTGGTAGCGGGTGTCCGGATTGAGCATCGGCATCACCACGATGAACGGCAGGCTCTTGCCTTCCTCGGTCCACTTCGTGAGGTTTTCCTGGAGTTTGATGTCGCCGCCGACCCAGTAATTGGTGACGCCGTCCTTGTCCTTCGGGCTGCCCAGGCCGCCGGGCAGGGCCATCAGTACCGGAAAACCGCTCTTGGCGTATTTGGGGTCCTGGTACTCCTTGGGCGCCCACACCCAGACGCTGCCGGTGACGCCGGATTTCGGGCCCTTCAGCGTCGTCCGGGCTATGTGCGTCCCGTCGTCCAGGGTGCGGGTTATTCGGAACTCGCTCTTCGGCCCGCTGGGCATCCGGGTGTCCTGGTCCACCGGCTTGACGGAGGCGGACGATCCGCCCGGGCCGCCCGCGTTGAAGTCGACCGGCTTGCCGTTCTCCGAACAGCCGGCGAGCAGGGCGCAGGAGGCGACGAGGACGGCCGTGAGGCCGCGGGCGTAAGGATGTTTCAACGGTGGCTCCGCTACTGACGATCACACGCGAGTGACCATGACGATCAAGTGCAAGTGCCCATAAAGAGGGAATACACGCCCTTGCGGTTCCCTCGTGCGCCCAACGGCCCGCTCGACGGGCAGCCCGCCCCGGTCCGGCCGAGAATGCAGCGGTGACCGATGAACACCGCAGTGCCGATGACACCGCCGCCCGCGCCGCGCCCGGCGACGAGGAGCGACGGCTGGCCAGAAAGGCGCTCGCCGGCCGCGCCCGGGACGCGGCGGATCTGTCGCTGCTGATGGACATGCTCGGCCTGGATCCGCGCCGCGACCCGGCCCGGGACACCCCGCCCGGGCCCGGTCCGCTGCGCGCGAACCGCGGGCGCGGCGCCGGCCGGGACCGGCGGGCGGCCCGCCGGGACACCTGCCGCGACGCCCGCACGCCCTCCGCCGACCCCGGCTGAGCCACCCGCCGCCCGGCCCCGCGCCGCGCCGCGCCCCGCGGATCAGCCGGCCGTGTGCGGGCCCACCGCCCGGCACAGCCGCAGCGTCACCAACTGAAACGGCCGCAGCGCCATCCGCACCGCATCACCCTCCCGCTCCAGGGCCGGACCGTCCTCGGCGGGACGCTCCAGCAGATCGGTGGCGACCGCCGCGGCCAGCGGGAAACCGCAGGTCAGCGTCGTACGGGCGCGGGCCCCGTGGGCTTCGTGGAGCCGGACCACCACATCGCCGCTGCGATCGTCGGCCAGCTTCACCGCGGTGACCACCACCGCGTCGTCGTCCACCGCGACCAGCGGCGGCACCGCCCCCGCCCCGGTCACCGCCCGCTCCGGCAGATTGATCCGGTACCCCTCGCGCACCGCGTCCCCGATCGTCGCCCCCGGGACCAGCGCGTACCGGAAGCGGTGGAGGCCCTGGTCCGTCTCCGGGTCCGGGAAGCGCGGAGCGCGCAGCAGCGAGAGCCGCACCGTCGTGGTGGTGCCCCGCGCCCCGCCGGGCCCTTCCTCCCGCACCGTGCGGGTCACGTCGTGCCCGTAGGTCGCGTCGTTGACCAGCGCCACGCCCCAGTCCGGCTCCGCCGCGTGCACGAACCGGTGCGCACACGCCTCGAACTTCGCCGCCTCCCAGCTGGTGTTGGTGTGCGTCGGCCGGTACAGATGCCCGAACTGGGTCTCCGCCGCGTACCGCTCCGCGTGCAGATCCAGCGGGAAGGCGGCCTTGAGGAACTTCTCGGTCTCGTGCCAGTCCACCTCGGTGTCGATGTCCAGCCGCCGCCGGCCGCGCGCCAGGGTCAGCCGCTGCACCACCCGCGAACCGCCGAACCGCCGCACCACGCGGACCGTCGCGGCCTCCGGCGCCGCCGCGGCCAGCACCACCTCGTCCGCGTCCGTCAGATCGGTCACCACCTGGCGGTAGAAGGCGTCCACGTCCCAGGCGTCCCACATGTTGGGGAAGTCCGGATGGATCTGGAGCAGGTTCGCCGCCGCGCCCGGAGCGAGCGCCTCCCGCCCGGCGGCCCGGTCGTACGCGGAGACGACCAGACCGCGACCGTCGATCTCGACCCGCAGCAGGTCGTGCTGGAGGACGAACCCGCCGCCGGGGCGCGGCCCGGCGTCCACCGGCCCGCCCGACGCCACCGGCGCGCCCACCGCGCCCGCCGCCACCCCGCCCCGGGCGTGCGGCGCGGAGTTCGCCACCAGCCGCCGGTCACCGCCGCCGGCCAGCGCCGTCAGCGCGCCGCCGATCAGCGCCTCCAGCTCGGCGGCGACCGCGGCGTAGGTCCGCTCCGCCTCGCGGTGCACCCAGGCGATCGAGGAACCGGGCAGGATGTCGTGGAACTGGTGCAGCAGCACCGTCTTCCAGATCCGGTCCAACTCCTCGTAGGGATAACGGAATCCGGCGGCGACCGCGGCCGTCGCCGACCAGAGTTCGGCCTCCCGCAGCAGATGCTCGCTGCGGCGGTTGCCGCGCTTGGTACGGGCCTGACTGGTCAGCGTCCCACGGTGCAGTTCGAGGTAGAGCTCGCCCACCCACACCGGCGCGTCGGGGTGCTCGGCCTCGGCCCGGGCGAAGAAGTCGGCGGGCTTCTCCCACCGCACCACCGGCGAGCCGTCCAGGTTCCGCAGCCGGCGCGCCTTGGCGACCATCTCGCGGGTGGTGCCCCCGCCGCCGTCGCCCCAGCCGGTCGGCGCCAGCGAGTGCCGGGCGGTCCCCTTCTCCTTGAAGTTCCGTGCCGCATGGGCGAGTTCGGCGCCCGACAGCTGGCAGTTGTAGGTGTCCACCGGCGGGAAGTGGGTGAAGATCCGGCTGCCGTCGATGCCCTCCCAGCGGAAGGTGTGGTGCGGGAAGGAGTTCACCCGGCTCCAGGAGATCTTCTGCGTCAGCAGCCACTTCGCCCCGGCCGCCTTGATGATCTGCGGCAGCCCCGCCGCGAAACCGAAGGTGTCCGGCAGCCACACCTCGTCGTTCTCGACCCCGAACTCCTCCAGGAAGAAGCGCTTGCCGTACACGAACTGACGGGCCATCGCCTCGGAACCGGGCATGTTGGTGTCCGACTCCACCCACATCCCGCCCGCCGGGACGAACCGCCCCTGTGCGACCGCCCGCCTGACCCGGGCGTAGACCTCCGGCCGGTGCTCCTTGATCCAGGCGTACTGCTGCGCCTGCGACATGGTGTAGACGAACTCCGGCTCGTCGGCCAGCAGCGCCGTCATGTTCGCCGTCGTCCGGGCCACCTTGCGCACCGTCTCGCGCAGCGGCCACAGCCATGCCGAGTCGATATGGGCGTGCCCCACCGCGCTGATCCGGTGCGCGGACGCCGCGGCCGGCGCCGCCAGCACCTCCCGCAGCCGGCGGCGCGCCGCCGCGGCCGTCCCGCCCACGTCCTGCAGGTCCACCGCGTCCAGCGCCCGGTCCACCGCCCGCAGCACCTCCCAGCGCCGCGGACCGTCCACCGGCAGCTGCGCCATCAGCTCGCCCAGCACCTCCAGGTCCAGGGCCAGCTCCCACACCTCGGTGTCGAACACCGCCAGGTCCATCCGCGCCAGCCGGTACAGCGGCGCGCTTCCCGCGGTCTCCGGATCACCCAGCGCCGTCGGCCGGAAGGGATGAACGTCGAGGATGACGGGGTTGGACGCGGCCTCCAGATGCCACTCGACCCGCTCGCCGCCCCGCACCGGCGCCCCCACCCGCACCCACTGGTTCCGCGGGTTGAGGCCCTTCACCGGCGTCCCGTCCGGCAGGTACACCAGCGCCTCGCACTGGAAACCCGGCATCCGCTCGTCGAACCCCAGGTCCAGCACCGCCTCCACGGTGCGCCCCGCCCACGCCTCGGGCACCGTGCCCCGCACCCGGAACCACGTCGTCCCCCACGGCGCGCCCCAGGCATCGCCCACCGCCACCGGCGTGTGCGCGGCGGCGAGCCCCTCGGCCACGGGTACCGTTCCCCAAGCTCTCGACTCTGCTCGAGCAGGGGAGGCCCCCATCCCTGGCGCGACCCAGGCCGCCACCTCCAGTGGCACGGATTCCGGATACACGGCGGGTCGGATGCGTTCGTCGAGTACCCGCTTCAGACGGGCTTCGACCAGTGCGCGATCGTCATGCATGGCGTACGGCTCCAGAGGTCGGGGAGACGGGGTGCGCGGCGGCGGCCGGGGTCACCACGGGTGCCGGACGGCCGCCGGCGCGGAGTGGGCGAACAGCTCGTCGACGGCGCGGACGGTGAGCAGCGCCGCCGCCTCGCCGCCGGCCCGGCGCAGCCCGGGCACGAAGAACGCGGTACCGCAGGTGCCACCGAGGAACACTCGCCGCCCACAAGGTAGTTGACGGTGCAACACATACTGGCGAACCGGACCGGGGACGCGCCGCCAGGTCAGCCGGAGCGCGGTCGCGCCGCCGGCGGTGGCGGCCTCGGTGACCCGCGCCCCGCCGGGCACGGCCGGCTTGCCGCCGGCACCGTCGTGGACCGCCAGCGCGCCCAGCCGCCAGGCCACCGCGCGCCCGCCCCGCCCGGTCAGCCGCACGCCCAGTGCGCGCACCGTCCCCCGGCCGAGGGCGCCCGGCCGCAGCGTGACGGTGCGCCAGCCGTCCCCGGCCCGTACGGTGCCCGCGGGCAGAAAGGCGTACGGCACGGGCGCACCCGGCGCGGGGGCGTCCCGCAGCGCCACCGCCACCTCGGCGGTCACCGGGCCGGACCCGGGATCGGCGCGGTGCACCAGCTCCAGCACGGTCCCGGGCCCGCACGGCAGCCGGGTCGGGAACAGGTCCAGCACGGCAGGGGAGGGCAGCGGCCCGCGCACCAACAGCGCACTCCCGCCGCGCCAGGCATCGGCGAAGTCCAGGCACACCTCCGGGCGCGGCCCCCCGGTACGGACCACCCAGCGCCGCGGCGGCAGCCGGTCCTGCAGCCCGAGGTGGTTCCACTGCGCGTCGGAGGCGACCGTGCCGTGCTCGTACCAGCGCAGGCCGTGGCCGGTGTTGAAGGACGTGGCGAACGGCAGGGCGGTGACCGTCGACCGGTCCGCGACCACGCCCGCCGGCGCCCGCCACCCCGGGCCGTCGCCCGCCGGCCGGGACGGGTCCGGTGCCGCGCCGGACCAGAACCGGTCGTCCGCCGCGTGGAACCGGCCCGGCGTCCGCCCGGCGGGCAGGTGGTGCAGCGTCCACTCGGGCCGGTAGAAGCCGTACGACACCACGGGGTCGCGGCCGGGCGGCGCGATCGCGTCCCAGTCCACCGCGGTGTTCCACCCCGCCGACTCCACATCGACGCCGGCCCGCAACTCGTAGCGGCCACGGCCGAGTTGCCCGGCCAGTCGTCCCGAGTCGGCGAGGGTCCGCGCGGTCCACCGGAAGTCCAGGAACACCGAGTCGGCGACCGGCCCGGCGGCGTCCTGGAAGAACTCCTGGTTCCGCGCGTCGAGCGCGCCCTGCCAGGCCACCCTGCCGTCCCGGTCCATCGCGTCGTACCAGGTGATCCGCAGACCGTGCCGGGCGCCCGCGGCCCGCAGCGCGCGCAGGAAACCGCGCATGTCCGCACCGAGCGCGGCGTCCCCGCCGTCGGTCTCGGCGTTGACGAACCAGCCGTCGAAGCCGTACGCCCGAGCCACCGCCGCCAGCTTCGCGGCGAGCGGATGGCGCCCCGCGGCATCCCGCCGCACTAGGTCACGGGTCCAGCGCAGCTGCCCGCCGTAGGCCGCCGGCGGCAGGAAGACGGTGCCCAGCACCGGTACGCCGTTGCGGTGCGCGGCGTCGACGACCGGGGCGGTGGGCGCGAGGATCAGCCCCTCGCCGGCCGAACCGCCCCAGAAGACCAGCTCGTCGAGGTACGCCCAGTGCGTCGGCGCGTAGACGTCGGCGGTGGCCGAACCCTGGGACGGCTGGCCGGCGGTGGGGCCGAAGGAGACCAGCGCGCTGATCCGGGCCCGGCCGGCGCGCGCCGTGGTGTTCGCCGGCGTCGGGGTGAACCGCTCGGCGAGCGGCACCGACGCGGCGTTGAACGGCAGATCGCGGTCGGCCTCCGCGGTCCAGGACGCCAGGCTGCGCCAGACGACCCCGTCCGCGGGTGCGCCGTCGGGCAGCGAGTCCGGGAACCAGTACGCGGCGTACGGCTGGAGCGGCGCGGCACCACCGGCCGCGGGGCGGGCCGCGGCCTCCGCCAGGGCGGGCGACGGGCCGAGCAGGGCGGCCGCGGCCCCCGCCGCGCCCGCGTACAGCACCCGGCGGCGGGGGAGCGGGCGGGGCACGCCGCTCATCGTCCCACCACCTCCTCGGGGGTACACACCTCGGTGATCCCACGTGCCGCCACATGCTCGGAATCGGCGGCGAGTTGGGCGAGGACGAGGGCGGGCCGGACGCCCTGTGCGGCCAGTTCCGCCCAGGCTTCGAAGACCGGGCCGCCCGGCGCGCACACCGAACGGTGCGGCGCCTCCTCGGCGTCTCCGGCGTCGACGACCAGCGCGGTGGTCCGGGCCGGCGGCCGGTGCGGACGGTCCCGCCAGTGCGCCGCCAGCTCCGCGAAGGCCCGGCCCACCGGCTTGACCGCCCGGTCCTCGGTGAGCAGCCCCAGCCCGTACTCCAGCTCCGGGAAGTCCGCGAGCGACCGCGGGACGTCACAGGAGCACCACCACGTGACACCCCAAATTCCCTGGCAGTCAAGGACATTGGTGACCGTGGCGGCGGTGAAGCGGGCCGCGCGGTCCTCGGGGATGTGCGGGGCGGGGGCGCCCACCTCCTGGAGCCACACCGGGCGGTGCGGGTCCCGCGCCCATGCCTTGGACAGCTCCACCAGGTACGCGGCGTGCTGCTCGGTGGCGGCGCCGGCCGGGCCGTGACGCTGCGCGGTCCCGTTGAACACCCAGGAGTGCACGGCCGTCATGGCGCCGAGCCGGGCGGCGTGCGCGGGGGTGAAGGGATGGCCGTCCAGGTACCAGGCGGCGTCGTACCCGGCGTGCAGATGCGGGCGGCCCGGCGCGCCCCGCTCGCAGGCGGCCAGCATCCGCTCCAGCCAGGCCGCCGCCTGCCCGCCGGTGATCCGGTCCGGGTCGGGGTGCGGGGCGTCCGCGAACTGGTTGAACTCGTTGCCGACGGTCATCCCCAGGAAGGCGGGCCGGTCGGCGAGCGCGGCGGCCAGCGTCCGCAGGTACTCCTCCTGGCCGGCGAGGACCTCGGGGTCGGTGAAGAGGTTGCGGCGGTGCCAGGTCCGCGTCCAGGCGGGCAGGAAGTCGAAACTGGACAGATGGCCCTGGAGGCCGTCCACCGCGACGTCCAGTCCGCGGTCGGCCGCCGCGTCGGCCAGCCGCACCAGCTGCTCGACGGCGCGCGGCCGGATCAGCGTCCGGTTGGGCTGGAACAGCGGCCACAGCGGGAAGACCCGGACGTGGTCCAGGCCGAGCGCGGCCAGGGCGTCCAGGTCCGCGCGCACCGCGTCCAGGTCGAAGTCCAGCCAGTGGTGGAACCACCCCCGGCTCGGCGTGTAGTTGACGCCGAAGCGGATCCGGCGCGGCTCGTGGGCTACGGGCATGACGGGTCCTGTCCCTCCGGTGGAAGTGGCATCAGCCCTTGACGGCGCCCTCCTCGACGCCGCGGAAGAAGAAGCGCTGCAGTCCGGCGAAGAGCACGATCAGCGGCAGCACGGCGATCACCGAACCGGCCGCGACCAGCCGCTGGTTGTCCGCGAAGGTGCCGTGCAGAGAGTTCAGGCCGACGGTCAGGGTGAACTTCGACTGGTCGCTCAGCACGATCAGCGGCCACAGGAAGTCGTCCCAGGCGCCCATGAACGCGAAGACCGCGACCACCGCCAGGGTGCCCCGCACCGACGGCAGCGCGATCCGCACGAACCGCTGCCAGGCGTTCGCGCCGTCCACGAACGCCGCCTCCTCGACCTCGTACGGCAGCGCCGCGAAGGCGTTCCGCATCAGCAGTACGTTCATCGCGCCGACACAGCCGGGCAGCACCACCCCGACCAGGGTGTCGTTCAACCGCAACTGACGCATCGCCATGAACTGGGCGATCATGATGCTCTCCACCGGCACCAGCATCGCCATGACGAACACCACCACCACGACCCGGCGGCCGCGGAACCGCAGCCGGGCCAGCGCATAGCCCGCGAGCGCCGCGCCCGCGCAGTTGGTCAGCACATTGGCGACGGCGACCTGGAGGGAGTTCAGCGCGAAGTCCCACACCGGGATCACCCGCGCCACCGCGGCGTAGTTGCCGAGCGTCGGATGCTCCGGCAGCAGGCTCGGCGGAAAACGGTAGAGATCCTCGCCCGGACCCTTGAGGGACGTCGACAACTGCCACAGGAACGGCCCGACGGTCAGCGCCAGCACCACGAGCAGCAACAGATAGCGCGCCGCCGGCGAGCCCCCGGCCCGCCCCCGCCGGCGCCGCTCGGCCCCGGTCACCGGTCCTCCCCGCGGTGGGCGCGCAGCACCAGCAGCATCAGCCCGAGCGTCAGCACGAAGACCACCACCGACAGCGCCGAGGCGTAGCCGACCCGCCCGCTGAGCCCGGTGCCGGCCTGCTGGACGAGCATCACCAGCGTGGTGTCCTCCCCACCGGGCCCGCCGGCCGGCCCGGCCAACAGATACACCTCGGAGAACACCTTGAAGGCGTTGACCGCGGACAGCGCGGCGACCAGCACCATCGTCGAGCGCACCGCGGGCACCGTGACGGTCAGGAAACGCCGCACCCGGCCGGCCCCGTCGACCGCGCACGCCTCGTGCAGCTCCCGCGGCACCTGCGCCAGCGCCGCCAGATAAACGATCATGTAGTAGCCGAGGCCCTTCCAGACCGTCACCGCCATCGCACTGAGCAACAGCAGCCACGAATCGCCGAGAAAGCCGACCCGGCCCCACCCCAGTGCTTCCAGCAGCGCGTTGACCAGCCCCCGGTCGTCCAGCAGCCACACCCACATCAGCCCGACCACCACCACCGAGGCCACCACCGGCAGATAGAACGCGGCCCGGAAGAACGCGATCCCCGGGACGCTCCGCCGCACGAGCAGGGCCAGCAGCAGCGGCAGCACCACCAGGGGCGGCACCACGCCCAGGACATAGAGCACGCTGTTGCGCAGCCCCGTCCAGAACATCGGATCGGCCAGCATCTCCCGGTAGTTGGCGCCGCCGGTGAACCGCCCGGCCGTCAGCGTCCGGGCATCGGTGAAGGAATGCGCCACCGTGCTCACAAACGGATAGAGGCTGAATCCGCCGACGACCAGCAGGCCCGGCGCGAGGAACAGCCAGGGGCCTGCGGCCCACTGCGTACGCACGCTCCGGCCGCGGCCGGCGGGCCGTAGAACACCGGCCGCCACGGCACTCCGCCTGCCCATTTCCGGCCTCAGCCGGCCGTCAGCAGACGGTCGCACTGGGCCACCGCGGAATCCAGCGCCTCCTTCGGCGACTGCTTTCCCTGGAGGGCCCGGGCCACCGCATTGCGCAGGACCGTCTTCATCTGGTCGCTGAACAGCACCGGGGTGTAATTCACCGCGGTTCTCAGCGACTTCGCCGCCGCCACCCGCACCCGGGTCGCATCCGTCCCGTCCTCCTTGGTGAAGTACGGATCGTCCAGCGAACCCTTGGTACTCGGAAAGACCGTGACCTGCCGCGCGAACGCCATCTGGTGCCGCTGGTCCGTCACGAAGTGCGCGAACGCCACCGCCGCCGGCTTCACCCGGCTCTGCGCGTTCACCATCAGGCCCTGTACGTACATATTGGCCCTACCGGTGTTGTTGACCGCGTCGGTGACACCGACGTTCTTGTAGAGGCCCGGCGCGTCCCGTTTGAAGTTCGCCAGATCGAGCGCGCTGCCCGGGTTCATCGCCACCGACTGCTGCGCGAACTTGCGCCCCGCCGACTCGGCCACGGCCGTCAACGCCTGCGAGTCCAGCGCCCCGGCCGCGTACAACTGCCGGTAATGGGTGAGCAGTTCCACGCCCTTGGGCTCGTTGAAGGTGAACTCCGCGCCCCGGGCGTTCATCAGCCGCACGCCGTAACGGCCGAAGTCCTCGATCGACGGCGCGGCCGCCAGCATCGCGATCCTCCGGTCACTGTTCCGCGCCATCGTCAGCGCGTCCGCGAACAACCGGTCGTAGGTGACCGGCGGTTTCTCCGGATCCAGACCGGCCTTGCGGAAGAGGTCCTTGTTGTAGAACATCGGGCCGGTGTTGAGATACCAGGGGAAGGCGTAGACACCCGGCAGCCCCGGCATCTGCTGGCTCTGCCACGCCCCGTCCAGATACCCGCCCCGGTACTGCGCCGCCGCCTTGCCGAGGTCGAGCGCCAGCCCGGCCTTCGCCAGCGGATACGCGAGATCGGGCGACACGTTCACCACATCCGGCAGCGTGCCGGCGGCCGCGTCCGCGCTCAGCTTCTGCGCATATCCCTCGGCCGGCTGGTCGATCCACTTCACCTTCGTGCCCGGGTACTTCTTCTCGAACTCCGCGATGACCCCGTCGAAGTACTTCTGGAAACGCGCCCGCAGATTCCACGTCTGGAAGGTGACCTGTCCTTCCACCTTCCCCGAGGCACCGCCGGAATCCCCGCCGCCGTCCGGAGCACCGCACGCGGACAGCGAAAGAGCGGAGACGGCGAGGACCGCGGTGGCGGCGGATGTCCGACGGGCATGACGACGCATGGCCGGCTCCTTGACTGCTGCAGTGCGCGGAAGTGCTCGGACCGGAGAACTGTCGTACTCGTCGCGTCAGAGATCCGGTTCCACGGCGCGGTGTGGGCCTTCTCGGGCCTTCCGGATCGCGACGCGGCAGACGCTACTAATGCGATTTAGCGGGCGTCAAGACCCCGATCCCGCAAGGATTTTGAGGTCCGACCGCCGATCCTCCCGGACATTGTTTGACAGGCCCGGCCGCCCTGATCAGACTGTCGGCACTCAGCGGTCCGGCCCGGAGGAGCCCGCGATGACAGCGCCCGGTGAGGCCGCCCGCCGCAAACCGGCGCGCCGCCCGACCATCAAGGACATCGCCCGGCGGGCCGGGGTCTCCGAGAGCGCCGTCTCCTTCGCCCTCAACGACCGCCCGGGCGTCTCCGACGGCACCCGCGCCCGGATCCGCCGGGTCGCCGACGAACTGGGCTGGCAGGCCAACAGCGCCGCCCGCGCCCTCTCCGGCGAACGCGCCGACTGCCTCGGCCTGGTACTGGCCCGCCCGGCTCGCACCCTGGGCGTGGAGTCCTTCTTCCTCCAACTCGTCTCCGGCATCCAGGAAGTGCTCTCCGCCCGGCACACCGCCCTGCTCTTCCAGGTCGTCGAGGACCTCGACACCGAGTGCGCGCTCTACTGCCGCTGGTGGGCCGAACGCCGGGTGGACGGCGTCCTCGTCGTCGACCCCCGCACCGACGACCCCCGCCCCGCCCTCCTCACCGCCCTCGGCCTCCCCGCCGTCACCATCGGCGGCCCCACCGCCCCCGCACCCCCCGCCGGACCGCCCGCCCCGCTGCTCTCCACCGTCTGGGCCGACGACGCCAAGGCCATGGCCCGGATACTGGACCATCTGCACGACCTCGGCCACCGCCGCATCGTGCACATCGCCGGCCTGCCCGGCCTCGCGCACACCGCCCGTCGCATCCACTCGCTGCGCACCGAGGCCGCCCGGCGCGGCCTGGACGCCCGGCAGGTCCGCTCGGTCACCACCGACTACTCCGACGCCGAGGGCGCCGCCGCCACCCGCCGCCTCCTCGACGCGGCCGCCCCGCCCACCGCGCTCGTCTACGACAACGACGTGATGGCGGTCGCCGGCGCCTCGGTGGCCGCGGGCCGCGGCATCCCCGTACCGGGCCGGCTGTCCGTCGTCGCCTGGGACGACTCCCCGCTGTGCCGCGTCGCCCATCCCCCGCTCACCGCGCTGGTCCGCGACACCGCGGGCTTCGGCCGGCTCGCCGCCGGCGAACTCCTCGCCCTCCTCGACGGCGGCCCGCCCCGCACCGTCGAGGGCGAACTCCCGCACCTGCAGCCCCGCGAGAGCACCGGCCCGCCGCCCCGGAACGCCTGACGGCACACCGGTGGGCCGCAACCCGGCCACGCGGAAACCGCGCGACCGAGCCCGGCCCACCGGAGTACTGCTTTCCCCCAACTCCCTTACGAACAGCGAACGTTCAGTGCCGGAGGGTGACCCCGGGAGCCAGCCGCCCGCAGTTGGAACCGGCGACCCGGACACTCACCGACTCGACGGCCCCGCCCCAGTCCACACACCTGCCCTTCGCCGCGAGATGGACCGGCCCGGCGTAGGCGGTGTATTTCCCGCTGTCGAACACCGGGGCGGAACTGTGGTCGGACGGCCCGAGTTCGGCGCGCACGAACACCGGCTTCCCCGGCGCATTCCGGACCGTCACCACACAGTTCTTTCCGGTCTTTGCGCTGTACGTCAGATAGACCGTGCCTTTTCCGCTGACCGGTGCCGAATTCACGACGCGGTAGCCGCTGCCGCACGCCCCGTTGTACGCCCCGCCGGCGCGCGGCGCGGCCGACGCGGTGCCGGCCAGGCCCATCGTGGCCATTCCTGCCACGGCCAGCGCCGTCGAACCGGTGAGAAGAGAAGAACGCTGCATGGAAAACCCCCGTCGGGTGGTGTCCTTCGCGTGGTCGTGCACCCAATCGGTGCTGCACGGTGTTGGACACCAGCCGGACGAGGATGGTTGTACCCGAATTTCCGTCAGCGCGTGTGCTCTGCGCGGGTTCTGCGCGCGTTCCTTTTCGGCCCCGGGTCTTCGGCTCCGGGTCAGTCGTCGTCGTCCGGGCCGTAGGCCAGCACCTTCAGCCGGCTGTACGGGCCGTTGAACCGGTTGTGGTCGCCGACCGTGTGCCCGGAGGAGGTGTGCTGCCAGATGCTGTGGAAGCGCCAGCCGGCCGGCAGGTTTCCGACGGACGAGCCGTAGCGCGGAATCCACAGCGGGTTGCTGCGGCCGAACCGGCCGGAGTTGCCGGTGCACCGCTTCCACCAGTTCGTCGAGGTGTAGATCACCGCGTCCCGGCCGGTCTGCTCCCGGTAGGTGTGCACGAAGTCGGCGATCCAACTCACCATGCCCGCATGGCTCCTGCCGTAGCAGGTCGCCCCGTAGGGGTTGTACTCCATGTCGAGCGCGCCCGGCAGCGTCCGGCCGTCCCGCGACCAGCCGCCGCCGTGGTGGGCGAAGAAGCGCGCCTGCGACGCACCGCTGGAGTGGTCCGGCAGCGCGAAGTGGTACGCGCCGTGGATCATGCCGGCGTTGTACGCGCCGTGGTACTGCTCCTCGAAGTACGGGTTCTTGTAGTTGTTGCCCTCGGTGGCCTTGACGTAGGCGAACCGCACCCCCATCCGCCGCAGCTTCCACCAGCCCACCTTGCCGTTGTGGCTGGAGACGTCGACCCCGGCCACCGACCGCCGGGGCCAGGCGCCGCGCGGCTCCGAACCCCCGGACCGTGCGATGCCCTCGTGCGCGGCGATGGTCGAGCCCATCCAGTCCTGCTCGGGGTGGGCAGGGGTCTTCCCGGCGTCCGGTGTCGCGGTGGCCGTACCCGGGATGCCCAGCGGGAGTGCGAGCACGGTGGCGAGTGTGACGAGGGAGCCGGCGGCAAGCGGGACCGTACGCCGGGCCGGTGCGGATCTGCGCAAGGGCATCTCGTGCCTCCGAAGGACTTCGGTCGAGTCAGTTTCGGCAGCTTTTGAGCAGAATCCTGCCGATGAAGAGACTTATACGCTGAAATGACCGATTCCATGGCTCCACGGGCCCGGGGTCCGCCGTCCGGCCGGGCCATCTCACTCGTCTGGTCGGCCACCGCGGGCCCTCCGCCCGGCCGTCGTGGCACAACGAACAGAGCCGTGGCGCGACGAGCAAAGAAGACGAGCGGGCCCCGGCAGTGCCGGGACCCGCTCTCCGCTCAGCGGCGAACGCGCCATGTCGCCGCCTCGTCGGTCATGTGTGCCGGCCCTGCCGGGCCTGCCGTCGCGTCTGCCGCACCGGCGCCGGCGGCGGTTCAGTACGCGGAGTTGACGTTGTCGATGGAGCCGTAGCGGTGCGCCGCGTAGTTGGCGGCGGCGGTGATGTTGGCGACCGGGTCGGTCAGGTCATGGGCCGTACCCGCGACGTGGTAGGTGTCGAAGGTGGGCTGGATCACCTGCAGCAGACCCTTGGAGGGTATGCCGTTCTGGGCGTTCACGTCCCAGTCGTTGACGGCCTCGGGGTTGCCGCTGGACTCGCGCATGATGTTGCGGTGCAGGCCGTCGTAGCTGCCGGGGATGCCCTTGGACTTCATGATGTCCAGCGACTGCCGGATCCAGCCGTCGAGGTCGTTCGCGTAGGTCTTCGGCGCGGCCGGGCGGTCGGCGGAGCGGCTGGTGGCCTGCTCGGCGGCGCGGTCCTGCTTCGCCACGGCGGTGACCTTGATGTGCTCCGCGACGGACGCCTTCACGGGGCGCTCGGCCGCGGCGCCGGCCTTGGCCGGCATCCCGTCGGCGTTCACCGGCTTGACCGCGGCCGGCGCGTGTGCGGCCGTGGTCGCGGCGTTGCCCGGGGCCGCGGTGACGGCCAGACCCGTGCTGGCACCGGCGGCGGCCAGAACGGCCACAGCGATCTTGTGGGTGCGGGTGATGCGGGTGATCCGGGCAGCGCGGGGCAGGGTGAAACTGGGCATACGGGGGTGACCTCTTCCAGGTACTGGGGACGGGGAGGCGGCCATCGTTGGCGCGTTCGGACCGGAGACTCCTGGCCGCGATCACCCTCGGGGTGGGAAGTGCGGCGCGCTCTCGGTGCGACGAGATCCATGGTTAACGGCCGACCCTGTGGGTGGCAATGCCCCCTTGTACTACCTCTCTTCGTGAGATGTGGCGCGATGCCCGAATTGAGTAGTTATCTACCCCGTGTTTGCGGGCCGGGCCTCCTCCGCCGTCGACTAGGCGGGCTCGTACGTGACGTACGTCGCGTGCCCGGCGTCACCCGCCGAGGCGCCCCGGAAGCCCCCCGGAACCCCTTGCGCGTTACCTGGGTCACATCCGAATTGCCCACCGCCGCCCCGCACTTCACGCCCACCGGGCGCGCCGGAGACGAATCGCGCCCCGGCGTCCATCGATACGGCGGCCCGGGTCGTCCGTTCGTAGCAGCGACCGGGCTGTCGCACGGCCGCCGGACCGCGGGTCCCCGAGAGTGAGACCACGCACAACCACCACTCACCGTAGGGAAGTGCTTATGCTCCGTCGCATCACCGTCGTGCTCGCCGGCCTCCTCGCCGCCGGATTCCTCGCCACCGGCGCAGCCGCGGCGGCCCCCGTCGACCACCACCACGGGCGCCGGCCCCAGCACGAGAGCCGGCACCGCCTGACCCCGAGGGAGCGCGAGGGCCTCCGCATCGCCGCCCACGTCCTGGACGTCCTCTTCGGCGGCCCGTCGCGCCGCGACCACATGTACTGACCGCGACGCCGACGGCAACGGCCCTGCCCGCACAGTGCGGGCAGGGCCGTTGCCGTCGACATCGCGGCGCCTCGGGGGCGCGGAAAGCCGCCTCAGTAAGCGGAGTTGACGTTGTCGATGGAGCCGTAGCGGTGCGCCGCGTAGTTGGCGGCGGCGGTGATGTTGGCGACCGGGTCGTAGAGGCTGTGGGCCGTACCCGCGACGTGGTAGGTGTCGAAGGTGGGCTGGATCACCTGCAGCAGACCCTTGGAGGGTATGCCGTTGCGGGCGTTGATGTCCCAGTCGTTGATGGCGTACGGGTTGCCGCTGGACTCGCGCATGATGTTGCGGTGCAGGCCGTCGTAGCTGCCGGGGATGCCCTTGGACTTCATGATGTCCAGCGACTGCCGGATCCAGCCGTCGAGGTTGTTCGCGTACGTCTTCGGCGCGGCCTTGGGGGCGGCCTTCGGCGCCTCCTTGGCGATCGGCGCGCGCTCCGCGGAGCGGCTGGCGACCTGCTGGGCGACGTGGCCCTGCTTGGCGACCGCGGTCACCTGCAGGCCGGCGGCGACCGACGCGGTGGCCGCCTCGTCCTGGTTCTGCTCCTTCGCCGCCTTGTCCTTGGCCGCGATCGGCAGGCCGTCGGCGCCGACCGGCTTCACCAGGGCGGACGCGTGCGCGGCCGGCGTCGCGGCGTTGCTCGGCGCCGCGGTCATCGCCAGTGCGGCCGCGCAGCTCGCGGAGGCCACCAGCGCCGCGGAGATCTTGTGCGTGCGGGTGAGGCGGACGGTGCGGGGCAGGGAGAAATGGGGTATGGGCATGCGGAGGTGACCTCTTCCAGGGCGGGGTGGCGGGGGAGGGGGCCATCGGTGGCTGTCCCGGGGACCGAGGGGCAGTGCCGCGCTCGCCGCTCTGGCGGAGTCCGCAGGCTCGTTCTCGGTGTTACCGCAAACATGGTTAGCGCCGGCCCGGGATGGTGGCAATGATGCCGTGTACTACCCATCTTCGTGCGTACGGGTGAGATGTCCGTAATGGCGCCTGGAATTCCCGGCCCGCGGGCCCCCGGGCTCGACTAGTCCGCCTCGTACGTGACGTACGTCGCGTGCCCGGCATCACCACCGCGGGCCCTCAAAGCCCCCTCCGCACACGGCAGTTTGTTGCCCCGGTCACAGCCCGACGGGGCCGGTCCGCCGCCTCCGGCGATCCCGGCCCCGCCCCTGCGTACGCGCCCGGCTACGCCACGTGCCCGCCGGGCCCTCCGCTCACACCCGCGCCGGATCGGCGACCGCCCGCGCGCCCGCCGCGGCCAGGCGCCCCACCGCCGCAAGCGGCCGGTCCGTGAAGAACCGCGCCACCAGATCCGCGACCTCCTCCGGGCGCTCCAGTACCACCCAGTGATCCGTGTCGGGAACGGTCAGAAAACGGCTGCCCGCGATCGTCGCCGCGAAATCCCGCTGCCGCGCCGGGGACGTCACCGTGTCGTGCTCACCACTGAAGACCAGCGTCGGGACGCCCGACAGGCCCCCCGAGAAGTCCGGCCGATCGCTCAGCGCCCGCTTCAGCGAATCCACCGCGTGCGGCGAGTGCAGCGCCGCCTGCAGCATCGCCCGCCGCACATAGCGGTACGCCAGCTCCCGCCGAGCCACCGACCGGCTCGCGTCACGGCAGAGCAGCCCCTCGGCCACCATCGTCGCGAAGGAGTCGGTGTCCCCCTCCCTCAGACGCCTCGCGGCCCGCTGCCAGTGCGCCACCTGCTCGTCGCTGACGTGCGCCGGCACCCCGCCCAGCGCGAGCCGGGCGATCCGCCCCGGAAACCGCCGGGCGCACCCGAAGGCCAGCCCCGCACCGTAGGAGAAGCCGAAGAGATTGATCCGCGGGACACCGAGATCGTCGATGATCCCCAGGATCGCCGCACACAGCACGTCGATGCCCGGCCCCGGCGGCAGCGGCTCCGCGGTACCCATCCCCGGCAGATCCGCCGTCACCACATCCGCCACCGGCCCCAGCCGGTCCTCCATCTGCGGCCAGCCGAACATCCCCTGCAGCGCGCCGCCCAGCACCATGACCGGCTCGGTGCACCGCTTTGTCCCCCGCAACACCCGGTACGCATACGACACTCCGCGCACCGACAGGGAACGGATCACTTCCTCGGACATGGCATTCCTTCTCGAAGAGGCTCCATACGGCCCGGAGCGCCCGGCGCCCCGGCCCACTCATCTAGCGGGTCAGGACGAGCGCCGCGTTGTGGCCCCCGAACCCCAGCGACGTCTTCACCGCGCAGTCGAACGCCGCCGGCCGGGCCTCGGCGCGCACCACGTCGATCGGGATCCGGGGATCGGGCACCGTGAGGTTGGCGGTCGGCGGCACCAGCTGCTGCTCCAGCGCCAGCACCGTCAGCGCGGTCTCGATCCCGCCTGCCGCCCCCAGCGTGTGCCCGGTCATCGCCTTCGTCGACGTCACCAGCGGATGCTCACCGAGCACCCGCTGCAACATCACCGCCTCGATGCGGTCGTTGAGCACTGTCGAGGTGCCGTGCGCGTTCACATGACCCACGTCACCGGGCCGGACACCGGCATCCTCCAGCGCGCTGCGCAGCGCCCGCTCGATGCCCCGCCCCTCCGGATCCGGCGCCACCGCCGCGTACGCGTCACTGGACGCACCGTAACCGGCGATCTGTGCACGGACCGGCGCCCGCCGTGCTCTGGCGTGCTCGGGCCGCTCCAGCACCAGCAGCCCCGCACCCTCGCCGACCACGAAGCCGTCCCGGTCCACGTCGAAGGGCCGGCAGGCCGCCGTCGGATCGTCCCGCCGAGTGGAGACCGCCTTCATCTGGCAGGCGCTGGCGATCAGCAACCGGGACAGCACCGATTCCGCACCGCCCGCGATCGCGATGTCACACGCCCCGGCGCGCAGCAACTGGTGCGCGGTGCCCACCGCGACGGTCCCCGAGGAGCAGGCGGTGGCCACCCCCAGGCTCGGCCCGTGCGCCCCGAGGTCCATGCAGACGCTGCTGGCCGCGCTGTTGATGACGGTCAGCGGGGCGAGCTTGGGGGAGACCCGCCGGGCGCCGTGCCCGGCCATCGCCGCGCTCTGCTGGTCGTAGAACGGCAGCCCGCCGTGCGCGGAGCCGATCACCACCGCGACCCGGCCGCTGTCCCAGCACTCCGGGTCGAGCCCGGCATCCCCGACCGCCTCCCGGGCGGCGATCACCGCCAGCTGCGAGAACCGGTCCATCAGCCGCTGGGTGGCCACCCCGAGCAGCGCGGTGGGGTCCAGATCCGCCGCCGTGTACATGAAGTCGCAGGGAAGATCGGCGAGTTCGTCGTGCCGGGACACATTGCCCGGCACCACGTCATGGGTGATGGCGTGCCAGGTGGCCTTCGTGCCCACGCCGGCCGCGGTCACCAGGCCCAGTCCGGTCACGGCCGCGGTGAACGGCTGCTGGCGGGCCGTCACGCGGCGACTTTGCCGTCGATGGCCGCCACCAGCTGTCCCACCGTGTCGCGCGAGGTCAGCGACACCTCTTCCAGATCGACGTCCAACCGCTCCTCGATGAGCACCCGGAGCTCTTCCAGGGCGAGGGAATCCAGCCGCAGGTTGCGCAGCGGGGTGTCCGCGTCCACCTCGCCGCGCGCGACCCCGAACCGTTCCTCCAGCAAGGTGTTGACAACTTCTGCCGCATTCACGTGGCGCTCCTCCGCTGTTCGTAGGCGATGCCGCCAACCGCGTCCTGGGCGGGATTCAGCCGGTCGCCCCGGCTGGTTTGGCCACCCTTTATACGCCTTTGTCCCGGCTGCTCCCCAACCGTGGTAGCTCAAAGGGGTGATGGGCGCGCCGGAGCGGGGGAGGGGCTCCCTTCGGGGCGGCGCGGTGCCGCGGGAGGCAGCTCGCTGTCTAACGCCCGAAGGCGCGGCGAGGTACGGGTCGGACGCCCACGGGTGCGAGGCGATCTCTGCGACGCGCCCGCCCGGTGGCGACTCCTCAGGCTTCGTCGAGCGCGCTGGTGACCCGCCCCAACAGGCCGCGCAGGGTACGGAGTTCTTCGACGGTGAGCCCGGTGGCGGCCAGCATCCGGCGGGGGACCGGCAGCGCCCGCTCCCGCAGCTCCGCGCCGGCCCCGGTGAGCCGGATGATCACCGACCGTTCGTCCTCGGGGCTGCGCTCCCGGTGCACGAGGCCCGCGGTCTCCAGCCGCTTCAGCAGCGGCGAGAGCGTGCCGGAATCCAGCCGCAGCCGCTCGCCGATGCGCTTCACCGGCTCCGGCCCGTGCTCCCACAGCACCAGCATGACCAGGTACTGGGGGTAGGTCAGGCCCAGCTCCTTGAGGGCGTCCCGGTAGACGTTCCCGAACGCCCGCGAGGCGGCGTGCAGCGAGAAGCAGACCTGGTGGTCGAGGCGGAGCAGTTCGGCGTCGGAAACCGATGGGGTGGTCATGGGCCCAGGGTAACGCGCCCGGTCAATTTAGTTGCGCACAATCTACTTGCATGCAACTCAATTACGTGCGACTCTGATGGCGGGCCGGGTCCTCCGGTCGGCCCGCCCCGGCTTCGGCCGCCGGCCGCCGGTCTCCACGACCCGCCCCGTCCACCACACCCAATCGAAGGGACCCCTCATGGACGCGCTGTACACCGCCGCCGCCACCGCCAACGGCCGCGAGGGCCGGGCCGTCAGCTCGGACGGCCGGCTCGACCTCGCCCTGGCCCTGCCCCCGGCCCTCGGCGGCGACGGCAACGGCACCAACCCGGAACAGCTCTTCGCCGCCGGATACGCCGCCTGCTTCGCCAGCGCCATGGCCAACGTCGGCCGCCAGATGAAGCTCGACACCAAGGACGTCTCGGTCACCGCCGAGGTCTCGATCGGCAAGGACGACACCGGCTTCGGCCTCGCCGTCGTGATGCGGGTCGAGCTCCCGGACGTCCTGGCGGGCGAGACCGGACGGCGGCTCGTCGAGGCCACGCACCAGTACTGCCCCTACTCGAAGGCCACGCGCGGCAACATCGACGTCGAGCTGGTCATCGAGTAGCGGGCGGCAGGGGGGCGGGCGAGGGGGCAGGTCCGAGGGGAGTGGGCCGGGGGAGTGGGGTGGCGCGGGGTGGCTCGCCGGCGGCGACGCGAGTGCGATGCGGGCGCGATGCGGGGGTGACGGGGGCGATGCGATGGCGGTGCGGGCGAGGGCGGCGGCATTCGGTGGCGAGCCTCCCTGCGACGCCGGGAGGCGGAACGGGTTTCGCCAGGGCACAGGACACCATCCGGGCATTTGCCGCACTCCGGTGCAAACATGATGTATGCCCTTTCGACGGCTGACGCGCCTGCTCCAACGGCCGGATCCGAGCCACGCCCTCCTGCTGATCCCGGTCGGACTGATCGTCGCGGTCT
Organism: Streptomyces sp. MspMP-M5; assembly: GCF_000373585.1. Lineage (GTDB taxonomy): Bacteria > Actinomycetota > Actinomycetes > Streptomycetales > Streptomycetaceae > Streptomyces. The sequence goes on from NZ_KB891962.1 coordinate 106,346, forward strand.
ACGTGATCGACGTCCTCACCCCGCCGGACATCCACCTCGGCCCGCTCCTGGTCGCCGCCCCCGCCCTCACCGCCGCCCTGGCCGGCCCAGGCCCCACCGCGCTGATCGGCGTGCTGGCGGTCGCCGCCCAGGTGAGCATCGGCATCGCCCGCAACGCCCTGTTCACCGAGAACCTCGCTGCGCAGATCGGTGCGTTGATCGTGGTGGCCGGCCTGGTCTTCGTCTACACCGTCGTCCGGGAACGCAACGAACGCCGCCTCTCCCGCAGCCGCTCCATCGCCGCCGTCGCCCAACAAGTCCTCCTCCGCCCCCTTCCCACCCACACCGCCGACCTCGAAATCGCCTCCCTCTACCTCCCCGCCGAAGAAGAAGCCGAAATGGGCGGCGACCTCTACGCCGCCGCCCGCACCACCGCCAGCACCCGCCTGATCATCGGCGACGTCCGCGGCAAAGGACTCCCCGCCTACAGTCACGCCGCCCTCATCCTCGGCGCCTTCCGCGCCGTCGCCCACCGTCAGGCGACCCTCCCCCGCCTCACCCGCCACCTCGACGGCGCCCTCCGCTGGGACACCACCCAATGGCACACCACCACCCACACCCGCACTGATGCCGACACCGACAACGGCGCCGGCGGCGAGGGGCGCCCCCACGCCGACGCAGATGGCGGGGTGGGGGCCGATGCCGGTGCCGATGGGGACAGCGGGGAGAACTTCGCTACCGCCACCGTTCTTGACATCCCCGACCGACGCAACGAACTCACCACGATCAACTGCGGACACCCACCCGCCCTCCTCCTCCGCAACGGCCAAGCCCACCCCCTCACCCCCCTCCACACCGCCCTCCCCCTCGGCCTCGGCAACCTCGCCACCCCGCCCCAGTACCCCACCCAGACCTTCCCCTTCCACCCCGGCGACCTCCTGCTCCTCTACACCGACGGCGTCACCGAAGCCCGCAACCCCCACGGCACCTTCTATCCCCTCGCCCAACGCGCCTCCGCCTGGACGCACCACACCCCCCACCACACCCTCCAGCAACTCCGCAACGACCTCCTCGCCCACACCCACGGCCGCCTCACCGACGACGCCGCAGCCATCGCCATCCGACGACTCCCGCCCCACGACGCCGCCCGCCACCACCCGGACGCGGCGGACGACACCTCGCAGGAATCGGTGGACGACACCGCGCAGGCGTCTGCGGACGGCACCTCGTAGAGGTCCCGGGCATCGGCCGGGGCGACGGCCCGGGGCGGGCGCCAGCGATCATCGTCCCGAGCCGTCGGACCTCCTGCCCGGCATGAGATCCGTCACGCCCGAGCACCCGGCCGTTCCGCCCCGCCCCCGATATTCCGCCCATCCGGCGCCCTCCTGGGGCGCACATCCGGAGGGCCTCTCCGGCTGACGCTTCCTCAATCCTGTCGGGCTTGCTAAACACGTCCGATCGGGGGTACTCGTCCGAATCGTCCGCGAGTGGTACAGGAAGCGCAGCATGACCGACCACGCCAGCCCCTCCGGCCCCGGAGCCGACATATCCCGCGTCACCGGGCTCTCCGCCGACGGCACGCGCGGGACGTTCGAGTTCGACCTCACCGGTCACGAAGCCCGACGCCGGGCCGAGGTGCTCGCCGCGCTCGGCGACTCCTGGGACCCCGTCGCGGTGCTGGCCGACGAGGCGGCGGCCCAGCGGCTCCTCTACTCCGGCCTCGACGCCGACCAGCAGGCCCTCTACGCCCGACTGGTCGCCGACGGGGTGCTGCCGGCCGCCGAGCAGGGCTAGGCATGCTGCCGATCGACCCCACCGCCGACATCGGCCGCCGCGCCTGGGTGCCGTGCCCCCGCTGCCAGGACGACCAGGACTGCGGCCCCTGCCGTGCCGGCCGCACCTGCAGCGTCCACTGGCGCTACCTGCTGTCCAACAAGGGCCCCCTGCTCCACCTCCAGTGCCCCACCTGCGCCCACCTCTGGTCCTGGAACTCCGGCTTCGGCGCCGACGACCGCCCCTGATCCTCGGCGACGACTGCTCCGAGGCAGCCGCCTCGTCACGGGCTACCCGTCACCCTCTGCTCCGGGCTCCCGGCTCCCCGCGCAACTTCCCAGCGCCCCCGCCCGAACAGCGCTAGCGTGCGAGGCACGAGGTACCAGGCGTCAGGCACCAGGCATCAGACGCGGAGCCCGGCCGGGCAACCCGCCCGGCCCTCGGGCCCAAACCTCCCGGCGCCCGCCGCACCTCCCCGTAGCCCACCGAGGAGCCGATGCCGACCATGGAGCCGCCCACCGCAACCGCACAGCGGGCACGATCGCTCTGGCTGATGACCGAGCCCCTGCACGCGGTCTGCTACTTCGACGACCGCTGCCGGGCCCTGGGCAAGGACCTCGGCCTCAGGGGCTTCTGGATGGGCTACTTCGCCGCCCGCACCGCGCCCCTCGGCGCCGTCGAACCCGCTGTGGCCACCGCCGTCCTGGGCGTCTTCGCCCCGGGTATGGTGGCCCGCGCGCTGCCCGCCGCGTGGAGCGTCGTCAGCCCCGCCCACGTCCTCGACGAACGCGGCACCCGCGCCGCCCACGCCCTCCGTACGCTCGCCCCGGACCTGGACCGCTCCGCCGCCGCACTGCTGCCCCGCCTCCAGACGCTCGTCGACGCCGCCGCCGACACCGCGCGCCCGCTCTTCGCCGCCAACCGCGCCCTGTGCGACCACGCCGACCCGGTGGAACGGCTGTGGCAACTCGCCACCGCGCTGAGGGAGTTCCGGGGCGAGGCCCATCTGGCCGTCCTCGCCGACCGGGAACTCGACGGCTGTGAGGCGCTGGTCCTCACCGCCGCCACCGGCCGGGTGCCCACGGACAGCATGCGCGAGGACCGCGGCTGGACCGAGGAGGAGTGGGCGGCCGCCGCGGACCGGCTCCGCTCCCGCGACCTCCTCGACGCCCAGGGCAACGCGACCGCGCCGGGACTCCACGAACGCACCCACATCGAGCAGGAGACCGACCGCCTGGCCGCCCGGCTCCTCCGCCCCCTCGCCCCGACCGAGGCCGACGACCTGCTGGAGCTGCTGCACCCCGTCGTCCGCCACGTCCTCGCCGCCGACGTGCTGCCCTTCCCCAATCCCATCGGCCTGCCACATCCCGACACGCCGTAACGACATCCCAGACCGCGCCACCGAAGCATCCGGTATCACCTTTCCCCCGTCGGAACGTCCGGTACGAGCCGCCGACCCCCGGCACGTCCGGCTGATTCACAAGGTAACGCGCCGCACTGACAGCCGACTTCTCCCCCGCGAGGGGTACCCCCTGCGATACAGCGTGATTGTCGGCTTCGCTACGACGTGATTGTCATTTGGTGGTCCGATGGGTGCTTTGGGGTGCTTTGCAGCGACAGATCGGATCACCTCCGACGGAAGCGGCGTTGTCTGAGTATGGATCCGAGAGAATTGTGGGACCGCAACGCTGTACTGGCAGAAGCGTTTTGCCGTGGTGACGAACGTGTCCGGGAAGCGCAGGCCAGACTTGACGAGGCGCAGGCCGATCGCTCCCGTGTCCTGGCGGCGTTCGCGTTGACAGTGGGCAGTACGGGCGCGGTGGCCGGACTGTTCGGGCTCAATGAACGGGAAGTGCGGGTCGCCCGGCGCACGGTGGGCAAGGACGACGCCCGCGCCGTCGCCGAGGAGCTGCTGTCCTCCGCCCCGCGCATGCCGCCCAAGGAGCCGGAGGATCCGTCCCCGCCCTCCGATGCCTCTTCCGACCCTTCCTTCTTGGCCGGCAGTCGCCAGGCCGGTCCGCCGACCACCGGCGTCACACCGGAACAGAACTGGTCACCCGCCATGGACGCGGTTCTGATCGGCAGCTGGCAGACTGGCGTCGACCTGAGGGAGCTGGCCGTGGAATTCGGCCTCGACCTCTCGCGCCTGATGGCGCGCGCCCAGCAGCTCTCCGCCCAAGGGCGCTTCTACCCCGGCCCCACCGAGACCTACGCGGGCCGTCACCGCCGCGGCGCCGGTGAGGGCCAGGAGTCCGAATACACCATCCCCGCCCAGCAGTCGGCGACATGGAACGGGGCGACCGCCCAGCACATGGCGTCCGGCTGGCACACGGGAGCCATGCCCCCCACCGAACCCGTTACCGATGTCTCCTCCTTCACCTCCGACTGGGACAGCGCCCTCGCCCCCTGGGGCTCGATCGCTCCCTCCCACGAGGACCCCGCAGCGGCATCCCACCAGCCATGGGCCCAATATCACCTCAGCTCCTGAAGACTCTCCCACGGAATCAGTTGTCACGTAAGTCATTCGCAACGAATTCAGTGAACTATCTGGCCTGAATATTGTGAAGTCGTTACTCTGACGGGCAGTCCCGCTGGGCTGCCCGCTCGCGTAAGCAGCCCCGCCTCCTGGCCCGTGCAGCGACCGATCCCGTAGCACGTCAGCCCCGAGCAGACAGGTAGACAGGCACACAGCCATGACCACGTCCATACCCACCCCGGCCCGCACCCTGACCGAAACCGACCGCACCCGACACCGCCGGCTCCGCGAACAGGGCAGCCTCGACCGCGCCGAACTCGACGCCATCCTGGCGGCCGGCTTCGTCTGCCACCTCGGAGTGACCGTCGACGGCACCGTACGCGTCGTCCCCACCGTCTACGGCTCGGACGGCACCACCCTCTACTTCCACGGGTCGGTCGCCAGCCGCAGCCTCGTCTCCTCCCCGGGCGCCGACGTCTGCGTGACCGTCACCCACGTCGACGGCCTCGTACTGGCCCGCTCGGTCTTCGAACACGGCGTCAACTACCGCAGCGCCATGATCTACGGCGTACCCCGCCCGGTCACCGACGACGCGGAGAAACTGGCCGGACTGCGCTGCCTCACCGAACAGTCCGCCCCCGGCCAGTGGGACTACGCCCGACGGCCCAACCGCAAGGAACTGGCCGCCACCGCACTGCTCGCCCTCTCCCTCGACGAGGCATCGGTGAAGATCAGGACCGGCGCCCCGGACGACGGCGACGGCCCGGACGCCGAACTCGGCCTGTGGGCCGGCGTCCTGCCCCTCCACACCACATGGGGCACCCCGGAACCGGACCCCGTTCTGGACACGAAGACGCAGCTCCCGCCCCACATCGCGGCACGCGTGGGCACGCCCGCCTCGTCGTAGCCCTGCGGCCGATGGCCGTGGAGTCGTGAGCCGTGTAGCGGTAGCGGCATAGGGCCGCATTCGGGGATCGCTCCGGCCGGGACCGGTCCGACCGGCCGGGATCGGTCCGGCCCGTGAGTACGTCGAGTACGTCGAGACGCCACCCCGGCGGCGCCGGCGACCCGTCCGTGACGATCAACCCCCGCGCAGCGCCTTCCGCTTGCACCAGGCGAAGGCCACCGCCACCAGCCCGCTGACCGCGATGAAACCCATGGACAACAGGAACGCAGGCGACGTGGGAGCCGACGCCCGGGCGCCCGCCACCGCGTAGGCGGCCGTGTTGGGGACACTGCCCAGGGCCGTGGCCAACAGGAACGGGCACCAGCGCATACGGGACACGGCCGCGGCGTAGTTCGTGGCGGCGAACGGCAGCCCGGGGAACATCCGGATCGCCAGCATCGAGCGGAACCCGTGATCGCTCAACTGCCGGTCGGCGGCGGCCAGCCAGCGGGCGCGCAGCAGCGGCCGCAGCGCGTCCTGCCCGAGCAGCCGACCGAGCCCGAACGCCAACCCGGCCCCCAGCACTGTCCCGGCGAGCGTCGTGACCAGTCCCGACTGACTTCCGAAGAGCGCACCCGCGGCGAGGTTCAGGACCGGCCGTGGGACGAAGGCGGTGGTGCACACCCCGTAGGCGAGGGCGAAGACCACCAGCGCGGCCGGCCCCGTCAACTGGGCGGGCCAGCCGCCGGCCAGCAACCGCTGTGGATGCCACAGCAGCATCGCGGCCCCGGCGCAGGCCAGGAGCAGAAACAGCAGTGCCAGTCGCGACCAGGGGGAGAACAACAGACGCGTACAGCGCGCGGCGAGGCCGTCGGGCGTTGCGGCGGGGGCGGGCATCCGGGGAGCGTATCCGACGCGCGCGGCGCACCGCCGGAATCCGGGCCGCGGCACGGCGATCGACACAGCGAATCGCGCCCCGTCTGGCCGCCGGGTCGAGGTCGATATGAAGGGGCAGGATCGGCAGGGCCGATGGGCCGATGGGCCGATGGGCCGATGGGCCGATGGGCCGACGGGGGCGACGGCTGTCGCCCCGCGCCTGTTGCCCCGCGCCTGTTGCCCCGCGTCTGTTGATCGTTGGGCCCGCTTGTGTCAGCCCCCAGGGCCGTAAATCGTTCGACGCCGGAACAACGTCCCGGCACCATATGACGCATGTTCCGGCACGCCTTCCTTCCGATGCCGTCCGCGGTCGCACCGACCGTCGCGGACGCGCCGAAGGCTGCCGCCGGACTCCTCACCGCAGCCCCGGCGATCGACGTGGCCGTCACCGCCGCCGCAGCCACCACTGCTCCCGTCGCCGCAGCCGTCCAGGCCGCCGTCGCGGCAGGCGGCGCACGAAGCTGACCCTCTCCGGATCGTCCGGCGGACCCCGCAGGGGGAGGGTCGGAGCGGGCCAGGGGTCCCCACGGCGCCACATCGCCGTCGTCACCGCATTCCCGATTCCCGCATTCCTGATTCCCGGATTCTCGAAGTCCGAATTCTCGAGTGCATTCCTGCGAGGAAGAACACCATGCCCAAGACGGCATACGTCCGGACCAAGCCGCATCTGAACATCGGCACCATGGGCCACGTCGACCACGGCAAGACCACGCTCACCGCCGCCATCACCAAGGTCCTCAGCGACCGGGGCAGCGGCACGTTCGTGCCGTTCGACCGCATCGACCGGGCCCCCGAGGAGGCCGCCCGCGGCATCACGATCAACATCGCGCACGTCGAGTACGAGACCGGGACCCGGCACTACGCCCACGTCGACATGCCCGGCCACGCCGACTTCATCAAAAACATGGTCACCGGCGCGACCCAGCTCGACGGCGCGATCCTCGTCGTCTCCGCGCTCGACGGGGTCATGCCACAGACCGCCGAACACGTCCTGCTCGCCAAGCAAGTGGGCGTCCGGCACATCGTCGTCGCGCTCAACAAAGCCGACGCAGGGGACCCCGAGCTCACCGACCTGGTGGAGCTGGAGGTGCGCGAACTGCTCAGCGGCCACGGCTACGACGGCGAGCACCTGCCCGTCGTCCGGGTCTCCGGGCTCCGCGCCCTGGAGGGCGACCCGCGCTGGACGGAGGCGATCGCCGCCCTGTTGGACGCCGTGGACACCTACGTCCCGGTGCCGGAGCGGTATGTGGACGCGCCGTTCCTGCTGTCCGTGGAGAACGTCCTCACCATCACCGGACGCGGAACCGTCGTCACCGGGGCCGTCGAACGCGGCACGGTGCGGTGCGGCGACCACGTGGCGGTGCTCGGCGCAGAGACGCTGACCACGGTCGTCACCGGGGTGGAGACCTTCGGCAAACCGATGGAGTCCGCCGAGGCCGGGGACAGTGTCGCGCTGCTGCTGCGCGGGCTGCACCGCGAGCAGGTACGCCGGGGTGACGTCGTCGCGGCACCCGGCAGCGTCACGCCGCGACGGCGCTTCACCGCCGAGGTGTACGTGCTCTCCACGGAGGAGGGCGGCCGGCGCACGCCGCTGACCACCGGGTACCGGCCGCAGTTCTACCTCCGTACCGCGGACGTGGTCGGCGCCATCGACCTCGGCGAGCGGGCGGTCGCCCGTCCCGGCGAGACGGTGTCGGCCACGGTCGAACTGGGCCGCGCGGTCCCGCTCGAGCCGGGCCTCGGCTTCGCCATCCGCGAGGGCGGCCGCACCATCGGCGCAGGCACCATCCGCACCACGGAAGCCTGACCGCAGCCCGACCGCACGCCGACGACACGGCCAGTTCTCGGACAACCAGTGTGGCCAGTTCTCGGACAACGCAGCCAGTTCTCGATCGTCCCTTGAGAACTGGCCGCACGCTCGTCCGTCGAGAACCGGCCGCGCGAGAACTGGCCGCACCGAACGACCACGCAGGGGCACGCCCCTGTAGGAACCACCCTGCAGGGGCGTGCTACGGCAGATCGGCTCACCTCAGCTGAGGGGCTGAGATCGGCTGAGATCGGCTGAGCGGGCTGCGGGATCTGAGGGCATGGAACTCCCCGCCCGCCCGTCACAATGGCTGGGTGCACAACGAATCACCGGCCGAATCACCGGCCGCCGAGGACCCGGTCCCCGTCACCCGCACCGTCGACCACGGGACCGCCAAACTGCTCCCGGACATCGATCGCCCTCGCGCATGGCTGCTCACCGTGGACGGCGCCCCGCAGTCGTACGTCGACCTCGACGACCCGACCCACCTGGAGTTCGAGTACGCCCGCCGGCTCGCGCACGTCCTGGACGAGGCCGCGCCCGAGGGACAGCCGCTGGACGTGCTGCACCTGGGCGGCGGCGCGCTGACCCTGCCGCGTTACGTGGCCGCGACCCGCCCGCACTCCCGCCAGGACGTGATCGACTCCGACCGCGGCCTGCTCGACCTGGTGGCGGAACACCTGCCGCTCCCGGACGCCCCCGACTCCGACGTTGATCCCGCCCCCGACTCCGACGACGATCTTGACCCCGACTCTGGAATCACGCTGCACGCGCAGGACGCCCGAGCGGCGCTGGAGGCTGCGCCGGAGGGGGGCGTGGACGTGATCGTGGCGGACGTCTTCACGGGCTCACGGGTACCCGCGCAGCTGACCTCGATCGAGTACGCGCGGGCAGCCGCCCGCGCGCTGCGCCCCCGCGGTTGCTACGCCGCCAACCTTGCCGACAGCGCTCCGTTCGACTTTCTGCGCAGCCAACTCACCAACTTCGCAGCGGTGTTCACCCACCTCGCTCTGATCGCGGAACCGTCGGTGCTGCGCGGTCGGCGCTTCGGCAACGCCGTGCTGCTCGCCTCCCACGCGGAGCTTCCGGTTGCCGCCCTGGCCCGCCGCGCTGCCGGCGACGCATTTCCGGCTCGCGTGGAACACGGCTCGGCCCTGCGACGTCTGATCGCCGATGCGCGTCCCGTGCCTGATGGTCAGGCGCGCCCGTCTCCTGTGCCTCCGGATGGCGCTTTCAGCGTCGGTTAGGCGGTTGGGGGTTGGGCGGTTGGGCGTTAGCTGGTTGCAGTCAGTTGGCGATGCAGGCGGTTAGCTGGTTGATGTTGATGTTGATGTTGATGTTGGTGGTGGGCTGTTGGCGGGTGCCCGTGAGCCCGTGAGCCCATGAGCCCGGGAACACGGGGGCGCTGGCTGCTGGCTGCGAGGTCGGCACCCCGCCCTTTGTCCCTTCTCCCTTCTCTCCCTTCGCTTCGTCTCTTCCGTTCCGTTGTGGCTCCGTTGGCTGTTCTTCTTCGGGGCGGGGGGCGGGGTGGGTCCCTGGGTGGTTGGGGTGGGGCCTGTGCCGGGGGGCGTCTCCTGCCTTTGCTGGGGCCGCTTCCTTTCTTCTTTTACGGCAACGATTACGGAGAGTTATTTGTTCCCTTCGTTGTGTTGCTGGCGTTTGGGCTGGTGGGAGGGAGAGGGGGTGGGGGAGGGGAGGTCGTGGGTGGGGTGGTGACGGTGGGTTTGGGTGGGCGGTGGGTGAGGTGGCGGACGTCGGGGACGCAGAGGACGGCGGCTGTCAGGAGCACAATCAGGGAGGCGCTGGCCCATAGGGCGGCGGTGCGGCCGATCAAGTCCTGAGCAGGGCCGGCCAATGCGGTGGTCACGGGGACCATCGCCAGTGAACCGAGCCAGTCGTAGGAGGAGACCCGGGAGAACTTCTCCTCTGGTATCTCCTGGTGGAGGGCCACCATCCAGGTCACCGAGAAGACCTCGATGGACACCCCAGCGGCGAACATGATCGCCGCGAGCCAGCCGACCGGTAGCGGTATGGCCAGTGCGGCTGACGGGAGGGCGAACGGGAAGACGCAGAGCGTGCCGGTCAGTAGGAGGCGGCGCGGTTTGAGACGAGTCATCAGGAGGGCGCCGGTTGCGGTCCCGGCGCCGAGCGCGGCCAGGGTCAGGCCCCAGGGGCCGGCGCCGCCCAGATGTTCGTCGGCGACCAGTGGCCCGTAGACCGATTGCGCCGCGACGGCCACCGCGTTGACGATGGAGAACTGTGCGACGATCGCCCACAACCACGGCCGGGACGCCACCTCCCGCCAACCGTCCCGGAGGTCGTTGCGGATCCCGCCGCCCGGAGTGCGCTCCGGGATGCCGCTCACGTCGAGGAAGGCACGCAGGGCCCCGGCGACCGCGAAGGCGGCGGAGTCGATCGCCAGCACCCACCCCGGACCGATGACCGCGACCAGGGCGCCGCCGAGCGCCGAGCCGCCGATGCCCGCGCCGTTCACCCCGATCCGGAACACGGCGAAGGCACGCCCGGCCTGCTCTCCGGAGACGCTGGCCAGCAGCATGCCCTCGGAGGCCGGGGCGAAGAACGCCTGCCCGGTGCCGCCGATCGCGGCCAGCAGCGCCATCTGCCACAGGTGTGCCGTGCCAGACAGGACGAGGAGCGCGAACAGGCCCTGGGAGAGGCAGTTGACGCCGTTCGCCGCGACCATCACCCGGTGCCGGGGGAGCCGGTCTGCGACCGCGCCTCCGACCAGTAGGAAGAGGACGAGTGGCGCCATACGGGCGGCGGAGACCAGGCCGACGTCGGTGGCGGAGCCGCCCGCGCCGAGGACCGCGAACGCGGTCGCGATCAGCGCCCCGTTGCTGCCGAGGCCGGCGATCACGGTGGCGGCGCTGAGGAGGACGAAGTTCCGGCCTGCCCAGGTGGGGCGGGTCGCCATCAGACCGGCCGCCATCAGTGGGGGTCCGGTTGGTTCGAGCGGTTCGATGCTTCCCGGGCGGGTGGTTCGAGGGGCCACACTTCCGGAGCCAGGGTCAGGGTCAGGGGTGGTACTTCCGGGGCCAGAGCTTTCAGGGGTGGATGTGTTCCTTGTGTTTCTGGTGGGGTCCCCAGGGGCGGGAGTTGGAGCCCTAAGGGGTGTGGGGGAGGAGCGGTGGGGTGTTGTCGGGTGCGGTTCCGTCGTGTCATGGGCGTTGACGATATGGGGGTGGGGAGGTCAACGCCTGGATTTTCGGCAGGGTTTGGGAAAGTGAGGTGCAGAGGGGTGCAGAGAGCGGCGGCGCTCTCTGCACAGCTAAGCTACTGATAGGTAACATGGTGGCTTGTCCGCAGAGTCCCTGCCGCCGATCGGCGACATGATGGCGGCATCCGTGCCGATGGTCCGCACCCTGAACCTCTAGATGAGTGAGTCCGATGTTTGTGCTGGCCGCGACCATGGCGAAGGGCGCCCGTTGGCTCGTGTGTGACGACAAACCTGGACGCCCGTCTGGCGGCACTCTACGTGTTCATCGACGACCATGTGGCCCCTCGTCGCCGGATCGGGCGACCCCCGAAACTCACAGACGCCGAACTACTGTGCCTGGCAGTCGCCCAAGTACTGCTCGGCTTCCCCTCCACCCGGCACTGGATCCGCTTCGCCCACGCCCGCCTACGACACCTCTTCCGCTACCTCCCTCAACAATCCGCCTACAACAAACGCCTGAACGCTGCCGGCCCACTGATCTCAGCCGCGATCCAGGCACTGGCCAGGCAGGTGCCCACCTGGCACGACAACCTGCGGCTGATCGACTCCACCCCACTGCCGTGCGCCGCCTCCCGCGAGACAGTCAAACGCTCCGAACTGGCAGGACACGCAGGCTACGGCTACTGCCGCAGCCACTCCCGCTACTTCTGGGGATTCCGGCTCTACCTACTGACCACAGCCGAAGGCATGCCCATCTCCTGGTGCCTGGCCAATCCCAAGATCGGCGAACGGGAGGTGATGACCGCGCTGCTGGAACGCGACCACCACCTGGTCCACTCCGGCCAGGTGATCCTCACGGACAAGGGCTTCGCCGGGAAGGAATTCGAGGCGTTTCTGACCGAGAGCCTGGGCGTCCATCTGGTGCGTCCGGACCGCAAGGACGAGCCCGTGCGACACGGCCGTCTCGCCCGTGTCCGCCAATGGATCGAGGCTGTGTTCGCCACGCTCAAGGGCCAGCTCAACCTGGAACAACACGGCGGCAGAACCCTGCCTGGAGTGTTCGCCCGCACTGGCCAACGACTCCTCGCACTCGCAGCAGGTATCTGGCACAACTGGACCACCGGCGCCAAGATCAAACGATCCCTGACCGCCTTCGACCACTGAGAACATCGGACTCACTCATCTAGTTCACCGGGACCACCGCCGAGCGCGCCGTGGTCCGCATGGCCGGCCAGCCCGACTTCCACAACCACGTCGGCGGTCCGCGCGCCGGGGCGTAATGCCCCCATAGGTACACGTCGGGGTTCCGTGCGGAGTTGTTGATCTCGCCGACGGAGCGAGTCCGCGATCCGTGGGGATCGAGGGGCTTCTATCGGGTCAGTGGTGCGTCGGGAATGGGGATGGCGGGTGATGCTACCGACGGGTAACATGGAGCCCATGACAGTTGAAAACACGTCGATTGGCGAGATGCTCGCAACCACGGTGCCGATGGTGCGCACCCTGAACCTGGAGTTCCTCGAAGTCACTCCGGAACGTGCTGTGCTCCGACTCCCTGACCAGCCGGAATACCACAATCACATCGCTGGTCCGCATGCGGGCGCCATGTTTACGCTGGCTGAGTCGGCCAGTGGTGCCATCGTCCTCTCCGCGTTCGGGGACCAGCTCTCACGGGCTGTCCCGCTGGCGGTGCGGGCCGAGATCGGCTACAAGAAGCTTGCCAAGGGGCCGGTGACGGCCACGGCTACACTGGGGCGCCCGATTGCCGAGGTCATCGCGGAGCTGGACGCGGGGCAGCGCCCGGAGTTCCCGGTGAGCATCGCCATCCAGCGCGAGGACGAGGCGGTCACGGGTGAGATGACCGTGGTGTGGACTCTCCGTCCCAACAGCTGAGTTGAGGGACAGGAGCACGAGGACTTCGGAACTCTCCTGGCTTCTGGTCGGAAACGGAGTGGGGGTGTCCGAGCATTGGATGCCCCCACGTCGGGGTTGGGGGCGGCGTTGCCGATTGGCGGGATTGGCGCGGCCAGGGGGAGGTCGAAGGGCGAGGCCCTGGGGGGAGTTGGACCATACGCACATGCCGGTGATGCGGGGCGAATTGCGGCTGACGTAGGGGGATTCGAGGCCAGAGCGAAGGCCAGTGAACCCTTGGCCGTCTGCAGAGCGACCGGCAAGACCCGGAATCTTACGCCCTGGGCGAGGGTGAATATGGTTGTGGTCTACCCGAAAGGACCACCCACTGGCATGGTCCCGGCTAGAGCACGGGCCCCAGGTATGGAGCCGCACCTGTGGCCGTGGCGGGCATCGTGCACTACTGGAGCCCACACCGCATGACGCCCCGGCTCACGTGAGCCGGGGCCGTTCAGGGGTTCTTCTTCTTGCGCGCCGTCCCGAATACCGCCTTTACAGCGTCCGTGACCCGCCCCACCAAGTCCTGGAGCCTCAGAGCAGACGCCCCTCCGCGGTGTCGCGCACCGGAAGCCACAGAGCCAGGCGCCGCATCCACCATGGCAGCTGCCGCAGGGGGATGAACGTCAGCGCGTCCCTGATGGCGTTTTCAGCCACGCCACCGAGCCTTCCGCACGCAGTACGGCGCAGATCCCGGGCTGAGCGTGGTGTACAGGCGCGCCATGTCGCCTGCGGCTACGAACCCCAGCTCGCGTACCTTGGGATCCGGTGAGCGCATCGCGCGTTCCACCCGGGGCGCGATCACGGCGACGTCATCGCCGTGCGGCACCATTCCGATGACGGCGGTGCCCACATGTCTCTCGCCTCGGTCGAGGGCGGCGTCGATCTCGGCCGGATCACGGATGTCGATCACCCCGTCACCGGTCTCCCAGTCCGGCTCATTCGGCACGTCGGTGCCCCTCTCGACATGGTCGGACACAGGCGGCGGCAATACCCACTGCTTCTTGGTGTTGTTGATCATCCCAGCCCTCTTCCAGCGCTGCCTGGCCGTCCGACGGTGCCCGTGAAATCTCCTGTCCTCCCAAGGAGTTGGCCGAAGCGCCGTGCTTCTTGTAGTCCTTGTCGTCGTAGATGCGGGTGATCTTCTTGGCCAGGCCCAGCGGGTCCAGCCACCGCAGAGGGTTGTCGACGTAGGCGTGGTGGTTGGGGGCCGGTTCCAGTCCGAGCGGGTCGGGTGAGAGGTGGCGGGCGGAGTCGGGGTCGTAGTAGTGGGCGAGGAGTGGCGGACGCGCGCCATGCGATCTCGCTGCTGAGAGTGACAGCTCGCGTGGGGTCCCGATCAGCCCGCAGCGATATTTGCGACCTGAGCCGGCGGCAGGACGCCGGTCCGCCCCGGCCGCGCCCACGGCATCACCGTCGCCCGGCCTGCGTGGGGGATGCCATCTAGTTGCGCTTTCCGTAACTAGATGGCAGCTTTGAAACCATGACGTCCGATGAACTCCGCCCCGGCCCCCGCGAGCAGCTGGCCGTGGTCAACGCCGCCCCCGACCTGTCCCGTTCCGCGTCCGTCCGGGAACGTGTCGTCAGCCTGGCCACCCTCGCCGTCCTGTACGCCGGGCTCGTCACCGCGATGGAGTGCAACCTCCCCCGCATTGCCGGAGTCGGCGTCTACCTCGCCGCCTTGGTCCTCCTCCTCACCTGGAACGGCCACCACGACGACGCTGCCCGCAGGCGGCCCCACACGCGCCTGGAGAAGGCCGCGCGGTTCGGTGGCGTCGTACTTCTCTCCATCCCCGCCACCAACCTCATCTTCGGCGGCGGCCCCGACACCCTCATCGGCCATCTCCTCACTGCCGCGATCCCCACCGTGTGCGCTGCCGTCTACTTCGTACTGCGCTGGAAGCGGTGACCGGTGGCGGAGGACACTGCGGCACGGCAGCCGCGCGACGTGCTGGCCAATCTCATCCACTCCCCGAACCGCCTGGCCATCCTGGCCACCCTCAACCGGGTCCAGCACGTGGCTTTCGCCGACCTGCGCGAGAGCCTGAACCTCACCGCCCCGGAACTCTCCCGCCAGATCGCGATCCTGGAGAAGGAAGGGATGGTGGAGGTCGCCAAGCTCCGCGTCAAACGTGTCGCCGTCACCCACGTCCGCCTCTCCGACACCGGACGCGAACGCTTCGCCTCCTATCTGGCTGACCTGCACGCCATCGTGGACGGATGAGGCTGACCGCTGACGAGCACCACCACGCAGGCACGACGGAGCCTCCGACATCCAGCGTCGGAGGCCCCGTTGCCATTGCACCGCCTCAACGAAGGCGGGTGTGCGCCGCCTTCGAAGCCAGCCGGTGTCTGCGGGCTACGCCCAGATACAGGTGACGGCAGCGACAGCGAGGGATGCGGCCAGACCCGCGGCCCCGCCCTTACCCGCGATCTTGATGCCGCGCTTGGCCGCTTCCTTGATGCCGATCTCGGCGACCTTCCGCCAGTTCTTCTTCTTGATGTGCTCCTTGACCTTCTCCACGACACCGCCGATGCCACCGACACCGATCGCGTTGAGCAGGCACATCTCGTAGGACATGCGCTTCACGCGCTTCGGGCCCTCCCCGCCCAGCTCCTTGTGGGACTTGATGGCGTCGGCGAACTCGACACCGAACTTCGCCTTGGTGGCCTCGTAGTCGAACTTGCCGTTGGCGTCGAGGTGTTCCCCCTTGTCGATCGCTTCGAGGTAGCGGGCGACCTCGTCGATCTGCGCCTGCGTGACCTCTTCGGCCTGGGCCACGGCCGCGGGCTGGTCCGCCGGGGCGTGGGCCTGCGCGACGCCGGTGGCGCCAACGGACAGGGCGCAGACGGCGGATATGATCGCGGCGCTGATGCGCATGCGCGGGTTCATGTGAAGGGTTCCCTTGCGTGTCGGTGCGCAGGGAGAGGAGTCGCGGCGTTGCCTGTACGGCGTTGCGAAACCATTCGGCCCCGCCCGGCTTCCCCCTGCCGTAACTGTCCCCCGGCCGCTTTGGTCAAAAGCTCCGGGGTTGAACGGGTGTGAACGTATCGATCCTGATCACGCGCATTCAAAGCCCAGCGAGAACTTCCGCACCCAATAGCTGCCTTTGACCGTTTTATTGGTCCGCGTGGCGGGTGCCCCGCCCCCGCCACCTGGCGGGGGCAGCGGTCCGGTCGAGCGCGTCCCCTGACAGCTCGGCCTCCGGTCGGTACGGCAGTACCGCGCGAACCACGAAGCCACCGTCCGGGGTGGGCATGGCGTGCACGTCACCCCCCAGGAGGGAAGCCCGTTCACGCAGACCTGCCAGCCCTCGGCCAGAGCCAGCGGCAGAGGAAGAACGGTGGGTCCTGCGGTTGGGCGGGAATCCGGTGCCGCGGTCGGGCGGCGGACCGTTGAGCACCTCGACGTGCAACGCGTCACCGCCGGGGAACGTCGACAGGGCCACGGTGACCTCGCTGCCCGGCGCGTGCTTGGCCACGTTGGTCAGGGCCTCCTGCACAGTCCGGTACGCAGCGTGCTCCGTCTCCGGCGCATACGGCCCCGTCGGCAGATGGTGCTGGATGCACACCGCGAGACCGCTGGCCCCGATGAGGGCAGACAGGTCGGCGAGACCCGGCAGGCCGACGGGCTCCGCAGTTCCGCGCAGCGCGCCCAGCATGGCGTGGAGTTCGTCGAGGGTCCTTGTGCCCAGCTCGCCGATGTGCTCACCACTTCTGCGGGCCTGGGGGTCCGATGACGTGAGGGCGAGTACCCCGGCCTCCACGGAGATCAGGTTCACCTGATGGGACACCACGTCGTGCATCTCGCGGGCGAGCCGGGCACGTTCGGCCGTGATGGCCTTCTCCGCCGCCACCATGCGCTCCCGCTCCTGGCTCTCTCTGAGCTCCGCAAGTCGGGCTGCCAGCTCACGGCGGGTACGGGCCAGGCGCCCCAGCGCCGTCGGCCCCGCGGCGAACAAGGCGGGACCCAGCAGCGCGGCGCCCCACTCACGTGCCTTCCACGACCCGACCTCGTCCATCAAGGAGGGTGTCGCGGCGGCCAGGAACATCAAGGCCGCGCAGCCGTAAACGAGGAACCGGCCGGACAACGCGGCGGCGGCCGTGCTCAGGGCGCACATCGGCGCGAGCCACAGATATCCGGTGACTGCGGCGGGCACGGTGACGAGCGCCACCGCGAGCGGCCACCGCCTGCGCAGCGTCAGGGCTGTCACGGCCAACACATAGGTGGCGATCACCATCGGTCCGACCTGGCCGATGACAGTGACGAGTTCCGCGGCGGCAACGGAGACGATCACGGCCTCCACAGCCCACACCGGGAGACGGCGCCTCATGACTGCTCGGAGCTGGTCCCGGCCCGGCTCACGCGCCCGGTTCCGTTGGTCGCCGAGCGTCCGGCCAGGACGGTTGCGGCCAGGACCGCCGCCTGGATGCGATTGTCCGCACCCAACTTGGCGAGGAGAGCACTGACGTGGTCCTTGACCGTGCACCGGCTGAGGAAGAGCCGCTCGGCGATCTCGCCATTGGTCATGCCCGTGGGCAGCAACTCCAGTACGTCCCGTTCCCGTTCGGTCAGCGGCGTACCGGGAAGCTTGCGGGGAGAATCGGAACCGTGGGGGACGGAGCGCGCGAAGGAGTGCGCGACCGCATGCGTGACCCGCGAGGACAGCGCACTGCCCCCAGCCGCGAGCAGCCGCACACCGGGGATCAGCTCTTGGGCCGCAGTGTCTTTGAGGAAGAAACCGGCAGCACCGGCGGCGAGTGCCCGTGCGACGTTCTCATCGGTCGCGAAGCCGGTCAGCATGGCCACGACCGGCGGGTCGTCGAGCTCCCGCAGTGCCGTCAGCACCTTCAGCCCGCAGACGTCGGGCATGTAGATGTCGACCAGCGCAACCTGGGGACGGTGTCGTACGGCTTGGTCCACGGCCTCAAGTCCGTCACACGTCGCGGAGACGCGGATGTCGTCAGTGCTCTCCAAGATTCTTTGCAAGCCATACCGCAACAGCTTGTCGTCATCGACGACCATCACATTCACGGGAGGCACAGACCCACTCGCCTATAAAGTAAAAAATCAGAACAATGATGCTCTGTGCACCTTAACCGATGCTTTACAGCCACCTCTGGTCCCGGAGCGAGCAACGGAACGGCGGCGGGCTGCGTGGCCGTGGACCTCACTCTTCGGCGGGGCCTCGCCGGTGCTCCCGAACAACCGGAGGGGGACCTGGTGAGCCTGCCGAGCTGGGTACGCAGCCGCTTGAGACGACCGCCGACCTTGTGGCTTCCGGGTGCGCGATGAGCTGCCCGACACCCGAGGGTGCGCGAGTGGTGGGGGATGCCCTGCTCACCGGCCTGGGGCCGCGAGAAGGACGCGAACAACCGGGTGGCTCGTGATCGCACGGGCCGGACCAGCGAGTTCCTCCGGCTTCAAAACGCCTCGGCCCCGGCAGTCTTGTCGCCTTCGGCAGGACGCCGGATCGGTCCGCCCCGCACGTTCTCCGAACAGAGGGTGCCCGCCAGCAGCGGCGGCTGAAGAAGTCAGTCTGGGGTCGTCTCGATGAGCAGGCGAATACCGTCGATCAGCGCCTGCGCCTGCCCATCGGGCCAGTCCGCGATCCGGCCCGCAAGGTGCCGGGTCAGCGTGTTGCGCAGCCCAGTGACCGTTGCGCGGCCCTTGGGCGTCAACGCGAGCAGGGTGGCCCGGCCGTCGCAGGGGTCGGGGCTGCGCTCGAGCAGACCCGCGCTTTCGAGCCGGTCGGCATAGCGACTTGCGCCGGATCGGTCGATGCCGACCTCGTCGGCCAGCCGCGCCGCCGATTGCGGTCCGAGTCGAGCCAGCCCACTGAGCACCGGGTAGGTCTGACGATCGACACCCGCCGGTGCCGCGTCGAGGACCGCGTCGTAGAGCGCGCTCCGGTTGCGCCGCAGCAACAGCTGTCCCAGCGCTTGCTCCAGGTCCCGTGCCAAATCCGTATTCGCCATCCAACAATGATACGTGTGAAACGCACGGAATGGGCGTAGGGTTGTTGCGTGCAAGTCGCACGCGCTTCTCTTGGGAGGTCTCATGGTCATGGGTCATGTGCTGACCCGGCGGATCATCGGTCAGCCGGACGACGCTGTGGTCGACATCGCGCGCTACTTACAGCCGTCCGACGTTCAGGTCACCGATGGCGTCGTCAGCGACTACTCGGGGTTCGTCGAGCACATCACACCGGTTCTCCGCGGCACGTTGCTCGCCCTTGCGGACACCGAGCCTGCGACGCCGATCGGCGCGGGCGAGGTTGTTGAGCGACTGGCGGGCGCGCGGCGGACCGAGGGGGCGCGGTGATGACCGAGAGGCGTCGCAGCGCGCTGATCGGGCCGGTGCTGGTGCTGGCCACGCTGGTCTCCAGCATCATCAGCTCGTTCGGTGCTCCGCTGATCCCCACTGTTGCCCGCGCTTTTCATGAGTCGCTGAGCACGGCGCAGTGGTCGTTGACCGTGGCGCTGCTGGTCGGCGCGGCGAGTTCCCCGGTCCTGGGCCGACTCGGCGACGGTCCGCGACGGCGAGTGACGTTGCTCGGCGGCTTGGCTGTGGTCACGGTGGGCGGTGTCGTGGCTGCGCTGGCAGGCGGCTTGGGGACGCTGCTCGTCGGCCGTGGACTGCAGGGCGTCGGGCTCGGGCTGGCGCCGTTGGCGATGGCCACCGCCCGGGAAGAACTGCCGCAGGCCAAGGTCGCGCCGATGATTGCGCTGTTGTCGGTATCGGCGGGGGCCGGCCTCGGCGCCGGTTACCCGATCAGCGGGTTGCTCGCCGAGGCGTGGGGATTGGCGGGTGCGTACTGGTTCGGCACGATCGTGTCCGGCCTCGCGTTGATCTGTGTCGCCGCAGTCGTACCGTCGAGCGCGGGGCGTAGCGCCCCCAACCGGCTCGACTGGGCCGGTGCCGTGCTGCTCGCACTGGCGATGGTCGCCGCACTGGTGGCAACGGCCGAGGGGACACAGTGGGGTTGGGGTTCGCCGGCGATCAACGGCCTGTTGGCCGCCGGGGTAGTGCTCTTCGCGGTCTGGGCCGTGCAGCAGCTGCGCGCCGGGAACCCGCTGGTTCAGCTGCGTCTGTTGCGCCATCCATCCGTGCTTTCCGCCGATGCCTGTGCCGTGGTGCTCGGCGTCGCGATGTACATGGTGCTTTCGGGGGTGACGGAGTTCGTGCAATCCCCGCGCTCGGGCGGATTCGGGTTCTCCGCATCGGCCGTCGTGGCCGGCCTCGTCCTCATCCCCCTGTCCATCTTCATGCTGAGCAGCTCCCGCACCCTGCCAATCTTGGTGACATGCATAGGGATCCGGGCGGTGCTGACGCTGGGCTGCCTCGTAGCCGCGCTGGGCTGCGGATTCTTCGCGGTCTTCCATGGTGCCCTGTGGCAAGCCTTCGTCATGACGGGTGTCCTGGGAGTGGGACTGGGCACCACCTTCGCCGCGATTCCCGGTTTGATCGTGCAGTCGATCCCCGCCCGGGAGACAGGTAGCGCCATGGGCTTCTACCAAGTGGTCCGCTTCACCGGCTTTTCCCTGGGCAGCGCGCTCACCGCCACCATCCTGGCCGCTCATGTCAGCGGCAACGGTCAGCCAACGGTGGGCGGTTACACCACGGTGCTGTGGTTCTCCGCCGGCTTCTGTGTCCTCGCCGCCGCCCTTGCCTGGTTCCTGCCCGCCCGATCCACCCGGCTCACGCCCGCAGAGAGCCTGCCCGCCGACGAGATCCGGCTACGGGGACAGACCGACAGCAACGACCTCTCGTCATGAGCAACCTCCGGCCGGACGACCCGCGTCGCCGCCTTTGCTCGTTCGTCCCTGCCGGTCCAGCACCTCAGCAGGTCTTGGTATCAATCCCCTCGAACTGTGGAGATCTTCTAAGCGGCCAGCCCCAGAGGGGAGTTGGCTTGGCGGTCATGTTCGTAGTCGATCGGGCTCCGGTACCCACACACGCTGTGCAGTCGGTGGGTGTCGTAGAACCCGGTGATCCAGGTGGCGATCTTCAGCCGGGCCTGGGTGCGGGTGGCGAAGGTGCGCCGGTGGACGTACTCAACCTTGAGGACGCTGTGGAACGCCTCGCTGACGGCGTTGTCGAAACACGAGCCGACCCGGCCCATGGACTGCGTCACGCCCAGGCGCCGGCAGACCCGCCGAAAGCGTCGGGAGCAGTACTCGCTGCCGCGGTCGCCATCGGGCGTCGGGCAGGTCGCTGGGGTACGGCTTCCGCTGGCTCACGCGGTAGCGTGATCATGGATGCGGCGGACGGTGCTGTCCGTTGCCGTTGGGCGTTTCTGTCTGATCTTCAAACCAGACGGGCTTCGTGTGCGAAAGCCGGAGCAAACGGGCGGCCACGTGCGCAGCTCGATGGATGCGACCTCGCTCTCCCCGGCGACTTCGCCACCGTGCTCTTCATCGCCTACGCGCTCCTCCTGGTCTGCTGGCTCACCGCATCCCTGTGGATGGCCGTCGCCATCCTGCGCGGCACCACCTCCTTCCCTCGCTGGATGTGCGCCGCCAATCCCGCCGTCTGCGTCCTTGTCGGCCAACTGCTCGCCAAGGGTGTCCCGGGCCCGGCGGGCATCCCGCTCCAAGGCGCCCAACTCAGCCTCGCCAACCTCCTGTTCTTCGCCTTGACCACTGCCACCCTATGGAACGCCCACCGTCGTAGGGCCGCAACGACGACGCCTGGGGATCACGCGCCACCATGCCGGTAGCCACGGGTTTCGGAGGTGGGGCGTGGCTACCGCCGTACCGCGCCGTGAGCGGTGCGGCGCCCACCGGTCACCGTGACGAGGTGTGCGGGAACCACGCCGTGGGCCGGGAGCAGGCCCGATGGTAGATCTGCTCGGCGGTGGCGTACTCGAACCTCGTGGTGATCCCCGCACGCGCGCAGGCCCGGGGGCGCGATCACCGGGTTGGACGGCTTTGACGCCGGGGTGGAGTCGTCGGTCGCTGTTGCGGACGGCTCGGGGGTGGCTCCATCAGCATGCGCAACCGGGCCGGCAGTGAACAGGAAGGCGCCGGCAGAGATAGTGGCCAGAAGGGCTCTGGTCACGTGCTTGGGTATCAAGGGTTGTGCTCCGGAGTGGTGTCAAGGTTGTGCAGTCGTACTCCGTCAGGGCCGTACACGTTGAGTACACGTAGCCCTGACCGAAGCGGACGCCTTCCCGGGGGAGGAAAGACGTCAGTTTGGTGGCGAAGTTGTCGACGTTCTCGTAGCCGGCCTTCTTGTGGGTCCACGCGCTCAGTGCAAGGACGCCCTTGTCGTTCTTCGCATGGTGGATGCCGTAGACGTCGGCGCCGCCCTGCAGTCGGTCCGCGCCGCCCGGCCCGACGGCGCCCCGATCTACATCATTTTGGACGACCGCTCCGCTCACACCGGAGCGGACATCCGCTGCTGGGCAAAGAAGAACCAGGTCGAGCTGTGCTTCACCCCGGCCTACGCCTCTTGGGTCAACCCGATCGAGGCCCACTTCGGCCCGCTGCGGCAGTTCGGCCTGGCGAATTCACACCACCGCAGTCACCCGGCGCAGACCCAGGCTCTGCACCGCTACCTACACTGGCGCAACGCCAACGCGCGCCCTCCCGATGTCCTCGTCGCACAGCGCAAGGAACGCGCCCGCATCCGCAGCGAAAAGGGCATCCGCTGGGGCGGACACCCCTCGCCACCGCGGCATAAGGGACGCCCCACGGTAGAACCGATCGGGTTCGGGCGGGAATGATCCGGGTCAGTAGGCGCCCGGTGCGGTGCGCGCTGGGAGGCAGCGCCAATGCGCCCCTGCACGGGAGTACCGCCCGCCCCCTGGATGCCGCCACCCTGGCCGGTAATCGATGGGGCCACCGCACCCCGCACGCAACGAAAGGGGTTCCGTCATGCGCCTGCTCAACACCAAGAGAATCGCACCCGCCCCGGCGGTCGCGGCGATGCTGCTTGGCGCCGCCTTCCCCCTTGTGGGGCCAACGGTCGCGGCGGACGCATCGGTTCTCGACCTCAGTTGCCGGGGTGCGACGCAGGTGACGTACGACCCCGGCCTGACCCTGACGCCTCAGCGTGTCCACTTTCACGCGGTGAACCAACTCACCAGCTGCACCTCGCCCAAGGACCCCACGCTGACCAGCAGCCAGCCGTACATCATCGACGGCGACCTCGTCCTGTCGTGCGGGACTCCGCTGGACAACGGGCCGGCCACCCAGACCATCACCTGGAACAACGGCAGGTCCAGCACCTTCACCGGCTCGTTCACCACCTCGTCGGTCGGCGGTGTGCTGGTGGACACCTTTGTCGGCAAGGTGACAGCCGGCGAGTTCCAGGGAGACTCCGCCGAGCTCGTCTTCGACGAGTCCCAGCGGAATATGGCGCAGTGTGCCCAGCCCGGCGGGCTGAAGCGAGAGTCCGGGGTCCTCAGCTTGACCGTCCAGGAGCTGTAACCCAGGGCCTCACGTCCTACGAGCCCCGGGGCAACCTCGTTTTGCCGGAGGTGCCGTGGCATGAGTGAACCGCTCCTCAGTACCACCTTGACAGGCTTCGAGGCGCTGCCCTTCTGCGAGAACTGCCGCAGCGTCTTCGAACGCGGCGACCATCTGCTGATCGGCGTCAGCCCTGGGAACAGCTATTTCACCCATCAGCGGATAGCTCAACTCGTGGCCTGGGCGAGGGAGTTCTTCGCAGCAGTGGACGTCGTGTACGCCGATCTGCAGGTCGAAGCCCAGTTCATGGCCTGCGGCTACCCTGCCGAGCAGGCGCTGCGTCGCGCCGCCAAGGAGGTCAAGGCCACGTATCGGCGGATTCACCGAGGCGTCCTGGAGGCGGATCGCAGCCGTGTACGGATCCACGCGCTCTCGGATTTCCTGTCTCACCCCGCCTATCGGCGACTGGGCCGGGCCGTCCGTGAGGCGCTGACTGGTGACCGAGAGTTCCGTGAGGCCACCGAGGGCATGGCCCGGTCCTTCCTCAAGGCCCGGCTCGACCAGGGGCTCGCCCCCTCCGCAGAGCAAGTCGCCACCGGCGTCGAGTACATCGCGGCCGAGCTGCCGTTCCTCCTGAACACCCCGGCGCTGCTCGACGTCCCGTCCTCCGTCGCCTGCTACCACGTCGAACTCCACGTCACTGCGGTGCTGTACGGCCGCGAGGGGGGTCTTCGGGCGGTCCCCGAGCAAGGCTACGCCGTAGTGCGCCCGGTGAGCCGACCGCAGACGGCGCTGCCTGATCCGTCGACCACCCATCAGATGGAGAGCAGGATGACCACGACTACGCAGCCCGAGGCCGCCTTCCCGCTCTCCCGGCGCGGCGACGTCCTCCCAGAGCAGGCACACCTGCTGTGCGAGAAGCATCCGGTTGCCAGGGTCCGCACGATGACTGGGGACGTAGCCTGGCTGGTCAGCAACTACGCCCTGGCCAAGCAGGTCCTGGAGGATGAGCGGTTCAGTCTCAAGGACACCGCCAACCCAGGAGTGCCCCGTCAATACGCGCTGACCATCCCACCGGAGGTGGTCAACAACATGGGCAACATCAACAGCGCTGGGCTGCGCAACGCCGTGATGAAGACCCTCTCGCCCCGCGCCGACAAGGAGTTGGCCGGCTGGCTGGAGACCGAGGCACACCAGCTCATCGACCGCCTCGTCGAGCAGGGCGCCCCGGGCGAGCTGCGAGACGGCTTCACCCAACCGTACTCGGCCGCCTTGCACTGCCGCCTGCTCGGGATACCGACCGACGACTGGCGCCGGCTGATGTCCGGCATCGACGTCGCGTTCATCACCAGCCCCACGCCCTTCGAGGGGGCTGCTCACAACTGGTACAAGGACCTTCGCTACATGCTCGATCGGCTCAACGCCGACCCCGAGCCGACCGAGGGCCTGCTCGGCCGCTTCGTCGAACTCCGACGCTCCCCGGACGTCTGCGACCAGGTCAGCGACGAGCTGCTGGCCACCGTCGCCCTTTCGCTCTTCGGCGCGGGTGCGGTCTCCACCTCCTCCTTCCTGCTGCACGCGATCATCGCCCTGGCGCAGCGGCCCGAACTGGCCGAGCGCATCCGCCGGGAGCCGCCCGTCATCGACCGGGCGGTGGACGAGCTCCTCCGCTACAACCTGTCGATCGGTGACGCCCTGCCCCGGCTTGCCCTGGCGGACGTCCAGATCGGCGACGTGTTGGTCAGGACGGGAGAGCTGGTCCTCGTGCTGATCGAGGGGGCCAACTACGACCCGGAGGTCTTCCCCCACCCGGAACGGATCGACTTCGACCGGGAGCCCAACCCGCACCTCGCCTTCGGCGCGGGACGGCACTTCTGCCCTGCCTCGGCCATCGCCCGCACGCACGCGCAGATCGCACTGACAGCACTGGTGCAGCGGTTGCCGGAACTACGGCTGGCCCTGCCGGTCGAGCAACTCGTCTGGCGACCGGGCTTCATCAAGCGCCTCCCGGAACGGCTTCCGGTCCTTTGGTGAACCCATGGCACTTGCTGACCCTCCATCTGGCACTTGCTGACCATCCATCGCGACCGCTGAAGTCTCGGCGACCGGCACCGCGGCGCCTCCTGCCATCGCAGCGGCTGGGGCTGCAGCCGGTTGCCTCCTCCGCCCGTCCGGTCCCGCGTACTGCGCAGGGCCGTACGAGTTGGGGTGGGGAGCCTGATCTACCGACGCCAACAGCGCTCCCGGAGCTGCTGCTCGGGGGCTGTTGGGGACTTCCTGGTGAACTGAGAGGACGTCTGGGCGCACGGTTCACCGCGCGCTGTGCGGTGCCCAGCGACGTGTCATATCGGGCAGGCTCTCCATGTTGCGATCGCCGTCGTTGGTGTCCAGGACGGTGAAACCGTGGCGCTCATAGAACGCCCGGGCGCAGATGCGCGCGATCACGGCTGCATCTGCCGCTTCCGCGCATCGGATCCGAGCCCTGCCGTCCTCACTCACGTCGGGAACCTACAAGGCCAGCAGCGCCCCGCCCACTCCCTTCCCTTGCTTCGGATGCGCCTGTTAGCCTGCTCCATACCAAACCTTTTGGTATGGAGCAGAGGGGGCAGGGTGAGCGTGGAGAGATCGGCATGGCTGGACCAGGGCTTGACGTTGCTGGCGGAGCAGGGCGCCCCGGCGGTCACGCTGGAGCGACTGTGCGAGCGCATGGGCATGTCGAAGGGCGCCTTCTACCACCACTTCGGATCGATGCCGAAGTATCGGACCCGATTGCTCGACCACTTCGAAGCCAAGTGCACCACGGCGATCATCGATGGGGTGGAAGCATCCGACATGCTGCCGGCCCGGGAGCGGCTGGACAGGCTCATGGCGGAAGCGACCAAGGCCGCCAGTCCCTCGCTGGAGGTAGCGATGCGGGCCTGGGCGAAACAGGATCCGGTAGCGGCGAGGGTGCAGGAGCGTGTCGACGCGACCCGCATCGGATATCTGCGTGATCTGTGCGAACAGGCCGGTCATGACAGACCGGACCAAATGGCCAAGCTGCTCTATCTGATGTTGGTCGGGGCAGAGCACCTCATGCCCCCGCTCCCGAAATCAGAGCTGCGCGACATGTACGAGCTGCTGATGCCGCTCCTGGACCGGCCGGCCTCCTGACTTGGCCGGCGATCGAGGTGGGTCCCTCATCCGGAAGGAACACAGCGTCATGAACGCCTCCGCACGCCCGGAATTCTGTAAGTCCAACGCCAGAGGTCTCCGCCTCTGGGTGCCCCGCCTGATGCTCGCTGCCGCTGTGGTGCACATGATGGTGGGCATCATCGCCGCGTACTCGCACTGGAGCGGAATCATCTCCGACGGGCTGTGGAACACGGTCCGCAATGACGACGACGCCCGCATGACGGCCCTGTGGTTCATGATCAGCGGGGTTGCCTTCTTCGGTCTCGGGCTCCTTGCCAGGAGGTCCGTGATCGCCACGGGCACGGTGCCTACGGAGACCGGATGGATCCTGCTGGCACTTGGAATCCCGGTAGCAGTGCTGGAACCCGTCTCGGGCGGCTGGTCGTTGATCGCCATCGGTGTGCTGGCAGTTGTGGCGTCGCGGCGTGACCGTTCCACGACGGGCTTCGGCCGGTCGGCCGCTCAGCGAACGGGAGGGACAGCCGCGTCGGCCGCGGCCTCATGGAATACCGCCCCCTCCGAATAAGCGCTCTGCGCCAGTAATCTGCCCACTGGCCAGCAGACTGTCTCCACGACCTGATCTTGGAGGTGGGGGCCGATACGACGTCCGCGTCGGTACGGCGTGTATGCCGAGGGGGTGGTGGTGGACCAGGAGCAGGCGCCGTCGGACGATTATGTGACGCCTGGCCTCGAGTTCACCGACCGGCAGGGCCGACCCGTCAGGTTTCTGGCCGCGGCGACAGGGACGGGGCTGGGGCTGGACCTCGGAACCCATGTGCCGGTCGTCTATCTGCCCGAACAGCCGGAGAATGCAAGGGTGTTCATCCGGAAGCACCGCCGATCCCGGACCGTCGGCCTGTTTACCGGAGGCGTGCTCTTCCTCGGCGCCGCGGTGCTGGTCACGCTCAGGTGAACCGCCACGTGAGCGGCCCACCGCCTCGCCAGACCGGTGCTGGACCGGTCGCCTGCGGGATCCAGGTACCCATGCCGGCCGGTGACGGGCCCCGGCGGCGTGCTGGTGGGCACGGCACACCGTGGCAACGAGTCCGCGAGTACGGACGGCGCTTGGGCAAGGAGTACTCCGACGCCTACGTCGACAGCGAGGCGCTGACTCACCTCCTGGGGCAGCTCAGTATCGGTGAACTCATGCCCTACGCGAAGATCGGCTGGGCGCTCATGCGGTCGGGAACACGGCTGTCGAGCGAACGCGAAGGCGCAACCAGGAGTCCCTGGTTGCGACCCTCGCGCGTGTCGTTCATGGACGCCCTTGGTCCATGAGGGTCGGGTCAGTCGTTGCGGTAGTTCGGTTCCTTGATCAGCAGATGCTGACGTCCGGTGACCTCCGGTCCGTAGACGGTGTCGAGCCAGTCGTGCGCGGCCACCGGCTCCAGAGCGATCGACACCGCGCCGTCGTAGGCGTGGAAGTGCTCTGTGACGGGCGATGGGGTCACTTGCCGAGGCGGGTGCGAATCGCCGAGACGAGTTCGGCGATGCCCTGCTCCTTCAGCACGCTGTAGTGGTCGGCGTCCAGGTCGACCACCGTCGGGGAAGCGGCGGAGTAGCCGGAGCTGCCCTCGATGAACGAGTAGTCGTCCCCGGTGGCCTTGAAGAGGGTCACGGGCGCGTTCACGCGCCGCTCGGCCAGCTCGCGGAAGCTGTACTCGAACTCGTACGTTTCCCCGACGATCCGCGTGATCCTCCGGATCAGCTGCTTGCCCAGGGTGGGGAGCAGACCGTGGACGAAGGACACGAAGCTTTCCTCGTCCCGTGCCGCCTTGAGGCAGTGATTCAAGGCGGGCCCACTGATGGAGCCTGTGAAGACGGAGAAGAGGATGGTCACGTATGCCGGATTGCGGTACGAGGCATCACGCCCGTATTGCCTTCCGTCGGCCTGGCGGACCTTCGGATTGCCGGGGCAGATCAGCAGCAGGTTTTCCACCTGCTCGCCGGACTGCTCCAGCTGCCAGGCCGCTTCGAAGGCGACTCGGGCGCCGAAGGAGTAGCCCCAGAGGGTGTAGGGCCCCTCGGGCTGTACACGCCGGATCTCCGCCACGTCGGCGGCGGCCATCTCCCGGATGGTCGGGTAAGGGTGCTCTCCGTCGTTGATTCCGCATGCCTGTACCCCGTAGAACGGCCGGCCGAGCCCGGTGCGCCCACCCAGGAGGCGGAGGTTCATCGGATAGCCGCCCAGTCCCGGCCAGCAGAACACCGGGCTGCCCGCGCCCTGGTGCAGCGGCACCAGCCGTGCGGCTGGATCGGTCGAGTTGCCTTCGATCCGGGCCGCCAGCTCGGCCAGTTTCGGGCATGCGAAGACGACCTGGAGCGGGAGCTGCGTGCCGAACTCGCGGTTGATCTTGTTGACGAGCGCGACAGCGGTCAGCGAGTTCCCTCCGGCGGCGAAGAAGTCGTCCTCCACCGAGACGTTCTCGTATTTGAGCGCCTTCCCCCAGGCTTCGGCGAGCCACCGTTCGTGCCGCGTGGCAGGAG
Organism: Streptomyces sp. MspMP-M5; assembly: GCF_000373585.1. Lineage (GTDB taxonomy): Bacteria > Actinomycetota > Actinomycetes > Streptomycetales > Streptomycetaceae > Streptomyces. The sequence goes on from NZ_KB891962.1 coordinate 135,363, forward strand.
CCACGTACGGGGTCGCACTGCCCGCGGACCGCACGTCCTGGGAGGCGGCGAGGGCCTTGACGTCGACCTTCCCGTTCGCCGTCAGCGGCAGCCGGTCCAGCACCAGGACCCGGTTGGGGATCATGTAGTCGGGCAGGACCTGGGCCAGCTCGTCCTTGATGATCTCCGCCGGGCCCTTCATGTGGACGGTGTCCTCGTACATGCCCTCGCTGCGGCTCTGCTCCTGGCTCACCTTGCCGCCGAGGAAGAAATACGAGGCGCCTGACCGGATGCCACAGGAGGCCAGGATGTCGTCGATGCGGCGGGCGGCCGGAAGCGGGTGACCGGTCTTGGAGCTGTAGCCCGAGGACATGAAGCCCAGCCCGAGGCCGTTGCGCTGCAGGTGGTGCAGCTTCTTGCCCAGGCTGATGTACTCCAGCCACGCCTCGTCGGCGCGGCTGACGGCGGTGATGCCGAAGCTCGCCCGCTCGTACACCTGCTGGTTGATGGCGATCACGTGCTTGGTCAGCAGCAGGGCGTCCGAGATGCGCTCCAACCGCCCGTCGGTGTAGCGGTATTGACCGGCCGGCAGGTCTGCCATCCGCCCAGGGTGGGCCTGGACGAAGACCTCGGTGGGGTCGGGATGCGGGGCGCCGTCGCCGGGGCGGATGTCGAACGTTCCGAGGTAGTAGTCCTCGGAGGCGACGTCCAGGCTGTCCTTGACGGACGGCCGGTGGCCCAGGGGCCGGATGCTGAGCCCGTACTCGGGCAGCACTTCCTCGAACACGCCCACCATATGCCCGGTCTCGAACTCCAGCACCTCCTGGATGTTGTTCTTGTACACCGGCTCGATCGCGCGCCTCTTGCCGGCGAAGTGCACCGACAGATACGGGAGATACGGGCCGGATCGCTTCGCGGACTCGCCGACCCGCACCAGGGTGTGGTCCGCGGGGTGGTAGTAGTACACGCCTGCATCCAGGCCGGCCACGCCTCCTGTCTCCAGGTACAGCTGTGTCGCGTACAGAGCCCCGGGGGAGGCGTAGGCGTACTTCGGCAGCAGCCGCTCGTCACTGCGGTACGCGCCGAACCAGCGCAGCATCTCGCCGAGTTCGGCGAACGTCAGCTCATCGAGGCCACGAGAGAGGCCGCCGCCCTTCGGCTCGGCGAGGAGTTCCAGCAGGTCCGCCCGGGTGACCTGGCCGCCGTCGTAGAAGCGGTAGGTCTTGCGGGCGAAGACCTCCCCGCGCTGGCGCTGCGTCTCCTGCCTGCCGGGCAGCTCCACGACCGTGCGGCCGGCGAGTTCCTCGCGGTCTCTCACACCAGGGTCGGACAGCTGCGCCTTCACCTGGAGCCTGCTGGCCTTCGACTGGTGGTGGGTGCCGTGGTTCCCCTGGTCCATCAGAGCTGCCTCCTTGGGGTTCAGCTCGATGCAGGCCACCAGGCTCTGAAAGCCGGTCCGCTCGTCGTCGGTGACGAGCGCGGCCGCATGCCGCACCCAGGGATGCTCCTCGATCGCCAGCGCGATCTCGTCCAGCTCGACGCGGTAGCCGCGCAGCTTGACCTGGTTGTCGGCCCGGCCCGCGAACTGGATGGTGCCATCAGGGTTCCAGTACGCCAGGTCGCCGGTGCGGTAGAGCCGCTCGGTCGGGACGAACGGCGAGGGTATGAAGCGTTCCTGGGTCTGCTCGGGGCGGTGCAGATAGCCGCGGGCCAGTTGGATGCCGCCGATGTACAGCTCGCCGATCTCCCCGATGTCCACCGGCGCCCGGTTCCGATCGAGGATGAAGCACTGGGTGTTGTCGACCGGCACGCCGATGGGGACCGTGCCCGGGCCGTCGTCGGCCGCGTCCGGGTCGACCAGGCACGCGGTGGCGTTGATGGTGCACTCGGTCGGCCCGTACAGATTGACCAGTGACGCCCACGGGAGATCGGCGGCGAAGGCGCGTGCGAGCCGCCAGGAGAGGGCCTCACCGCCGGAGAACACCCGTCGCAGCGTGCTGCACCGGTGGAACTCCTCGGTGTCCAGCAGTGCTTGGAGCAGGGTGGGCACGCACTGGAGCGCAGTCACCTCGTGCTTGACGATGGTTTCGATCACGGCCTCGGGGTCCCGGTAGATGCCCGGAGTGCCCATGACAACCTGGCCGCCTACCGCGGGGGCGAGGATCTCCCACTGCGCCGCGTCGAAGCTCATCGGCGTCTTCTGGAGCACCGTGGTGCCCTTGCCCAGGTGCCCGTAGGCGTGCATCCAGCGCATCTGGGACATGATGCTGCGGTGCTCGATCATCACGCCCTTCGGTCTGCCGGTACTGCCGGAGGTGTAGATGACGTAGGCCAGGGCGTCCGGCCGCACCATCGCCGGGCTCATCCCGGCATGGTCTGCCGCGTCGGCCAGGGTGACGACCCGCGTCCCCGGCGGGGCGAGCTCCGCGACGCGCACAGCCAGGTGGGCCTGGGTGACGATCACGCGGGTGCGGCTGTCCTCGATCATGTAGCGCAGCCGCTCTTCCGGGTACTCCGGGGACAGCGGCAGATAGGCGGACCCGGCGAACAGGATGCCCCACACCCCGGTCATCAACTCCAGGGACGGCTCGACGAACAGGCCCACGCAGTCATCGGAGCCCACGCCCAGATCCCGTAGGCAGGCGGCCAGCCGACTGCCTGCCTGCTCCAGTTCCCGGTAGGTCAGGTGCTGGTCGTCGCAGACCACCGCGATGGCCTCGGGCTGCGCCTCGGCCTGCTCCCCGAGCAGGCCCGTCAGGCAACCGCCCGGATGAGTGTGGTGTATTCGTGCGCTGAACGGTGCGGTTGCCATCACAGCTCCCCTCGGCCGGACGGTACGTGGCGGGACGCATGAGTGACGGGCGGCTCTTCGGCCGGCTCCTGGACACTGCGCCGCTGCCTGGGCTGCGCCAGGACAACAGCCGCGACGACGGCCGCGGCCCCGGTCATCTGCAAGGGCGTCAACGCCTGGCCCAGCACGACGTATCCGAGGACCGTCGCGGCCAGCGGGCTGGCGAACCCCAGGATCGACACCGCCAGCGCGGGCAGCCGTCCAATGCCCCGGAACCAGATGGCGTAGGCGAACAGCGCCCCGATCACGCCCAGGTAGGCGAACCCGGCGATGTTCGTGCCGGTGATGCGGCTGGGCAGCCCTTCGACGACCAGCGTGACCGGTGCCAGGACGAGACCCCCGACAGTCAACTGCCAACCGGTGAACGTCACAACGCCCACACCGTCCGGCCGGCCCCACCGCTTGGTGAGCACGATGCCGGACGCCATGCAGACCGCGCCCGCCAGTCCGGCCAGGACGCCGACGGCATCCACCCCCGCCTGCGGCTGCAGGACGAGCAGCGCCACGCCCAGCACACCGAGCAGGCACGCCGCCAGCTGCATCGGCCGGATCCTGTCCTTCAACAGGAACGCCGCCAGCAGCAGCACGAGCATGGGCTGAAGCGCAACCACCAGTGCGGCCACACCGCCGGGCAGGTGGTACGCGGCCACGAACAGCAGGTAGAAAAACGCGCCGATGTTCAGCACCCCCAGCACCAGGGCGCGCCACCACCACACCCCACGCGGCAGCACCCGGCCGAACGCGAGCAGCACCAGCCCCGCCGGCAGCGCCCGCACCGTGGAGGCCAACAGCGGTCTGTCCGGCGGCAGCAGCTCCGTCGTCACCAGGTAGGTACTGCCCCAGACCGCCGGAGCCAGCGCCGTCAGGGCCGCGTCGAGCGCCAGCCGGTTGCCCTTCACCTGACCCCCGCAACCATGACCGGCCCGGCAGCTGCCACGACGGATTGCACGAATATGGGCACGATGAGCCCTCCGATTCGGGCGGGGCTAGCTAACGCCCTGCGTCCTCCGGCCCACACGGCGTGAACCCGCACCGGAGAATATGTGAGGCAAGGCTTACCTAACAAGCCTGTGAGTCGGTTTTCCTCTCGGGTGGCCCTCGGATTGATCGACTCATGCCTCTCTGGCTTCGCCTCGTCGGGCGGCGCCGCAGCTCGGAAGGTACGGCGGCCCAGCACGTTGAGGTACGCGTGCTTGAGCGGGGAGAGCTCGGCGACGTCGTCGTGCAACTCGTCGGTGGCGTCCGTTTCGACACGTTGAGAATGATCCAAGCTCGCTGCGTGGCTGCGGCGTCGCCCAGGTGGCCGTGGGCCCGTGCTTCGATGGAGGCGAGACGCCGGCGCGCCACATGCTCCATACCCGCGAAGTGCTGCGCCTGGCGAGCCAGTTGGGCGACGCGCAGGGGCTGGCCGGAGAGGTACGCGATGTAGGCGAGTGTGCCACCGGCGAAGGCGCGCAGCGGGTTGAACCGGGCGGTCTCCCCGTACAGCGCGGCGGATCGTGACAGGCGGGTCGCGCCGTCGAGGGAGCCCAGGTCGAAGGCAGCGGTGGCGAGCAGCGCGCACGCCTGGCCCGCGATGATCAAGGTGATCCCCGCGATGGGCGGCACGACAACCCCGTCAGCGCACACGCCATGTTGATGCCATGTGCGTGCCACTTCCACCGGCCAGTTGAGGTACGCGTGGGTGCACGCCAGACGGCACCCGGTGCGGCATAGCGATGACACCCGCCTTCCCGGGACGCTGTGCCAACCGTTGAGGCGCGCGTCCACCGGGCGCGTAGGCGCCTGGCCGCAGCAGCGCTGCCTGGCCGCCCGTCTGCGACTGCCCGTCTGCCGGTTTCCGGTGTCGGGTGTCGCGGTGGGCGCCGATGCGGGGGTGTCTCGCCGGCGCGGGGCGCCCCCTGGCGGAGTCCGCCGCGGATGCACCAGCGCGCGACCGGGAATCGTCGTCGGGATGCCCCGATCGAGTACGCTTCCCAGGCGTGCCGACGTGGCGCGCCTGGGAACGACCGATCGGTGCCGGGCACCGGGCAGCGGCCCACGGGGGCCCAACATCAGCGGAGGAAGCGGCCTTGCACATCCAGGAGTGGCTGGAGACGGTACCCGCCGTGAGTGTCTACCTCCTCGTGGGGTTGGTCATCGGGCTGGAGAGCCTGGGCATTCCGCTGCCCGGCGAGATCGTTCTCGTCAGCGCCTCGATCCTGGCCGCGACCCAGGACCACATCAACCCCTACGTGCTGGGTGCCTGCGCCTCCGCCGGGGCGATCATCGGTGACTCCATCGGCTACCTGATCGGTCGCAAGGGCGGCAAGCCGCTGCTGGCCTGGGCCGGCCGGAAGTTCCCCAAGCACTTCGGGCCGGATCATGTCGGCATGGCCGAGGCCAAGTTCGACAAGTGGGGCATGTGGGCCGTCTTCTTCGGCCGGTTCATCGCGCTGCTGCGGATCTTCGCCGGTCCGCTCGCGGGCGTGCTGAAGATGCCGTACTGGAAGTTCCTGATCGCCAACGTCCTCGGCGGCATCATCTGGGCCGGTGGTACCACGGCGCTGATCTACACCGTCGGTCTCGTCGCCGAGCCCTGGCTCAAGCGCTTCTCCACGTGGGGCCTGGCCGCCGCGGTGCTGTTCGGCATCGGGTCGTTCCTGCTCATGAAGTACCGGGCGAAGAAGGCCGCGGCGGCGCGCGAGGCGGCGGAGGCGGAGAAGTCCCCGGTCGCCGCGACCCGGGCCGACTGAACCGGCCGGCGACGCACCAACGAGCGCGGCGCCCCGGATGTCCACCTCAGAAGGGGCAGGACCTCCGGGGCGCCGCGCTCGTTGATGCCGCATGCCGAGCATGGCAGGGGTGCATCCGTCGTGCTGTACGTGTCTCTGCGTGTCTGCTGCCGCCGGCCGGCCGGCGACGTCACGGCATCTGCCAGGTGTCCGGTCCGCAGTCGCGCCACTCGATGACGCCGGTGTCGTGCCAGACGAAGCGTGTGGTGGAGAATCCGGCCCGGCGCAGGATGGCCGCCACGTCGCCGGGGCGCAGCGCCCGGCCCAGATCCTGGCCGTGGAGCGTGACGCGGCGGCCGCCGGTGCACGGCGGATGCACGATGACGGGGGCGCGTTTCATGCCTCCAGGATGCGACGGACCGGGTCCCTCCGCATTCCGACCGCAGTCGTAGCGTCACGTACGGTGTGGGGCAGCGGCACCGCCGATCCCACGCGCTCCGCTGTCCGCATGCACAAGGGCGCCGAACGGCCGTGCATCACGGGCCCGCCCCCTGCCCCACCCGTCGGGCATCACGGCCCCGCGCGCAGCCGTGAGAAGAAGGGCTGGGAGTGGGGGTCGGAGGTGCCGCGCCGCCACCAGCGGGCTTCGCCGCCGAGTGTGCGGACGGGGGCGTCGGCGCGGATGCCGCGGCGCAGGGCGGCCAGCATGGTGCGGGCGCCCACGATGAACAGCGGGTCGCCGATCAGCTTCTTGGCGACCAGGGCCTTGCGGCAGGCCCGGAGGGCGGCGGCCGGGTCGCCGTGGGCGCGTTCGATGAGCGCGCGGGCGTAGAGGATCGTCGAGTGGAGCCAGAAGTCGCAGTCGGCGTGGCGGGATTCCCAGGCGCGGCGGGCCGCGGCCCGGGCCCGGCCGGCGTCGAGCGGGGCGAGCGCGATGGCGAGCAGCGCCCAGCTGTGGGCGGGCCCGGGGCCGAACCAGGTGTCCTTGGAGGAGTGCCGGGCGGCCTCCTCCAGGCAGGCCACGGCGGTCGTGATGTCCTCGCGATAGAGCGCCAGCACGGCGTGGGCGTGCGCGATACGGGCCAGGCCGTCGGTGTCCGCGTGCATCACGGCCGCCTTCCATGCCTGGGCGAGGAGGGGTTCCGCGGCCGCGGGGGCGTTCTCCTGGGCGGCGAGGTAGCCGGCCAGCCACAGGGCGCGGGCCCGCAGGGCGGTGTCTTCCCGGGCGAGTGCCAGCAGCCGGTCCAGATGGGCGCGGCCCTCGCGGCGGAAGCCGCAGGCCGCCCACTGGAACCACAGGGAGACCGCGATCTCCAGGGCGGCGAGCGCGTCCTCGGCGTCCAGCGGGGGCCGGGTCAGCGCCGCGTCGAGGTGGTGCTGCTCGTCCTCGACGAGGCGGACCGCGAGCTGCTGTCCGGTGCCCTGCCAGGTGATCTGGGCCTCGGCGGCGAGGGCCGCGCACGCCTGCCGGAAGCGGCGCAGGGCCCCGGCCTCGTCACCGGTCTCGCGCAGCCGGGCCCGGCCGAAGTCCCGGGCGCCGCGCGGGAGTCGGTAGCGCGGCGGCAGCCCGGCCCCGGAGTCGGCGGTGACATCGGCGTCCCGTACGCATTCGAGGACGGAGGCGGCGCGCAGACGCTCCAGCGCGGCGTCGACGGCGGATGCAGGAACGTCACTGCGGGTACAGACGCACCCCGCGAGCCAGGGATCGAAGTCCCCGGGGAGGACCGAGAGGCAGTCCCAGACCCGGCGGTCGAGCGGGGAGCAGAGGGCGTAGCCGGCGGCGTGCGCGGCGTGCAGCGAGGTATGACGGGTGGTGGGGGAGGGCCCGGAGTAGTGCAACGGGCCCTCCAGGTCCAGCCGGGCGGCCAGTTGGGACAAGGTCATCCGGTCCAGTTGCCGGGCGGCCAGCCCGATGGCGAGTGGGCAGCCCTCCAGGGCCCGGCACACCGCGACCAGCAGTTCCGGGGCGGCGGGGCCGGTGCGTGCCGCCAGGAGTTCCACGGCCGGTCCGGCGATGCCCTCGCCGAGGGTCACCGGCAGCGGGGCGAGGGCGAGGATCCGTTCGCCGGGTAGTCCCAAAGGGCGGCGGGCGGTGGCGACGATCCGCAGGGCCGGTTCGGTCCGCAGCAGGCCCCGGACCAGGGCCGCGCAGGCGTCGAGCAGCGGGTCACAGTCGTCGAGGAGGAGGATCGTGCGGTGGGTGCGGCAGTGGCCGGCGAGGTCCTCGACGGTGCTCGGCGCGGGGAGGCCGGCGGCGCGGCGGAGGGCGCCGGGCAGGTCGTCCGCGGTCAGCCCGTCCCAGCAGGCGATCCGGAGGACGGCGCCGGGGCGGTCGGCGGTGTGTTCCTCGAGGACGGCCCGGGCCAGCAGGCTCTTGCCCACTCCGGCCGGCCCCGTCAGCGTGACCGGCGCGGCCCGGTCCAGCAGCCCGGCCAGCTGCTCGTGCTCGACCGCCCGCCCCACTACGCCGGGCAGCGGCCCGTGATCGGCCCACGCGGTCATCGGTCATCCCCAACCACGGCACAGTGCCGCGCACTTCCCTAGGAGCGACCCACGATGCCAGAACCGACCGCCGGGTAAACAGCGGACGGGGTTCACCGTTAGGGGGAAACCTGCTCGGCGGCTTTGACGTGGCGTTTCGTCTTGGTGCTGATACAGAACGGTAAACCCCAGGTCACGAAGGCGGGGGCGGCGTCGGGCAGCCGTGGGACCGATCTTAGAGTTATGGCTTTCGACCGGATTCGCGGTGGCACCGTGGTGTCCCGCCCGGCCCCACGTGCCTGCAAGTGCCTGAGGAGATCGTTCCGATGAAGTCCGTGCGCGTCCGAGCTGCGGTGAGCGTGGTGGCCCTGGGGCTGCTGGCCGGGTGCGGCGGGCCGCAGCAGGACGTGGTGGACGCCTCGAACGTGCCGCGGCTGCGGGCCCACGCCGCGGACGCGGTCAACGGGCGGCCGCGCACCGTGATGCCGCAGGGGCCGCGCTCGGTGTTCACCACGTATCGCACGACGGGCGACGACGGCAGCCAGGTGGTGCACACCAAGTGGCACGGCCGGGCGTCCGGCTACACCGGCGACGTCTGGGCCTGGGTGCCGCCGCAGTACAACCAGGCCAGGTACGCCCGGAGCGGCTTCCCGGTGCTGATCGCGCTGCCCGGGGCCTGGGGGTACCCGTCCAACTACTGGGCGGATGCGCCGTTCGCGCTGGAGGAGCGGCTCGCGGAGTGGTCGAAGGAGGGCAAGACGCTGCCGTTCATCCTCGTGATGCCGGTGCTCAACCCCCGCAAGACCTACTACGACGGCAGCGATATCCCGGGGCAGCCCAGGATGGGGAGCTGGCTGACCAGGGACATGCCGGCGTTCGCCCGGGCCAACTTCCGCACGTATGCGTCACGGGACGGCTGGGGCTTCATGGGCTCGTCGTCGGGCGGGTTCGCGGCGCTGAAGGCGGTGCTCAAGGAGCCGCAGCGGTTCAAGGCGGCGATCGTCAACGGTCCCGACACGGCTCCGGACTCGCCGCTGTGGAAGGGACATGCGGCAGAGAAGCTCGCCAACGATCCGCGGCATCTGGCGCGGCAGTTGACGGCGCGCGGCGGGCCGCAGGTCTACCTGGCCTTCGAGCTCGGCAGCAAGGAGGACGCGGTGCCCGATGTGAAGCGGTTCGTCAGCGGGTACACCGACGGGGCCCGTGGGCCGATCCACTCCACGCTCTTCGAAATACCGGATGGTGTGCACAGTGGGCACACCTACATCAAGCGGATGCCCGAGTCGCTGCACTGGATCAGCGAGCAGATGCAGGGGCCGGTGGCGGCGCCCTCGGTCTGAGGGATGAGCGTCTGAGGGATGAGCGTCTGGCGGTCCGTCGGCGGCGAGTTGGCGGTGCGTCTCGGACAATCTCGTGCCGCCGAGGGTGCTCCGTGAGCCGCGTTCGACCGGCCGGGAACGGTCCGCGCAGGGCCGAGTGGCCGCCGGACGCGGCCTGTTGACGCCGCCGACCGCCGGTCGATGGCGGGGTGTTCGGCGGCGTCTTCCGGTGTGCGGCGGTGGGGTGATCGAGCTGCGTGGCACCCGGTGCCACCGATCCGGCCTGCGGATTCGTGGTGCGTTGCGTTCGTTGGCGCGCCGTTCGGAGTGCTAGCGGGTCGTCAGGAAGCGGCCCGACTCCTTGCGTCCCGGAGCCGTGCCGGGAGCCAATAGCCCCATAGGGGGCCTTTGTTGAATCTCCGTCAGGTGCCAGAACGTTACGGATCGCTGTTGGACTTGAGTCGATGGCGTGATGCTAAGATCATCGCACTTGCCAACCGGGTAGTCACCTGCTATGGCAAAAGGGAATTCCGCGCATTGGCCTGAGAAAATCGCCACCCCGGGGAGAGGTATGCCGTTAACCGGGCCCTCAGAGGCTTTCTGGCAGGCGACTTTGCGCGGCCGATCGTCTATTGTCTGGGGCCGTGCGTGATCATCCACACGGCAGCCGGGCATACGGCACCTGGTGGCTTCGTCCTCCGAAGAGAGACCTATGACGCAATATTTTCAGGATCCAGCGCTGTGGGCCTTGGTCGCTGGTACACCTGTCGCCGCTACCGCGATTATTCGTGGCCGGAAGAAGATCTCGGAGCTGAGCAAAGAAAAGCTTGAGCTGAAACAGCACTACGCGCAGCTGGAAGAGCACTACGCGGAGGCCGTGGAGGAGGCCAAGGACCGCGCCGAGGAATCCACCAAGAACACCCTCAAGACTGCCATGCGGACGCTTCAGGGTCTGGCGAGCGAGCAGCAGCTGGCGATCTCCAAACTCCAGGACGCCTACGGCGAGCATAAGATCCTGCAGGATCTGCTCGATATCGACCACATGAACTCGCAGTTCGCACGACGGGCCCAGTCCATCGCCGTGCTCTGTGACGGATGGCTCGGTCGGCGTCGTAACGACGCCTCGCTCTACGACGTGGTCCGCAGTGCAAAGGGCCGTATCCGGCACTTCACCCGCGTCGAGATCCGCTCGCAGAGCAATTTCGCCATCGTCAGCCGCGCCGTGGAACCGGTGGCGCTGGTCCTCGCCGAATTGCTGGACAACGCCACCAGTTATTCCGCGCCGGAGACGGTGATCGAGATCAATATCCGCCCGGTACCCAAGGGCGTGTGCATCGTCGTGGACGACGCCGGTGTCGGCATGAACGAGGAGGAGAAGGCACGGGCCGGCCAGCTGCTTTCCAGCGGTAATTCCGCGAGTGTTTCCAGCCTCGGCAATCCGCCGCAGTTCGGCTTCACCGTCATCGGTGTGCTGGCCGCCCGCTACGGCTTCACGGTCTCGGTCGACTCCACCTCGCCGTACGGCGGTGTGCGCGCGGTCGTCCTGCTCCCCGACGAGTTGCTCACGTCCCTGCGCGAACCCGAGGAGGGTCCTGCCGTGGCCGCGTCCGCCCCGTTGCCGCCCGAGAATCCTCCTGGTCAGCAGGGCCTTCCGACACCGGGCAGGCATCGGGCGCCGGCCCCTCCGCCGGGCTTCGGCGCCCCGGACGCCGACGCTCCGGACGTCGCCGAGACGACCGCCGGCGGGCTGCCGAAGCGCCGCCGCCGCGGAGCGATATCGATCGTGCCGCCGGCGGACGAGGGCACCCCCACTCCTCCGGCCCGCGACAGCGCCCGGACGGCGTCCGCCCTGGGCGCATTCCAGCGCGGTACGCAATCGGGCCGTCGTTCCACCCAAGCAAGCAGTGAAGGGCATGAGGTTCCGTGAACTACGATCTGTCGTGGATGCTTGACAGTGCTCTGGAATTGCCTGAAGCGCAGCATGCCATCCTCGTCTCCGCCGACGGTCTGCTCATGGCCCGTTCGAAGGAGGTGGGCCGGGACCACGCCGACACGGTGGCCGCCGCGATGAGCGGTATGCAGTCGCTGAGCCGTACGGTCGCCGATTTCTGCAACAGCACCGGTCCCGCGGTGCGCCCGCAGTGGCGGCAGACGCTGGTGGAATTCGACCACGGCTGGGTCTTTCTCATCTCGGCCGGTGAGGGCGCCTATCTCGCGGTCTCGGCATCGCCCGATGTCGACATGGCGGAAATCACGTTCCGGATGCAGCAGTTGGTCAGTCAGCTCGGCAAGGCGCTGACCAGCCCGCCGCGCGAGAGGGCCGATATCCAACCATGACGACCGATGACGAGCCGGAGCTGGTACACGAAGCAGCGGAATTAGTACGGCCGTACGTCATCACCAACGGCCGGGACCTTGTCGACGACAGCACGTTCACGTTGCTGACACTGGTCACCGTCGCTCAGGATCCGCCCCGGACCCAACCGCTCGACCCGGAGAAGCAGCGCCTGTTGGAGCTGTGCGCCGGGGGTTTTCTGTCGATCGCCGAGATAGCCGGGCACACCGGGCTGCCGGTGGGTGTCGCAAAGATTCTGGTGTGTGATCTCACGGAGGAGGGCCATCTCTATGTGCGCGCGCCCATCCCCAGCGCTCAGCTTGTCGAACGGCAAATCCTGGAGGAGGTGCTGAATGGGCTCCAGGCTCGCTTTGGATGACGGTGTGTACCTGCGGAATTCGGTGCAGACCGCGGCCAAGATCCTCGTCGTCGGGCACTTCGCCGTGGGGAAGACCACGTTCATCGGAACCATGTCGGAGATTCCGCCGCTGCGCACCGAAGAGGTGATGACGCAGGCCAGCGCGGGCATCGACGATCTGCGGGCGGTGCCGGGGAAGACCACGACGACGGTCGCCATGGACTTCGGGCGGCTGACGCTGAGCGAACGGCTGGTGCTGTACCTGTTCGGAACTCCCGGCCAGCAGCGTTTCGTTCAGGTGTGGGAGGACATGACGCGTGGGGCGCTGGGGGCGCTGATCCTGGTCGATCCGCAGCGTCTCGAGGAGTCCTTTCCTGTCATGGACCTGGTGGAACACTACGGCATCCCGTACGCCATCGCCGTGAACCGCTTCGACGGGACTCCGGAGCATTCGCTGGACGAGATCCGGGAGGCGCTCGACCTCCTTCCGGAGACACCGGTCGTCAACTGCGATGCGCGTGACCAGAAATCGTCGGCGGATTCTCTGATCACGCTGGTCCGCTATCTGCAGTCCCGCCTCAACTAGGAGTGCCCCCATGCAATCTCATCCGGAATTCCAGACTCCGCCACCGGGTTGCCCCGCCCATGCCGATGGCATGCGAACGTCCCTGCACGGCCCGGAATTCGCCGCCGCGCCGCACGCGGTCTACGAGCGGCTGCGGCAGTACGGCCCGAGCGCACCGGTCGAACTCGCCCCCGGGGTGGAGGCCGAACTCGTCACGGACTACGCGACGGCGCTGCAGGTGCTGCAGAACCCGGACGTCTTCGCGCGTGACTCCCGCCGCTGGCGGGCGCTCAACGAGGGCCGGGTGCCGCTCGACAGCCCGGTGCTGCCGATGATGATGTACCGGCCGAACGCCCTCTTCTCCGACGGCGCCGAGCACATGCGGCTGCGGCAGTCGGTCACCGCGAGTCTGGCCAAGGTGGACACCCACCGGCTGGGCCGCCATGTCGGCCGCGTCGCCGCGTACCTCGTCGGCCAGTTCAGCAGCCGCGGCCGGGTCGACCTGGTCGCCGACTACGCCCAGCTCCTGCCGCTGCTGGTCTTCAACGACCTCTTCGGCTGCCCGGAGGAGATAGGCGACCGCCTCGTCTTCGGGATATCCGGCATCTTCGACGGGGTCGAGGCGGAGAAGGCCAACGAGGTGCTGACCGAGGCGCTGAGGGAGCTGGTCGCCCTCAAGCGGCGCTCGCCGGGCGACGATGTGACCTCCTGGCTGACGCAGCATCCGTCCGGGCTCTCCGACGAGGAGATGGTCCACCAGCTCGTCACGCTGATCGCGGCGGGCACCGAGCCCACCCAGAACATCATCACCAGCGCCCTCCTGCTGCTGCTGTCCGACGAGCGGTACGCCGGGGACCACAACACGGCCGGTCTGCTGGTCGACGACGCCATCAACGACGTGCTGTGGAACAGCGCTCCGATCGCCAACTACGGTGTGCACTACCCCGTGCGCGAGGTCGAGATCGGCGGGGCCAAGCTCGCCGCGGGGGACCCCGTGGTGATCAGCTTCGCGGCCGCCAACACCGACCCCGCACTCTCGACGGGCCGTCAGATGCTCAGCAAGCGCGCCCATCTGGCCTGGGGTGCGGGCCCGCACGCCTGCCCGGCGAAGGACCCCGCGACCCTGGTCGCCAACCTCGCCATCGAGAAGCTGCTCAATTCCCTGCCGGACATCGAACTCGCTTTGCCGACGGAGAGTCTGACCTGGCGGCCCGGCCCATTCCACCGTGCGCTCGAAGCGCTGCCCGCGCGATTTACTCCGGTCCGGCCGGAGCGGCGTTCGCCCGATTCCTCCGCATGGGGTCAGAGTGCGCCCGAGAATGCCCCGGCGCCGGGGAAGAGTGGGGCGCAAAAGGGCAAGTGGTGGAGTTCATTCCTGTCCTGGTGGAAGGTGTGATCTTTACGGCAGACTTAATGCGGCCGCGGTGCGTAAACGTTCAAGTGCGTGGGTAGTCAGGGCTGGTCCATCGGTTCTGGTGTCTTGAACGAAGGAGTTACCGCGGTGGAGCCCGGCATAGTTTCCCTGCGCACGTCCCCGGCTGTCGACCGGCGTTCCGTGGCAAGGCTGCTCTCCCGTCTGCGCACCCCGGACGGGCAGGCCAATCCCTTGCCGCACTACGCGGAAATCCGGTCGATGGGGGACGTCGTTCCGGCGCCCTGGGGTGGCTACCTGGTCAATTCCTATGGCCTGTGCGACCGGATCCTGCGGAGCAAGTCCTGGCTCGTGCCGGACAGTTCATGGCGCGCCCGGCAAGGCCGGACGCCGCGCTGGACGGCAGCCTCCTCACAGGAAATGGCCGCAATGCTGCCGGGACTCAACCCGCCGCACCACACTCGTGTGCGGCGGTCGGTGGGCAAGATATTCGACCGCCGTGCACTGGTCGATATCCAAAAATCCGTCGAGCGTTTCACCGAAGAACTCCTCGATGAACTCGACGTGCAACTGAAGGACGGCGAAGCGGATTTTGGAGCCATTGTCAGTGACCAGCTGCCGGTGCTGACGATAGGGGACTGGCTCGGACTGCCGACCGCCGACTACCCCTTGCTGCGATCCCTGACCCACGATCAGGTATTCGCCCAGGAGTTGCTTCCCTCGGCCAGTCAGCTCGCCCTCTCGGACGCTGCGACCGAGATTCTGCGCGAGTATTTCACCGCCCTGGTGAAGGAGCGCCGCAAGGCTCCGGGAGACGACCCGGTCTCGGGCTGGATCAGGACCTGGGACCACCTCGAACGGGACCGGGAGAAAGCGGACGAGGCCGTCTACCGGCTGGTGCTGTTCGTGGTGCTGGCGGCGCTGGAGACCACAGCGAACCTGCTCTCCACCGCGGTGTGGCTGATCACTTCGCATCCCCGCCAGATGGGATGGCTCCGTGCGCAACCGGAGAACATCCCCGCGGCCGTCGAGGAGGTCCTGCGCTACGACTCCCCGACGCACGTGGTGACCCGGGTCGCGGGCGAGGACACCGTGCTCGCCGGTGTGCCCGTCCGCAAGGACCAACTGGTGCACTGCATGGTCGGGGTGGCCAATCACGACCCGGCGCAGCACGTGGACCCCCACCTCTTCGACGCCCGGCGCAGGGCCGGCCACCTCAGCTTCAGCAGCGGCATCCACTACTGCCTCGGCTCCGCGCTGGCCCGGCTGGAGGCGCACACCCTGCTGACGGCCGTGCTCAGACGCTTCCCCGGACTGCGGCCGAGCCGGATGCCCGAATGGGCGCCGCGGGTGGCCTTCCGGCGGCTGCTCACCCTGCCCGTCGCCCAGGCGGGCGTCGGGGTGAGGTAGGAATCGAGCATGATCGAAGACTTCAAGTCGCTCGTCGTCCGGACCGAAGGACCCGTGCTGACGGTCCGGTTGAACAGCCCGGAGACCGGCAATGCGCTCTCGGAGACGGTGCTGGACGAACTCCTCACCGTGCTGCGGGCGATACCGCACCAACCCGGCATACGCGTGGTGATCCTCTCCGGCGCCGGCGCCGACTTCTGCCTGGGGGCCGACCGCCGGGAGTTCGCCGAGTCGCTCGCCGCCGACCCCACCGGAGCGGGCGTGCGCGTCGTGGGCGCCAAGGCGCGGCAGGTGTGCGACGCGCTCGCCACCACCGAGGCCGTCACCGTCGCCCGCCTGCACGGTGGGGTGATCGGCGCGGGGATCGGGCTGGCGCTCTTCTGCGATCTGCGGGCCGGGGCGGACAACTGCCGCTTCCGGCTGCCGGAGGCGGCACTGGGGGTGCCGCCCGCCTGGGGCGGGGTGCTGCCGCGGCTCATGCACGAGGCCGGCGCCGCCAAGGTGCGCGAACTGATCCTCACCGCGGACACCTTCGACGCCGCCACCGCCCAGCGGATGTCGATCCTCCACCAGGTCGTCCCCGAGGCGGAGCTGGACGGGGCGATCGCCCGCTGGATCAAGCCCCTGGTGCGGCGGTCGCCCACGGCGTTGCGGACCGCCAAGCTCATGATGAACGCCTACGGGAACGCGCACCGGCTGGCGGACGCCACGCTGTTCGACGCGGAGCTGCTGTCCTCCGCGCTGAGCGCCGGTCATCAGGCCCGACGGGACTGACCCCGTCCGGAACGGGATACGCAGACCCGACGCGGACCCGTCGGTGCGGCCCTGACCAGGCCGCACCGGTGGCGCGTCCGGAGCCGTCAGCCCGTGGGTTCCCCGGCCGGTGTGCCGTCCGCGGCGAGCGGGACCGCCGCGCGGTGGCGGGCGGCCAGCTCCACGTACACCGCGGCGTTCAGTTCGATGGACTCCCGCTCCTCCGCGGTCAGTTCCCGCCTGACCTTGGCCGGCACCCCGGCGACCAGTGAGCCCGGCGGCACCCGCATGCCCTGCGGCACCAGTGCCTGGGCCGCGATCAGCGAACCCGCCCCGATGTGTGCCCCGTTCAGCACCGTCGCGCCCATCCCGACCAGTACGTCGTCCTCGACGGTGCAGCCGTGCAGGACGGCGTTGTGGCCGACCGAGACCCGTTCGCCGACCGTGACCGGGAAGCCGGGGTCCCCGTGCACCGTGCAGTTGTCCTGGATGTTGCTGTCGGCGCCCAGGACCACGGGGCCGCTGTCGGCGCGCAGTACGGCGTGATACCAGACGCTGGCCCCCGCGGCCAGGGTGACGTCGCCGACGACGACCGAGGTGGGCGCGGTGTACGCCCCGGGGTCGAGGTGCGGTGTCGCGCCGCCCACCGCCGCGATCAGTGCCCGTTCTGCCATCTGCGCATCTCCTCGCCGGTTGAGTGCCGCGCCACCAGCACCGTAGACGACCGGTGCGCGGGGCGGACGGGGCGGCCGGGGGTGGGGTGAAGATCACAGCCCGGCGCGCGGCCGGTGGCCGGGCGCGCTGAGTACGGTGTGCGGGTGCCGATAAACCAGAACGTGTTCTCGTCCCTGACGGCCTGGCGGCGCCGGGCGGTGTCCCGCGCCGTCCACCGCGGGGCGCGCTGGGTGCGGGAGACCGGGGCGGTCACGGCCGAGCGCCCGGGCCCGTACCGCTTCCGCCGGATCGGCACCGGCACCCGGCTGGCCTTCCCGCAGGGGACGGTCTTCGGTGACCCCTGGATCGAGCTGGGCGCGCACTGCATCATCGGCCAGGACGTCACGCTCACCGCGGGCATGATGCCCGATCTGGACCTGGGCCCGGACCCGATTCTGACGCTGGGCGACGGTGTGGTGCTGGGCCGCGGCAGCCATGTGATCGCGGACGTCCGGCTGACCGTCGGCGACGACTGCTTCTTCGGGCCCGGCGTCTACGTCACCACCACCAACCACAGTTACGACGACCCCGAGACGCCGATCGGCAGGCAGTGGCCGCGCAGTGAGCCGGTCGCCATCGGGCCGGGCGGCTGGATCGGTACCGGGGCGGTCATCCTCCCGGGCGCGCGGCTGGGGCGGAACGTGGTGGTCGCGGCCGGGGCGGTGGTGCGCGGCGAGGTCCCCGACCACGCGGTGGTGGCCGGGGCGCCGGCCAGGATCGTCCGCCGCTGGGAACCGGCCACGGGCTGGCAGCCGCCGCTGCGCACGCCGGCCCCGGTGCCGATCCCCGAGGGCGTGACGCCGCAACAGCTGCTGGCCCTGGGGGAGTGGGAGAAGGCGGGCGGCTAGGGCGCGTTGGCCTCTTGGCCGTTGGCCGTTGGCCGTCCGGCCTGCCGTGCTCGGGTGGGCCGGCCCTCTCGGGGGCTCGGTCAGCCGTGGGATGCCAGGAGGAGGGAGCCGACCAGGGCGAGGGAGGCCCCGGCGGTCTGGACGGCGCGCAGGCGTTCCTTGAGGACGCCGAGGGCGGCGAGTGCGGTGACGACCGGGTACAAGGAGGCCAGGACCGCGGCCATGGTGACCGGGCCGTGCTGGGCGGCGACGGAGTAGGTGCCGTTGGCGGCGACGTCGGCGAGGCCGACGAAGGCGAGCGCGGGGAGCGACCCGCGCAGGGCGGACAGGCCGCCCTCGGGCAGCGCCGGGGTGCCGCGCCGGACCGTGGCGTACAGGGCCGCGCCGCCGACCGCCACATTGCACAACCGCTGGACGAAGAGGGCCAGGAAGAGGCCGGTGACGGTGGTGGACGCCTCCGCGATCAGGGCCATCACCGCGCCGAAGCCGAGCGCGGAGACCACGGTGAGCACGATCGTCCGGCGCTCGACGCTCGCCCCGCCCAACTGGGGGCCGCCGGCCAGGAGTACGCCGACCACCGCGACGGCCATGCCGGCGGCCTGGAGGAGCCCTGGCCGTTCGCCCGCGAGGATGCCGACGCCGAGCGGGACGAGGACGGTGCCGAGCGAGCCGAGCGGGGAGACCACGCCCATCGGGCCGAGGGCCAGCGCGCGGTAGAAGCAGAGCATCGCGGCGGGGCCGACGACGCCGGCCGCGACCGCGAACCACAGTTGTGGTCCGGCCTCCCGCCAGCCGCCGGTGGCCAGCACGATGCCGCCCAGTGCCAGGGCGGCCAGGGTCTGCGAGACCACCACGACGGTCAGGGCGTGCAGCCGCCGGGTGAGCAGGCCGCCGCCGAAGTCGGCGAGCCCCCACAGGAGGCTGGTGGCAAGGGCGAAGGCCGCGGTCATGGAGGAACCTCGCAGTACAGTGAACCGGACGATGAAGTACAGCACACCGTAGTGCAATAAATTGAACCGCGGTAGCGAATATATTGACCTGCCACCACGACCCTGACTTGGACGGACCGTGACGGACCTCGACCAGCTCACGCAGGCGCTCGCCCGCAACCTCAAGCGCTGGCGCACCGAGCGCGGCTACACCCTCGACGCGCTGGCGGCCCGGGCCGGCGTCAGCCGCGGCATGATCATTCAGATCGAGCAGGCCCGGACCAACCCCAGCGTGGGCACCACCGTCAAGATCGCCGACGCGCTCGGCGTCAGCATCACCACGCTCCTCGACTACGAACAGGGCCCGCAGGTACGGGTCGTCGGCCCCGGCGAGGCAGTCCGGATGTGGTCCACGGAGGCCGGCAGCCACACCTCGCTCCTGGTGGGCGGCGAGGCCCCCGGCCCCTTCGAGATGTGGGACTGGCGGCTGATGCCGGGCGACGAGAGCGCCTCCGACCCGCATCCGCCGGGCACCGTCGAGCTGCTGCACGTCCGCTCGGGCACCCTCACCCTGCTCGTCGACGGCACCGCGCACGAGGTGGTCGCCGGGGCCTCGGCGACCTTCGAGGCCAAGGTCCCGCACGGCTACCGCAACGACGGCCGGGAGCCGGTGGAGATGACCATGTCGGTGATCATTCCGCCGCCCCGCTGAGGCCGTCGCTCAGCCCAGGCGGGGTATCTCGATCGCCGGGCAGCGGTCCATCACCACGGCGAGGCCGGCCGCGCGGGTGCGCCGGGCGGCGTCGTCGTCGATGACGCCGAGCTGGAACCAGACCGCCTCGGCGCCGATGGCGACCGCTTCGTCGGCGACGGGGCCGGCGAGTTCGCTGCGGACGAAGACGTCCACCACGTCGATCTCGAACGGGACGGCGGCCAGCGACGGGTACCCCTTCTCCCCGTGCACGGTCTCGGCTCTGGGGTGCACGGGGACGATCCGCTTGCCGTAGCGCTGGAGCACGTCGGCGACGCCGTACGCGGCGCGCCGCTCGTTGGCGGACAGTCCCACGACCGCCCAGGTGTCGCCGAGTTCGGTGAGGACCCTGCGGATGGTGGCTTGTTCGGCGTGCATAGGGGCTCCCGTCGTCCGTCGTCGTGCCCGGTGACCGGCGCGCGGCTCGGTGCTCGGTGCTCGGTGCTCGGTGCTCGGTCACCTTGGGCAACGGCCGGCGGGGCCGGCGCATTCCTCGATCGCTGCCCGAATGACGGGTCGTTCGGGACGACGGGGCGTCCGGGCAGCAAGACGCCCCGCCCGAAGGGGAAGACGGGCGGGGCGGGTTCGGGGGCGTCAGCCGGTGCCGCGGGCCAGGCCGGCGGTGACGACGTCGCCGGCCGCCGCGGAGCGGGCCGGCTTGCCGATCGCGCGGCCGCCGACGACCGGTTCGGCCGGGCCGGCGCCGGTGCCCGGCCACCGCGCCGCGGCGGTGGCCGGCTCCCGGGCGGGCCGCGCGGTGCCGTCCGCGGCGGCCGGCGCCGCACGCAGCCGCTCGGCCTCCACGACCATGCTCACCGGCCCGGACGGGTTGACGTAGAGGGCGTGGCCCGGCGGCAGTTGCTCGACCAGTTCGGCCACCGGCCGCTGGTCGTAGAGCAGCCGCCCGGTCGACTCCAGGTGGGCGGCGGCGGTGTAGACGGGCACGACGGGGGCGCCCTCGGGGGAGGCCGCGGTCAGGGGCGCGCCGGTGGCGGTGACCAGGAAGGAGACCTCGGCGGCGGCCAGCTCCTCGTAGACCGCGCTCTCCGGGCCGTACCCGGTGGCGGACAGCTGCACCGCGCGGTCCACCGGGTCGGTGGGGTCCGCCCAGTCCAGCATCTGCGGCGACGGCCGGTACTCCGGGTTGTCCCGCCACTCCTCGATGGCCCCGTCCGGGCCCGACCGCCACTGGCCGATCACCGCCCACAGCGGGGGCGCCTCCGTGCCCGACCAGGTCAGGTCCACCATGGCCAGCCAGTGGTCGGGGGCCTCACGGGCCGCCTCGACGACCTCGGGCGGCGGCACCGGCATCTCGTCGCCGGTCACCGGAGCGCCGGCCGTCATCGCCGCCAGTGTGCTGTCGTCCATCGAGCCCTCCGCCGAGCCGCCGTTCCGTTCCCGCCGGCCGTGCCTCCGTACGACGGGTCCCGCTGGGCCCACAGTGCCCATGGGGGCGGCGGACGTCTCCCCGACGCACCGCACGGGCGGCCCGGGTACGCCGGGTGGCGGTGCGCGGTCCGCCCGTACGGCGGACACCGCAGCGCGGCGCGGGGCGCCGGGTGCCCGGACCACCTCCGCGGGGCGGGCGCATAGGGTGGTCGGATGCAGGACCAGTACCGGACGCCGGCCCGCGAGGGTGTCCACGAGATCGAGATCAGCAAGTCCCGCTTCCTCTGCGCGCTCGCACCGGTCGCGACGGAGGAGGAGGCCCAGGACTTCATCGCGCGCGTCCGCCGGGAGCACCCCACCGCCCGGCACCACTGCTTCGCCTACGTCCTCGGGGCGGACGGCGGGATCCAGAAGGCCAGCGACGACGGCGAACCGGGCGGTACCGCCGGGGTGCCGATGCTGCAGATGCTGGTGCGGCGCGAGGTGCGCTATGTGGTCGCCGTGGTCACGCGGTACTTCGGCGGCATCAAGCTGGGGGCGGGCGGCCTGATCCGGGCCTACGGTGGCGTGGTCGGCGAGGCGCTGGATGTGCTGGGCACGGTCACCCGGCAGCGGTTCCGGCTGGTGACGGTCACCGTGGACCACCAGCGCGCGGGCCGGCTGGAGAACGATCTGCGCACCACGGGGCGGGCGGTGCGCGAGGTGGCATACGGGGCCGAGGTCCGCATCGAGGTGGGGCTTCCGGAGGCGGAGGTGGACAGGTTCCGCGCCTGGCTGGCGGACACCACGGCCGGGACGGCCCGGTTGGAGCTCGGCGGGGAGGCGTACGGGGAGGTCTAGGGCGAGGACGGCGGGAGCCGGGGCGGGGGGTTTCGGTCGGTACCGGTGCGCGGTGGCGGCGGGCGTGTCAGCCTGGGGCCCGCGGAACAGGCCGCGGCCGGCGTGGGTGCCGGCAGGGGAAGGGGCTTGAGGCATGCCGGACCTCCTGGGTGAACGGGTGGGATTCGTCCGCCGGATCGGGCTGTTGCAGGCCACCGCGATCAACATGAGCCAGATGTGCGGCATCGGGCCGTTCGTGACGATCCCGCTGATGGTGACGGCGTTCGGTGGGCCGCAGGCGGTCATCGGGTTCGTGGCGGGTGCGGTGCTGGCGTTGGCGGACGGGCTGGTGTGGGCGGAGTTGGGGGCGTCGCTGCCGGGGGCGGGCGGCAGTTATGTGTATCTGCGGCAGGCGTTCCAGTACCGCACCGGGAAGCTGATGCCGTTTCTGTTCGTGTGGACGGCGATGCTGTTCATCCCGCTCGGGATGTCCACCGGCATCATCGGCTTCGTGCAGTACCTGGGCTATCTGTGGCCGGGGATGAGCCCGGGGCAGGGGGACGCGGTCGGGCTGGCCGTCACCGTCGGCGTCGTGGCGCTGCTGTGGGGTCGGGTGGAGCGGATCGCCCGGCTCGCGGTGGTGCTGTGGACGGTGATGATCGCCGCCGTCGGCCTGGTGATCATCGCGGCGTTCACCCACTTCAGCCCGGAGCGGGCCTTCACCTACCCCGCGCACGCTGTGGAACTGACGGCCGGTCACTTCTGGGTCGGGTTCGCCGGCGGGCTCACCATCGGCATCTACGACTACCTCGGCTACAACACCACCGCCTACATGGGCGCCGAGATCAGGCGGCCCGGCCGCACCCTGCCGCGGGCCATCCTGTTCTCCATCCTCGGCATCATGGCGATCTACCTGCTGCTCCAGATCGGCACGCTGGGGGTCGTCGACTGGCGCGAGATGCTCGACCCGCACAGCACCGCCGGCTCCTCGGTGGCCTCCGCCGTCCTGGAGCGCACCTGGGGCCGGACCGCCGCGGGCGTCGTCACCGTGCTGATCCTCGTCACCGCCGTCACCTCCGTACTGACCGGTCTGCTCGGCGGCTCCCGGGTCCCCTGCGACGCCGCCCGGGACCGCGTGTTCTTCCGCCCGTACGGGGCGCTGCACCCCCGCCACCGCTTCCCCGTCCTGGGGCTGCTGACCATGGGGGGCATCATGGCGGCGGGCTTCCTCCTGGGCCGGCACACCGATCTGGCCACCGTCATCCAGCTGCTGACGACGGTGATGGTGCTGGTGCAGGCGCTGGCCCAGATCGCGGCGGTCACCGTGCTGCGGCGCCGGCAGCCGGGGCTGCGCCGGCCCTACCGGATGTGGCTGTACCCGCTGCCGAGCCTGGTCGCGCTGGTCGGCTGGCTGGTGATCTACGGCTACGCGGACCGCAACGCCCCGGGCCGGCACCCCATCGAATGGTCGCTGGCGTGGGTCGCGGCGGGGCTGGTGGCGTTCCTGGTGTGGGCCCGGCGCGAGCGCGAGTGGCCGTTCGGGCCGAAGCGGATCAGTGAGGAGTATCTGGGCGGGGCGGATCCGGATGCGGAGATGGATGTGGAGGTGGACGCGGACCCGGATGCGGTTCCGGGTGCCGATGCGGGAGGGGCGGACGGAACGGCGGCGCCGCTCCCTCAGCCGGATTGACGGCCTGACCGGACTGGCGGCCTGATCGGACTGGCGGACCGTTGGACTGACGCAGCGTCAATCGACTGTGCTGGAAGGCGACTTCAACTGTCCGGCAGGGCGATGGTGCGCGTCGTGCCCGGGGCGACGGTGAAGGGGCGGCCGCACAGCCGGACGCGGATCGCGGCGTGTTCCGAGTCCGGCACCGTGATCCGCACCGTGCGGTCGGCACGGATGCGCAGGTCGATGTCCCGGTGGCGGCGGTAGCGGATTCGCACGCCGAACTTGGACAGCTGGGGTAGCGGCGCCGGGTCCAGCCACAGGGCGCGGTCCCGGGTCTCCAGGCCGGTCATCCCACGCTGCACGAAGTCGACGGTGCCGGCCATCGCGCCCAGGTGGATGCCCTCCGCGGTGGTGCCGCCCTGGACGTCCGCGACATCGCCGGTGAGGGCCTCCGCGCAGTACGCCCAGGCGTCGTCCCGGCGCACCCGGGCCAGTACCCAGGCATGGACCACGGAGCTGAGCGTCGAGCCGTGACTGGTGCGCCGCAGGTAGTGGTCGACGGTCGCCCGCCAGCCGTCGTCGTCGAGGCGGTAGCCCAACTGCTCGAAGAGTCCGGCCAGTTCGGAGGGCGGGAAGAGGTAGCCGAGCATCAGCACGTCGGCCTGCTTGGACGCCTGGTAGCGGTTGACGCTGTCGCCCTCCGCCTCCAGGATCCGGTCCAGTCGCCGGATGTCGCCGTAGCGGGCGCGGTAGCCCGCCCAGTCGAGCTCGGCCAGCCGCTCGTAGCCCGCGAACTGGCTGATCAGGCCCCGGTGGAAGGGGACGTGCAGGCGGTGCGCGACGTCGTCCCAGTACTGCCGCTCGTCGTGGGCGAGCGCCAGCCGCTCGAACAGCGCCCGTCGTCGCGCCTCGGGCAGCCGGCGGCACAGGTCGAGTGCCCGCGCCAGCACCCAGGCGGCGGTGACGTTGGTGTAGGCGTTGTCGTCCAGACCGGGCAGGTCGGCGCCCGGATACGCGTCGTGGTACTCGTCCGGGCCGACCACCCCGCGGATGCGGTAGCGCGCGAGCGCCGGGTCCCACTGGGCGCTCGCCGCCCAGAAGCGGGCGATCTCCAGCAGCATCTCGGCGCCCCTGGTGTGCAGGAACGCGGTGTCGCCGCTGGCCTGCCAGTACCGCCACACGTTGTAGGCGATCGCCGAACCGACGTGGTGCTGGAGGTGGGAGTGGTCCGGCAGCCAGCGGCCCGAGCGCGGGTTGAGGTGCAGCCGCTGGGTCTCCTCGCGGCCGTCGCTGCCGCTCTGCCACGGGTACATCGCGCCCGTCCGGCCCGCCTCGCGCGCCGCCCGGCGGGCCGCCGGCAGCCGCCGGTGGCGGTAGTCCAGCAGGGCCCGGGACACCTCCGGGAAGCGCAGGTTGAGAAACGGCAGCACGAACAGCTCGTCCCAGAAGACGTGCCCCCGGTACGCCTCGCCGTGCAGGCCGCGGGCCGGCACGCCGACGTCCAGCCGCGCGGTGTGCGGGGAGACCGTCTGGAGTACGTGGAAGACGTGCAGCCGCAGGAGCCGGCCGGGCTCGCCGGGGACGTCCAGCCGTACCTGCCGCCACAGGTGCTGCCAGGCGCGGTGGTGCGAGGCGAGCAGCCGGGGGACGGCCGGGGCGCGGCGGACCGCCTCCAGGGCCGCCGGGAGCGGCGCCGCGCGGGCCAGGTCGCGCGAGGTGTGCAGGGCCACCGTCTTGTCGACGGTCGCCGGGGAGCCGGGCCCGACGGGGACGGTGAACACCCGGCGGGCCGCGCGGGGCGCGAGGGCGGTGCGGGCGGTGCCGCCGCGCGGCGCGACCCGGGTGCGGGCGGCCAGTGCGATCGTGACGCCGGAGCTGCGGGTGCGGCACCGCAGCCAGAGGACGCCGTCGTCCGCCGCACCGGTCTCCCAGTCGGTGAGGTGGGAGTCGGCCAGGTCGCGGTAGCGGGCCACCCCGCTGTTGCGGACGTCGCCGTCCAGCTCCGCCGCCACCTCCACCTCCCCGGACCAGCCCTCGGCGGTGAACACCGCGCGCTGGACGGCGAGATCGGGCTCGCCCATGTGCACCAGGCGGCGTTCGGTGACGGTCAGCCGCCGCCCGGCGCCGTCCTCGTAGGACGACCAGCGGGTCAGGGTGCCGCGGCGCAGGTCCAGTGTGCGGCGGTGGCCGGTGAGCTGGGGGTGGTCGGGGGAGAGCCAGGGGCCGGGCTCCGTGGCGTCCGCGGGGCGGATGCGATAGCGCAGCGGCAGCCAGTCGGGCAGGTTGACCAGGTCCTCGTTCTCCACCCGGAGGCCGCCGACGACGGAGGTCAGCCGGTTGTAGACGCCGGCGGCGTACGTGCCCGGGTAGTGGGTGGGGCCGCGCGGGGTCTCCGGGGCGGCGCCGCGGGTGGCGAAGCGGCCGTTGCCGAGCGTGCACAGCGCCTCCCGCAGCCGCTCGTCCTCGGGGACGTACCCCTCGTACGTCCAGGTCCAGGCCGGCGCCGTCATCGGGCCGCCCCGGGGGCCAGCAGCTCGCCGGGGTCGGTGACCACCACGTCGGCGCCGCGGCGGCGCAGCTCGGCCGCGTGCCCCGGGGCGCCGCTCCGGTCGACGCCCACGACCAGGCCGAAGCCGCCGCGGCGGCCCGCCTCGACGCCGGCCTCGGCGTCCTCCAGCACGGCCGCCTCCCGGGGCGGGACGGCCAGTCGCCGGGCCGCCTCGGCGAAGAGCGCCGGGTCCGGTTTGCCCGGCAGGCCCAGCCGCGCCGCCTCGTCGCCGTCCACCACCGCCGCGAACAGCTCCAGCAGTCCGGCCCGGGACAGCAGCTCGGTGGCGTGCCGGGACGCGGACACCGCGGCGCAGCCGACGCCCGCGCCGCGCAGCGCGTGCAGCAGCCGCACACTGCCCGGCCACACGGTCGCCCCCCGCTCCCGCAGCAGCGCGGTGTAGACCTCGTCCTTGCGGGCCGCGACCGCCGCCACGGTGCCGGTGCCGGGCGGGTCGCCGGGGGAGCCGGGCGGCAGCGCCAGGCCGCGGGAGGCCAGGAACGCGGCGGCGCCGTCCAGCCGGGACCGGCCGTCGACGTGGCGGAGGTAGTCGTCCACCGGGTCGAAGGGGCGCTGTCCGCCCGCGGCCGCCAGGCAGGCGTCGAACGCCGCTCGCCAGGCCGCAGCGTGCAGCCTCGCGGTGTCGGTGAGCACACCGTCGGTGTCGAAGACCACGGCCCGCACCGGGCGCAGACACGCGGCCAGCGGTGACGCGGCGGACATGGCGGGTCCCTCCGGCAGCCCTGGTCGGCAACTCGTCCCTCCATGGCACCACGACATCCGCGCCGGGGCTGCTCCTGGCCGCCCGCGGGCCTGGCGGGCCCGGGCCCCCGGGGCACACGATGGAAGGGGCCGAGGGCGCGACCGGCCGCCGCGGTGCGGGCCCGGCGCCCGCCCGGCACGGCCACGGCCCGAGCGACGGAAGGCGGTGGGGACGATGGAACTCCCCCTGGTCGTAGGCGTGGACGGATCGGACGCCGGGCTGCGCGCCCTGGACTGGGCGGTGGACGAGGCGGTGCGCCACGGCCTACCACTGCGCCTGGTGTACGCGTCCCAGTGGGAGCGGTACGAGGGAGTGGCGCCGCGGGAGGACGCCCCCGAGGAGCAGGCGATGGCCGACCGGGTCGTGGCGTCCGCCGCCGAGCGCGCCGCCCGCCGCAACCCCGAGGTCGAGGTCTCGGTGCAGGTCCTGGCCGACGACCCGGTCGCCGCGCTGCTCCGCGAGGCGCCCTACGCCACCGCGGTCGTCCTCGGCTGCAAGGGGCGCGGGGAGTTCGCCGATCTGCTGCTGGGCTCGGTCAGTCTGTCGGTGGCGGCCCGCGCCCGGCATCCGGTGGTGGTGGTCCGCGGCGACCGGGCCGGGCTGGAGAGCGGCCACGACCGGGTGCTGCTCGGTGTCGGCGACACCGCCCAGGGGTCCGCGGCCGTCCGGTTCGCCTTCCGGGAGGCGGAGGCCCGCGGCTGCGTCCTCGACGCGGTGCGCGCCTGGCGCTGCCCCGCCTACGAGACCGCCGACCGCGCGCAGCGGGCCGCGGGGCCCGAGCACCACTACGAACACCAGGCGTCGGAGCTGGTCGACGCCGCGGTCGCCGAGGAGGCCGAGGCACATCCGACGGTGCACGTCCGGCGCACCACCGTGGAGGGGCCGGCGCACAAGGTGCTGGTCCGGCGGTCCGCCGCCGCGGACCTGCTGGTGCTCGGCGCCCGGCAGCGGCACGGCCACTTCGGGCTGCAGCTGGGCCGGGTCGGGCACGCCGCGCTGCACCACGCGGCCTGTCCGGTCGCGGTGGTGCCGCGGGGCTGAGGCCGGCCGGTCGGTCGCGGCTCGGACCCGCGTCGCCGGGCATCCGGCCGCGTCCGTGCGCACCCGGCCGGGTCAGGGCGCGCAGGCCCTCAGGCGTAGTGCTCGTACGGTGCCAGCACCGCCCGTTCGATCCGCCGCCGGACGTGCTCCGCGAGGGTGGCCAGCGGTGTGGAGACCGACGGCGGCACCGGGACCGGCGACCGGATGGCGCGGGCCGCCGCCGGCAGCTCCGCGAGGTCCGCCGCCAGCCGGGCCCGGGCGTCCGCCAGCGGGGTCCGCGGCGCACAGCGCACCCCGTCGCGCATCAGCGTCTCCAGCAGCGGCACACTGCCGGCCGGCGCCGGCTCCTCGGCCAGCCCGATCACATCGCGGCAGCCCGGGTGCCGGAAGACCTGCTTCCGGCCGGGCGCGGTGACCTTCGCCGACGACAGCTTCATCACCGGCCGGCCGTCGTACGCCACGAGCTTGTACGCCGAGTCGAGATACGGCGCGTCGGCGCTCACCCCGACCCGGGTGCCCACCGCGAACACATCGATCGGCGCCCCGGCCCGCACCAGGTCGTCCACCGCGAACTCGTCCAGCCCGCCGCTGGCCACGATCCGCACCCCCGGCAGCTCCGCCCGGTCCAGCATCGCCCGGGCGCGGACCGCCAGCGCCCCCAGATCGCCGCTGTCCAGCCGGATCGACGCCCCCTCGGCGCGGTCCAGGGCGTGCAGCACCCGGGCCGCCGCGGCCACCCCGGAGTCGACGTCGTAGGTGTCCACCAGGAGCGTCACCGGCCCCGGGTGGGTCCGCAGGAAGGCGGTGAACGCGGCCTCCTCGTCCTCGAACGCCTCGATGTACGAGTGCGCCATGGTGCCCACCGCCGGCAGGCGTTCGGCGTGCGCCGCCGCGACGTTGCTGGTCCCCGCGAAGCCCGCCATCGCCGCCAGCCGCGCGGTGCGGAAGCCCGCCTCGGCGCCGTGCGTCCGCCGCAGCGAGAAGTCCACCACCGGCCGCCCGCGGGCCGCCAGGACGCACCGTGCGCACTTGGCGGCGATGGCGGTCTGGTGGCTGAGCTGGTTCAGTACGAAGGTCTCGACGAGCTGGGCCTGCGGCAGCGGCGCGGTGATCTCCAGCAGCGGTTCGCCGGCCAGCACCACCCGGCCCTCCGGCACCGCCCGCACCTCGCCGGCGAAGCGCAGCCCCAGCAGCGGCGCCAGCTCCGCGACCGGCCGGCGCAGCGCCTCGGCGAACACCTCGACGTCCTCGGGCCCGATCCGGAAGCGGGAGAGGTAGTCGAGCACCGACTCCGCCCCGGCGGCGACCAGGAAGCCCCGCTCGGCGGGGAGTTCCCGGACGAAGCAGCTGAAGGTGGCCGGCCGGGTCATGCCCTCGCGCAGATACGACAGGGCCATGGTCACTTCGTACAGGTCGGTCGTGGTCGGACCGGCCGTCGTCGCGTCCGGCATCACCGGCTCCTTCCCGGGGCGGGCCGGGGCGGTGCGGCCCACGGGCCCGCGGGCGGTCTCAGGCCAGCTCGTCCGCCCAGCCGTAGAGGGTGCGCCGCTCGTGCCCCGGCGGCGCGGCGCCGGCGCCCGCCAGGTCGCGGTCCGCCAGCCGGATCAACTGCCCGGCGAGGTCCTTCATGGCCCGGCCGGCCGCCAGCTCGTCCCCGATCACCGGGACGTCGGGGTCCTCGGGGTTGCAGCGGGCCCGGCCGTGCCCGGTCAGCGACCGGGTCCCGGTGTGCAGCTCCACCCGGGCCCGGGTCGTCCCGTCCTCCTCGGTGACGGTCAGCCGGACCGGCCACTCGGTGCTCTTCGCCATGGCTCACCTCCGCGGTGTGCAGGGGCCGCGCCGGGCGGAATCCGCTCGTCGTCCCCTGCCACCCATTGTTGGAAGAAACCGCCCGGCCCGCCTGTCCGTGCGGGGCGCGGCGGACGGCTCACTCGTGCGGCACCAGCGCGACCGGGCACGGCGCGTGGTGCACCACCGCCTGCACGACGTGGCCGATCCGCGGCGCCGGGAAGCGCAGCTTGTGCCGGCGGCCGACGACCAGCAGCGCGGCGTCCGCGGCGTCCCGCAGCGCCGCCCGCACCGGGCCCTCCAGCTCGACCCGGGCGTCCACCGCGACCTCCGGGAACTTCTCCTGCCAGGGCCGCAGCGCGTCCGCCAGCTGCTGCCGGGCGTCCGCGACCGTCTGCTGCGCGGCGATCGGCTCGACCCCGCCGCCGCGGTTGTACGCGTGCGCGGGCAGATGCCGGCCGTGCACCACCCGCAGCGGGACGCCCCGCCGGGCCGCGCTCCCGAAGGCGAACGACAGCAGCGCCTCGCAGGGCTCGTGCAGGCTCAGCGCGGCCGTCACCGGGGCGCCGGGCGCCTGCGCCGCGGCGCCCAGCGGAGCCCGGACCAGCACCGTGGGGGTCTGGGTGTGCGCCACCACCTGGAGGCCGAGCTCGCCGATGGTGTAGCGCGCCACCACGCCCACGTCCCGTGACCCCAGGACCAGCAGCGACGACTGGCCGGCCGCCTCCTTCAGGGCGGTCAGCGGGTCGTCGGCCACCAGGGCCTCCTCCACCGGGAGGTCCGGGTGGCGGTCCCGGACGGCGGCCCGGGCCTCGTCGATGATCCGGTGCGGCCAGTAGTTCCGCTGGTCCTGGCCGTCCGGTCCGGGCTCCGGCTCCGGCCCCAGCAGCACCCAGGCGTGCAGCAGCCGCAGCCGGGCCCGCCGCAGCTCCGCCTCGTGGGCCGCCCACAGCGCGGCGGCGGTCGCCTCGGGTGTCCCGTCGACACCCGCGGTGATCACGTCCTGCATGACCTCACCTCGTTCCCGGTCCGCTCGCCGCCGACGGGCGCGGCGGCGAGCCGCATTTCCAGTCTCCGACGGACCGGCGCCCGGCACCGGGCGGGCGGCACCCGGCCGGGTGGCCCGGCGGCGCTGGAGCGGACCGAAGCGAGGGCCCGTGCCGTCCGGGTACGGCGGTTCAGGCCGGCGGAGGCGCCTCCTCCGGATGCTGCCGCCGCCAGCGCGCATGGGCCGGGCTGCCGGGGCGGGCGTCGAGATGGGCGGCGCGCACCCGCCGCAGCACCGCCTCCCCGTGCCGGGCGAGCGGGCCGTCGTGGTGCCAGGCCAGCAGATGCCGGTACCACAGCGGGTTCCCGGCCAGCGGACGCACCGCGACCCCGGGCACCTCGATGAACGTGGCCTGACACAGGCTCACCGCCAGCCCCGCCCGGACGATCTCGACCAGCTGCCGCCCCTCGGCCTCGTAGGGGATGCGGAGACCGCGGCCGGTCCGGGCACAGACCGACGACCAGTGCTCGCGGGTGCGGTCGCCGTCCATACGGGGCGCCGCCCAGTCCTCCTCGGCGAGCCGCTCCAGGGACACCTCCGCCGCGTCCGCCAGCGGATGGTCCGCCGGCAGCAGCGCGAAGAGCGGCTCGGTGACGAGCGGCTGCAGCAGCACCCCGTCGGGTGCCGTCGGCTCCTGGCCGGGGTGGGCGCCGAGGACGGCGACCTCCAGACGGCCGGCGCCGAGGTCGTCCAGCAGCGGCCCGGACGCGTGCTGCCCGCGCGCCGTCACCTCCGCGTCCGGCAGCAACTCCCGCACCGCCAGCAGGAGATGCCCGAGGAACGGGGTGCCGACCGAGCCGACGCGGAGGCGGGTGGGGGCCGCGGCGCGGCGCGCGACCCGCTCGGTGTCGGCGAGGAGCTGGTCCACGCCCGGCAGGATGGCGTGCGCCCGGGCCAGCACCAGTTCGCCCAGCGCGGTGGGCGCCGAGCCGGCCCGCCGGCGGTCGAACAGCGCGCCGCCCAGGAGGTGTTCGATCCGCCGCAGCTGGGCGCTCAGGCCCGGCTGGGTCATGCGCAGCGCCGCCGCGGCCCGGGTGAGGCTGCCGGCCTCGGCGATCGCGCACACCACGCGCAGATGCCGTATCTCCAGATCCATGAGCGGATGTTATGGACCGCCGGGAGGTTCCCGACAGGGTGTGCCGTCCCGCAGGCTCATGTGGCGTCCCGCCCCCTGTCGGGAGGGCGCCCCCAACCCTGCCGACGAGGAGGAACCCATGACCGGAGCCCGCCCCACCGCCTGGCACACCGTCAGCCACGATCTGCCCGTCTCGCCGGAGCTCGAACGGTTCCTGGCGGGCGGCTGGGCGCCCACGCCGCTGCCCGACGGGATCCGGCTGCCCGCCGCCGACCGCACCCCCGCCCGCCGCCGGCGCCTGTCCGCCCGCTTCCCCGGCGAACGGCTGCTCGTCCCCGCCGGGGACCTCACCGTCCGCTCCAACGACTGCGACCACCGCTTCCGGCCGCACAGCGCCTACGCCTGGCTCACCGGCCTGACCGGCGAGGACCAGGCCGGCCACGTGCTGGTCCTGGAGCCCGACGGGCCGCGGGGGCACGAGGCGGTGCTCTACCTGCGGCCCCGTTCACCGCGCAGTGACGGGGGCTTCTACCGGGACCGCCGGTACGGCGAGTTCTGGGTCGGCCGCCGCCCCGACCTCGCCGAGGCCGAGCGGATGACCGGCCTGCGCTGCGTCCACCTCGACGAACTCGGCGCGCTGCCCCCGGGTCGCAGCGCCGCCACCGACGGCGAACTCGCCACCGTCCTCAGCGAGTTGCGGCTGGTCAAGGACGCCTGGGAGATCGCCCAGCTTCAGCTCGCCGTGGACCACACCACCACCGGATTCGAGGACGTGGTCCGCGCGCTGCCGCGGGCCCTCGCCCACCCGCGCGGCGAGCGCTGGATCGAGGGCGTCTTCGGCCTGCGCGCCCGTGCCGAGGGCAACGGCACCGGCTACGAGACCATCGCGGCCGCCGGCGCACACGCCTGCGTCCTGCACTGGATCCGCAACGACGGCCCGCTGGACGCCCGGCAACTGCTGCTCCTGGACGCCGGCGTGGAGACCGACACCCTCTACACCGCCGACATCACCCGCACCCTGCCCCTGTCCGGGCGCTTCTCCCCGGTGCAGCGCCAGGTGTACGACGTGGTGCTGGCCGCCCAGGAGGCGGGCATCGCGGCCCTGAAACCGGGCGCGCGGTTCCGCGACTTCCACCGCGCGGCGATGCGGGTGATCGCCGAGGGCCTCACCGACTGGGGCGTCCTGCAGACCCCCGAAGGGGACCTCCACCGCCGCTACACCCTCTGCAGCAGCGGCCACATGCTGGGCCTGGACCTCCACGACTGCGCCCGGGCGCGCGCCGCGGCCTATCTGGACGGGGTGCTGGAGGAGGGGCAGGTGCTGACCGTGGAGCCCGGTCTCTACCTCCAGCCCGACGACGAGACGCTCCCGCCCGCACTGCGCGGCATCGGCATACGGATCGAGGACGACCTGGTGATCACCGCCGACGGGGCACGGCTGCTGTCGGGCGCCCTGCCGCGGACGCCGGACGCGGTGGAGAGCTGGATGGGAGAGCTGACGGAGGGCTGAGCCCCCGCAGCGCCCAGGAGGCCGATGCGGGCCCCGGCACCGGCAGCGACTAGCGTGGTCGCCTGCGGAGACGCCCGCCCGGGTGGACAAGGGCCGGCGACGGTGTGGAAGGAGCGGAGAACATGCAGGTCGGAGCGGTGCCCCGGTGAGATTCCTGCACACCTCGGACTGGCACCTGGGCCGGTCCTTCCACCGCGTGAACCTCCTGGCCGCCCAGCGCGCGTTCCTCGACCACCTCGTCGAGACGGTCCGCACCCGGGACGTCGAGGCGGTGCTGGTCGCCGGCGACGTCTACGACCGCGCGGTGCCGCCGCTCGCCGCCGTCGAGCTCTTCGACGACGCCCTGCACCGGCTGGCCGCGCTCGGCGTGCCCACCGTCATGATCTCCGGCAACCACGACTCCGCCCGCCGCCTCGGCGTCGGCTCCGGACTGATGCGCCGGGCCGGCATCCATCTGCACACCGACCCGGCCGACTGCGCCACCCCCGTCGTCCTGGAGGACGCGCACGGACCAGTCGCCTGCTACGGGCTGCCCTACCTCGAACCGGCCATGGTCCGCGACACCCTCGGCGCCCCGCGCGCCGACCACGCCGCGGTGCTCGGCGCGGCCATGGACCGGGTCCGCGCCGACCTCGCCGAGCGGCCCGCCGGCACCCGCTCGGTGGTGCTGGCGCACGCCTTCGTCACCGGCGGCACGGCCAGCGACAGCGAGCGCGACATCACCGTCGGCGGCGTCGCCTCGGTCCCCGCCGCGGTCTTCGACGGCGTCGACTACGCGGCCCTCGGCCATCTGCACGGCTGCCAGACCCTCACCGAACGAATCCGCTACTCCGGCTCGCCGCTCGCCTACTCCTTCTCCGAGGCCGCCCACCGCAAGTCGTCCTGGCTGATCGACCTCGCCGCGGACGGCGGCGTGACGGCGGAGCGGGTGGACTGCCCGGTGCCCCGCCCGCTGGCCCGCCTCCGCGGCCCGCTGGAGCAGCTGCTGGACGACCCCGCGCTGGCCCGGCACGAGGACTCCTGGGTCGAGGCCACGCTCACCGACAGCTCCCGCCCGGCCGAGCCGATGGCCCGCCTGGCCAAACGCTTCCCGCACACCCTCAGCCTGGTCTTCGACCCCGACGAGGCCCCGGCCCGCCCCTCCGCCTCCTACGCCCAGCGGCTGCGCGGCCGCAGCGACCAGGAGATCGCCGAGGACTTCGTCGCCCATGTCCGCGCCGGCCGCGGCGCCGACGCCGCTGAACGCGCCGAACTCCGGTCGGCCATCGACGAGGTACGGGCCGCCGACGCCGTCGAGGAGGTGGCCCGATGAGGCTGCACCGGCTGACCCTCACCGCCTTCGGCCCGTTCGCCGGCAGCCACACCGTCGACTTCGACCGGCTCGCCCGCGACGGCCTGTTCCTGCTGCACGGCCCGACCGGCGCGGGCAAGACCTCCGTCCTGGACGCGGTCTGCTTCGCGCTCTACGGCTCGGTGCCCGGCGCCCGGCAGAGCGGCCAGGCCCTCCGCAGCGACCTGGCCGACCCCGCCACCCCCACCGAGGTGGTCCTCGAACTCACCGTCGCCGGGCGCCGGTTGGAGATCACCCGGCTGCCCGAGCAGCCGCGCCCCAAGAGGCGCGGCACCGGCACGACGAAGGAGAAGGCGCAGAGCCGCCTGCGGGAGTTCGCCCCCGCTGCCGACGGTGCCCCGGACGCGGGGGAGTGGCGTGCGCTCAGCCGCTCCCACCAGGAGATCGGCGAGGAGATCGGGCAGCTGCTCGGCATGAGCAAGGAGCAGTTCTGCCAGGTGGTGCTGTTGCCCCAGGGCGACTTCGCGCGCTTTCTGCGGGCGGACGCGGAGGCCCGGGCCCGGCTGCTCGGGCGGCTCTTCGACACCCGGCGGTTCGCCGCGCTGGAGGACCAGCTCACTGCTCGCCGCAGGGCCGCCGCCGACCGGGTCGCGTCCGGCGACGAACGGCTGCTCGCCCTGGCCCACCGCATCGCCCAGGCCGCCGGCGACACCCCGGACCTGGCCGACCCGTCCGTCCCGGCACTAGCCGCCCGGCCCGCCGTGCCCGCCCAGGCCGGGCCCGCCGGCCGCGGCGCCCGTACGCCCCGCGGCACCGCACCGGCCCGCCCGGCGGACCCGGACGGCGCCGCCGCTCCCGGCCCCGGCGATCCCGGCTTCGCCGACGCGGTCCTGGCCCGGGCCGCCGTCGCCCGGTCCGGCGCGCGCGAACGCCTGGACATCGCCCGGGCCGCGGTCGCCGCCGCCGAGACCGCCGAACGGGCCGCGGCCGGGCGGCTGGAGGAGGCCCGTGAGCGGGACCGGCTCCAGCGCCGCCACGCCGACGCCCGGCAGCGCGCCGACCGGCTCGCCGCCCGCACCGAGGAACGCGACCGGCTCCGCACCCGGCTGGAGCGGGCCCGCGCCGCCGCCGAGGTGGCCCCCGTCCTCGACCTCCGCGACGCCGCCTGGCGGGAGCTGGCCGCCGCCCAGGACGCCGAACGCCGCCACCGCGCCCCACTGCCGCCCGACCTCACGGACGCCGAGGGTGACCAACTCGCCGCGCACGAAAGGGAGTTGCGCTCCACCCTCGGCTCCCTCTCCGCCGCCCGGCGGGCCGAACGGCGCGCCGCCGACCTCGTCCGGGAACGCGCCGGCCTCGACCGCGAGGCCCGCGCCGACGAACAGACCCTGCTGGACGCCGCGGAGTGGCTGGCCGACTGGGACGCCGCCCGCGAGGCCCACCGGCGCCGCATCGACGACGCCCAGGAAGCCGTCCGGCGCGCCGAACAGCTCGCCGCGCAGCTCGCCCCGGCCGCCGAGCGGCTCGCCGCCGCCCGCCGCCGCGACCGCATCGCCGCCGAACTCGCCGCGGCCGAACGGCAGTTGCTGGCCGCCCGGGAGCGCGCGGCGGCGGCCCACGAGCACTGGCTGGACCTCAAGGACCGGCGGCTGCGCGGCATCGCCGCCGAACTCGCCGCCAACCTGACGGCCGGCCGGCCCTGCGCGGTGTGCGGGGCCACCGCCCACCCGGACCCGGCGCGGGCCGGCGCCGGCCACGTCGACCGGGCGGCCGAGGAGGCCGCGCAGACCGCCCACCGCCGCGCCGAGGACGCCCGGCAGCAGGCGGAGGACCGCTGCCAGTCCGTCAAGGAGTCCCTGGCCGCCGCCACCGCTGCGGCCGGCGACACCCCGACTGCCGAACTCGCCGCCCACGTCGAGCAGTTGACGACGGAGGCGGACCACGCGCACGCCGCCGGCGCCCGCCTGCACGCCGCCCGCGAGGAACTGACCCGCGCCGAGCAGGAGTACGAGCGCCGCCGCGACGACCGCCAGCGAGCCGAGCGCCGGGCCGCCGCCCGCACCTCCCACCGCGAGGCCCTGGACCGCGAACGGGCCGCCCTGGAGGCCGAGTTGGCCGAGGCCCGCGGCGACTGCGCCAGCGTCGCCGACCGGGCGGCCCGGCTGGAGGCGCAGGCCGCTCGGCTCGCCGCCGCGGCCGAGGCGTCCCGCACTGCCGCGGCCTGCGCCGAACGCCTGAAGGAGGCCGACGCCCGGCTCTCCGACGCCGCCTACCGCGCCGGCTTCACCACCCCGCAGGACGCCGCCGACGCCGTCCTCCCGGACGCCGAACGCCGGGCTCTCCAGCAGCGCCACGACGACTGGCAGGCCGAGGCCGCCGCCGTCGCCGCCGAACTGGACCGTCCCGAACTCCGCGCCGCCGCGGCCCTGCCCGCCGTCGACCCGGACGCCGCCCGCACCGCCCACCAGGCCGCCGCGGCCCGGCTGCGCACCGCCACCACGGCCCTCGCCGCCGCCCGGGAACGTCACGCCGCCCTCGACCGGCTCTCCGCCGACGCCGCCGCCGACGCCCGCGCACTGGCCCCGCTGCGCACCGCCTACGACCGCATCGCCCGCCTCGCCACGCTGGCCGCCGGCACCTCCGCCGAGAACGAGCGCCGGATGCGGCTGGAGTCCTACGTCCTGGCCGCCCGCCTCGAACAGGTCGCGGCCGCCGCCACCGCCCGCCTGCACCGGATGTCCGCCGGCCGCTACACCCTCGTGCACTCCGACGAACGCGCCGGCGGGGCCCGCCGCTCCGGCCTCGGCCTGCACGTCATCGACGCCTGGACCGGCCAGGAACGGGACACCGCCAGCCTCTCCGGCGGCGAGACCTTCTTCGCCTCGCTCGCCCTCGCCCTCGGCCTCGCCGACGTCGTCACCGACGAGGCGGGCGGCACCCGGCTGGACACCCTCTTCATCGACGAGGGCTTCGGCAGCCTCGACGAGCAGACCCTCGACGAGGTCCTCGACGTCCTCGACGGCCTGCGCGAACGCGACCGCAACGTCGGCATCGTCAGCCACGTCCCCGACCTCAGAACCCGCATCCCCACCCAACTGGAAATCATCAAGAACCGCGCCGGCTCCACCCTCCGGCACCGGACACCGGCCGGCACCTGACCGACTCACGGGCTGCCTTCGCGGCGTTACCCGGTACGTGTGCAGGCCGGCCGCACGAGATGGCAGAATCCCGCCATGACTCAGAAGAACGGCCTGCTGTCCGGCAAGATTTCCCTGATTACGGGAGCGAGCAGCGGGATAGGCGCGGCAACCGCGAAGCTCTTCGCAGCAGAAGGCGCGGTGGTGGTGCTTACGGCCCGTCGGGTCGACCGCCTCGCTGCTCTCGTGGCAGAAATTCGGGAAACCGGCGCCGAAGCGTCGTACACGGCGATGGACGTCTCTCGCGACGAGGACGTGAAACGTGCCGTCGAATTCACCATGGAGAAATACGGGCGCTTGGATCTGGCGTTCAACAACGCGGGCATCGGCTGCGATCAGGAGCCCATGCACCTGATGAAGCAGAACGCGTACGACGAAATCATGGACATCAACGTCCGCGGTGTCTGGCACTGCCTGCAACACCAGATCGCCGCGATGCTGCACGGCGGTGCGGGCGGATCCATCGTCAACAACAGCAGTGTCGCCGGACTGCAGGCAATTCCCGCCGGCGCACCCTATATCGCCTCCAAGCACGCCGTCATCGGGCTGACCAAGGCAGCGGCTGCCGAATATGCGCCGCACGGTATCCGCGTCAATGCGGTGGCGCCCGGTACGACCCGCACGGAGATCATTGCCGGCTGGTTCGACCGGAATCCCGGGCTGGAGGAGCAGCTGCACCAGGCGACTCCCCAGGCCCGTACCGCCGAGCCTGACGAAATCGCCCAGGCGGTCGCGTGGTTGTGCAGCGACCGCTCTTCTTTCGTCACGGGGACGGTGACGCCCGTGGACGGTGGATACACCCTGGTGTAACGCCCGGACGTGGAAGATGCCCGCTTGCGCTGAGCCGGGCCTGGACCGGCTGTCTCTTTCGGGCAGCCGGTCGAGATCCGCAGCGGTCGCCGGACGTCAGCAGCTGGAGCTGGTGAGGACGGCGGTGAACGCCAACTCGCCGTTCTGACGGCCGGTTACGGACACCGCAGTGGCGCCCTCGGTCTCAGCGGAGACCGGGTGCGCTTCGATCGAGCAAGGGCTGTCGAACTCGACGTAACGGTGAAAGGCTGTCTTGACGGTTTCCGCCCGGAAGGTCCTCGGCGACGCCGCCAGACGGGCGGCTTGCTGGGCGGCCTCGATCAGGACGAGGCCGGGGACGTGGTCGACGGGATGGTCGTACAGCGCGGTGTTCTGGAAGTCACTGCGCAGCAGCCACCGCCCGGCGTCGTCCGTGGGCGTGAGCACCACCTCGACATCGGTGGTGCAGTCCACCTGAGCCGGCGCGACGGGAGCCGACAGCGGTGGCTGGTCACTCACCGCCTCGGCGTGGTCGCCCCGGAGGCGCCGGAAGACGGCCGGAGGGATCCATTCGAAGCTGGTGGCCGCCGTGCCGACTTGCCGTCCGTCGAAGTGGATGCTCATCGTCATCTGCAGACCGGTGATGGAACGGCCGCGCGACTTGGTGATCTCGCACCGGACATTAATAATCAGGTCGGCCGGTTTGTTTTCGCCGCCCAGAAAATCCATGTCGAAGTCGAAGTCGAAATTGCGCAGCAGGACCGCATGACTCAGGGGGACCCCGAACTCCGTGTGTGCGAGCAGCAGTCCTGCCTGCCGTACCGTCTGCGCGACCGTCATGGTCCCGCTCCGGAAGTCCCGGCCCGGCACCTCGTTGCCCCGTGCCGGCCACCTGGCGGTGACCTGGTAATTCATGGCGCTGGAGCGCTGCCAGTCGGTGACCAACACGGAGTCGTCGCGTCGGAGATGGACGAAGCTCTTGAGCACGCTTGCGCTTCGTTCGATGCTCTGCGTCGCCGGGAGCGGCGAGCTCTCGTGCGGTGCGACAGAACGTTCCTTGTGGTCGAGCCTGAGCAATGGCCTGGACATGGAGGACCCCCTCGGTACCTCGAGCAACAGCGCTTCGGCTGGCTGATGATAAGATACGTACTTACCGGTTTGATTTTCAATGCAGAGGTACACCACCACAGAGCACTCGCTCAAACGGGGAGGTGAGCCGCGTGCGGGAGGATCCGTCATGGCGAGGCAGGCACGGGCGATACAGACGCGACGTCAGATCTTAGAGGCGGCGGGCGTTGTGTTCGACCAGCTCGGATACGAGTCCGCAACCATAACCGAGATCCTCTCGCGGGCGGGCGTGACCAAGGGCGCCCTGTACTTCCACTTCGACTCCAAGGAATCGCTGGCCCGAGGCGTGCTCGCGGAGGCCGTCACCACCGAGGGCGTCCTCCCGCAGGAGTCCAAACTTCAGGAATGCGTGGACCTGGGCCTCGTTCTCGCGCACCGCGTGCCGCGAGAACCCATGCTGAGCGCTGCGATTCGCCTGTCGGCCGATCAGAAGGCCCGCACTCTGTTCGGCACTTCCTGGACGGCCTGGGCGAACCTCATGGGCGAGTATCTCGACCTGGCCAAGGCGCAGGGCGAACTGTTGCCGAACACCGTCCCGCAGGAAACGGCGATGATCATCGTCGCGGCATGGACCGGCGTGGAGATCGTGACCTCCGATCTCAAGGACGGCGAGTGCCTCGAACGCCGCATTTCCCGGCTCTACGATCACCTGCTGCCCAGCATCGCCGTGCCGGGTGTGCTGGCAAAGCTGGACACCTCGCCGGACCGCGGCGCCCGGATCTGGGAGGCACACCAGAAACAGGCTGCGGGAGCTGGTGGCACTCTCGATCTGCCGGCCTATGTCTGAACTGGCCCCCTCGGGCCCGCAGTCCGCGGCTTGAGCGGCGCGCGTCCGCGCAGTCGCACGGCACGTCCCGGCCCAGGCCCACCTGATTCACGTCGGCTCCTCAGTCGAGGGGG
Source organism: Streptomyces sp. MspMP-M5 (assembly GCF_000373585.1). Lineage (GTDB taxonomy): Bacteria > Actinomycetota > Actinomycetes > Streptomycetales > Streptomycetaceae > Streptomyces. The sequence continues at coordinate 175,700 of NZ_KB891962.1, forward strand.
CACGTCGTCCCGGGGCCGACCCGCAGGTTTCGAGTGGTGCCGCCTGTGGCGTGCGCAGGGGAGCCCGGCTGGGTCTTCCTGGCGCGGGGCACGGACCTGGCGAGGCCCGCACGGGGGCCGAGCACGCCGCCCGTGGTGTTGATGACCGACTCCGTGCCCACGAGTTCCAGCCTCTCGAACGCTTCTGGTCTGGCGAGTCCGGGCAGCAGGTGCCGCCAGAGGCCGGCCAGGGACTCTCTGGAGAGCCAGTCAGGGTTCTGCCGGCCGAGGGACTCGACTCCGACGGTGGCCGCCACGATCGTCGCCGTGGCGTCGTCGTGCGCCGCATCGGGAAACGCCGTCTGGTCGGCCACGGCTCGGGCCAGCAGCTCGTGGACGCAGGTGAACCAGCGCTCGCGGAGATTGATGTCGAGCGCGTGCGGTGCCTCGGAGTTCAGGTGCAGGCCCGCGCGCACCACCACGTCCCAGCGGATGTGCTGCGCGTACACGTGGCTGATGTCGATCAGTGCCTGAAGCGCCGAAGGGCTCTTGCGCCGGACGTGACGAGCCAGGCCCCGCAGCGTGCGGTCCGCCTCCTCCTCTACGGCTGCTGCCACGGCTGCCTTGGTGTCGAAGTGGAAGTACAGCGCCCCCGGGCTCACGCCGGCTCCGGAACTGATTCCGGACAACTTCGCGTGCGCGAAGCCATGTTGGTCGAACGTCTGCGCCGCGGAGCGGATCAGGGCGTTGCGCGTGGAGACGGCCCTCGCCTGCATCGTCATCGGTGGCTCCTGCTCAAGGCATCCGGAGTGGCGAAACGACGACGGCTTGCGCGACGGGGACGGGCGGCGAACGGAACGGCTGCAGCACCCCACCATCAAACCAACTAACCGGTTTCTTTTCCAGGGTGCCGCCCGAATTGCTGCATGTCTGCACTCCTTGCGCCGCGGTCGAATCCGGGCAACGGGCAGGGACCTCGGGTTACCCGTGCACCGTCGACCTCGCTTCGGCGTAGGCCGCGCGGATGCGGTGACCGGTGGAGCCGTCGGCGGGTGCGGTGATGCGGCGGGACGCGGCAACGGGCCAGGGCGGTGGTTCGGGAGTGCCCGCCAGCGCCCAGGCGGCCTGGCGGGCGGCGCCGAGGGCGACGTACTCCTCCGGGGCGGGCACGGTGACCGGGGTGCCGAAGATCTCCGCGGCGATCTCGCCGACCACGGGTGCCTTGGCCGCGCCGCCGATGATGAGCACCCGGCGGGCCTCGACGTCCTGGTCGCGCAGCCGGTCCAGGGCGTCGGCCATGTTGCACAGCATGCCCTCGACGGCTGCCCGGGCGAGGTTCGGCGGGTGCATGTTCGCCTTGCGCAGGCCCATCAGGCTGCCGGCGGCGTCGGGGAGGTTGGGGGTGCGCTCGCCGCCGAGGTAGGGCAGGAGCACCAGTCCGCCGGCGCCGGGTTCGGCCTCGCGGGCGAGCCGGTCGAGGTCGTCGAGGGTGACGTCGAGCAGGCGGGCGGTGGAGCTGAGGACCCGGGCGGCGTTGAGGGTGCAGACCAGGGGCAGGTAGCGGCCGGTGGCGTCGGCGAATCCGGCGACGGCACCGGTGGGGTCGCCGGTGGGGTGGTCGGCGACGGCGAAGGCGGTGCCACTGGTGCCGAGGGAGATCACCACGTCGCCCGGTTCGATGCCGAGGCCCAGGGCCGCGCCCATGTTGTCGCCGGTTCCCGCCGCGACCAGGGCGCCGTGCGGGGTGCGTCCGGCCGCCTCCAACGGGCCGAGGACCCGGGGGAGTCGGGCGGTGCGGCCGTCGAGGGCGAGGGCGAGCAGGTCGCGGCGGTAGGCGCCCTCGGAGGGTGACCAGTAGCCGGTGCCGGAGGCGTCGCCGCGGTCGGTGACCGGCTCGGCGCCGCTGCCGGGTCCGCCGCACAGGTGCCAGGTCAGCCAGTCGTGCGGCAGCAGGACGCGTTCGGTGCGGTCGGCGTGCTCCGGCTCGTGTTCGGCCAGCCAGCGCAGTTTGGCGACGGTGAGGGCGGCGACCGGGACCGTGCCGACCGCCTCGGCCCACTTCTCCGGCCCGCCCAGCTCGTCGACGAGGTCCGCGGCGGCCCGTGCGGAGCGGGTGTCGTTCCACAGCAGCGCGTCGCGTACCGGTGTTCCGGCGGCGTCCAGCGCCACCAGACCGTGCTGCTGGCCGGCGACCGCCAGCGCATCGACATGTTCCAGGAGGCCGTCGCCGGCCTCGCGGAGCGCCCGCCACCAGGCCGCGGGTGCGATCTCGGTGCCGTCGGGGTGGGCGGCGCGGCCCCGGTGGAGGACCTTCCCGGTGTCGGCGTCGCAGACGACGACCTTGCAGGACTGGGTAGAGGAGTCCACCCCGGCAACTGTGGGCATGACGATGTCGCTTCCGTGCAACGAATCGGGAGAAGTGGGGAGTTCAGCCCTGCGGGCGGATCTGGATCTTGCGGCCGGAGCCCTCGCGGAAGGTCTGGAGGGCGGCGCCGAAGTCGTCCAGCGGATAGCGGTGGGTGATCATGGTGTCGGCGTCGATGACGCCCTTCGCCATCAGGTCCACCGCGCGCCCGAAGCTGTGCAGTACGGCCATCGACCCGACGATGGTGATCTCGTCGTTGTAGACCCGGAACGGCGAGAAGGACGCGGTGGCGGCGGACGGCGCTACGCCGAACTGCTGGAAGGTGCCGCCGCGGCGGACCCGGCCGAGGCCGTCCTCGATGACCGGGATCACGCCGGTGCAGTCGATGACGGTCTCCCAGCCCTGCGGGCGGTCCAGCTCCGCGGCGCTCACCGCGGTGGCGTCCGCGCCGAGCCGTTCGGCGACGGCCAGCCGGTCCGTGTTGAGGTCGACGACCGAGAGGGAGGCCGCGCCCGCGGTCCGGGCGAGCTGAAGCATCATCAGGCCCATGGTGCCGGCGCCGTAGATGAGGTAGTGGTCGCCGAGCCGGCGCGGCAGCACGTCGAAGCCGCGCACCGCGCACGACAGCGGCTCGATCAGGGTGCCCTGGCCGGCCTCGACGCTCGCCGGTAGCCGGTAGCAGTTGGCGGCGGGCACCTTGACGTACTCGGCCATCGCGCCGTCCACGGTGTCACCGATCGCGCCCCAGTTCTCGCACAGGTTGCCCCGGCCGTTGGCGCAGTAGTGGCAGGCCCCGCAGAACAGCGACGGATCGACGGCGACCTGCTCGCCGGTGCGCAGCCCGGTCACGCCCGCGCCCAGCGCGACGACCTCGCCGGTGAACTCGTGGCCGGGAATGATCGGATACGGGGTGGGGGCGAACTCCCCCTGCACTATGTGCACATCGGTGCCGCAGATGCCCACCGCGGCGGGGGCGACGACGACCTCGCCCGGACCGGGCGTCGGGTCGTCGACGGTGGTGACCTCGTACTGCCCGGGGGTGTGGATGACGACGGCACGCATGGACGTGGCCTTTCTCGGGGGTGGGTGGGGTGCGGAGGGTGTTGGGGGAAGCGCCCCGGGAAGGCGGGGGCCTCGGTCCGGCCGGGGACGGCTCGGCTCAGCCGTGGGGATCGACGGTGCGGATCTCCACGCCGAGGTCCCGGACGGACCGCAGCTCGCTCTCCGGGGTGTCGGTGTCGGTGACCAGCAGGTCGTAGCCGCCGGCGTCGCCGTACGGGTAGGTCGCGGTGCGGCCGAACTTGCTGTGGTCGACGGCCAGTACGGCGCGTTCGGCGGCCTGTAGGTACGCCTGCTTGGTCTCCGCGTACTCGCGGACCGGGTGGAAGAGCCGGCCGTCGCGGACCGAGGTCGCGGTGACGAAGGCGACCGTGGCACGGAGGTCCTGGAGCTGGCGGCGGACCTGCGGGCCGGCGCAGGACTCGAAGTCCTCGTAGTAGCGGTCGCCGAGCAGCGTCACCTCGGCGGGCGCGGCCGCGAGGAGGGAGGTGACGCGCAGCGAGTTGGTGATCACGCGGATGCCCTGGACGGCGGCGAGCCGGCGGGCGAGCGGGAAGAGCGTGGAGCCGCAGTCGATCAGCACCGTGTCGCCGGGCGAGACCTCTTCCGCGAGGGCGTCGGCGATGGCGGACTTGACCTCGACGTTGGCGTGCTCGCGAAAGCGCAGTGCGCTCTCCATGGCGACGTTGGAGAAGGCCGTCGCCACTCCGCGGCCCTTGCGCAGCAGTTGGCGCTCGTGGAGGTTGTCCAGGTCGCGGTGCATGGTCATCACGCTGACGCGCATCCGCTCGGCGAGGTCGGCGATGCGGATCTCGCCTTCCGCGGCGACCTGGCGCAGTACCGCCTGCCGGCGCTCCTCCACCTCGGCCTCGGAGCCGCGACTCGGTCGCATGGTGGCACCCCGTTCCTTCCCCGGCGGTCCGTCCGCCGCGCTGCACTCTAAAACATCACACACTTTATGTGAAGCTCTTGAAATTCTCTGAGACCTTGTTCAGTCTGTTGGCCGTCCACGGGCACACGCCCGGCCCATCAGGAGGTCCCCCGTGCTCCACCCACCCCAACAGCGCGAACCGTCGCCACCCCGCAGCACCGTCCTCGGTATCCCCCGGGCCCTGATCTGGGGCTATGTCGGTGTCCTGCTCTTCATGATCGGCGACGGCGTGGAGACCAGCTATCTGCCGACGTTCTTCAAGACCGACCTCGGCTTCGCGGAGGCGAGTGTCGGGATCATCTTCACGGTGTACGGGGTCACCGCCGCGGTGGGTGCGTTCCTGGCGGGCGGGCTCTGCGACCTGTGGGGGCCGCGCCGGGTGATGATGGCCGGGGCCGCCTGCTGGGCCGTCTGCCACACCCTGATGCTCGCGGTCGCCGTCCCCGCCCACTCCTACTGGCTGATCCTGTTCACCTACGGTCTGCGCGGCTTCGGATATCCGCTGTTCGCCTACGGGTTCATGGTCTGGATCATGGCGGGCGCGCCGGAACGGCAGCTCGGCAAGGCGCTCGGCTGGTTCTGGTTCTGCTTCACCATGGGCTACCCCGTCCTCGGCTCCGCGCTGGTCTCGCTCCTCAAGCCCGCGATCGGCTTCTACCACACCCTGTGGGTGTCCCTCGCGATGATCGTCGCGGGCACCCTGGTCGCGCTGCTCCTGCTGCGCGAACGCACCGGATTCCAGGGCCTGTCCAGGGGCGCGGAGCGGCCCGGCCTGTCGCGTACGTTCCTCGGTTGCTTCACCGTCATGTTCACCAAGCCGCGCGTCGGCATGGGCGCCGTGGTCCGGCTCATCAACACCACGTCGCAGTTCGGCGTGTGGGTCTTCGTCCCGCTCTTCCTCGTCGACCGGATCGGCTTCAGTGCGCAGGAGTGGGCGTCGCTGCTGATCGTGATGATGGTCAGCAACCTCGCCTGCGTGGTGCTCTTCGGCGCGCTCGGTGACAGGTGGAGCCGGCGCAAGACCGTCGCCTGGCTCGGCGGTGTGGTCTCGGCGCTCGCCTGTCTGGCGCTGTACTACGTGCCCCGGGCCGCGGGCCACGACTTCCCGCTCGTCGCCGTCGCCGCGGGCGCGCTGGGCGTGGGCATGGCCGGGTACGTCCCGTTGCCCCCGCTCATGACCTCGCAGGACCCGGAGCGCAAGGGCCAGATCATGTCGGCCTACACGCTGGGCGCCGGCGCCAGCATGGCCTTCGGCCCGCTCATCGGCACGCTCTTCATCGGCTCGATCGGCATCGGCGGCGTCCTGTGGATCTACGCCGTCCTGCATCTGCTCAGCACGGTGCTCGTGCTGGCCGTGAAGTCGCCCGGTGCGCCCGCGGAGCTCGGTACGTCCGTCGCCGCACAGCTGGTGGAGCAGTAGTCGGCGGGTCGTTGAACGGGCCGTACGGTAAATCCATGAACAAAAGGGGCGTATCGGTCATCTCGGTCTACGGGGGCTAACTCCCGCGCCCCTCATGGCCCGGCCGCGGTCGGGCCGTCGGCCCCCGGCGGGTCAGGTGCGGACCGCACGCCGGGGGACCGGTGAGGAGTACACGACGCTGGTGGCCACCTCGCCCAGGGTGCCGATCCGGCCCGACACCTCCTCCAGGTGCTTCATCGACCGCGCCGCGACCTTGATGAACAGGCAGTTCTCGCCCGTGACGTGATGCGCCTCCAGGATCTCCGGGGTGTCCGCCACCAGGTCCCGGAACGGCCGGCCGTCCCCGCCGGAGTGCCGCAGCCGGACGAACGCCAGCACCGGCAGCCCGACCCGCTCCGGGTCGATCACCGCCGCGTACCCGGAGATCACCCCGGACTCCTCCAGGCGCCGCACCCGTGCGGACACCGCACTCGGCGACATGTTCACCGCCCGCGCCAGCTCGGCGCGGCCCATCCGCCCGTCGTGCTGCAGGACGTCGAGGATGCGCCGGTCGGCGTCGTCAGGGGAGTATCCGGTCATCCCCGCTGTCTAGCAGGGGAGTCACCGGCAGAGCAAGGGTCTCCGGGGCACCGATGGGTGGGGCCTCCGAGGCCGCCGCGGCCGGCCATCACGGGAGGGCGGTGGCCGGCCGCGGGAGCAGGTGCCCCGGTTCAGAGGGCGGAGAGTTCGGTCAGCAGGTCGTCCAGGCCGAGCGAGCCCTGCGACAGCGCCGCCATGTGCCATGCCTTCAGGTCGAAGTCCGCGCCGTGCCGTGCGCGGGCGGCCTCCCGGCCCTGGAGCCAGACCCGCTCGCCGAGCTTGTAGCCGATCGCCTGGCCGGCCATGCCCTGGTAGCGGACGATCTCGCTCTCGACGAAGTCGGCCGGGCGGCTGCTGTGCGCGGCCATGAACGCGTGCGCCAGCTGCGGCGTCCAGCGCTCGCCCGGGTGGAACGGCGAGTCGGCCGGGATCGCCAGCTCCAGGTGCATGCCGATGTCGATGATGACTCGGACCGCCCGCATCATCTGGGCGTCCAGATAGCCCAGCCGCCGCTCCGGCGTGGTCAGGAAGCCCAGCTCGTCCATGAGGCGCTCGGCGTACAGCGCCCAGCCCTCCACATTGGCGCTGACCATGCCGACCGAGGTCTGGTAGCGCGACAGCCGGTCGGCGACGTGCGCCCACTGCGCGAGCTGGAGGTGGTGGCCGGGCACCCCCTCGTGGTACCAGGTGGAGACCAGGTCGTAGGCCGGGAAGCGGGTCTGGCCCATGGTCGGCAGCCAGGTGCGCCCGGGCCGGGAGAAGTCCAGCGACGGCTGGGTGTAGTACGGGGCGGCGGCGCTGCCGGGCGGGGCGATCCTGGACTCCACCCGGCGGACCCGCTCGGCGAGGTCGAAGTGGGTGCCGTCCAGTGTGTCGATGGCCTCGTCCATCAGCGACTGGAGCCACTGCCGGGTCTCCTCGACGCCCTCGACCGCCTCGCCGTGCTCGTCGCACCAGGCCAGCGCCTCCCACGGGGTCCTGGCGCCGGGCAGCACCTTCTCGGCCTCGGCCTGCATCTCGCCCAGCAGCCGGTGGAACTCCGACCAGCCGTAGGCGTACGCCTCCTCCGGGTCGATGTCGGCGCCGTTGTAGTAGCGGGCGAGCCGGGCGTACCGCTCACGGCCGACCACGTCCGGCGCGCCCTCGATCGCCGGGGCGTAGACGTCCCGGAACCAGTCGCGCAGCTCCACCAGGGCGCCGCCGGCGGCCTCGGCGGCCGCGTCCAGCTCGGCGCGCAGCGACTCCGGGCCGGGGGCGGTGAACTCGGCGAACCAGCTGCGGCCGGTGCCGATCCACTCGTCCAACTGGCCGATGACGGTGGTCACCTGGAGCGGCCCGGCGGGGAGGTCCTGCTCCAGGCCGGCCTGGAGGGCGGCGCGGTAGCCGGCCAGCGCGGCCGGCACGGCGCGCAGCCGCCGGGCGATCGCCGCCCAGTCCTCCTCGGTGTCGGCGGGGTTGAGGATGAGCGCCTCGCGGACGTGGTGCAGCGGCGAGCTGAGGTTGCTGACGGTGCGCAGCCCCTCGCCGGCGTCGTGGACGGCGAGTTCGGCGGTGAGCCGTTCGCGCAGCAGCCGCGCGCAGACCGTCTCGGCGGGGCTGTCCGCGCCCGGCCGGGCCTCGGCCTCGGTGAGCCGGTCCAGGGTCGTACGGGCGAGCTGCGCCACTGCTTCCTGGCCCTCGGGCGAGAAGTCGGGGAGCCTGCCGGAGCTCTCGGGAACGCCGAGGAAGGTGCCGGTGATCGGGTCCAGTTCGACGAGGGCGTCGACGTAGGCGTCGGCGACCTGGCGGGGCAGCGGACCGCCCGCGGGAGTAGTGGTGTTGGACATGCGGGCCATCCTCGTACGGATCGGCCCGTCGCGTCACCATCATTCCGTCGGACGGGCCTGTCGCGGCCGGTGCGGCGCTCCTCCGGCACCGGCCGCACCGGCTCAGCCGTGCCGGGAGCCGTCCCGCAGGCGCAGCTGCGGACCGTCCGCACGACGGGCGGGGAGGCCGCCGGGGCGTGCGGTGATCACCAGCGTGCCCTCCTCGATCTGGTAGTCCAGCGGCAGCCCCAGGCCGCGCATCGCCGCCACCATGCCGGTGTTGGACGCCTTGGTGATGGCGTAGACGCTCTCGCAGCCGGCCTCGGCGGCCATCGCGATCAGCCGCCGCAGCAGCTCCGTACCGATACCGCGCTGCTGCCAGGCGTCCTCGATCAGTAGCGCCACCTCGGTCTCGTCGCCGTCCCACAGCAGGTGACCGAGGGCCACCAGCCGCCCGGAGGCGGTCTCCACGGCCAGCGTGCGGCCGAACCGCGGGCTCAGCAGATGCCCGAGATAGCGGTCGGCGTCCCCGACCGGGCCGTGGTAGCGCTGCGCCAGCGTCCGCGGCGAGCAGCGCTGGTGCATGGCCCGGGCGGCGGCCAGATCGCCGGGGTCGGCGCGGCGGACGGTGATCTCGTTGCCCTCCGGCAGCGTGAGCACGTCGCGCCGCGGCGGTATGCGCTGGCCGAGCCGGGCGTCCAGGTCGACCAGCGCCCGCACCCGGGCGAACTCGGTGGGGGTGAACGGCAACTGCGGCCGTTCGATGGTGAGCGAGCCCCCGGAGGGGTCGCGGAACTTCATGGTGTGCTCCTCCAACACGCCCTCTGCGGGCACTTCTTCGGCCTGCGGCTGGCCGGTCAGCGACCGGGCCGGCACCGAGTGGATGGTGCAGCGACCCAGCAACTGCCGCAGTGCCAGTGGGAGTTCGGCGGAATCCAGGGCCGTACGGGTGGCCAGGCCCAGCATCCGGGTCGGCGCGTCGGCGAGGTCGTGCGCGTCGGCCCGCTCCAGCCAGGCGTCGCTGCCGCCGGCGCCGGTGATCGCGGCGGTCAGGTCGGCGGGCGCCAGGCCGGCCGGGGTGCGCAGCAGGAACTCGTCGACCGTCCCCGCGGACAGCGGGTGGGTCTGCAGGCTGAGGATGTCCACCCGCAGTGCGGCCAGTGCCGTGCACAGGACGGCGAGGCTGCCCGGTTCGTCGCGGACCGTGGTCCGCATCCGCCACAGCGCCGTCTCCGGGGCGCCGGCCTCGGCGGCGGGCCCGGCCGGCGCCGCGGTGGCGCCGGCGGCCGCGGGAACCGCCGGTGGTCGGGCCGTCTCCTGACGGCGTGCCCACCATTCCCGGCAGCCCGCCGCGGCCAGCAGGGCCGGCGCGGCGGCGCACAGCAGCAGCCGGCCGGACGGGCCGGGGACCAGGGCGTCGACGGCGGCATCGGCCACCGCCACGGCCGTGAACAGGGCGGCGAGCGCGACGGCGGCCCGGCGCCGGTCGGGGCGCCGGGCGGAACGGGCGGAGGTCGCTTCAGTCATGCGGACAGCCTCGCCGACAGGTGTTGCCTGGTCGCCAACACCTTGTGTCGGACGGGTAAAAGGCACCTTGGGCACATTGGCCTCTACTGTCCTACCCATCCCGGTTGCAGCGTTTTGGTGAACAACACCTCGCCGCCCTCCTGACACAGCCGCACCGTCAACTCCCCGCTTCCCCCGTCGATATCGACCTCGCCGAAATACTGCGGACTCTCCGCCGGGGAGACGTTCGCACGGTCCGGCGCCTTGATGAACGGCTGCGCCGGCCCGAAAGTTCCATCGAGCTTCACGGCCGGGAAACCGCCCGCGCAAAGCGGTCCGGACACGAACTCCCAGAACGGCTCGAAGTCCTTGAACGCCGCCCGCTCGGGTGCGTAGTGCTGCGCCGAGGTGTAGTGCACGTCGGCCGTCAGCCACAGGGTGCCGGTGATCCGCCGGTGCTTGATGTGCCGCAGCAGCTCGGCGATCTGCAGCTCCCGGCCCAGCGGCGCCCCCGGGTCGCCCTGCGCCACCGCCTCGAAGTTCGCCGGGCCGTCCGTGACGACCAGCCCCAGCGGCATGTCCGCGGCGATCACCTTCCACACCGCCCGCGACCGCGACAGCTCCCGCTTGAGCCAGCGCAGCTGCTCGGCGCCCAGGATGCCCTGCGGGTCGGCGGTCTGCCGGTCGGGGGAATTGGCGTTGCGGTAACGGCGCATGTCCAGCACGAAGACGTCCAGCAGCGGCCCGTGCCGCAGCACGCGGTACACCCGGCCACGGGCGTCCGGCCGGAGCGTCCGGACCGGGAAGTACTCGCTGAAGGCGCGCAGCGCCCGCGCGGAGAGCACGTCGACGTCCTTGACGCGGTACCGGTCGTCGTCCAGCAGCTGGCCCGGATACCAGTTGTTGTGCACCTCGTGGTCGTCCCACTGGATGACCGTCGGCACCTGGGAGTTGAACCGGCGCAGGTTCTCGTCCAGCAGGTTGTAGCGGAACGCGCCCCGGAACTCCGCCGGCGTCTCGGCGACCTTGGACTTCTCCTCCGTCGTGACGTTCCGCCAGATCCGGCCGTCCGGCAGCGTCACCCGCTCCGGGATCGGGTTGTCGGCGTAGATGTTGTCGCCGCTGCACAGGAAGAAGTCCGGGTCCCGGCGCCGCATGTCCTCGTAGACCCGGTAGCCGCCGCGCTCGGGGTTGATGCCCCAGCCCTGCCCGGCCAGGTCCCCGGACCACAGAAAACGCATGTCCCGGCGCCGCTCGGGCGCGGTGCGGAACGTACCGGCCACCGGCTCGCCCGTGCGCTTCGGGTGGTCGGGGTCGGCCAGCAGTACCCGGTAGTGGACCTGCTCCCCGGCCGGCAGTCCGTGCAGCGCGGTCACCCCGGTGAAGTCCGTGCCGGGCCCCAGCAGCGGCCCCTGCCACGTACGGGCGTTGCGGAACGACTCGGTGGCGGCGGTCTGCACCACCATCCGGGCCGGCCGGTCGGACCGCACCCACACCAGGCCGGACGATGCGGTCACGTCACCGGCCTGCACGCCCCAGGAGGCGCGCGGCCGTCCGCTCCGTACCAGTGCCGGCGCGGCCGTCGCCGGCGTGGCCCCGGCCACCGCGGGCAGCGCCAGCGCCGCGGACCCGGCCGCCGCGCCCTGCAGGAGCGACCGCCGCCCGAAGCCGCCGCCGGAACCCTGGCCCATCTCGCACCTCCGTGATGCGTCCGATCTCGTCACGCCCCGTTCGTATCGCCACCCGGTGCCCTGCGGGCGAACTCCCGGTGAACACCGGCCGCATGACCCCGGATCGGACCAGCGTCCCAGGACCACCGACCGATCGCCAGGCGCCGTCCGCAACCCCTACGGTCCGATAACGCGCCGCCGCCCGGCGGCCTCACGGAAGGCGACACCCGTGCCCGACCTCGGCACCGCATCCCTCCGCCTGGCCCGCCCGTCCCGCGACCTGGCCGCCGCCGGCCACTTCTGGCGGGACGGCCTGGGCCTGCGCGAGCTCTACCACCACACCTCCGAGGCCGGCGAGCACTCCCTGCTGATGCTCGGTCTGCCGGACGCCACCTGGCACCTGGAACTCACCCTCGACCCCACGGGCGCGCTCCACCCGACACCCACCCCGGACGACCTCCTCGTCCGCTACCTGGCCGAGCCGGTCCCCGAGGACCTCGTCGCCTGTCTGGAGCGCTGCGGCGGCACCCGCGTCCCCGCCCACAACCCCTACTGGGACGAGTGGGGCGTCACGATCGAGGACCCGGACGGCTACCGGCTCGTCCTGTCCACCCGCGACTGGAACAACGCCCAAGCCCTGGCCGTGCCCTGACACCACCGCTCCCGCCCATCCCCCCGAAAACTGCGCGGCGCGGCCCGGCTTCCCGCCCGGGGGACGCCCGCCGGACGGCAATCCCGCTGGACAACGCGCGCATCGGCCGCTGGGATGGGACGGTGCAGAGCGAACCCGCCGGCGACGCCACCGAAGTCTTCGAGGCCCACCGCCCGCTGCTCCACGGGGTGGCCTACCGCATGCTCGGCCGGGTGGCCGACGCCGAGGACGTGGTCCAGGACGCCTGGCTGCGCTGGTCCGCCGCCGACCGTGCCGAGGTGCGCGAACCGCGCGCCTATCTCGTCCGGATCACCACCCGGCTGGCCGTCGACCGGCTCCGCCAGGTGCAGTCGCGCCGCGAGTCCTACGTGGGGCCCTGGCTGCCGGAACCGCTCGTCACGGACGTCCTGGCCCCCGGCCGGCCCGCCCCCGACGGCGCGGAGCAGGCGGCGCTCGCCGAGACCGTCACCTTCGCCTTCCTCGTCGTCATGGAGGCGCTCTCCCCGTTGGAGCGCGCGGTGTTCGTGCTGCGCGAGGCGTTCGGCTACCCCTACGCGGAGATCGCCACCGTCCTGGAGCGCAGCGAGGCCGCGGTGCGCCAGCTGGCCGGGCGGGCCCGCCGCCATGTGGAGGAGGGCCGGCCGCGGTTCGACGTCGACCCGGACCGGCAGCGGGAATTGACCGTACGGTTCCTGTCCGCCGCCGCCGGCGGCGACCTCGACGGGCTGCTCGACCTCCTCGCGGCGGACGCCCGGCTCGTCGGGGACAGCGGCGGCAAGGCCAAGGCCCCGCTGCGGATCATCGCCGCGCCCGACAAGATCGCCCGGTTCCTCATCGGCGTCGTCCAGATCTCCCCGGCCGACCTGGAACTGCAGTTCCTGGAGATCAACGGCGGCATCGCGCTGCTCACCCGCCTCGGCGGCACCCCGGACTCGGTCCTCCAACTCGCCATCCGGAACGGCCGGATCGAGACGGTCTACGTCCTCCGCAACCCCGACAAACTGGCGTCACTGGCCCACTAGCCGGGCCGCCGCCCGCAGGCCGCTCCGCGGGCTCGCCAGCACCGGCACCCCGCCGTCCGCGAACCGCTCCGCGGCGGGTGCCATGGACGCCTGCGCCAGGACGAGGGCGTCGACCCCGCCGGTCTCCCGCACCCGCCGCACCGCGTCGGCGACCGCCGCCAGGCTGCCTTCCTGGTCGCCGGCGGTGAAACGCTCCCAGGCTTCCGGCACGAGCACGGTGCGCACCTGGGCCGTCCGCCCGGCGCGGCGGGCTTCGTCGGCGATCAGCTCCGTGGTGGGCGCCAAGGTGCTCTCCACCGAGGCGAGGACCGCGATCCGGGACCCGGTAGCGACGGCCTCCGCGGCCATCGGCCGGTCGACCCGCAGCACCGGCACGCCCAGCGCCGGCCCGGCCGCCTCGGCCACCGTGCCCAGCGTCGAGCAGGTGCACAGCACCGCCCCGGCTCCGGCGCGCACCAACGTCCCCAGCTCCCCGGCGACCTCCTCCGCGACCGCGTCGGGCCCCGACTCCCGTGCCGCGGCCAGGAGTTCCGGCCGTACCAGATGCCGCAGCGGAAGCCCGGGGGCGTCCGTGTCGCGCAGCGCGTCGAAGACGGGGACGTGGACCGGCGAGGTGTGCAGGAGAGCGAGCATTGCAGGAGGGTAGCGCCCGCTCGGAGGCCGGGCGACGGCCGGGGGAGCCCCGATGAGCGGGCGGAATCGGTGGGCGAATTGGTCTTGACCAAGGGTGGGGGCAGTCATATCGTCGGGATACTGCAACAACCTTTAATAAAGAAGCGCTCAATATCTGGTCCGCATGCGGGCCGCGGCTATGGGGGTGGGGACCACGCAGCTCGAAACGGCTCCGGAGCCCAAGTACTGGCATCTGAAGACCGTGCTCAGCGACGCACTGGACACCGAGTTCGCGGTCGGCGAGGTGCTGCCCAACGAGCGGGATCTGGCGGCCCGTTTCGGCGTCGCCCGGGCCACGCTCCGGCAGGCGCTCGAACAGCTGGAGCTGGAGGGCAGACTCCAGCGCCGCCGCGGTGTCGGCACCACCGTCGCCCCGCCGCGGGTCGGCGTCGCCGTCGACCCCACCCGGCACACCTGGCCCGGCGCCGCCGGTGACGACTGGCAGCCGGTCGCCGCCAGCGAGTCCGACACGGTGCCCGCGGCGGTGGCCCGTCTGCTGGAGACCGCCCCCGCGGAGGCGGTCCACATCGTGCGCCGCAGCCGGGTCTCGGCGGGCCGGCCGGTCGCCGCCGAGCTGCTCTACGTCCGCGCCGACGCGGTCCCCGGCTGTGCCGTGGCGGCCGTCACCGACCCGGCCGCCCGCGCTCGCGCCGTGCTGCACGCCCTCCAGGAGCTCGATCTGGACGGCCAGGAGCGCACCGTCGAGCTGGGCTCGGCCCGCGCCGAGGACGCCAAGCAGCTGGACCGGCTGCCCGGTTCGCCCGTTCTTGTCGTCACCACCCGCTATGTCTCCCAGGGTCGGGCCGCCGCCGTCGCGGTCTCCACCTACCGTGCCGACACCTGCCGGCTCACCTTCGGGGAGCGCGAGGCGGAGCCGCTGCTCGCCGGCTGAACGGGCCGTCGCCGCACGTGAGGTGCCGCCCCTGTGCGGCACTGCACGGCGTCGCTCACGTTTTCCGCTCTTCACGGTGTGGGCCCGTTACCGGGGCGTGTGTGTGCGCTCCCGGTAACGGGCCTTCGGCAGTCGTACGTCCGGGCCGGGATGCGCGCGCTTCAGCGCCGCCGCCCCGTCACCGTCCCCTCCACGGCGAAGAGTTCGCCCTCCACATGGTCCAGCGCCAGCCGCAGCGCCCCGGTCGCGATCGCGGCCGGTCCCAGCCGCGACAGTACGACCTCCGGCGGGCGCAGGCAGTAGCGTGCCAACTCCCGGCGCAGCGGCCCGAGAACGCCCGCCAGCCCCGACGCCCAGCCGCCGATCACCACCAACTCCGGGTCCAGGGCCAGCACCAGCGCCGCGACATCGTGCACCAGTCGCCGGAGGAAGCGGTCCACCGCCTCCCGCGCCTGTCCGTCCCCGTCCCTGGCCGCCGCGAACACCGCCGCCACCTGCGCCTCGTCCAGCGGGTGCAGCGGTTCCCCGGTCGTGGACAGCAGTGTCTCCGGCGTGGCCTCCCGGCCCAGCAGGTGCAGCGCGCCGATCTCCCCGGCCGCGCCGCCGAACCCGCGGTGCAGCCGCCCGCCGATCAGCGCCCCGGCCCCGGGACTCAGCCCGGCCAGCACGAACACCACGTCGTCGGAGCCGGTGGCCGCGCCCTGCCAGTGCTCGGCCACCGCCGCCGCGTTGGCGTCGTTCTCCACCAGGACCGGGCAGCGGAACGAGCGCCGCAGCCGCCCGCCGAGCGGCAGTCCTGTCCAGCCGGGCAGCGCGGTGCCCAGCCGGACGGTGCCGTCCGCCTCCATGATGCCCGGGCCGGCCACCCCGACCGCCCGCAGCGAACTGCGGGCCACGCCCGCGTGCCGCAGCAGGTCGGCCACCATGGCCCGCACCCGCTCCAGCCGCTCCTCGGCCGGCGCGGTCTCGGCCACCGTGCGCTGCGCCGAGTCCCGCACCCGCCCGCTGAGGTCGGACAGCAGCGCCGCGACGCGGTGCGGTCCGATCTCGATGCCCAGCAGATGGCCGGCCTCGGTGCGGAAGCGGAACCGGCGGGCCGGGCGGCCCTGCCGCCGGGCCTCGCCCTCCTCGGCGGGCGCCTCGGCCACCAGCCCGGTCTCGATGAGCCCCTCGATCACGCCCTCGACCGTCGGCCGGGACAGGCCGGTCACCTGGACGAGATCGGTGAGCGTGGGGGAGTCCGCGGCGCGCAGCGCGTGCAGCACCACCGCGGAGTTGATCCGTCGCAGCAGGGAGGGGTCCCCGCCGGTGAGCCGACCCAACGTCCGTCTCCTCGCCTCGCCTGTCCCGCGGATCGTAGCCGGTCAGCGGGTGTGCGGCGAGCCCCGAGAACCCCGCGGGCGCCGCACCCGGAGCGGCCCGCGGTGCCGATGCGGAGCGCGCGCCCGGCCAATTGTCAGAACCCGGGGGTTTACTGACGGTATGACGACAGAACCACCGCGCGACGCGCGGACCCAGCCGCCCGGCGGACCGCCCGCCGGCCTCGTCGCCCGGCTCGACGCCTTACGCGCACGCCCCTTCCCGAAGCGGACGGAGCACACCGCGGCCGGCACGAGCGGACCGGGCTTCCATGTGGCGCGCCTGTGGGCGACCGGCCCGCTGTGGGACGCGGACCCGGCGGACGCCGCGGCCGCCCGCGAGAGCTGCGTCGAGGAGCTCGCCGCACTGGTCGCGGTGGTGTCCTTACGCCGCGGCGAGCCCGTCGTCCACGAGCTGGCCGAGGCCCTGGAGCGAAGCGCCATGGGTCTGCCCGTCCCGCCGCCGCTGGCGCTGCTCGCCGGGCGGGTGCCGCGGCTGTACGGCTGGCGGGACGGCCGCCGCTGGTTCGCGGTCAGCGCGGGCCAGGCCGGCGACGGTCAGCCGCACCAGGTGCTGGCCGCCATAACCGACGGACCGCTGCCAGGGGGTGGATGACCATGCGGCCGGTGCACACCCGCCGCCGGTCAGGAGTCGGCGAACGCCGCGGCGCGCAGCCGGCCGTACTCCTCCGCCATGGTCGCCAGTGTCCAATGGGCGTTCAGACCGCTGGGGTTGGGCAGCGCCCAGATGCGGGTGGCGCCCAGGGTTCGCTCCTGCGGGCCGATCGCGGCGCGCTTGTCGTCGAACGCGACGCGGTAGGCCGTGACACCGGCGACCGCGAGCCAGTGCGGCCGGAGCCGGGCCACCTTCTCCGCCAGCAGCCGGCCGCCCTCGCGGTACTCCTCCGCGGTCAGCTCGTCGGCCCGCGCGGTCGGCCGGGCCACGACGTTGGTGATGCCCAGCCCGTGGTCGAGCAGTTCGCCCTGCTCGGCGGGGCGGAACACCCGGGGGGTGAAGCCGGCCGCGTGCAGGACGGGCCAGAAGCGGTTGCCGGGCCGGGCGAAGTGGTGCCCGGTGACCGCCGTCATCAGCCCGGGATTGATCCCGCAGAACAGCACCCGCAGTCCGCCCGCCACGACGTCGGGGACGACGCGGTCGCGGGCGGCCTCCAGTTCCTCAGGGGTGAAGCGCATGCCGGCTCCGGGTCAGAGGATCGCGCCGGGGGTGTAGGCGGCGGCCTCGGGGTGCTGCTCGGCGATCTTCTCGATCCGGGCGACGACGGTGGCCACCTGGTCGGCGGCCGCGCCGGTGAAGGACAGCTTGTCCGCCATCAGCTCGTCCAGCTGCGCCTTGTCCAGCGGGATCCGGCCGTCCGCGGCCAGCTTGTCCAGGAGTTCGTTGCGCTCGGCGCCCTGCTCGCGCATGGCCAGCGCCGAGGCCACCGCGTTCTCCTTGATCGCCTCGTGGGCCTCCTCGCGGCCCACCCCGGCCCGCACCGCGCCCATCAGGACCTTGGTCGTGGCGAGGAAGGGCAGGTAGCGGTCGAGCTCGCGGGCGACCACGGCCGGGAAGGCGCCGAATTCGTCGAGCACCGTCAGGAAGGTCTCCAGCAGGCCGTCCAGCGCGAAGAACGCGTCCGGCAGCGCGACCCGGCGGACCACCGAGCAGGAGACGTCGCCCTCGTTCCACTGGTCGCCGGCCAGCTCGCCGGCCATCGAGGCGTAGCCGCGGAGGATCACCATCAGGCCGTTGACGCGCTCGCAGGAGCGGGTGTTCATCTTGTGCGGCATCGCCGAGGAGCCGACCTGGCCAGGCTTGAAGCCCTCGGTGACCAGCTCGTGCCCGGCCATCAGCCGGATCGTCTTGGCCAGCGACGACGGTGCGGCCGCGAGCTGCACCAGCGAGGTCACCACCTCGTAGTCCAGCGACCGCGGGTAGACCTGGCCGACGGAGCTGAACGCCTGGCCGAAGCCGAGGTGGGCGGCGATCCGCTGCTCCAGCTCGGCGAGCTTGGCGGCATCCCCGCCGAGCAGGTCGAGCATGTCCTGGGCGGTGCCGACCGGGCCCTTGATGCCGCGCAGCGGGTAGCGGGAGAGCAGTTCCGTCACCCGCGCGAAGGCGACCAGCAGTTCGTCGGCGGCGGTCGCGAAGCGCTTGCCCAGGGTCGTGGCCTGCGCGGCGACGTTGTGCGAGCGGCCGGCCATGACCAGCTCGGAGTGCTGGGCGGCCAGCGAGCCCAGGCGGGCCAGCACCGCGACCGTGCGGTCCCGCACCAGCTCCAGCGACAGCCGCACCTGGAGCTGCTCGACGTTCTCGGTCAGATCGCGGGAGGTCATGCCCTTGTGGATCTGCTCGTGCCCGGCCAGGGCGTTGAACTCCTCGATCCGGGCCTTGACGTCGTGCCGGGTGACCTTCTCCCGCTCGGCGATCGAGGCCAGGTCCACGGTCTCCAGGACCCGCTCGTAGTCGGCCAGCGCCTGCTCTGGGACGGCCACTCCCAGGTCCTTCTGGGCGCGCAGCACCGCGAGCCACAGCTTCCGCTCCAGCTTGACCTTGTACTCGGGGGACCACAGCACGGCCAGCTCCGTGGAGGCGTAGCGGCCGGCCAGGACATTGGGGATGCGAGGCTTCGCAGACACAGCAGTCACGTGGTCAGAGTCTACTGGCGGTTTGCGCAGGCCAGCGCCCCGGTCCCGGCTGTACGTTCCTACAGGCGCCGCGCCCCCGTGCGGGCCCCCACCGTACCGTTCGGTCACCGCGCCGCACCCGGGGCGGCCCGTGCCGTCAGTCCTCGTCGTCCTCCGCCCGGCGCTCGCCCTCGGCCTGGGACGGCTGGGTGCGCATGGTCTCGGGGTGCCGCGCCTCCTTGGGGTCCCGGTCCTCGTCCAGCCGCTCGCCCTCGGCCTGGGAGGGGGTGGTGTACTCGTCGTACTGGCTCATGGCCGCCTCCGTGCAGTCGGAACATATCCGGACAAAGCGAGCGTAACGCCTGGCCTGGCCCGCGGCCCGGAGTGATCCCTCGCACGGCGGCGTACCCCTCGACCCCGCCCGGCGCGTGCTCGGCCTGCCGCGCCCCAACGACGTGCACACGGCGCGGTGTTGGGGCGTCGAGAGGGGGCCCGGTGGCCCGGTCAGGCGCCGATGTACGCCGCGAGATGCTCGCCCGTGACGGTGGCGCGGGCGGCGACGAGGTCGGTGGGGGTGCCCTCGAAGACGATCCGGCCGCCGTCGTGGCCGGCGCCGGGGCCGAGGTCGATGATCCAGTCGGCGTGGGCCATCACCGCCTGGTGGTGCTCGACGACGATCACCGACTTGCCGGCGTCGACGAGCCGGTCGAGCAGGCCGAGGAGCTGTTCGACGTCGGCGAGGTGCAGGCCGGCGGTCGGCTCGTCGAGGACATAGATGCCGCCCTTCTCGGCCATGTGTGTGGCCAGCTTCAGCCGCTGCCGCTCGCCGCCGGAGAGCGTGGTGAGCGGCTGGCCCAGGGTGAGGTAGCCCAGCCCGACGTCGGCGAGCCGCTGCAGGATCTTGTGGGCGGCCGGCGTGCGGGCCTCGCCCTCGGCGAAGAACGCCTCGGCCTCGGCCACCGGCATCGCCAGCACCTCGCTGATGTCGCGGCCGCCGAGGTGGTACTCCAGCACCGACGCGTCGAACCGCTTCCCCTCGCAGTCCTCGCAGGTGGTGGAGACCCCGGCCATCATCCCCAGGTCGGTGTAGATGACGCCGGCGCCGTTGCACGTGGGGCAGGCGCCCTCGGAGTTGGCGCTGAACAGCGCGGGCTTGACGCCGTTGGCCTTGGCGAACGCCTTGCGGATCGGGTCGAGCAGTCCGGTGTACGTGGCCGGGTTGCTGCGCCGCGAACCGCGGATCGGGCCCTGGTCGACGGAGACGACGCCCGACTCGGCGGGGATCGACCCGTGGACGAGCGAGCTCTTGCCGGAGCCGGCGACGCCGGTGATCACGGTGAGCACGCCGAGCGGGATGTCCACGTCGACGTCCCGGAGGTTGTTGGCATCGGCGCCGCGGATCTCCAGGGTGCCCTTCGGCTCGCGCACCGTGTCCTTGAGCGAGGCGCGGTCGTCGAGATGGCGCCCGGTGACGGTGTCGCTGCCGCGCAGTCCGTCGACGGTGCCCTCGAAGCAGACGGTGCCACCGGCCGTGCCGGCGCCGGGACCGAGGTCGACGACATGGTCGGCGATCTCGATGACCTCCGGCTTGTGCTCCACGACGAGCACCGTGTTGCCCTTGTCCCGCAGCCGGCGCAGCAGGTCGTTCATCCGCTGGATGTCGTGCGGGTGCAGGCCCGCGGTCGGCTCGTCGAAGACGTAGGTGACGTCGGTGAGCGAGGAGCCGAGGTGGCGGATCATCTTGACGCGCTGCGCCTCCCCGCCGGAGAGGGTGCCCGCGGGCCGGTCGAGCGAGAGATAGCCCAGGCCGATCTCCACGAACGAGTCGAGGGTGTGCTGCAGCGCGGTGAGCAGCGGCGCCACCGACGGCCGCGCGAGCCCGCGCACCCAGTCGGCCAGGTCCCGGATCTCCATCCGGCAGGCGTCGGCGATGGAGAGCTTCTTGATCTTCGCCGCGCGGGCGTGCTCGGCGAGCCGGGTGCCGTCGCAGTCGGGGCAGGTGGCGAAGGTGACCGCGCGCTCCACGAACGCCCGGACGTGCGGCTGCATCGCCTCCTTGTCCTTCGACAGCATCGACTTCTGGATCCGCGGGATCAGCCCCTCGTAGGTCATGTTGATGCCCGCGATCTTCATCCGGGTCGGCTCGCGGTGCAGCAGGTCGTGCAGTTCCCGCTTGGTGAACCTGCGGATCGGCTTGTCCGGGTCGAAGAAGCCCGACTCCGCGTAGAGCCGGGAGTTCCAGCCGCCGCCGGTGTAGCCGGGGACGGTGAACGCGCCGTCGTTGATGGACTTGCTGTCGTCGTAGAGCTGGGTCAGGTCGAGGTCGGAGACCGCACCGCGGCCCTCGCAGCGCGGACACATGCCGCCGACCCGGTTGAAGGTGACCTTCTCCGCCTTCTTGGCGCCGCGCTCCACCTTGATCGCGCCGGATGCGGAGACCGAGGGCACGTTGAAGGCGAAGGCTCCGGGCGGGCCGACGTAGGGCTTGCCGAGCCGGCTGAAGAGGATCCGCAGCATCGCGTTGGCGTCGGTGGCGGTGCCCACGGTGGAGCGCGAGTCGGCGCCCATCCGCTGCTGGTCGACGGATATCACGGTGGTCAGCCCGTCGAGGACGTCGACCTCGGGCCGCGCCAGGGTGGGCATGAAGCCCTGTACGAAGGCGCTGTAGGTCTCGTTGATCAGCCGCTGCGACTCGGCCGCGACGGTGTCGAAGACCAGCGAGCTCTTGCCGGAGCCCGAGACGCCGGTGAACACCGTCAGCCGCCGCTTGGGGAGCTCGATGCTGACGTCCTTGAGGTTGTTCTCCCGCGCGCCGTGGACGCGGATCAGGTCGTGGCTGTCGGCGGCGTGCCGCGCGGGCAGGTCCCGCCCCGGGGCGCTGCTCATCGTGTCTCCCTCTGCGAGGCGGGGCCGCCTGCGCGGAATCGCTGTGTCGTCGTGAGGCTGTGTCGTAGCGAGTATGAAGTGCGGCGCGGGGCCGAAGGGGGCTGATGGCACACGGGGGTGGCCCCGCGGGACGCCGCGGCCGCTGCCGCCGGACGGTTCAGCGGATCTCGTTGATGCGGATCAGGTTGCCCGCGGGGTCGCGGAAGGCGCAGTCGCGCACCCCGTACGGCTGCTCGGTCGGCTCCTGGACGACCTCGGCGTCGCCGGCCTGCAGCCGCTCGAAGGTGCCGTCGAGGTCCTTGGTGGCCAGGACGATGATGCCGTAGGTGCCCTTGGCCATCATCTCGGTGATGGTGCGGCGCTCGTCGTCGGTGACGCCCGGGTCGGCGGCCGGCGGGTGCAGCACGATGGCGGTGTCGGGCTGGCCGGCGGGGCCGACGGTGATCCAGCGCATGGTGCCGCCGCCGACGTCCTGGCGGACCTCGAAGCCGAGGGTGTCGCGGTAGAAGGCGAGGGACGCCTCGGGGTCGTCGTGCGGGAGGAAACTGGCGTGAATGGTGATGTCCATGGAGCTCAGGCTAGGACCGGCGGTTCCCCCGCGCTTCTCGATTCCTGATCGGTCTGGTGACCTGCTTCGCCACGCACGGCGGCGGCTCCTGCGCGGTGGCCGCGGCGTCGCGGCGGTAGGCGCCGGGCGGCATCCCGACGAGTTCGGTGAAGCGGGTGCTGAACGTGCCCAGCGACGCACAGCCGACCGCGAAGCAGACCTCGGTGACGCTGAGGTCGCCGCGGCGCAGCAGTGCCATCGCGCGCTCGATGCGCCGCGTCATCAGGTACGCGTAGGGCGACTCCCCGTAGGCGAGCCGGAACTGGCGGCTGAGGTGCCCGGCCGACATGTTCTCACCGCGGGCGAGCGCCTCGACGTCCAGCGGCTGTGCGTACTCCCGGTCGATCCGGTCGCGGACGCGGCGCAGCAGTGCGAGGTCGCGCAGGCGCGGGGATGCGGCGGGTCTGCTGGTCACGTCCGCGATCGTGCCACGCCGCGGCGGAGTTTCCCAGGCGGTGCGGGGCGGGCGGTCGGGCCGGCCCCGCTCAAGCTGGCGCCACCCGCCGCCAGCTCGACACCGGGCCGGGGTCGGTGTGGTCCGTGGGCGATATCCAGAAGGCCCGGCCCTGCTCGGCGCTGAACTGGGCGCCCGCGCGGCCGTCGCCCGAGGAGCGGCCGGTGAGCCGGCGCCCGATCCACGGCACCAGGTGCTCGCGGGCGAACCGCAGATCGGCGGTGCGGCGGGCGGCCCAGCGGGGTGGGGCCGCGGGCGGCAGGGGTGCGTTCCAGTCCGAGGCGGCGGGCAGCCCCAGGGCCTGCCAGACGGCCTCGGCGACCCGGCGGTGCCCCTCGGCATTGAGGTGCAGCCGGTCCTCGGCCCACATCCGCGGATCGGCCAGCGCCTCGGACGCGTAGAGGTCGACGACCAGGGCGCCGTGCCGGGTGGCCAGCTCGTCGATCCGCGCGAAGAGCTGCTCCATCCGCGGACGGAAGCGCTCCAGCACCGGCCCGCGGCGGCCCGGGCTGCGCATCAGCACCAGCTGCCCGCCGCCGCGCGCCAGCAGGTCCGCGCAGTCCGCGAGCCGCGCGCACACCCGGTCCACGTCGCACCTGGGGCGCAGCACGTCGTTCAGTCCGCCGACCAGCGTGACCAGGTCCGCGCCCATCGAGGCGGCGGGGCCGCACTGCTCGTCGGCGATCTGGTCGATGAGCTTGCCGCGCACGGCGAGGTTGGCGTACCGGAAGCCGGGCGAGGGGAGCACGTCGGGGGTCCCGTCGGCGGCCGGCCGGGAGAGGCCGGCGAGCCGGGCGGCGAGCAGGTCCGCCCAGCCCCGGTAGGAGCCGTCCGGGAGGGTGTCCGACATGCCCTCGGTGAAGCTGTCGCCCACCGCCACAAAACTCGTGTATCGCGCATTCGTCTCCATGGCGCGGTGATCCTATCCCGCGGTGTACGGTCGACAGCGGCCGGAGTTCGGGCCGCGGAAGGAATCGGAAAGACAGAGGTGGGCGTGGGATGAGTCCTCGGCCGGGCACGGATGCGGAGGCGGCGACGTTCACCGAACGGGCCCGCCGGCAGCAGCTGATCGACTGCACCATCGACCTGATCTCCACCCGTGGCTACTCCTCCACGTCGCTGTCCGCGATCGCCGAGCGGGCCGGGGTCTCCAAGGCCGCGGTGCTCTACCACTTCTCGTCGAAGGACAACCTCACCCGGGCCGCGCTGACCCAGGTGCTGGAGCAGTTCGGCGGCCACGTCCGCGAGCGCGTGGAGGCGGCCGAGGACCCGCTGGCCGCGCTCGTCGCCTACGTCCACGCGATGATCGGCTACCAGCGGGACCACCGCCGCCAGGTCCGCGTGATCACCGAGATGCTGCTCGACGACGAGGGCGGCACCCGCCTGAAGGCGCCCGGCTCGCACGACACCTACGGCCGCTGGCAGGCCCTCGCCGAACTCCTGACGAAGGGTCAGAAGGCGGGTGTGCTGCGGGAGTTCGACCCGCGCACGATGTCGCTGGCGATCGGCGGCGCGATCGACGGGGTGATCGGGCACTGGCTCGCCCACCCGGACCTCGATCTGGACGCCGCCGCCGCCGAGTTGGAGACCTTCACCCTCAACGCCGTCGCGCGCCGGGACTGACCCTGGCGAAGTCCGGCGTCGGCTCGGGCCGGAAGCCGATGCCGCCGAGATAGCCGGTGACGGTCCGCAGCGCCGGCACCCGCTGCAGCAACCTCATCGGCACCGGCAGCCGGTCCCCGCGCAGCGTGCCGTCCAGCGCGGAGCGGATCATGGCGTGCTCCTGCTCCTGCGACTTCTGGACCAGCGCCATCGGCCACTCCCGCCGCCGCTGCACCCGGGCCAGGTCGTCGCTGCCGACCGTCCCGCGGCGCAGCGGGCCGGCCAGGATCCGGGCGGCGGCCACCGCGTCCTGGAGGGCGAGGTTGACGCCGACCCCGCCGACCGGCGACATGGTGTGCGCGGCGTCCCCGAGGCAGAGCAGGCCGGGCCGGTGCCAGCGCCGCAGCCGCCCGAACGTCACCTCCAGCAGCTTGACCTCGTCCCAGGAGCCGATGGTGCCGGTGACCTTGTCGTCCCAGCCGAACAGCGCGCCCAGCCGGTCCCGCAGCCACTGGATGTCGTGGCGGCGCATCGCGGCGTCCTGTCCCTTGCCGATCAGGTAGGACGTCTGGAAGTACGACCCGCGGTCCATGGTGACCGCGGCCTGGCCGCCGCCGAACCTGCCGAAGACCCGGCCCCCCTTGAGGGCGTCGGCCGGGGCGTCCACCCGGATCTGCCAGACGTCCATCGGGACGTCGAAGTACCGCTGGCGCATCCCGGCCAGCTCCCGGATCAGCGAGTCCCGGCCGTCGCAGGCGAAGGTCAGGTCCGCGGCCAGTTCCCCGGGCTCGCCGTGCTCGTCGACGTAGCGCACGCCGGTCACCCGGCCGCCGTCGGTGCGCAGTCCGGTGGCTCGGGTGCGCATCCGCAGGGTGAACGAGGGCTCCTTCGCCGCCGCGCGGGCGATCAGGTCGAGGAAGTCCCACTGCGGGACCATGGCGAAGTACTTGTGGCGGCCGGGGATGCGGCGCATGTCGGCCAGCACCACGGTGGTGCCGCCGATCTGGACCCGCATCTCTTCCAGCTTCGGGAACGGCAGCTGCGCGAACTCCGCGCCGAGGCCGAGGTCGTCGAGCAGGTTCAGGGTGGACGGGTGGACGGTGTCGCCGCGGAAGTCGCGCAGGAAGTCCCCGTGCTTCTCCAGGACGGTGACCTCGATGCCGGCCCGGGCCAGCAGGAGTCCGAGCATCATGCCGGCCGGGCCGCCGCCCACCACGCAGCATGTCGTGCGGTTCATGGTGTTCCCCCTCGTCGCGTGCGCATACGGATGCATGACCGGGCGCCGCGGTGCCGCGTACGGACGCGACTGACCGATCGGTTAGTAATCTAACCGATCGGTCAGTGAGGGTTTTCGCGGGGTGGGGTCAGGCCGCGGGCTGCTGCAGCACCAGCTCCCGCAGGACGTCCTCCATGGTCACCAGCCCGGCCAGCCGCCCGTCGTCACCGATCACCGCGGCCAGGTGCGTCCGGGAGCCGCGCATCGCGGTCAACACGTCGTCCAGCGGGGTCGCCGCCCGCACCCGGGCGATCGGGCGCAGCGCCGACACCGGGAACGGCGTGGTCCGCGGGGCGGCGTCCAGGGCGTCCTTGACGTGCAGATAGCCCAGGATGCGCCGGGTGTCGTCGACGACCGGGAACCGCGAGAACCCCGACTCGGCGGCCAGGTGCTCCAGCTCCTCGGGGGTCGCCCCGATACGCGCCGAGACCACCTCGCTCACCGGCAGCACCACGTCCCGCACCGGGCGGCGGCCCAGCTCCAGGGCGTCCCGGAGCCGCTCCTGGGCCCGCTCGTCGAGCAGCCCGGCGGCCCGCGCGTCCTCGACCAGCTGGGCCAGCTGGGCGTCCGAGAAGGTGGCCGCCACCTCGTCCCTGACCTCCACCCGCAGCAGCTTCAGCAGCCCGTTGGCCAGCGCGTTGACCGCGAAGATCACCGGACGCAGGGCCCGGGTCAGCGCCACCAGCGGCGGGCCCAGCAGCAGCGCGGTGCGGACCGGCTCGGCCAGCGCCACGTTCTTCGGGACCATCTCGCCGAAGAGCATGTGGAGATAGGTCGCCACGGCCAGCGCGATCACGAACGAGACGACGTGGATCAGCGCGGACGGGACCCCCACCGCGTCGAACGCCGGTGAGAGCAGGTGCGCGATGGCCGGCTCGGCGACCGCGCCCAGCACCAGCGTGCACAGCGTGATGCCCAACTGGGCGGCGGCCAGCAGCGCCGAGACGTGCTGCAGGCCCCACAGCACGCTGCCGGCCCGCCGGTCCCCGGCCTCCGCGTACGGCTCGACCTGGCTGCGGCGCACCGAGATCAGCGCGAACTCGGCGCCCACGAAGAAGGCGTTGACGACCAGGGTCAGCAGACCCACGAACAACTGGAGCGCGGTCATCGGCCGGCCTCCTCGCCACCGGCGCCGCCGGACGCGGGCGCGTGCAGCAGCACCCGCGCCGCGCGGTGGCCGGCGGCGTCCAGCACGTCCATCGTCCAGCCCGCCACCTCCACGGTGTCGCCGGGCCGCGGGATCCGGCCCAGCTCGGTGGCGATCAGCCCGGCGAGGGTCTCGTACGGGCCCTCCGGCAGCCGCAGCCCGATCCGGGCCAGTTGGTCGGTGCGGGCGGCGCCGTCGGCCTGGTAGACCGCCCGCCCGTCCGCGTCGGTGCCGGCCGCCGCCAGATCCGGGATCTCCAGCGGGTCGTGCTCGTCGCGGACCTCGCCGACCACCTCCTCGACGATGTCCTCCAGGGTGGCGACGCCGGCCGTGCCGCCGTACTCGTCGATGACCACGGCCATCGTCCGCCGGCCGGAGAGCCGGTCCAGCAGCCGGTCCACGGTCAGCGTCTCGGGCACCAGCAGCGGCTCGCGCAGCAGCTCGGAGACCGGGTGCCGGGGCCGCAGATAGGCCGGGACGGCCAGGACGTCCTTGATGTGCGCCACGCCGACGACGCTGTCGAGGCTGCCGCGGTAGACGGGGAAGCGGGACAGCCCGGTGGCCCGGGTCGCGTTGGCGACGTCCTCGGCCGTGGACTGCACCTCCAGGGCCACCACCTGCACCCGCGGGGTCATCACGTTCTCCGCGGTCAGATCGGCGAGGTTGAGGGTCCGGACGAACAGCTCGGCGGTGTCCGCCTCCAGGGCGCCCGCCTTGGCCGAGTGCCGGGCCAGCGCCACCAGCTCCTGCGGGCTGCGCGCGGACGCCAGCTCCTCGGCCGGCTCCAGGCCCAGCCGGCGGACGGTACGGTTGGCGGTGTTGTTCAGATGGGTGATCAGCGGTTTGAAGGCGGCGCTGAAGCCGCGCTGGGCGGTGGCGACGCGCTTGGCGATGGCCAGCGGGCTGGAGATCGCCCAGTTCTTGGGGACCAGTTCGCCGACGACCATCAGGACCACGGTGGACAGCGCGGTCCCCAGGACCAGCGCCACCGAGTCCGAGGCGGACCGCGACAGCCCGATCGCGGCCAGCGGACCGGCCAGCAGGGTCGCGATCGCCGGCTTGGCGAGCATGCCGATGATCAGGCCCGTCACGGTGATGCCGAGCTGGGCGCCGGACAGCTGGAAGGTCAGCGAGCGCACCGCCTTGAGGGCGCTGTCCGCACCGCGCTCGCCGCGGGCGGCGGCGCGCTCCAGATCACCGCGCTCCACCGTCGTCAGCGAGAACTCCGCCGCGACGAAGACGCCGCACGCCAGGGTCAGCAGGAGTGCCACGGCCAGCAGGAGCAGGTCGGTCATCGGGTCACCTCCGTCCCATGGTCGGACACGTTCGGGAGGTTCGCGCTCCGTCGGGAGGACACGCGACGACTGGGAGGCTCGGCCATGGCCGACGCTCACGCACCTTTCGCAGGATTCGTAGGGGAGGGGCCCCGGGAGTCCGTCGTTCCGGGGACTCCATGGTAAAGGGTCGGCAAAGTTGATGGGTGGTGCATGGCGAACGAGGCGACGGGGGTGGTGCTCGACGAGGGGAGCGGGGAACGCGCAGGAAGCAGTGGAGCCCGCCCCGGGCACGGGGCGGGCTCCTCGACAACGGCACGGCGCTCAGACCTCCAGCGGCCTGACCCAGCGGCTCCACTGCGGCTCCGGCGCGTACCCGGCCGCCCGCCACGCGTGGTGCGCCGTCTCGTTGCGGTCCAGCACCATCGCGTCGGCGCGCCGGCCGCCCAGCTGCACGAAACGCTCTTCGGCCGCGGCGAGCAGGGCCTTCGAGATGCCCTGCCTGCGGTGGTCCGGATGCACGGCGAGCCGGTAGAGCGAGGCTCGCCAGCCGTCGAAGCCGGCGATCACCGTGCCCACCAGCTCCCCGGCCCGCTCGGCCAGCAGCAGCGCCTCCGGGTCGCGCGCCACCAGCCGGGCCACGCCCGCACGGTCGTCGCTGATGCTGGTGCCCTCGGCGGCCAGCTTCCAGAAGGCCAGCGCGGCGTCGAGATCCGCCGGACCGCCGGCGCGGATGTGGAGATCAGTCATGGGTGGATCCCATCACCGGGCACGGCGGCCTGTCGATCGGATTTCGGGATGCGGACGGCCTCCGATCCGCGGTCAACTGCCCTTGAGTTCCTCAAGAACCGGCGCGAACGCCTCCAGGAACCGGTCCAGGACGGTGATGTACGAGAAGCCGTGGCGCTCCCGGTGCTCCCGCAGCTGCTCGGCCATCTGCGCCGGCGTCCCGATCAGCAGCGTCGGCACCTCCAGCGCCTGCTCCTCGTCGATCCCGGCCCCGTGCGCGACGAACTCCCGGGCGGCGGCCCGCCGGTCGTCGGTCACCAGCACCTGCTGGACGAGGATGTTCCGCTCGGCCGGCCCGGTGCGGTCCGCGGCGCGCTCCTCGTAGGCCGCGTAGGCCGCCACCGACGCGGCCACCTGCTCGGCCGGCAGCAGCTCCAGCGTGCCCTCCGGCCGGCCCGGCGCCTGCCGCGCACCGGTGAACGCCGCGATCTCCGCGTGCCGTGCCGCCAGCCGCAGCATCCGCGGGCCGTTGCCGCCGATCAGCAGCGGCGGGCGGGGTTGCTGGACGGCCTTCGGCAGCTGCCCGGGGTCGCCGAGGAGCCGGTCCAGCTCCCGGATCGTGTGCTCCAGGTGGTCCACCCGTCGGCCGGGCGTCCCGAACGGCAGCCCGGCCGCGTCGTGTTCGTCCTTGACGTACCCGGTGCCCAGGCCCAGCTCCAGCCGGCCACCGGTGAGCGCGTCGGTGGTGGCCACCTCACGGGCCAGCAGCGCCGGGTTCCAGAATCCGGCGTTCAGCACGAAGGTGCCCACCCGCGGACGCTCGGTCGCCTCCGCCGCGGCCACCAGCGCGGGGAACGGCGACGGCCACCCCAGGTGGTCCGGGACGAGCAGCACGTCGTAGCCCAACTCCTCGGCGCGGCGGCACTTCTCGCGCCAGGCCGGCCCGGTGACGAGGGTGAGCAGGTTGACGCCGAAGCGGAACGGACGCGGCATGAAGCCCCCTGAGGACGCGGTCGTCGTCGGATCGTGCAGGTGCCAGGACGTGCCGACCACCATGCAATCACGGCCCGTTCGGCGTCGTACACGCCGCGACCGGCGCCGGGGTTCTGCGTCAAGCCGAGACGGTCAGGTCCTCGTACGCCAGGGTGACCGACTCCTCGGCGGCCTCGGCGCCCGCGGCGTCGTCCGGGGGCTCCCACGCGGTCGGGAGGGCGCCGAGGAGGCGGTAGCGGCGCAGCGGGGTGCGGTCGGCGGCGTAGTGGACCACCGTCACCGTCTGCCGGGAGTGTTCGCCGCCGTGTTCCCGCAGGCATCTGGTGAGCCAGTCGGTGAAGGCGGCGCTCTTGTCCGGGCCGCGCACGATGGTGACCTCGCCCGGCCGCCCCACCCCTTCCGGGAGCGCCTCCGTGCCCGATGGTGCGGTGCCGAACGCCGGGCCGGAGACCGAGCGGACCGTCTCGACCTGGAACGCGCCGAGCTCGACGGTGACCGCCGCCGGACGCCGGACCTCGGAAGTGTCGTCGATGGGCATGGGCTACCTCCGGGCACAGGGACGGGGCCGGCCGGCCCCGTGTCGACAGCCCGACCGCTGCCCGAGCCGGCCCGGGCGCATTCCGGGCCTCGCTCGAACGGGGGCAGGAAGAACGATTCGGCTCGCTCGAACGGCGCTGTGCCGCGCCGGCGCCCGATGACGAGCCGCCGGGTACCGGCGTCCCTCACCGCCGCCGGCCGCCGGGCCGTGCCCGCACGCGCTGGGTCACGTACCCGGCGGCGCCGACCGCCAGCAGCAGGCCGACGGTGCTCAGCGTGAACGTCTCGAAGGTGAGCCGGGAGACGCCCCACACCGTCCGGAAGCGGTACGGCATCCCGAGCGCCGCCTCCAGGCTGCCCGGGAAGAGCGCCACCCAGGAGCCCAGCAGGATCCAGGCGTAGACCAGCAGCGCCGCGACGGTGAACCCGCGGGTGCCGAACGGGACTTCGTAGGGCCGGGGCACCTCGCGGTGGCGCAGCCGCAGCGCCAGCAGCGCCGGGATCACCGTGAGGTACGACAGCAGCAGGGTGGTGATCGCCACGGAGAGCACCACACCGAAGGCGGCCGCGGCGTCGCCGTGCGCCAGGCGCATGGCGGCGACCATGAAGGTGGTGGCGGTCACCCCGGACAGCAGGTTCATCCGGACCGGTGTGCCCAGCCGCGGATGGAAGGCGCCCAGCGCCCGGGTGAAGAAGCCGCCGTCGGCCGCGGCCATCGCCTGCATCCGGTCGGCGACGATCATCCAGGCGCTGCCCTGGGTCAGCAGCGCCAGCGCGAACAGCACCGCGGCGGCGGTCAGCAGCGGCCCGCGCCAGCTCCCGTAGATCCCGAAGACCAGCTGCGCGGCGTCCATGAAGCCGCCGAGCCCGGTGACCCGGCCCGGCGGCGCGGCCGACAGGATCGCCACCACCGGCAGCAGGTAGCAGGCGGCGGCGACGGCGCCGGACACCCCGATCGCCGCCGGTACGTCGTGCTGCGGATCGAGCATCTCGTCGCCCGCCGCGTTCGGCGCCTCGAACCCGACGTAGGCGAAGAGCAGCACCGGCACCAGGGTCAGGAAGCCGGCGGCGGTGGGGGCGAAGTGCGCCTCCGCCAGCCCCCGGAAGCCGTGCCGGACGCCGTAGGCCACCGCCGTGGCGGTGAAGAAGGCCAGCGCCAGCACCTTGGCCGCGGCCCCCGCCGTGGTGATCCACTTGCCGCGGCGCAGCGAGACCACGGCGGTGAGGATGGCGGCCCAGATGAAGACCAGTTTGAAGGCGTAGTCGGCGGCGGTGCCGGAACCCAGCGGGAAGACGAAGCCGTCCCACGCCTCGGCGGCCAGGAACACCAGCGAACCGCCCAGCCAGACCGGGTTGGTGACCCAGTAGAAGATCGTGGTCAGCGCGGCCGGCAGCCGTCCGAACGCCACGTCCACCCACACGTACGGGCCGCCCTCCTGCGGGAACGCGGCCCCGGTCTCGGCGAACAGCAGGGCGTACGGCAGCAGGAACCCCACCGCGAGCACCGCGATCCAGGTGATGGCCTGCCCACCGCCCGCCGCGATCTGCCCGATCACGTCGAAGGAGACCACCGCGGCGACACCCATCGCCATGATGTCGAACCGGCGCAGACTGCGCCGCAGGTGCGGGACGGGGGCGGGGACGGACACAGGGGCGCTCCTCCGGGGCGGACGGCCGGGCGCCGCGGCCGCCCGGAGGATCACATCGTGCGGCATCCGCCCGCGCGGCCCGGGGGTGGCGCGGCGGGCGGGCCGTACCGGTCGCCCCGATCGGCCCGGGAGCCCGGCACGCTTCCGGAGGACGCCCTCCGGAACGCCGGCACCGGCGGACCTTGTCGGTGCTAGCGGATCCGCGCTAGCGTGGAGGTGTGGCGAAAACGCAGTTGAACGTCCGGGTGGACGAAGCCACCGCCGAAGCGGCGCGGGAGCGCGCCCTCCAGCGGGGAGTGAGCGTGAACCGCTATATCGAGGAACTGGTCCTCAGGGACGCCGGCGAGGTCGGCCAGACCTTCGTCGAGGCCGCCGCGGACTTCATGAAGCAGTACGAGCGCCTCTTCGCCGAGGAGTTCGGACCGGACCCGGGCCCCGAAGGCCCCCGCACCGCCCCCGGCCACCGGGACACCCCCCACCGGGAAGGACAGCCGGGCACAACGTGACACTGCGCATCGATCTCGCCTGGCTCCTCCTGATCGCCGAACAGCACACTCCCGGGGACCCGCAGGTCACCGACTGGGGCGCTTTGATGGCCGCGGTCGGCCGCCACGAGGCGGAGATATTCGGCGTCCCCGTCTACCCCGCCCCCGAGGACCGCGCCGCCGCCCTGCTCCAACTGCTGCTCCACGTACCGGCGTTGGAGCGCTCCAACGCGATGTTCGCCACCGCCGTCGCCTACGGCTTCCTCGTCGCCAGCGGCCTGAAGGTCGCCACCTCCCCCGAGCAGGTCCGCGACCTGGCCCGCATGGTCAAGGACGGCACCACGGACGTCCACGCGATCGCCGAGGAACTACGCACCTGGACGGCCTGAGCAGGCACCGGCCGGCCCGGGGGCCCGCCGGGCCACGGTGATGATCTCCGGCGACTCCGGGCCGAACGGCCGCCGATCCCAGTCCCCGTACCGCGCCTCGACCGCCAGCCCCGCCTCCGCCAGCCGCTCGCTCAGCCCCGCCGCGCCCAGGAACCGCAGCACGGCCCGGTCGACCCGCGCCGCCGGCCACTCCGGTCCCTCGAACGTCTCGGAGAAACGGACGAGGTCGCCGGTCACCGGCAGTTCCACCTGATGGGAGACCCGGACCGTGCGCCCGCCGGGGCCGGTCGCCGTCACCGCGTGGTCGGGCGTCCACCGCTCCCACGGCCGCACCAGCGGATTACGGGTCTCGAAGACGAACCGGCCGCCGTCCCGGAGCGCCGACCGGATGGCGGCCAGCGTGGCCCGCACCGCCGCGTCGTCGGTGAGGACCTGGAAGGCGTGACCGGTCATCACCACCAGGTCGAAGCCGGCGCCGGGGCCCGTGCCGACGACCTCGGGGGCGCCGGCCGACGCCGCGTCGGCCGCCAGCCACTCGATGCCGGGTCCGGTCCGGCGGCGGGCCCGGCGCAGCATCGCCGGGGAGGGGTCGAGCCCGCAGAGGCGGCCGGTGTGCCCCGCCTCCCGGGCCCGCTGCAGCAGGACCCCGGTGCCGCAGCCGACGTCCAGGACGGCGTCCGCGGCCAGTACGAGGCCCAGGTAGAAGTCGTTGTCCGGGCCCCAGGGATTGAGGACGTCGTACCACACGGCGAGCGCGTCGTCGGTCGGTGCGTGCTCCGTCATCGCACCAGTGTCCGGCCGGGTGCCCCGCTGCGGCGACGGAATTACCGTACGGGCGCCGCCGGTTCGAGGTGTGCGAGGTCGGTGGGGGTGAAGGCGCCGGAGCCGCCGAGCCGGGGTGCCAGCCAGGCCGGGGCGGCGGCGCGGAAGGCGTCCGGTGGCAGTGAGCCGGAGCCCTCGGGTACCAGTCCGAGGAGCGGGGCGCCGGCGGCCTCGGGGAGGTCGCCGAGGTTGCAGCGGGCCGCGAGGTCGGGTTCGGACGGCCAGCTGCCGACGACGACACCGGGGCAGTGCAGACCGTACGAGCGCAGCGCCAGCGCGGTCAGCGCCGTGACGCTGAGGGTGCCGAGGCCGGCCTGGACGACCACCAGGACGGGGGCGCCGGCCATCCGCGCGGCGTCGGCGAGGGTGTTGCCGTCGTCGTCGAAGCGGACCAGCAGCCCGCCGGCGCCCTCGACCAGGACCAGGTCGTGCGAGGCGGCCAGTTTCGCCGCGGCCTCGGCGATCTCCTGCGGGCGCACCGGCGGCAGACCGGCCCGGCGGGCCGCCCGGTCGGGCGCCAACGGCTCGGGGAAGCGGGCGAGTTCGCTGAGCGTGACCGTGCCGGCCAGCCGTGCCACCTCGGCCGCGTCGCCCGGTTCGTCCGCCGCGACACCGGTCTGGGCGGCCTTGAGGACCGCGACCGAGCGGCCCTGGCGGACCGCCGTCGCGGCGATCGCGGCGGTGGTGACCGTCTTGCCGATCTCGGTACCGGTACCGGTCACGAACAGCACCGACATGTGTGCCTCCGAACTCTTCGCTGGTGGTGGGGGAGGGGAGGGGCCGCGGGCGGGGGTGGGCCGGCGGCCGGCCCCGCCCGCGGCCGTGGCGTGGTTCAGCCCTCGCGGGCGGCCGCGCGGACCGCGGTGCAGATCCGCGCCACGTCCTCGTCGCCGGTGATGTACGGCGGCATGGTGTAGATCAGGTCCCGGAACGGGCGTACCCACACGCCCTCCCGGACGGCGGCGCGGGTCGCCGCCGCCATGTCCACCGGGTGGTCGAGCTGGACGACGCCGATCGCGCCCAGCACCCGCACCTCGCGCACCCCCGGGATCTCCGCGGCGGGCGCCAGGCCCGCCCGGAGCCCGGTCTCGATCCGCTTGACCTCCTGTGCCCAGTCCTGGGACAGCAGCAGTTCGACGGACGCCTCGGCGACCGCGGCGGCCAGCGGATTGCCCATGAAGGTCGGGCCGTGCGCCAGCACCGGCAGCGCGCCGCGGGAGATCCCGTCGGCCACCTCCGCGGTGCACAGCGTCGCCGCGAGGGTCAGATAACCCCCGGTCAGGGCCTTGCCCAGGCACATCACGTCCGGTGCGACGCCGGCGTGTCCGGCCGCGAAGAGCGCGCCGGTGCGGCCGAAGCCGGTGGCGATCTCGTCGAAGACCAGCAGCACGCCGTGCGCGTCGCAGGCTTCCCGCAGCACCCGCAGATAGCCGGGGGAGTGGAAGGACATCCCGCCCGCGCCCTGCACCACCGGTTCCACGATCACCGCGGCCAACTCGTCGGCGTGCCGGGCGATCAGCTCGCGCAGATGGTCCGCGTAACCGGGGTCGACCGGCGCGTCGAAGCCGGGCGGCGGCGCGTCCGCGAAGATCTGCCGCGGCAGTATCCCCTGCCACAGTTCGTGCATCCCGCCGTCCGGATCGCAGACCGACATCGGCTGCCAGGTGTCGCCGTGGTAGCCGCCGCGCCAGGTCAGCAGCCGCTGTTTGCGCGGTCTGCCCACCGAACGCCAGTACTGCAGGCACATCTTGACGGCCACCTCGACCGACACCGAGCCGGAGTCGGCGAGGAAGACGTGCCGCAGCGGCTCGGGGGTGAGGTCCACCAGCCGCTTGGCGAGCCGGACCGCGGGCTCGTGGGTGAGCCCGCCGAACATCACATGGCTCATCCGGTCCAACTGGCCGCGCGCCGCGTCGTTGAGCACCGGGTGGTTGTAGCCGTGCACCGCCGACCACCACGACGACATGCCGTCCACCAGCTCGGAGTGCCCCTCGGCCGGCCGGCCCAGCCGCAGCCGGACGCCGGCGGCCGACTCGACCAGCAGCGGCTCGCTCCGGCCGGGCATCGGCCCGTACGGGTGCCAGACGTGCTCCCGGTCGAGGGCCAGCAGGTCTTCCGGGGTGAGCGGCTCAGGCATTGGGCGGCAGGTCGGTGCCGGCGCCGCGGCGGCGCACCGCGACGAGGTCGGGCCGGGCCTCCTCGGCGGGGGCCGGCACGGCGGCCGTCGCCCCGGCCTCCACCGCGTCCACCGGGTCTGCCGCCGCCCGTCGGTGCGCCGGCAGCGTGGCGGTGTCCGTGCCCTCCACCTCGAACCCGGCGTCCGCGATCATCGCCAGGTCGTCCTTGCCGGCCTGGCCCTCGCTGGTCAGGTAGTCGCCCAGGAAGATGGAGTTGACCAGGTGCAGGGCGAGCGGCTGCAGGCTGCGCAGATGCACCTCGCGGCCGCCCGCCAGCCGCACCTCCACGTCCGGGCAGACGAACCGCACCATCGCCAGGATCCGCAGGCAGCGCTGCGGGGTGAGGTGCCACTCCTTGGCCAGCGGCGTGCCCTCGAACGGGATCAGGAAGTTGACCGGCACCGAGTCCGGGTCCAGTTCGCGCAGTGCGAAGACCACGTCGACCAGGTCGGCGTCGGTCTCGCCCATCCCGGCGATCAGCCCGGAGCAGGCGGACATCCCCGCCGACTGGGCCTGCTGGACGGTCTCGACGCGGTCGGCGAAGTCGTGCGTGGTGCAGATGTCGCCGTAGGTGGCTTCCGAGGTGTTGAGGTTGTGGTTGTAGGCGTCGGCACCGGCGGCCCGCAGCCGCTCCGCCTGGCCCTCGCCGAGCAGCCCCAGGCAGGCGCAGATCTCGACGCCCTCGTTCTGCTCCTTGATGGCGGAGATGGTCTCCGAGACCCGCTCCACGTCCTTGTCCGTGGGCCCGCGGCCGCTGGCGACCAGGCACACCCGCTTGGCGCCGCCGGCCACGCCGGCTGCGGCCGCCTTGGAGGCGTCGTCAGGCTTGAGCCAGGTGTACTTGAGGATCTCCGCCTTCGAGCCCAGCCGCTGGGAGCAGTACGAGCAGTCCTCCGGGCACAGGCCGGACTTGAGGTTGACGAGGTAGTTGAGCTTGACCCGCCGTCCGAACCACTCGCGGCGCACCCGCCCCGCCGCGGCCACCACATCGAGCAGTTCGTCGTCGGACGTCGCCAGTACGGCGAGCGCCTCGTCACGGGTCGGCACCTCGCGCCGCAGTCCCTTGTCCACCAGTGTGTTCAGCAGGTCCATGGCGATGATCCTGGCGTACGCCCCGGCCCCCGGCCAAGGAGGATTCCCACAATGCCGGTCGATCGGGGTGTGTGTATCACCACACCGTCTTCGTGCGGAACGAGCGCTAACGTCTATCGACAGCCCACAATCGGGGTGCCACCAGCCCGTTGCCGGAACCTGTTTCGTCATGCCCGTTCGCCGGGCCCGGAACGGGTCGTTCCCGGGCCGACCGACGAAGGACGCCGATGCTCCAGGATCCCGCCGCTCCGCCGCTGTCGCGCCCCGCCTCCGCCGAGCCGCCCGCCGCGCCCCTCCGGCCCGCCTCCGGCACCGTCCCTCGCCCCGCCTCCGGCACTGCCCCTCGCCCGGCCTCCGGCGCGGCGTTCGACTGGATCGACACCGCCCGCGCCGAACGCCGCCGCGCCGGTCTGGTCCGCACCCTGCGGCCCCGGCCCGCCGACTCCCCGCTGCTGGACCTGGCCGGCAACGACTACCTCGGACTGGCCCGGCACCCCGAGGTGACCTGGGGCGCGGCCGAGGCCGCCGGCCGGTGGGGCGCGGGCGCGACCGGCTCCCGACTGGTCACCGGCAGCACCGAACTCCACGCCCAACTGGAGCGCGAACTCGCCGAGTTCTGCGGTTTCGAGGCGGCACTGGTGCTCTCCTCCGGGTACACCGCCAACCTCGCCGCGGTCACCGCGCTCACCGCCCCCGGCACCCTGGTCGTCTCCGACGCCGGCAACCACGCCTCGCTCATCGACGGCTGCCG
Source organism: Streptomyces sp. MspMP-M5 (assembly GCF_000373585.1). GTDB lineage: Bacteria > Actinomycetota > Actinomycetes > Streptomycetales > Streptomycetaceae > Streptomyces. Next base: position 213,108 of record NZ_KB891962.1, read on the forward strand.
GCTCTCCCGGGCCCGCACCCAGGTGGTCCCGCACGCCGACCCGGAGGCCGTCCGCGACGCCCTGGCCGCCCACCACGGGCGGGCGCTGGCGGTCACCGACGCGGTCTTCTCGGTCGACGGCGACGCCGCGCCGCTGTCCGCGCTCGCCGACGCCTGCCGGACGCGCGACGCGGCCCTGCTGGTCGACGACGCGCACGGGCTGGGCGTGTTGGGCGACGGGGGCCGCGGGGCGCTGCGGGCCGCCGGGCTGGCCGGGGACGCCGACGTGGTGGCGACGGTGACGCTCTCCAAGTCGCTCGGCGCCCAGGGCGGTGCGGTGCTCGGCCCGGCCCGGGTCATCGAGCACCTGGTCAACACCGCCCGCTCGTTCATCTTCGACACCGGCCTGGCACCGGCCGCGGCCGGTGGCGCGCTCACCGCCCTGCGACTGCTGCGCCGCGAGCCGCATCGCCCCGCGCGGGTCCGGCAAGTGGCGCGGGAGCTGCACGCCCGGCTCACCGCGGCGGGCCTGACGGCGGTCCGGCCGGACGCCGCGGTGATCTCGGTGCGCGCCCCCTCCCCGGAGGCGGCGGTCCGCTGGGCCGCGGACTGCCGGGCGGCCGGGCTCGCGGTCGGCTGCTTCCGCCCGCCGTCCGTGCCCGACGGCATCTCCCGGCTGCGGCTCACCGCCCGCGCGGACCTGACGGACACCCAGATCGCCACCGCCGCCGACACGATCCTGGCGACCGCCCCGGTGGCCTGACGACGCCGCCCGGCGACGGCGGCGCCGCGACACCACGGGCCCGGCGCGCCGCCCCGGACGGCCCATACACCCCAAACGCCGTCTGCCGCAGCAGAGTTCACCGCATCGGGCGAGCGAACGGCGATAGAAATCCGTATGTCTTGGGCGATGGCCCACCACACCGGCAGCATGGGTGGCAGTCTGGCGCACAGTACACAACCGAGGCCGTCGGCACCCGGCCGGCATCCCTGGCTTCCCGGCGCCGCAGGCGCGCCTCGGTGGGAAAGGGACGGCGTCGTCATGGCAGACCACCAGGAATCCACCCGCACTCTGCCGAGCCTCCCCGCCTCGGTCGCCGCCGCCCGCGGACACGTCCGGGACGTCCTCGTCCAATGGGGCCTGCCGCCCGGCTCGGCGGCCGTCGACGACTTCCTGCTGATCGTCTCCGAACTCGCCACCAACGCCGTCCAGCACACCCGGGGCCGCTCCCCGGCCTTCACCGTCGCCCTCCGCCTCGACCGCGACGAACAGCTGTGCCTGGGCGTCACCGACGCGCATCCCCGCCCGCCGCTCCGGCTGCCCGCGGCCGTGCAGCAGGACAACGGCCGGGGCCTGGTCATCATCCGCTCCCTGGCGGCCTCCCGTGGCGGCCGGCTCTGGGTCGAGCCCGTCGCGGCCGGCGGCAAGACGGTCTGGGTGACGGTGCCGTGGCCGGCCGCGGCACCCAGCCGGGCCGACGGCGGCGTCTGACCGAGCCGCCGCTTCCCGACCGCGCTCGCGCAGCCGGCTCGGCGGCGCCAACTGCCGGGTGACGGCAGGCCCGTCGGGCCGTGTGCGCCCGTCCGGGTCAGAGCACCCGCCCGTACCACACGGAGCGGCTCCAGATCCGCTCCAGGCGGACCACCGCCCCGGCCTTGGGGGCGTGCCAGATCCGGTCGGCGCCGGCGTAGATGCCGACATGGTAAATGCCCTTGCCGGAGTGGAAGAAGACCAGGTCGCCGTCCTTGCGGGAGGAGCGCGCGACGTGCTCGGTGTGGCGGTACTGCTGGGCTGCGGTGCGCGGCAGGGCCCGTCCGGCGCGCCGGTAGGAGTAGCGGGTCAGTCCGGAGCAGTCGAAGCTGTCCGGGCCCTGGGCCCCCCACTTGTAGGGGGCGCCCTCCTTGGACGCGGCGACCCGCAGGGCCTTGACGGGCACGGAGGCTAAGGAGACCTCCGCGGCGGTTCCTGGGGTCTCCGCGGCCACACCGGGGACCGCCGCGGGTCCGCTCAGGGTGACCAGCGTGAGGGCGGAGACGGTGCCGGCACGCGCCAGCAGATGCGGCATCTGCACGCGCATGGTCATGCGCAACAACCCTTCGTCAGCCGGTGATCCGGACGACGGTGGATCAGCTGTCCGTCCGGACCGCCCCGTCGCTGTGGCGGGGGCTTGTCGTCGAAGGGATCGTCACGCACCGCCCGCCCGATTTCCAGGCTGAAATTGCCGTGTGTGACATTGGTCACGCTTGCACCGTTTGGGTGGATTTGCGGCGTATGGGGCGGGACCGACGGCGAAGACGGGGCCGGGACCAGCGCCGAAACCCGAGGGGTCCGGGAAATGTCCGTGACCCGCGCAATTCCTCGCCCTCCCGGTACCGCCGCGCACGCTACGCCGTCTGTGCACGCCGGAGCCGTACGTGTCCCGGCCGCGCGGGGCGCCGCGTCGGCAACACGCCCCGCGCCGGGGCCCGTACGGCTCCGCGGACCCCCCGGCGGCGGGTCAGACGCCGGGCCGGGCGCCGTCCTGCGGCGGTACCGTCACCCGCCGCGCCCGGCGCTCACCGTCCAGCACCCGCAGGGCCCGGCCCAGGGTCGCGGTGTGCAGCTCGCGCTCCCCGCGCTGGTGCATCAGGGTCAGCGCCTCCCGCAGTTCCGCGGACTTGCTCACCAGCGCCTGGGCTGCGCGCAGGCCGCTGTACGTGCTGGTGCCGCGGGCCGGGTTGATCCGGCCCAACAGGTCGACGATCTCCAGATAGCTGTCGATCAACTGCCCCTCGGCGCGGGTCAGGGCGGGCAGCGGCGGGAGTTCCGGCAGCATCGCGCATCACTGCCCGACGGGCTGGAGGGCGGAGCGCTTGCGGCCGAGGGTCGGGCCGTCGATCAGGCCGTACTCCTGGGCGGCGGCCACGCCGAAGAAGGTGTCCCGCTCGATGTCCGCGGCGATCCGCTCCCGGGGCTGGCCGGTGTGCTCGGCGAGCATCTCCGCCAGCTTGGCGCGGGTGCGCAGCAGTTCCTCGGCCTGGATCTGCAGGTCGGAGGTCTGGCCCTGGGCGGGTTCGCCGAACGCCGGCTGATGGAGCATCACCCGTGCGTGCGGGAGCGCCAGGCGCTTGCCGGGGGTGCCGGCGGCCAGCAGGACCGCCGCCGCCGAGGACGCCCGGCCCAGGCAGACGGTCTCCACGTCGCAGGAGACGAAGCGCATCGTGTCGTAGATCGCGCACATCGCGGTGAACGAGCCGCCGGGGGAGTTGATGTAGAGCGAGATGTCCTGGCCCGGCGCGGCGTGTTCGAGGTGGACGAACTGCGCCATCACGTCGTTGGCGGAGGCGTCGTCGATGGCCGTGCCCAGGAAGACGATCCGTTCGCTGAGCAGCTTGGAGTACGGGTCCAGCGTCCGGCTCCCGTAGCTGGTGTGCTCGGTGAACTCCGGCAGGACGTAGCGAGCCGACGGCGGCAGCATGGCTGCTCCCTTCCTCTGTGAAAAATGTACAGGACGTACATCCCGTTAGAATGGAAGCATGGCCTACGAAATTCCGGTGACGCAAGCCCGCGCCGAGCTCGCGGATCTGATCAACCGCGTCGTCTACGGCGGCGAGCGGGTGGTCGTCACCCGCCACGGCAAGCCCCTGGTGGCGCTGGTGTCCGCCGCTGACCTGGAACGACTTGAGGAATTGGGGCGGCAGGAGGTGGCCGGGGAGCAGCCCGAGGTGATCAGCACGGTCTCGTCCGTGCGGTCGCTGTCGTCCGCTCCCGGTGAACAGCAGCGCTTCGGTATCGCGGCACAACACCGCGACCCGGCCGCCGGGGATCGGCGACCGGGTCGGGAGAAGTGACCGCGGGGCGGCCGACGACCGCGCGGGGCGGCGGGTGTCGGCGCGCTCGCGGCGTCAGGAGCTGAGCTGCCAGACGGCGTTGGCGATCGCGTCGGTGTGGTTGTGCAGCGCGGTGTCGTCGATGTTCTTGGACGTGTCGCAGGAGCGGTGGTAGCAGGCGTCGAACGCCTTGCCCGCGGTGCCGCCCCAGTTCTTCGCCTGGGCGGCGGTCTTGATGTAGTCGGCGCCGGAGAAGAGCCCGCCGACCGGGATGCCGGCGTTCTGGAAGGAGGCGTGGTCGGAGCGGCCCTCGCCCTCGGTGTCCCATTCGGTGGCGATCTTCTTGGTGGCGAACCAGTCCGTGAAGACCTTCGCCAGCTTGTCGTCGTAGTGGTAGACGAAGTAGCCGGGGTTCGGCGAGCCGATCATGTCGAAGTTCAGGTACGCGGAGATCTTCGACTTGTCGGCGCCGAGGCTGTCGACGTAGTGCTGGGAGCCGACCATGCCGTCCTCCTCGTCGCCCCACCAGCCGAACCGCAGGTGCTTGGCGGGCTTGAGGTGCTCCCGGGAGACGGCCAGGGCGACCTCCAGGATGCCGGCCGAGCCGGAGCCGTCGTCGTTGATGCCCGGGCCGGCGTCGACGGAGTCCAGGTGCGAGCCGACCATCACCGTCGAGTCCTCGGCGCCGCCGGGCCAGTCGGCGATCAGGTTGTAGCCCTTGGTACCGCCGCTGGTGAACTCCTGCACCGCGGTCTTGAAGCCGGCCGCGTCCAGCTTGCCCTTGATGTAGTCGACCGACGCCCGGTAACCGGCCTGCCCGTGGGCGCGGTTGCCGCCGTTGGCGTCGGCTATGGACTGGAGCTGGTCGAGGTGTGCCTTGATGCCGGCCACCGGGATGTCGGGCGCGCCCTGGGTTGCGGGGGCGGTGGTGGCCTGGGCGATCGCCGCGGTGCCCAGCAGGGCGGCGACGGCGGTGCAGGTGCCGGCGGCGAGCGCCGCCCGGCGGATACGGGAAGAGCGAGTCACGGAGGGCTCCGATGCTGTTGTGGGGGGATGTGCAGCGCAGCGGAATTGTTGACGCGGGCATGAGGATCGCGACCGCGTTTGAACTCCGTCAAGAGCGGATACCGGACACCTGCGTCCAGGCATCGGAACGGGTGCCGGTTTTGGGGAAGATGATCCCGGTTGACTACGCGCCATCGTGCCGGTCTTCCGTATTCCGGAAGGGTGTTGGGATGTGGAATTCGCCACCCGGAATCCGCGCAACCCTCGGCCGCGAAGAGGGGAAGACTGCTGCCGTGGCCCTGGCCGTCATGGGTAACGCCTGGTGATTTCCGGGATGTTACGTCAGGCGCGGCAGGGGTCGTGGAATGTGCCGCTCGCTGTAACAGCGTCGAAATCTCGCCCAACTAGACTTCCACGATGAGGAAGTTGATGGTCAACTACTGAAAGTCGGTTTGCTTCGCCTTTAATCGCTGTGTGGTACATCTAACGAGACGGGTGTGTCCACGCCTGTGGCCTGGGTAAATGCGCTCGGGTGAAAACCTGTGAGGTGGAACGTATGCAACTGACCCCGCATGAGCAGGAACGGTTGTTGATTCATGTGGCGGCAGACGTGGCCGAAAAGCGACGAGCCCGGGGCGTGAAGCTCAACCACCCCGAAGCCATCGCCCTGCTGACGGTGCACATCCTCGAAGGAGCCCGCGACGGCCGCACCGTCGCCGAGCTCATGTCCTCCGGGCGCAAGGTGCTCACGCGCGACGACGTCATGGAAGGCGTCCCGGAGATGATCCACGACGTCCAGGTCGAGGCCACCTTCCCCGACGGCACCAAGCTCGTCACCGTTCACGAACCCATCAACTGACCGCGGGAGAGCCGAACATGATCCCGGGACAGATCCTCTACGCCGACGAGCCGGTGCGCCTCAACGACGGCCTCCCCCTCACGCGCATGACCGTCCTCAACTCCGCCGACCGTCCCGTCCAGGTCGGCTCCCACTACCACTTCGCCGAGGCCAACCCCGGCCTCGACTTCGACCGCGCGGCGGCGTACGGCAAGCGGCTCAACGTCGCGGCCGGCTCCGCCGTGCGCTTCGAACCCGGCATCCCCACCGAGGTCGAGCTGGTCCCCATCGGGGGCAAGCGGATCGTCGCCGGCCTGCGCGGGCGGACCGGCGGACCCCTCGACGTGAGCGAGGCACGGGAGGCCACCGGGCCCCAGCCGTGGAACGACCTGCACCGTCGCCCGGCGGGCGAAGAAGGAAACGGAGCCCAAGGTGCCTGAACTGACCCGCCAGGAGTACGCCGACCTCTTCGGCCCGACGGCCGGCGACCGGATCCGGCTCGCCGACACCGACCTGGTCGTCGAGATCTCCGAGGACCGCTCCGGCGGCCCCGGCCTGGCCGGCGACGAAGCCGTCTTCGGTGGCGGCAAGGTGATCCGCGAGTCGATGGGGCAGTCCCGCGTCACCCGCGCCGAGGGCGCCCCGGACACCGTGATCACCGGTGCCGTCGTCCTCGACCACTGGGGCATCGTCAAGGCCGACGTCGGCATCCGCGACGGCCGGATCACCGCCCTGGGCAAGGCCGGCAACCCCGACACCATGGACGGCGTCCACCCCGACCTGGTGATCGGCCCGGAGACCGAGGTCATCGCCGGCAACGGCAAGATCCTCACCGCCGGCGGCATCGACACCCACGTCCACTTCATCTGCCCCCAGCAGGCGGACGAGGCGCTGGCCGCGGGCATCACCACCATGATCGGCGGCGGCACCGGCCCCGCCGAGGGCAGCAAGGCCACCACCATCACCCCCGGTGCCTGGCACGTCGCCCGGCTCTTCGAGTCGATGGACAACCTGCCGGTCAACGTCGGCCTGCTCGGCAAGGGCAACACCATGTCCCTGCCGTCGATGCGCGACCAGCTGCGGGCCGGCATCCTCGGCTTCAAGATCCACGAGGACTGGGGCGCCACCCCCGCCGTCCTCGACGCCTGTCTGTCGGTGTGCGAGGAGAGCGGCGCCCAGCTCGCCATACACACCGACACCCTCAACGAGGCCGGATTCCTCGGCGACACCATCGCCGCCATCGCCGGCCGCTCCCTCCACGCCTTCCACGTCGAGGGCGCCGGCGGCGGCCACGCCCCCGACATGATCGCGATGGTCTCCGAGCCCAACGTGCTCCCGGCGTCCACCAACCCCACCCGGCCGCACACCGTCAACACCGTCGAGGAACACCTCGACATGCTGATGGTCTGCCACCACCTCAACCCCGCCGTCCCGGAGGACCTGGCCTTCGCCGAGTCCCGGATCCGGCCCTCCACCATCGCCGCCGAGGACATCCTGCACGACCTCGGCGCCATCTCGATCATGTCCTCCGACGCCCAGGCCATGGGCCGGATCGGCGAGGTCGTACTGCGCACCTGGCAGACCGCGCACGTCATGAAGCGCCGCCGGGGCGCCCTGCCCGGCGACGGCCGCGCGGACAACCACCGCGCCCGCCGCTATGTCGCGAAGTACACCATCAACGCGGCCCTCGCCCAGGGCATCGACCACCTCGTCGGCTCGGTCGAGAGCGGCAAGCTCGCCGACCTCGTCCTGTGGGACCCGGCGTTCTTCGGCGTCAAGCCGCAACTGGTCATCAAGGGCGGCCAGATCGCCTACGCGCAGATGGGCGACGCCAACGCGTCCATCCCCACGCCGCAGCCGGTCCTGCCCCGCCCGATGTTCGGCGCCTTCGGCAAGGCCCCCGGCAGCAACTCGGTCAACTTCGTCTCCCGGCAGGCCCTGGAGGACAACCTGCCCGAGCGCCTCCCGCTGGCGAAGTCCTTCGAGGCCATCCGCTCCACCCGCGGCGTCAAGAAGGCCGACATGCGCAACAACGACGCCCTGCCGCGCGTCCACGTCGACCCCGACACCTTCACGGTGACCATCGACGGCGAGGTGGTCGAGCCCGCCCCCGCCGCCGAACTGCCCATGGCCCAGCGGTACTTCCTCTTCTGACCTGCCGCCCATGCCGTCACCGAACGATCCGGAGCACCACCGATGAGCGAGCGTAGCGAGCGAATCATCCAAAGGTGCGCACTGAGCGAACGCGAAGCCGAGCGAAGCGTGGGGGTCCCCCGGTCGGAGACTGGGGGAGTGCCGGCATGAGCCGCGCCGCGCTGCTCGTCCTCGCCGACGGCCGGTTCCCCGCCGGAGGGCACGCCCACTCCGGCGGCGCCGAACCGGCCGTCACCGCGGGGCACATCAAGGACGCCGCCACCCTGGAGACCTTCTGCCGGGGCCGGCTGCACACCGCGGGCCTGGTCGCCGCGGGCCTCGCCGCCGCGGCCGCGGCCGGCCTGGACCCGCTCGTCCTGGACGACGCGGCGGACGCCCGCACGCCCGTCCCGGCCCTGCGCCAGGTCGCCCGCCGGCTCGGCCGGCAGATGATGCGGGCCGCCCGCGCCACCTGGCCCGGCCCCGCACTCGACGCGCTGGCCGCGGCCCGCCCGCGCGGCGCCCACCAGCCCGTCGTCCTGGGCCTGGCCGCCCGGTCCGCCGGGCTGACGCCCCTGGACGCCGCCTACGCGGTCGCCTACGAGAACATCAGCGGCCCGGCCACCGCCGCGGTCCGCCTGCTGAGCCTGGACCCCTTCGACGCCACCGCCGTCCTCGCCCGCCTCACCGGCGACCTCGACCAGGTCGCCGAACAGGGCGCCGAAGCGGCGCACCGCGCCGCCACCGAAGGACCGGACGCCCTGCCCGTAGCCTCCGCGCCGTTGCTCGACATCGCCGCGCAGGCACATGCCGCCTGGCCGGTACGGCTCTTCGCGTCCTGACCTTCGTCCGCCCGCCCACCGCGCCGCGCACCCCGCGGCCCTACGCACCACCGGAGTGACCATGCACCTCGACCACCAGGACGGCTTCCCCGAGCGGCACACCTACAGCGCCGCCGCCCCCGTGCGCGCCGACGGCACCCGACGCGCCCTGCGCATCGGCCTGGGCGGCCCGGTCGGCACCGGCAAGACCGCCACCGTCGCCGCCCTGTGCCGGGAGCTGCGCGACGAGTTGTCCCTCGCCGTCGTCACCAACGACATCTACACCCGCGAGGACGCCGAGTTCCTGCTGCGCGAGGCGGTACTGCCCGCCGAGCGGATCAAGGCGGTGGAGACCGGCGCCTGCCCGCACACCGCCATCCGCGACGACATCTCCGCCAACCTCGAAGCCGTCGAGGACCTGGAGGACG
>NZ_KB891963.1 GCF_000373585.1 Streptomyces sp. MspMP-M5
AGGTGCCGAAGTCGACCTGGCCGGTCTGCTCCAGGACCGTGATGTGGTCCAGAACCACGGCGTTGGCCCGGTCGGCCAGAGCACGCACGACCGAGTTGCGGGTCTGGTCGCGGACCAGTGCGACCAGAGCGAACACCTTGCCGTGAGAGCGACGTAGCAGCTGCGCGAAGAGCGGACCGAAGTCGTCGTCCGAGGCCGCGCCGAGTTGACCGAGCCAACCCTGCTGCTCGGCAGTGGGCCGGTTGGGCAAGGCAATGCCAAGTTGCTGCGCGGCCTGGCGTGACCGGAGGTCCAACTCGGTGTGGCCGGCGACGAGATGGTCGCCCGCGGCGCGGACGGCGGCGGTCCGGCCGCGCGCCTGCGCCTGCCGGCCGGCAGGCATCTCCCACAGGCCGGCCAGCCGGACCTTGCGGACGAAGTCCCGGTCCATCGCGCTCAGCGGACCGTAACGGGTGCGCACGGTGCCCCCGCCGTCGTCGTCGTAGCCCACGGTGTTGGTGGCCGCGGACGCACTCTCGCCGAAGAGCTGCACCGGCAACAACAGGGCCGCGAGCGTGGCCAGCAGTGCGCAGACCACCAGACCGGTGGCGATGGCCCGCCCGAAGGCGGGGGACTTCTCCCTGGTGCCGGGCATCGACCGCATGACCGGGACGCTAGACCTCGCGAGGGCCGCACGGCGCCGGTTCCTCACCCCTGGACAAAAACCGCCCCACGCCGCCCCGGCCCTGCTAACGCTCCCGTATGCCTCGTACGGGTACGCGCTGGTCAACCCGCGTACGGCACGGCGAGTTCGGCCATTGATGCTCGGCGGCGCCGCCGCCTGCGGGCGTCATCTGCTCGGCAGGTCCGGCCGGGTGGGGTGGCCTCGTTGGATTCGGATCCCCGTTACGCTCTGGGCTGGCACGGTGCCACCAGCTGGTCTGGCACGAACGATCTGGACGAGGAATTTCCATGCGCTACCTGGTACGCGACCGCATGTTGGCCTTCCATGAGGAAGCCTGGATCGAAACCGAGCACCGGGAGAAGTTGTACAAGGTCAACAGGAAACTGCTGCGCCTGCGGACCACCTTCGACTTCGTGGACACCCAGGGTAACCAGATCGCCAGCATCGTCAAGAAGGCCCTCACCTTCCACCACACCATCCTGATCAAACGGGACGGTGAGCTGGTGGGCCGGATCAGCAAGCGGACGTTCAGCCTCTTCGGGGACCGGTTCAAGGTCAGTCTGCGAGACGGGCGGCGGCTGCGGATAGTCGGGAACTTCTGGGACCGGGAGTTCGACATCCAGCATGACGGCACCACCCTGGCGCACATCTCCCGGCGCTGGTTCAGCATCCGCGACGCGTACGCCGTCGACGTGATGAGCCCGCAGGACGAAACGCTGCTGGTCATCCTGGCGGTATGCGTCGACCACACCCTTGAGGACCTCAAGGGCGAATAGCTCACCAATCTCTGAGCGGCCGCCTCCGGAAGACAGCGCTGCTCGGCTTGCGGCGCATGCGCGGGGCGATGCCGTCCGGGATCCGGTACGTCCAGCCCGCCGGCTGCCACCCGTGTGCTGCCTGGCCGTGGCTTCGTCGTCCGGCGGCCGCGTGCCGGGGTGGTCGGTGCGGCGCCGGGCTACCAGCCGACCTCACCTGTGGAGTCGAAGAGCCGTCCGCTGGGCCCGTCGATCGCCAGGGCGAGCCGCACGATCGTTGCGGCGCTCTGTGCGGGTGTGCTGGTGCCGGTGTGGTTGTTGAGTGCGGTCGCGGTGAACCCCGGATCGACGGCATTGATGCGGAAGTCCGGCAGGGCGCGGGCGTACTGGTAGGTGAGCATGTTCAAGGCTGCTTTCGAGACGGGGTAGACCAGGCCGCGCAACCGGGATTCCATGCGCTGCGGATCGTCGTTGATGGTGAACGATCCGCGTCCGCTCGTCACGTTCACGACGCGCGGACGCTGGGCTTTGTGCAACAGGGGAAGAAAGGCGTGCGTCGTGCGGACCGCGCCGAGCAGGTTGACGTCCATGACATCTGTGAAATCGTCCGCGATGGTCTCTTCCACTGCCGGGCGGGTGCCGCCGATGCCCGCGTTGTTCACCAGTACGTCGAGCCTGCCCCACTCCGCCTCGATCGTCCGGGCCGCGGCGTCGACCTGCGCCTGGTCTGCCACGTCCAGAGGCATGAACCGCACATCGCCGGCAGCCGACAACTCGCCTGCGGCGGTGCTGCCCCGCTGCGGATCGCGGGCACCGAGATAGACCACCATGCCTGCCGCGGCGAGTTGCCGGGCCACCTCGCGCCCGATCCCCTGGTTCGCACCTGTCACCATGGCTATGTCTGCAATCGTCATGTCCCACATGATCCTCGCAGAGCAAGGCCCTGCCTACCGGCGGGGCCTGCTGCATGCCCAGCCGTTCGACGAGATGCCCTGGCTCTGTCGTCGAGGGCAGGTCAAACACGGGCAGCAGGCCCGCCGGCCGTGATCGGGCTCGCGGATCAACTCCTCCCGATCCTGTAGTGCGCGGCGGCGTTGTCGTGGAGCACGGCCTCGACGTGCTCGGCGCCCACCAGGTCGGCAAGGCGGTACAGGTCGGTGTCTTGGAAGGGGCGGCGGGCCCTCGTGGAGGGGAGGTCGGAGCCGAACATCAGGGCTGTGGGGTCGGCCTTGACGATGGCCCGGATCGTCTCGTCGACGTCGAGGTCCACGCGGCCGAACCCGGTGGCCTTCACCCTCGTACCGGTATCCACCAGGCGCAGCAGGTGCGGCAGCCCTTCGGCGGTCAGGCCGAGGTGGTCGATGCTCACCGAGGGCAGTGCGCTCAGCGTCGCGTGCAGCTCGGGCAGGTCGGCGGCGTCGATGTACAGCTCGGTGTGCCAGCCGGCCACCTCGTGCACCCTGCGGGCGAGGGTGTCCAGTTGGTCGAGGGTCTCGGAGCCGCCACGGCGGACGTTGAACCGCACGGCGCGTACACCTTCGGCGTCCAGCCGGGCGATCTCCTCGTCGGAGACCGTGGCGGGCAGTTGCGTCACGCCGACGAAGCCCGGCCCCAACTGCCGCAGTGCGTCGGTCAGGTAGCTCTGGTCGAACGCCTGGAAGGATCCGGAGACCACTGCTCCACCGGTCACTCCGAGGGCGGCGGCCCGCTTCCGGAAGTGGGTGACGGTGAACTCGGGCGGCAGGTAGCCGTTGTTCTCCACCAGCGGGAAGCGCTGGTCGATGATGTGGAAGTGGGCGTCGAAGACACGCGTACTCATGAACTGGGCCTTTCTTTCACAGGGGTTGATCGGGACCCTACTGGGATAGGGCCGTGTTCCGCCGGGGCGGCCCGCGCCCGGCGGCGTTCTTGGACCTGGCGGACCACTTGGGGCAGCGTGACGCAGCCAGCAGCATTACCACAGGTACTGGCAGGGCGACACATAGCGCTGGTCTGCGCCGAGTTGGTCGGCGAGGGTGGAGGCTGTGCTCGCGCCTCCGGCGATCACCGCCAGGATCCCGGTGTTCGGTGCCACCTCGCCGCCCGAGGCGCGCGTCAGCCACAAGCCGCAGCCGATGCTGATGCTGATGTCGAGGGTGATCAGGATCGACATGGTCGCCAGACCGAGGTACCCGGCGACGTCATTGCCGCGCAGCTGGGTGAGCGGCAGCCTGGTCAGCACGCCGATCACCCCTTGGGTCAGGCGGACCAGTTGCCTGCGTGGCACGAGTCGGCCGCCGGTGCCGAAGGCGAGCAGGCGAGCACCGCCGCCATCAGCATGGCCCGACCAGCCGGCCGCCGGTCAGCCCGATGCATTGCAGTGCGAAGCCGAGTACGGCCGTCAGCACGACGCATCCGGTCCACCGCCAGCCGGCCGAGGTCATGCCGCCGCCGCGATCCGGACCGGCGCCAACTCGACACCGGCCCAGCGCGTCCGACCTGGTCCATACTCCTAACAAGGAGGGGCAGCAGGGCGAGCTGCGCGCCATCACCAGGAGGCAGGTAGTGCGCGAAACCCCTGCTGGACTTGTTCGAACATAGTTTTTTTGCGTGCGGCTGATGCACGCACAGGCTCCGGTGAGCGCCATTGATACTGAGGATGCGAAGGGCACCTCGGGACGCAATGGCGCGTCTCACCGACCACCGGAGGGATTTCCGCTCCGTGAAGCTTCATCTCGTAGGAGACATGCCGGCGACCATGTCGGCCGGGCGCGTCTCAGGCCCTGACGCCCAGGGGGCCACGGGCCCGCTGGCCGCGATTGACTTGGCCGACGTGGTGACGAACGTGTGCGAAGTATGCGGCGGACGTGACCGTGAGGGGGCGGAGGGGTGACCCGGTCCCGTAGCGGGACCCTGCCCGTGACTGAACTGCCCGCAGATTTCCGAGCGTTCCACCAGCTCTACCGGGGACCGTACGTCCACTGGGCGGAGTTGTATCTGAGCAACCGGGCCGACGCCGAGGAAGCCGTCGACCAGGCATTCGAGCAGCTCTACCTGATCTGGGACGACCTGCTGCCCTCGCAGAACCCCAACGCGTACGCATGGACGGTGGTGAAGCACCGCACCATCGACTGCGCCCGTGCCCGCGGTCGGCGTCCGGTCCTCGTCGACACCGCGGCGTTCGAGACCACCGCGATCCGCGACGCGGTCGACGAGATCAGCGAACTCGAAGAGGGGCTGCACATCTATGCAGCTATCCAGGCACTTCCGGAACGGCAGCACGACACCATCGTGCTGCTGCACTGCCTGGGCTACAGCGTCCGGGAGACCGCGGACATCCTCGGGGTCAGCGAGGCCGGCGTGCGTTCGACCGCACGCTACGCCCGCCGTCGCTTGCGCGAGGCTTTGCAGCAGTCTTCTGACGGGGGGGATAAGTGATGACCGGAGCCGTTGACCGCGCCCTTGCCAAGGCGCGTCTTCCGCACCGCTCGTACAGCGGTGTCCAGGAGGCAGAGGCCCGCCTGACGGCGCGGATCGCGCAGCGGGTGTGGCACGGGGCATTGAGCTTCGACGACCAGATGGAGCCGGCACGGGTGGCGGCGCTGCGGGAGGCGGGCAGACCGTGTGCGCCGTGCCGGGCTCACCATCAGCACCTGCGGACGCTGTGCGAGACGGTGGTGGCCAAGCAACTCCACAAGCTCGGCACGTTCCTGTCCCGTCGGGTGCTGGAGCCGGAGGGGGCACTGGTGCTGGGATGCGTACTGCACCTGGCCCGTAGGGCGGACAGCGCCCAGTTCTGGTGGCAGTTCGCCGCCGGTGCCGGGGATACCGGAGCGGCGTGCTGCCTGTACTTGCACCACATGGCCCTGGGGGAGGTCGACCAGGCGCAGTTGTGGTGCGAGCAGGCCGAGATGGAAGTGGCGCTCCCGCCCTCGCCCGAGTGGGCCGATCGCCGGGACGTGGTGACCGCACTGCGCATCTTGGAGGTCCTTCGGGACGAGGCCGAGCTGTCGGAGGCGGTCATCGCGGTGATCGCCTACGTTCCTGAAGCTCTGGGGTTCGTCGATGAGGACGTCGAACTTCCGCTGCCCGAGGCGGACTTCGCCTCTCGCATCGAGGAGCTGACGGCGTGATGCTCGGCGCGCCGCGTGCGGCGGGCATCGTAGAGGTGCTCGATGCATTGCGTGCGCTTATTGCAAATGTTGGTGTCGAGGGTGCTGCTGACCGGCATAATTCGGCGCCTCAGCGGAGGTTGCCGTAACTCTTGTTGCTTTCATGCAGCGAATGAACTGCCTTTCCGCTTTCGTGACGGATCCGTCGCTCTCCGTGTAGGCGTCGGGCTAAGGTCACACACCGAGGAGCCCTGCGGCGGCGCCAACCTACCCGCAGGGCCCTCTCTGTTCATCAGTCATCACGAACGAAAGAGGGAACTGATGCCTCTTCATCCGGAATCCGCAGGTCAGCCCGTTGAGCGGTTCACCAGCGGATTCGAAGTTAGCATGACCTGTGTTACTGGTCGGCAAACACAGAGCCCTGTCGACATACGTGTCAGCACGGCCATCGCACCGTTCATCGCGGTGATATTCCTCGGCATCATCCTGGTCTACGGACCCGCGGCAGCTGCACCTGCCGCAGCATTGTCAGTGCCGCTGGGGGCCGCCGCCAGGCTGTTCTACCTGCGTGTACGCGCTGCACGGTTGAGGTAGACGCGGTCGGGGCCCTGCCCGGCCGCGCCGATCGAGACCTCGGCCGGCCGGGCCTGGCCCCCAGATCCGAGCGCTGCACCCAGCGCAGGACGAGCCGTTTCGTCGCATCCAGCCCGCCACCGTGCCTGCTGCGACGTGACGAAAGGCCCCGCATGTGTGGCCCCTCGATCCTCGTCCACGCACCCATGTTCGCTGACACGGAAACCGATGAAGAAGAACCAGCAGCCGCCCATCGTCTGCCGCAACTGCAAGCGCACCTTCCAACGCCCACGGTCCAACGGGCGCATCCCGAAGTACTGCAGCTCGCGCTGCCGCAGTGCTCACTACCGTGGCCGCAGAGCTCCCTCCCCGCGGCGCAGCTACGACGCTGATGTCGAACGTCTCAGCCGGTCCCTGCTCGTCAAAGCCCAAGCACTCGACCACGCGGCCACCCACCGCGCCGCGGCCTTCCCCCTGGACGTCGTCAAATGGTGCGAAGCACTGCGCCGTGACCTGGTGGACATCACCGTCGTCGCTGTCTGCCAGGCCCGCGCCGACGGCGCCACCGTGCCGCAGGTCGCCAAGATCATGGACATCGCCCCCAGCACCCTGAAGTCCAACTTCTCCGCCGACAAAGCCGAAAAGGTCCTGGCGCAGCGGGCGGCCCGCGGCCCCGCCCGACCCCCCTGCCGGCCCGCCGCCCTTCAGTGCGACACCCGCCCCACCCGCTCCGAGAAGGAGCGGGTCCTCCTCCCCGGCACGCCCGGCTACGCCCTCTCCAGAGCCCTCTCGCGCCTCAAGCGCGAAAAGAGCGACGTGAACGTCCAGCAGATCGCCGCCTGGTCAAGCGTCTCCACGTCGTACATCTACCGCATCCTCTCCGGCGAGCGCACACCCACCTGGGCCGTCACCCGCGCCTTCGCCTGCGCTTGCGACGCTGACCCCGACGATCTGGTCTTCCTGTGGAACCAAGCACGCGGCATCCCCCCGGACCCCGCCGCCATCCAGACCTACGACAAGGCCGTCCGCACCCTCCAGGCTGCCCTCCGGGGACTTCGCCTGGCAGCCACCGCACCTGACATAGCCACCCTCGTGCAACGCGCCCCCACGCCCCTCACCCCACGCACCGCCCAGGCCCTGCTGGCTCCGGACCCGCCACCAGCCCACGCTCTGCGGTGGCCAGTCGTCAACGCCCTCACCGCCGCCCTCAACGGTGACACCCACGCCATACGGAAACTGCACAAGCGCATCGACGAACTCACCCCACACTCCGGCTTGCCCGCCGAAGGCTTCGGCTGATCCACACACCACACACTCCGACACTTCGCGATCGACGCTCTGGGGAAGACATGCCGTCTGCACTACGAGCCGCCGTCGGCACCGAGCCGCACGCACCCGTGCGCCCGAAGACCGGCGAGGCAACCATCACCGTGGTCCTGCCCGCCGACTTCACCGCCTTCTGCCAACTCCACCACGACGTCTACCAGCACTACGCCCGCCACCTCGTCGCCGACCCCACCACTGCCATCCTGGCCGTCCAACACGCCCTCGGCGACATCGTCGCCTCCTGGACCGAAGCCTTGGCCGGACACCACGCCCGCGCCATCGCCTGGCAGACCCTGACCCGACACGTTCACCGCGCCGCACACCACCCCCGCTGCAACAACGTCTCCACACCGGCGGCCGCGCTCTTCCACCTCGCACCCACCGAACAAGCCGACACGGCCCTCCTGCACCACGTCCTCGGGCTCGACATCACCACCACCGCCGACACCCTCGGCATCGAACCCGCCACCGCCACCTCCCGCCTCCACGCCTTCGGCCGCCACCTCAACCACCCCACAGCAGCCGCACTGCGGACCTGCTGGGCAGCAGTGGTCTCCCCACACACCCACACCCAGACACCGCACAACGGACACCCGATACCAGCGCCCACAGTTGACGCCACGCCAGGCACACCCCACCACACCTGAAGACGAACCCACGCCGGCACTCATGTCAGGGAGCTCGGAACCGTTGCCACCTGCCACCTGCCACCTGCCACCTACTGCGGCTGCGATTCGCCCGGCGCTGGAAACTTCTTCGGAGCCTGAGTGGGCGGTTCGTGAGTCTTTGAGTCGTTCTGTGGTCGCCCGATGGTGTGAGGTGTGGGCGGAATCCGCGGGTCCGTCGTGTGGGGTCTGCTGGGGTTGGCGGGGTGAGTGAACGCAAGTCATATCCCAGCGACTTATCGGACGGGCAGTGGTCGTTGATCGAGCCGGTGATCACCGCGTGGAAGGACCGGCACCGCTCGGTCAGCGGTCATCAGGGCGCCTATGCGATGCGGGAGATCGTGAACGCGAT
>NZ_KB891964.1 GCF_000373585.1 Streptomyces sp. MspMP-M5
TTGCTGCTGCTGGCGCGCAGTGAGAACAAGATCGTGGACCGGCGGCCGGTGGATCTGTCGGAGGTGGCGTCGCAGGCGGTGGATCAGACGCGGGAGGAGGCGCAGGGCAAGGGGGTTGCGCTGCGGGGGGTGCGGCAGCAGGTGTTCGTGCAGGGCAATGGGGTGTTGTTGGAGCGGATCGCGTTGAATCTGGTGCAGAACGCGGTGCGGTACAACGTNGCGGAGGGGGGTTGGGTGGAGGTGAGCACCGAGCCGCAGCCGGGGTGCGCGGTGCTGGTGGTCTCCAATACGGGGCCGGTGGTGCCGGCGTATGAGGTGGAGAACCTCTTCGAGCCGTTCCGTCGGTTGCGTACGGAGCGGACCGGCAGCGACAAGGGGGTGGGCCTGGGGCTGTCCATCGTCCGCTCGGTGGTCCGGGCCCACGACGGCACCATCACCGCCGAACCCCGCGAAGGCGGCGGCCTCGACATGCGCGTCGTCCTCCCGCTCTGACACCGACGACGACGGCCCTGTGCGGCCGCTGGAGAGGTCGTACGGGGCCGCCGGGAGTTCCGGACTACCCGGCGGTACGTTCGCTCGCCCGTCGGCCGTACACCCGGATCCCGTCCGCCCGCGCCCGGCTTTTCGGTTTGACGCGGCGGGGGGTCTCCGGGGATCCTTCGCCGAGTTCGCTTTGCGCGGAATTCGGCGGGTCCGCCCGCCGCCCTGACCGTGTGTGATCCCTCACAGAGGCCCCTTTCCGGCCATCTACCCTCCGTGATCGAATTGCCTGGTGGAAAGCCGGGAAAATCCGGGTTTCCCCAGGCCCAGATCACGGGAAGTACACGTGATGGGCTGCGCGAGGTGCGACTTTCGGACCGTGTACGGTCCTGATCGCCATCCAAACCGATCACCTCTTCAGGGGTGCGGTTGGGTGTCGATTGAGTAACAGACCTTGATGTGAGGCAAAATCTCCGCCTCAGGTCGGGCACAAGTCCGGCCTCTCACGCGTTACGAGCGCTGAGACACCGCAGACACCCAGAGGGGGAGAGCGACAATGGCTACGGATTACGACACTCCACGCAAGACCGATGACGACCTCAACGAGGACAGCATCGAAGAACTGAAGTCGCGGCGGAACGACAAGTCCGCCTCGGCCGTCGACGTCGACGAGTTCGAGCAGGCCGAGGGCCTGGAGCTCCCCGGCGCCGACCTGTCCAACGAGGAGCTGGCCGTCCGCGTGCTGCCCAAGCAGCAGGACGAGTTCACCTGCATGAGCTGCTTCCTGGTGCACCACCGCAGCCAGCTGGCCGCCGAGGACAAGAACGGCAACCCGATCTGCCGCGACTGCGCGGCCTGACCGGCCTACGCCGTGCCGGGCGTGAACCCGTTCCGTAAGGGCCGCAAGGGCGGCAACGGTCCGGCGGCCGGCGCACGATCACGCGAGGAAACCGCGCCCGTGCCCGCCGACCCGGCCGCCCACCCCGAGGAGCGGACCACCGGTGGACTCCAGCGGCGGGGCCGCCCGGCCTCGCTCGCGGACGCCGCCGTCCGCGGCGCCAGGAAGGGCCGTGACGGCGTACGGTCCGCGCTCGGCGTGATCGCCGACCGGATCATCGCCACCGCCCCCAGGATCCCGGTACGCGACCTCGCCACCCTGCGCGCGCACTTCCCCGGACTGACCCCCGAGGAGCTCGCCGACAAGCTGGTGGCGGGCGCCTGCGCGGGCACCGCCACCGTGGGCGCGGGCGTCGGCGCGGCCGCCATGCTGCCCGCACCCCCGGCCCTGCCCGCCGAACTCGCCGCAGAGGTCGCGGGCGTCGCCGCCGTCGAGATCAAGATGATCGCCGAACTCCACGAGGTCTACGGTCTGCGGCCCCCGGGCAACCGCACCCAGCGCGCCACCGCCTACCTCACCTCCTGGACCGAGGAACGCGGCATCGACATCGCCAAACCCGCCTCCCTGAACGTCGCACTCGGCGGGCAGATGAAGCGCGAACTCCGCCAGCAGATCATGAAGCGGACCCTGCGCAACCTTCCCAGCCTCACGCCGTTCCTGATCGGCGCCGCGGTCGGCGCGTTCCTCAACCGCCGCGACACCAGGAAACTCGCCCTCAAGATCCGCGCGGACCTGCGCCGCAGCCAGATCCCCTGGGACGCCCTCCCGGCCGCTCAGCCGCGCGCCGACGCCAGCGCTGCCACCAACCGCTCCGGCTCGCGCGTCGACACATAGGCGTACGGCGTCGGATCGTCGGGATCGGTGATCTCCACCCGCACCGCCGTCGGCACATAGCTGCGCAGCACCATGAAGGCCCGCGCATCGGCCTTGTGCGTCCGCCACGCCAGCGTCTCGGCCGGGTCCAGCGCCTCCGCCTCACCCAGCGCCGACACCGGGATCCGCGCATCCCCGGCGATCAGCGCACCGCCGACCACCCGGATCCGCACCGAGCCGTACGCGCTCACCGCCACCGCGGACAGTGCCGCGCCGCCGATCAGCCCGCCGAGCATCGGCAGCGTCCCCAGGGGCAGCAGCATCAGGGCACAGGCCACACCGACGAGCGCGGCAATCAGCCACCAGGAGCGGGGCGCGGTGAGACGTTCTTCGTACGACTGCATGCCTCCAGCTTGGCACGGCGGCACTCACCCCCTGGCCGCGCGGGTAGGGTCTGCACTCGTGAGTGGAACTGACCAACCCAGGACGCGTCTGACGCCACCCGAGGGCGCCACGCCCCCGGTACGGCACCCGGACGCGCCGGCGCCCGGAGAACTGCTCGGCGCGCACTACGACCGGTGCTTCGGCTGCGGCACGGGCCAGCCCCACGGGCTGCACCTGGAGGCCCGGGCCGGCGACGGCGTGAGCGTCACCGCCGAATTCACCGTCAAGGAGGCCCACCAGGGCGCGCCGGGCCTGGCCCACGGCGGAGTGCTGGCCACCGCGCTGGACGAGACGCTCGGCTCCCTGAACTGGCTGCTGCGGGTGATCGCGGTGACCGGCCGCCTGGAGACCGACTTCGTCGCGCCGGTGCCGCTGGGCTCCGTGCTGCACCTCGAGGCGCAGATCACCGCCGTACACGGCCGGAAGATCTACTCCACGGCGGTGGGCCGGATAGGCGCCCCGGACGGCCCGGTGGCGGTCCGCGCCCAGGCCGTCTTCATCGAGGTCAAGGTCGACCACTTCATCGACAACGGAAGGACCGAGGAGATCAGGGCGGCGATGGCCGACCCGGACCAGGTCAAGCGTGTACGTGCCTTCGAGGTGAACCCGTGAGTCAGCAACGGAATCCGGTGGACGTCCTCCTGCGGCGCCTGGACCCGGACGTTCCCCTTCCGTCCTACGCCCACCCCGGGGACGCCGGAGTCGATCTCGTCACCACCGAGGCCGCCGACCTCGCACCGGGGGAGCGGGCGGTCCTGCCCACCGGGGTGTCGATCGCCCTGCCCGACGGCTACGCGGCCTTCGTGCACCCGCGCTCGGGGCTGGCAGCCCGCTGCGGATTGGCGCTGGTGAATGCCCCCGGGACGGTCGATGCCGGGTACCGTGGAGAGATCAAGGTGATCGTGGTCAATCTGGACCCGCGCGAGAGTGTGCGGTTCGAGAAGTACGACCGGATCGCCCAATTGGTCGTCCAGCAGGTCGAGAAGGTGCGTTTCCACGAGGTGGCGGAACTTCCCGGCTCGGCGCGGGCCGAGGGGGGATTCGGGTCCACCGGCGGTCACGCGGCGGTGGACGGCTCCACGGGCGGGAATGAATACGCATCGGTCGGTGGCGACCGGGAAGGACAGTGACGTGTTCGGACGTCGCAAGAAGAACGAGGCTCCGGTGGAGCCGGCCGAGGACACGGCGCTCGCCGACGAGGTCGAGGCCGGCGAGGACGACGCGACGCAAGCGCGGCTCAACCTCCCGCCCGCGCCGCGCCCCGACGGCCCCTGGGACGTGTCGGAGGTCAAGCAGCCCGGCGAGGGCCGGGTCGACCTCGGCGGCCTCTACGTGCCCGGCGTCGAGGGCATGGAACTGCGCGTCGAGGTCGCCGGGGACGCGATCGTGGCCGCCACGGTCGTCCTCCAGGACAGCGCCGTGCAGCTCCAGGGCTTCGCCGCCCCCAAGAACGAGGGCATCTGGGGAGAGGTCCGCGAGGAGATCGCCGCCGGCATCACCCAGCAGGGCGGCGTCGTCGACGAGGTCGAGGGACCGCTGGGCTGGGAGCTGCGTGCCCAGGTCCCCGTGCAGCTGCCGGACGGCACCAACGGCGTCCAGGTCGTGCGCTTCGTCGGCGTCGACGGCCCCCGCTGGTTCCTGCGCGGCGTGATCTCCGGCCAGGGCGCGGTGCAGCCGCAGGCCGCCGGCGTCCTGGAGCACATCTTCCGGGACACCGTCATCGTCCGCGGCGAGGGCCCGATGGCCCCCCGCGACCCGATCGTCCTCAAGCTGCCCGACGACGCCCAGATGGTGCCGGACGGTGTGCAGCAGGAGCAGGCCGAGGGGTCGCGCTTCGGCGGCGGCGTGGAGCGCCTGGAGCGCGGACCGGAGATCACCGAGATCCGCTGATCCTGCGCTGTCGAGCACGGCGCGACAACGCCGCCGTGACGGCTCAATAACGACGGTTGCAAGGGGTCGTACTCCCATACGAGGAGTACGGCCCCTTCACGTTTGTGCAGGTCAGATCGGGAGGCGTAAGAAAACCGTCAACGGAGCGCTAATGGCCGTAAGGGAGGCGTCAACGGCGGTCAAGTGGCGGAGGAACGACGGTTTGCTCTAGGGGTCCCATTCCGTCTGCCCATCTAGGAGCACACGATGGCCGACGTGGCCTTCGTCGTCGTCACCCTCGCGGTCTTCGCAGTGGTGGCTCTCGTCGCCAAGGGGGTGGCGAAGCTGTGACCGTCGAGAACATCGTCGGCCTCGTCGTGGCCGTCGCCCTGCTCGGGTACCTGGTCCTCGCCCTCGTTTTCCCGGAGAGGTTCTGAGGTGTCGACAGCTGCCAACGCGGCGGGCCACATGAGCCCCGCACTCGCGGGCGTGCTCCAGCTCACAGCGCTCATCGCGGCGCTCGCCCTGGTGTACCGCCCCCTCGGCGACTACATGGCCGCCGTCTACAACTCCCCTCGCCACCTGCGCGTGGAGAAGGTCATCTACCGCTGCATAGGCGCCAACGCGGACACCCAGATGCGCTGGCCCGCCTACCTCCGCGGCGTTCTGGCCTTCTCCCTGGCCGGGGTGCTCTTCCTCTACCTGATCCAGCGCCTCCAGGGACACCTGCCGCTCTCCCTCGGATTCGCCGCGATCAGCCCCGACCAGGCGTTCAACACCGCCGCGTCCTTCGTCGCCAACACCAACTGGCAGTCGTACAGCGGTGAACAGGCCATGGGCCACGTCGTCCAGACCCTCGGCCTGGCGGTACAGAACTTCGTCTCCGCCGCCACCGGCATGGCCGTCGCCATCGCCCTCGTCCGCGGCTTCGCCCGCTCCCGCACCGGCGAACTCGGCAACTTCTGGGCCGACCTCGTCCGCGGCACCGTCCGCGTCCTGGTCCCCATCGCCGTCATCGGCGCCGTGATCCTCGTCGCCTGCGGCGCCATCCAGAACTTCTCCGGCATCCACGGCGTCGGCCAGTTCATGGGCGGCACCCAGCAGACCAACGGCGGCGCCGTCGCCTCCCAGGAAGTCATCAAGGAACTCGGCACCAACGGCGGCGGCTACTTCAACGCCAACTCCGCCCACCCGTTCGAGAATCCCAACGCCTTCACCAACCTCTTCGAGATCTTCCTGATCCTCGTCATCCCCTTCGCGCTCACCCGCACCTTCGGCAAGCTCGTCGGGAACGTGCGGCAGGGCTACGCCATCCTCGCCACCATGGGCGTCATCTGGCTCGGCTTCACCGCGCTCATGATGTGGACCGAGTTCGCCCACGGCGGCGCGGCCCTCCAGGCCGCGGGCGCCGCCATGGAAGGCAAGGAGAACCGCTTCGGCGTCGGCAGTTCCGCGATCTTCTCGGTCGCCACCACGCTCACGTCAACCGGAGCCGTCGACTCCTTCCACTCCTCCTTCACCGCATTCGGTGGCGGAATCCAGCTGCTCGGCATGATGCTCGGCGAGATCGCCCCCGGCGGCGTCGGCTCCGGCCTCTACGGCATGCTCGTCATGGCCGTCATCGCGGTCTTCATCGCCGGACTCATGGTCGGCCGCACCCCCGAATACCTCGGCAAGAAGATCGGCACCCGCGAAATCAAGCTCGCGGCCTGCTACATCCTCATCACGCCGACCCTCGTCCTCGGCTTCACCGCCGCCTCGATGGTGCTGCCCGACGCGCTCGGCTCGATGCTCAACACCAAGGCGGCCGGCGCCGGACCGCACGGCTTCTCCGAAGTCCTCTACGCGTTCACCTCCGGCGCCAACAACAACGGCTCCGCCTTCGCCGGACTCAACGCCAACACCCCCTGGTACAACACCACGATCGGCCTGGCCATGCTCCTCGGCCGCTTCCTCCCCATGGTGTTCGTGCTCGCCCTCGCCGGCTCGCTCGCCGAACAGCAGCCCGTCCCCGAGACCGCGGGCACCCTCCGTACCGAGAAGCCGCTCTTCGCCGGGCTGCTCGTCGGCACGATCCTGATCATCACCGGTCTGACCTACTTCCCGGCGCTCGCCCTCGGGCCGCTGGCGGAGGGCCTGTCATGACCGCCCCCGTGAAACCGGAGGAGCCCGGCTCCATGTCCACCGCCACTCCGACCCGCGCCCCGCAACAGGACGCCGCCGACGGGCAGCAGCCCGGCGACGGCCGCGTGGGCGGCGGTCTCTTCGACCCCAAGCAGCTGCTCGTCTCGCTGCCGGACGCCCTGCGCAAGCTCGACCCGCGCGTGATGGTCAAGTCGCCCGTCATGTTCGTCGTCGAGGTCGGCTCCGTCCTCACCACGATATTCGCCTGCGCCGCACCCACCGACTGGTTCGGCTGGGCCATCGCGGCCTGGCTGTGGCTCACCGTCATCTTCGCCAACCTCGCCGAAGCCGTCGCCGAAGGCCGCGGCAAGGCACAGGCGGACACCCTCCGCAAGGCCAAGACCGACACCGTCGCCCGCCGCCTGAACGGCACCGAAGAGGAACGCGTACCCGGCACCGAACTCCGCGTCGGCGACCTCGTCGTCTGCGAAGCCGGCGACGTCATCCCCGGGGACGGCGACGTCGTCGAAGGCGTCGCGTCCGTCGACGAATCCGCCATCACCGGCGAATCCGCGCCCGTCATCCGCGAATCCGGCGGCGACCGCTGCGCCGTCACCGGCGGCACCAAGGTCCTCTCCGACCGCATCGTCATCAAGATCACGACGAAGCCCGGCGAGACCTTCATCGACCGGATGATCAACCTCGTCGAGGGCGCCGCCCGTCAGAAGACGCCCAACGAGATCGCGCTGAACATCCTCCTCGCGTCCCTCACCATCGTCTTCCTGCTGGCCGTCGTCACCCTCCAGCCGTTCGCCATCTACGCCGGCGCCGAACAGCCCATGATCGTGCTGCTCGCCCTGCTGGTCTGCCTGATCCCCACCACCATCGGCGCGCTCCTGTCCGCCATCGGCATCGCCGGCATGGACCGCCTCGTCCAGCGCAACGTCCTCGCCATGTCCGGACGCGCCGTCGAAGCGGCAGGCGATGTATCGACATTGCTGCTCGACAAGACCGGCACCATCACCTACGGCAACCGCCGCGCCGCCGAGTTCGTCCCCGTCCGCGGCGCCACCGAGGAGGAACTCGCCGACGCCGCGCGGCTCTCCTCGCTCTCCGACGAGACCCCCGAAGGACGCTCTGTCGTCGAGCTCGCCAAGGAGAAGTACGGCCTGCGCGAGGGTGAGTTCAGCGGCGACACGTTGACGGGCGCCGAGTGGATCCCGTTCACCGCACAGACCCGCATGTCCGGCGTCGACGTCGACGGCCGCAAGGTCCGCAAGGGCGCCACCGGCTCCGTCCTCGCCTGGGTCCGGGAGCGCGGCGGCACGCCCACCGAGGACGCCCAGCAACTCGCCGACACCATCTCCCAGGCCGGCGGCACCCCGCTGCTCGTCGCCCTGGAGGACGAGCGCGGCCCCCGCGTCCTCGGTGTCATCCACCTCAAGGACGTCGTCAAGGACGGCATGCGCGAACGCTTCGAAGAGCTGCGCAAGATGGGCATCAAGACGGTCATGATCACGGGCGACAACCCGCTGACCGCCAAGGCCATCGCCGAGGAGGCCGGTGTCGACGACTTCCTCGCCGAGGCCACGCCCGAGGACAAGATGGCGCTGATCAAGCGCGAGCAGGCCGGCGGCAAGCTCGTCGCCATGACCGGCGACGGCACCAACGACGCCCCCGCACTGGCCCAGGCCGACGTGGGCGTGGCGATGAACACCGGCACGTCGGCCGCCAAGGAGGCCGGCAACATGGTCGACCT
>NZ_KB891965.1 GCF_000373585.1 Streptomyces sp. MspMP-M5
TCTACCTCGCCACTGGGCACACCCCCATGGGACTGCGCCGCCGGCGCCACCTGACCACCAAGGGCCGCCGGGTGACCGCACTGCACGACGAGATCCTCGACCTCGCCGACTCCGAGCGCACCGGCCACGAAGGCGCCGACGCGGACGCCATTCTGCTGGCGTCGCTGGACGCGGCCCGCACCGGCCGCATGCACGACATCGTGCAGACCATCCAGGCCGACCAGGACCGCATCATCCGCGCCCCGCACGACGGCGTCCTCGTCGTGGAGGGCGGCCCGGGCACCGGCAAGACCGTCGTGGCGCTGCACCGGGCCGCGTATCTGCTGTACGCGCACCGCGAGCAGCTGGCCCGGCGCGCGGTGCTGATCGTCGGGCCCAACCCGGCGTTCCTCGGCTACATCGGGCAGGTGCTGCCCTCGCTCGGCGAGACCGGTGTGCTGCTGGCGACGCCCGGCGAGCTGTTCCCCGGCGTGACCGCGACCGGCACCGACACGCCCCGCGCGGCCGAGGTCAAGGGCGACGCGGCGATGGCGGACGCCCTCGCGCGGTTCGTGGCCGACCACCAGACCCTCCCCGATCCGGTCCTCGTCATCGACCACGAGGACGGCGAACTGCACCTGGACGCCGCGATCGCGGCGGAGGCCCGCCGGCAGGCCCGGGCCACCCTGCTGCCGCACAACCTCGCGCGCCCGTACTTCGCCTTCCACGTGATCGACGCGCTCACCGCACAACTCACCGAGCGGATCGGCGCCGACCCCTACGGCGGTCCCAACCTCCTCGGCCCGGACGACATCGCCCAGTTGGGCAAGGCCATCGCCACCAGCGGCGCGGTGCACGGCGCCATCGAGGAGCTGTGGCCGTCCCTCACCCCGCAGCAGCTGGTCGCCGACTTCCTCGCCGAGCCGGTCCATCTGCCCGACGCCGAAGCGGCCGCGATCCGCCGCACCGGCGGTGCCTGGACACCGGCGGACGTCGCGCTGCTGGACGAGGCCGCCGAGCTCCTCGGTGAGGACGACTCAGCCGCGCGGGCCGCCGCCGAGGCCGAACGCCAGGAACTCATCGCCTATGCGCAGGGCGTGCTGGACCTCTCCTACGGTTCGCGCACCCAGGAGTTCGAGGACCGGGACGACGAGGACTCCGAGGTGCTGGCCGCGCACGACCTGATCGACGCCGACCGGCTCGCCGAACGCCAGGAGGAGGCCGACCACCGCACCGCCGCCGAACGCGCCGCGGCGGACCGCACCTGGGCCTTCGGCCACATCATCGTCGACGAGGCGCAGGAGCTCTCGCCGATGCTGTGGCGGCTGCTGATGCGCCGCTGCCCGACGCGTTCCATGACCCTGGTCGGCGATCCCGCGCAGACCTCGGAACCGGGCGGCTGCGGTGCCTGGGAGGCCATCCTGGCGCCGCACGTCGGCGACCGCTGGGAGCATGTCCGACTGGGCGTCAACTACCGTACGCCGACGGAGCTCATGGCGGCCGCGGCAGAGGTCCCCCGGGCCCTCGACCCGTCGTTCGTGCCTCCGAAGTCGATCCGCTCGACCGGCGTCCACCCGTGGGCCCGGCGCACCGACGACCTGCCGGCGGCCGTCGCCCGGGCCGTGGCCCGCGAGACGGAACGCGACGACCGCGGCCGGCTCGCCGTGATCGCCCCGCGCGAGCGCTGTGCCGCCCTGGCGGCGGCCCTCCCGACGGCCTCCGCCGGTCCCGCCCCCAACCTCACCAACCCGGTGGTGATACTGGACCCCCGCCAGGCCAAGGGGCTGGAGTTCGACACCGTGCTGGTGGCCGAACCGGCGGAGTTCGGGACGAGCGATCTGTATGTCGCACTCACGCGGGCGACGCAGCGACTGGGCATGCTCTACACGGGGACACTGCCGCGGGGTCTGACCGCGCTGGCGGACTGACCCGGCACCGGCCCACCGCCGATGACGTGGAGCAGACTGTGCGGGCCCTCGCCGTACGGGTGGTACGACGAGGGCCCGGACGGTGCGTCAGCGGCCGGCCGAGGTGCGACGGCGGGCGGCGACCACCAGCCCCGCACCGGCGGTGAGGGCGACGGCCGAACCGCCGATCGCCCACGGGGTGGCCGGGCCGACCCCGGTGGCGGCCAGTTGCCGGTCACCGCCCGCGGCAGCGGACACGGCGCTCGACGCGGGCACCGACGCGGGCCGCACGCCACCCACACTGCCGCTGCCGCTACCGGCACCGCTGCCCGACTTCGCGGGCTCGGCGCTGTCCCCCGCCTCCGCTTCCTTGTCCGTGCCGCTACCGGTGTGCCCACCATGGGCGTCCGGAGCCGGCTTCTTCTTGGCCGCTTCCTCTTCGGCCTTCCGCTCGGCCTCGGCCTTCCGCTGGGCCTCCGCATCCGCCTCGTCCTGGGCGCGGGCCTCGTACTGGCCGACCTCCAGGAAGTGCCGGACGTCCTCCGCCGTGCCCCGCAGCGCCTTGTCGGCGGCCGCCTGCACCCGGGGCCCGCCGATGCCGTGGATCTGCGTGGCCCGGATCCGGTCGTCCGTCTCCTGGGCGAAGCGCCAACCGGATTCCAGGAAACGCACGCGGTCCTCGGGCGTGCCGTCAAGCGCCTCCCCCACCGCTTCGCGGACCACCCGGCCCGTGCCCTTGTTCGCCAGGATCGTCGACAGCGTGACGCGGTTGTCCTCGTCACGTGCCGCGTACTGGCCGACCTCAAGGAAGTGGCGCATGGCCTCCGGGCCGCCGTCGAGCGCCCGCTGGGCCTCGCGGTACAGCCCCTTGCCGATGTGCTTGTCCGCGAGCATCCGCAGGATCGTCATCCGGTCCTGCTCGGCGGCCGCGTCACCCTGCCCGTCGGACTTCCCCGGCTCCGACGCCGTTCCCGTCTGCGACCCGGTCTCCGGCGATGCGTCCGGGGCCGAGTTGGCGGGCGATGCGACGCGGTCGGCGGCAGCCGCCGGCGACGAGAACAGAACGGCCGGTGCCATCGCAGCGGCAGCGACAACGGCCGAAACGCGAGCCATCTTCACGCAGTACACCTACTTGACCAAGAATTACCAAAAAACTGTCATCGACAGCGTAAAACAGACGTAAGGTGACGTGATCAGCCGGGTAGGCGCACGGCGCGGCAGCCATCCCGCCGCATCGAATGCCCACACCGTCGGACAGGCCATGGAGGAGAAAAGGATGACCCGTCACCGCCGCCGCACCCTTCACTCCGCCCTCATCGGCGCCCTGGCGGTCACCTCATGGGGCGCCGCCACCGCGCCGGCCTCGGCCAAGTCCTCGCTCTCCTTCACCGCCGGCCCCCACTCGGTCGGCCAGGGCGGAATCGTCCGCGCCGCCGCCAGGGCGAGCGACGACAACTCCACGTTCAACAAGGTCTGCGTACAACAGCGTTGGGCGGTTGCCGCCTGGCACAACGTGGCATGCTCCAAGCCCGCCCGCCACGCCGGCGGCGCCGTCAACGCCACCCTGCACGCCAAGGCACGCGGCCGCCTCCAACTGCGCGCCGTACTCTTCGAGGGCCGCTCCCCTCAGGACCAGCAGCCCAGGGCACGCTCGGTCTCCGGCCCGGTGACCATCACGGTCCACTGAGCAGCCGCAGACGCCCCCACCCGCCCCGACACTCGAACTTCCGTTCATTACCGCGGTCCCGTACGTGAAATACTCGCGCTATGTCAGTTTCTGTGCAGGTCTGCCGGGAACCCGGCGCGGCTCGCGCGTTCTGGTCCGACGACCGGACGTGCGCGGTCGTGGTGGCGCGGGAGGCGGGGTCGGTCGTCGGCTCGCTCGCGGTACTGGACTTGGGAGCGGACGATCCGGATCTCCGGTTCGTGGGAGTGGTCGAGGGTTCCGCCCAGGCACGGGTGCCATTGGTGGAGGCGGCGGCGCCGTTGGTGCGGGACGCCGGTGGCCGTACGCTGCGCTGGGTCGAGGAGACCGGCGAGATGCCCCTGGCCGCCGCTGCCGCCCTGGAGCAGTTGGGGGCGACCGCCGGTGACGAGGTCCATCGCTGGTGGCGGAGGGAGTTGCCGACGGGGCCGGCGGCCGCGCCTGACGGCCGGGATCGCGCGTCGTCGACCGCCGGGGGCGCACCGTTCCGGGTGGGCATGGGTGACGCCTGGTGCGATGTGGAGGTGGACGGCGACCGGGCGGTGCTGATGCACGACCGCCAGGAGGAAGGGACGGCCGACGCGCTGGCGGCGCTCGTGTCGTTGGCGGTGCGTCGCGTGACGGCGGAATCCCCCGGCATCCGGGCGGCGGAGACCTGCGTGGCGCCCGGAGACGACGCCTTCGAGACGGCCCTCCTCTCACTCGGCTTCGCCCCGACGACCCGACGCGCCGTCGAATACCGCCTGGAGTTGGGCACCTGACGAGGCCGGCCGCCACCTCAACCAACCGCGTGCTGCGCCCAGTTGACCCGTCGACTCGCCGGCTGGCCCGCCTGGGCGTGGCGGGCCGGCGGCTATCGGTGCGGTGACGGACCTAGCGACCGGTGACACCGTCGACGAGGCCGGCGGAAGGTGCGGAGGGCCGGTAGTGGTCGATGAGGCCCGCGTGCTGGTTGGCCCGGGCGGCGCGGTGGGCGTCGGGGTGGTCGAACCGGGGGCGTCGCCCGTGCAGGACGAACCCAGCGATGCGGGACATCATGCGGCCAAGTTCGGCTTTCATGTGGTCATCCTCCATTCGCAGTTCGATCGTTCCGGAGTAGGCGACGCGACCCGGCCGTACGCGCCGCCCCCGCGGCGTTCCCGGGATCGCCGGCCGCCTTGGCGGAAACTGGCCTCAGGCGGGCCACGCGGTACCCACCGCGGGCACTCGCAGAACCAGGCTCCCGGTCACGACGGAGGAACGCATGGCGGAGAAGGACCGCAACGCGCCGGCCCCGGTGCCCGGGACGGGCGGCGACAAGCGGCGGTTGCGCTACGAGCTGTTGAGCTGCGCGCTGCACGGCCACCATCTCGAAGGCGTGGGGGCGCAACGGGTGCGGCCGGGCGACGGTCTGCTGGTCCGCGAGGACCGGGACGGGCTGCGCTGGCACCGCTGCCTGCGGTGCGATGCCTGGGTACCGGTGACCGGGCAGCCGCCGACCCTCCGTCCCTATCCGCCGGACCGGCACGAGATCGCTCTCCCGCTGCGCGGCAAGCCGCTGCGCGACCGCTATGTGCTGCGGCTGATCGCGCTCGACCGGCTGCTGCACTTCGTGGTGCTCGGGGCGCTGGCCGCCGGCATCTTCGTCTTCGCGGACAAGCGCGCCAGCCTCCAGGCACCGTTCTACCGGGTCATGGATCTGTTGCAGAACGGCGTGGGCGGGACCGGCGGCGTCTCCGAGGGCGGGCTGCTCGGCGAGGTGGCCAAGGCGTTCGCGGTGCGTTCCTCGACGTTGTGGCTGATCGGGCTGGTGATCGCGGCGTATGCGCTGCTGGAGGGCGTCGAGGCGGTCGGGTTGTGGTTCGCCAGGCGGTGGGCGGAGTACCTCACGTTCGTCGCCACCACCGTGCTGCTGGCCCCGGAGGTCTACGAGTTGCTGTCGCGGGTGACGGTCACCAAGGTCCTCACCCTGCTCATCAACCTTGCGGTGGTGATCTATCTGCTCTTCGCCAAGCGGCTGTTCGGCGTGCGCGGCGGCGGCCGCGCGGAGGCCGCCGTACGGGCACGGGACGTCAGTTGGGAGGCGCTGGAGCGGGTGGCACCGGGTCGGGCGACGGACTGAGCGACAACTGCCCCATCCCCCAGCAACTGTTCTGCTTTCAGCGTCAGTTGGAGTCCAGCGCCGTCCGTACCTCCGTCGCGACCGTCTCGTCCGTCAACAGCTCGTTGTGCTTCAGGCACGGTGCTTCGATGTTCTCGGCCCCGGCCAGTGCCGTACTGCTCACGGGCGCGATCTGCTCGTCACAGCGCGAGCGGACGGTGGTGTAGCGGACCGGGCCAGGCGTCTCCGTCCCCTCGTTGAGCCGGGTCACGACGTAGGAGCCCGGTGTCATGTCCCGGCATCCCTGGTCGTACAGAGCGCAGAGCCAGGCGAGTTGCGTGCCGTGGTTGGGGCCGGCCAGGGACACCCAGTGGTGGACCCTGGTCGCGCCGGTGCCGAACTTGACGTACCAGCGGGTGGTGAGGCTGCCCAGGCTGTGGGCGACGATGTCCACCTGCGATGCGCCGGTTCGGCGCAGCACCTCGTCGACATACGCCTGGAAGTGCGGCGCGAGCGTCTCGTTGGCGGACTGTGAGGTGTCGTAGTCCCAGGTGAAGAGCCGGTCCGCGGGCCTGCCGGCCGCGGTGAACCGGCTGATCATGCTGTCCCAGACACCGGGGCCGGCGTTGCGTCCGGGTACGAAGATCACCGGGCGGTCGGCGGCGGCCGACGCCCGCTCGGGCGCGGCTGCGGCCGGCGCGCTCGCCACCGCGACGGTCAACAGCGCTGACAGGACAGGCACGGTGAGACGGCGCACAGGGGACCTCCGCGGCGGTTGCGAACGGGCGGTGCGGGCGACGTGCGTGGGATGTGACGCGGGTGATGCCGCGAGAGGAATTCTCGACCGGCGAAGGGCCGCCCAAACGTACGGGTGGGGGAGGCCAGGATGACGTTCGCCTGGCCGACCTTGATGGCGTGCTGGGCCTGCTGCCTGGCGTCGGAGGCGCCGGCCGTGGTGGTCACGGCCGCGGGCGGCCGCCGTGTCGGCGACCAGGGCGGTGGTGGCCACGACGTGACGGCGGGAGGGTCCGGTTCCGCCGCCGGTCAGCCCGCCTGTGCCATCAGGTCCCGCAGGACCTCCATCACATCGGCGGTGTCGGCGGCGGGCGGGGCCTGCACCGCTGCCTTGGTCCCGTAGTCGGAGTAGTCCGCCGTGGTCTTGACGGTGCCTTGCGGGGTCTTGACGTCCACGGCCATCTTCACGGGGTAGTCCTGGCCGTTGACCCAGACGTCGTAGTCGTAGCTCTTGACGCCGGCCTTCTTGATGTTCGCGACGAGCTTCTCGCGTTGCTCGCCGGTGAGGCGCTTGACGGACTTGAGCGAGTCGAGGCCCTCCTCCACCGCCAGCGAGCCCCGGTAGTGCTCGGCGCGTTGGCCGTTGACCTCGCCCGCCCCCAGGTGCTTGACGTCCGGCGAGCCGAGCAGCATCGCGAGCTGCTGCGCCGGGTCCTGGTTCATGTCGTCCAGGCCGGCGGTGACCTGCCGCATGAGCGCGTTGTCGCCGGACTGGGACGCGGCGGCCCGCAGATCGAACTTGCCCCAGCGCTTGCCGCCGAACGCCTCGGAGGGCTTGCCCAGGTCGACGTAGACGGTGTCATCGAGCCACACCATGTGCGACTTCTCGGCACCGTCCGATCCGCCCCCGAGCGGGCTCTCGTTCATGGTCACGTCCATGACCAACGGGTCCCACCCCATGACGCCGGACAGTTTCGTCTCACCGCCGTCCGGCAGGCCCGCCGGTACGGACATGGTCATCGTGACCTTGGCCGACTTCGCCGCGGCGGTCTTCTGGTACGCGGCGTTGAGCGCCTGCACCGGAGTGCGCTCGGCGCCGCGGCCCGGCCCGTCGGCCTTCCCGGAAGCCTGCTGGCAGCCCGCCGCGCCCGCCAGTACGGCCACGGCCGCGAGCGAGACGCCGGTGCGCCGCGCGGTCCCCTTCTGCATGCCCACCCCTGTAGGTCCGTATGTCCGCTTATGGCAAGTACAGCACGCACCGTAACGCATTGGCCTGACATTTATCGAAAGGGACGGCCAGGCCCCGCCCTGGCTTGAAGTCGTCGCCTCGTGGGCACCGCGCTTCCCCTTGCTTACTGCCGATTTACTGGCTCTTTGAGCACTATGGGTGCGTCTTGGCAACTTTCGTGTGCCTCAGGACACCTGAGGAAGAACCAGAGGACCACCGTGCGCCCACCCGTCATCCCGTCGCCCGCCCCCGCAGCCGCGCCGCAGGGGCATCGGGGCTGACCACCGTGGCGAACTCCCCGCAGACCACCGTGCCGCCGCGCCCCGTCCTCACGAAGTCCCCCCGCGTTCTGCTCGGCGACCCGCGCCGCCCCGCACCGTGGCTGCGACCCACCATCCGGATACGGCTCACGCTGCTCTATGGCGGCATGTTCCTGATGGCGGGTGTCGTCCTGCTCGCGATCATCTACTTCCTGGCGGCCGAGACCCTCAAGGAGGGCACCCCGGACTTCCGGGTCTTCGGCACCAACCTCCGGGTCAGCAACGTCAACTGCCCCATCCTGCCGACCTCCGGCACGGTCGGCGAGATCAACGCGGCGATCAGCAACTGCGTCCAGGACCAGCGCTCGCTGGCGCTGAGCCAGTTCCTCAACCGTTCGTTGCTGGCGTTGTTGGGTTTGACGATCGTGGCGTTCGCGTTCGGTTATGCGATGGCGGGGCGGGTGTTGTCGCCGTTGGGG
>NZ_KB891966.1 GCF_000373585.1 Streptomyces sp. MspMP-M5
GCCCCTGCCACTCCGTGTCCCCTCCGCACTCTGCGTGTGACGCGCACGGGGTGACGCAGCCGCCGCAGACGCAACCGCCATCCCGCAACCCCCCAACCGCGTCACGGCTTTCACCGCATATACAAACCTATCAGCGATATTTTCGAAATCTCCACACGCAGATCGAACGGAAACAATCAGACGGGGTCCGGCAGCGTCTCATCGCGTCATCGCCTACAAGCCAGGGACGATCGGATGCCGGTGAGCCGGTAGAGCCGCAGCCCCGGCGATCGGGATCACCACGGCCGGGCAGACCCGCGACAGCCGCACGCCGGGCGTGCCGCCCCCGGTGACACTTCGCGTCACGCGCCCAAAGGCGCCGTGGACGGTGCGTTCGTCGGAACCGGCCGGCGGGCGGATCCGTACGGATCCGCTGCACAGAGCAGCCAGTTCGGCCCACGAACCTTGCGAGGCAAGGAGCATCATCGTGCCAGGCCCGCGCACCACCACCACGGACACATCATGACGGGCTCACCGGCGGTCCCCGAACCCACCCACGTATCACTGCGCTCCGCGCGCCGCCCGCCCGCCTTCCCGCGCGACTCGCGCATGCACCGCTCCGCTGGCACATTCCAGCAGACGCGTATCGACTGGGCCCGGAGCCACAGGGGCGTGCGCTCCCCCGAGCACACCGTGACCGAGCTCTTCGATGCCTTCCACCCTGTTTCGCTGCGGACTCGGCGGGGACCGCACAGGGTTGGTGTCGTTGCTGTTGCCGGCCCTGGCCGACGTCGAAACCGAAGCCATCACCGATGAGCACACATTGTCGTTTGCCGCCGGACAGGACACCGGTTCCCGCAGGAGGACGTCCTCGCGGCTCTCGACGGCTTCGACGTCGATGCCTGCCTGCTGGCAGGCGGAGCCACCAAAGCCGATCTCGCCGAGCTTCGTCGCCGGCTGACAGACCAGGCATGCCAGACAGTTCGAGCTGTCTGATCGGGTGATGCACATGTTGGGCTTGCAGAAGAACAACATGTGGTTGGGTGCCTCACCCGCGAAATTTCCGGTGCGGCACCCACTTCCGCCGACCGCCCCGCCGACGGACACGGGGAACGATCGACACCAGGCTGCCAACGCTGGCGACGAACAACCGAAGCAGGCCACAAGCCCGCTCCAGCCGCCCCTCCCACAGGTTCACCGTCCCCAACGACATGCAGGAAATACCGATCAGGAGCAGCACGGCGGCGACCACCAGGCAGTGCCAGGGCGCGAACGCAGCCGCCTCGGCGGTCGGCTCCGCAGGCGCCGCGGACACGCCGGGCGCGGCGGTGGGATCTCTCGTCCATGTCGACGGCGGGGCAGGGGCCGGGGCCGGCAGCCGGCTGGTGCCGGGGCGATGGCGCAGGCGACCGCGGGGCCGTCGGCAGGGCTGCCCCCGGCGGCCGCGGTAACCACCATCGTGCCTGCGGCAGCACGAAATACGGCAGGCCGCCCACGGCGCCTGGCGGGCCCCGGAGGTCGCGGCACGGTGAACAGGGGCCTCCCTCGGACCCGGCCGGTCGACCAACGGTGAGCAGGACACGACGGGGGTGGACCCGCCTGGCGGCCCGTCGCGTGCGGGAGCCTGCAGTCAGTCCGTGACGCGCAGCAGCAGCTTGCCCGTGGACGTGCGACCGCCGATGAGCTGGTGTGCCTTGGCCGCGTCCGACAGGGGGAACTCGGCGGTGACGGGAAGGACGACCGCTCCGTCGCTGACGGTGCGCAGGGCACGTTCGGTAAGCGCACGCAGGGCGTCGGGGGCGGACTCGGCGAGGAAGAGCGCGGAGAAGCCCCCGATGGAGCGGCCCTGCGCGTACAGCTCGCCCTGCCCGGCCTGCCAGGGCTCGGCGCCGCTGGCGTTGCCGAAGGACACCAGGCGCCCGAAGACGGCCAGTGCCTCCAGGCCGCGGCGCAGCGTCTCGCCGCCCACCGGGTCCAGGACCAGGTCGACGCCCCTGCCGCCGGTCGCCCGGCGGACGTCCGTCTCGAAGGTGTCGGGCCGGAACACCGCGTCGTAGCCGTGCTTGAGTGCGTAGTCGGCCTTGGCGTCGCTGGAGGCCACCCCGTAGACCGCGCCGGCGCCCGCTGCCCGGGCCAGCTGCCCGACCACCGTGCCGATGCCTCCCGCCGCGCCGTGCACCAGCACGCTCTCCCCGGCCTGCAGCCGCCCCACCTCGTGGATCAGGGCGTGCGCGGTCGGCAGCACGGTCGGCAGCGTGGCCGCGGTCCGCAGGTCCAGCCCCGCGGGCAGCGGGAAGACGGTCGCGGCTTCGGCGCAGACCACCTCGGCGTAGCCGCCGCCGTCGACGAGTGCGGCGACCTCCTGCCCCACCCGCAGCCCTTCCACGTCCGTGCCGACCGCCCGGATGCGCCCGGAGACGTCCAAGCCGGGGCGGTAGGGCAGCGACGTCACCCGGTACCCCGCGGCACGCGCTTTCACGTCGGCGAAGTTCACCCCTGCCCAGACGACCTCGATGGCCACCTGGCCCGGCCCCGGCTCGGGCGCCGGGGCCTCGATGATCCGTAGCACTTCGGGACCGCCGTACTCCTGGAACTCAACCGCACGCATACGTAAGCCCACCCTTCCACGAGTGTTCGACCGGAAGCGAACACTAGCACTGTACGATGGCCATCGAACACTGGGCGGAGGAGGACTTCGAAATGTCGGACCAGGCCGAATGCGCGAGTCACCGTTCGGCGCCCGTGCACACTCACCCCGACGACGTCCCGCTTCTCACCGCCCTGTCCGCGCTCGCGGATCCCGTGCGCATGCAGCTGATCCGCGAGCTGGCCGGCCACCCCGACTGGACGCTCAGCTGCAGCAACTTCGACGTACCGGTCGGCCGGGCCGCAAAGAGCCACCACTTCTCGGTTCTGCGCGACGCCGGCCTGGTCGAACAGCGCGACCAGGGCCCCAAGCGGCTCAACCGGCTGCGCCGCGAAGAATTCGACGCCCGCTTCCCCGGCCTCCTCGACCTGACCCTGCGCACCGACGACACCGAGTAACAGCGGCCGGCTCCTCCGCGCGGCCGCCCCGCCAGCGGGCCGGGCCCAGCGCCTGCTGCCGTTGGGACCGCACCTCCCACAGCGAAACGTCACGTTCCTGGTTGGTTTGATCACGGCTTCGCAACCGTCCTCACACGGGTTCCCACCCACCCTGGTAAACGGGGTGTGCGTCACACGTCCGCAGCGGTCGGACGGGCCGTGCAGGGCGCAGCGGTTGCCGCAGAGGATGGTGGCTCGTCCACGAGTTTCGGACAGCACCGGTAGCAACTGCGCTGTCCGTCAAGCCCGGTGATCGAGCCATGGCTTCTACGGCGACCACCGAAACATGAAAGAGCGGAGCGTGGCAGAGTCCGGGGCCGGTCTCCCGGTCCGGCTCGGTGTGATGTACACATGGCGGGTGACGACCTCGCCGCTTCCGCTTCGTCCGGTCACTGACCAGGAGTTCGTACCCTGGGCGCGCATGATTGCCGACACCTACGGCATGGACCGCTCGGAGCAGGAGTTGGCGGACCAAAGGGCCGCGACGCAACTGGAGCGAACTCTGGCAGCCTTCGACGGTGACGTGCCGGTGGCCGGCGCTTCGGTGTACAGCCGGATGCTGAGCGTTCCCGGAGGCACCCTGCCCGCGGCAGGGATCGCCTCGGTCGGCGTGGCCCCGACGCACCGCCGCCGCGGCATTCTCACGTCGATGATGCGGGCACAGCTGACGGACCTTTACGACAACGGCCGCGAGCCGATCGCGGTGCTGCGTCCGTCGGAGGCCGGCATCTACGGACGCTACGGCTACGGGCCCGCGACGGTCGGAAACCTGATGCGCTGCGATCGACGCGCCATGCGATTCCGCCCCGACATCGACTTCGGAGACGGAACCATCCGTCTTCACGATGTCGGCGAGGCCCGCCCCCTGCTGGAGAAGATCTACGACCAGGCACGCACCAACACCGTCGGCTGGCCCGACCGGCACGAGGCTCACTGGACAGTGCGCCTGGCCGACTATCCGCACCGGCGGGGCGGCGCCACCTCCTTGCGCTTCGCGGTGCACTACGAGGACGACGGCCACGCCACCGGCTATGCCCTCTACCGGTACGGCTCGGTCCCTGACGGGCTCGGCGGCAGCACCGGCGCGGTGCAGGTGCTGGAGCTGGCGACGCTCTCACGCCCGGCCCATGCGGCGTTGTGGCGTTTTCTCGCCGGAATCGACCTGGTGAGCCGGATCGACTACGAGAGCGCCGTGGACGAACCGCTGCCGCACCTGCTGACCGATCCGCGAGCCGTGCAGAGCACACTGGTGGACCGCCTGTGGGTACGGCCGGTGGACATCGACCGGGCCCTGGCAGGCCGACGCTACACCCAACCACTCGACCTTGTGCTCGATGTGCGGGACGACTTCTGCCCGTGGAACACCGGACGCCACCGGCTGCAGGCCGACGGCGGAGTTGCGGTCTGCGAACCCACCACCGCACCGGCCGACCTGCACCTGACACCGGCGGAACTCGGCGCCGCCTTCCTCGGCGGCACCACACTGACCGGCCTTGCCGCCGCAGGACTCATCGAGGAACTGCGGCCCGGTGCGCTTGCCCTCGCCTCGACGGCTTTCCGCGGCGAACGCGAGCCATGGTATCCGGGTGGCTGGGGCTTCCCGCTCTACTGAATGGGCCTCCCGCCTGTTCATGAGCCAGGTGAGCGTCTATCAAGCCGATCTGGGTCCACCATCCGGAATCGGGCCCATGCACGCTGACGAGTGCCAGATCGACCCCGGCGGGTTCAAAGCGTTCGTCGACGCCCTGCTCGCGTGGCATCGGCGGATGAGCCACGCCGTCATGGGCGCCCCGTCCGAGGGCTTCGTTGCCACGGTGCTGGTCCTGGCGGAGAGAGCGGGCATCGAGGTGAACTGTGCCTCGATACCACCGACGGCCTGGACGCCGAGCGCCTGGGAGTGTGCCTGGGCAGCATCATCGGCGGCGCCCCCGTCCTGGCAGCCGCCTCCCACACCCTGCGCGACCACGACGTCCGCCGCGTCTCCCCGCACACCGCACCGATGACCGTCCCCAACAGCGCCTCGGCGCACCTGGCCATCGAACTCGGCCTGCGCGGCGAAGCCCGCACCATCTTCGCCACCTGCGCCTCAGGCACCGAAGCCATCGGCCAGGCCACCGACCGCATCCGCACCGGCGCCGCCGACATCGTCATCGCCGGCGGCACCGAAGCCGTCATCACCCCCGAGGTCATGGCCTCCTTCATCGCCATGCGCGCCCTGACCGCCCGCAACGACGAACCTGCATCGCG
The DNA here is from genome assembly GCF_000373585.1 of Streptomyces sp. MspMP-M5. Taxonomy (GTDB): domain Bacteria; phylum Actinomycetota; class Actinomycetes; order Streptomycetales; family Streptomycetaceae; genus Streptomyces. The sequence continues at coordinate 5,311 of NZ_KB891966.1, forward strand.
GCCCGGCTGGAACTGCCAGTGGTGCCGGCGAAGATCGAGGGCGTGCGGTCCAGGGCGAGGCGCCTGGCCGAGCGGGGGTGGCTGGCCGTGTCGCCGTTGGGTCGGTTCATGCCGCGGCAGTCCACCGTGACTGCTCCTGCCGTGGCTGGGAAGCCGGACGGGCAAGGCGGCGGCTCATGAGCATGGCCTGCGAGAAGTGGATGAACGCCTCGCTGCTGGCGGGCAGCGTCGCGAAGTCCCGCACCAGACGGTGCGAACGCATCAGCCACCCCAACGTGCGCTCCACCACCCACCTTCTCGGCAGGACCACGAACCCCTTCATGTCATCGCTGCGTTTGACGATCTCCAGGGCGAGCTGAAGATTCTCCTTCGCCCAGGTGACCAGGCGACCGGAGTAGCCGCCGTCGGCCCATACGAGCGTGATCTTGCGGAACCGTGTCCGCAGGCAGGGCAGCATGATGCGGGCGGCCTGCCGGTCGGTAACGCCAGCGGCACACACGAACACCATCGTGACAGGCCGAGACAGTCCGTGATGGCGTGCCGACGCCTGCCGTTGATCTTCTTGCCACCGTCATGGCCGCGTGACGCAGCGGGTACCGAAGCTGCACCCTTGACCGACCGCGAGTCGGTGATCGCCGCGGTCGCCTCCGCCGTGCGACCTTCGGCCTCACCGACCTGACCGCACAGCCGGTCGTGAAACTCCTTGGCCAGGCCGTGGTGCCGCCACCTGCGGAAGAAGGCATACACCCGGTCCCACGAGGGGAAGTCGACAGGCGTCGCACGCCACTTGATCCCGTTGTCGGTGACGTACCGGATCGCATCCAGCATCGCGCGGTGGCAGTAGCCCTCCGGCTGCCCGCCCCGGCCCTCCGGCCACGCCGGAGTCGGCATCGCGTCCCGCACCACCTCCCACTCCGCGTCCGTCATGCCCGACGGAGACACCGGCACCCGGTTCGGGCGGTCGGACGCGTTCCCGAACCGGTGCGCGAGCAATCGCACAACGACACACGGGAGTTGGACGGGACGGGGACCGGCAGGCAAAACTGGAACAGCAGGGCTTCCATGGTGCTCGTGTCGGTGTCCCAACCCCGAGCTACCAAGGAGCCCGGAGGGGAAATTGTGGTGCGTGCTGCCACCACGCTAGTCAGACTTGCGGACATGACTGAGAAGATCACCCGCATCAACCCCGAGCTGCTGCATGAGACGCCCGGCTACCACCACATCACGGTGGTAGAGGCAGGGCGTACGGCCTACCTGGCGGGACAGTGCCCGCTTGATCGGAACGGTGACCTCGTCGGTCCCGGTTCCCTCGACATGCAGGTCGACCAGGTGATCGCGAACGCGCTCACTGCCCTGGCAGCGGCGAGTGCCCAGGCGCAACACGTGGTGCGGTCGGTGATCTACGTGCGGAGCGACGAAAGGGAAAACCTCGCAGCCGTATGGCGTCGGCTCACCGAGTCTGCCCTGGGTCCGGCGTTCACCACCGCCAGCACGCTCTTGGGCGTTGCCCAGCTGGGCTTTCCCGGACAGCTCGTCGAGGTGGATCTCACCGTGGCGCTGCCTGACTGATTTCGAACGACGTATCGAACTGGGTAGCCCAGCTGGGCATTCGCCGGACGTTGGGGCGGCCTTCGTCTGATCACGTGCATCCGACCAAGGTGCATGTGACCACGACGAAGGTGTCCCGCCTCACCTGGTCTTGCCGGTGCGTGGTCCTGTGACCTGGCCGGATGCAAGATGACATGAGACGGATTCTGGAAGATGTCTCATGTGGCATTGCCCGTCCCGGACGGATGTGCGGCGGTGTCTCACTTGAGATTGCCCTGGGCACGAAAAGTGTTGGCGGCTCTGCGGCCCTGCCAGCATCCTGTCCCAATGCTGATCAGGGACGCTACCGCCGAGGACTGGTCCGCCATCTGGCCCTTCTTTCACGAGATCGTCGCCGCGGGCGAGACCTTCACCTATCCGATCGATCTCAGCGAGGAGCAGGGCCGCGACTGGTGGCTCCTGTCGGCCCCGAACCGTACCGTCGTCGCCGTCAACGAAGCCGGAACGGTCCTGGGCACGGCGAAGATGAACAACAACCACATGGGCAACGGCTCGCACATCGCGAGCGCCAGCTACATGGTCGACCCGGCGCACTCCGGACGGGGCGTGGGCAGGGCGCTGTGCGCGTACACGGCGGAGTGGGCGCGCGCAGCCGGCTTCCGGGCGATGCAGTTCAACGCAGTCGTTGAGACGAATGCGCACGCGGTGCAGCTCTATCGGTCCCTCGGATTCGAGGTGCTGGGAACACTGCCAGAAGGTTTCCGGCATCCGACGAAGGGCTATGTCGGGCTCCACATCATGCACCGCGCCCTCTGACTTGCGGTCTCACTTGATCTTGCCTCCACGATGCAGATCCGGGAACGTCAGGTGAGACAGAGGCAAGATCTCGCAAGACCGGCGCCTGGACGACGGCGACGTCCGCGGTCACGGCGCGGCGGCGAGGACGGGTTGTGCGAACCGAACCGGCGCTTCGAGGTCGCCGGGCCGCCGTCTTTGTTTCGTCGGAAGCGCACGGCGCCGGCTGACGGGTCCGTCGCGGCGCGGCGCACCAAGACGTCCGGCAGGTTCCGGGCGGCTGCTCGGACGTCGCTCGAAGGCCGGTGGTATGCGGCTCGCCCCGG
>NZ_KB891967.1 GCF_000373585.1 Streptomyces sp. MspMP-M5
GGAGGCGCTGAAGCACATCGCCGACGACAAGCGCAAGGACGTCCGGCTGGTCTCCTTCCGGCAGTTCACCGACTGGCTCGACGCCCAGGACCCGCAGGTCCTCGCCGACCTGCGCCGACTCGGCGTGGGCCAGCACTTCACCGGACGCGGCTGAGGCGGCCGGGAGCGTCCCGCACCTCTTCCGCCACGAAAAAATTTCCTTGCCCTGCCCGTCGACGGAGGCCAATGTCTCCTCCATGACGACGCTCTCCGTGCGACCGCTGGCAGCCGACGACTGGCCCCTCTACCGCACGCTTCGCCTGGCGGCGCTGACGGACGCCCCCGAGGCATTCGGCTCCACTCTGGAGCGGGAGCAGGCGTTCACGGAGGAGGCGTGGCGCGAGCGCCTCACCCGACGCAACCAGTTCGTCGCGGAGGACGGCGACGAGGCGTGCGGACTGATCGGCATCGTTCCGAGCGCTCCAGGCATCGCCCAGCTCGTGTCGATGTGGGTGCATCCTGCCGCACGCGGGCGCGGAGTCGCCGACGTGTTGGTGCGGGCGGCGTTGCAATGGGCCCAGGACCACGGCTTTCCGCAGGTGGAGCTGTGGGTGACGGAGGGAAACGGGTACGCGGAGCGGCTCTATGCCCGCCATGGTTTCCAGCAGAACGGGCGGGTGCAGCCCGTACGGGAAGGGGCGCCGGAGTGGGAATTCGGCATGGTCCGCTCCGGGCCCGTCGGGGACGGCCGCACCGATGCGACGGCGGGGAGCCGAAGGTGAGGAGGCGCCGCCCAGCCGCCGCGAGCGGCTCGGCCACCACTCCCTCCTCCGACTCCCCGTGCGTGAACGAGGCGTTCGCCGGCGCTACTTGGTGCGAATCTTGAACGGCAACGTCTGGTAGTAGAACGAGGTGTCGCCCGTGCCTACCGACACACCTGCTTCAACGTCGGTCACGGGAGCGTCTCCCGCGACGGCCAGTCGCATCCGGTAGACGGCGGTGGCGCCAGGTGCCAGCGGCGTCTTCGCGGTCGGGATGAGCTTGGCGCCCATGCCCGGGTCGCAGCCGCCGGGTACCAACGAGACGCGCTGCCACCCGTGGCCGGGCACATACTGCTGCAGCACCAGATCCTTGGGCGCCACGGCACGGTTGCCGCTCTGCCCGTAGGCGAAGTAGCCGGCGTTCAGCGCCGGGTAGGCCCGCTTGGTGGTGTTCTTGACCGTGAGCTCGAACTCCTTCGCCGCACCGCTACGAACCAGACCGGCGTCGCGCGGCCAGCCCTTGACCGTGGTGGTGGGGCGGTCGACGACGGCGTTACGCGTCGGTGCGCGGTAGGTATGACCGTGACCGTCGTCCACCGAAGCGGCCACGGCCAGGCGGCCGGGACGGTCGATGGCCTGGACCCGGAGGGCCACCGTGGCGGGGCGGCCGGGGCTCGCCGCGACGGAGAGGGGGAAGGAGAACCTCCCCTTGTTCGGATGATCACTGCCGGCCGGTTGGGTGTGGAGATCGACCCAGCGGTGACTCTTCTCGTCGTAACGCTGAATCATGAGGGAATCGGCGATGAAACCCTGCGTGGTGACGTCCAGGCGGACGGTGCCCTTGGAGACCGGGGTCCGCAGGGTGACGTTCGAGGACGACCAGAGGCCGATCGGCGCCTCCGACCCGAGGCTGTAGGAGAACTTCTGCGCCGCATTTCCGCCGACGACGGCCGTGGCGGCCGGGGACGCTTCCGTTCCCGCCGAGGTGTTCGTCCGCGTCGCCCCGGTCATGGGTGCCGTGACCGCGCCACCGCAGTTCGGCGCGGACCGTGCTGTCCCCGCAGCCGCTGCTGCGGGGGCCGCCTGCCCGGGAGCCGCCGCCCCGATCACCAGGGCCATTCCGGCAGCCACCGCGGCCGCGGAGCCGGCGGTCGCCTTCCATGCTCGCGCCGGCCGTTGTGCCATAGGTGTCATTTTGCCCCCACTTCGCATCAGACGCACCGGTGTGCGTCTCTACGAGAGTGGAGTCGACTCCGCGCTACAGGGTTCCCGCAAGCGCTTGAAATGGCGCATTTTGATGCGAAAGTTACGCGCTCGGAGCGCCTCGCGACCCTCAATGTCCATACAGCATATCGACCTTGTCGACGACGGGACCATGGCTGCCGCCCCGCCCCTCGTGGCCGAGGGCGTCCCTGCGTCCGACGCAACCTGAGCGATGGGCGGATGGGGTTTGCGGCTGGGGTTTGCTGCAAGCAGAGCGCACGTTCATGACCTGCAGCCGGCCACTGGGCTGAGCGCCTCCACCGGGGCGGGAGAAGCCGCTGCGTAGCGGAGACGCAGGTCACATGCGTGCGTGTCACAGGGGGCGGGGGCTGTCTCGTCCAAGGGGGTGTAGCCACTGACGACGACCTAGGAGTGCACGATGGAAGCTCGTTTGAACCCGATGGCCAGCCCGGTTGCCGCGAAGGCCATGAAGCATTTCATCGCCGCGCACCACGCGCTCGCCGAGTCGACGGTGCCGGCCGCCACGCGCGAGCTGATGATGCTCCGCGCCAGTCAGATCAATGGTTGTGCCGGATGTATCGACATGCACACCAAGGAGGCCGCCGCGGCCGGGGAGACCGCGGTGCGGCTCAACCTGGTCGTGGCCTGGCGTGAAGCCACGGTCTTCACCGAGGCCGAGCGCGCCGCGCTGGAGCTGACGGAGCAGGGCACCCGGATCGCCGACGCGGCCGGCGGCGTCCCGGACGAGGTGTGGGCGAACGCCGCCAAGTACTACGACGAGGACCAACTCGCCGAACTGGTGGTGCAAATCGCCCTCATCAACGCCTTCAACCGTGGAAACGTCATCACCCAGCAGCCGGCCGACGGCACCTACCAGGCAGGTCAGATCCACTGACGGATGGCCCGTCGGCCCACGGCGGCCGGCCGACGGGCTGTGCGCCGCGGGACGGGGCCGGGCGCGGAACTTCATGGCCCGGCGTCGCGACCTGCGCAACGGCACTGTTCGGGTGGGCACTTGGCTGGCCGTCGGGGCAGCAAGGAAGCCGGTAGGAGGCCGAGCGCCGCGCATCCGGCCAGGATCAGCAGGGCCAGGCCCATCGCCGGGGCGAACGCCGTGGCCGGGGCGGCGGGGGAATCGTGGGCGGACGGTCCGGTCGCGCTGGCGGCCAGGGCGATGCCGAGCGTCGGGCCGATGTTCATGGCGGTCTGTTTGAGCCCGCCGACGAGCCCGGCGTATCCGGGTGGCGCGTCGCCGACGACGGTCCCGGTGGCGGTGACCATCACGGTGGCGAACCCCGCGCCCATCACGGCGAAGGTCAACCCCGTCGCCGTCCATGAACTGGCCGGACCCAGCCGGGACAGTCCCGCGATGCCGAGGGCGAGCAGCGCGGTGCCCGCGATCGCGGTGCTGCGCGGACCGTACCGGCGCAGTGCGCGGCCGGCGACGGGCGCGCCGAGGACCATCAGCGCGGTCAGTGGAAGGACGCGCAGACCACTGGCGAGCGGATCCAGACGCAGTACGTCCTGCAGATAGAACGTGGCCGCGAACAGTGCGCCGAACAGGCCGGCAGAACTGGCCAGCAGGATCGCCATCGACGCGATGACCGGGACGGACCGCGCCACGGCAGGTGGCACGACCGGGTACGCGATCCGGCGTTCGTGTCGGACCAGGACGACGGCGAGACCCACGACGGCGACGAGCCCGAGCAGGGTCGGCGCGGCGGCCCAGCCGTGTGCCGGCACCCCGGCCAGGGTGTGGACCAGCACCACGAGCATGGTGGTGAGGAGGGCGGTGCCGGCGAGGTCGAGCCGCTGCGAGCGGGCGGGGGAAGGCGGTGCCGGCGCTCGTACGAACAGGATGAGTGCGGCGATCAGAAGTGCGAGGGGGACGTTGAGCCAGAACACGGCGCGCCAGCCCAGATGCGTGACCAGGACACCCCCGAGGAGCGGACCGGCTCCCGCGGCCACCGCGATCGCGCTGGTGCGGATGGCGACCGGCGTACCGAGCCGGTCCGCTGGATACGTCAGGCGCAACAACGCGAGGGTCGCCGGTTGGAGCAGTGCGCCGAACACGCCTTGGGCGGCGCGCAGTCCGATCACCCAACCGATCGGCGGCGCGAGCGCGATACCGGCCGAGACGACTCCGAAGCCGACCACGCCGGCAAACAGCAGCCGCCCGTGTCCGTACCGGTCGCCGAGCCGTCCGGCGATGACGAGGAGCGAGGCCACCGCGAGCAGATAACCGGTGCTTGTCCACTGGACCTGCGCCACGCTCGCGCCGAGATCGCGCTGCAGACCGGGTTGCGCCACCAGCAGCACCGTGCCGTCCAAGGCAACGAGCATCGCACCGGCCACGCTGACCAGGAGCGCGATTGGTCGCCGCGGGGACGCCGTCACGTGTGCACCGGGCCGAGGTGGGTGTCCAGCACCGCCGCCACAAGCTGGTCGAGTTGGCTGAGTTGGCCGAGTCGGTCGCTTTGTTGCGGTGCATCGCCAGGCTGTTGGGTGGCGCCTCCCAGCGCGAGTTGCAGACTGCCCCAGGCCCACAGCTGGGCCATGCCGTGCAGGTTCGACCACAGAACGGCGGCCGTGACGGAGGCGGAGGGTGTGGCGGGGGCGATGGTGGCCAACTCGCCTGACTCATCGGTCGGTTGTACGGTGCTGTTCCGCTCCGCTCGGCATCTGGCGACGAGCGTGACGATGCGGTCGAACAGCGGCAGGGTCGACTCGCGCAGCCTTGGCTGGTCCGACGTGTGCTGCTGCTCGCTGTCCAGCAGATCATGACGGAACATCAGCTCGAACATGCCCCGGCGCTCCAGCGCGTACCCGACGTACACCCGCGCGATGGCCTGCAACTGGGCCCGTGGTGTGGTCGCGGCGGCGATGGCGGCCGTGAATCGGTCCCCGAGGTCCGCGAAACCGCGGCGGGCGATCGCGGAGAGCAGGGCATGGTGCGTGGGGAAGTACCGGCGTGGCGCTCCGTGCGACACCCCGGCCCGGCGGGCGATCTCGCGCAGCCCCAACGCCGCCGAGCCCTCGGTCAGTACGAGATCCACCCCGACGTCGATCAGCCGCTCCCGGAGGGAGTTCTCGGTGTGCATAGACACTGTCTACCAGAGTGGGTAGACAGTGTCTACTCGCCGGTGTCGGTGTCGGTGTCGGTGTCTATGCCGGGACGCGGGTGAGGTGGAAGAAGAAGTCCGCGGGCTCGCCCTTCTTGTCCATCACGCACAGCAGAACGTCGTCGGTCAGGCGGCGGAAGTGGTCGATGATGGGCAGCTGGTCGTAGACCATCGCGGTGGACTGCTTGCCGTGGAATACCACTTCGCGCAGTGTCGCCAGGCCCATCTCCTGGTACGAGAAGACCGCCCCCTGCTCGTCGCGGCACAGCAACGGCTCGACGTGCTCGGCGTCGACGAAGCGTTTGCCGTACCACCGCATCTTCGCCAGCAGCGCGGCGTTCTCGCTGGTCCGCTCGAACCCGCCGCCCTGCCAGGTGCCGACGAGGAGGGCGGTGTCGACCGGTTCGAGCCGATCGAAGAGGTCGGCCAACTTCCCGCCGTCGTACTCCTCTCCGGCTGCGATGGCGTCCAGGACTTCCTGATCGATTCCGGTGCTCATGGGTGGGGCCTCCTTCGGCGGGCGGACGAACGGAGTGTGCCGGGCGTGCGAAGTGGCCTCTGGCCCCGGCCCGCCGGGCAGAGGGGCGGAGACCGCCCGGTCGGGGCGTACGGGATCGAAGCGGTGGTACATCCGCGCATGCCAGAGCGCCACCCGCTCCAGCGCCACCGCGGAACCATACCCGGCCGCGGTGAGCGGAGCCAGGGTGCGCCGACAGTCGTCGATCGCTGACTGGGCGCGCTGGTATGCCTGTTGTTCGGAAAGGCCGAGGGTGAGGGCGTCGGCTTTACCCTCGTGTTGTTCCCGCCGGTGGCCGCGGAGGTCGTTGAGCAGCCGGATCGCGATTGCTGCCTGGCGCAGCGCGCCGCGCAGCACGGGGAGGCGGTGGGGCAGGCCAGGCTCGTCCATGAGCGCCCACAGGGCGGTGACCTGCTGTTCGACGCCGATGGTCCAGGCGCCGTGCGTCAGGTAGTCCGCCAGTCGAGGCGGCCGGCCGCCGGCGGCAGTGGTCCGCGCCGCCGCGCGTTCGCGTTCCATGCCCCTGAGGGTCTGGTGCATGCTTTTGCGCCAGATGGTGTTGAGTTCGGGCCGACTGCCGTTGTCGATGCCTTCGGTGATCTCCGCCAGGGCGCGCGCCATCGGGTCGTCGCTCCCGCTGCCGTTCTCGCGTCCGGCGAGAATCCGATGCCAGCTCCGGACCTGGGCGTCCGTCGACGCCGGGCTGGATTCCGCCGGTGCCTGTGGTGCGTCCAGGACGTTGTCGATCGCCATCAACCAGACCGTGAGACGGGAGACCTGATAGCAGGTCGGGGACGGTAACCACGGTGTGAAAAAGGCGGTTTGAAGGCACATCAGGGGAACGAGTGCGGGACTCACGGGCAGTCCGAGCGCTTTGAGCCAGATCTCCAGCCGCGGCATGTTCTCCAATGCGGCGGAGCATGTGTCCGCTATGGAAACGATCTCCCGGGGAGGGTGGCAGGCAGGTCGCGTAGTGTCCACGCCGCCAGGCTACGTGCGGCCAAGCAGGAGCAGCGAAATGCAGGAGAGGCAGAGGCCCGATGTCACAAGGATGCGCTTTACCCGTCATATCGGACGGACCCTTATCGCCGACCCTCCTACCTCGTGCCAACCGCGCCCTCGCCCGCGCGACCCGGCATCTCCTCAACACCCAGCGGGACAACGGCTCATGGCTCGCCGATCCCGCGCCCCGCATCACCGAGACCGCACTGTGCACACTGGCCCTGGCGCGCTCCCCGCTCCCCGGCGCCGGCCGGGCCGCCGAGCGGGGCAAGGCATGGCTGGCCGCCGGCGCCGCCCCGCCACAGGATCACCACCCGGTGGCCCACGCCGTGGAGACCGCGCTGCTCTCCCTGGCGCTGAACACCGGAGAACCGGTCGACGTCAGCGACCCCGCCTTCGCGGACCCGGCGCTCTCCGCCCGAGCCAGACTCCTCCAGGCCGTCGCCCTGCACACCGCCCGGCCGACCCGCGGCGGCACCGGACCCGCCGCACTGCGCGCCCGGCTGGCCGCCGCCGTCGCCGCGCCGCAGCGGCTCAAGCGCTGGACCCAGGTGGAACTCTGGTCCGCCCACGCCCTGGTGGAATTCCACTTCGGAGACCGGAACGCCGCCCGCCGCGCCGCCCGGATGATCGCCGACCAGCAGTCTCCGTCGGGTGACTTCTTCGCCAACCCGGTCAGCACCGCGCTCGCCGCGCTCGCGCTCCAGGCGGCGGCCCCCGGCACGGCCGCC
>NZ_KB891968.1 GCF_000373585.1 Streptomyces sp. MspMP-M5
GCGGGGCACTCGGTCGGTGAGATCGCCGCGGCCGTGGTGGCCGGTGTCCTCAGCCTGGAGCATGCCGCCCGCCTGGTCGTCACCCGGGGCCGGTTGATGCAGGCGCTGCCGGCGGGCGGTGCGATGGCCGCCATCGCCGCCACCGAGGACGAGGTCCGGGTGCTGACCGACGTGGAGCCGGCGGTGGCCGTCGCCGCCGTCAACGGGCCGCGCGCCGTGGTCGTCTCCGGCGCGGTGGAGGCCGTCGAGCGCATCGCCGGTCACTGGCGCGACCAGGGGCGGCGCACCACGCGGCTGCGGGTCAGCCACGCCTTCCACTCCCCGCTGATGGCGCCGATGCTCGACGAGTTCCGGTCCCTCCTGGGCGAGTTGTCCTTCGCCGAGCCACGGATTCCGGTCAGCCCGGCGGCGGAGAGCGGGCACCCGTTCGCGTCGCCCGAGTACTGGCTGGACCATGCCCGGCACGCGGTGCGGTTCGCCGACGCCGTGGCGGGCCTGGACAGCGCGGACGTCCTCGTGGAGGTCGGCCCCGACGCCGTGCTGACGCCGCCGCTGACGGACCGTGCGGCGGTGCCCAGCGCCCGGCGCGGCCAGGACGAGGTCGTCGCCCTGGTGACCGCGGTGGGGGCGGCCCACGCCCACGGCACCCCCGTCGACTGGTCCGCGCTCCTGACCCCCCGCCCGCCCGTGCCCCTGCCCACCTACCCCTTCCAACGGCAGACATACTGGCTCACCGGCGCCGCCCCGCGCACCGCGGCGCACGCCACGACCGACCGCGACGGCAGCTTCTGGGACGCCGTCGAGCAGCAGGACCACGCCGCGCTCACCGAGACGCTCGGCGCCCCCGCCGCCCTGCTGCCCGTCCTGCCCGAACTGGCCGACTGGCACCGGGAGAGCCGCCGCCGCGAAACCCAGGACTCGTGGCGCTACCGCGTCGCCTGGCACCCGGCCGCCGAGCCCGTGACCGCGGCCCAAGTGCCGGGCACCTGGCTGGTGTTGCTGCCCGAAGGCGGCGTGCCGGAGCAGGCCGACACGCTACGTGCACTCACCCGCATCGTCGCCGACGCGGTGACCGTCGAGACCGGCACCGACCGGGCGAAGGCCCGCACCGCGCTCACCGCGGCCGCCGCCGGAGCGCCACCGCTGTCCGGCGTCATCGCCCTCGTCGAGGAGCCCGAACCGCTGCTCGTCCTCCTCCAGGCCCTCGGCGACGCCGAGATCGGCGCCCGCCTGTGGTGCCTCACCCGCGGCGCGGTCGCCACGGCCGCCGGGGAGGAGCCCCTGACCCGGCCGGCCGCCGCCTGGGGCCTGGGCCGGGTCGCCTCCCTGGAACACCCCGACCGCTGGGGCGGCCTGATCGACCTGCCCCGCACCCTCGACGACCGCACCACCGCACTGCTGGCCGGACTGCTCACCGGCGACGGCACCGAGGACCAGGTGGCGCTGAGGGCCGGCGGAGTGCTGCGGCGCCGGGTCGTCCCCGCCCCCGCGCCCGCGCCCGTCCGCACCTGGAAGCCCACCGGTACGGTGCTGATCACCGGCGGTACGGGATCGCTGGGCGGCCACGTCGCCCGCTGGCTCGTCACCCGCGGCGCGACCTCCCTCGTCCTGCTCTCGCGCAGCGGCGAGCAGGCCCCCGGCGCCGCCGACCTCGCCGCCGAGCTGACCGAGGCGGGCGCCCGGGTACGGGTCGTGGCCGCCGACGTGGCGGCGCGCGAGGAGATGACCGCACTGGTCCGCGGGCTGGCGGCGGACGGCCAGCCGGTCCGCGCTGTCTTCCACGCCGCGGGCGTCGGGCAGAACACCCCGCTCGCCGCCATGGACCTGGCGGAGTTCCGTGCCGTCGCGGCCGCCAAGACCGCCGGTGCCGACGTCCTCGACGCGCTCTTCCCCGACGACGCCCTGGACGCCTTCGTGCTGTTCTCCTCGGTCTCCGGCGTCTGGGGCAGCGGCCACTACGCCGCCTACGCCGCCGGCAACGCCCACCTCGACGCCCTCGCCGAACGCCGCCGCGCCCGCGGCGTCACCGCGACCGCCGTCGCCTGGGGCGTCTGGGACGGCTCCGCCATGGTCGGACCGGAGGGCGGCCACCAGCTGCGCCGCCGCGGCCTGGTGCCGATGCCCCCCGCCGACGGGATCTGCGCACTCGAACGGGCCCTGGACGGCGACGAGGCCACCCTGGTCGTCGCCGACGTGGACTGGGAGCCCTTCCTCGCCGGCTACACCGCCGCCCGGCCGCGCCCGCTGATCGGGGAACTGCCGCGGGTGCGGGAGCTGTTGGCGGCCCGCCACGAGACCGCGCCCGCGACCGACCACCAGGACGTGCGCCGCCGGCTGGCCGCCCTGCCCGCCGAACAGCGCCACGAGGAACTGGCCGCACTCGTGCGCGGCACCGTGGCCGCCGTGCTCGGACACCCCGACGCGGCGTCGGTCGGCGACCATCAGCCGTTCGTGGAGCTGGGCTTCGACTCCCTGTCGGCCGTCGAGGTCCGCAGCCGGCTGAACCTGGCCACCGGCCTCGACCTGCCCGCCATGCTGGTCTTCGACCACCCCACGGTCACCGACGTGTGCACCTTCCTCCACCAGGCGCTCGACCAGGGCGCCCCGACCCCGGCCACCGCCACGACAGCGAGCGTGGACGCCGCCGAGTCCTTCGCGGCCGTCTACCGCCAGGTCGCCCTGCGCGGCCATATGACCGAGGTCGAGGCCCTGCTCAGCGGCGCCTCGGGGCTCCGCAGGCGCTTCACCGACCCCTCCCAGGCCCCCACCGGCACCGGCTACGTACGGCTCGCCAAGGGCGACCGCGGCCCCGCGGTGGTCTGCCTGCCGCCGTTCGCGCCCGTCGAGCAGTCCCTGCAGTTCGCCCGGCTGTCCACCTTCTTCCGCGACCGCCGCGACCTGTCGATGGTGACCGTGCCCGGCTTCCTGCCCGACGAGCCGCTGGCCGCCGGCATCGACGTCCTCGTCGACGTGCTCGCCGACGCCACCCTGCGCTGCGCCGACGGCCGACCCTTCGCCATGCTGGGCTACTCCTCCAGCGGCTGGCTCGCCCACGGCGTCGCCGCCCGCCTGGAGTCCGCCGGCACCCCGGCGCAGGGCGTCGTCCTGCTGGACACCTACCTGCCCGACAGCATGCCGCTGTCCGTCCGGCAGGCCATGACGTACGAGGTCAACGAGCGCCGCGCACGGTTCACCACCATGAACTTCACCTCGCTCACGGCCCTCGGCAGCTACCGCAAGCTGTTCCGCGGCTGGACCCCCGAGCCGATCGCGGCACCGACGCTCTTCCTCCGCCCCGAGGACTGCATCCCCGGCGACCCCCAGGCCCCGCCCATCACCGAGGACTGGCGCGCCCACTGGCCACTGCCGCACACCGAGGCCGTCGTCCCCGGCGACCACTGCACCATCGTCGCGGAGAACGCCGGAGAGGCCGCCGCCGTGGTGCACGACTGGCTCGACACCCTGTGACCCCCGCCCCCTTCCACACCACCCTGGAGAACACCATGGCACCACCCCTGCGCACCATCGGCGTGGTGGGCACCGGCTGCATCGGCGCGAGCGTCTGCGTCGACTACGTCATCCACGGCTTCCGCGTCATCGCGGTCGACACCGATCAGACGGCACTGGACGACACCCGCCGGCTGCTGCGCGAGACCAACCGCTTCCTGCCCGCGGTACGCCCCGGACTGGACCGGCTGCCCGCCGCCACCGCCGACGAACGCCTGGTCACCACGACCGAGTTGACGGCGCTGGCCGACTGCGAGTTCGTGGTGGAGAACATCAGCGAACGCTGGGAGGCCAAGCGCGACCTCTACCGCGCGCTGGACAAGATCCTGCCCGCCGGGACCGGCATCGGCGTCAACACCTCCAGCATCCCGGTGGGGCTGCTGGCCGCCGAGACCACCCGGCCCGAACGCGTCGTCGGCATCCACTTCATGAACCCCTCCTACCTCAAGGACGCCGTCGAGGTGATGCGCGGCGCCGCCACCTCCGACGCCTGCCTCGCCTACGTCCAGGAGATGCTGGGCCGGCTCGGCAAGCAGTCCGTGGTGGTCGGCGACTTCCCGGGCTTCGTCAGCAACCGCATCTCCCACCTCTTCTTCAACGAGGCGATCCGCACCGTCCAGGACCAGGGCGAACGCCCCGAAGTCGTCGACGACATCTTCAAGAAGTGCTTCGGGCACACCATGGGCCCGCTGGAGACCGCCGACCTCATCGGCCTGGACACGGTGCTGCTCACCCTGGAGTACCTGCACGACAGCTACCGGGACGACCGTTACCAAGCCTGCAGCCTGCTGCGGGAGATGGTCGCCGCCGGGCGCCTGGGCCGCAAGAGCGGCCGGGGCTTCTACGAACACCGCGGCACCGCCGCGGCCGACACCACGAGGAACGCACGATGACCCAGCACAACGCCACCGAGATCGACCGCATCGTCCTGGACTACCTGGCCTCCCACAGCACCGACTCCGAACCCGCCCGGGAGGAGGACCTGTTCGAGACCGGCCGGGTCAACTCGCTGTTCGCCATCCAGCTCATGAGCTTCCTGGAGAGCCGGTTCGGCGTCGAGGTCGACGTGGACGACCTGAACCTCCGCAACTTCGCCAGCATCGCCAAGATCACCGACTTCGTGCAGCGCAAGCAGCTCGAAGCCGACCCCGCCTGATCCGAGGGAGAGCAACACTGTGGACCGGCTGTTGACACCGGACGAGCGGGCGCACCACCGCCGGATGCTCACCCTGGTACTGGACCGCTGGCAGGACCAGGCACACACCTGGGAGAGCGGCGCGCTGCTGCCCGAGGAGGTGGTGACGTGGACCGCCGAACAGGGCCTGCTCGGCGCCCCGTTGCCCGCCCAGGTCGGGGGCGGCGGATGGAACGCCATCGAGGCGGGCCTGCTGTACGAGGCCCTGGGGCGGGTGAGCATCTCACTGGCCTCGTTGGTCAATGTGCACGGGATGATGGCGCAGACCCTCGCCCGCTGGGGCACACCCTGGCAGCGCGAGAACGTCATGCCCGCCCTCGGCGCGGGCAAGCGGGTCGCCGCGATCTGCATGACCGAGCCACACGCGGGCAGCGACCTGAGCGAGATCACCACCACCCTGGCCGAACGCGGCGACGACCTGGTGCTCAACGGCACCAAGGTCTACATCACCTTCGGCCAACGCGCCGACGACCTGCTGGTGTTCGCCCGGCGCGCCGGGCGCTCCGAGGCGTGCCTGGTCAGCCGGGACGCCCCCGGCGTCACCGTGACACCCATGGGCGACATGCTGGGTCTGCGCGCGGCCGGCCTGGCGCGCATCGACTTCGAGGACTGCGTGATCGCCCCGGAGGCGCTGGTCGGCAAACCGGACTTCGCCGTACCGGTGCTGGTCCCCACCGCCCTGGAACACGGCCGGCACGCCGTGGCCTGGATGGCGCTCGGCATGCTGGAGGCGTGCTTCGACGAATGCGCCCGGTTCGTGCGCACCCGCAGGACGTTCGGCAGACCGCTGCTGGAACACGGCCAGATACAGACGCTCGTGACGCGGATGGGCGCCGACCTGGAGGCCGCCCGCCACCTGTGCGTCGCCGCCTCGCGGGCGATGCAGGACAAGGCACCGGAGACGATGCGGTCGGTGCTGCTCGCCAAGTACTTCGTGTGCCGGGTGGCCCAGGAGCACACCGCCTCCGCGGTACAGCTGCTGGCCTCCTCCGGCGTCTCGGAGCGGTCGGTCACCGCCCGCGCCTACCGGGACAGCAAGGTGCTCAACATCATCGAGGGCACCGAGCAGATCCTGGAGCGGACCCTGGCACCGATGCTCGTCGGCACGGCGGGGGCCGCCCGGTGACCGCGGCGCCACGGCCGGGCGCGCCGGACGCGCCCGGCGACCGGGACCGGCTGGCCGCGGCCCTCCTGGCACTGCACCACGTCGTCCACGACGCCGCGCCCCGCGTCCGGGTGGTCCCGGCCGCGGGTGCGCCGCGCACCCTCGCGCTCCCGGTCGACCCGGTGGTGTCCTTCAAGGACTTCGCGGCCCGGGTCGACGCCGCGCTGCACGCCGCGGAGCCCGGCGCCGAGGCGGCGGGGGACGCACCGGACCTGCTGGTCACCTGCGTCCCCGGCACCGCCCGGGACGGCTTCCGGCGGGTGCTCGACCTCAGCGGCGCCGAGCCGTCGGCCGGTCACGACGGCGACCCGGACGGCCCGTTGGAGGCCGCCGCAGTGGCGGACGTCTACCGCACGGTGCTCGCTCAGGCCGTCGCCGACCCCGCCCTCCCGGTCGGCAGCCATGAACTGCTGCGCCCGGAGGACCGGCACCGGGTGCTGCGGGAATTCAACGCCACCGCACGGGACTTCCCCCAGGACGCGACGCTGCACGGCATCTTCCGCGCGCAGGCCGCCCGGACCCCCGACGCGGTGGCGGTCAGCACCGACACCGCCTCGCTGACCTACCGCCAGCTCGACGAGCGCACCGAACGGCTCGCCGGCTACCTGGTCGCGCAGGGCATCGGCCCCGGTGACGTGGTCGGGGTGCTCAGCGACCGGTGCCTGGAACTGCCGGTGGCGGTGCTGGGCGTGCTCAAGGCCGGTGCCGCCTACCTGCCCTTGGACCCGACCGTCCCCGCGCTGCGCCTGCTCGACCTCGTCGAACGGGCCGGCGCGGCCCGGGTGCTGGCCCAGCCCGGCGTGCCGGTACCGGACGGCCTGACCGCCCCGGTGACGTACCTGGACGCCCCCGAGCCGTACGCCGAGCGCCCCGAGGCACCGCTGCGGCGCGGCGGCCCGCGGGACCTGGCCTACGTCATCTACACCTCGGGCTCGACCGGTCGGCCCAAGGGGGTCATGGTCGAACACCGCTCGGTGGTCAACCGGCTGACGTGGATGCAGCGGCAGTACCCGCTGACGGCGGAGGACACCCTGCTGCAGAAGACGCCGTTCGTGTTCGACGTGTCGGTGTGGGAACTGTTCTGGTGGTTCTTCGCCGGCGCCCGGATGCACCTGCT
>NZ_KB891969.1 GCF_000373585.1 Streptomyces sp. MspMP-M5
GGGTCATCGTTGTCGTCGAGGCCGATGAAGCCCAGGTCGGCGATGGCGCCGAGGCCAGTCGCGCGCAGATGGGCGGTGAGGTGGTCGTGTCGGCAGGCGGTGATCTCCGAGATGCGTCCGGGCCGGGCCGCGGAGACCCAGAGCAGCCGGCCACGATCATCGGTGAGTGCGATCACGAGTAGTCCGTGGCATTTGCTCTTACCGGAGTAGTTCCTCCGGTTCGCGTCTCCGGTGCGGCGTCGGGTGCGTATCAGCGAGCCATCCAGCAGTACGATGCCGCCGCCCATTCGGGCGATCTTCTTGAGCGCGCGGTCCAGGCGCGGGGCGCGGGCGGCCAGCAGGCCGACGACCTCGCGCACCCACCGGCTCACGGTGGTGCGGTGGATGCCGTTGCCGCCGGCCAGGTCGCCGAGCCGCTGGTCACAGCGCAGCACCGCCAGCACGGTCCCGGCGATCTTCCCGGCGGGCAGCGCCCGCCACGGCGAGCAGATCTTCTTGCAGTGGCCGCGGATCAGATCGGCGAGATAGTTCAAGGTGGCGCTCGACAGCGGCAGGCGGGCGGTGTAGACAAGGCCGTCAGGGCCCTCGACGGTTTCGTTGTATTTCTTCACACCAAACTCAACTGCCGCCGGGCGCCCGCCGGTTACCCCTACCCGCTCTTCGAGTCCGGCAACTACGGGCGCACGGTGAACTTGCCGTCACCCCGCTTGTGCAGCCAGCCGCGATCGGCCAGCTTGATCAACTTCCCGCGCAGCGGCTCCAGCTTGCCCCGCACCCCGGTGTCCAGACCCAACGCCTCACGGCCCGGGTGGCGACCGGCCCGCCGACCTGCCGCACGGCGGCCAGGATGCGCTGGTAGTCCGCCGGCAGCGCGGACTCGGCCACCCCTGACGCCCGGTCCGGGACCAGCCGCACCGCCCGACCCGCCACCTGCACCACCGGCGACCCGGCCGTTGCCCGCTCGTCAGCGAGCTGCTCGCTCATCCGCTGCCACACCCGCACCGCTACGGCCAGCTCGGCCCGCTCGGCCCGCACCTCGGACAGCTGCTTGACCAGCTGCTCTTCGAGTTCATCCAGCTCCGCGCGGCGCGCGGAGATCCGCTCATGCACCTCGGGGTCCACCGTGCGCCGGAGCGTACGAGCGCAACCCGCGACAGCGGATGAGAAACCGGAAACCCGCACCTGCCAGACGATCTACGCCCCAGACTGCCGCCTTACCGAGCAGCCCCGGCGTCACGCCGTCCGGATCCGGTCCCGCACCTCCGGCCGCACCTCGAACCCGGCCGCCTTGTACGTGGCGACGCCGCCGACGTTGGAACTCGGCGTGCATACACGTACGCTCGACGAGCCCATCTCCCGCAGCGCGGCCGTCCCGGCTACGGTGATCGCCCGGCCGTAGCCGCGACCACGGTGGACCTCGTGGACGCCCATCGGCTCGACTAGCCCCGGCTTCCCCGGGCCGGCCGACCACACCGTCACCACCGCCGCCACGCTGCCCTGGTCGTCATAGGCGCCCAGGCAGCGGGCGTCGGCGTAGAACGGTCCCGCCGA
The DNA here is from genome assembly GCF_000373585.1 of Streptomyces sp. MspMP-M5. Classification (GTDB taxonomy): domain Bacteria; phylum Actinomycetota; class Actinomycetes; order Streptomycetales; family Streptomycetaceae; genus Streptomyces. Next base: position 1,552 of record NZ_KB891969.1, read on the forward strand.
CATCGCGTGCCAGTACTCGCGCGTAGGCCGCGAGGTGTTGAACGCCGACCGCAGGACGTCGGCGAAGTCCTGCGCCTGCTCCGGGCCGATCGACTTGATCCGCACGCCGGGGTCCTCCACCGGCTCGGTGAGGTCCCGGAAGAGCGGCGTCCACGGCTCGTCGACGCCCCAGCCCTCCTTGCTCAGCAGGTCGTGGAGCAGCAGGCCCAGCGGCGCCTCGATGGACACCGCTCCTTCCGGCAGCACGCCGCGCTCAGGCAGCGAGAGGTCCTCGACGAGCCGCCGCGCCAAGTCCTCATCCTGGAAAGCGTCCGGAGCGACCGCCATCCGCACCAGCGTCGGCGAGTCGAGCATCCCGACCGCGAGAATCCGCCCGTCCCGACTCCAGATCCGGACCACCGCGGCCGTCTCGGCCGTTCCGAACCGGTAGTTCCAGCCGATGTCCCCGGAATGCAACTGCATCGGCGCTTCGTCGTACTGCCACTCCCGCAGCGCAGCCATGGCCTCGCGTAACCCGTCGACAGTCGGCGTACCCAGCACAAACGTCATAGCCGGGATCAGACACTCCATCCCGAAGGTCCGCAACCGATTGACCGGGCCGGCCGCTGCTCCCGCAGCGGCCCGACCAAGAGTTTCTGCTCCCGCAATAGCCCAGCAGCTTCGGTGCCCCCGTTCCGCGCGGCGCGCGGAGATCCGCTCATGCACCTCGGGGTCCACCGTGCGCCGGAGCGTACGAGCGCAACCCGAGACGGCGGGCGAGAAATCGCCAAACCCGCACTGCCAGACGATCTACACCTCAGACTGCCGCCCACGACCAGCACGAGTACGCCGAAGGCAACTCATGCCAGACCCGTGACCAGCACCTTCACGATGCACACTGCTCACTGGCATACCACAGCCTGCCCCGCGCGCCGCGGTGGCGAAGCCCAGACGTCGAGGCTGGGCGCGGCATCCCATGCCATGAGCATCGGGGAGACAAGATGGCCCTGCCTGACCGCAGTTGTGTGAAGGCCAGAGCGGCAACGGTCCGGGGCAGTTGATGCTCGTTGGATTCGGCCACACCCACGTACGGCCAATGCTCCTGCTTCAGGGCCGGTAGACGCACTCCGCCAGCGTCGTGTGCTTCTTCCACCCCAGCGTCTCATATAGCGCGCGCCCGGCGTCGGTCGCGCCGAGAACGCCGAGGACCGCGCCTGTCTCCAGGGCACGGTCGGCAAGCGTACGCATCACCAAGTTGCCCAGCCCGCGCCGCCGATGAGCCTCCTCGGTCATCACCCGGTCCACGACCACAGCTTCCCCGAGGGATGCCATCTGGCCCTGGGCCACCTGCTCGCCCGCCGCATCCAGCACCCGAGCGTAGGTGACGGCTCCAACGGCCTCCACGGTCACGATGTACCCTTCAGGCGCGACCGGGTCCGTGGCCATCAGGTCAACGGCCATCAGATGTCCGTTCTCCTCCCAGACCCACCCCGGGGACAACCAGGAGTCGATCTCCTCCGGCTCCGCGGGCATCTTCATCCAAGTCTGCGGGACGGACACGGAGGCGGAAGCTCTGTGGACCAACAACTCCTTGGCCTCGGGCAGGACATGGCGTCCCACTTCATCTAGGTTGCCGGCCACCTCGATATAGAGACCCCAGGGCTTCTCGACAGGCGGGCGTGTCCGTCGGGACACGGCCCAGCCAGCTGCCCAAGTCCGGACTATGTCCGCAACCATCAAGCCCTCCCGAAGCTGTGGCCGTACCAACAGCCAGGTAATAGACAGCAGTCGGGATCACACATTACGACGTCGTGCAGTCTGCGGCATCTGTTTTTGCCGGGGTACAGCTCCTGAAGGGCAGTCGTGACAGGACACAAACAGCACTGCAGAGGAACCGCCGCCAGCCAGCAACCATTACGAGGACACCGCCCTACCTCCCCGGCAGCCCCGCAAGCGCCCTGGACTGCGCCTGCGGCCTCTACCCCGCCGACCCAACGTCTGCCCCGGCACCGCGCATGAGACAGGCTCAGGAGTCAACCCCCGAAGGACTTCCGGAGCCGACCACTTAGCGGGAAGATCGCTGGGTATAGTGCAGGCGTTTCGGGGGGCCGGCGACCTGGAGTCGGTCGACCTCACGCGCCACCTCGTGTTCATCGACATCCGGGGCCCTGGCGGAGCCCCGATGACCACATCGCTGAGGAGGCCGTCCCATGGAACCCGTCACGCTGATCACCGGTGGCTCGACCGGAATCGGCGCCGCCACCGCCCGCGCCCTGCTCAAGCAGGGCCACCGCGTGGCCGTCACCGGACGTGACGCGGACAAGCTGGCCGCCTTCGCTGCTTCGGCCGCAGCGGGCGAGCGGCTGCTGACGATCACCGGCGACACCAGCGACGCGCACGACATCGCCTCCGCCGTGCGCCGCGTGGTGGAGGCGTGGGGCCGACTGGACAACGTCATCGCCAATGCCGGTTTCTCACTGCCCGGCAACCTGGAGAGCCATGCCCCCGAGGACATGCGCGCCATGGTCCTCACCAACGTCCTGGGCCCGGCCCTGCTGGTGCGGGAGACCCTGCCACACCTGCGGGAGTCCAAGGGCCGGATCGTGATCATCGGTTCGGTCGCCGGGGTGCGCAACACGCCTGGCAACCTGTACTCGGTCACCAAGTGGGCCGCGCACGCACTGGCCGAGAACACCCGGCTGCTGGTCGGCAAGGACGGGGTCGGCGTGACGGTCGTCGCCCCCGGGGTGGTGGACACCCCGTTCTGGGACGAGCGCGGCGGCACCCCCGAGGCGGCGCCGGTGATGACCGCCGAGCAGGTCGCGGACACGATCGTCTTCGCCGTCAATCAGCCCGCGGGCGTGGACATCAACCACATCACCATGCGGCCGACCGGACAGGTCGGCTGACGCCGCGCTCCCAACGACCGTGCGACAAGGCGCCTTCGGCCCCGCCGCGTACCACGCGGTGCAGGCCGAAGGCGGGTGCGCACGCCCTTAAGTACCAGGGGCAGGGAGGTCACTTCGCGCAGCCAGGCGAGATCCTCCCGAGTGATCGAGGCGCCGAACTGCTCCTTGGATTGCCGGGCGATGGCCAGCTCCCCGTCCCGACTGCCGTGCGAGGCGGCCATCACGTCGTGCGCCACGTTGACCGCCCGGATGCCCGGGGCACCGCGAACCCCTTGGTGGCGTCCCGCGGACGGAACGCCACCCTGAGCGCGTCGACGGTGAGGACCAGCGCACGAAGACCGGCGGCCTCGGCCCGGCGGATCAGGTCACGGCGCTTGAGCCAACACAACTGCATCCACAGCCGGCCGGTTGCCGCGGTGGCGATGTCCACTGACACCTACCGCGTCACAAGATCAGCGCCAGAGCCAATTGCATGACCGTCGACAGGTGTCCAGGTGCAGCCCCGTCTGACGGGCGATGCGCGCGTTGGAGCGTCCACGCGCGGCGTGCAGCACCACCTGTGCACGCACCCGCAGCCGGTGCTCGGTCTTGTGGTCGTAGGCCATCATCTTCAGCCGCGCGCGTTCGGCGGCACTGGGGGCTATCGGACAGGCAGTACGGAGGGGCATGGCGGGCGAACCGATCGGCCGAAGTGGATCACTGGCAAGCCGCAACCTGCCCCGCCCGCCGTGGCAGTGGAGCCCAGGCGTCGCGCCGGTCGGCGGGCGCCCGAGCTTGGACTGACCAGATCACTCCGTCACCGGCAGGCACTCGGCGAGCAGGTCGACGACGTCGCGCCAGGCTCGCTGCGCGTGCCGTGGATGGTAGCCGACGCCGGGGCGCACGGTGTGGTCGACCGATGGGTGGTGGAAGGCGTGAAGGGCGCCGCCGTAGACCACGAGGCGCCAGTCGACGCCCGCGGCCTGCATCTCGGCGGTGAACGCCTCCCGTTGCGCGGGCGACATGATCGGGTCTTCCGACCCGACCCCGGCCCACACCGGGCAGCGGATGCGCGCCGCCTCGCCCGGTCGGCCCGTGGTCAGTGCGTTGACTGTCCCGATCACGCGCAGGTTGACGCCGGCGCGCCCGAGTTCCAGCCCGATGGCGCCCCCGGTGCCGTAGCCGACGGCGGCGATCCGGTCGGGGTCGGTCCGCGGGTCGGCGCGCAACACGTCGAGCGCCGCATGGCCGATGCCCCGCATCCGGTCGGGGTCGGCGAGCAGCGGCATGCAACGG
>NZ_KB891970.1 GCF_000373585.1 Streptomyces sp. MspMP-M5
GCCCCGGCGCCCAGCACCGCGCCGTGGGCGGCCAGTGCGTCGCGAGAGAGGGTGGCGGTCCGCGCCGCGTCGGGGGAGAGCCAGGTGCCGTGGTAGCCGCCGAGGAGCACGCCCTGCCCGGCGTCCATGCCGCAGTGCGTGAGGACCTGGAGCAGCGGCGTTCCGTAGGGGGTCTCCACGACCTGCCGGCCGGCGACCGTCAGCAGCAGGGTGCCGGGCTCGGAGGGCAGGCCCGCGGTGCGATAACCGAGGGCGCCCAGCCGTGCGGCCAGGGCGAGTTGGGCGTAGGTCTCGGCGTTGGACAACAGGGTGGGCCGGCCGCCCAGGCCGCGTTCGCTGGAGCGGACCCTGCGGCCCGAGGGCAGTGCGGGGCCGCCGGACAGTCCGTTGGCGAGCGCGGTGCCCTCGCCGGTGACGAACCGCTCGGGCAGCCGGGCGACCTGTAACGGTGGCCGGACCGGGCCGCGTTCGGCGACGGCGCGACGCACCGAATCCGCCACATCCGGGCGGGTCACCCCGATCACGATCTGCCGGGCGCCGATCGCGTCGGCGGCCAGCAATGCGCCGTCCAGCACCAGGTGCGGCACGTGCAGCAGGAGCGCGGTGTCCTTGAGGCAACCGGGTTCGCCCTCGCTGCCGTTGACGACCACGGCGGCCTTGCCGTCGGCGCGGCGGACGGCGTCAAGGACGGCGGTCATCTTCCGGGCGAAGGGGAAGCCGGCGCCGCCCCGGCCGCGGAGGTCGGTGTTCTCGGCCAGTGCCACCAGCTCCTGCGCGGTCAGCGGGGGCAGTCGGCCGTGCAGAGTCAGATGCGCGACCCGGTCGAGCCGGGGCAGTTCGTCGAGTCCGGCGAGGAGTCGCGGCGGACCCACGGACGTCAGGGTGGGGGCCGGAAGGCCAACGCCCGGGCCACCGGGAGAATTTGCGAGGACGGGCCGCCGGGCGGTGTCCGAGGTGGACGGCAGTGGGTGGACGGGGGCCGGGGCGGTCATCGGGGCTCACCTCCTGTCGTACGGCGCGGGCCGCGCAGCCGCAGGGCGAGTCGTATGGCCACCCCGGCGAGCGCGATCCCATATCCCGCGATCGCCCAACCGGCCGCAGCACGACCCGACTTGAGGCCGTGCAGCAGGGCAAGAGCCCAGGCGGGGTAGGCGACCGTGTGCAGCGCCCACCAGCAGCGCGCGGCGGTACGGCCGGTGAAGGCGCCGCGCACCGCGCCGCTGACCGCGACCGCGACGAACCCGTATGCGGCGAGCGTGCCGCAGCCGATGAGGGCCGGCCGCGCGCCGTCGGTGAACGGCACCGCGAGGGCCGTCGCCCCGGTGTGCCCCTCGGTGACCTTCACCCAGATGTGCAGGCCCAGGAAACCCAGGCCGGCGATGCCGGTGCCCCGGTGCACGGCTTGGGCGAGCAGGCGGTGCGGGGCGAACAGCACCAGCCGGTCGGTGGCGGCCAGCCCCCACAGCACCGTGGCCGAGAGCGAGACCAGTGCCAGCACTCCGGCGTCGTAGTCCAGGAAGTGCACCGTGCTGTCCATCGCGCCGGAGTGCAGGGTGACGGCGAGGAAGAGCAGCAGCGCGGCCGGAAGTGCCGGGCGTAGCAGGGCACTTCGGGCGGCGCGTGGGGGCTGGGCGGGCATCTTCACCTCCCGAGGGTGGAACATGGTCGGTTGCGGTACGCAAATTCCGGCGATACATCCCGGCGGTGGATTTATTTCCGGGGGCTCCGAGGCTTTTGTCCGGAAGATTATTCGTGTGACCTCCGGTAACACTCAACATTCCGTAACCGGGCGAATACTGGCGGCCGTAATCCGGATGGCCAACAGCATCACCGAACCTCCGCTGGATTTACTGATGTTTAGCGCGCTGTGACAAATTCCTGCACGTGCGTCGCGAACCCCGGCACGGACTCCGGATGATGCCCACTCAGGCGCATGAAGGGACGTCAAGTCCCCTTCCCAGCCCCGTCCCGCCAGGATCGAGGTAGCGATGTGTGATCTCCTGAACCGCCTCTGGTCGCATCCCCGCGGCGAGTGGACCCGGGTGGTGAGAAATGAGCTCCCGGACCTCGTGGAGAAGGTGGTCGGGGAGTTGCAACGCGCATTTCCCGCAATGGCCGCACTTCTCGGTGACACACCCGTGGAAGATGCTCAATGGGCGCTGGAACAGGCCCTGCTGACCTGCCTCGGGTACCAGAAAACATCGCAAAGCAAGCGCCCGGCCGTTTCGTCCGTCGTGACCCCGATGCCGGTGGCGCGGGCCCGCCAGGACCTCTTCGACGTCCTCGCCGGACAGCAGGGAACCCCGGAGGGCGGCCTCGGTGAACTCGCTCGGGCGGCCGGCTGGCCGGTCCCCGACACCGTCCAGGCCGTGGTCCTTGCCACCCCGGCCGAGGCCCCCCAACTGGCCGCCGCCCTCGGGCACGCCCTCATCGGCAGCGCCGACGGCTACACCGCCTTCTTCGTGCCCGACCCGGCCACCCAGAACAGGGCCCGCCTGGAAGCCGCCCTCAAGGGCCGCACCAGCGCCGTCGGCCACGCCGTCCCCGCCGCGGACGCCGCCTCCTCGCTGTACTGGGCCCGCTATCTGCTGTCCCTGGTCCCCGGCAGGGGCGGCCCCGAGGCGCGCGCGGCGTTCGTCGACGACCACCTCTCGGCACTACTGCTCCTCCAGGACGAGTCGCTGGCCGCCGCCCTGACGTCCCGCTGGCTGGGACCGCTCGCACAGTTGACGCCGTGCCAGAGCGAACGCCTGGAAGTCACCCTGCTGGCCTGGCTGGAGGGTGGCGGCGCCCCCGAGGCCGCCAGGCTGCTGCATGTCCATCCGCAGACCGTCCGCTACCGACTGCGCCAGATCGAGAAACTCTTCGGCCCGGCGCTGCGCGATCCGCGGACCCGCTTCGAGCTGGAAATGGCCCTTCGCAGCCGCCGTTTGATGGCCCATCTCCGCAGCAGGCAGGCCCGGGCCGGTCGCCGGGCCCGCGCGGTGACATCGAAGATCCGGCCCCTCGGCACGGCCGGGGAGGCACGGGTCAACGGCCTGTGACCCGCCGCCCGAACATGCCGAGGGCCGCCGTCCCCACTCCTGCACGGAGTGGGGACGGCGGTCACCTGCGATGCGAGGTCAGGAACAGGTCCGCCCGCCGTTGATGCACCCGACCGCGCGGTTCATCAGCGCGTCCGGCATCACGTCGATGAAGTCCCCATGGTCCGTCACCGGTTTGCGCAACTGCTCGGGGAAGCTGTCCACCGCGAAGCCGTCGCCCGGCGGGACGTCGTACGTCAGGCGCTCGGTGAGCTGCGGCACCGCCGTGAAACCGCGAGGGCAGGAGCCGTTCCGGCCGGCGAAGGCCATATGGTCGCGGTGGTTTCCGCTGTCCGTGCTGCGACCGTTCCAGCAACCGGGGAAGGCCAGCCTGCGGACCACCTGCGAACCCCTGGGGCACAGAGGGTACTTGTCGGTCAACTGCCGGTTCTCGAAGCCGGTGCAGCTCCAGGAGGCGTGGGCGTTCTTCGGCCCATTGGTGAACGCCTTGGCGTCGCCGGTGATCACCCGCAGGAAGCGTGGCATCGCCCGTACGGGGCCCGACTGGCTGCCGTGGTAGGTCAGCGTCACCGAGCTCGGGGTGAGCACCGAGCCGGCATTGCCGTCGCTCCCGGCGCCCGGTTGCGGTGCGGACGTGCCGTCCAACGTGCGCAGCACCGGCCAGTAGTACGTCGACAGATCACCGTTGGAGCAGGTCGTGCCGGACGCGGCCAGCGACTGCTCGGTGGAGAAGGCGTCGGTGGTGGTGTTGCCGACGTAGTCGTGGGTGTGGTGGGCGCCGTTGGTCACGCCCGGGGTCACGATGACGTTGTCGGAGTTGAAGTGGCCGTTCTCATTGCGCCCGCACGCGCTGGAGAAGGTGCCGGTGGACGCGCCCCGCCCCCTGGGTGTGGCGAACGGCGGGCCGACGGTGCCCGGCGCGACCGCGGTGATGTCCACGAAGTCGTCCCTCGAGGGCCCGGTCTGCCGGTGATGCGGGCCCTGCCCCTGCCTCTGATTCCCGCCCTGACCGGGCATCTGGCGCCGACTCAGGTCTCGGTCGGGGATCGTCCCGGTGGGCTTGGTGGTGCAGGCGCTCATCCGCATCAGGTCGTCCGGGCGTCGGACACCGCCGCGGGCGATCGCGTCCGCCATGGCCCCGATGGTCTGCCGGCGCTGCCGCTCCAGTGTGCCGAGCGTCGAACCGCTGCTGCCGCCCGACATCATCGCCTGGTACGCATCCGACACCTGACGGTCGAGGGCGGCCAGCCCCTGGGAGACCTGGAGCCGGGCGACACTCGGCACCGCCCGCAGGCTCTCGCCGACATCGGGGCAGGAGACAGTGGTGGCGGTCACGGTGAGGTGCGGGTGGCCCGGTACGGGGTCCGGGCCGGAGTTGTGGGCCAACGCGGTGCCGGCGATGGCCGCGAGCGCACCGCCGCCCAGCAGGAGGGCCATCGCCGCGATCGCCATACGGGTGCTCAACAGCGAGCGTCTGTGGGCCTGTTGGCGTTGCTGGGGGCGCCGTGAGAGGGTCCGTCGACTCATGTGGGATCACTTCGCTTCGTCCGGTGGGGGAGGGGTGGCGCTGAACTGGGAGCGGGCC
>NZ_KB891971.1 GCF_000373585.1 Streptomyces sp. MspMP-M5
CGCCGGAGCTGCCCGAGCACCCGGACTACCCGCGCATCCTCGCCGCCTTCAACGAGTCGACCGGCCCCCTGCGGGCCAAGGACGTCTGCCAGGCCCTCGACCACGCACTGCTGCCGAAGAACATCGAAGGCACCCGGGCCAAGCTGAAGCGCCTGGTCAAACTCGGCATCCTCACCGAAGCCGACACCGGCTGCTTTGCCCGGCAGCAGTAGCCCGCACCGTGGCCAGCACCCCTGCCCCAAGCCTCACTTCGAAACGGACATCAACTCGCGAACCGCCCACTTAGACGTCATCTCATTTGGCTAGTCTCCGGTAGCAGATGAGGGTGCAGGCGATGCTGGTGAAGGCGAGGAAGTGGTCGGCCTTGCGTTCGTAGCGGCGGTGAAGTCGGCGGCAGCCGGCCAGCCACGACATGGTCCGCTCGATGGTCCAGCGGTGGCGTCCCAGGCGGGTGGAACTCTCGATTCCTCTGCGGGCGATGCGGTGGGCGATGCCGCGGCCGCGTAACCAGCGGCGCAGATGGTCGTAGTCGTAGCCCTTGTCGGCATGCAGCTTTCCGGGCCGACGCCGCCTGGGGCCGCGGCGCGAGCGGATGGGTGGGATACCCCGCACCAGGGGTTCAAGTGCCTGGCTGTCGTGCAGGTTCGCCCCCGAGATCCCCACGGACAGGGGCAGACCGGTCCGCTCCGTGATCAAGTGGATCTTCGAGCCGTACTTGCCCCGGTCCACAGGATTCGGACCCGTCAGGTCCCCCTTTTCAGCGCCCGCATGTTCACCGAGTCGATCGCGCACCTCGACCAGTCCAACTCCCCACGGGAGCCGAGTTCGTCGAGGACCAGGCGGTGCAGCTTCGCCCACACCCTGGCCCTGCTCCACTCGGCGAACCGCCGATGGGCCGTCGCTCCCGACGGCCCGAAGGACGCCGACGGCAACTGCTGCCAGGTACAGCCGGACGTCGCCACGAACACGATCGCGGCCAACACCTCGCGGTCGCCGTACCGACGCCGCCCGCCACCTTGAGGACGCATCGGCGCCTCCGGTACCACCCTCTGGAACAGCGCCCACAACTCGTCCGGCACCAGCCGCTCAATAATCCCCCACAGCCGACAGTCTACCGAAACAGCCAAATGAGATGACGTCTACGTAGTGCCCTCTGTGCAGCAGCCGTCAACAGCGGTGTTCTGACGCTGCACCCGGTGGTCCGGGCGCGCTTCCTGGAGGCCGTGTGGTGTCGGAACTCCATGAGCGGATCGCGGCTCGTGCCCTCGCGGGGATCGTCTTCCAGTCGGGCGGGTGTTCCCACAAGTGCAGAGGTGAGCATCCGGTCGAGGTCGGACGCCTCAGGGGCCGCCGCCGCATGCTCCAGGAAGCGACGGACCTGCGCCTGCCGCTGCGGGGCCTCGTGCTCCAGTTCCATGAGCCGAAGGGCCAGCGCTGACTCCAGCACCCTGCTGCGGACCTGGCACGTGAGGGACCCGTCCGCTTTGATCAAGGACCTCAGGTACCGGACGATGCCGTCGGTGATCGCCTCGGCGTCGGGCTCCGCGGGGCTCAGCATGCGTCCGCCGCGCCGGCTGCCCGAGGGCCGTCGCTCTCGCACTCGTAGCGGTCCCACAGGCACGCGAGGGACGCGATGGAGCGCGGATCGAAACCGGAGCTGGGCAAGGCCTCGATCGGGGCGGTGTCCGCCCGGACGCCATAGCGGTCGATGCGGTGGTACCACTCGAAACAGGACCGGAGATAGCTCCGCTGCATCCTCAGGTACGCGACGAGCGCCGGACTCGCCCGTCGCGCTACAGCGTCACCGAGGTCTGTCAGCCTCGTCATCAGCGCGTCATGGAGAGCGATCGCGTGCGCCAGGGCCTGTTCGTGCGGCAGGCCCCGCTCCCGCGCGATCACCTCGACGACATTGAGGTCGCCGAAGTCTCGCACCACGTTGGCGCGAAGCCCGTCTCCGGAGACATCGATGATGTCGTCCTGGAGGCCGGTGAGCAAGATCGCCATCTCGGTCAGAGCCCGTACGGCAGGCTCCCCCCACTCTGCGGAAGTCAGCCGAATCCCTTCGGTGAAATCCATAAGGCTCGTTATCGGCAGGGTGCCGATGCTGTCCAGACGGTGCGTCACGTACATCGACAGGTCGCAAGTCTGCAGCTGAGCTCGGAAGAAGGCCCCGGTGACCGAGCCGAACATATAGGTGCGCATGGCCTGGATCCAGCGACCAACCTGCTGCGCAGTGGCACCCGCAGCCTCCAGTCGGGTGCGGATATCGCGAAGCGCCGCCGCCAACGGCTCGTCCTCGTACACATGGGGCCTCGGTGCCTCCAGGGCACGTTGAACCTTGGCGGCGACCTCCGCACAGGCACTTGGATCTTTCGCGATCGCCGTCTCATCGAAGAGGTCGTCGATCGCGGTTTCCCACAGCAAGAGATCACTGATGATTTGAACGCGCTCCTCGTCGCCACGCGGCATGCCCGCACTGGCGAGAAAGCCTGTGTCCAACCTGAGCAGGCGCTGGCGGTGCGCTTCGTCCACACAGATCCCACGCTGCGTCAACCAGTCATCAGTGCGGCTGCGGATACGTTCCAGTTGGGGGTGGACCTCAAGTGGAAAAGGGCAGTACAGGCGAGGTATCGACATAGAGCCCAGTACGACACGCAGGCCGGACAAGATCAACGACTACTTTCAGACAGGCGCGCTCCGCGACCGATTCCGCAGAGGTCGCGTCCGGCTTCGTCCGCGACGTCGTCGAGCGGGTGACCCCGAGCGTGCTGGCGGCCCGCGCCGCCGGACGCGAGTCGGCCGACGAGATCCTGGCCGAGCACATCGGGCACACCGTCGACCTGCTGCTGGACCGCTCCCGCGTCCTGGCCGAGCGAGTCGCCGCCGGCCGCCTCGCCGTGGCCGGCCTGTCCTACCGCCTGGCCGACGGCAGCGCCCAACTGGCCGCCTCCCACGGCCTGACCAGGGCTGGGGCCGCTACCCCCGCACGCTGATTACCCGATGCCACCTGATGCTCAGCCTTCCTGAAGGTCGGGGACGAGGGAGGATCGGGGGCCCGCAGAGCGGCGGAGCCGGTTGGCGATCGCCAGTCCCAGCCCCTCCTCCACCGGCAAGGAGGCGACGATGAGGTCGCACCCTTGCTGGTCGAGTTCGCGCAGGAACCCGTACAGCCCGCGGGCGTAGGCGGCCATCGAGGCGGGGAGGGCCACCACGGCGTGCGCCTTGACCGGGGCGTCGGCGAGGGCCGGAGGCAAGAAGACGCCCACCTTGTGCCCCGCCTCGTGCGCGAGCCGTACTTCGACGGCGATCTTCTCGGGCTCGACAAGGACGACCCGCGCCCGCGGTGCGTAGTGCGAGGGATGCTGGCCCGGCACCCGAACACGGCTCGTCTCAGGGACCGCAAGCGGGTACCCGAGCGCCGCTTCGAGGTCCTCGCGCGTCACCCCGCCAGGCCGAAGGGCCGCCGGGGCATCGCCGGTGACATCGACGATCGTCGACTCGACGCCGACCTCGCAGGGCCCGCCGTCCAGCACGAAGTCGACCGCATCGCCGAGCTCCGCACGCACGTGAGCGGCCGTCGTGGGACTGACCGAACCGAACCGGTTGGCGGACGGCGCCGTGACACCGCCACCGAAGGCCGACAGCAGCGCCAGCGCGACCGGGTGGTCGGGCACCCGCACGGCCACCGTCTCCAAGCCCCCCGTCGCCTCCAGCGGCACCCGACGACCGCGCCGCAACACCAGCGTCAGCGGCCCTGGCCAGAACCGCTCAGCCAACAGCCGCGCCGACGCCGGCACCTCCTCTACCCAATCGCCCAGCTGGTCCGCACCGCCGATGTGAACGATCAACGGATGGGAAGGCGGACGCCCCTTGACTTGGAAAATCCGCGCCACGGCGGCGGGGTCCTCGGCATTGGCGCCCAGCCCGTAGACCGTTTCGGTCGGGAGAGCCACCAGACCTCCGGCGCGTAGCACGCCCGCTGCCTTCTCAATGTCACCGGTTCGTGCCGTCACCTTGCCATCCTCTCCTGACTGCTCTGCCCGCTCCGTGGTCACCGGCGCACGACGGCCGACATACGCCGCGGGAGCCCGAAGGCAACCAGCCATCACGGCGAGACACGGAGGACCACCACCGGGCTGGCTCTGTTCAGCGTAGAACGCTCTCACAGGCCCTCCATCCCGGCAGCTGGCCCGCGG
>NZ_KB891972.1 GCF_000373585.1 Streptomyces sp. MspMP-M5
CAACGGGAGGGGACGGGCCGGAGGGGGTGGTGTGCCGGACGTAAAGCGAAGCAGTCCGGCACACCACCCCCGCAGGCCCGTCACCGCACCCAACAGCCCCGCGCAGCGGACAACGCCCGCCGCCAGGCGACACGGCGGGGAACCCGGCAACTTGTGACCAAGCCCCGCGCAGCGGATCCGCGCCGCAGGCGCAAACGGCAAGCCCCCCACGGCGGGGAAGCCGACAACGTGGGAGGCTGGCCAAGCGCAGCGGACGGCGTCCGGGACGCCGGAACTACTTCGCCGGCGCCGGCTCCGGCGCATCCGCAGACGCTTCCTCGTCCGCCGGCGGATCCATCGGCGTCCTGACGGAGTCCAGCAGCAGCTGGGCGACGTCCACGACCTGGATGGACTCCTTGGCCTTGCCGTCGTTCTTCTTGCCGTTGACCGAGTCGGTCAGCATGACCAGGCAGAACGGGCAGGCGGTGGAGACGATGTCGGGGTTGAGGGAGAGGGCCTCGTCGACGCGCTCGTTGTTGATGCGCTTGCCGATCCGCTCCTCCATCCACATCCGGGCGCCGCCGGCGCCGCAGCAGAAGCCGCGCTCCTTGTGGCGGTGCATCTCCTCGTTGCGCAGGCCCGGGACCTTGCCGATGATCTCGCGCGGCGGCGTGTAGATCTTGTTGTGGCGGCCCAGGTAGCACGGGTCGTGGTAGGTGATGATGCCCTCGACGGGGGTGACGGGGACGAGCTTGCCCTCGTCGACCAGGTGCTGCAGCAGCTGGGTGTGGTGGATGACCTCGTAGTCGCCGCCGAGCTGCGGGTACTCGTTGCCGAGGGTGTTCAGGCAGTGCGGGCAGGTGGCGACGATCTTCTTCGACGACTTCGGCTTCTTGGTGGACCCGTCGCCCGCGGCGGAGTCGCCGTCGTCGTCACCGGTCTCGCCGAAGGCCATGTTGAGGGCCTCGACGTTCTGCTGGCCGAGCTGCTGGAAGAGGAACTCGTTGCCCAGGCGGCGGGCGGAGTCACCGGTGCACGCCTCGTCGCCGCCCATGATCGCGAACTTCACGCCCGCGATGTGCAGCAGCTCGGCGAACGCCTTGGTGGTCTTCTTGGCGCGGTCCTCCAGGGCGCCGGCACAGCCGACCCAGTAGAGGTAGTCCACCTCGGTCAGGTCCTCGATGTCCTTGCCGACGACCGGGACCTCGAAGTCGACCTCCTTGGTCCAGGCCAGCCGCTGCTTCTTGGCCAGACCCCAGGGGTTGCCCTTCTTCTCCAGGTTCTTGAGCATCGTGCCCGCCTCGGACGGGAACGCGGACTCGATCATGACCTGGTAGCGGCGCATGTCGACGATGTGGTCGACGTGCTCGATGTCGACCGGGCACTGCTCGACGCAGGCGCCGCAGGTGGTGCAGGACCACAGCACGTCGGGGTCGATGACGCCGTTCTCTTCGAGGGTGCCGATGAGCGGCCGCTCGGCCTCGGCCAGGGCGCCGGCGGGGACACCGGCCAGCTGCTCCTCGGTGCCCTTCTCCTCGCCCTCCATCGTCTTGCCGCCGCCGGCGAGCAGGTACGGCGCCTTGGCGTGCGCGTGGTCGCGCAGCGACATGATCAGCAGCTTCGGGGAGAGCGGCTTGCCGGTGTTCCAGGCGGGGCACTGCGACTGGCAGCGGCCGCACTCGGTGCAGGTGGCGAAGTCCAGCAGGCCCTTCCACGAGAAGTGCTCGATCTGGGAGACGCCGAACTGGTCGTCCTCGCCCGGGTCCTCGAAGTCGATCGGCTTGCCGGCCGAGACCATCGGCTGCAGCGCGCCGAGCGCGACGTCGCCGTCCGCCTCGCGCTTGAACCAGATGTTGGGGAAGGCCAGGAAGCGGTGCCAGGCCACGCCCATGTCGGTCTTCAGGGCGACCGTGATCATCCAGATGAACGAGGTCGCGATCTTCAGGCCGGCGAAGAAGTAGGTGACGTTCTGGAGCGTCGAGACGTCCATGCTCTTCAGCCACGCGACGACCGGGTACGAGATGAAGAACGACGCCTCGTAGCCGTCGACGTGGTGCTGGGCGCCCTCCAGCGCGTGCAGCATGAAGATGCAGACGCCGACGATGAGGATGACGGCCTCGACGAAGTACGCCTGGCCGAAGTTGGAGCCGGCGAAGCGGGACTTGCGGCCCGGCTTGCCGGGCTTGGACAGCTGCCGGATGACGATCAGGACGAGGATGCCGACCGTCGTCATCGTGCCGACGAACTCGACGAAGACGTTGTACGGCGTCCAGTCGCCGATGACCGGCAGGATCCAGTCGGCCTTGAAGAGCTGCCCGATGGCGTTGACGATCGTCAGCAGCAGGGAGAAGAAGCCCACCGCCACGAACCAGTGCGCCGCGCCGACGATGCCCCAGCGGTTCATCCGGGTGTGGCCGAGGAACTCCTTGACCACGGTGACGGTCCGCCGTACGGGGTCGTCGGTGCGGGTGCCGGCGGGCACCGGCTGACCGAGCCGCATGTGGCGGTAGATCTGCAGGATGGCACGGCCGAACAGCGCGACGCCGACCGCGATTAGGACCAGCGACACGATGATCGCGGCGAGTTGCATGGGTGGCTCCTCAACCTGCGAGAGCGGGCGAAATCGAAGGGGTTCCGCGTGATCGGACGGCCGGGACGGCGGAGATCCGAGCGGAACTACTAAGCGGTAACTTTTCAGGTCTGCGGCTGAGGTTACCCAGTATTCCGGGCCCCTTGTAGCCGCCCGGCCGGTGATCTGTGTCGCGCGGGCAACCGCCCGCCCCCTCGCGGCGTCCTCCGGAACGGGCCGGTGACGATAAGGGCGATATAAAAGTTGAGCGCGCCCGACTCAGGTCTGTTGACAGGTCGGGATCGGTGCTGCACCCTTGAGCCTGTTCCACTCAAGTCAGCTGGAGGAATCGAAATGGCACGTGCGGTCGGCATCGACCTGGGCACGACTAACTCCGTCGTCAGTGTTCTCGAAGGCGGTGAGCCCACCGTCATCACCAACGCCGAGGGCGCCAGGACCACGCCGTCCGTCGTCGCCTTCGCCAAGAACGGCGAGGTGCTGGTCGGTGAGGTTGCCAAGCGCCAGGCGGTGACCAACGTCGAGCGGACGATCCGGTCGGTCAAGCGTCACATGGGCACCGACTGGAAGATCAACGTCGACGAGAAGGACTTCAACCCGCAGCAGATCTCCGCGTTCATCCTGCAGAAGCTGAAGCGGGACGCGGAGTCCTACCTCGGCGAGAAGGTCACCGACGCGGTCATCACCGTCCCGGCGTACTTCAACGACTCCGAGCGCCAGGCCACCAAGGAGGCCGGTGAGATCGCGGGCCTCAACGTCCTGCGCATCGTCAACGAGCCCACCGCCGCCGCCCTGGCCTACGGCCTGGAGAAGGAAGACCAGACCATTCTCGTCTTCGACCTCGGCGGTGGCACCTTCGACGTGTCGCTGCTGGAGATCGGCGACGGCGTCGTCGAGGTGAAGGCCACCAACGGCGACAACCACCTCGGTGGTGACGACTGGGACCAGCGCATCGTCGACTACCTGGTCAAGCAGTTCGCGGGCGGCCACGGCGTCGACCTCTCCAAGGACAAGATGGCGCTCCAGCGCCTGCGCGAGGCCGCGGAGAAGGCGAAGATCGAGCTGTCGTCGTCCAGCGAGACGACGATCAACCTGCCCTACATCACCGCCTCCGCCGAGGGCCCGCTGCACCTGGACGAGAAGCTCACCCGCTCGCAGTTCCAGCAGCTGACCGCGGACCTCCTCGACCGCTGCAAGACCCCGTTCCACAACGTCATCAAGGACGCCGGCATCTCGCTGTCCGAGATCGACCACGTGGTCCTGGTCGGCGGCTCGACCCGTATGCCCGCCGTCGCCGAGCTCGTCAAGGAGCTGACCGGCGGCAAGGAGGCCAACAAGGGCGTCAACCCTGACGAGGTCGTCGCCATGGGCGCCAGCCTCCAGGCCGGTGTCCTCAAGGGCGAGGTCAAGGACGTCCTCCTGCTGGACGTCACCCCGCTGTCCCTCGGTATCGAGACCAAGGGCGGCATCATGACCAAGCTGATCGAGCGCAACACCACGATCCCGACGAAGCGTTCGGAGATCTTCACCACGGCCGAGGACAACCAGCCGTCCGTGCAGATCCAGGTCT